>NZ_JAFCLT010000007.1:0-460414 GCF_018130885.1 Bradyrhizobium sp. KB893862 SZCCT0404
TGAACCGCCAGCGTGCCGGACGCGTTTGGCGAACCTGCGTTGCCGTTGTTGACTCCGCCGGCTTCGGTCACCGCGCCAGTTGCCGTGCCGGTGATCGTGGCGTTGTCATTCGAACCGGTCACGGTGACGTCGATCACCTGGCTCGCGGTACCATCGGCGGATTTGACCGTCAGCGTGTCGTGCACGACCTGATTGGCGATCAGGCCCTGGGTCGCGCTCTTGGTATTGTCCAGCACATAGGTCCACGCGCCCGTGTTGCTGTTGAAGGTGAAATTACCGTACGTGCCGGCGAGTGATGCGGTCGCAACCGTCTGAAAGACAGCCTGGCCGTTATCGACATCTTGAACCGCCAGCGTGCCGGACGCGTTTGGCGAACCTGCGTTGCCGTTGTTGACTCCGCCGGCTTCGGTCACGGCGCCCGTTGCCGTGCCGGTGATCGTGGCGTTGTCATTCGAACCGGTCACGGTGACGTCGATCACCTGGCTCGCGGTACCATCGGCGGATTTGACCGTCAGCGTGTCATGCACGACCTGATTGGCGATCAAGCCCTGGGTCGCGCTCTTGGTATTGTCCAGCACATAGGTCCACGCGCCCGTGTTGCTGTTGAAGGTGAAATTGCCGTACGTGCCGGCGAGCGACGCGGTCGCAACCGTCTGAAAGACAGCCTGGCCGTTATCGACATCCTGAACCGCCAGCGTGCCGGACGCATTTGGCGAACCTGCGTTGCCGTTGTTGACTCCGCCCGCCTCGATCACGGCGCCAGTGGATGCACCGGCGATCGTGGCGGCATCGTTCACGCCAGCGAAGATGACTGTCGCCGTAGCCCAGCTCAGCGTTCCGTTGCCGAGGCGAATGGCATAGGTGAAGGTATCCGTAAGCGTATCATTCGCGCCAAGAGCCTGAAGCTGAGCCGCCAGGCTGGTTGAATCGTAACCAATCGTGCCATTGGCATTGATCCAGATCTTCGCGCCGAGCTTGCTGGTATCGGTGCTCTGCGCGTCTCCCTGGGCAGCAGTTGCGTAAGTTGTATCCTGCTTGAGCAGGTCCGCAGGCGCGTAGTTTGCCGTTGGCGATGTATTGGCGTTCGCACTCGTGGCATTATCGACCGACCAGAGGACCTTTGCGTTTCCTCCGAGATCGTTCGCGAGAACACCGATGCTCAGAATGCCGACATTGGTCGCCAAAAAGTTAAACGTATCATCGACTGCCTGCGGGGTATTTCCAAAGGAAACCGTGGTGCCGCCGCCTGTGGTCTGAGTAGCCATGGTGCTCTCCTCGAACTCAAAAAATCTGCATGCCGGATCGACTCGACTGGAGCTCGACTAGGCTTCCCGATGAATGGATGACTTCGGATTTTTGCCCGTCGGGATCGCTGCGCGCAGCGCCAACAGGTCGCGAGAAACGGATTTTGCCGGGGCTGGGTCTACCGCGAGGCCTGATGCGGCAGCTTGCGAAGCAAGCCGGGCGAGATCGCGCAGTCTCGCTCCAAGATCGAACCAGTCGTGCGTGGTCTCTGCCGAGCCACCTGCGGATAATTTGTGCGGATCAAAATTTGTGCGACCCAACGCTCAACTCCCTTGCGTCCTTGTCGACGCAGGAGGGGCGCAAAAGCGCAGACCAGAAATCACTCCACGAAAATCGTAGCGCGTCCGTCCCAGGTGGATTGGGCGCTTACAGCCAGGAGCAGCTACCGCCTCCTAAAATCTGCTCAATGGCAATCAATTAACGCGAAATAACTCCGAAAGCCCTGTTTACCCCTGCCCGCTTCGTATCCGGCCCCGCACGGCGGACACGTCGCCAAATGACCTGTTGTGAAAAACTTCGACGATTAAAGACTTCTTGGTGGGGATTGCTTTCCGCCCGTTGCGACCACCGGTAAAGCGCGATCCCGGCCCGAGCAGTAACTATCCCTTAACTAATTAACGAGCAATCTGCCGCAAATTCGCGCGTTCGTCCATACGTCAGGCAGCTACTTTTGTTTAACTATTAACTTGCCCTCGACGACATTTTCCACAAGGGCTTCGGCATAAACTGCCTTAACCCGCGTTTTTACGGGAGTTCCGCACCAATCGCGTCCGCGATCGGCAAGGAACGGGATCAAACCGGATAAGCCAAGTTTTAAGGCGCCTCGCCAAACTTCCGCGTGCTCCAGGTCCCGCACACTGACAGCGCGCCAATCTCCGGCAGGAACTTTTCGGCCATTTCGGACACCTCCCAGGGCGTGATCCCAGTCTTCCCTGCATGACCCAACGCGAAGGGAAACTGGTTGCTTCACGCGCCTGCTCGCTCCTAGGATAGCTGCGCTCCCTCGCCTCTCCGGCGACGGAACCAAGAGTGCCGGAGCAAGAGCTATGTCCAAGGCGGAAAGCTTGCCGATCGACAAAATTCGTGTTCCAGCCAAGAGCAGAAAGACGCTCGAGCCCGGACGTATTCAAACGATCGCGGAAAGTATCCTCGACATCGGCCAGCAAGTCCCTGTTTCCGTTCGGCCCGAAGATGATCGGTTCGTTCTCGTCGACGGACTGCATCGGCTCGAGGCCTGCAAGGCGCTTGGTGAAATGTCCGTCATGGCCGTCGTGGTCGCGGCGGAGAGCCCCCAGCACAGGAAGCTGCTGTCCGACAGCACCGAACTGGAAGCCGAGCGCAACAAGATGGCCCGGCTGAAGCAACTTCGACTCGAGAGGGAGGCCGTTGCGGCCATCACGGCCGTGCCGGCAAAATCCAGCCAGGAACGAAGCACCGGGGCCAAGCCGGTCACGTCGTCGGCGCGAACCAGCCGAACGGCAGCACCATCGGTATCCAGACCGAAAAGCCTGTCGCAATGGATCACTCAACAGAAGAACGACGGTGGCCGCTATTGACCCTCGGACGCATTGTCCGGGCACGAACTGAGAAACCTCCCATCGCCTGCTCTCTATTGCGCAGCGCGAATATTGGGTTTCCGGCTCACGGCCCTTGAACGGATCTAATGGAATCGTCCGCCTGGAGGACGGCCATGCCGGCGCAGCTTTGCCGCCGACAGTCGCCGAGCATGAAGATACTTAAGAAGATAAATGCCAGATCGGCTTTCGAGCGTAAATTCGACCATAAACAGTTTTGAAAAATGACGCCCGATGTTTATGTTCGTCGAGCGAGTGTAGAGTGCGACCACGACGGATGCGATGAACGACAGCCCCAACACCTCCTGGCCTGCCCTCGTAAACGACGTGGAGGCCGAGCTTCCCGAGCATTTCAACTGGGGCGCCCTGGCATTGCAGCGACCGCGATCGGCACAGGAGACCGCAACCGGCCCGGCCGGCGCTTCGACAGGGCGCAACGATGCATCCCCGGATGACCGGCCCCCTGGGCAAACCGTGCCACCAACCGCCGAGCCCGATTTCCGGCCGAATACTGGACTTGTTTCCTTTCCGGACGCCCCTGCCACGACAACGGCAGGCACGATCGACCCGGCGCCCGAGGCTCACGCTGCGCGGAATGATGCCAGCCCGCTCTTGGACGTGGTCGCAACAGAGAGACCCATCGCAATCGATCGGGGTCCATTGCCGGTCACGACACCGCGTCGTTTGCCGCTTCCTCTGCCGGGAGACAGGATTCTGCGGTTACGGTTCTCCGATGTCGGTGAACCCAGCGAACCAGGCGAGCATCCCTCGCTCTACGGTCTCGTCGAAATTACGCGAAGTGATCTCGCCGTCTGGAATGCTTATCCGGAAGCCGTGTTCACGGTCATACGACCGTCGCCCTACTCGACCGCGGCCATCTCCCGGCTTGGGACTTTCGAGGTTTGACGGCCGGATCGAGTCTCACCCAGGATCCCAAACCAGCATCCGGCGCGAGCGACATTGATCCTCGCCGCCGCATTGGCACAACGCGTCAACGCGACGGCGGGATCAACGCGCGCAGGATGTCCGGCTTCCAGGCCTGGCGGGCACTGTCGAAGGCCGCAAAATCATGGTCGAATTGCCAGTAGGCCCACGACCAGCCCAGCCTGTCCGCAGCTCTCGCCACGAATGACAAATAGCGCGCACGGCTTTCGGACGGCGCGCGCTCATACACGCCGAACTCGCCGAGATAAACGGGGCGCTTCTCCTTCTCTGCCCAGAGACTCATCTTCCTGAAATCGGCCGCTGCCTTCGCTTCGTCGTCCGCCGAACCCCAGTCCAGCGGCCCTATCTTCGAAAAGGTCCGGGACCACGGCGCGCCCTGATGTGTGAAGTTTAGCGGTGCGTAATAGTGGAACGTGACGATGAGATTCCTGTCGTCGGCCGGGAGAGTCAGTTCGTCGACGGGATTCTCATCGATGTTGAGAACGGCGGCGATAACCGGCCGCACGGGGTTGGTGCGGCGGATGATGCCGAGGCATTCGTTGAGCAGCGAATTCCACTCGGCTGCCGTCATCTGCCCGCCCGGCTCGTTCAGGACCTCGAAGACGAGCTTCGGATACTTTCCGGCATAGCGCTCGGCGATCTGCCGCCAGAACGACTTGAGCTTCTCGGTGCATCCGGCCACGTCGCTCTGGCAGACATGGGTATCGTGCTCGTCGAGGATGGGGATGAGATTGCGCGCGAGGACCTCCTCGACGACGGCATCGAGCCGCCTTAGCACGATCTCATCCAGCACATTCCCCGGCCCCATGAACTTGAAGCCGAAAAAATTGATCCTGACATGCGCGAACCCGGCCTTCCTGATCGTCGTCAGATTGTCGAGGCGGAACGGCGCGTTGTGACCGCCCTCCCAGATCCCGTCATAGCCGAGGATGTTGATGCCGCGCCCCAATTTCGGCAGCTCGCGCGAGCCGGCCTGCTCGGCCCCATGGGCAGGCAAGCAAAGCGACGCGAGGAGAAAGGCTGCGGCGGCAAGACTGAAGCGTCGCGGCCGACGGGCACGGATGGCGGTCATCTTGCTTCCATTGCTAAGGATTAGAGATCGGGCCGCGGGACGGGCCTGCACGTTGCGAAGAGAAACGCGACCAGTAGCACCGAGGTGAACATCGTCGAGCGCAAAAACGTCGTCTCCGTGAAATTGGTCTGAAAGCTGAGGACGACGAACCCGATGATGAGAGCGCAGTGCGAGCGCTCGATGGCGCGCGCGGAAATCAGGTGGAGAACCTTGCTCGAGAACAAAAGGACGCTTGCCGCGAACAGCACATAGCCCAAAAATCCCGTCTCGATCAGGATCGCGATATAGCCGCTGTGATAATTGTCCAGCACCCAGGTGTGGTTCTGCTCGAAATAGTCGTAGATCGAGGGGATCGTCCAGAAGCCGTTGATCCCGAAGCCGAGCAGCGGCGCATCGTCGAAATGGCTTATGGCGTAGTGCCAGATCAGGGTTCGCTCGGTAAAATCGATGCTGGCATCGCCGATATGGATGGCGTCATATCCGGTGACGTAGAAATAGAGGAACAGGAAGCCGGCCAGGATGCACATGACGAACGGCAGCACTGCATAGACCCTCATGCAGCGGACCGACCACATCGACGTCACCAGCAGCGCACAGGCCGCAAGCGCCACGGCGCCGGCACCGCGCGATTCCGAGGCGAGCACGCAAGTCGACGCCGTGAGAAACACGACGAGGAAGGCGAGCCAGCCCTGCCCCCTCATCTTGCGATAGCAGGCAAGGAACATCAGATAGGCGCCGACGAAACCAAGCGTCTGTTTCGATTCATAGATGCCCTGCCATTGGCCGCTGTGCATCCAGCTGTGATCGATCCCGATGTCGGGGACAGCGATCGCGAAGAAAGCGGACGCGGCAACCAGGATGAACAGTCCGTGGGCCGTCGCCTTGACGATGTCGTCGATATCGATGCGCGTGACGAGGCAGAACGCACCGAAAGTCGTCATTGCAAGCGCTGCACTCTTCATCAGCGCCGCGACGTTCAGGCTGGACCAGAATACGGAAGAGACGGCGAAGCCGTAGAATGCGACCAGCGCAATCAGATCCGGATTGAACTGCAGACGCAGGCGCGGACGCACGAATGCGCTGGCATAGATGAGGATGGCCCACATCAGGATCGCCACGGCCTGTTGCAGATAGGTCAGCTCGGTCGGCAGCAGCCCGGTGTTGAAAGTGCCCATCGACGCAACGACGTTGACGGTGATCGAGCCGCGAATTGCGGTTCTGGCGATCCACTCGATGTCAGGGCTGCGCGTCTTCCAGAACGCGCTCTCGAGTACCCCGGAGTCCACCTCGGTCTGCAGGCTGGCCATGGATCGACCTTCCTTAAGCGCGGTTAATTATTCGCTAGCACCGGTTAACCTTGCCCTCCGAACCATGAGGTTAAGGCTTCGGTAACGATATGAGCGCGCCTCGCCGTATTAATGCAATTCGTAGCGCGTCGGTATCTCCACCGTCACTGCCCTGCTATAAACCTTCGCTGCGGCGCGATCGACCATTCCCGAGTGACACGATTTTCCCTGGTTAATGCATGAATACGTCTGGCACCACGTTCGATATCGCCGTCGAGCCGGCATTCGACTTTCTGTCCGCGGAATATGCCGAGCTGTTCGACGCTTCGGCCGCCACCGCGTTTCAGCATCCGCTCTGGCTGCACAGCCTCTATAGCAGGCTCGCCTCCCATGCCGGGGCGACGCCGCTGGTCATCGTCGCGCGCCACCGCACCACGGGCGCGCTCGCCATGGTGCTGCCCCTGCTCCGGATCCGGCGCGGTCCGATACGGACCGTCGAATTCGCAGACCTGCGCGTCTCCGACTATCTCGCGCCCGTCTGCAGCCCGCAGGTGTTTGCCGATCTGCTCAGGAACAGGGACGCATGCGCCGAGATTCAGCATCTCGTTCGCCCCTTCGACCTGCTCCGGATGGCCAAGCTGCCGGACGGACGGCTTCCGATCGAGAATCTCCTGGGCGCCCCCCGCCGGGTCGCGATGGACAGCAATGCCTATGCGACCGTTCTCATCGCTCCATTCGAGCAATGGCGCGCCAGCGCGCTGGACCGCTCCTATCAGAAGGAGCTCGCGAAGAAATCCCGTCAGCTCCAGAAGAAAGGCGCACTCAGCTTCTCATGCTGCGACGACAGCGCCTCGGTCCTGGAAGCTATGGACGTCATGAGGAAATTCCGCGGCCCGCGCTTCCAGTCGCAGGGCGACGGGGACCTGCTGCAGCGGCCTGAATATTACGACTTCTATTCCGACGTGGCGGTCCGCGGTCTCGGCTCCTTCGTGCGGCTCTATGCCATGAAGATGGATGGCGAGGTGATCGCCGCCGTGCTCGGATTGCATCACCACGACAGCTACCTCGTGATCATGAGCGCCTTCGACATCGCCGGCTACAAGAGCCAGTCGCTGGGCGCGCTGATGTTCGAGCAGGTGGCGAAGGATTGCATCGAGCGCGGGGACCGGATGCTCGACTTCACCATTGGCGACGAGCCGTACAAGAAGCTGTTCGGCGGACAGCCTTCGCCGATGTGGGCGCTCACGCAGGCCGGCAGCACGGCAGGCACTGTTGCCTTGTTCGCCCTGAATCAGGCGCCATGGCTCAAGCTGGCCGCCAAGCGAATTTCCGAGTTCAGGCTGCTGCCGACCGGCACGTCGACGCCGACGCGTTGATCCATGCAAGGCGTGCCGGGCGCGACGCTCAGGCGCGCAGCGCGCTGCGGACCTGTGCCAGCCAGCCCGGCCGCATCTGATCGACCCGATGGGTGATGCTGCGCCGCAGGAAATGCAGCCGCCGCCGCACGTCCCAGCTGAGGTCGTTGCGGGACGTCAGAGCCTGGCGGAAGCGCGCCATCTTCAGCGACTGCTGGTCGGCCGCGATCTTGTCGGGATCGGCATAGAACTGCGATATCTTCTCCGTGCCCATGCCCGCCGTTGCGAGCCAGCGCGGCGCGTACTCGGTACACAGACGCTCGACATCCACCAGCAGGCGGGCAACCCCGGTACCCGCGGCAGGACAGTTGGTCTGGAACGCATCGCCGATGAGCACGATGCCCGGCTGGAGATGTCCTTCGACCACGGACAGGTCCATCACCCAATTCTGCACCCGCTCGGTCACGTGGAAGTTGCCGAGAAAATTCTGCAATCCCGGCAGCAGCCGCAAGACCGTTGCTTCCGTGTCGCGACGCAGCTCGCGCATGACCGGATCGGTCGGATCGCGGAACATGAAGAGGTTGGCGCGCATGCCGGTGCGGACTGGAAACAGGCTCAGATAATCGACACCGTCCGCGGTACGCTCGCCGTAACAGGTCAACGCCTCGAAATCGAACGGCGCGCCGTCGCGGCGGGCGATGGTGAAACCGAACGAGACCGAATGGCGCTCGGCCAGCACCCGGCGCCGGATGCCGAGCTTGTAGCCGAGCGCTCCCGCCATGCCCGTCGCCAGCACGACCAGGCGCGCATCGATACGCCGTCCGGAGGCGAGCTCGAGATGCTGGACGTCGTCACTCGCGGTGATTGCCGTGACGTCGTCGACGATCAGAGTTGACGGATCCGGCAACTGGCCGCGCGCCATGGCGACGAGATCGGCATAGGGAAGCCCGTAAGCCTGGCCGACGCTGACGTCGACCACCTTGCCTTCCCTGACATTGAGCACGCGGTCATATGGGCTGCCGGCGCTCGCCAGCGCATCGATGAAGCCGAGCCTGCGGAAGATCTCGAGCTGATGACCACCGATCTTCTCGACCCGGAACTCATCGACGGGGACGGCGCGCTTGTCGACCAGAGCGACGCGATGCCCTGCCCGCGCAAGGACGGATGCCGCGAGAGATCCCGCAAGGCCGCCGCCGACGATCGCGATATCCGCAGCGATCGTCGAAATATCCTTGGCCGCGTTCGGCTCGGTCACGGTGCTATCCGCCGTCATGGTTTAGGCTCCCACAGTTAACGGTGGTTCCAGTGCAATTTTCCCGCCTGATGTCGCATCGCAGGGGCGAGCGCGATCATTTCCGTCAATCGAGGTTAATGAACCGAGCCACTGATCCGACCGAGCGATATCGCGGCATGCGTCTTGCTCAGAATGACCGGAGAAGGCCGGATTCCGGCAGTCCCATGGTGGAGCGAATGCCTGCATCGCGTCGTAGCGGCGTCATGTCGCTGTTCGGACGAGGTGGCGTTTGCTCTATCTGGGACAACCCGGACGAAGGTGTTTCACCGTGGCGCAGCGGGCCAACACCGGCATCCGTTGCGACATGCGGACTTCGGATGCCGCCCATTAACACTCGGGGTTTTGCGACATGCTAGGCTGCCGCCGATTTCGTAATGCGTACCTTCCGGGGAGAGTTGCCCCTTAAACTTCCATGATCAAATCCATCCTCCAGCTCCTGCGGCGCGATGTGACGCGCGGTGTCGTCGGGACCATCCTTCTCAAGGTTGGTAGCGGCGCGCTGGCGTTTGCGTTGTTCTCGCTGGCGGCGCGGACGATGTCGCCCGATGGGTTCGGTATCTTCGCGACCTGGCTTTCGATCGCGCAGATCGCATCGGTGGTCGGACTGGTCGGCCAGGAGTCGCTTCTGGTGCGCTTCCTGAACGAGTATCAGGTGGACAACCGGCCCGATCTCACGAAGGGCGTGCTGCTGTCGAGCCTGAAGATCTCCGCCGTCGCGATGGTGATCGCGATCGGCGCCGTCGCCCTCGTGGCGAAGATGCGGGGCGACTGGTGGCTCTTGATCCTCGCCGTGTCGGCCTACACGGCCGTGAACGCCGGGCTGATGCTCGGCAGCCAGGTCGCCCGCTCGCTTGTCAGCATCCTGATGGGAGAAGGCAACAGGGAGTTCTTCTGGCGGGTCAGTGTCGTCCTGTTCCTGCTCGTCATGATGACCGGCCACCGGCTGCTCGATCCTGCCGAGCTGATTGCCGTGATGACGATCGCGATGTCGGTGGGCCTCGGCGCGCAGGTCGTCGCGGTTGCCCGGGCGCTCCCTGACTTCCGCAGCACGGCGGCAAGTTCGGAGACGTCGCGCTGGAGATCGAGCGCGCTTCATTTCTGGGTCGCGTCCATCCTGGAGGCGGCCAACCAGTATTTTGACGTCATCCTGGTTTACTGGATGCTCGACCCCGCGACTGCCGGAATCTATTTCGCCGCCTCGCGCCTCGCCAATATCTTCGCGATGCTGTCGGCCGCATTGTACAGCTTCGGCGCGCGCCGGCTTCCTTCGCTGTACTTCAGCAAGAACCACCAGGAGTTCGAACGGACGCTGCGGCTGATGGCGGAAGTCACCGCACTTTCCGTCGTCGGCGGGCTGCTGCTGATCTGGATCGGCGGTCCGCATCTCCTCAATTTGTTCGGGCCGCATTTCGCCGCGCAGCACTGGGTGCTGATCGTGCTCGCGATCGGAACAGCGTTCCAGGCGGCAGGCGGTCCGTCGGCTGCGATCCTGCAGCTGACCGGCCACGAGCGCATCTATGTCCCCGTCGTCGCCGCCAACGTGGCGCTGCGCCTGATCGGCTTCCTCGTCCTGATTCCGTGGCTCGGCGTGCTTGGCGCCGCGATCTCGGCCACCGTGTCGCTGGCGCTCGCGACCATCGCCCTCAACATCCTCTGCCGGCGGCGAACCGGCGTGGATCCTTCCATCCTCACGCTGTTGCGGTTTTCGGCGTGGAAACGCGGCCCCTATCGGGTGCGGGCTGCCGAGCCCGGCGAGTAGGGATCAACCCGCGAGGCCGAGCACTTCGCCGCGACGCTGCGCCGATGCCCGATCAGCAGCCACATGATTGACGACGATGCCGGTCGGCACGCCGCCGAAACGGGAGAGCGCGGCGGTTGCCCGGCGCATGGCGGCTGAATCGACGGCATCTTCGCGCGCAACCAGAATGACGAGATCAGCATGCGCGGCCAGCGCCGCCGCCTCCGGCTGCAGGGCCAGCGAGGTTGCATGGACGACGACCAGATCGAACTCAGAACGGATATCGTCTGCGGACGGCGGCTCGGGACGCTTGCCGGCGCTCAGGAGCGCATCGACGCTGCGAACGTTCGCGATGGTCACGCCGTCGGCCTGCCCCTTGGCGAGGCCCGTCCCGGCACCACCGAGATCCGGCTCGACCCGGATCAGGACGCTCAGTCTGCCACCGTTCACCGCCCATCGGTTCAGCGATCGCGCGACGGTGTTGCCGCCGGCACGCTTGCCGACCGATAGCACGAGGGCGACCTTGCCCCGGTCTCCCGGCATCTTCTCCAGCCTCTCGAGCACCGGACGCAGATGCGGACCGAGATCGAGCTCGGACGTTGCTGACACCGGGCCCTGCCAGATGTTTCTGGGGGCATTGCCAGGCAGCAGGTCGGGAATGCGAGCCCATACCGGCGGACGCGGCCACGCCGCGGGCTGGCGCGGCGCCGGATCGGAGGCGGGAGCTTGTTCGGCAGGCTCGTCAGATCCGCGCCCGGTCGCGGCGACGACCGCCGTCGACGTCAGCAGGGAGCCGATCGCGAGAGCAGCAAGCAGCAGAGGCAGCGGCGGCAGGGTCGAGCGCAGCGGCGGAATGGCCGGCGAGGCCACCTTGGTCTGGGAGCTCTGCAGCAGGCGCTGCTCGTTCGTCGTCTTGGAGCGCGACAGGAACTGCTCGTAGATGTTCCTGTTGGCCTCGGCGTCGCGCTGCAGCTCCTGGAGCTTCACCAGCGCCTGGCCATCGACGAGGAGCTGCGATTCCGCCGCCTTCATCTGGCCTTCGAGCGCCTTCTGCTGATCGCGCTGGGACTCGTATTCCGACTTTGCGGTGTCGATGCCCTTGGCCCGCTCGACCTCGATCTGCCTGTTGAGATCGTTCAGCTGGCCGTACGACATCACGAGATCGGGATGGCGATCGCCGAGCACCGCCCGCTTCTGCGCGATCTGGTCGTTGAGGGCCGAGCGCTGGGCGCGCAGCGCGCTGAGGAGATCCTGTTTGACGGGCGCCTCGACATTGGCCTTCACGTCGCGCTGCGTCTGCTCGTAACGGGCCTTCGCCTCTTCGGTCCGAGCGCGCGCGGCGGCAACCTGCTGCGAGAGCTCGGTCACGCGCAATTGCTGGGTCGTGGAATCCTTGCCGGCGTTGACGATCCGGTGCTCGAGTTTGAACGCGGCGACGGCATCTTCCGATGCCTTCAACCGGTCGCTCAATGTCTTGAGCCGGCTGCTCAGCCAATCCGCGGCCTCGTCGGTCGCCTCGGAGCGGATGCTCTTCTGGCTGGCCACGAACGCTTCGGCGATCGCATTGGCATAATAGGCCGCCCGCTCCGGCCGGTTCGAGGTGAAGCGGATCGCGATCACATAAGTGAGCCCGCGCCGGGAAATATCGAGACGGTTGCGGAATCGCTCGAGCAGACGCGCCGGGTCTGTGTGTCCCCCGGAGATGTCGTCGTCGTCGCGCACCTTGAGCTGCTCGATCAGCGGCTTGAGGAAGCCGTCGGACTTCGCAACTTCAACCAGGCTCTGCAGCGCGGCGCTGTCCTGCCCGATGCCCGGCAGAACGTCCTGCTCCGTGGTCACGCGCTGCTCGCGGGGATCGACGACGACCAGCGCGGTCGCGGCAAATCGAACGGGAATGACCAGGAGGACGACGGCGCCGAAAGCGAAGATCGCGAGCGCCAGCGTCAGGATGCGGCGCGCGTTGTCGCGAAGGAAGGAGAATGCCCCCGCAGCCGTGAGCAGGCCGCCAAAACGTGCGGCGGTCCCGCGAGCCTCACCGTCCGGCGCAGTCCGGCTCTGCCACGACGCGGCAATACCGGTCGATCCGGATCTTGTCGGGTCTGCACGGCGACCGAACGTCATGGACTTTACTCGGATTCAACTGGCGAACACTGTTCAGTGGCCTCTTCCACCGTAAATATCTATGGTTAATCGGCGGTTACCCGGCCCCTGCGCGAAGGTGACCAATTGGTTAACGGGCGTGTGGCGCATCGCCCCGGATGCGGCGGATTTTCCCGTGAATCCCAGGCCTCCGGCGCGCCGCGCATTAACTCCGTTTGTTGCTAGTCGGTGTCCGCGCGATGCCCGCATGATAGGTACGGGGTTAAGAAGGTGAATGTTTTATTAGCGGGTCGGAATTCGTGCTCCACTACCAGCCAGGCGTAGAACTGGGCGATGCACCGAAGCTGCCGTCCACGGCAGCGGCACTCGCAAGACCCGCCGGCGGTGCAGCGATGCCGCATGTGCTTCTCGTCCAGACCCAGGCCGAGAATGCCGGCGCACAGGAGATCTCCAGGCTGCTCGGCGCCGGCCTCTCCGCGCGCGGCTACCGCGTCACCAATCTGTTCTTCTTCCGCAAGTCGGCGTCCTTCGACGAGCCGCCGGATACGCTCTATTGCGCATCGCACCGGCCGGGCAATCCGCTGGCGCTGCTGCGGATGCTGTGGACGCTCGGCCGTCACATCAGGACCAGCAAGCCCGACGCGGTTCTGACCTTCCAGCATTTCGGCAACGTCATCGGCGCCGGCGTATCCAGCCTCGTCAGCCGCGCGCCCGTCGTCGCCAATCAGGTCTCGTCCGCGCTGTCGATGAGCTGGCCGGTCCGTGCCGCCGATATCGCGATGGGCAGCCTCGGCTTCTTCGATCGCATCACGCTCAACTCGAAGGACATGCAGCGCGAATATTCGCGCTACCCCGCGGCGTACCGGTCGCGCATGGTGCATGTCCCGCACGGTTTTGACGTCAAGGCACTCACCCTTTCCAGGGACGCCGCCCGGCAGAAATTCAATCTGCCGCAGGACCGCATCCTGCTCGGCTGCGCCGCGCGCCTGCACCCGCACAAGCGGCTCGATGCGGCGATCCGCCTGCTGCCGGATCAGCCGTCCTGGCATCTTGCACTGGCCGGCCAGGGCGCCGACGAGGCCCGGCTGAGACAGCTGGCAGACGAATTGAAAGTATCGGACCGGCTGCATCTGCTCGGCGAAATCACGCCGCGACGGATGGCGGAGTTCCTCGCCTGTCTCGACCTCTTCGTGTTTCCGACGCAGGCCGAAACGTTCGGCCTTGCTGCGGTCGAGGCCGCGAGCGCCGGTGTTCCCTCCGTCGTCACGGATCTTCCCGTGCTGCGCGAGGTGTTGTCGTTCGAGGGAAAGCCGACGGCGCTGTTCGTCGATGCCTCCGATCACGCCCAACTGTCGGCGGCGGTCTCGAAACTCCTCAGCGACAAAGCGCTGAGCGACGAGTTGCGGCAAAACGCGAGAGGCCTTCGGTCGCGCTATTCGGTCGACGCGATGGTGGAGGAATACGTTCGAATTCTCGGCCAAGTCATTTGACCTGACGGTTGGAAGAATGGGCTCGACATGATCATCGAGTTTCGCTGTGAAGTTGACCATGCGCGGCGGTGGATGGACCGCGCGACGCTGTCGATCGACGGACGCGATGTGCCGGTCCAGATCGCTTGGAGGGCAACGGCAGAGCCGCGGCCCGCAGGCCTCGACATGCTGTTCGAGCTCGAACGCCTGGTGCTGCACAAGGGCAAGGCCAGCGGCGCGGACAGGCTGAAGGTCACTCCGGAGCGAACGCAGGCGCGCGCCGCTACGGCCGACGTGATCGTCGATTTCACCAGCGCCGCGCGCGAGGCGGACTGCCCTGCCCGGCTGTATCTCCGCCCGCGCTTCAACGGCGCCATGGGCGAGAACGCCGCGCTCGCCGCCATTCTCGCCGGCGACCTGCCCGTCATCGATATCGTCAACGAGGTCGACGGAACGATCCTCGATCGCGGCCATCCCTCAGCCGAGATTGCGGCCGGCCTCAGCGGCGCGCTCGACACCATCATGGCCCGCACCCTGACCATGGTGGCGGCGATCCTGTCGGGACGGCCTCGGATCGTGCCGCAGTTTGCGCAGCCCGCCACGGCGACAAGCCAGCGCGGCCCCGCCGCTTACGTGCTGCGCGGCCTCGCGGTGTCGATCGCCAAGGAGATCTATCGCCTCTGTTGCTACGCCCCGCATTGGCACGTCGGCTGGCGCTTTAATGACAATGCCGGCGTCTGGCAGACCAAGGATCTGTCGGGACCGGCCTGGACCGTGCTCGGCGATCCCGGCAACCATTTCTACGCCGATCCCTTCCCCATCACCTGGCGGGGGCGGACATTCGTCTTCTTCGAGGATCTCGATCACCGCGTCGGCAAGGGGATCATCTCGGCGATCGAGTTCGGCGACACCGGACCGATCGGCGAGGTCGTGCCGGTGCTGGAGGAGCCCTGGCATCTCTCCTATCCGTTCCTGATCGAGGACGATGGCGAGTTGTGGATGATCCCGGAGAGCTCGCTCAACGGCGATGTCGCGCTCTACCGGTGCGTCCGGTTTCCGGACAGATGGGAGCGGCACGCGACGCTGCTGTCCGGCCTCGAGCTCGCCGATGCCACCATCACGCGGCACAACGGCCTGCACTATCTGTTCGGCGCCTGGCGCGACGGGACCGGCGGCTACTCGGATTCGCTCGCGATCTACTACGCCGAACATCTGCTCGGCCCCTGGCTACCGCATGCCAGCAATCCGGTCCTGATCGATCGCGCCAGCACGCGCCCTGCAGGAAATTTCGTCACCATCGACGGCAAATTGTGGCGCCCGGTGCAGGACTGTGCCGGAGGCTACGGCGCAGGGCTGGCGCTTGCGGAAATCGTCGAGCTGTCGCCGACGACGTTCAGGCAGATCGTCCGCCATTCGCTGAGGCCCGGACCGCACTGGCCCGGCCGGAAGCTGCACACGCTGAACCGCTGCGGCCGGCTAGAGGTGATCGACGGATCGCGCGTCCAGCCGAAGCTGCAAGCCTTCGCGCGGCGATCTCCGTCGGCCGTGCTGTCGCCGCGCACCCGGCCGTCGACCGCCTAGTTTTTTTTCAACCGCGCGGCGGTTGCCAAACTAAAAAGTTCGAAAACAACCCCATGCACAGTAGGACGCGCCTGTTTTCAAACGCGAAATTCACGCGGCCCACGAATTTGACCCGCCGGGCAAAACAGGAGCATGATGGCATCGTCGCCAGGGGCCTTCACGGCGCTCTAGCAAGATCCCAAACATCTCTAGTCTAAGCCTGCGGCACCTCGTCGAGGTGGCAGGCCGCCCATTGCTCGGCGCCAACGGCGCGAAGCGTCGGCTCCTCGGTGCGACACCGATCGAACACGAACGGGCAGCGGGTGTGGAAGCGGCATCCCTTCGGCGGATTGATCGGGCTCGGCACGTCGCCGCCGAGGATGATCGGATTGCGCTGGGCACCCGGCTCGGGCAGCGGCACCGCCGAGAGCAGCGCCTTGGTGTAGGGATGCCTCGGCGCGGCGAAGATCTCGCGGCGCGGCGCGATCTCGACGATCTTGCCGAGATACATCACCGCGACGCGGTGGGTCATGTGCTCGACGATGGCGAGGTCGTGGCTGATGAACAGCAGCGCGAGGCCGAACTTCTGCTGAAGGTCCTGCAGGAGATTGACGACCTGCGCCTTGACCGAGACGTCGAGTGCCGAGACCGCCTCGTCGCACACGATCAGCTCGGGCTCCGCCGCAAGCGCCCGCGCGATGCCGATGCGCTGGCGCTGACCGCCGGAGAATTCGTGCGGCCGGCGGTTCAGCGCCTCGCGCGGCAGGCGCACGGTGTCCATCAGCTCCGTGACGCGGACCTCGAGATCCTCCTTGGACTTGGCGAGACCGAAATTGCGGATCGGCTCGGCGAGGATGTCGCGCACGCGCATGCGCGGGTTGAGGCTGGAGAACGGGTCCTGGAACACGACCTGCACGCGCCGGCGCATCTGGCGCATCGTGCTCGGATGGGCGTCGTCGATGCGCTGGCCGTCGAGAATGACCTGGCCGGAGGTGATGTCGAACAGCCGCAGAATGGCGCGGCCGACCGTCGATTTTCCGCAACCGGACTCGCCGACGAGCGACAGCGTTTCACCGCGCGCGATCTCGAAGGACACGCCGTCGACCGCATAGACGAATTCGGACTTGCGGCTGAACAGGCCGGTCTTGATCGGAAAATGCTTCTTGAGGTCGTTGACCTGGAGCAGCGGAGGACTCATGCCGCGACGGCTCCCTTGGCAGCATAATGACAGGCCGCGATGTGGCGCGGGCCCTTCTCTTCCAGCCCGGGCGCATATTGCCGGCAGAGATCGGTCGCGAGCGCACAGCGCCCGGCAAAGACGCAGCCGGTGATCGGCTTGCGGAGATCCGGCACCTGCCCGGGAATCTCGGCGAGCCGCGTCGCCGTGCCCGCGAGCGAGGAGCCGAGCCGCGGCACCGCGCCGAGCAGGCCCTGCGTATAGGGATGGCGCGGCGAGCGGAACAGCTCCGCGACCGGCGCCTCCTCGACCTTGCGGCCGGCGTACATCACCATGACCCGCTCGGCGATCTCGGCGACGACGCCGAGGTCGTGGGTGATCAGGATGATGGCGGCGCCGACCCGGTGCTTGAGGTCGAGCATCAGCTTGAGGATCTGCGCCTGGATGGTGACGTCGAGCGCCGTGGTCGGCTCGTCCGCGATCAGGAGCTTCGGATTGCAGGCCAGCGCCACCGCGATCATCACGCGCTGGCGCATGCCGCCGGAGAGCTGGTGCGGATATTCGCGCACCCGCCGCTTCGGTTCGGGAATGCCGACCAGCGTCAGCATCTCGACCGCGTGCGCTTCGGCGGCTTGCTTGTCGAGGCCCTGGTGGATCATCAGGGTCTCGCGGATCTGCCGGCCGACGGTCAGCACCGGATTGAGGCTGGTCATCGGCTCCTGGAAGATCATCGAGATGTCGTTGCCGCGGATCGCGCGCATCTCGCGGTCGGACAGCTTCAGCAAATCCTTGCCAGCAAAGCGGATGCTGCCTGCGATCCTGCCGGGCGGCTCCGGCACCAGCCGCATCAGCGACATCGAGGTCACCGACTTGCCGCAGCCGGACTCGCCGACGATGGCGAGCGTCTCGCCTTCGTTGACATGGAAGGACACGCCGTCGACCGCGCGGTTGATGCCGCCGGGCGTGCGGAAATGGGTTTGGAGGTTCTCGACTTCGAGCAACGCCATCGTGGTCAGCCTTTCGCCATCACAGGCTCTTGGCCATGCGCGGATCGAGCGCATCGCGAAGGCCGTCGCCGAGCAGGTTCACGGCGAGCACGGTGACGGACAGGAAGGCCGCCGGGAAGAACACGATGTAGGGCTTGACCTGCCACAGCGCGCGGCCTTCGGCCATGATGTTGCCCCAGGACGGAATGGTGGGCGGCGTGCCCGCGCCGATGAACGACAGGATCGCCTCGGTGATCATGGCGCTGGCGCAGATATAGGTCGCCTGGACCAGCATCGGCGCGACCGTGTTGGGCAGGATATGGCGGAGAATGATCATCGGCGTGCGCGTGCCGCAGGCGACCGCGGCATCCACATAGGGCTGCTCGCGCAGCGACAGCACCACGCTGCGGACGAGACGCGCGACGCGCGGGATCTCGGCGACGGTGATCGCCAGGATGACGTTGCCGACGCTGCCGCGCGTCAGCGCCATCAGCGCGATCGCGAGCAGGATCGGCGGGATCGACATCAGGCCGTCCATGAAGCGCATCAGAATGCCGTCGGCCCAGCGGATGAAGCCAGAGACCATGCCGATGGCAAGTCCGGCCGCGGACGCGAAGATCGCAACCGACAGGCCGACCGTGAGAGAGACCCGCGCGCCGAACAGCACGCGCGAATAGATGTCGCGCCCGAGCACGTCGGTGCCGAACCAGAAATCGGCCGACGGTGCCCGCGTGCGCTTGGCAGGTGCAAGCGCGGTCGGATCGACCGTGCCGAGATAAGGCGCGAAGATCGCGATGAGGACGAGCGTCAGCAGCAGCGCGCCGCCGATCGCGACGGTCGGATGGCCGCGCAGCAGCCCGATGAAGCCGCGCCGGACCCTGACGGGCCGGAGGATCTCCGGCAGCTGCGGCGCGAGGACGAGGCCGGCCGGAAGCGATTGGGGATTGACGGTGGTGTCGGTCAATAGCGGATCCTCGGGTCAACGAGCGTGTAGGTGACGTCGATCATCAGGTTGACGAGGACGTAGACGAAGCTGAACAGCAGCACGATGCCCTGGATGACGGGATAGTCGCGACGCAGGATCGCATCGATCGTGAGCCGGCCAAGGCCGGGGATCGCGAACACGCTTTCGGTCACGACCGCACCACCGATCAGGAGCGCGATGCCGATCCCGATCACGGTGACGATCGGCACCGACGCATTCTTGAGCGCGTGAATGAACAGGATGCCGCCCTGCCCGAGGCCCTTGGCCTTGGCGGTGCGGATATAATCCTGTTGCAGAACCTCGAGCATGGCGGCGCGCGTAATGCGTGCGACCAGCGCGATATAGACGCAGCCAAGCGCGACCGCCGGCAGGATCAGGTTCTCAAGCCACGGCCAGAAGCCCTGGGTGAGCGGCGTGTAGCCCTGCACCGGAAGCCATTCGAGCTCCAGCGCGAAGATGTAGGCGAGCATGTAGCCGACCACGAAGACGGGCAGCGAGAAGCCGAACACCGCAAAGCCCATGATGACGCGGTCGATCAGGCTGCCGGCCTTCCAGGCCGCGACCACGCCGAGCGGGACCGCGACCACGATGGTGAGCAGCAGCGTGACGATCATCAGCGACAGCGTCGGTCCGAGACGCTGCCCGATCATCGCCGAGACCGGCAGGTTGGTGAAGATCGAGGTGCCGAGATCGCCATGCAGGATGCGCCAGACCCAGCTTCCGAACTGGATCAGGAAGGGCCGGTCGAGGCCGAGGCTCTGGCGGATGCGTTCTACATCCTCCGGACTGGCCTGGTCGCCTGCAATGACCACGGCCGGATCGCCCGGCGCGATGTAGAGCAGGCTGAACACGAACAGTGCGACGATCGCCATCACCGGCAGGGTGGCGACGATGCGCCGGAGGATGTAGGAAAGCATCTGGCCTCAGCGCAGCATCAAGCGGATTTCGACACGCCCCAGAAGAACGGCAGCGGCCCCTTCGTGATGCCGGAGACGTTCTTGCGCCAGGCCGTGTAGGTCAGGAAGAAGCCGGTCGGCGCATAGACGACATCGTCGATCGCCGCCTTGTTGACCCGCCCGATCGCCGCCTTCTCTTCCTCGACATTCTTGGCGTCGAACCAGGTCGTGATCTCCTTCTCGGTGTTCGGGCTGTTGGGCCAGCCGAACCAGGCCTTGTCGCCGTTGGCGCGAATGGCGGTGTAGGCGGCGGGCGTGATGCAATCCGCACCGGCATGCCAGCTGTGGAACATGTTCCAGCCGCCCTGTCCCGGCGGCGTCTTCGCCGCACGGCGCGAGCCGACCGTACCCCAATCGGTGGCGACGAAGTCGACATTCATGCCGAGCTTCTTGAGGAGGTCTGCGGTGACGTCGCCCTGCGCCTTCGTGATCGGCTGGTCCTGCGCCACGAGGCAGGTCACCGGCTGGCCGGAATAGCCGCTCTCGGCGAGCAGCTTCTTGGCGGCGTCGAAATCGCGCTTGCCCTTGAGGATGTCGCCGCCCAATTCGTTGTAGACCGGCGTATCGGGCGTGAAGAAGCCGGGCAGCGGTTTCCACAGCGCGGTGTCGTCGCCGACGATCGCGCGCATGTAGTCCTCCTGGCTCAGCGCCATCAGCACCGCGCGCCGCGCCCGCACGTCGTTGAACGGCGCGAACAAATGGTTCATGCGGAACGAGCCGATATTGCCGAGGGGATCGCCGATATCGACGCTGATGTTCTTGTTCTTCTTCAGCACTGGCACGAGATCCGCGATCGGATTCTCCCACCAGTCGACTTCGCCGTTCTGCAGCGCCGCGGCAGCGGTCGCGGGATCGGGCATCACGATCCATTCGATGCGATCGAGCAGCATCTGCTTGCCGCCCGCAAGCCACGACGGCTTCTCCTGCCGCGGCACGTAGTCGGCGAATTTCTCGAACACCGCCTTGGCACCCGGCACCCATTCGCCCTTGGCGAACTTCATCGGGCCGGAACCGACATATTCGGTGATCTGCTTGAACGGATCGGTCTTGGCGATGCGCTCCGGCATGATGAACGAGCACGGCGCATTGTTCTTGGCCAGCGCGTAGGTCATCTTCGGGAAGGGTTGTTTCAAAACCCATTTGAAGGTGCGGTCGTCGACAACAGACAGTTCCTGCTGGATCGCAAGAATCATCAGGCCCATCGGATCGCGCGCCGCCCAACGCGACAGGCTGGCGACGACGTCCTTGCTCAGCACCGGCTCACCATCGTGGAATTTGAGGCCGGGGCGCAGCTTGAAGATCCAGGTCTTGCCGTCGTCGGTGGTCTCCTCGGACTCCACCATCTGGCGCTGCGGCTGCAGCTGCGCATCGATGCCGTAAAGCGTGTCCCAGACCAGCGCTGCTGCATTGCGGACGACGTATTGCGTACCCCAGATCGGGTCGAAATTGGCCAGATTGGCCTGGGGAACGAAGCGCAGGGTGCGGGCCGCTGCGCCTTGGCCGATCGCCGGGGCCGAAAGGCCGCCCGACAATGCCAAACCGCCCGCGCCGGCCAGTCCCTTCAATACGGTCCTGCGATCCATGAAGTCCTCCCAGTAATGCCGTGATGCCAGCTGTTCATTGGCAAAGGGCAAGTGAAACCGAGCCCATTTGCAAGCAAATGGTATGCCACTAAATGCCCAATCGCCAGCGGCATCTCATCGACTTTTTGGTGAGCCCAAGTTGACTTGCAAGGCCTTACAGAGCAGCCGCGAGCATTTCGCCGGTCTCGATATGCGGGATCGCCTCGACCAGCTTGCGGGTGTAGTCGGTCTTCGGATTATCGAACAACGCCCGGCTCTCGCCCTGCTCGACGATGCCGCCGTTGCGCAGCACGATGGTGCGGTCGCACAGCATGCGCACCACGTTGAGATCGTGGCTGACGAACAGCAGCGCGATGTCGTTCTCGCGGCGCAGGCGATCGAGCAGTTGCAGCACGACGGCCTGCACGGAAACGTCGAGCGCCGCCGTCGGCTCGTCCAGGACGAGCAGACGCGGCCGGCAGGCAATGGCACGGGCGATGCCGACCCGGGCTTTCTGGCCGCCGGAGAGCTGATGCGGGAAGCGAGGCAGAAGGTCGAGCGGCAGCCCCACCCGCTCGGCGCACTCCTCCACGCGCTGGCGCAATGCGTCGCCCGCGCGCATGCCGTCGAGCCGCATCAGGGGATGGGCAATGCAGTCGAAGGCGGTGTAGCGCGGGTTGAGGCTCTCGTTCGGGTCCTGAAAGACCATCTGGATGTCTTTGCGCAGCGGCGAGCGATGGAAGTCGCGCGCCGCCACATGGCCGATCGACTGCCCGTCGAACACGATGTCGCCTTCGCTCGGATCGATCAGCCGGCAGATCATCCGCGAGGTCGTGCTCTTGCCGGAGCCGGATTCACCGACGAGACCGACGCTCTCGCCGCCCGCCATGGTCATGGAGAAGTCGGCGACCGCGGCCGAGCCCTGGTCGAAGCGTTTCGCGAGCTGGCGCACTTGCAGCAGCGGGGGCGTGCCGTGTTCGGGCTCCCGCCTCGGCTTGCCGACAACGGCGGAATAACGCTCCCGCTCCTCCTCGGTCACGAGATCCTCGATCCGGGACGTCGCGGTCGGCGATGCCGCCACCAGGCGCTTCGTATAGGCGTGCTGCGGCGCGGAGAAGAGCGTCCGGGGGCTGGCCTCCTCGACGATGCGGCCGCGCTCCATCACGGCGATGCGGCGGCAATAGCGCGCCGCGAGGCCAAGGTCGTGCGTGATCAGGATCGTCGCCATGCCGCGCGCGGCGGCGATGTCCGCCAGCAGATCCATCACCACCTTCTGCGTGGTGACGTCGAGCCCGGTGGTCGGCTCGTCCGCGATCAAGAGCGCGGGATTGCAGGAGATCGCGATCGCGATCATGACGCGCTGGCACATGCCGCCGGAGAGCTCGTGCGGATAGGCATTCATCCGCGCCTCGGGATCGCGGATCTGGACTGCGCGCAGCAGGTCGAGCGCCTCGGCGCGCGCGGCGTCCTTCGAGATCCGCTTGTGCGTGAGGATCGCGTCCGCGATCTGCAGGCCGATCGCGCGGATCGGGTTGAGCGCCGCCCGCGGGTTCTGGAAGATCATCGACATCGCGGCGCCCTGGAGCTGACGGAGATCGTCGCCCCTGAGCTTCGTCACATCCTGCCCGCGAAACAGGATCTTGCCGCCGGTGACGCGTCCGGCCGCGTCCAGCAGCCGCGTCGTGGCGAAACCGGTGACCGATTTGCCCGAGCCGCTCTCGCCGACGAGGCCGAGCATCTCGCCCTTTCCGACCGTGAGCGTCACGCCGCGCACGGCCTCGACCATGCCCCGCCGCGTCGAGAACGCGACATGGAGGTCGTTGATCCCTAGCAGTTCCTCGCTCATGTGCGCATGCGGGGATCGAGAATATCCCGCATCCCGTCCCCGAGAAGATTGAAGCACAGCACGGCCATCATCAGCGCGAGGCCTGGAAAGGCCACCAGCCACCACCGCCCGGTCGAGATGAAGCGTGCGCCTTCCGCGACCATGATGCCCCATTCCGGCGTCGGCGGCTTGACGCCGAGACCGATGAAGGACAATCCGGCCGCGTTCAGGATGGCCCAGCCGAGGTTGAGCGAGATCTGCACCGCCATGGCCGGCAGGATGTTCGGCAGCAGGAAGCGCAGCACCACCGAGAAATGGCTCTCGCCGCAGGCGCGCGCGGCTTCGACCCAGCCGACATTGCGGCGGACGTTGACCTCGGCCCGCGCGAAGCGGATGTAGAAGGGCAGATTGATGATCGCGGTCGCGATCACGATGTTCTCGATCCGGTTGCCGAGCGCCGCCACCATCGCCATCGCCAGCACGAACAGCGGAAAGGCCATCATCACGTCGACGAAGCGGCCGACCGCGCGGTCGAGCTTGCCGCCGGCATAGCCGCAGAACGAGCCGACCACGGCGCCGATCAGGAAGGAGATGCCGACCGCGGAGACCGCAATGGCGAGATCGAGCCGCGCGGCGATGATGAGGCGGCTGAACACGTCGCGGCCGAGCTGGTCGGTGCCGGCAAGGTGCGCCGCGCTCGGCGGCAGCAAGGCTTCCGAGACATTTGAGACAACAGGATCGTAAGGCACGATCCAGGGCCCGAAGATCGCGAGCAGCACGAACAGCAGCACGCCGGTCGCGGCAACCGCCGTGAGCGGATTGCCGCGCAGGATCCAGACCGAGTGGCGGAGGGTTGCGCTGGTCATTCGATCGACACCCTGGGATCGGCGATGCCGTAGCAGATATCCACGACGAGATTGACCAATACGAAGAGGCTCGCCATCAGCAGCACGAAACCCTGTACCGGCGCGTAGTCGGAGGAGAGCAGCGCATCGAGCGCGTAGGACGCGACGCCCGGCCAGGAGAACACCTTCTCCACCAGCACGTTGGCGCCGAGCATGGTGGAGAACACGATGCCGGCGATGGTGATGACCGGCAGGATCGCGTTGCGCAGCGCGTAGGTTACGACGACCTTGTGCCAGGACAAGCCGACCGAGCGCGCGGTGCGCACGAAATCGCTGCCGAGCGAGACCAGCATCGAGGCGCGCGTGATCCGCGCCAGCGGCGCGATCACGAACAGTGCCATGCTCACCGCCGGCAGGATCAGCTGCTTGCAGGCCGCCCACCAGCCTTCGAGGTCGCCGGCGAGCAGGAAATCGATGGAGAGGAAGCCGGTGCGCTGCGGCGGCAGCGAGGTGAAGACATCGATGCGCCCGGTCGGATCAGGCGCCAGCCCCAGCAGATAATAGAACACGTAGATCAGCAGCAGACCCGATACGAAGGTCGGCACGCAGACGCCTAGCGCGCAGAACAGCCGCACGCCGTGGTCGACGACCGATCCCGGCCGCAGCGCCGCGATGACGCCGAGCGGCACCGCCGCAATCAACGCGATCAGGAGCGCGGTGAAGGTGAGCTCCAGCGAGGCCGGCAGCCGCTCGCGCAAATCCTTGAGCACCGGCTGCCCGGTCATCATGGAGCGCCCGAGATTGCCGTGCCCGATGTCGGAGAGATAGAACACGAGCTGCTCCGGCACGGACTTATCGAGCCCCATCTGCTTCCTGATCTGCTCGATCTCCTCCTTGCCGGCGTTCGGCCCCGAGGCGAAGAACACCGCGGGGTCGCCGGGCAGGACGCGCATCAGCAGGAAGGTGAAGACCAGCACGCCGAACAGCGCCGGCAGCGACGACAGCAGCCGCCTGCCCGCCCGCACCATCGTTCCACCGAGACCAGTCTTCACCATTCAGTGCTCCCTGCGGCTTCCCGCAATCACTTGCGGCTGACGTCGCGGTAATCGACCTGACGATGGAATTCGTAGGTGTAACCCGCGATCGACGGCGCCATCACGGCATCCTGGTTGGGCTGCCACAACATGATCTGCGGCATCAGATCGGCATGCATCGCGTTGAGCTTGCGGCCGGCTTCCTCGTACTTGGCCTTGTCAGGCTCGAACCGGGCTCCCTGCGCGATCTCCGCAAGCTCCGGATTGTTGATCGACGAGTAGTTCCAGCGCTGGTTGCCGGTGTAGAAGTTGCGATAGAAATAATCGGTCGACGGCAGCCAGGCGACGATGCCTTCGGTGAAGAAGGGCAGCTTCTTCTCGTTGATCTGCGTGGACATCTGCGCATCCGGCAGCTTCTGGATGTCGACCTTGATCCCGATCTTGCCGAGCGATTCCTTCACCAGCGCGGCCATCGGCTCCGCGGTCGAGGCCTGGCCGACGTTGAAGCTGAAGGTGGTCGAGAAGCCTTCGGGCAGGCCGGCCGCCTTGAGATATTCGCGCGCCTTGTCGAGATCGATCTTCACCGGCTGCTGGAACGGATAGATGCCGTTCAGCGGCTTGCCGTCCGGCCAGCTCGCGCCGAACAGCGGCGCGCCGCGACCGAACAGGGCCGCCTTGAACATGTCGTCATAGGGCAGCGCGGCAGCCACCGCGCGGCGGACATTGACGTTGTCGAACGGCGGGATCTGGTTGTTCATCGAGACGAAGGTGATCGAATTGTATTGCGGTGTCGAGATCACCTGGAGCTTGCCCTTGGCCTCGAGCGCCTGGACGTCGCTGGCCTGGAGATCGACCACGAGATCGGCATCGCCGCGCTCGACCAGGTTTGCGCGGGTGGCCGGCTCCGGCACGGACTGAATGATGACACGCTTGAAGAAGGCCGGCTTGTTGGCCGAGCCGCGGTTCCAGGCCTCGTTGCGCTTGACGATCACCTGCTCGCCCGGCTTGAAGGTCTCGATCACATAGGCGCCGCTGCCGGCGGTGTTCTCCTTCAGCCAGGCCGTCGCCCAGGGATCATCCGCCGTCGCGTGCTGCTTGGCGAGCTTCGAGTTGATGATCATGGGATAGACAGTCGCAAGGTTCGGCAGCGCCAGCTTGTCGGGTTTCGGCAGCGTCACCTCGATGGTGTAGGGATCGATCACCTTGAACTGGTCGGCCGAGGTCAGCGAGCCCGTCAGCAGCTGCGCCTTGCCGAGGATCGGCGCGGTGACGCAGCGGTCGAGCGACCATTTGACGTCCTCGGCGGTGACGGGCGAGCCGTCCTGGAATTTCGCATCCTTGCGCAGGCGGAAGGTGAGCTTCAGACCGTCGGGGCTGACGTCGTAGGATTCGGCGAGCTCGCCGGTGATGGTGTCGAGATCGAACACCCATTTGCCGTTGAGCTGCTTGCGGCCGAACGCGACCAGCCGGTCATAGGTGCTCATGCTCAGCGCGAAGGATTCGCGGGTCGAGCCGGGGATGTTGGGATCGAGCGTGTTGACGGATGCGCCGGTGACGTAGCGCAATGTCTCTGCCCTGGTTTGCGCCTGCGACGGCGCGGTGGCGATCAGCAACAGCGCAGTGGTAGCGAGAATGCAGGTCGCCGGCCTGAAAGACACAAAACGCATTGGTTTTTCCCTGAATTTTCGAACGAGAACGCCAGCAAGGCAGGTTAAGAAAGAAGCAAGTTGCGCGCCAGTCTCATGGGGCGTTTTTGCGGACGGATCGTCGCGGCGGCGCATGGATGATCATCGCTGCTGCTCCATTGTTCGCGCCGACCGCGTGACCACGGCCTGCGGCACGTCGTAGGCGTCGAGCGAGGCCCAGTGCCGCGCAATATCGGCACGGAACAGGCCGCGCGTCAGGCCGTGGACCAGTTTTGGAACGGCGGTCGTCATCGCATTGATCGACGATCCCGATGCACCGAAGCTCATGGTGGAGGCGATGGCGAAGAGATGGATGTCGGAGATCCACGGCGTCTCGCCCGGCACGCGCTCGGTGAAGGAATAATCGTCGGCCAGATAAGGGAAGCGGCCGAGCCGTTCGTTGCGCTCGTCCTCGGGCGGCTGGTAGCGGTCCGCCCAGGTCGCGATGTTGCCGGCAAACCGGCCAAGCTCGCCGCGCCCGGCGAAGTTCATGTCGATGCCGGTGCCGCAGATGACGAAATCCGCAATGATCGAACCGCGCGGCGTCTGCAATGCGACGCCTTTGTCTGTCTCACGCGCCGCCTCGACCGGAGTGCTTTCGTGCAAGGTGAAATTGGCGTGTCGCGCGCAACGGTCGTAGGTCGGTTGCGGAAATCCCTCGCGCATCTCCAGGATCTTGCGCATGAAGCGCCAGCGCCAGGCATCGTCGAGATCGCTGAGATGGCGCAGGAAGCCGCGAAACGTCAGCCAGCGATAGGGCTGGATCACCTGGATTTTTGTGCGACGGCAAAGCAGATGCACCTCGGACGCACCCGCCTCCAGCGCGGTCGCGGCATTGTCGAACGCGGAGGCGCCGGCGCCGATCACGGCGACGCGCTTGCCGCGCAGGCCTTCGAAGTCGATGTCGTCGGCGACGGTTGCGACCGAACCTGCCGGAAGATGCGCGAGCTGCTCCGGGATCATCCAGTCGCCCATGCCCTCCTGCCCCGTCGCCAGCACGATCTTGCGGGCGTAGAGCGTCTCGACCTCGCCTGCCCGTTTCACGCGCGCGGCGAGCAGGCCGTCGGCGGCGGGCACGATCTCCAGGAGCTCGCAGGCGTTGCGTACCGGCAAGCCGATCGTCCGCCGCAGCCAGAGCAGATATTCGGCCCAATGCTCGCGCAGGATCAGGCCAAGGCCTTGCCAGCTCTCCTTGCCGAACCGCGCTTCATGCCAGGACTGGTAGGTCAGGCTGGGAATGTCGAGGTCCGGGCCGGTATAGTCCTTCGGGCTGCGCAGCGTCGGCATGCGGGCATAGGTCAGCCAGGGGCCCTCCTTGCCTTCCTCGGCCTTGTCGATCAGAAGGATGTTGCTGACGCGGGAGCGCATCAGGCCGAAGCCGATGGCGATGCCGGATTGGCCGGCGCCGACGACGAGCACATCCAGCGCAGCGTTACCATCCGGCCCGATCTTCGGTTCGAGCCAGGCGGCGTGGGGATGCGCGATCATGGCGAGATCGGCGCGCACGTCCGCTTCAAGCTGGGTCAGCGCCTCACTCATGCCGCGAGCCAGCCTCCGTCGACCACCATCACGGTGCCGGTCGTGAACGAGGACGCATCGCTGGCAAGATGCAGCGCGGCCTGAGCGATCTCGTCTGCTTGGCCGAACCGCTTCATGGCGTGTCGGTTGCGCGAGGCCTCGCGCACCTCATCCGAATTGGCGTGACGGGCAAAGCTGCGGCGAAGCATCGGCGTGTCGATCGCGCCCGGCGCAATCGCGTTGACCCGGATGCCGTCGGTGGCGAAATCCACCGCCATCGTCCGCGTCAGGCTGACGATGGCGCCCTTGGCGGCGATATAGGCGCTGTTGCCCTTGCCGCCGGCCATCGCAAGCTGCGAGGCCAACGTGATGATCGAGCCGCCCTTCTGCCGCTGCATGTGAGGCACGGCGGCGCGCGCCCACAGCCAGGTGCCGCCGACATTGGCGCGGAACACCGCGTCCCAGTCCTCCAGGCTCGTGGTCAGCACCGTGCCGCCGACGGAGAAGCCGGCTGCCGTCATGAGGACGTCGAGCCGGCCATGCCGGGCGATGACGTCGCCGACAACCGTCCCGGCGAACGCGGCATCGCCGACGTCACCGACATGCGTCGTGGCCTCGCCGACGAGGCCTCGCGTTTCCTGAAGGCCTACGGCGTCGCGATCGACCAGGGCAAGACGCGCGCCTTCCTCGGCGAACAGCTTTGCGCTCGCCCGGCCGATGCCCGAACCCGCTCCGGTGATGATGGCCGTCCGCCCCCGCAGCCGCATGTCAGATCCATTCCTTGTGCTGCATCCACCAGGCGCTCATGGCGGCCGCGGACTCGGCGCAGCCGAACCGCGCGCGCCAGCCGAATTCTTCCGCCATCCGCTTGACCGACATCGGCGCGCGATCCCCGCCGTGAAGCTTGATATCCGTCTTCTCGCCGGGCGACGCGAGCCGGCATTGCAGTCCAGGATGCAAGGCTGCAAAAGCCTCGCCCCATTGCAGCGCCGACCAGGCCGCGCCGCTGGAGATGTTGTAGAGCCGGTGGCGCGGCCGCTCGGCTTCGATCAGCACTGCCACCGCCTCGGCGGCGTCCGGCGCGTAGGTCCAATCCTTGATGCCGGGCGCAGGCAGAAGCGCCGGCTCGCCGCGCGCGAACTCGGCGAGAATCTGGAACTGGAGGCTCGGCGTATCGCGTACCGAACCGGGCCGCTCCCACGGGCCGAACACGGCGCTCAACCTAACGCTCAGGAAATCGCCGCCAAAGAGCTCGGCGTGGCGCGCGACGGAGCGCTCCGAGGTGAACTTGCTGATGGCGTAGAACGAGACGGGATCGCAGGGCGTCTCCTCGTCCAGCACAGCAACCCGCTGGCCCGCCACGCCATAGGCCGAGGCCGACGACAGATTGACGACGCGGCGAACGCGGTGACGGATCGCCGCTTGCAGGATCGGGATCTGGGCCATCACGTTGATCTCGAGCACGCGTGCAGGTGATGCCCGTTCGAGGTCGTCGCCCGCGGTGACCGCGGCGCCCAGCACGATCGCATCGGAGCCCTTTGCTATGAGTGCGTCGATGGTGTCTGCGTCGGTGATGTCGCCCTGCATGGTTGTGAGCCGTGCGCCGTGGTCGGCCAGGGATCGCTGTGCGGATGGCGGCAGCGCTGCCCGATCATACAGCGTCACCTCGTGCCCGCGCGCGAGCAGCACCTCGGCAAGATTGAGGCCGACAAAACCGGTGCCGCCGAAGATAAGAACCTTCATCGCGCGCGATCCACCATCACAGAAGCTTTGCCCCAAAGTTCCGTTCCGGATCCATGTCGGCGACGAGCCGCCCCGTGGGCTTTGCCGCCTCGCCGCCGCTGCGCGCCAGGAATTTGCCGCTTCCGGCGGACGCGAGGCACTTGTTGCCCTCGATGATCACGCGGCCGCGCGAGAGCACCGACACCGGCCAGCCCTTCAGCGTCCGGCCTGCAAACGGCGTGTAGCCGGCGAGATCGTGCATCATCTCGTCCGCGATGGTGACCTCGCGGTTGGGATCCCAGATCGCGATGTCCGCGTCGGCGCCGACGGCGATCGAGCCCTTGCGCGGATGCAGATTGTAGATTTTTGCGGGCGCGGTCGAAGTCAGCTCGACGAATTTTTCGAGACCCAGCCGTCCCTTCGACACCATCGCGTCGAACAGCAGCGGCAGCCGCAGCTCCAGTCCCGGCAGGCCGTTGGCGACCTGCTTGAAGTTCGGATTGGGACCGGCGCGCAGCTTGCCGGTCTCGTCGTAGCGATAGGGCGCATGATCCGACGAGATGGTCTGGAGATCGCCGAGCGAGAGCGCTTGCCACAGCGCTTCCTGATCCGCATGCGTGCGCGGCGGCGGGCTGCACATCCACTTGGCGCCCTCGGCGCCGGGCTTGTCGAGATCATTGGCGGTGAGGAACAGATATTGCGGACAGGTCTCCGCGAACACCTTGAGCCCCTGCCCGCGCGAGTCGCGGATCACCTTGGCGCCCTCGGCGGTCGAGACATGGAAGATCATGATTGGCTGGTCGATCAGCGCCGCCATGCCGATCAGGCGCGTGAACGCCTCAGCCTCCGACACGCGGGCGTGGCTGACGGCGTGGTATTTCGGCATGGTGTAGCCGCGCGCAAGCAGCCGCTTCACCATCCAGGCGATGATGCCGTGGTTTTCGGCATGGGCGCACAGCATCGCGCCGGACTGGCGCGCGGCGAGGAGAATGTCGAGCAAGGGCTCGTCGTCGACCTTGAGGCGGTCGTAAGTCATGAAGATCTTGATCGACGCATGTCCCTGCTTCACCAGCGCCGGGATATGCTCCTCGACCGTCTCCTTGGTCGCATCCGCAATGATCATGTGAAAGGCGTAGTCGATCACGGCGCCCTTCTTCGCCAGCCCGTGATAGTCCTCCACCACCTGCGGCAGCTTCATGCCGACATGCTGGGCAGCGAACGGGATGACCGTGGTGGTGCCGCCGAACGCGGCCGAGACCGTCGCGCTCTCGAAGGTGTCGGCATTCATGATGCCGGCGGCCGAGAGCTGCTCGATATGGGCGTGGCTGTCCACGCCTCCCGGCAGCACCAGCTTGCCGCGCGCGTCGATCTCGCGCTTGGCCGCCGGAAGGCCCTTGCCGATCGCCGCGATGGTCTCGCCGGAGATGGCGACGTCGGCCTCGAAGACGTCGGTGGTGGTGGCGACGCGGCCGCCGCGGATGATCAGGTCGTAAACTGGTTCAGTCATGAGGCACTCCGTGATAGGCTGAAGGCACGTGATCGCAATTTCGTGGAAAGACCACCATGCCCAGACCGCGCATTCTCGTCATCAATCCGAACTCCAACCCCGCGGTCACGCAAGGGCTGGAGGAAGCGTTGAAGCCGCTCGGCTTCGAAGGCGGCCCCGAACTGGTCTGCCAGTCGCTGGCCGAAGGTCCGTTCGGCATCGAGAGCCAGGCCGATGTCGACGGCGTCGCGATGCCGCTGCGCAAGCTGGTCGAAGGCGACAACAGCTCGGCGGCCTTCGTCATCGCCTGCTACAGCGATCCCGGGCTCCAGGTCTGCCGGGAAGGCACGGACCGGCCGGTGTTCGGCATCGCCGAGTGCGGCGTGCTGACGGCGCTCGCCCGCGCCGAGACGTTCGGCGTCATTGCGATCGCACAGCGTTCGATCCCGCGGCACATGCGCTATCTCAGACAAATGGGCCTGACCGAGCGCCTCGCCGGCGAGCGGCCGCTGAACATGAGCGTCGCCGAGACCGCCTCGGGCGAAGGCACGCTGGCAAAAATGATCGAGGTCGGCCGCGCGCTGCGCGACGAGGACGGTGCCCGTGCCATCGTGATGGGCTGCGCCGGCATGGCGCGCCATCGGCGCCCGCTGGAAGACGCGCTCAAGATTCCCGTGATCGATCCGACACAGGCGGCCGTCACCATGGCGCTCGGTACGGTGCAGTTCTCGGCTCACTAGGCGTCCTTCAGCTCTTTGGCGTCCTGCCGCGCGAGCCATTGCGCATGGCTCTCGCGCGTCAAGGCAAACGTATCCCGCTGCGTCGTGTAGAGATTGCCGAACATGCGGCCGATCGGGCGATAGGCTGCGAGATCGACATACATGTTCGCTTCGTCGACGAGGCCATCGCGGGCGTGAATCCTGAGCACCTCGCCGACCAGCAGCTCGCGATCCGGCGAGAAGTTCAGCACGACGTGGCGCCGGCACTCCAGCGCAAAAGGCGCCGCGGCAAGACGCGGCACCTTCACATCGACCGAAGGAAGCGTCGCCAGCCCCGTCGCGGCGACCTCACTGTCGCCGGAGGGGAAATCGACGGCGCAGTCGTTCATCGCCACCGACAGCGCCTCGTCCACCATGTGCACCACGAACTCGCCGTCACGGTGGATGTTGCGGGTGGTGTCCTTCGGCGAATGATCCGGCTTGTGCTGGAGCCCGAGCACGACCAGCGCAGGGCTCTCGGAAAAGACGTTGAAGAAGCTGAACGGCGCGGCATTGACCGCGCCGTTCTCGTCCAGCGTCGTCACCAGCGCGATCGGCCGCGGCACCACCACGCCGCAGAGCAGCTTGTAGCGATCGCGCGGATCGAGTTCACGTAAGGCGATGCCTTTGTCCGTCATCAGCGTCACTTCTCCGGCGGCGGCACCGCGCCGGTCCGGCTGGTGATCAGGCCGTAATGCTCGATGCGGCGGTGCCGGGCGAAATCAAAGATCGTGGTCTTGCCGAAGGTCGTCGCATCGAGGTCGCAGGCGTGGACCAGAACCTCGTCGTCCTCCGTCTTGGCCTCGGCCACGATCTCGCCGTTGGGATCGACGATCAAGCTGCCGCCGAACAGCGGATGACCATCCTCATTGCCGGCCTTGGCCACCGCGACCACCCAGGTCGCGTTCTGGTAGGCGCCGGCCTGCACCGAGAGGCGGTTGTGGAACAGCCGCTTCTCGACGCCCTCCTCGCTCTTCTCCGCGTTCACGGACGGCGTGTTGTAGCCGATCAGCACCATCTCGACGCCCTGCAGGCCCATGACGCGATAGGTCTCGGGCCAGCGGCGATCGTTGCAGATCGCCATGCCGATGATGCCGCCCAGCTCGCGCCAGACATTGAAGCCGAGATCGCCCGGCTCGAAATAGCGCTTCTCCAGGTGCTGGTGCGAGCGCTTGGTGTCGTACTCCACATGGCCGGGTAAATGGACCTTGCGGTATTTGCCGACAATCTTGCCGGACTTGTCGGTCAAGATCGCCGTGTTGAAATGATGTCCGTCCGGCGTCAGCTCGGCATAGCCGAAATTCATCGCCATCTGGTGCTGCGCTGCACGCTCGAACAGCGGCCTGGTCGCCGCGCTCGGCATTTCGCGTTCGAACCAATTGTCGAACTCCGCCCGATCCTCGACATACCAGCGCGGGAAAAACGTCGTCAGCGCCAGTTCCGGATAGACGATCAGGTCGGCGCCTTTGGCCTTGGCCTCGTCCATCAGCGCGATCATGCGCTTGACCACGGCCTCGCGGCTGTCGGCTTTCTGGATCGGACCCATCTGGGCGGCGGCGACATTGACGATACGCATCAGCGATTTCCTGGTGAAGCTACGAGTTCAAACATGTACCGGCGCGCGCAGCTTAACGCAGCATCGTCCGGAATTTCCAGCCGGAGCCCCTGCGGGACGGCAGGGTGTGGATTGCATGCCCCGCATTCAGCCGTGCTCCGCGTCGGCGGCGTCGAGACCATGGTCGAGCGCGTCCAGAAGCAGGCCAGCCTCCCGCTCGGAGATGACGAGCGGCGGCGCCAGGAACAGCGATGTCTGCTCGCCGCTGGTGCCGATCACCGCGCCGGCCTCCAGCGCTCGTTCCGCCACACGCGAGGCGATCGGCACTTCGGTCGTGTCGGCATGCCAGGTGCGCCAGTCCGGGCCGTGCAGTTCCACGGTCCAGTGCAGCCCCTGCCCGGCCACGCGCTGAACGCTCCGATGCTTTTGCGCGATTTCGAGCAGGCGCCGGGTGAACAGCTTTTCCAGTTTCTGAACGTGTTCCAGGATCCCGTCGTCGGTGACAACCTTCAAATAGGCGCTGACGGCGGCCATGCTGATGGGATGGCCGCGCAGCGTGCCGTAGTTCTGCCAGCTCGAGCCCTTGAGCCGCTCGACGATCTCCTTCGACACCACGACCGCGGCCACCGCAGCCGCGCCGCCGCCGAGCGACTTGCCGAGCGTCACGATGTCGGGGCGGCTCTGTGCGCCCTGGAATGCGAACCAACGGCCCGCGCGGCCTGCGCCGGTGACGACCTCGTCCGCGATCCAGTACGAACCGGCCTGCCGCACGCAGCGCGCCACCTCGTCCTGATAGGCACCGTCGTAGTAGATGCCGCCCTGGGTGTAGTCGATAATCGTCGCCGCCGTGTCCGAGAGCAGGCGCGGCGCATCGGCGAGATATTCGCTCGGCGGCGCATTGCCGGCGGGCGCGCCGTAGATCGCACCATCCGGCGCCGGCAGGATCCGCACCGGTGCCATCGGCGCCGGCAGCTTCGAGCCGCCGGCATGCACGGCGAGGCCACCGTGCCATTGCGGCTGCACCGTCATGGCGCGGGACAACCCGGTGATGCCGTGATAGGCGCGCTCGCGGGTCGCAAGTGCCGAGCGTTGCGTCAGCGCCTGGCAGAGCGACAACGCCATGTCGTTGGCCTCGCTGCCGCTGATGCAGAAGCGGACCGCGCCGACCCAATCGTCCTCGCCTTTGAACGCGGTCGCCATCAGGTCATCCGCGGCCTGCTCGCGGCCGACCCAGGTCCAGCCCTCGTTGACGACGGGCGTATCCGCCGCGCGACGGATGGCTTCGACCATCGCAGGGTGCCGATGGCCGAGACCGCCGCCGGTGTTGCTGCCGTCGATCAGCTTGCGGCCATCAGACAGATGAAAATAGACGCCCTCGCCGCCGACGACGGCCATGGGCGCGGCCTCGCCCGCATTCAGTCCGGTTCGCAACAATCTGCTCATCGCCCGCCCCCTCACTCCGCAGCCGCGGCGCCGTAGCCGCCACCGCCGCACATCTCGATCGTGACGAGATCGCCTTGCTGCAACACCAGGTTCGACTTGCCGTCGATGGCGACGTTGGCGCCATGCCGGACCAGCGAGATGCGGCAGGCCTTGCCGGACGCGCCGCCCTGCATGCCCCAGGGCGCGATCACCATGCGTTCGATGCAGGTGGTGAGATGCATCGAGGGCGCGAGAATGCGATAGGTGCGAACGGACCCGTCACCGCCGCGATGCGCACCCGCGCCGCCGGACCCTCGGCGGATGGCCTGCTGCTCGAGCCGGATCGCGTAGTTCGCCTCGATCACCTCGACGGGCGTGTTCGAGGTGTTGGACAGATGCACCCGCGTCGCGGCGGTGCCGGCCCGATCGTGCCGCGCGCCCTCGCCGCCGCCGTGAACCTCGTAGAGCATCTTCCACGACCCGTTCGGCCGCGGCTCGGCGAAGAACAGCACGCCCGCCGTGGTCGCGCCACCGGCCGACAGGCGCTCGGGAATCGTGTCCTGCATCGCGCGGAAAATCGCATCGACGATGCGCATGGACGTCTCGTGGTTGCCGGCAGCGACCGATGCGGTCCAGCCCGGCTCCAGGATCGAGCCCGGGCGCGTGATGATGGTCAGAGGCCGCAGCGCACCCGCGTTCTGGTTCATGTCGCGCCCGCTCATGATGCGCGCGGCATAGGCGACGGCCGAGCGCGCCATGAACGGCGTCGTGTTGCAGAAGTTCGAGACGCGGTCGCAGCTTCCGGAGAGGTCGAAGGTCGCCTCGTCGCCGCGGATCGTGATCTTGACGTGGATGCGGGCCGGCGCGTTGTTGTCGCTGCCGTCGTCGAGGTAATCCTCGCCCTCATAGACGCCGTCGGGAAGGTCGCGCAGCGCCTCGCGCATCTCGATTTCCGAGAGATCGTGCAGGCGCGACTGGGTCGCCAGGAACACCGCGTTGCCGTGCTCGCGGCAGAGCTCGACGATGCGCTTCTCGCCGGCCTTGGTCGCCGCGATCTGGGCGAGGAGATCGCCCTCGCAGGATTCGGCATCGCGGACGTTGGCCTTGAGCAGCTGCACGATCGGCGTGTTGACGCCGGCGGCCGTCGCGATCAGCACCGGCGGAATCCGCATCGCCTCCTGGAACGTGTCGACCGCCTTGGCGAAATAGCTGCCGGGCCAGGTGCCGCCGATGTCCGGCCAGTGCGCGAGGCTGATCGCGAACGCCACGATCTCGCCGTCCACAAAAACCGGTCGCACGACCTTGACGTCATTGAGATGATTGCCGCCGAGCGCGCCGACATTGTAGATCACGACGTCGCCGTCTTTCAGGCCGTCGCGCGGCATGATCTTGAGCAATTCGGGAATGGTGTAGGCCATCGCGCCGAGATGGATCGGGATGTCGCGGCCCTGCCCGACCAGGCCGCCGTGGCCGTCCGTGATCGCAGACGACAGATCGCCGGCCTCGCGCAGCAGCGGCGAGCGCGCCGAGCGCGTCATGACGAGGCTCATCTCCTCGGCCGCGGCGGAGAGCCCGTGCCTGATGACCTCGACGACAAACGGATCGAGCTTCATGCCGCCCTCCGCGTCAGGAACAGGTTTCCGGCAGCATCAGGCCTTGCCTCCCAACCGGGCGGCACGACCACCGTTGACCACGCGTCTTCGATAATGGCCGGTCCGCTGACGGTTTCCGTGAGCGCGGCGCGGTCGATGATTGCCGTTGCGATCTCGTGGAGACCATCGAACGAGCAGATGCGCGTGCCTGACGAGACCGCCCGCACCGCGGTGGCCGGCCGGCTCACGACGGTCGTGGACGGGCGGCGGGCCTGCACCCGCACGGATTCGATCACGCAAGGTTCGCCGGTCGCATAACCGAACAGCTCGTGATGGCGCGCCAGGAAGTCCGTCTTGAGTTTGGCGACATCCAGCGGCAGCATGAAGGGCACCGGAATAGCGTCGTTCTGCGCCGCATAGCGCATCAAGGCGACCAGCTCGAGCTGGATCTCCGCCTTCGCAACGCCATTGGCGATCAGCGGCGCCGAGGCATCTTCGATCAGCGTTCCGATCCGCTCCGAGACGCGCGCGAGATCGATACCGTCGAGCGCGGCGCGCAGCGTCTGCTGCTGCAGGAAGCTGAAATCGGCGGTGAGGCAGCCGAGCGCCGAGAACGCGCTGGAGGCGCTGGGCACTACGACCTCGGCAATCCCGTAGAGATCGGCAAGGCCCGCGGCGTGCATCGGGCCGCCGCCGCCGAAGGCCAGCAGCGTGCAGTCGCGCCCGTCGATGCCGCGCTCGACCGTGACGCGACGGAGCGCGCGAGCCATGGTCGCATTCGCGACCTTGATGATGCCGAGCGCCGTTTCGGTCAGGCTGAGGCCAAGGGCGCGCGCGATCGGTTCGATCACGCGCTTTGCAGCCTCGATATCGATCCCGATGCGGTCGCCGAGCTTGGTTTCCGGATTGAGATAGCCGAGCACGGCATTGGCGTCGGTGATGGTCGGCTCCGTGCCGCCGCGGACATAGCAGGCCGGCCCCGGCTCGGAACCGGCGCTCTCCGGCCCGACGGTGAGGCCGCCGGGGCCGTTGCGCACGATCGATCCGCCGCCCGCGCCGATGGAATGAACCGCGAGCATCGGCTGGCGCAGCGGCTTGTCGCCGAGCAAGCGGCCGTCGGTCATCTCGGCCTGGCCGTCCACGATCAGGCAGACATCCGTCGTGGTGCCGCCCATGTCGAAGGTGAGCATGCGCGAGGTGCCAAGCTGGCGCGCGATGCTGACGGAAGCCGAGACGCCGGCCGCCGGGCCCGACATCGCCATCACCAGCGGGCGGCGTTTCACGGCGGAGATCGGGATCATCGCGCCGGCCGAGTGAAACACCTGGAGACCGGGGCCGATCGGCAGCCGCTGTTCCAGCTCGCTCAGATATTCCACCGCGATCGGCATCGCGGCGGCGTTGAACACCGTGGCCGAGGTCCGCTCGTATTCGCGCGCCTCGGGATTGACCTCATGCGAGAGCGAGACATGGGCGACGACATCCCTCAGCCGCTCGCCGAGCATCTTCTCATGGACCGGATTGGCGTAGGCGTGCAGCAGAGCAACCGCGACGCTCTGCACGCCGGTCTGCTTGAGCCACGCCACAAGGCGCTCGATCTCGGCGTCGTCCAGCGCCTTCAGCACCCGCCCCTCGTGATCGAGGCGCTCGGCGAGGCCGAAGCATCGTTCGGGCGGCACCAAGGGCGGCGACTTCGGGGGAATGTCGAGCCGATAGAGATCGCGGCGGCGATAGCGCGCGATCTCCAGCACATCGGCGAAGCCCTCGGTCGCGACCAGCGCCACCTTCGGCAACCGGCCTTCGACGATGGCATTGGTCACGCGCGTGGTGCCGTGGACGAAGCGCTTGACCTCGCTCTTGCGCAGGCCCACCGCCTCGATGGCCTCCAGCATCGCCTGCACCGGCGCTTGCGGGCGTGACGGCACCTTCGCGATCCGCGCCTCCGCGGTATCGCGCCTGATGGCGATGATGTCGGTGAAGGTGCCACCGATATCGGTGCCGACCTCCCAGTGATTTCCGGACTCGCTCATCTGCACGGGTCAGCTACGGATGACGTCCGGACCGGACGCCGGGTCCGTGCCGCCGATCGCAACGTCCACTGCCAAACCGAGAGCGCTCATCATGCATCCCCTGTCATGCCACCGACCGGGAGCGTGCGACAGAGCGAAGGGCTCGGGATAGGGCCAGAGTTGTCGCAATCCGCTAGACCAGCGCATGCGCAGCATCGCGCAGTGCAACATCGGCTGCACGTTTTGGTGCAGCGATGCCTGCTCACAGGGCAATCGGACCCCGGTCCGTTTCATGCCGGGAACGTGCAGCGCACCCTCGGATTTGTCGGCGCAAATCGTGACGTCCGCTGCACTGCAATCGGAGGCGCCGGGTCAGGCTGTCTAATTTGCAGGCGATTGCGCGGCGCTGCGGGATGAGCGATTGCCTACGAGCCATGCACGCCAGTCGGCTCAGCTTCCCTTTATTGTACGAACAGTACGGGAGGAAATTGCCGGCGCGGATGGGGCGTTGCGGCGACCGCTGCCGAGGATGGCTGCGATTCTCGCGAGCAGAGGGGTGGCATCCTCGACCTGAAGCCGCCCGTAGCCGAACACCAGGCCCTGCCGCGTCGGCTGCTCCAGGAAATTCTGCGACAGCGGCTGCACGTGAATGCCTGCTTGCTTCAGGACGGCGGCCGCCTCGCCGTCGCTCATCCGCGCCTGCATCGCGTCGGTGAACAGCGCCACCAGATGCAGGCCGGTGACGGCGTAGGACACGGTCAGATCATCCGGCATCAGCGCTGCGATCGCATCGATGAGCGCGTTCCGCCTGGCAGCATAGGTTCGCCGCATCGCGCGCAGGTGCCGCAGCAAATGCCCCTCGCGCATGAACTCGGCCAGCGCGAGCTGACCGATGCCGGAGGTGTGGACGTCGATCCGCGCGCGGCCCTTCGAGAAGCCGTCGATGAAATTCCTGTTGGCGACGATGTAGCCGAGCCGCAGGTTGGGCATCATGATCTTGGAGAAGGTGCCGAAATAGATCACGCGCCCCTCGCGATCGAGCGAGCGCAAGGAGGCGATCATGCTGTCCTGGTGCCTGAACTCCGAATTGTAGTCGTCCTCGATCACCCAGACGTCGTTCCTGTTGGCCCAGTCGAGCAGTTCGAGGCGCCGTTCGAGACCCATGCTGACGCCGAGCGGATATTGATGCGACGGCGTGACCACGATCAGCCGCGCGCCCGGCGCTCGCCGGATGCCTTCGGAGACGACGAGGCCCTTATCATCGACGGGAACCGGCACGAGCTTCGCGCCCGCGGCCGTGAGCGCCCAGCGCGCCTCGATGAAGCCGGGCTCCTCGACCCAGACCTCGTCACCGGGATCGAGGATCATCCGGCTGCAGAAATCCAGCGCGCCCGATGTGCCTGACGTGACGACCACCTCGTCCGGCGAGCAGACCAGCCCGCGCACCGAGCCGAGGAAGTTCGCGATCTCGCTGCGCAGCCGCGGATGACCCTCCGCTGGAAGATCGAGGCACTCCTGCTCTCTCGGATTTTGCCAGCTGTGCCGCAGCAGGCGCGACCATTCCCTGAAGGGAAAGGTCGAGATGTCGGGGGCTCCGGGCGCGAACACCGACGGCCAGTTGGTCTCGTAGTCCAGGCCCAGCAGCGATCGCCAGCGCTCCGACGTGCGGGCGGGCCTGGATGCAGGCGAAGTCGCCGATGGCTGCGCGACATGCGGTGCCGCAACGGACGCCACCATGACGCTGCCGCGCGGCGTCGAGACGAGATAGCCTTCGGCGTAGAGCAGATCCCATGCCGTCAGCACCACCGTGCGCGAGCAGCCGAGCTCCCGCGCGATCTCGCGCGAGCCCAGAAATTGCGTTCCGGCCGGGAAGATGCCGCGCAGGATGCCGTCGCGGATGTGGGCCGCGATCTGCAGATGCAGCGGCACCGCCGAAGTCCGGTCGATATGCATCCCCGCAAGGGACACGCGCTTGCTCATGTCTCGCCCGTCAGGCAACGCAAGAGACCGTAGCCCGGGTGAGCGAAGCGACACCCGGGACAACCGCGGCTGGATTCCCGGATCTCGCTCCGCTCATCCGGGCTACGCGAGTCCCATATACAAATTCACGGAGTGGGTTAGCGCAAGCGTAACCCACCCCGCGAGACCGCGTTTACGCGCTCGCCTGCGTCACGAACTTCGTGTTGAGGTAACCCTCGATCGCCTCGAGACCGCCTTCCGAGCCGTAGCCGGAATCCTTGATGCCGCCGAACGGCACTTCGGGCAGCGCGAGGCCGTGATGGTTGATCGAGACCATGCCGCTTTCGACATCGGCGCCGATCGCCTGCATCGTCTTGGTCGAGGTCGTATAGGCATAGGCCGCGAGGCCGTAAGGCAGACGGTTGGCCTCGGCCACGACTTCGTCGTAGCTGCGGAACGAGGTGATCGGCGCCAGCGGGCCGAACGGCTCCTCGTTCATGATGCGGGCATCGCGCGGCACGTCGGTGATCACGGTCGGCTCGAAGAAGAAGCCTTCGTTACCGATGCGCTTGCCGCCGGCCTGCACCTTGGCGCCGCGCTGCACGGCGTCGGAGACCAGACCTTCCATGGCGTCGACACGGCGCGGGTTCGCCAGCGGGCCCATGCGGGTGTCCTTGTCGAGGCCATTGCCGACCTTGAGGCTCTTGGCGGCCGCGACGAACTTGTCGACGAAGGGCTGGTAGACGCTTTCATGGACCAGGAAGCGCGTCGGCGAGACGCAGACCTGGCCGGCGTTGCGGAACTTGTTGGCCGAGAGGATCTTCGCGGCGTTGTCGAGGTCGGCATCCGCGAACACGATCGCCGGGGCGTGGCCGCCGAGCTCCATGGTGACGCGCTTCATGTGCAGGCCGGCGAGTGCAGCCAGATGCTTGCCGACCGCGGTCGAGCCGGTGAAGCTGATTTTGCGGATGATCGGATGCGGAATGAGATATTCCGACACTTCGGCCGGCACGCCGAACACCAGCTGGACCACGCCGGGCGGGATGCCGGCGTCGGCATAGGCGCGCACCAGCTCCATGCAGCTTGCGGGCGTCTCTTCCGGACCCTTGACGATGATCGAGCAGCCGGCGGCGAGCGCGGCCGAGATCTTGCGCACCGCCTGGTTGATCGGGAAATTCCAGGGCGTGAACGCGGCGACCGGGCCGACCGGCTCCTTGGTCACGAGCTGGGAGACGTTGCCCATCCGCGGCGGCACGATGCGGCCATAGGCGCGGCGGGCTTCCTCGGAGAACCAGTCGATGAGGTCGCCGGCGAGCATGGTCTCGCCCTGCGCTTCCACCACCGGCTTGCCCTGCTCCATGGTCATCACGGGGGCGATCTCGGCGGCGCGCGAGCGGATGATGTCGGCGGCCTTGCGCATCAGCTTGTAGCGGTCGAACGGCGAAGTCTTGCGCCAGACCTCGAAGCCCGCCCGGGCCGCCTCCAGTGCGCGGTCGAGATCCGCCTTCGAGGCATGCGGGGTCTTGCCGATCGGCTGGCCGGTGGCGGGATTGAGGATGTCCTCCGACTTGCCGGACGTGCCGTCGGTCCACTCGCCGGCAATGAACATTTGAACTTTCGGATACATCCTTGGAGCCTCCATTTTCGGTCATCGGCGGGCCCAGCGCCCCACCGTTTCAAGCCGGCGCAGAGCTACACCGAAAGGGCCCCGGCGAAAAGGGATCAATGATGCCGCAGCAGGGCATCGCTGATCTTCTCGGCGGCCATGATCACGGGAATGTTGGTATTGGCCGTCGGCAGCCGCGGCATGATCGAGGCGTCCGCGACGACAACGTTCTCGCTGCCGATCACCCGCCCTTGCGGATCGACCACCGCCATGGGATCGGCGGGATCGCCCATGCGGCAGGTGCCCACGGGGTGCCAGACGCCGAACACGCTCTGCCGCACGAAGGCCTCTAACGCGCGCTCGTCGGCGAGCGTCGCCTGGAAGGCGGTGCCGTTGAGCAGCACGAGCCGGATCAGCAGTTGTCGCAGGCCCGCGGGCACGTCGAGCATCGGTCCGAGCATCGAGGCGATGATGCGGTTGGCGGTGCCGTACCGGCTCAGGCGCTTGATGCGCGGGGAATAGGAGGCCGGAAAGAAATCGCCGGCTTGCGGATTGAGCGCGGGGTGAACGACGAGCTTCGCGAGCAGCCGGACGGAAGCAACCATCCGTTCGAGATCACGCGCATCGGACAGCAGGTTGAAATCGACCACCGGATAGGCCCTGGGATCGCGGCTCGCCAGGGTGAGCGAACCGCTCGAATGCGGCCGGTTGCACCAGAGGAAATAGAGCCCGAGCCGCGTGCCCAGCGCGTGCCAGCCGCCGCGTGCCGAGGCCGTGATGTACATGTCGGAGGCATCGCAGCCAGGATGCTCCGAGGAAAAGCGCATCGCTGCGAAATTGGGGCGGCGGCGGGCCAATGGCAGCCTGAGCGAGCGCGGCAGATATTGGCAGAAGGTCAGCGCGGGATGATCGCGCAGATTGCTACCGACACCGGGACGATCGATGGCGACGGGAATGCCGAGCGCCTGCAGCGCCGCGCCCGGGCCGATGCCCGCCCGCACCAGGATTGCCGGCGATTGCAGCGCGCCCGCGGTGAGGATCACGCGGCCGGCGCCGACGCTCAGCTTTTGGCCGTCGCGGGTCACCGTCACGCCTGTCGCGCGGCGGCCATCGAGCTTGAGCTGTTCGACCTCGCTGTCGGCCCAGATGGTCAGGTTCGCCCGCGCGCGCGTTGCGGCATCGAGATAGCCTGCGGCGGTGGACACGCGCCGGTCGTTGCGGTTGGAGAAGGCCGGCGGAAAGATGCCGTCCTCGAATTCGCCGTTCTGGTCCTGCCGGAACGGCAGCCCGGTCGCCGACAAGGCCTCGCCCACCGCGCGACCGAACTGCGGCATGGCTTCGCGCGCGATGCGGCGGATCGGGATCGGTCCCTGCTTGCCGTGCAGCGGACCGTCGAAATCGAGATCAGTCTCGAGCTTGAGGAAATAGGGCAGCACGTCGGTCCAGCCCCAGCCCCGCGCGCCGAGATCGTGCCACTCGTCGTAGTCGCGCGGCAGGCCGCGATTGGCCGACTGCACGTTGATGCTGGAGCCGCCGCCCATCACCCGGCCCTGCTCATAGGAACGCACGACCGGCCTGCCCTCGGCATTGCGACCGGCCGCAGCCGACAGGCCCGGCCAGATGTATCGGTCACCGTAGAACAGCGGCATCGGATAGCTGTCGAGGATTTCGGACGGCGTCGCCTCGGGCGGCGTGTCCATCCCGGCTTCGACCAGCAGCACGCGGCGGCGCCCGTCCGCAGAAAGCCGGTTGGCGAGCACGCAGCCGGCCGAACCTCCGCCGACGATCACATCGTCGAAATGCAGCTCTTCCATTCCCGTCTCGTGACGCATTTCAATGGGTCGGCGCGGCCACGGATGCGGCCGCGCCGGTTGGGTTCAGCGGAAATTGCCCTTGGTCTCGGGGATCACGATCGCCCCGATCAGATAGACCACGAAGACGCCGACCGCGAAGTAGGCGAGCGACATCGGGATCTGCGCCGGGCTGGCGCTCACCAGCGAGACGAAGGTCGGCATCATGCCGCCCAGCGCGAAGCCGATGTTCCAGGACAGGCCCGTGCCGCTGGCGCGCAGCGCGGTCGGGAAGCGCTCGTTCAGGAAGATCAGTACCGGCGCGTAGCCGGCATTGCCGATGAAGGCGATGGCGAGCGCAAGCAGCGTGATCTGCGTCGTGTCCTTGGTGGCGGCAAGGTTGAGATAGCAGAGCGGGAGCAGCACTGCCGCCAGCACGCCGATCAGCAGAAACGTCTTCTTGCGCCCGATCCAGTCGCTCAGCGCGCCGACCAGCACGGCCGAGAAGAACGCCGAGACGCTCGCGCCCATCAGGATCAGCGACGAGGTCTGGTTCGGGACCGCGTTGATGACCTTGAGGAAGCTCGGCAGATAGCCGGAGGTCAGGTAGTAGCCGGCGCCGCCGCCGAAGGTGATCAGCAGGTTGACCAGCAGCACGCCACGATATTCGCCGGAGAACACGTCCCTGACGGGCGCCTTCGTGATCTTCGCCTGCTTGTTGCCCTGCTGGCGCTTGAGCTCCTTGAAGTACGGTGATTCTTCGAGGTTGCGGAAGATGAACCAGCCGAGCAGCGAGCTCAGCAGCCCCGAGAAGAACATGAAGCGCCAGCCCCACACCGCGAAGGCATCGCCGGGGAATACCGAGGATGTGATCAGGAAGATGAAGGACGCCAGAAGCGCGCCGATGCCGGCACCGCCGCCGCCGACCAGACCCGACATCGCGCCGCGCCAATTCGCGGGCACGGACTCGGTGCCGATCGTGTGAGTGGAGGCCACGACGCCGCCGACGAAGATGCCTTGCACCAGGCGCAGGACCAGGAAAATGATCGGCGCGATCACGCCGACCTGGGCGATGGTCGGCAGCAGGCCGAACGCGGCCGTGCTGAGGCCGACGCCGACGATGGCGATCAGCATGGCCTGCTTGCGGCCGTGCACGTCGGCATAATGCCCGAACACCGCCGAGCCGAGCGGACGCATCAAGAGCGTAACCGCGAACGAGCCGTAGACCGCAGCGAGCGACAGCGCCGCATTGCTCGACGGAAAGAACAGCGCACCGACGACAGGCGCCACGTAGAGCAGAATGAACAAATCGAACAGATCCAGTGCCCATCCGAGCACCGACGCGATGATCGCATTGACCATCTGCTTGTTGTCCGCCGACGCCTGCGCGCCCGCGACCGGCATATCCATCTCAGCCATGTTGTTTTACCTCCCCCGTTTTGAATAGGCCGCGGTCCGCGCCATTGCGAACCGCGGCAGTGCGTTTGTGTCGCGTCTCAGCGGCCGGTGAATTTCGGCGGACGCTTGGCGTTGAAGGCCTCGACGCCTTCCTTGAAGTCCTCGGACTGGCGCAGGCGGCTGTAGCAATGGCCTTCGAGCTCGATCGCGATGGCGAGCGTCGAATCCTCGGTGTCGTTGAGGAGCCTCTTGGCGGTTCGCTGCGCCAGCGGCGAGAAGGTGCGAAGCTCGTCGACCAGTCTGTCGGTCGCCATCTCGAGCTCGGCGTCCGGCACGCATTCGGTGGCGATGCCCCAGTCATAAGCCTGCTTGGCCGAGATGCGCTTGGAGCGCATCACGATGTCCTTGGTGCGGGTGATGCCGACCATCTTCTGCAGCCGGGCCGAACCGCCCGAACCCGGGATCTGGCCGAGCTTCTGCTCCGGCAGCGCGTATTGCGTGGTCTCGGAGGCGATGCGGAAGTCGCAGGCCAGCGACAGCTCGAAACCGACGCCGAAGCAATAGCCGCGATTGGCGACGATCACGGGTTTTGCACACCGCGCGGGCGCCGCGATATTCCAGGCGAGCTTCGAGACGTGCTCGGGGCTCGCTTCCATGAAGCCGCCGATATTGCCGCCGCTGGAGAAGTGCTCGCCCTCGCCGCGCACCACGATGACGCGCACGCGCGGATCCTCGTCCAGCGTCTCGAAGGTCAGCCGGAGCTGGTCGCGCTGCGGCATCGCCACGACGTTGTAGGGCGGGCGTCCAAGGATGATGTCGGCGCGCTCGTGCGCCTCGTCGATCTCGACCTTGAACCCGTCGAGCTTGGCGAGCCGGGGGTCGGCGAATGTATAGGGTGACGGCATATTGTCTTCCTTCTGTTGATGGGTGCGATGATCAGGCCGCGTCCGACGGCGGCAGACGCTCGGCCTCGTATTCTCCGGCGACGAGCAGTCGCCGCAGCAGCTTGCCGACCGGCGATTTCGGGATCGCGTCGACGAAGACGTAGCGGCGGGGCCGCTTGAAATTGGCAAGGCCCGTGGTCCGGCAGAATTGCTCCAGCTCTCCTTCCGACACCGCGCGGTTGCGCTTGACGAAGGCGGCGACGACCTTCCCCCACTTCTCGTCGGCGACGCCGACCACCGCAACCTCGTCCACGGCGGGATGCAGCGACAGGCAGCTCTCGATCTCGACCGGCGAGACGTTCTCGCCGCCGGTGATGATCATGTCGTCGACCCGGCCGGTGACGAAGAGGTCGCCGTCGGGATCGACGAAGCCGGTGTCACCCGTGAAGTACCAACCCTCGCGCAGCGATTTCGCGTCCGCCTCGGGACGGCGCCAGTAGCCCTCGAAGGCCTCGTCGCCGGCGAGCGTGGCGATGATCTCGCCCTCCTCGCCGACTGCGGCAAGCTCTGCGACCGACTTCGCGCCGATGCGCACGACCTTGACGTGCTGGTTCAGCCCCGCCTTGCCGGCCGAGCCGGGTTTTGCCGCGGCGTTCTGGTCGATCGTGAACGTATAGATCTCGGAGCTGCCATAGTGATTGACGAACAGGTCCGGCTTGAACGCTTCGTTCAGCTTCTTCAGCAGGCCGTCGGTCATCGAGGCCCCGGCAAAGCCGAGCTTGCGCACGGTGGAAACGTTCGTCTTCGCAAACGCCTCGTGATGGACGAGGTCGTGATAGAGCGTCGGCACCAGATAGAGGTTGGTGATCGCCTCTTTCTCGATCAGCGCCAGCGCCTGGCGGCTGTCATAGCGCGGCAGGCAGATGAATGTGCCGCCGATCAGCGACATCGCCAGCAGCGAGCGAACGCCCATGGTGTGATAGAGCGGCATCACCCCGAGCGTGCGCTCGCCCCGGCCGTAGAGATTTTGTGCGACATGGGCGATCGCGGCGGCGCGCTCGGCACGATGCCGCCGCGGCACGCCCTTCGGCCGCGAGGTCGTGCCCGAGGTGTAGAGCATGATCGACCAGGCATCGGTGCCGACGCGCGGCTCGGCGTCGGGGGCACTATCCTTGATCAAATCGCAAAAGCTCGTCGCATCGCCCTTTCCGGGATCGACGGACACACGCAGCAACTTACCAACGAGTGCCGATCCCTGGACCGCCTCGGCGGAGATGTCCTGATAGAACACCGCGCAGGCTTCGGCATTCTCGATACAGTAATCGAGCTCGTCGGCCTTGGCACGCCAGTTGATCGGCGTGATGACGAGCCCGGCGAACTGGCAGGCCCAGTGCAGCGTCGCCGCCTCCCAGCGGTTCTGCAGCAGCGTGACGACGTGATCGCCGGGCTTGAGGCCAAGACGGTCGAAGGACGCCACCAGCGCGGAGATCTTGTCGTACCATTGCCGGTAGGTCAGCCGGAGGTCGCCGTCGATCAGTGCAATCGCATGCGGATCGCGCGCGGCGCTGGCCATGAAGCTGCTGGCGAGATCAAGCATCGGACGTCTCTTTTTTGGCTGAAGTGAGCTCTGCGGCGGCTTCCAGGGCCGCCTTGATGATCGGGGTGTAGCCGGTGCAGCGGCAGATATGCCCGCTGAGCAGATCGCGGATCTCCGCCTCGGTCGGCGCCGGGTTCCTCGCGAGATAATGGTCGAGCGACATCAGGATTCCGGCAGTGCAGAAGCCGCATTGAAGCGCGTGGTTGCGGCAGAAGGCCTGCTGCAGCACGCCGAGCCGGTCCGCCGAGGGCGCGAGGCCTTCCACTGTCCTGAGCTCGCAGCCGTCGACCTGCGCGGCGAGCGTCAGGCAGGAGCGCGTCAGCATGCCGTCGACGACGACAGTGCAGGCGCCGCAGACGCCGTGTTCGCAGCCGACATGGGTGCCGGTGGCGCCGAGCTGGTGGCGCAGGAAATCGGAGAGCAGCATGCGCGGCTCGGCCTCACCCTCGACCGGCTTGCCGTTCAGCGAGAAGCGGACGGCATGGCGGCTGTCTGCCTTGAGACGGATCATTGCAGCACCTCACCGATCAGATCGCGGCCGATCATGCGGACGAGGTCGCGGCGGTAGCGCGCCGTGGCATGGACGTCGTCGCGGGCGCCAAGCTCGTAAGCGAAGACGTTGAGGGCATCGTCGAGCGCACTGCCTTCGAGCTTCGGCCAGTCGCGTGCGGTCGGCACGTCGGCGACCCCGCCGACGGCGAGACGGACGCCGGTAGGAGTCTTCATCGCGGCGCAGGCGACGATGGCGAAATCGCCATGGCGGCGCGCGACCTCGCGGAAGGCGACGCGCGATCCTTTCATCACAGGCAGCGAGATGCCCTCGATCAGCTCGTCGTCGGCGCGCGCAGTCAGCATCATGCCGGCGAAGAAGTCCTTGGCGGCGACGCGGCGACGCCGCTTGGCGCTGCGCAAGAGGACCTCACCACCGAGCGCAACCAGCGCCAGCGGCATCTCGGCGCTGGGATCGGCATGGGCGAGCGAGCCGCAGATGGTGCCGCGGCTGCGGGTTTGCATGTGACCGACCCAGGGCAGAGCCAGCGCTACCAGCGGCAGCGTCTCGGATAGCTCCGGCCACGCCAGCAGATCGGCCTGACGCACGCCGGCGCCGATCACAACGGCGTCGCCCTTGCGTTCGATCCGGCGGAGCTCGTTGATCCGCATGATGTCGATCAAGAGCTTCGGCTTGGCGAGGCGCATGTTGAGCATCGCCATCAGCGACTGGCCGCCGGCCAGCACGCGGGCATCGCCGCCCTGCTGCGCCAGTCCGTCGAGGACGTCGCCGACACTGCCGGCGCGGAGATAGTCGAATGCGGGCGGCTTCATCGGCGCCCTCCGAACAGGCCGACCAGCTTTGCCAGCAGGGCGAACAGCGAGAAGCCGCCGCCCGAAGCGCCGCCTCCGCCGGCCTTGCGCGCCAGCGCGGTGAAGAACTGGCCGATGATCACCCGCGTGGCGCCGTCGAGCAGACGGCCGCCGATGCTGGCGACCTTGCCGCCGATGGCGGCGTCGTAGCTGTAGGTGAGCTTAGTCCCGCCATTTTCGTCGGGCGCAAGCGTGATCCGTCCCTCGGCATTGCCGAAGCCGAGCGCACCGGTGGCACTGCCACGCAGCGTGACCGCGCGCGGCGGGTCGAGGTCGAACAGCTCGACATCGGCGCGATAGCGTCCGGTAACGGGGCCGATGCCGAGCGTGACGTCGGCGCAGAAATGCGTGTCGGTGATCTTGTCGACGCTCTGGCAGCCGGGAATGACCGATTGCAGTGTCGCGGGATCGAGTAGCATCGCCCAGACCTGCTCGGGCGCGCCCTTCACCGTGGCCTGCCCTTCGCCGCGCAGCCGCCGGTCGCCCTCGCGCACGGGCACCGCCGTCGTGCCGCCTGCAGGAGGCGGCGGCTCGGCGCCGCGCACGATTTCGGCAAGCCGCGCCGGAACCAGGGGCAGAGTGATGTCGGCAACACCGAGCGCATCTGCGACCGCATTGGCGAGGCACACCGGCGTCGACATGCAATTGCCCTCGCCCACGCCCTTCGCGCCGAGCGGCGTGAACGGCGACGGCGTCTCCATGTGGAATATCTCGGGCTCCGGCACCTCTGTCGTGGTCGGCAGCAGATAGTCGGCGAGCGTGCCCGTCAGGAAGCTGCCGTCCTCGGCGTAGGCATATTCCTCGAACAAGGCGGCGCCGAGCGCCTGGGTGAAGCCGCCGCGGATCTGGCCGTTGACCATGCCGGGATGCAGGATAGTGCCGCAATCGTGCATGGTGACGTAGCGGTCGATCCGTGTCTCCAGCGTGACGGGATCGATCTCGACGCCGCAGAAATCGAAGATGAAGCCGTGGCAGAGCGAGGAGTTGATGCGGTCCTCGTCGTCAGGCGGCGTCAGTTCCGGCGGCGTCCAGAACACGGTTTCACGGATGGTCTGGCCGGCATCGTCGGGCAGCGAGCCCGGCGACCAGTGGCAGAGCGCGGCGACGCGCGAGAACGCGATCCGGTTCTCCGGATTGCGCTTTGAGGCGACAAAACCCTTCGCAAACACGATGTCGCCGGCTTCGACATTGAGCTGGCTCGCGGCGATACGGGCAAGACGGCCGGCGACGCGTTCTGCCGCGAGCTTCGCCGTGCCCGCGACCGCCGCGGCGAAGCGGCTGGCGTAATTCCCCGACGCGATCGACCATGCGTCCTTGGCCGTGTCGATCTCGGTGTTGACGCGGATATCCCTGGGCTGGAGTCCGAAGACGTCGGCAACGACCTGCGACAGCACGGTGCGATGCCCCTGCCCCTGCGGCACCGACGCCACGTGAACGGTGACGCTGCCGACCGGATCGAGCCCGACGGTCGCGGTCGCCTGCGCGCCGTTCTTGGGTCCGGCCTTGCGGCGCTCGGCCGCCGTCAGCACGGTGGTGATGTAGCCCATGTTGGAGACGCTGGGCTCGACCACCGCGGTGAAGCCGATGCCGTAGAGACGCCCCTGCGCCCGCGCCGCATCGCGCTCCGCCTTCAGCTCGGCGAGCCTGCCCCGCTCGACCGCGCGCGCGACGGCTTCCTGATAGTTGCCGGAGTCGAGGAGAGCACCGGTCGCCGTGCGAAAGGGAAACGCGCCCGCGTCGATCAGATTGCGCTTGATGACATCGAGCGGATCGAGGCCGAGGCCGATCGCGATGCGCTGCACGAGGCGCTCAAGCGCGAAATAGACCTGCGGCCCACCGAAGCCACGGTTGAGTCCGGTCGGCGTCTTGTTGGTGACGACGACGCGGTTGCGGACCTTGACGTGGCCGATGTCGTAGGCGCCGGTCAGGTTGCCGTGCATGCGATACAGCGTCGCCGGCTCGGGGGCACGTAAGTGAGCGCCGCAATCCTCGACCTGGTCCCAGTCGAGCGCGAGGATCTTGCCGTCGGCCGCGACCGCGGCCGAGAGTGTCGTCGCGCGATTGGTCGCCGACACCGACGCCGTGAGATGCTCGAGCCGGTCCTCGATCCACTTCACCGGCTTGCCCGTGACGCGGGCCGCGGCGGCGATCAGCACGATGTAGGGAAACACGCCCTGCTTGACGCCGAAGCTGCCGCCGGAATCCGGCGGCGTACGCAGCCTCAAGCGATTGCCCGGAACCCTCAGTGCACGCGCGATCACGGTGTGGATGCTGAACGGGCCCTGGAAATTGGCGAGCACTTCATAGGCGTCCTCGCCGGCGTCATGCGAAGCGACGACGCCGTAGGTCTCGATCGGCGTACAGGAGTTGCGGGGATAGCGGATGTCGATGGAGAAGCGATGCGGCGCATCCGCAAATGCCTTCTCGGGATCGCCGTAGCGGAACGCGCGGTCGCTGGCGAGATTGCCGGGAAACCCGTCGTGCAGCACTGGTGCACCAGGCGTGATCGCGCCGAGCGGATCGACGACGGCGCCGCGCGGGCGATATTCGACATTGATGAGTTCGGCCGCATCTTCCGCGCGCGCACGATCGGTTGCGACGACCACGGCGACGGGCTCGCCGACATAGCGCACGCGATCCATCGCGATCGGCCAGCACTCGACCGGCGCCTTCACGCCGACAACGAGGCTTGTCGTGACGGCCTTGACGTCGCTGCCGGTCAGAACGGCCGCGACGCCCGGGAGGCGCCTGGCGGCTTCGGCATCGATGGAAACAATGTCGGCATGCGCATGCGGCGAGCGCAGGATGGTCGCGTGCAGCGTGCCGGGCGCGACGCCGAGATCGTCGATGAAGCGGCCGCGGCCGGAGAGCAGCGCGGCGTCCTCGACGCGCTCGATCGAGCGCCCGACCCACGGCTCATCGCCTCTTTCAGGATTTGCGGATTTGACCGCCTGCAACATGTCCCGGCATACCTCCCGACGCGTTCTTTGACGCGACGGTGACAGATGTCAGGACAGGGGCTGCGCGGGCCATACCGCGCGCTCTCACGACTTACCAAATCGTCTCATTCGAGAGCGTGCAGCGCAATATCGGGCGAGAGACTCAGCCCGCAAGACGCGAGACGTTGCGAAACTCGCGCGGGCTGACGCCGGCGTGATCGCGGAAAAAGCGCGTGAAATGCGCCGGCTCCGGGAAACCAAAACGCTCGCTGAGCTCGCCGAGCGGCGTGTCCTCGCGCATGACGGCATCGAGCGCACGCTCCATGCGGACGACGTTGAGATAGATTTTTGGCGAGACGCCGAGCGAGGTCTCGAACAGGCGGAAGAACTGCGCGCGCGACAGGCCGGCGCCCTTCACGAACTGATCGACGTTGCCGTAGGAATCCTGCCCCCGCATCGCATCCATGGCGCGGCGGATGCGCCAGTCGCAGCTCACCGCGCTCATGCCGCGGATCGAGGTGGGAAAGCTGCGCCAGGGCGTGAAGCGCTCGATGACCGCGATCATCAGGTCCGAGAGCGTCTCTTCGTGCGTCCGGACCGCATCCGGATTCGCCATCATTTCAGCCGCCAGATGCAGCGTGAGCTGGCGGATGCGCGGCGACACTTCGCCCGAGGGACGCTCGAAAAAGCCCGGCGCGCCGCTCGCCGCCCATCCCGGGCGGAACTCCTTCAACCATTCCGGCTCGATATAGAGCGCCATGATCAGCGTGCGCGGCCGGTTGACATCGTGCACATAGGCATGCGGCTTCCAGCCGTCGACGAGGACGGCGGCGGTGTCCGTCAGCGGCGTGACCTGATCGCCGACCATGAACTGGGTGTCGGCGCCCTCCACTTTCAGCAGGACATGGCAGTGATGATGGGCGTGGCGGACCAGCGAACGGTCCATGTCGAGCAGAGCAACCCTGCCGAAAGCGCCATGGGCTATGCGCAGGGCCGTCGACATCAGTTCCTTCCTCCCAGCATTGCGCTGCAAAACGATTGGCGTGTTGGCGCGGGACTATAAGCAGCCCCCGCTTCATATTCCAACCGCGCAAACCGACGCAAGTTGCCCGGAGGCGGTAATCGGCTCATGTCCGCGCCTCCGCAAGCAGGCGCGCAACCGCTACGCTCGGGTCGGCCTGCAACGCCGTGGCGAGATCGACCTCCTCCTCGCCTTTGACGCGGATGCGCTTGAAGGCGAGCTCGGGCGCGCCGAGCGGCGCGGTCGCATCCAGGCCCATCTTGGCGCTGATGCCGTTGTCCGTGGTCGGATCGAGCTTGGAGCCGAGCGCACCCGCGACGACCATGAGGTCGCGGTCGGCCTGGAAGCGCGTCGCCACCGCCCATTCGATCTCCTCGGGAGAGGAGATGTCGACGTCCTTGTCCACCACGATCACCTGCTTGATGTCGTAATGCGCACCGAATGCGCACATCATGATGTTCTTGGGCTCGCCGTCATTGGCCTTGTCGATCCTGATGGCGAGGTGATAGCGGCAGGTGCCGCCGCGCGTGAGGCGGACGTCGAGCACATTGGGGAAGCTGCGGCGCAGATGCTGGAGCAGCGTCGCCTCGCGCGGCACGCCGCCGAGGATCAGGTGCTCGAAACCGCCGCCGACGATGGTGTGGAAGATCGGCGCCTTGCGATGCGTGATCGCGTCGACCTCGATCACCTCGCGGTTGGCGCGCGGGCCGTAATATTGAGGGAATTCGCCGAACGGGCCTTCCGGCTCGCGCACGCCCTGCAGGATGCGCCCCTCGATCACGATCTCCGCATGGGCGGGAACGCGGACCGAATTGGTGCGGCACTTCACGACGTCCACGGGCGCGCCGAGCAGCGCGCCTGCGATCGCCATCTCGTCCTCGTCGAGCGCGGCGATCGCCTGCGACGCCAGCATCAAGGCGGGATGCGCGCCGATGACGATCGCAATCTCCAGTGCCTGGCCGAGCTCTTCGGCGAGGCGATAATAGGAGAAGGTATGCCGCGGCAGCAGCAGCACGCCGATGCGGTTCCTGCTGGAGATCTGGCAGCGGTGGATCGAGACGTTCTGCACGCCGGTCTTCGGGTTGCGCGCGATCAGGAGACCGGCCGTGATGTAGGGACCGCTGTCGCGCTCATTGTGCTTGGGCACCGGGAGCTGGCGGAGCAGGTCGACGTCCTCGTGCACGACGTCCTGCACCGGTCCGCTCGCGACCTCATGCGTCGGCAGCGGATGGCTTGCGGCGGCGAGGAAGCGCGGCAGTAGCTGGTCCTCGGTGACGCCGATGGACTCGGCGACCCAGTCGCGACCGGCAAAGAGATTGGCGACGACGGGAATCTCGTGCCCGTCGGGGCGCGGAAACAGCACGGCGCTGTCGCGCTCCAGCCGCTTGGCGACGGCGGCGAGCTCGTCGGCGAGCGCAATGCCCTCGCGCGCGATCGCAAGCTTGCCGCGTTCGGCGAGGTAAGCGAGCCAGGCGCGCAGATCGGCAGGCGCGTTCGAGGCTTTGCTCGCAACATTGTCCATTCGCATATGGTCTTCCTCAGGTGTTCAGGTCAGGGCGCGACCTTGCGCAGCGACGGCGAGCGGCGCTTGAGCGCCTCGTCCTCGCCCCAGCGGCGCACGACGCCGATATCGATGTCGAAGAGGTCGAGCACGCGGCCGACCGTGTGCTCGACCATGTCGTCGATGGTCTCGGGCTTGGCGTAGAAGGCCGGCACCGGCGGCGCGATGATCGCGCCGATCTCGGACAGCGCCGTCATGGTCCTCAAGTGGCCGGTGTGCAGCGGGGTCTCGCGCACCATCAGCACCAGACGCCGGCGCTCCTTGAGCACGACGTCGGCGGCGCGAGTAAGCAGCGTCGTGGTCACGCCCGAGGCGATCTCGGACATCGATCGCATCGAGCACGGCGCCACGATCATGCCGGCGGTGCGGAACGAGCCGCTGGAGATCGCCGAGGCCATGTCGTCGATCGCATGGTTGACATTGGCGAGCGCCCTCACCTCCGCGATCTTCAGGTCGGTCTCATAGGCAAAGGTCAGCTCCGCGGTCTTCGACATCACAAGATGCGTCTCGACGCCGGCGTTGCGCAGGAGCTGCAGCAGGCGCACGCCATAGGTGACGCCCGAGGCGCCGGAAATGCCGATGATCATCCGCTTGGGGCTGGCGTCCTGCATCTGTCTGATTTTTCGCTCCCTGGGACAGGCCTGCCGCGAGACTAGGCAATCGCATCCATCAGCACAAATAATGATTGATTATGTCTTCCATCATCTGAGATGATGGAAGCCGGCGAAATCAGCGGACGAAGGACGGGCCACGTGGAACTCAGGCAGATGCAATATTTCCTGTGCCTGGCCGAGGAAAGAAACGTCACCCGCGCCGCGCGCCAGCTCAACATCGTGCAGCCCGCACTCAGCATGCAGATCGCCAAGCTCGAAGCCGAGCTCGGCCAAAAGCTGTTCGACCGCAGCGTCCAGGGCATGACGCTGACCAGTGCCGGCGAAGCCTTGGTGCGGCTGACGGCACCGATCGTGCGCGACGCCGAATATGCGCGGCAGGAAATGGCGCAGCTCGGCGGGCGCATCTCGGGGCGGGTCTCGGTCGGCCTCATCACCTCGGTCGCGCAGAGCACGATGGCGAGCTCGTCGGCAACCGTCGCCAGCCGCTATCCTGAGATCACGCTGTCCGCCTGCGAGGGCTACACCGAGACGCTGGTGGACTGGGTCAACACCGGCCAGCTCGATTTCGCCCTGATCAACGTGCCGCGCCGCAAGACGCCGCTCGCCGCCCATCATGTCATGGACGAGGAGATGGTGTTCGCCTGCCGGAAGGACAGCCCGGTGAGGCCGCCGGCAAAGTTGCGTTTCGACCACATCGCGGGCTTCGACCTGGTGCTGCCCTCCAAGCGCCACGGCCTGCGTCTGATCCTCGACGAGCACGCCGCCGCGATCGGCATCGACCTCCGGCCGCGCCTGGAGCTCGATACGCTGCCGGCGCTCTGCGACGTCATCGCCACCACCGACTTCGCGACGGTGCTGCCGACCATCGCGCTCCGGCAGTCGCTGGCCAGCGGCGCGATCCGGGCGCATCGCTTCGACGCGCAGCGGATCGTGCGGTCGATTGCGTGGGTTCATCACCCCAGGCGCGCGGTGTCGGTCGCGGCCAAGGCCGTGCTCGACGTCATCAGCCACGATCTCGCTCAGGCGGCCACCGTGGCGAAAGAATTCGTGGAGCCCTCGGGTGGCACGGGCTCGTCGTCGCGTAGGCCAGCCAAAAAGCCGCGACGAAAAACGACCGCCTGAATGCAGATTTCTGCTCGGACAAGATGTCGCGCCCATCGCAGAATGAGACGAGTTGGTAAGTTTTGAGACGAGCAGGCATGACGGCCGCGGCGGCGAGCTAACTACGATCCAGGCGCAGAAAATTGCGGCCTGGCTTCATTCCGACTCTTGTTACGGACGATCCCGGGACCGCTGAACAACACACGGGAGATTCAGTCCGAGATGGCACGGTCCGGTCGCAGCAAGCTCACTCTCACCGCACAGGAGCAGAGTGAGGGATTTCACCTCGACCGCCGGTCGCTGCTCTCGCTCGGCGCGGGCGCCGCTCTCGCCGTCACCGGTCTGCGCCCCGCATACGCGCAGGACTACCCAGCCCGCCCCGTGCAGGTGCTCGTGCCCTTTGCCGGCGGCAGCGCCAGCGACGTGATCACGCGCATCCTGCTCAACCGCATGTCCACGTCGCTCGGGCAGGCCTTCGTGGTCGACAACCGTCCCGGCGCCGGCGGCAATATCGGCACCGCGGCCGCCGCACATGCGGCCTCCGACGGCTACACCTTGCTGATGAGCACCTCCGGCCCGCTGGCCGCGAACAAGTCGCTCTACAAGGAGCTACCTTACGATCCGTTGAAGGATCTCGCCCCGATCGGGCTGTTCGCGACCATGCCCAATGTCATCGTGATCAATTCAAAACTGCCGCCGAAATCGCTGGCCGAGCTGATCGACTACGCCAAGGGGCACCCGCGCGAGCTGAACTACGGCACGGTCGGCGTCGGCTCGTCGCAGCATTTGTCGGCCGCCTATTTCGAACAGCTCACGGGCACCGAGCTCACCCACGTTCCCTACCGCAACATCGCTGCCTACACACCGGATTTCATCGCAGGCCAGGTGCCGCTCGGCTTTCAGCTGCTGCCGAACGTGCTCGGCCTGATCAAGAGCGGCGATGCGCGCCCGCTCGCGGTGGCCAGCGACAAGCGCATGACGGCGCTGCCTGACGTGCCGACCGCGGCCGAGGCCGGCCTGAAGAATTACGAGAGCGCGGCCTGGCTCGCGCTGCTCGCGCCGGCGAACACCGACAAGGCCGTGGTCGACAAGCTCTACAAGGCGATGGTCGAAGCCGCGAACGATCCGAAAGTGCGCAGCCTCTTCGTCGAGCAGGGCGCCGAACCGCTGGTGATGGACCCAAAGGGCCTGACCGATTACATGACCGCCGAGACCACGAAATGGGCCGGGATCATCAAGAAGATCGGCATCGAGCCGATGTGATCCGTCACATCGTATCGATGTGACGATCAGACCAGGCTCGACTTGCCGCGGCTCAGCACCTCGCCCGCGCCCTTGTCGCCGACGATCCTGCCCTGCTCGTACACCACGCGTCCCCGCGCGATGGTGGTGACGGGCCAGCCGGTGACGTCAAAGCCTTCCCACGGCGTGTAGTCGGAGCCGTGGTGCAGATCGGCCTGCTGAATTGTCTTTGTCAGCTTCGGATCCCACAGCGCGATGTCGGCATCGAAGCCGACGCCGATCGAGCCCTTGCGCGGGTAGAGGCCATAGATGCGGGCGTGGTTCGTCGCGGTCAGCTCGACGAACTTCTGCAGGGTGATGCGGCCCTTCGAGACGCCCTCCGAGAACAGGATCGGCAGCCGGGTCTCGACGCCGGGAATGCCGTTCGGCACCCAGCGGAACGAGGTGCGCGCATTCGGCGTCAGCTTGCCCTTGGGATCGTCATAGCGGAACGGGCAATGGTCGGACGAGAAGGTCTGGAACACGCCCGTCATGATGCCCTCCCAGATCGCCTGCTGGCTCTCGGCATCGCGCGGCGGCGGCGAGCAGACATACTTCGCCCCTGTGATGTCCATATTCAGGCCCTTCATGTCGTCGGCCGTCAGCGTGATGTATTGCGGGCAGGTTTCCGCATGCACCGGTAATCCGCGCTGCTGCGCCCATCGCACCTGCTCCATGGCCTCGCGGCCGGAGACATGCACGATCATGATGGGCACGCCGATCACTTCGGCATGGCTGATGGCGCGATGCGTCGCCTCACGCTCGACCGCCTGAGGCCGCGAGGTGCCGTGATAATAGGGCGCGATGTGCCCCTCGCGCTCGAGCTTGCTGGTGAGGAAGCGGATGGCGTCGTAGCCCTCGCAATGGACCATGACCAGCGCCTCCTCGCGGCGCGCGACCTCGAACACCTCGAGCAGCTGCTTGTCGCTGAGCACAAGGTCGTCATAGGTCATGAACACCTTGAACGAGGTGTAGCCGTCCTTGACCAGCGCCGGAAGCTCCTGCCCGAGCACGACCGCGGTCGGATCGGAGATGATGAGGTGGAAGGCGGTGTCGATATAGCATTCGCCCTCGGCGAGCTTGCGGTAGTTCTCGACGCAGGTGCGCAGCGACGTCCCCTTCTCCTGCAGCGCAAAGGGCAGCACCATGGTGTTGCCGCCGGCGGCCGCCGCGCGCGTCGCCGAGGCGAAGTCGTCGGCCATGACCACGTCGGGGCCTGAGGCTTGCGAGATGTGGACGTGGCTGTCGATGCCGCCCGGCAGCGCCAGCAGGCCCGTCGCGTCGATCTCGCGCGCCGCGCCCTCGATGCGCTCGGCGATGCCAACGATGCGGCCGTCGCGAATGCCGATATCGGCGCGGAACTCGTCGCTGGCCGTCACGATAGTGCCGCCGCGAATGGCGAGATCGAGCTGCGTCACTGATGTCTCCGTCACTTGATGGCCGCTGATGTCTGGAAGATCCGGCCCCATCGCGCAAGCGCACGGATGTCGCCGCCGGCGAGACCAAGCGTCCGCCACAGCGTGACCGCGACCGAGTCGAGCACGGCGATGTCCAATTCCCGTTCGAGCGAGGCGGCCAGCGCGGCGCCGTCGAGATTGGTGCAGAGAATGACGACGGCGTCCGCGCCCTCCGCTGCCACGGCGCGGATCATGTCCGCGATCACCGCAGGCTCGACCTCTCCGAAGGAGAAATTGTCGCGCAATCCCAGGTGCCGCTCCGCGTGCGGGGCGATCCCCTCCCCGGCCCAGACATCGGCGATGCGCCGCTGCACGTCATCAGTATAGGGCGAGACCAGGCCGACGCGTTTGGCGCCGAGCGCGCGGGCGGCATCGATGCAGGCCAGCGTCGACGTCGTCGCCGGCACTCCCGTGAGCGCCGTGATCGCCTCGCACAGGCTCCGGTCGCGGCCGATGCCAAGCCAGCTTGCGGAGGTGCCGTTCCAAGCGATCGCATCGACCTTGGCGTCCGCCAGCAGGTCCGCCGCCGGCAGCATCACCGAGGCATCGAATTGGTTCAGCGCCGCTGCATCGAGTGCGATCTCGGTGACGCGGAAGCGCGAGAAATGGGCGGTGACACCGTCAATATTGGCGAGCATGGCGCTGGTGACGGGCTCCAACACCGAATTGGAGGACGGCGTGATCATACCAAGGCGCTTGCGCTGAATTGACATCGATCACGATCGTCCCGTTGGGAGCACGCACCGCTGCGCCCCTCAGACGATCATCCTCGCCTGCCCCTGGCCGCGCAACCCGGATTTTGCATGGTGTATATGATTTGTCCGACCCACGGCTCAAGCCGCGAAGGTCGAGCGCAAACGCCGCCAACCGATGACGATGCCGGTGACCGAAAATAGCAGGCCGAGCGCGCAGAGGCCGACGACCACGACATCGCGCAGACGCGGATGCGCCATGAGAACGGGAAAATCGAGCGTGTGAAGCGCAGTGTAGAACCAGCGATAGGCCCGCCGCGAGCCATCCAGTCTCTGCAGCACGCTGCCGTCGGCACCGTCGACATCGAACCAGACATCGCCGCACCGGGAACGGTAGACCGGCGTCCCGGGAGCAGCGGATTGCGCGGGATAGTCGTCGTGATCGGCAATAACGGAGGGCAAGCCGCAGCCTGACGCCAGCCGCGTCGCCATACTAGCGACCTCCTGTGCGCCGAGGTCCGGCGACTCCGCGCCGTCTGGCCGCACCACAACCTGCCTGTCGACACTGATCCGCTCGCGTCGATGGAGATTGCCGCCGAAAGCGAGCCATTCGACCTCGCGGGCTTCGGGCGAGATGGGATTTTGATCGAGCGGCAGAGCCGTGCGCCAATCCGGCGCGGCGTACACCACGCCGGCTTCCGCCGTGGTCAACTGGCCGCGCGAGAACAGCCGGCCATGATCCATCGAAAGCCAGCCGCTGAAGATCCAGGTCAGCACAAAGACGGTCGCCACGAGACCGGTAATGTGATGCAGGGCGTGCCAGCCCCGAAAAGGCGACGACGGCCGGCTTCCCTGCATCTTCACCCGCACGATCCCGAGCACCGCGCCCAGCAACGCCGCGACCAGGGCCAGCAGCGACAGGGTCCAGACCACGCGATCCCAGAGCTGCCAATGGCTTCGCAGCACCGTCGGATAGATCCAGTGCAGGACGCTGCCGACAAGGTTCCATCCCCGCTCGCTCCGGGTGGTATCCAGAACGACTTCCCCTGTTAGCGACGAGACGTAGATCTCCGTTCCGGCGGGATCGCCGAGCGCAACGCGAAACAGTGGCCGATGGCGATCAAAGCCGTTCGGGACGCTCCATTGATCGTAGTCCGCAAGCGCAACGACGGCCGCATGCGCGGCATCGAGCCCGCGCTGGCGGGCATGATCCCGTGCGATGGCGAGCGCGACCTCGGGCGAGCGCACCGATGCGTCCTGGCCGTCGGTGGCACGAACCGCGCGCATGCGCGACGGTCCGGTCACGATGGCGACCAGCCCGTCGCTCCGCTGAACCAGCCGCACGCGCGTAGCGTCGGTGATGCCGCTGGCTGATACCGCGTCGGCAACCGTCACTGTGACCCGCGCACGATCCACCGGCGCCAGTCCGGCGATCCGCTCCGCTTCCGTCAATGACGGAAACGGAACGAAGTGCATCACGATTCCGCTCGCGAACCACATCGCGAACAGGAGGCAGAACGCGATCCCGAGCCAGCGATGCAGCAGGACGATCGCGCCCATCATGCGGTCAGCGCCCTACCATTTGAACGCGGCCGAGAGCTCGTAGGTGCGCGGCGCACCCAGCAGGATCTGATCGGGATAGAACGGATCGCCCCAGATCGCGTAGCGCTTGTCGGCGATGTTGCGCACCCGGAAGGTCAGGCGGGCCTGATCGACCGCATTGAACACAGCCTTGGGGATGTCGACGAAGGCATAGACATCGGCCACCGTGTACGCCTTCATCGTCACGACGTTGGCGTCGGTGTTGTAGCGGTCGCCGACATGGCGGCCGGCGATGCCGACTTCCACCGGCCAGGGCGTGAAGAAGCGCCAGGACGCGCCGGCATTCGCAACGATACGCGGCACATTCGGCGGCGTGTTGCCGGAGAACGAGCCGCCGACGAAATTAAAGTCGGCATAGCGCGCATCGACATAGGCGATGTTGCCCCAGAGACGCAGCGGATCAATCGGACGCACCGCGGCGGCGAGTTCGACGCCCTTCGACTCCTGACGCCCGGCGATGTTGAGCAGCATGCCGCCGGCCGCGGCATAGACGTTCTTGCGCTGGATGTCATAGGCCGAGAACGACCACTCCGCCCGGTTGTCCCAGAACAGATGCTTGACACCGGTCTCATAGGTGCGCGCGGTCGTCAGGTCGAGCGGCTGGGTGGGCAAGAGCAGGAAGATGTTGTTGGCCGAGACGTCCGCGCCGGTGGCGTACTGGCTGAAGAAGGTCAGGCCAGGCACGGCCTCCCAGGTGTAGCCGATGCGGCCGGTCACGGGCGCCCAGTCCTTCGTGTAGGGAAAGCCCACTTTCTCCAGTCCGTTCTTGTCGGTCGAATTGCGGTCGAGCCCGATATGCTCGACGCGCAAGCCGCCGACCAGCGCAAAGGTCCGGGTCAGCTTCAGCCGGTCCTCGAACGACAGCGCCTCGTTGTCGATCCGCGCGGTCTGCTGCTGCGTCGTGAGCAGGCCGTAGAAGCCGCGATCGGGATTGACCAGCGACACGGAGTCGCCCGGAAAATTCGCCGCGCCCGGCCGGACGAAGTCGAGATAGCTCGTCGACAGCGTCGTGACCAGCCGGTTGTCGAAGCCCGCGATGTTCGTGTCCCAGATCAGGTCGGTGATGTTGCCGACCAGCCGCTGGCTGTGCGCGACATAGAAGCGCTCGCGATCGACGAGGTTGGTCCCGGAGTTGAACGCCTCGATCTCGTTGTTGAACCAATTGCGCTCTGCGCCGTATCCATAGGCCTGGCTCTTCAGCGTCAGGTCGGGCGCGAGCTTCAGCTCGAAGCCGCCGCGCAGCCAGACCTCCTGTCCGACGTTGCGGTTGTCGAGGACGTTGTAATTAGTGTTGAAGGTCCGGTCGTCGATGGTGACCGCACCGAGATTGGTTCCGTTGTAGTTCGAGACGTAATTGCCGGAGACGATCCCGCTCGTGGCATGCGAGCCGCTGAAGGCGACCGGCACCAGCGGCGCACCCCAATAGGCCTTGCCGCGATCCTCGCGGTACTCGATCGCGCCCCAGACCTTGAGGTTGTCGGAGATGCGGTAGTTGAGCTGGCCCGAGACGTCGAGCGTCTTGGTGTAGGTGTCGTCGACAAAGCCGTTGAGCGAGGAGCGGCTGATGTCGAAGCGGTAATCGAGCCCCTGAACATTGGTACTGCCGCCGGAGCCGTAATGCGTGCGGAACGAGTTCAGGGAGTCGTAGGAGAACTCGGCCTCGTTGCGGATCGCGCCGGTGTGCGGCTGCTTGGTGACGAAATTGATCGAGCCGCCGGCGGCGCCCTCGCCCGACATCAGCGAGGCCGGACCCTTCAGGAATTCCACGGCTTCCAGATTGGCCGTGTCCATGATCCGCGAGGTCATGTTCTGCGGGCCGATCTTGATGCCGTTGTAGAGCGTGTTGATCTGGCTGTTGGTGAAGCCGCGCATCGAGAAGCCAGCCGGCTCCCCGGGAGCATCGCCGGAGGTGACGCCGACGGCACCCTGCGCGACCTCGGACACGGTGCGATAGCCCTGCTCGCGCATGGTTTGGGCCGAGATCACTTCGACGGTCGCGGGTATCTCGCGCACGGTCAGGCCAAGGCGCGAGGCGCTCTCGGCGACCGCGTTGCTGTTGAGCGGCGTTTGCAATTGTCCCGGCCCGGCCGCGCCCGGCACCGCCGGTTTTGGAGCGGCCGTTGCCGTTGCAGACCGGCGCGGCGCCACGCGGCGGGCGCTCTGCGCGTCCCTGCCGGCGGGCTTGGCCTGCTTGCGGGACTGGGCGGGCGACACCTCGACCCGCGGCAGCGGTTCGCGGACCTGTTGGGCCAGCGCGGCGGGAATAGTGACAAATGACGTGAGAGCGGCGGATGCGAGCAGAACGCTGCGCGGTCTCGTGGTACGGATGGAAGACACGGTCTTGGACCTCGGTATGACGTCAGTGGCACGTCACAGCGAACGAGGTCTCATCCTGGGCTTGTCAGCCTTCCGATGAAGCCGAATGTCTGTACTCCCCGACCGACATCTTCGCGTGTGACCACGGCTGACGGCAGGTCTCCTGGCTCGCGGGTCATTACCGCTTCGTCGCCTTCCCGGGACCGAGGACCCAGTGGCTTCTGACGAAGGATTATCCGCTCACAGTTGCGGGGGCAGCCACGGCATTGGGGACAATGTCCCCGCACCGCATTCCCTTTTCATCCCCTTTCGGGGAAACCGTCTCGAGCATCTAGGATTACGATCAAGACAGAGTCAATGTGCAAGCTGCGGCGTTATTGCCACAGCTACCAACTTCCCTGGAGATAAGCATGGAAGGCGAGACCTTCCTCTGGCTGGTTCGGCATGCCCCCGTGGATGGCATCAAGGGGACGATCCACGCCGCCGACGCGCCGGCCGACCTCGGCGATCGCGCGCAGCTGGAGGCGTTGCGGCAGCGCTTGCCGCCCGATGCGGCAAGCTTTGCGAGCCCCTCGCGGCGCACGGTCGAAACAGCCCGCGCGCTCGGGCTCGAGCCTGAGTTGATGGAGGAATTCGGCGAGCAGCACTTTGGCGACTGGACCGGCCGCAGGCACGATGAGCTAGCCGCGACCGGAGGCGAGACTTACGCGCACTTCTGGAGCGATCCGGCGCGCGGACGGCCGCCGGGCGGCGAAAGCTTCGAGGACCAGGTCGCGCGCGTCCGGCTGGGCCTGTCGCGGATCGGCCCCGGCTCCGCGATGCTCGTCGTCCATTCCGGCACCATTCGCGCCGCGCTGTGCATCGCGCTGGACCTCACACCGGAAGCGGCGCTGCGCTTCGTGATCGATCCGCTGTCGCTGACCCGGATCGACCGGCTCGCGAACGGATGGCGCGTCGTCTCCGTCAACCAGCGGATCCGCTAGGCCGGTCAGGTACATTGGCCTGCGCGAAGGTCGCCATGCCGTTGTGGAGCGCGCAGGCCGCGCGCACCAGCGGCAGCGCGATCGCGGCGCCCGATCCCTCGCCGAGCCTGAGGTCGAGGCTGATCAGCGGCTGCACGTTGAGTGCACGCAGCACGAGACGGTGCCCCTGCTCCGCCGACTGATGCGACGGCAGCAGGAACGGCTGGCACGACGGATTGAGCCGCGCAGCCGCGAGCGCCGCGACCGACACGATGAAGCCGTCGATCAGCACGGGGATGCGGGCCTGCGCAGCCGCGATGATGGCGCCCGAGATCGCCGCGATCTCGAGGCCGCCGACGGCACACAGGATCTTTTCGGCCGACGCGCCCGCAACGCCATGACGCGCGATCGCGGTGTCGATCACACGCGCCTTGTGCGCGCGGCCGGCTGCATCGATGCCGGTGCCGCTGCCCGCGATCTCCTCGGCACTGACACCGAGCAGGCTTGAGGCGATCGCCGCGGAGGCGGTGGTGTTGCCGATGCCCATCTCGCCGAAGATGAGCAGATCAGGCTGATGGGCCTCTGCGCGCGTGACTGCGCGCTGGCCGGCTTCGAAGGCGAACGCCAGTTCCTCAGGCGTGAGTGCGGCCTCGACGCTGAAATCGCGCGCGCCGTTGCGCGGCTTGTCGGTGATGACTCCCGCCATCGCCTGTTCGGCCAGCGAGCCGGCGTCGACGACGTCAAGATTTGAGCCCAGCTCGCGCGCGAGCACCGAGATCGCGGCGCCGCCCGAGGCGAAATTCGCCATCATCGCGATGGTCACGGCTTGCGGATAGGCCGAGACGCCCTGCGCGACGATGCCGTGGTCGCCGGCAAAGACGATGATCGGCACGCGCGCCGCACGCGGTTGTTCAGTCGCCTGCAGGCCGGCAAGTTCGATCGCGAGTTGCTCGAGCCGGCCGAGCGCGCCGGTCGGTTTTGTCAGTTGCGCTTGCCGCGTGATCGCCGCGTCGCGATGGGCGGCGGAGATCTCGGGGCATTCCTGGGTGACCCATTCGGGGAGCATGCTGCCTCGCTTACGGCCTGCGCTTGAGAATGTAGCTGTCCATGATCCAGCCGTGGCGTTCGCGTGACGCCTGCCGCAGCGCGACGATGCGCGGGCCGGCATCAGCGAGCGCGCCGGACAGGATGATCTGATCGGACATGCCGAGATAGGCGCCCCACCAGATCTGAAGCCCTTCCGGATCGAGCGACTGGAACGCCGTGCCGCCGTCGAGCATCACGACCACCGTGTCGACGCCCTGCGGCCAGCCACCATCCCGGAGGCGACGGCCTGTCGTGACCAGAAAGGGCTCGCCGATGTCGTTGAGCGGCAGCGCATGGGCCGCGCACAGCGCCTGGATCGAGGTGATGCCGGGCACGACCTCGATCCTGGGTAAGGGATCGAGCCGCCGCGCGATGCGTAGCGAGGAATCGTACAGCGACGGATCGCCCCAGATCAGCAGCGCGATCTTGCCGTCGCCTGGGAGATGGCTTGCGATTGTCTGCGACCATGCGGCTGCGACCGCATCGTGCCAATCGTCCACGCCTTTCCGGTAGTCCGCTTCGCCCGCGTCGCGCACGGGGAGATCGAACTCGGCAATGCGAGGCTTGTCGTTGGTGAGAACATCCGCGCAGATCGTCCGCCTGAGATCGGCGAGATCGGACTTGGCGCTGCCCTTGCGCGGGATCAGGACGAGATCGGCCGCGTTGATCGCATCGATCGCGGCACGCGTCAGCTGCCGGGGATCGCCGCAACCGATGCCGATCAGGGAGAGCGTGAGCATCGGGCGTGTGGGGCGGCCTTTGCGGCCGCCCCTGATCTCTTAGGCTGCGTTATGCAGGCGCGGGGTGACGAGGCCCGGCGCGGTGACACCGCGCAGCGACTTCGCCAGCGCCAGCACCGCGAGATCGGCCAGCGGCTCGATCACGATGACCAGCGCGTAGGACGCCGCAAACGTCGCGATGTTGGCGAGGTTGCTCATGGCAAAACCCGAGCCATAGAGCGCCCAGAACGCCACCCAGCCGATCACGCCGGCCTGATAGGTCGTCGAGAGCGCCAGCGCCTGGCGGTACTTCAGATCGACATAGGCGGTGTTGCGCGAAATGATCCGCGAGGCGATCGCGTGGATGCCGAACAGCGGCACCAGCAGCGTCGTGACGTTCATGCCGTATTGCGGGATGTCGGCGGGCTCGAAGAACACACCCTGGAGCAGCAGGCCAAATGCAAGGCCGAGCGCCGCGGGCGCCGCGCCAAACAGCAGGAACAAGGTCGAGCCGAGAATGAAGTGCACTTCGGAGACGCCGACCGGGAAGTGCGGCAGGATCTCGAAGAAGGTGAAGACCAGCGCGGTGGTCGCAAGCGTCCGCACGGCGAGCGAGCCGAAGCCCTGCTCGCGCACGGTCTCGACCGCGAGCTTCAAGGCGACGCCGCCTGCGGCGATGCCGGTTGCGTAACTCAACACGAGCTTGGCGCCCGTCACGATTCCGGGTTCGATATGCATGGCTCAGTTCCTTCCTGCCGTCACACCCGACGGCCTTGGCCTCAAAACATGCACGGCCGGTCTCCTGGCTCGCGGTTCACTGGGGTTCTCCGGCCTTCCCGAGCCTTGCGGCCCAGTGGCTGATCGGAGCCCCTCACCGCTTACAGTCGCGGGGGCGGCTGGGGTTTTGGGCGCCGCAACTGGGTCCGCCCATCCCCATTCCCGATTATGCTCCGGCGCTTTGCGCCGTGTCGAGCACCATGCCCATCCTGTGTGCCTGTTTCGTCCGCCGGGCGCAAGGGCCGAACGGCGGCGACGGGCGTCATGACACTTATTCCCCCGCCAGCGCGCCGAACAGGATGACGGCCGCGGTCGAGGCCGCTCCGCCCCGCGCAAGCTGCTCGGCCAGCTCGGCTATCGTGGCGCGGACCAGCCGCTCGTCGGCGCGCCCAAGGGATTCGGCGAACAGCGCCGGAGTCTCGGGGGCGAGGCCATGCTCAATCAATTTTGCGGCAAGCGCCGGGAAGGTACGCCGGCCCATATAGACGACGGTCGTCGCCTCTGGATCAGCCAGTGCCGCCCAGTTCAGGTTCGGCGGCAGCTCGCCGGTGACGTCGGCCCCGGTCACGAACTGCACCCGGCGCGAGGTGTGGCGCCGGGTCAGGGGAATGCCGGCTTGCGCGGCGGCGACGCAGGCCGAGGTGACGCCGGGAACGATCTCGTAGCCGATGCCGGCCTCGCGCAGCGTTTCCAGCTCTTCTTCGAGCCGGCCGAAAATGCCGGCATCGCCCGACTTCAGCCGCACCACGCGCGCGCCTGTGACGGCATAGTCGACCAGCAGGCGATTGACATGGTGCTGCTTGGTCGAGGGCCGCCCCGCCCGCTTCCCCACCGCAACGAGATTGGCGCCGGGCCGGGCGAGGTCGAGGATCGCGCCGGAGGCGAGGTCGTCGTAGAGCACGACGTCGGCCTCGCGCAGCCGCGCGGCGCCCTTGAGCGTGAGCAATTCAGGGTCGCCGGGACCGGCGGAGACGAAACTGACAAAACCGCTCACCGGTCCTCCGCGATCAGATGGAAGAAGGTGCCCGTGGCGCGGCCGCGCTGCGAGCCGGTCTCGGCGATGACAGCACCGGTGGCGTCATGCACGACAGCCAGCGGCGTATCGGGCTGGGAAAATATGGTCGAGTAGTGGAATTCGTGGCCGCGCAGGCGCGCGCCGGCTTGATGCCCCGGCATGGGCGCTGCGAGCGCGGCAAGGCGATAGCCCAGATGCATGCGGCGCTTGGCAAAGCTCGTCTCCAGGCCGAGCAGTCCGGTCATCTCGTGGCGGACGCCATCGGCATCGGTCAACGCGGTTCCCAGCACCATATAGCCTCCGCATTCGCCGTGCACCGGTCGGGTCTCCGCGAAGGCGCGCAGGCCGTTTCGGAAGCGCGCATTGGCCGCGATCTTTCCGGCGTGAAGCTCGGGATAGCCGCCGGGCAACCAGCAGACGTCGGCGGCGGCATCAGGGACTTCGTCGGCCAGCGGCGAGAATGTCGCGATCTCCGCGCCCGCCGCGCGCCAGGCTTCCAGCATGTGCGGATAGACGAAGGAGAACGCCGCGTCGCGCGCAAGCGCGATGCGCTGGCCGGGCGGCGTCAGGTTGAGGCCGTTCGCGGCGGGCTGCGGCGACCAGCCGGCGGCCGCCCGCAGCACCGCGTCGAGATCGACATGCTCGCCGACGAAACGCGCGGCCTCGTCGATCAGCTTGCCGATCTCGGCCTGCTCCTCCGCCTGGACGAGACCGAGATGGCGCTTGGGCAGGCTGATTTCGGCATGACGCGGCAGCGCACCGAACACGGCGATGCCGGAATCGTTGAGCGCGCGCCGCACCAGGTCCTCATGGCGCGGGCTGGCGATGCGGTTGAGCACGACGCCGGCAAGCCGCACGCCGGCGCGATAGTCGCGCAGGCCCGCGGCGATCGCCGCTGCGGTCTGCGCCTGTCCGGAAGGATCGATCACCAGCACCACCGGCCAGCCCAGCATCTCCGCGATGTCGGCCGAGGCACCGGTCCCGGAAACACCGCGCGCGGCAACGCCGTCGAACAGGCCCATCGAGCCCTCGGCGAGGACAATGTCGGCATCCGCGCCGCGGCTGACGAGATGCGCGATGGTGCTGCGGTCCATCGCCCAGCTATCGACATTGACGGAGGCGCGGCCCGTCGCGGCCGCGTGGAAGGCGGGATCGATGTAATCGGGACCGCTCTTGAAGCACTGCACCCTAAGGCCGCGGTTGCGCCAGGCGCGCGCGAGCGCGAGCGTCAGCGTGGTCTTGCCGACGCCCGAGGCCGGCGCGGAGATGACGAGGCCAGCGGCCATCACGATGCCTCCGGAAAGCGCGGCTCGACGCCGACCGGCCGATAGCGGCGGTCGTAGTCGGCGGCATAAAGGCGGCTCTCATCGAAATCCGCAGCGCCCAGCGTCCTGCCGACCAGGATCAGCGCGGTGCGCTCCATCTCGCTGCCCACGGCGGCGTCGAGCGTCGCAAGCGTCGCGCGGACGATGCGCTGCTCAGGCCAGCTCGCGCGCCAGACGATGGCGATGGGACAATCCGCGCCGTAATGCGGCGTGAGCTCGGCGACGACCGTGTCGAGCAGATGGATCGACAGGTGGATCGCGAGCACCGCGCCGGTGGCGGCGAACGCGGCCAGCTTCTCGCCCTCGGGCATCGCGCTGGCGCGGCCGGGCGTGCGCGTCAGCACCACCGTCTGGGCAAGGCCCGGCAAGGTCAGCTCGGCCTCGATCGCGGCCGCCGCGGCGGAGAACGAGGGAACGCCGGGCGTGACGGTGAAGGGAATGCCGAGCGCACGCAGGCGCCGTAGCTGTTCGCCCATCGCCGACCAGATCGAGAGATCGCCGGAATGCAAGCGAGCGACGTCCTTGCCCTCGGCATGCGCGGCAGCGATCTCCGCGATGATCTCGTCGAGCGACAGCGGCGCGGTGTTGACGACGTGCGCGCCGGGCGGGCAATGGGCCAGCACGCCTTCGGGCACCAGCGAGCCGGCATAGAGGCAGACCGGACAGGCCGCGATCAGGTCGCGGCCACGCAAGGTGAGAAGATCGGGGGCCCCAGGCCCGGCGCCGATGAAATGCACGGTCATGCGCCGTCTCCCTCCGCGATCGCGGCGGTCGCGGTCCGATCCTGCGAGACGACCCGCGTTGCGATCAGGCGCGCGCGGGGGCCCGCGGCTGCGATCGCCGCGGCTTCGGCGACCGATCCGGTGCCGAATTTTTGCGCGACGATTGTCGACTGCGTCGGCGTATCGACCTTTGCGAGCATATCGGCCGGGACGGCCTTGATCGGGACGCCACATTCCAGCGCGAGCTGCTTCAGTGCTTCCGCATCGGCCTTGTCGCTGACGGTCGCCACGGCCGCAAGCCCCTCGGGACCGCCGGCGGCCAGCAGCGCGTCGCGCAACGAGGCGAGCGTGACATCCTTCTTGAATCCGAAGCCGGCAACCTTCATCGGACAGCGCTCCACTGCACGACCGGCCGCACCGCCTCCCAGGACCGGTAGCGGCCGAGCGGCGCGGCATGCGCGATCTCCACCCGCATCAACTCGCCGCCGTGTTGCCGATGCAGCTCGCCCAGCAGCGCCTCCGTCTCCAGCGTGACCGAATGCGCAACGAGCCGCGCACCCGGCGCAAGGCGGGACCAGGTCGCATCGAACATTGCGCGATCGAGACCGCCGCCGATGAAGACGGCATCCGGCGGCTCCAGCGCGGCGAGCGCCTCGGGCGCGGTCCCCGTGATGATGGTGATCCGATGCGCCAGCCCAAACGCCGCGGCATTGCTGCGAATGTTCGCGGCGCGATCCTCGCGCATCTCGACGGCGGTCGCTGTCCCGCCGCACAGTGCCCACTCGACCGAGATCGAGCCCGAACCCGCGCCGACGTCCCACAGCCGTTCAGCCGGTCGGGGCGCCAGCGCCGAGAGCGCGAGCGCGCGCACCGGCCGCTTGGTGATCTGGCCGTCGTGGAGGAAGAGATCGTCCGACAGACCGGAACTGCGGGGAATGCCCTGCCCGCCCTTCGCCTCAATCGCCACCGCAAGCAAGTTTGCAGCGACATCACCCGCAAAATTGTCGGCACGATGCTTTGCGATGACCTCACGCGGCCCGCCGAGCGCTGTGAGCGTCCAGAAGGATGAGGCGCCCCAGCCGCGCGCAGTCAGCCATTTCGCAAGATCGCCCACAGCCTTCCCGTCGCGCACGAGACAAAGGACGCGTGCGCCTCGCGCCAGATGCGGCACGAGACGCTCGAACGGCGCGGCGTGCAGACCGAGACAAACGGTGGATTCGAGCCGCCAACCCAGCCTCGCCGCAGCGAGCGAGAATGTCGATGGCGCCGGGCGCGCGATCCACTCGCTTGCGTCGAGTTTTTCAGCAAGGCTTGCACCTGCGCCGTGCCAGAAGGGATCACCGGACGCGAGCACGGCCGTCGGACGGCCGCGGCAGCCGAGCACGACATTCGCATCGAACGGCACCGGCCACGGACGGCCGCGGCCGCCGACATCCGCCAGCGCGAGATGGCGTTCACCACCGAATACGGTTTCGGCCTTCGCAAGCGCCTTTCGGCTTGCCTCCGACAGCCCGGCAAGGCCATCTTCGCCGATACCGATGATGGTCAGCCAGGGATCAGTCATGACGCGCGCCCTCATTCTGGGCGGAACGGCCGATGCGAGCCGGCTCGCAGCGGCGATCGCGCAAGCACATATCGACGCCGTGTATTCGTACGGCGGCCGCACCCGCGCGCCCGCCGACCAGCCGCTGCCGACCCGCATCGGCGGCTTCGGCGGCGTGAGCGGGCTTGCCGACTATATCAGGCGCGAAGGCATCACGCATGTCATCGACGCGACGCATCCCTTCGCCGCCGAAATGAGCCGCAATGCGGTCGCCGCGTGCGCCGAAGCCGGTACGCCGTTGATCGCGCTCGAACGCATGCCATGGGACAGGACGCAAGGAGACAACTGGATCGAGGTCGCGGACGTCAACGCCGCGGCCGCCGCGCTGCCAGACGCCGCCGCTCGCGTGTTCCTCGCCATCGGCCGCCAGCACATCGCCCCGTTCGCCGGCAAACCGCAGCACACCTACACACTGCGCTTCGTCGATCCTCCCGAAGCGCCCCTGCCCTTTGCCGCGGACGTGATCGTATCGCGCGGCCCGTTCACGCTCGAGGGTGAGCTGGAGATGATGCGCCTGCGCGGCATTGCGTGGATCGTCGCCCGCAACTCCGGCGGAGACGGTGCGCGCGCCAAGATCGACGCTGCTCGCATGCTCGGCGTCCCAGTCATCATGATCTCGCGGCCAAAGCTGCCCGAGCGGCGGCGGGTCGAGAGCGTCACCGACGTGATGCAGTGGCTCGGTCATTCTGCCCGCCTCGGCGCATAGACCCAGCGGCCGACGCGGCGCGTCTGCGAATTGCCGATGATGACCAGCGTGCGCATGTCGGCCATCTCGGGCCGCGCCTCGTTCAGCGTGACGGTCTCGATCCTCTCGTCGGCCGCGCTGATCGCCCGCGCGAAGATCACGAGACGCTCGCCGCAACCGGCCTCCTTCAGCACCACCAGCGCGCGGCCAAATCCTTCCGGGCGGCTCGCCGAGCGCGGGTTGTACATCGCGATCGCGAAATCAGCTTCCGCCGCAAGGCGCAGGCGCTTCTCGATCACGGTCCAAGGCTTGAGATTATCGGAGAGATTGATCGCACAGAAATCATGGCCGAGCGGCGCGCCGGCGCGCGCGCTAGCTGCCAGCATCGCGGTGATGCCGGGCAGCACGCGGATCGGCAGATCCCGATATCGCGGCGCCTGTTCTAGCGCCTCGAACACGGCCGATGCCATCGCGAAGACGCCGGGATCGCCCGAAGAGACGACGACGACCTGCCCGCCTTCGGCCGCAAGCCGCAGAGCCTCGCTCGCGCGCTGCAGCTCTTCGCGGTTGTCGGACGGATGCAGCTTCAGGCCCGGTCGCGGCGGCACGCGCGAGACGTAAGGCGCATAGCCGAGGATGTCGGTCGCGGTCGCGAGCGCGGCGGTGACTTCGGGCGTCACCAGCGCTTCGCTGCCCGGGCCGAGGCCCGCGATGGTCAGCGTGCCCGTCATTCGGCGGCGTCCAGATGTCGGCCCTTGCCGTGCACGAGCACGATCGCGAAGTAAGGACAGTCGGCGGCGTCGATCTCGGCGAGTCGCACGACGCGCTCGCCCGGCATGGTGCCGCGTTCGACCAGCCAGGCGTCGTCGAGCCGGCCGGCGGATGCGAGCGCGCGGCGCACTTTCGCAAGATTGCGGCCGGTCTTCATCACGACCAGCGCATCGGAATCGCGCATGCGGCGTTCGAGCTCGTCTTCGGGAAGCGTTCCCATCAGCACCGTCGTCACGTCGTCGCCGAGCGCGATCGGCTGTCCGACGCCGTTCCAGCAGCCGACCATGCCGGGAATGCCCGCGATCACCTCGATCTCGACGCGGCCCTGCAGGCGCATGTGCAGATGCATGAACGACCCGTAGAAATAGGGATCGCCCTCGCAGAGCACGACAACATCGACCGCGCGCGAAAGCCGCGCCAGGCGCTCGGCCCATTCATCATAGAAGCCGGCGAGCAGCTGCACGTATTCGGGGCTGTCGAACGCGATCTCCGTGGTGACCGGATATTCCATGGGATACTCGGTCACGCCGGCCGCCAGCATGCCGTCGACGATGCGCCGCGCCTGACCCGGCCTGCCCTTCTTGCGGAAATAGGCGACATGCGCAGCGCCGCGCACGGTGCGATCGGCGCGCACGCTCATCAGATCGGGATCACCGGGGCCGAGACCGCAGCAGATGATGCGTCCCATCGCTATTCGCTCCGGCTCGCCAGCGCATTGACGGCAGCGACCGTGATCGCGGAGCCGCCGAGGCGGCCCTCCACCGTCAGTGCGGGTACCGGCGGATCGACCATCAGCGCGGCCTTGGATTCGGCGGCGCCGACGAAACCGACCGGACAGCCGATGATGGCTGCCGGCCGCGGGCAGTCACGGTCCTCCAGCATGTTGAGGAGATGGAACAGCGCCGTCGGCGCGTTGCCGATCGCGACGATCGCGCCGTCGAGATGCGGCCGCCACAATTCGAGCGCCGCGGCCGAGCGCGTGTTGCGCATCGACTGGGCCAGTGCGGGCACGGTGGGATCACCGAGCGTGCAGATCACGGCATTCGCTGCTGGAAGCCGTGCTCGCGTGATTCCTTCCGAGACCATGCGCGCATCACACAGGATCGGGGCGCCCTTCTGCAACGCTGCGCGCGCAGCGGTCGCCATGCCCGGCGTGAAGCGGATATGCGCCTCGAGCCCCACCATGCCGGCGGCATGGATCATCCGCACCACGACCTGTTCTTCATCGGGCGCGAAGCGCGCCAGATCGGCCTCGGCGCGGATGGTCGCAAAGGACTGGCGGTAGATCGCCGCGCCATCGGTTTCGTAGACGTGCGGCATCAATGCCCTCCCAGCAGGATGGAGGGATTGCCGACGATGTCGTCGCGGTTCAGCCCGCGCAGGATGGGCTCGTCGCGGGTCGATCCGCCGCGGACGAGATCGAAGCCCGCACCGGTCGCGACCAGCGTGATCGCGGCCGCGCCGGAATGCGCGCAGCCCTTGGCGCAGCCGGAGACGTGCAGCCGGGCCGCCGCACCGATGTTCGGCGCGAGCGCGGCGGCCAGAGCACGGGTGTCAGCATGGGCCTCGCGACAGCGCGGCGCACCGCTGCAGGCGATGACGCGCAGCGCCGGATCATAGGCTTCGGTGATGAGGCCGGCCGCGGACGGCATCGTCCGCTTGTCTTCGCTCAACACCATCCGCCACGGCGTCATGCGCAGCGCATGTCCGCAACCGGCGAACTGGTTGAGCGTGCCATGCGGCATCTGTCCGAAGGCAACGCCAACCATCGCGCCCTGCGGATAAAGGCCGGGACGCGCAGCCGCCATGACCGGCGAAGGCTCGGTCTCGCCCCGCAACGCATCGGGCAATTCCGCACCGGCTGCGAGATGCGCGGCCATGCGCCCTCGCCCGCCCCTGGGGCCACCCGATGACACGAACCAGTCCGCGAGCGCGAGCGCAGTGGCGACGGCCTCGCCGCGCGCGACCAAACGGCCGCGCCTGGCACCATCGGCGCGCACCAGCAATCCGCCGGCACGATCGCGCTCGATCCGCACGTCGGCAGAATCGCCGGCGAGCACGCGCGAGCTGCCGTCGTCGATGGCAAAGCCGAACTTGGTTGGAAGCGCGAGCAGGCTGTTCTCAAGTGCCTCTTCGAGCTCGGCGGCCAGCGCCTGGGTCTCGTCACCCACGCGCCAGAACGGCGTCACCAGGATGTTGCGTCGGGATTCGGTATCGGCGTCGGGATCGAGCAACGCCAGTTGCGCCAGGCCATCGAGCAGCAGCCGATGGCTGCTTTCGCTGACGCCCCTGATCTGGAGATTGGCGCGGCTGGTGACGTCGATCAGGCCATTGCCATGACGCTCGGCGAGATGCGCCAGTCCGGAGACCTGCGCCGCATCGAGCCGACCGCCGAACGGCCGCACGCGGACCACGAGCCCGTCGCCCGATTGCATCGGCCGCAGCGCGCCCGGGCACCAGCCCTTGACCATGGTCGCGCTCATGAGGCCTCCCGCAACGCAGCCGCGATCGAATTGCGGCGGGTTCGCCAGAGCGACGCCTCGTGCAGGCGGGTGAAGCACGTCTCCATCGCGGCAAGGGCCGCCGGATTCTCGCGAGCCATGAAGGCGCGGACCTCGTCGTGGCCCAGCGTCGCGTCGTAGTAGAGATCGAACAGATGCGGCGGCACGGCGCCCGCCAGATGCGCGAAGGCGGCCATGTGTTCCAGCGTCGCGGTGATCTCGGCCGCCCCGCGGAAACCGTGGCGCATCATGCCCGCGATCCAGGCCGGATTGGCCGCGCGCGCGCGGACGACACGGGAGATTTCCTCGGTCAGCGTGCGCGCATGCGGCTGCTCGGGGCGCGTCGTATCGAGGTGATAGAGCGAGGGTCCGGCTGCGGCGAGATGGGCGGCCGCCGCCGCGACGCCGGCTTCGTGCGCGGCATAGTCCGCGGCGAGCAGCAGATCGGTTTCGGGCAGATCCTGGACGTGGACGAACGCGTCGGCGGCGGCGAGCCGCTGTTCGATGCCGGCGCGATCGGGCCTGATCTCGCCATCGGCGGAGAATGCCCAGGACGAGGCCGACAGCCAGGCCTCGCCGGCGGCGTCGCGCGTCTCTTGTGTGAAGGCATCGGGGATTGCCGAGAGGCCGACACCGTATTGTCCGGGCCGCGGCGCGAACACGCGGGAGGCGCGGTGGCGGTACGGGTTCTCCTCGCCTTCGTCCTCGCGCGAGGCGAGCGCCTGCGATCCAGCCTCGAACAATTGTGCAAGACCCGCGAAGACATCGCGGAACAGGCCCGATACCCGCAGCGTGACGTCGATACGGGGACGGCCGAGCTCGGCCGGCGCGATGATGTCGTAGCCGGTGACGCGGCCCGAAGCGTGATCCCAGCGCGGCGCGAGGCCTGCCAGATGCAGCGCCATGGCGAACTCCTCGCCTGCGGTGCGCATCGTCGCCGAGCCCCAGAGGTCGACCACAAGACCTCTCGGCCAGTCGCCGTGATCCTGCAGATGGCGCCGCAGCAGTTCCTCCGCGAGCTTGATGCCTTGCGCATGCGCGGACGGCGTCGGCACCGCGCGCGGATCGACGGCAAAGAGATTGCGTCCTGTCGGCAGCACGTCCTGACGACCGCGATAGGGCGAGCCCGACGGCCCCGGCGCGACGCGCTGCCCCGCGAGCGCAGCACGCAGCGCATCCCGCTCGGCGCTACCGCAGGTGCCGCGTCCGAACACATGCAGGCCGTCGCCGAACTGGCTCTCCTTGAGGTCGCATACGAAGCGGTCGATCCGCGGAATGGCCTCGGCGGGTGCAGCCGATGCATCGAGGCCGAGATCGTCTTCGAGCCCTGCGGCACGCGCCTCGTCACGGATCGCGGCGATCAGTCGTTGCCGGCGCGCGGGATCGAGACCATCGGCAGTCGAATATTCGTCGAGGAGGCGCTCGAGGCGACGCAGGCCTTCCGGCACGGCGGAGCTTTCGAGCGGCGGCGGCAGATGACCGATCGTCACCGCGCCGATGCGACGCTTGGCCTGCGCGGCCTCGCCGGGATCGTTGACGATGAAAGGATAGACGACGGGGAGATCGCCGATCAGCGCTTCCGGCCAGCACGCGGGCGACAGCGCCACGGATTTTCCGGGCAGCCATTCCAGCGTGCCATGTGCGCCCATGTGCACGAGGGCATCGTAGCCCTGCTCACGGAGCCAGAGATAGAACGCGACATAGGCATGGCGCGGCGTGCGGCCGAGATCGTGGTAGTCGGCATCGCGCGCCACCGCATCGCCGCGCTCCGGCTGGACCGCGACGATCGATTGGCCGCAAGCGACGGCCGCGAATTGGAATGCGCCATCGCGGCAATTCGGATCGCTCTCCGGCGCGCCCCATGCTTGCGCGAGATCATCCTGCAGCACTTGCGGAAGGCGCGAGAGTGCCGCGCGGTAGTCGGCGACGCTCCAGGTTAGTTGCCGGTTCAGCAGCGTTTCGCCGAGCGCATGGACCGGCTCGACATCGAAGCCGGTTTCCGCGAGATCGGATACCAAGGCCTCGACCGACGCCAGCGCATCCAGCCCGACCGCATGCGCGATCTGGTGCGGCCGGCCCGGATAGTTCGAGAGCACGATCGCCAGCCGCTTCTCGGGAACCGGCTTCTCCGCAAGTCGCCGCCAGGCCGCCACGCGCGCCGCGACGGCGTTCACGCGATCCTCATCTGGCCTGTGCGCCAGATGCGAGAACTGCAGATCGGGATCGCGCTCTGCCGCCGACTTAAAGCTCACCACGCCTGTGTACACGCGGCCATCGACCTCGGGCAGCACCACATGCATCGCAAGGTCGCCGGGCGACAGGCCACGCAGCGATTCCGCCCAGTCCTCGCGCCGCGCCGACGAAAGCGCGACCTGGAAGACCGGACATGGCGCAGCGTCGAACGGCGTGGTGCCGTCTTCGCCCATCGCAGAAAATGCCGTCGCATTGACGATGGCGGCCGGTACATTCTGCGCAAGATAGTGCCGCAGCCAGCCGGCAACGCCTGGGCCCTTCAGCGAGGTGACGAACGCGCCATACGCATCAAAACCCTTCTCGCGCAGCGCGGCAATCAGGGCATCGACCGGGCCGGTATCCGCGGCAGTGAGATAGGAGCGATAGAACGTCACGAGCGCGAGCGGCTTCGTCCCGCCCGCCGGCGCAGCAATGACACCGCGCGCGGGATCATAAAAGCCCATCTCCGGCACGGTCATCTCGCCGACGACCGGACCTGCATAAAGCCCGGAGGCTAACGCAAGCTGCGCGATCGCGGCCTGCGCGGCAACCGGGCCGCCGGTGTCGCACAGAGTTTTGAGCCGCCGCAGCGTCGAGACCGGCAAGGTTGAGTACGCGTCGAGCCTGACGTCGTCACGACCGTCTGCCGGCAGCACGGCCAGCACGATATTGCGATCCTTTGCGAGCTGCTGGAGCGCGGCCAGACCATACGGCCAATAGGACTCACCGCCGATCAGCCGCACCAGAATGCCGCGCGCCTGCGACAGCGTGCGCTCGATATAGGTATCGACCGAGAGCGGATGACGCAGCTCCGCGAGATTGGCGAGCCGCAGCGACGGCAGGCTGCGCTGCCCGCGCCGCCAGCCGGCCGCAAACGCGGCAAGGTCGGAATCCGAATACGAGAGCACCACGAGATCGGCCGGGTCCTGGCCGATGTCTCTTGGCGTCGCGGTCTCCTCGAGACCGCGGCTCTCGCGGAAAACGACGTGCATCAGACTCCCAATCCCGCCTTGATCGCAGCCTCGTCGATATCGCCGTGCTCGCCGATCACGACGAGCTTTGACTGCCTGTTGCCCGCGCCCCAGGGCTTGTCGAACTGGTGACGCACGCGCTCGCCGACCGCCTGCAGCAGCAGCCGCATCGGCTTGCCGGCGACGGCGATGTAGCCTTTCGCGCGCAGCACGTTCTGCTCGCGCGCCAGCTTCTGCACCGATGCGACGAGTGCATCAACGTCGGCGACTTCAGGAAGATCGATCACGACGGACGCAAAATCGTCGTGCTCGTGCTCCTCCTCGCCGTCGTGATGCGAGGGGCGCGCGGCGAGGTCGTTCTCGGCGGCTGCTCCAAGGCCGAGGATGACGCGCGCATCGATCGCGCCGTCAGTCACGGGCAGCATCGGCACGCGGCGCGGCATCTCGGCGGTGATCACGGCCTTGGCGGCTTCGATCCCTTCGCTGCCGGCAAGGTCGGCCTTCGTCAGCAGCACGATGTCGGCGCAGGCGATCTGATCCTCGAACACTTCCGACAGCGGCGTCTCGTGGTCGAGATTCTCGTCCGCGGCGCGCTGCGCTTCGACCGCATCCGGATCGGGCGCAAAGCGGCCGGCCGCGACGGCTTCGGCATCGGCGAGCGCGATCACGCCATCGACCGTGATGCGCGAGCGGATCTCCGGCCAGTCGAACGCCTTCAGCAGCGGCTTGGGCAGCGCCAGGCCCGAGGTCTCGATCAGGATGTGATCGGGCCGCACCGGCCGCGCCAGCAGCTGCTCCATGGTCGGAATGAAATCGTCGGCAACAGTGCAGCAGATGCAGCCATTGGCGAGCTCGACGATGTTCTCCTCCGGGCAATTGGCATCGGCGCAGGACTTCAGGATTTCGCCATCGACACCCTCGCTGCCGAACTCGTTGACGAGCACCGCGAGCTTCTTGCCGTTGGGATTGCTGAGCAGGTGCTGGATCAGCGTCGTCTTGCCGGAACCGAGAAAACCGGTGACCACAGTGACGGGTACTTTTGCGAGCGAGTTCATTCTGCGGCCTCGGGAATGACGGTAAGGGGAGGAATGCGGGCAAGCGACTGCTTGCGGAAGATTTCGGGACGGCTGCGCCACGGCACGATTCCGTCAGGCGCCGCCGCGTAGGCCGCGGCGCCCGCGACGACGTCCTGCGCATTGGCGTCCGACAGGCGGCCATAGACATAAGACCAGCGACCAGGCGCGCTGAGCGCAACCGAGCAGCCCTGGCTGCATGCAGATAGGCATTCCACGGGAACCACGTTGACGCCCTCGGGCACGCCCGCCTCGAGGATCGCGCCATGCAGCCGCTTACCGGGCGTGGTCTCGCCCTCGCCGAGCGTCTGGCCGGCGCGGCAGGTGATACAGACGTGAAGTGTGACGGTCATCGCCTCTTCCAGGATAGTCAGCGGGCGGCGATGAGGCGCACGGACCCTGACTTGAGAGGCCGTTTCCCCGTCGCGGAACACCCCGTCCGCCGGTCCAAAACTCGTCCGCGCTGGCAGGTCTCCCGGCTTGCGGAGCAGGGTTTTGGCCCTTCGATCCCCGCCTTCCCGATCCCGTGAGGGATCAGTGGCTTCGGGCATCTCTCCGGTCACGGTCGCGGGGGCGGCTGCGTTTTGAACCCAAATCTTGCCGATTCGGACCCTATCGCATTCCCTCTTCGCCTGTCATAGGACAGGAACCAGCGCCGGGCCACCATTTGCCCCCGGCCGCCTCTTGTCAAGCCGAAGGACCGGGACCGATGACGCCTGAACCGGATAGCCAAACAGCCGAGGAAACCGACGCCCGGCACGCCCAGAAAATGGCGAAGAAGAAGGCCGCCCGCGACAAGATCATGGCGACCAAGAGCGGCGAAAAGGGCCTCATCATCGTCCACACCGGCGCCGGCAAGGGCAAGTCCTCCTCGGCCTTCGGCATGATCGTCCGCTGTGTCGCCCATGGCTTTCCCTGTGCCGTCGTGCAGTTCATCAAGGGCGCCTGGGATACCGGCGAGCGGCGGCTGCTCACCGGCCATTTCGGCGAGCTCTGCCAGTTCCACGCGATGGGCGAAGGCTTCACCTGGGAGACGCAGGACCGAGCGCGCGACATCGCCGCCGCGCGCGCCGGCTGGGAGAAGGCCAAGGAGCTGATTCTCGACGAAAACCTTCGCATGGTCGTGCTCGACGAGATCAACATCGCGCTACGCTACGACTATCTCGACATCGCCGAAGTGGTCGAATTCCTGACGAGCTCAAAGCCCGCGATGACGCATGTCGTGCTCACCGGCCGCAACGCCAAGGACGAGCTGATCGAGATCGCCGATCTCGTCACCGAGATGACGCTGGTGAAGCACCCGTTCCGCTCCGGCATCAAGGCGCAGGCCGGCGTCGAGTTCTGACACGGCGATGGCACGCGCGCTGATGATCCAGGGGGCCGGCTCGGACGTGGGCAAGTCGCTCATCGTCGCCGGCCTCGCGCGTGCCTTCACGCGCCGCGGCCTGCGTGTGCTTCCCTTCAAGCCGCAGAACATGTCGAACAACGCCGCCGTCACCGTCGACGGCGGCGAGATCGGCCGCGCCCAGGCGCTGCAGGCGCTCGCGGCCGGCGTCGAGCCGCACACCGACATGAACCCGGTGCTGCTCAAGCCGGAGACCGATGTCGGCGCGCAAGTCGTCGTGCATGGAAAGCGCATCGCGACCGCGCGGGCGCGCGAATATGCGGCGATGAAGCCGTCGCTGATGGGCGCGGTGCTGGAGAGTTTTGAACGGCTGAAGGCGCGCGCCGACCTGGTGCTGGTCGAAGGCGCGGGCAGCCCGGCCGAAGTGAATTTGCGCAAGGCCGACATCGCCAATATGGGCTTCGCGCGCAAGGCCGATGTGCCGGTCGTGCTGGTCGGCGACATCGATCGCGGCGGCGTCATCGCGCAGCTCGTCGGCATCAAGACGGTGATCGACCCCGACGATGCCGCGATGATCCAGGGTTTTGTCATCAACAAGTTCCGCGGCGATCCCACGCTGTTCGACGACGGTTACAAGCTGATCGCGGAGAAGACCGCGTGGTGCGGCCTCGGCGTGCTGCCGTGGTTTCCGCGCGCCGGCGAGCTGCCGGCCGAGGATGCGCTGGGCCTTAGCGATGCGCGCAAGCCGGGCCAGTGCAAGATCGCCTGCCTCGCGCTGTCGCGGATCGCGAATTTCGACGATCTCGATCCGCTCAAGCTAGAGCCCGGCGTGGATCTCGTGATGGTCCGTCCGGGCGAGGCGATCCCCGGCGACGTCCGCGTCGTCATCATTCCCGGCTCGAAATCCACCCGCGGCGATCTCGCCTTCCTGCGCGCGCAGGGCTGGGACATCGATCTGCTCGCGCATCACCGCCGCGGTGGCTATGTGCTCGGCCTCTGCGGCGGCTACCAGATGCTCGGCCGCAGCGTTGCCGACCCTGAAGGTATCGAAGGCCCCGCAGGCGACACGCCGGGGCTCGGGCTTCTGGACGTCGAGACGGTGATGAGCCCGCAGAAGACACTGACGCGTGTCGCGGCTGTGCATGCCGCTACCGATCAGCCGATCGAGGCCTACGAGATCCATATCGGCCGCACCGACGGTCCGGATCGTGCGCGTCCATTCGCGACGCTGAACGGCGAGCCCGAAGGCGCGATGTCGGGCGATGGCCGCGTGCAGGGCAGCTATCTGCACGGCCTGTTCACGTCGGACGAGTTCCGCAGGGCATATCTCGCGAGGCTCGACATTCCCGCGGGCGAGGAGCCCTATCACGCCCGGGTCGAAAGCGCGCTCGAGGCCCTCGCCGACCACATCGAGACGCATCTCGACGTCGAAGGCCTGCTGGCGCTAGCGCGCTAGGACCTCGGCGAGGCGCAACCATTCGGCTTCGCTGCCGGGAAGTCCGAGCCGCAGCCATGTCGGTTTTTGCGCGAACACGCGCGACCAGATATGGCCACGCGCCAGCCTCTCCTGCGCGGCAAGCGCGTCAGGCGTCTCGTAGAGACGGAACAGCGGCGAGCCGCCGATGAGCGTCCAGTCCTGCGCGCGCGCCATGTCATCGAGGCGGGCACAATCGCGAGCCAGCCGCGCCGACGTCGCCTCGCCCCACGCGTCGTCGCGCAAGGCGCGGCAGCCGATCTCAATCGTCGCGCCCGAGACCGGCCAGGGCCCGACTGCCGCCGCGAGCTTGCCGATGTCGGCTGCGTTGCCGATCGCGAACCCGAGCCGCAGGCCGGCAAGACCATAGAACTTGCCGAACGAGCGCAGGATCAGCAGCCCCGGGCGATCCGCTTGCGGTGCAAGCGACAGATGCGGGACGGCATCAACAAAACTCTCGTCGATGACGAGACGGCCGACACGCGGCAGCAGCGCCAGCAGATCCTTCGGCGCAAAGCACCGGCCGTCGGGATTGTTGGGATTGACGACGATGGCGATATCCGCGCCTGCGAGCGCGTCGAGTTCCCCGACCTCATGAACGTCCCAGCCGGCCGACGACAGCACCCCGGCATATTCATTGTAGGTTGGAGCGAGGATGCGCGCGCGTCCGGACGGCGCGAGTTGCGGCAACAGTTGAATGGCGGCCTGCGCGCCGCCCATCGCGACCATCGCAGCGCTGGTGCGATAGGCCTGCCGCGCGGCCTGATGCAGCGCCTCGATCTCGGCTCGCGACGGCAGCGCAGTCCACGCGTGCATGCTCAAATCGCCGACGGGATAAGGCAGCCGGTTGATTCCGGTCGACAGATCGATCCAGTCTTCAGTGCGGCCGCCAAACCGCTGCTGGGCCAGATCGAGATTTCCACCGTGCTCACGCATGCCCCGTTCTTTCACGCGAAGGCGAGGATCGCAAGCAGGCCGGCGAGCAGCAGCATGGCGCGGCGGTAGACCGCCAATCCCTCGCCGATGTCGGCGGCCAGCGGATCGCGCGCGCCGCCGTTAAGCCAGGGCTCGTTCGTGACGCTGCCGTGGTAGATGCGGGGGCCGCTGAGGCGGACGCCAAGCGCACCCGCCATGGCCGCTTCCGGCCAGCCGGCGTTGGGCGAGCGGTGGCGGCGCGCATCGCGCGTCATGCATGACAGCGCCTCGGATCGCCTCGGTGCCAGCAGCACGAACAGAAATCCGGTCAGGCGTGCCGGAATGAAGTTGGCGACATCGTCGATGCGCGCCGCGGCCCAGCCGAACGCCTCGTGACGCGCGCTGCGATGGCCGATCATGGAGTCCAGCGTGTTGATGGCCTTGTAGCCCAGGATGCCGGGCAGGCCGAACAGCGCGCCCCAGAACACGGGCGCGACGATTCCATCGGAGGCATTCTCGGCGAGGCTCTCGATCGCCGCGCGCGCGATGCCGGCCTCATCGAGCGCCGCGGGATCGCGTCCGACGATGCGCGCGACCGCCTCGCGGGCCGCGGTGATGTCGCCCGCCCGCAGCGGCGTTGCGACGGCGGCGACGTGATCATGCAAGGAGCGCAGCGCGACCAGCGGCCAGGCGAGCACGCCGACCAGCACGATCTGCACCCATGTCCAAGTGAGCAAGGACTGAATCACCCAGCCGATCACGACGGAGATCGCGATCACCACCAACGCGCCGGCAATGCCGGCAGCGCGGCGGAGCGCCGGCGGATCGGACTCGCGATTCCAGGCGGCATCGATGGCGCCGATCGCCCGTCCAAGCCAGGTCACGGGATGGCCGATGCGTGCGAACAGCCATGACGGCCAGCCCAGAAGGGCATCCACCGCCATCGCCACCACCATCGCGCCCGCAAAGCCCAAACCCGCCTCCTGTCCCGCCCCTGTTGCGCAAAGCGGAGGGCGAGCGCAAGCCCCTACCGTCCTGATTTCGGCTTTGTCTTTGGCCGCGTTTGGTGATTAGTCAGGCCTACAGGAGATATTGATGGCCGTCATTCTGATCACGGGCGGAGCGCGATCGGGCAAGAGCAAGCGTGCGGAAATGCGCACGCGCGCCTTTCCCGGGCAACCCGTCTACGTCGCGACGGCCGAGGCGTTGGATGGGGAAATGGAGGCGCGCATCGCCAAGCATCGCGCGCGCCGCGGAACCGACTGGATCGAGCGCGAAGTGCCGCTCGATCTCGCGGCTGCGCTGTTCGCAAGCGACGGCGGCGGCGCGCGGCTGGTGGATTGCCTGACGCTGTGGCTCTCCAACCTGATGCATGCCGGGCGCGACTGGGAGCGCGAAGTCAACGCATTGGCTGCCGCCCTGCCCCGCCTCAACAGCCCGGTTGTCCTCGTCACCAACGAAGTCGGCCTCGGCATCGTGCCCGACAATGCGCTGGCGCGCCTCTATCGCGACGCCGCGGGAATCATGAACCAGACGATTGCCGAGTGCGCCGACGAGGTCGAGTTCGTCGTCGCCGGCCTGCCGATGAAACTGAAATGATGCCGCGCGCGGAGCTTCTCAAGGACATTGTCGCCGATCTCAGGATGGCGGCATCGTTCGTCACGATCCTTCCCGTCGCATCGTCGAAGCCCGCCGCCGACGGTGCCGTCGCGCGCGCGACCTGGGCCCTGCCCATCGCGGGCCTTCTGGTCGGCCTTGCCGGCGCGTTCGTCTACAAGGTGGCCATCCGCTTTGGACTGGCGCCGAACCTTGCCGCCCTGCTCGCGCTCGCGACGACGGCCCTCATCACCGGCGCGCTGCACGAGGACGGTCTTGCCGACACCGCCGACGGGCTCGGCGGCGGCCGCACGCGCGAGCGCAAGCTCGAGATCATGCGCGACAGCCGGATCGGCACTTACGGCGCGTGCGCGCTGATCCTGTCGTTCGGCCTGCGCTGGAGCGCGCTGGCGACGATCTCCAGTCCTTTGGCGGTCACGTTCGCGCTCTGCGCCGCGCATGCTGCCGCGCGCGCGGGCGTGCCGGCCTTCATGTCGCTGGTGCCGCCGGCGCGGCCCGACGGGCTGTCGGCGAGCGCAGGTGTACCGCCCGGGCGCAGCATCGCGATCGCGTTCGCGGTTGGAACGCTCGTGCTTGCCCTGGCGTTGGGGCCGGGCAAGGCGCTGGTCGGCCTGATCCTGCTCTCGCTCGCCGGACTGATGCTGGCGCGTCTCGCCATCCGCCAGATCGGCGGGCAGACCGGTGACATTCTCGGCGCCTTCGAGCAGATCGGCGAAATCCTGATCCTGCTGGTCGCCGCAGCCTTCCAGATGGGACGCTGACCTCATGGTCGAGTTCGACGACACTTTCCGCCGGCACCTTCACGAGCTGTTCGTGTGGCGCCGCGACGTGCGCCGTTTTCGCGGCGATCCGCTGCCCGAAGGCGCCATCGACCGCCTGATCGAGACCGCCTGCCTGTCGCCCTCGGTCGGCCTCAGCCAGCCCTGGCGCTTCGTCATCGTGGGCGATGACGCACGCCGCCGCGCTGTGGTCGAGGATTTCAGGGCGTGCAATGCCGATGCGCTCAATTGCTATTCCGGCGAACGTGCGGCGCGCTATGCCACGCTCAAACTGTCGGGCCTCGAACAGGCCCCCGGACATCTCGCCGTGTTCGCGGACAAGGCCAGCGACATCGGCCACGGCCTCGGCCGCGCCACCATGCCGGAGACGACGGAATATTCCGTGGTCGCCGCGATCACCGCGATGTGGCTCGCCGCGCGCGCGGAAGGCATCGGCCTTGGCTGGGTCTCGATCCTGAACCCCGATCGCATCCACGCCATTCTCGACGTGCCCGCCACCTGGAAGTTCATCGCCTATCTCTGCGTCGGCTATCCGGAAGCCGAGTGCGACCAGCCTGAACTCGAGCAGGCGAAATGGGAGCACCGGCGCGGCGCGGACGAGTTCACGCTGCGGCGCTAGTGGGCAACGCCGCACGGTGTCACGAAGCGTCACAGAAGAGACAAAGCCCGAAGCATACGACGCCCTGCCCGCGTAGGATTACGGTACCGGGCTGCCAAGGCTGCGAATGAGCATTCATAAGCCTGCTTTCATCAATTGTGATTGCTAGCCTTTCAGGATATGCACAGCGGCAGGGACAACTTTTGCGAAACATTTCATGATTGAGCGGCCCGCTTCTGCCCGCGCTGTGCCGGCGGTCGCCCGCCGCGATTTCCTTCGCCTTGCAGGGGCGACTGCCGCGGGCTTCCTTGCGCTCGGCGCAACGGGCGATCGCATCCGGATCGTCGGCTCGCTGACGGCATTGTCGCTCGACGACGAACTGACCAAACGAAGCATGACCGAAGCCGCGACCACGCGGCTTGGCGGTCTCGTCGCGGGACTGAGGCAGCGCGGCTGGGTCGAAGGGGTCAATTTCCGCTTAGAGCTCCGCTCGAGCTTCGGCGGGCCCGACAAGCTGAAGAGCGCCGTGCAGGAGCTCGTCGATCTCAAGCCGGACGTCATCCTGACCGGCTCGACCGGCGAAACCGCGGCCGTGCTCGCGGCCACCAAGACGATCCCGATCGTCTTCGCGACCGCCAACGATCCCGTCGGCAACGGCTTCGTCGCGAGCCTCGCGCATCCCGGCGGCAACGTCACGGGCTTCACCAGCAGCACCCCCGAGATGGGCGGCAAATGGCTTCAGCTCATCAAGGAGACCGTGCCTGACATCCGGCGCGTCGGCGTGCTGTTCAATCCGGCGACGACACCTCGCGCCGGGCGCTACTATCTCGACTCGCTCGAGCAGGAGGCCGCTTCATCCGGCGTGGAAGTGGTCCTCACGCCCGTCGGCAAGGCGGCGGAGGTCGACGAGGCGATCGGCCGTTTTGCCGAGCCGCCCAAGGCGGCTATGATCTCGCTCGTCGACAGCTTCCTGGTGGTGAACCGCCAGGCCATCATCGCGGCCACGGCGAAATATCGCGTCCCCATGATCTATCCGTTTCACTATTTCATGGATGCGGGCGGACTGATGAGCTACGGGCCGACGCTCGAGGTGCGCTCGGCGGATTATGTCGATCTGATCCTGCGCGGCACCAAGGCCGGTGATCTGCCGGTGCAATCGCCGCGCAAATACGAGCTTCTGATCAACCGCACGGTCGCACGATCGCTCGGACTGACGATTCCGTTCACGCTGCTCGCGCGCGCCGACGAGATCCGCGAGTGAACGAGCCGGCCGACCAGGGACAATTGCGGACGCCCCCCGGCCGGCTATTCCGGAAATATCTCTACTCGATCGTCGCGCTCGCCTTTGCCGCCCTCGCCATCAACACCGGCTTCGACGTCTGGTTCTCCTATCGCGAGCAGAAGCAACTGCTCGCGGCCACCCAGCGCGAGCAGGCCGCAAGCGCGGCGATCCAGATCGGCCAGTTCGTCGGCCAGATCGAGAGCCAGATCAGATGGCTCTCGCGCCTGCCTCCGGAGCTCTCGACCAACGAAGACGATCGCCTGAACGCCATCCGCCTGCTGCGGCTCTCGCCCGCGATCGCCGAGATCACCGAGCTCGACGCGCAGGGCCGCGAGCAGGTGCGGGTGTCGCGCCGCGTCGCGGACAGGGTCGGCAGCAAGACCGACCATTCCGCCTCGTCCGCCTTCCGCGGCGCCAATGAACGCCGCGCCTATTACGGGCCGGTCTACTTCTTCGGCGACACCGAGCCGTTCATGACGATCGCCACGCGCGGCACCGGCCGCGAGCCGAATGTCGTCGTCGCCGAAGTCAATCTGCGCTTCATCTGGGACCTCGTCGCCGGGATCAGGGTCGGCAACACCGGCAAGGCCTATGTGGTCGACCGCATGGGAGTCCTGATCGCGCATCCGGATCTGTGGCCGGCGCTGCAACGAAGCGATCTCTCGGGGCATGCGGACGTGCGCGCCGCGCTCGACGGCGTGGGCCCGCCGTCGGGCGGCCTCGTCAAGGAGGACCTGTCGGGTCAGCGCGTGCTCTCGACCTATGCGACGGTGCCCTCGCTCGGCTGGCTGGTGTTCGTCGAGCTTCCGCTTACAGAAGCCTATGCGCCGATCTATGCATCGATCGGACGTTCCACGTTTCTCCTGGTCGTGCTCCTGGCCGGTGCGGTGCTGGTTTCCCTCTTCCTCAGCCGGCGCATGACCGTGCCGATCCAGATGCTGACGCAGGGGGCAAAGCGCATCGGCAGCGGCGATCTCGGTCAGCGGCTCGCGATCAAGACCGGCGACGAGCTCGAGGCACTCGGCGACCAGTTCAACCTGATGGCCGCGCACTTGCGCGACTCCTACGCGACGCTCGAGCGCAAGGTCACCGAACGGACCTCGGAGCTGGAGAAGGCGCGCGATCAGGCCCTCGCCGAGCACGATGCCGCCGAGCGCGCCCGCAGCATTGCCGTGCAGGCCAACGAAACCAAGTCGCGCTTTCTCGCGGTCGTCAGCCACGAATTGCGCACGCCGCTGAACGGCGTCATGGGCGTGCTGCAACTGCTCGACGACGGCAGCCTCAGCGAGCCCCAGCGCCGCCACCTCGCGACTGCGGCGGCATCGGGCGAAACGCTGATCGCACTGGTCGATGCGATCCTGGAATATGCGCGCCTCGAGGCCAGCACCGAGGCGCTGGAAACGCGCGACTTCCGCCTCGACCAGCTGATCGAGACCGCCGCCGACCTGATGCGTCCGCAGGCCTTCGGCAAGGGCCTCTCCTTCGACCTCGCCTGCGATGCCACGGTCAGCGCGTCGGTGCACGGCGATCCCGTCAGGCTCAACCGCATCCTGCTCAATTTGATCGGCAATGCCATCAAGTTCACCCCGCGCGGCGGGATCGGCCTGAACGCGATGGCCGAGCCGCATGACGATCACGTTCTCCTGCGCATCACGGTCCGCGATACCGGCATCGGCATCGCACCCGACATGCATGAACGCATCTTCGAAGATTTCGTGCAGGCCGACGACAGCATCGCGCGGCGATTCGGCGGCACCGGCCTCGGCCTTGCGATCGCGCGCCGCCTCACGCGTCTGATGCGCGGCGAGCTGACGGTAGAAAGCACGCCGGGCCATGGCAGCACCTTCACGCTCGAAGTGCCGCTCGGCCGCGCCGCGAGCGGTATCGCACAAGGCGCGCTGCCGCCGCCGTCGCGGCAGCTTCGCGTGCTGCTGGTCGACGACGATCCCGTCAATCGCGAGGTCGGCGAAGCCATTCTGAACCGGCTCGGCCATCGCCCCACCCTCGCCGGCAACGGCGCCTCCGCCGTTGCGCTTGCCCGCGATCAGGCCTTCGATGTCATCCTGATGGACCTTCACATGCCCGACATGGACGGCGTCGAAGCGGCCTCGCGGATCGGCAAGCTCGATCTGCCGAAGAAGCCGCGCATCATCGCCGTGACCGCCGACGTTTCCAGCCGCGCCCGTGAGCGGCTCACCGGCGCGGGCATCGCCAAGGTCGTCAGCAAGCCGATCCTGATCAATGCGCTGCGCGAAGCGCTCGAGGACACAAAGGACGAGCCGGCCGCCGCCCAGCTCGCCACAGGCGCGCTGATCGACCGGCATTTCCTCGACGACCAGAAGGAACTGCTCGGCCCCACGCAAATCTCCAAGCTCCACGATCTGCTGCAGGAGACCAGCGACAGGCTGATCGAGGACATCGCCAAGGCCGCAGCGGTCGGCGATCACAAGCAGTTCGCGCGCCTGACACATCAGCTCGGCAGTGCCGCCGGCGCGCTGGGCCTCGTGCGCCTGTTCGAGCGCTGCCGCGAGGTCGAGCTGGCCGCGCCATCGATGTCCCCGCCCGAGCACCAGAGCGCCGCACGCGAGCTCGCCGCGCTTCAGAAGGCCTCGATGAGCGCGCTGTATGAGTTGCTCCGGCCGGCGGAGCAGGGTACGGACACTCACTGACGTTCAGGACGATAGGGGGTGCCCTTGCGCGCAAGATGTCTCGCCATTCTGCTCATGCTGCTCGCGCCTGCCGCGGCGGCCGAGGAAGCGTTCCCCTCCGCCTTCAAGACCAAAATGATCCCTGCCAACGGCGCGCAGATCCATGTCCGTGTCGGCGGCAAAGGGCCGGCCGTCATCCTGATCCACGGTTTCGGCGACACCGGCGACATGTGGGCCAGGCTCGGCGCGGACCTTGCGCGCGATCACACCGTCGTTGTGCCTGATCTGCGCGGCATGGGCCTCTCGGACAAGCCCGACAAGGGCTACGACAAATGGGGCCAGGCCGCGGACATGCGCGCCGTCCTCCAGTCGCTCGGTATCGAGAAAGCCGTCGTCATCGGACACGACATCGGCACCATGGTGGCCTATGCCTATGCGGCCCGGTATCGCGACATGACCGAGAAGCTGGTCGTCATGGATGCCCCGGTGCCCGGCGTGCCGCCGTGGGACGAGGTCGTTCGCAGCCCGCTGCTGTGGCATTTCGATCTCGGAGGCCCCGACATGGAGCGGCTGGTCAAGGGCCGCGAGCGCATCTATCTCGACCGCTTCTGGAATGATTTCGCCGGTACGCCCTCGAAGATCACGGAGGCGACTCGCCGGCATTACGCTGAGATCTATGCTCGCCCCGGCGCCATGCGCGCTGCATTTGCCCAGTTCAGGGCGATCCGCACTGACGCGGACGACAACAAGAAAGCGATCGCGACCAAGCTGACCATTCCCGTGCTGGCCGTCGGCGGCGAGAAGTCGTTCGGCAAGATGGAAGCCGTCGTGATGCGCAACGCTGCGACTGACGTTACCGAGGTCGTCATTCCGGACGCCGGACACTGGTTGATGGAGGAGCAACCAGAGGCAACCGTGAAGGCAGTGCGCCAGTTTCTCGACGGCAAGAAATAGGACGACGAACCGGACGGATCACGTCCTCTGGCTTGATGCCTCCTCCTCCCGCCCGAACCGCTCCACCAGAAAATCAATAAACAGCCGCACCTTCACCGACAGATGCCGCGTCGGCGGATACACCGCGTAGAGCGCCAGCGGCGGCGCGGAGTAGTCATTCAGCACCGTCCGCAGCTCGCCTCTCCGTAGCGCGTCAGTCGCGATGAACTCCGGCAGCAGCGCGAGCCCCCTGCCCTTGATCGCGACGTCGCGCAGCACCTCGGCATTGTTGACGCAGAGCGACCAGGCCGGCTGGATCCAGTGATCGCCGTCCGCGCCGGTGAGCTTCCATTGGTTGCCGGTGAGCAGGAAGCCGTAGGTCAGCGATGCATGCTCGCGCAGATCCTGCGGATGCCTGGGCGTGCCGTGCCGCGCGAGATAATCCGGAGAGGCGCAGATCATGCGCGCCACCGGCATGATTTTTCGTGCGATCAGGCTCGAGGACTCCAGTTCCGCGATCCGCAAGGTCACGTCAAAGCCGTCCTGAACGGGATCGAGCAGATCGTCGCTGAGCACGATCTGGAGCTGAAGCTCGCCATAGCGCGCCATGAAATCCGCGAGCACCGGCCCCAGCCGCATCGTGCCGAACGACATCGGCGCGTTGACGCGCAGCAGTCCCCGCGGCGCCGACTGGGCCTGCGTCACCGCCTGGTCCGCCGCCTCGATCTCCGAGAGGATCACGAGCGCGCGTTCGAAATAGCGCTGGCCGTTCTCGGTCGGGCTGGCGTGCCGCGTGGTCCGGTTCAATAGCTGGACGCCGAGGCTCTCTTCGAGGTCGGCGATGTACTTGCTGATCGCCGAGCGCGACAGCCGCAACTGGCGGCCCGCCTCGGCAAAGCTGCCGCTTTCGACCACCTTCACGAAGGCCCGGAGGCTCGCGACCTTATCCAAGGCCCGGCCCGCCCGATTGTTTCCAAATCGTAGACATAGCCGTCATATTTGCATGGATTGTCTCCAATCCAAAGCGGAACGATATTTCCGGGCAGAGAGCAAGACCGCTCCCCGATTTCTGGAGGACGACAATGTCTGGACTGCACCATGTCACCGCGATCGCCGGCGACCCCATCCGCAACTTCGGCTTTTACACCCGGGATCTCGGCCTGCGCTTCGTCAAGAAGACGGTCAATTTCGACGATCCCGGCACCTATCACTTCTATTATGGCGACGAGACCGGCCGCCCCGGTACCATCCTGACCTTCTTTCCCTGGGCAGGTGTCGGTCCCGGCCGCCGTGGCGTCGGCGAAACCCACCAGACCGCCTTCCGTGTGCCGCAGCGTTCGCTCGGCTACTGGACCCAGCGCTTCACCGAGAAGGGCATCGCCTATGAGGCGCTTGAGAAGCGCTTTGGCGAATCCGTGCTGCCGTTCACCGATCCCGATGGCATGGCGCTCGCGCTCGTCGGCGTCCCCGGCGCCGAGAACGAGCCCGGCTGGAGCAATGGCGACGTGCCGGCCGAGCATGCGATCCGCGGCTTCCATGGCGTGACCCTGCTGCTCGACAGCGCCGCGAAGACCGCCGCCGTGCTCACCGACGTGTTCGGCTTCAAGGAGACCGGCCGCGAAGGTTCGGTGATCCGCTTCAAGGCGTCGGGCGATGCCGAAGGCAGCGTCGTCGACATCTACGAAGCCAAGGGATTCTTGCGCGGGCACCAGGGTGGCGGCTCCGTCCATCACATCGCCTTCCGCGCGGCGGATGACGCCGAACAGGGCACGATGGCTCAGAAGCTCGTCGCCAATCACGGCCTGCACCCGACCGAGCAGAGGGATCGCAACTACTTCCGCTCGATCTACTTCCGCGAGCCCGGCGGCGTGCTGTTCGAGATCGCAACCGACATCCCCGGCTTCGCCGTCGATGAACCCGTCGCGACGCTGGGACGTGACCTGAAGCTGCCCGTCTTCCTCGAGCAGCATCGCAAGCAGATCGAGGACGTTCTGCCGAGCCTCGAAGAAAGCGTGTCATGACCGAAAATAGCTTCATCCATCGCTTCGAGCCCGCGACCAGAGCGGGCTCCGCTCCGCTCCTGCTGCTCCACGGCACCGGCGGCGACGAGAACGACCTGCTCGGGCTCGGCAAGATGATCTCGCCCGGCTCCGCCCTGCTCTCGCCGCGCGGCCGAGTGCTCGAACACGGCATGCCGCGCTTCTTCCGCCGTCTCGCCGAAGGCGTGTTCGACGAGGACGACGTGCGCCGCCGGGCGCTTGAGCTTGGGGACTTCGTCTCCGATGCGCGCAAGCAATACGGCATCGCGGCGCCGGTTGCGGTCGGCTTCTCCAACGGCGCCAACATCGCGGCGGCGTTGCTGCTGCTGCGGCCGGATGTGCTCGCAGGTGCGGTGCTGCTGCGCGCCATGGTGCCGCTGTCGGATCCGCCCAAGGCGGAGCTAGGCGGCAAGCCGGTGCTGCTGCTGTCCGGGCAGGCTGATCCGATCGTGCCGGCGAGCAATTCGGCGCGACTCGCGACGCTGCTGTCGCAAGCCGCCGCCAGCGTGACGCACAAGGTCCTGCCAGTCGGCCATCAACTGTCGCAGGCCGACGTGACGCTCGCCCACGGCTGGATCGGCAACGTCGCCGCCGAAGCGGCCTGATCCCCAACAGGCGGCGCACCGTCTTAGCCGGTGCGCCGCCTCCCACGCCAACACGCGACCTTCCGCCACAGCTGCGCAATCGGGCGCCAGCCTGCGCGAAATTTCCGCTTGCCCGTTTCCGCGCCAGGCTTAGAATTTGGGACAAGGTTCCGAAATATGGAACTACCTTGGACCCGCATTCATGAGCGCTCTCACCAACGCGATCGAGATCCTCCGCTGCTTCTCCAGCGCGCGACCGGACCTGTCGTTCGCGGATGTGATGGCGCTGACCGGCAAGCCGAAGAGCTCGACCTCGCGGCTCTTACGCTCGTTGCGCGACTGCGGCCTGCTCGAGCAGGATCCGCACACGCGCCGCTACCGGCCGGGGCTGCTTACGTTCGAGCTCGGCCGGCTGCACCGCGCCCATGACGATCTCATCAGCATGGCCGAGCGCGAATTGCGCGAGGTCTGCGCGCGCACCGGGCACACCGGCTACATCGCCGTGCTCGACGGGTACGAGCAGGTGGTGCTGAGAATCGTGCCGGGCTCCAATCCCCTGCGCGTCGTCAATCCGCCGGGCCAGCGCACACCAGCGCTTGCGACCTCGAACGGCCGCGCCATGCTGGCGCGTCTCTCCGACGAGGACATCCGCGCACGCGTCCCCGCGGCCTACCCCAAGCTGCCGCGCAACTCGCCGCAGAGCTTCAAGCAGCTGATGACGCGGCTCGACGAGATCCGCCGCACCGGCGTATCCGAGGCGGCCGACGAATCGATCGAGGGCGTCGGCTCGCAAGGCTTTGCGCTGAAGAGCGGCGAGACCGGCGAGATGATCGGGATCGCGGTGTCCTATTCCGTGCAGGCCACCACCGCCGCCGAGCGCGCCAATGTCCGGCGCGAGCTTGCGGCGATGGCCGCCAAGCTCCGCCGGATGACCGGCGATCCGTCCGACCAGGACGCCGCGCGCATCCAGACGGGGACACGATGAACAGCACTGCCGCCACACGCCCCAACGGTCTTGCGCTCTTCATCCTTCCGAGCGCCTTGCTGTTTGCGCTGTTCTTCTTTCTGCCGATCGGGCTGATGGCGGTGATGAGCGTGCTCACCGGCAACCCGGTGGTGATGCCGAAGGTCGCCTTCACCACGCGTCATTACGTCCGCATGATCGGCGATCCCTTTTATCTCGAGGTGATCTGGACCACGATCCGGATCGGGCTCGTGACCACGCTGGTCGCGCTCGCGATCGGTTATCCGCTGGCGCACTGGATGGCGCGGATCAAGAGCCGCACCGGTCACGCATTGCTGCTGATGGCCGTTCTCGCACCGATGCTGACCGGCATCGTGGTGCGCACCTTCGCCTGGATGACACTGCTGTCCGACAAGGGCGTGGTCAACGAGACCCTGATGTCGCTCGGCCTCATCTCCCAGCCGCTCAAGCTGATGTACACCGAGACCGGCATCGTGGTCGGGCTCGTCCATATCTACGTCCCCTTCATGGTGCTGACGCTCACCGGCGTGATCGGCCGCATCGACGAGCGGCTGGAGCAGGCCGCGGAAAATCTCGGCGCCAGCCCCTTGCGCGCCTTCCTCGAAGTGACGCTGCCGCTCAGCCTGCCCGGCATCCTCGCCGGCTCGCTTCTCGTGTTCGCGCTGGCGATCAGCGCCTATGTCACGCCGATCCTGCTCGGCGGCTTCCAGATCATGACGCTGCCGATCCTGATCTACCAGCAGATCTCCGCGAACTTCAACGTCGGCTTCGCCGCAGCGCTCGGCATCGTGCTGCTCGTGATCTCGCTGCTGCTCGTCGTCGCCTATAACCGCGCACTCGGCCTCGTCTCCGGCCAGCGCGAATTGCAGTGAGGCCAGCGATGCAAACCACAGCCTCACCCTCGCTCCCCGCGGCACGGCAGACGGCGTCCGTGCGCGCGCCCGGACCCGCGCGGCCTTACGGCCGCTACCTCTACCTCGCGATCAACATCGCCATCCTGGTCTTCCTGCTGGCGCCGATCGCGATCGTGGTCGTGTTCGCGCTGAACCCGACGCCGTTCATCCAGTTTCCGCCGGTCGGCGTGTCCTTGCGCTGGTTCGAGAAGTTCTTCGCCTCGCGCGACTTCATGCACGCGCTCGGCTTCAGCCTCGAAGTCGCCGTGCTCACCACGCTGTCGGCAACCGCGCTGGGCGCCTCCGCGGCACTGGCGCTCGCGCGCGGCAATCTGCCCGGCGCGCGGCTGATCGTGGCGACCATGCTCTCGCCCCTGATGCTGCCGGCGATCCTCACGGGACTTGCGCTGTTCCAGACCTATGTGCTGCTCGACGTGGGCCGGCCGACCTGGGGTCTCGTTGCCGGCCACACGCTGGTGACGCTGCCTTACGTCGTGCGCACCACCCTCGCGGTGCTTCACAACTTCGACCTGCGCCTCGAGGAAGCCGCACAAAATCTCGGCGCGAGCCCCGTGCGCACCTTCTTCGAGGTCACGCTGCCGCTGATCAAGCCGGGCGTGCTCGCAGGTGCGATCTTCGCCTTCATCGTCTCGTTCGACCAGTTCCCGGTGTCGCTGTTCCTGGTTTCGCCCGGCAACGAGACGCTGCCGGTCACGCTGTTCAACTATCTCAAGTTCGATCTGGACGGCGCCATCGGCGCCGCCTCGGTGGTCTCGATCGTGCTCGCCTTCGTCGTCGTCATCGGGCTCGACCGCACCGTCGGCCTGCGCTCCTACGTCAAATTGTAACCGCTCATTGTAACCTCAGGGATTCGAGACATGATGAAAGCTTTGGGACCGCTCAGCCGCCGCCGCTTTCTGACCGCGAGCGCCTCGCTCGGCATCGGCACGATCGCCGCGCCTTACGTCGCGCGCGCCGACGATCCGACGCTGCGCATCACCGGCTGGGGCGGCAAGTGGGGCGACATCATGAAGGCCGAGATCGGCCCTGCCTTCGAGAGCGAGTTCAAGTGCAAGCTCCAGACCGATTCCGCCTTCCCCTATCTTCCCAAGCTCCAGGCGAGCTCGCGCTCGGCGCCGATCTACGACGTGCTGCACACCAATTCCAACGAGCAATGGGCCGCGGCCGAAATGGGCCTGATCGAGCCGAAGATCGATCCCAAGCTCGTGCCGAACCTCGCCGACGTCTATCCCTACGCCATCAGCGACAAGATCGTCGGCGTCTCGATCTTCACCAGCGCCATTGGCCTCGGCATGCGCACCGACAAGGGCTATAGCGGCGTCACCTCGTGGAAGGATCTGTGGGACGCCAAGTACAACGGCGTGCGCGGCGGCTATGTCATTCCCGTCAACAGCCTCGGCCAGGCCTTCCTGATGATGTGCGGCACGCTGTTCGGCAAGGGCCAGACCGATCTCGATGCGGCCTATGCCGCGCTGGAGAAGCTGAAGCCGATCAAGATCGTCGATTTCACCGGCGCGATGGAGAAGATGCTGCTGTCGGGCGAAGTCGGCATGTGCGTCATCCACGATTCCGGCATCTATCGCTACGACGGCCAGAACCAGCCGACCGACTTCGTTTCGCCGAGCGAAGGCGTGCTGTCGCTGGAGCAGGTCCTCACCATCACGCCCGGCAGCAAGATGAAGGAGCTGGCCAACGCCTACGTCAACTTCATGCTCCGGCCCGAGGTGCAGAAGCGCCTCGCCGAGACCGTGTGGTATTCGCCGGCCAACAAGAAGGTGAAGCTCGACGCCAAGTACGACGCCAAGCTGCTCACCACGCCCGAGAAGGTCTCGAAGCTGATCCAGGTCGACTGGAAGTGGTACAACGAGCGCAAGGACGAGATCGACCAGCGCGTCAACCGGATCTTCCGCGCATGAGCGCGTCGATCGAGATCGCCGGCGTCAGCAAGGTCTATGACGGCGGCGTGCGCGCTGTGGACGCGGTCGCGATGGACATCCGGCAGGGAGAGTTCTTCTCCCTGCTCGGCCCGTCCGGCTGCGGCAAGACCACGACGCTGCGCATGATCGCCGGCTTCGAGACGCCGAGCTCGGGCGCGATCCGCGTCGACGGCGCCGACATCACCCATGTGCCCGCACACAGGCGCGACATGGGCATGGTGTTCCAGAACTACGCGCTGTTCCCGCATCGGACCGTCGCCGAGAACGTCGCCTTCGGCCTGCGCATGCGCGGGCTCAACAAGGCGACCATTGCGGCCAAGGTGAAGGCGGCGCTCGCCATGGTCGAGCTGTCCGGGCTGGAAGACCGCCGCCCGGCGCAGCTCTCCGGCGGCCAGCAGCAGCGCGTCGCGCTTGCGCGGGCCATCGTCATCGCGCCGCGCGTCCTGCTCTGCGACGAGCCGCTCGGAGCGCTCGACAAGAAGCTGCGCCAGCAGATGCAGTTCGAGCTCAAGCAGCTGCAGAAGAAGCTCGGCCTCACCCTGGTCTTCGTGACCCACGACCAGGAAGAGGCGCTCGCGATGTCCGATCGCATCGCCGTTATGAACGGCGGCCGCGTCGAGCAGGTCGGCACGCCGACCGAGATCTACAACCAGCCCACGACCCGCTTCGTCGCCGACTTCATCGGCGACACCAACATCTTCCGCGGCGAGCGCAACGGCACGAACCTCGATGTCGGCAAGGGCGTGATCCTCGCCCTGCCGCCCTCGGAGATGCAAGGCACCGGCGTGCTCTCCGTCGCACTTCGCCCCGAGAAGATCAGACTGTCGCCGCACGGTGACACGCCTGCCGCAGCCGGCAGCTCCGCCCAGGGCATCGTCGAGAACACCAACTTCCTCGGCGGTGCCGTGCTCTACCGCATCGAACTCGCGGGCGGCCATCGCGTCCTCGTGCAGCAGCCCAATGCAGGCACGAGCTGCCTGTTCGTTCCCGGCAACGGCGTCACACTCGAATGGACGCCGGCCGATCTCGTCGTCTTGAAGGACTAGACATGAACATGCCATTGAAGCACCAGCGCATCGGGGTGGTCGTGATCGGCCAGAGCCCGCGCCCCACCGTCGCCGCCGAGATCGCCGCCGTGCTGTCGCCGGGCATCCAGATCGAGCTGCGTGGCGCGCTCGACGGCATGAGCCGCGCCGAGATCGACGCCATTCCGCCGATGGACGGATACGATACGCTGTTCACGCTGCTGCCGAGTGGCGACGGCGTCACCATCAGCAAGAAGGAGGTCGAGCGGCGCGCGAGCCAGCAGATCACCCGCTTCAAGCACGAGGGCGTCGGCGTGACGCTGATGGCCTGCACCGGCAAATTCCCCAACCTCGCGGCCGACGGTCTCGTCATCCTGCCCTCGGCCGTCCTGCACAACCTCGTCGAGGCCGTGCTGCCGAAGGGCCGGCTCGGCGTGTTTTCGCCACTGCCCGAGCAGACCGCACTGATCGACAAGAAATGGCAGCGCGACGGCGTCGAGGTCGTCGGCATCACGCTGCGTCCCGGCTCGGACGATGCCGCGGTCGACGACGCCGCGCGCACGATGGCTGATCTCGAGCCTGATCTCGTGGTGATGGACTGCATCAGCTACACCAGTGCCAACAAGGCGCGCGTGCGCACGGCCTATCCCGGCCCTGTCATCCTCGGCATCGCCGCCGCGGCCCGTATCGTCGAGGAGCTGGTGTCGTGAGCAAAGCAGAATTGAAGACGATCAGCCTCGACGAGATCGAGGCGCTCGCGGTCGGCGCCTGGATCCTCGGCACCGGCGGCGGCGGCAGCCCCTATCTCGGCCTGCTCAACCTGCGCCGGCTCTATGCTGAGGGCACCCGCGTGCAATTGATGTCGCCGCTCGACCTCGACGACGACGACTGGGTCGCGGTGGTCTCGAACATGGGCGCGCCGCTGGTCGGACAGGAGCGCCTCGCCGACAGCCGCAACATCGCGCGCGCCGTGCGCATGCAGGAAGAGATCAACAACATCAAGTTCCGCGCCGTGATGTCGGTGGAGATCGGCGGCGGCAACGGCGTGCAGGCGCTGATGGCGGCAGCCCATCTCGGCATTCCCGTGATCGACGCCGACTGCATGGGCCGAGCCTTCCCCGAGGCGCAGATGACCTCGGTCGCGATCGGCGGCCTGCGTCCCTATCCCTGCACGCTCTACGATCCCCGCGGCATCGAGGCGGTCGTAACCAAGGTGCCGACCTGGAAATGGATGGAGCGGGCGAGCCGCAAGATCTGCGTCGAGATGGGTTCGATCGCCTCCACCAGCAAGGCGCCGCGCACCGGGCGCGAGGTGAAGGACTGGGGCATCCACTTCACCACGACCAAGGCGATCCGCATCGGCCGTGCCGTGCAGGAGGCCAACCGCCGCCACGAGGATCCGATCGCAGCGCTGCTCGCGACCGAAGGCGGCAAGAAGCTGTTCACCGGCAAGATCGTGGACGTCGCCCGCCGCACCACCGAAGGATTCTTGCGCGGCACCGCCATGGTCGACGGCAGCGATGCCGATCGCGGCACGAAGCTTAAACTCTCGTTCCAGAACGAATGGATCGTGGCCTGGCGCGACGAAGAAGCCATCGCGACGTCGCCGGACCTGATCTGCGTGCTCGACAGCGTCAACGGCCATGGCATCGGCACCGAGACCATCCGCTACGGCCAGCGCGTCACCGTGGTGGCGCTGCCGGCGCCGCCGGTGCTGACGAGCCCGCGCGGTCTCGAATTCGTCGGCCCGCGCGCGTTCGGCTACGATCTCGACTTCCATTCCCTCTTCTCGCCCGCTGCGGCTGGAGCTTAAGATCCCATGAAGCGTATTGGCATCGATGTCGGCGGCACCAACACGGACGCCGTGCTGATCGTCGACGAGAAGGTCGTCCATTCCGTCAAGCGTCCGACCACGGCCGACGTGACCTCGGGCATCCTCGACGCGCTTAGGGCATTGCGCGCCGAGCCGTCCGCCGCGGTCAAGGTCGACGCGGTCGTGATCGGCACCACGCATTTCATCAACGCGGTGGTGCAGCGCCGTCACGTGCAGAAAATCGGCGCGATCCGCATCGGCATGCCCGCCAGCGCCTCGCTACCGCCGTTCTGCGACTGGCCGACCGATCTCGCCTCGCTCGTCAACGGCGAGATCTTCATGCTGGAGGGCGGCCACGACTATGACGGCCGTCCGTTCATGCCGCTGGATGTCGCCGGCCTCAAGGACGCCGCGCGGAAGATCAAGGACAAGGGCCTGCGCTCGGTCGCGGTGTGCTCGAGCTTCTCCCCGCTCGATCCGTCCTGCGAGACCACCGCGCGCGAGATCCTCACCGAGATCTGCCCTGACGTCGCGGTGACGCTGTCGCACGATCTCGGCCGCATCGGCCTGCTCGAGCGCGAGAACGCCGCGCTGCTCAATGCCTCCCTGCACGACCTCGCCGTCACCACGGTCGCCGCCTTCCGCAAGGCGATCGCCGACAGCGGCATCGACGCGCCGCTGTTCCTGACCCAGAACGACGGCACGGTGATGCAGGCCGAGATCGCCACCGCCTTCCCGGTGATGAGCTTCGCCTCCGGCGCCACCAACTCCATGCGCGGCGCCGCGCATCTCTCCGGCCTCGACGACGCCATGGTCGTGGATGTCGGCGGCACCACCTCGGACATCGGCCAGTTGCGTCACGGCTTTCCGCGCGAAGCCAATGCCGTGGTCGAGGTCGGCGGCGTGCGCACGCTGTTCCGGATGCCCGACCTGCTGTCGATCGGGCTCGGCGGCGGCAGCCATGTCGACGAGGACCCGGTCCGCGTCGGCCCGCTCAGCGTCGGCTATCGCCTGACGTCGGACGCGCTGGTGTTCGGCGGCGCGCGCCTCACTGCCACCGACATTGCCGTCGCGGCCGGCCTCATCGATATCGGCGACCGCTCCCGCGTCGCCAATCTGCCGAAGCGCCTGATCGAGGGCGCGATGCGCGATGCCTGGCGCAAGCTGGAGGAGGACATCGACCGCATGAAGACCGAAGCCGGCGACGTGCCGCTGCTCGCGGTCGGCGGCGGCGCCTTCCTGGTGCCGGACCGACTGCCGGGCATTTCCGAGATCGTCCGCGTGCCGCATGGCGACTGCGCCAATGCGGTGGGTGCCGCGATCGCGCAGGTCTCCGGCGAAGCCGACCAGGTGTTCCGCGACCTCAGCCGCGAGGATGCCATCGCCGCGGCGCGCGACATCGCCGCCGACCGCGCCGTCCAGGCCGGCGCCGCGCGCGACAGCCTCAAGACCGTCGACGTCGAGGACATGCCGATCGCCTACCTGCCCGGCAACGCCCTGCGCGTCCGCGTGCGCGTCGCAGGGGCGATCGCCGATCCGGATCTGCCGGCGGCGGCATAACGAGCCGCCTCAACCAAAACTGCGAAAACAACCCCATGCACAGTAGCCGGGGCCCATGGGATCAACGACTTGCGCCGCCGGGGCAGCGCGCCGGTTTGACTCGTCGGGCAAAACGGGGGTATAGTGCGATTATTCCGAAATCGTCGCGCATTTCCTCCCTTCTCCCCTTGCGGGAGAAGGTGGCGCGAAGCGCCGGATGAGGACTTCCATCCACGGAGGAAGCCGCTCGTCAAATGAGAGAGTGCCGTTCGCGGAAAGAGACCCCTCACCCAAGCGAGTCCGTGTCTACCCGAGTCGCTGCCCTCTCCCGCAAGGGGAGAGGGCACAGCAACGGACCGCGCACCTCGAACGACGAGGACGCCGTCGCCCACCCTACTCCCAGTACCAGGTCGAGAAATCGTTCTCGTACTGGGGCACGTCCTTCCAGACGCCTTTCAGCTTCTTGCCGGTGATGGTGATGAGCTGCGGCTGGTACATGTAGGCGGAGACGGCGTCGGTGGCCAGCTTCTGCTGGGCGTCGCCGAGCAGTTTGGCGCGCGCGGCTTCGTCCGGCGTCGACACGATCTGCTTGTAGAGCGCGTTGAAGGCGTCGTTGTTGTAGCCGAGATAGTAGTCGGGCTCGGTGATCTTGACGAGGTCGAACGGCTCGACATGGCTGACGATGGTCAGGTCGAAATTATGCGGGCCATTGCCGGCAAACACCTGCGACAGCCATTGCGCCCATTCGACGTTCTCGATCTTGGCGACGATGCCGACCTTGGCGAGCTGGGCCGCGACGATCTCGCCGCCCTGCCGCGCATAGGACGGCGGCGGCAGCTTGAGGGAGAGCTCGAGCGGCGTGGTGACGCCGGCTTCTGCCAAGAGCTTCTTGGCCTTCTCGGGGTCGTAGGGGTTGACGCCGGTGGTGTCGACATAGCCGAGCGAACCCGGCACGTAGAAGCTGCCGATCGGCGTGCCGAAGCCGTCGACGGCACCGTCGATCATGGCCTTGCGATCGATCGCCGCAAGGATGGCGCGGCGCACGCGGACGTCATCGAGCGGCTTCTTCCGATGGTTGATCGCAACGATGGTCTTGGCCTTGGAGCCGCCGACCAGCACCGTGAAGCGCGGATCGGCCTTGAACTGCGCCAGGGCGCGCGCCGCGGCGACGCGCGGGAACGCATCGACGTCGCCCGACAGCAGCGCCGCCACCTGCGCCGCCGGATCGGAGATGAAGCGGATCGTCACCTTCGAGAGCTTGACCGTCGAGGCATTGCGATAATCGGCCCATTTGGTCAGCGTGATCGAGGAGCCCTTGGCCCAGGCCCCGAGCTGATAGGGCCCGGTGCCGACCGGCTGCGTCACGTTGGTGGGCGCGCTCTTCGGCTCGACGATCGAGCCGCTGGCCTGTCCGAGCAGGAACGGGAGGTTCGGCTCGGAATATTTCACCGTGATCACGACGGTGTCGGCGTCGGGCGTCTCGACCTTTTCGAAGGCCTGGAACAGGCTCTTGTCCTTGTTCGTGCTGGTCGGCGCTGCGTTGCGCTCGAACGAGAACTTCACGGCCGCGGAATCGAAGGCTTCGCCGTTCTGGAATTTGACGCCCTTGCGCAGCTTGAACGTATAGGTCTTCAGGTCGGGCGAAGCGGTCCAGCTCTCGGCCAGCAGCGGCGAGACCGAGCCGTCCTCGTTGATCTTGGTCAGCGTCTCGTAGATGTTGTAGAGCGTGACCTCCGCGATCGCGGCCGCAGCGGCGTTGGTGGGATCGAGCCCCGGGGGCTCCAGCGCCATCGCCATGACGACGCTGTCCTTCTTGCTTTGTGCCAGAACCGGCAGCGGCGCTGCGAGAAACGCGGCGGCAAATGCGACGATCGATAATTTCCTGAACATCTCGTAACTCCCCGGCCTGTTCTAATCCCGAACCCGTGCCAATCCTGCTGCGGAGACTAACCTTCCATGGTCGCCTGCGGCAACGCCATCACAGCCTCCGCCTTGTGGCAGGCGGCCAAGTGTCCTTCGCCCACCCTGCGTAGCTCAGGCGGGGTTTCGCGGCAATGCTGGTCGGCGAGCGGGCAGCGTGCGACATAGGGGCATCCGCTGGCGGCCGCCGATTGCGAGGCAATGGCCTGTGCTCCGCGCCGGCGCCGGCCGCCCCCGGCGCGCGCCCGCGGCACGGCGTCCAGGAGAGCCCGCGTGTAGGGATGGGCACAATGCTCGAACAGATCCTCCGGGCGGCCCTGCTCGACGATGCGGCCGAGATACATCACCGCGACCTCGTCGCAGAGATAGTCCACGACGGCGAGGTCGTGGCTGATCAGGATGTAGCTGAGGCCGAACTGCTCCTGCAGGTCCTGCATCAGGTTGAGCACCTGGGCCTGCACGGAAACATCGAGCGCGGAGACCGGCTCGTCGGCGACGATCAGCTTGGGCTGGGTGATCAGCGCCCGCGCGATCGCGATGCGCTGGCGCTGGCCGCCGGAGAACTCATGCGGATATTTGTCCATGTCGGCATCGCGCAAGCCGACCTGGCGCAGCACGGCCGCAACACGGTCGCGGAAAGTGGTGCGGTCGGCGCCATCGAGCACGGTCAGAGGTTCGGCGACGATGCGCGCGATGGTCTGGCGCGGATCCAGCGATCCATAGGGATCCTGGAACACCATCTGGAAATCGCGCCGGGCGCGGCGCAACTCGCCCGCCGAGATGCGGTTGAGATCGCGGCCGAGCAGCGCGACCTGCCCCGAGGTCGGCCGCTCCAGCGCCATCACGACGCGCGCGAAGGTGGACTTTCCCGAGCCGGACTCGCCGACGATGCCGAGGCTCTTGCCGGCCTGAACCTGGACGCTGACACCATTGAGCGCACGCACCTGACCGGGCGGGCGGAACAGGCTCTCCCGCGGCAGCATGTAGCGCTGTTCGAGATCCCTGACATCGAGAAGCGGTGCGGTGCTCATGCGGACAGCGCTCCGACATTCGCAGCCATCGAGACGTCGGTCCGGATGCAGCGCACGCCATGTCCGGGCCCCACCTCGACCACCGGCGGCAGCGCGGTGCGGCACGCATCGATCACGAGCGGACATCGCTCGGAGAAGGTGCAGCCGGCCGGGAGGTCGGCGAGCTCGGGCACGGTGCCGGAGATCGTCTTCAACCGCGTCCCCTTGCGCGCGCCGAGCTTCGGCCGGGCGCGGAACAGGCCCTGCGTGTAGGGATGTCCCATACGGCGGAACACCTCGTCGGTCGGTCCGCTCTCGATCACGGTACCGCCATACATCACCATCATCCGCTGCACGTTCTCGGCGATGACGCCGAGATCGTGTGAGATCAGGATCATCGACATGCCGCGCTCCTCGACGAGATCGGCGATGAGGTCCAGGATCTGGCCCTGGATGGTCACGTCGAGCGCGGTGGTCGGCTCATCCGCGATCAGGAGGTCGGGCTCGCAGGCCAGCGCCATCGCGATGGTGATGCGCTGGCGCTGACCGCCGGAGAACTGGTGCGGATAGGCATCGACGCGACGCGCCGGATCGGGCAACCCGACGCGGTCGAGCAAGGCGATCGTCTCCTTCCGCGCCTGCGCTGCCGAATATTTCTTGTGACGCCGCAGCGGCTCGGCGACCTGGTTGCCGATCGTGTGCATCGGATTGAGCGCGGTCATCGGCTCCTGGAAGATCATGCTGATGCGGTTGCCGCGCAGACGGCAATAGTCCGTATCCGCGAGCCCGGCGAGCTCGCTGCCGTCGAGCTTGATGCTGCCGGTCACGACCGCGCTGTCCGGCAGCAGGCCCATCAGCGACAATGCGGTCACCGACTTGCCGCAGCCGGACTCGCCGACGAGCCCAAGCGTCTCGCCGCGCTTGAGCGAGAAGCTGACGCCGCGCACGGCCTGTGCCGGCCCGCGGCTGGTGTTGAGGCGGACGCCGAGGTTTTGGACGTCGATCAGCGGCATGTCGGAGCGCTCAGCCATCGTCATCGCTCCCGTGCCAGCCGAGGATCGAGCAGGTCGCGCAATCCGTCACCAAGGAGATTGAGGCCGAGCACGGCGATGGCAATCGCAGCGCCCGGATAGACCGCGAGCATCGGCGACTGGAACAGCAGCGTCTGCGCGTCGTTCAGCATCCGCCCCCAGGACGGCTGCGGCGGCTGCGTGCCGAGACCGAGATAGGACAGCGCGGCCTCGGCGAGAATGGCGAGCGCGAACTGGATGGTGACCTGCACGATCAGGATCGACAGGATGTTCGGCAGCACGTGCTCGACGGTGATGCGGAATTTGCCCTTCCCCGAGGCGCGGGCGGCCAGCACGAATTCGCGCGCCCAGATCGCGTTGGCCGAGCCGCGCGTCAGCCGGGTCAGGGTCGGGATCTGGAAGATGCCGATCGCGACGATCGAGGTCACCATGCCGGGGCCGACCACCGCGGCGAGCATGATCGCGGACAGCACGGCCGGAAAGGCGAAGGTGAAGTCGGAGAAGCGCATGATGATTTCTTCGGTCCAGCCGCGCCTGGCCGAGGCGATCAGACCGAGGCAGACGCCGAAGGTGAGACCGATGCTGACCGCGATGATGCCGACCATGATGGTCGAGCGCGCGCCGGCGAGCAGCAGCGAGACGACGTCGCGGCCGAAGGAATCGGTGCCGAGCCAATGCGCCGCCGACGGCGGCCGAAGCTTCGAAGCGATGTCGATCTCGTAGGGAGACCAGGGTGTCCAGACCAGCGACAGCAGCGCCGAGGCAAGGACCAGCAGGCTGAGCGTGCCGCCGAGGACGAAACTGCGATGGCGCAGCGCCCGGCCCCAGAAGGTCTTGGCCGGCAGACGGCGCGCTGCGACGGGGGCGTCAATGGTCACGGGCGCGCTCACAGGTCGTGGACCTTGATACGGGGATCGATGAAGGCATAGAGCACGTCGACCACGAAATTGACGATGACGACCATGGCGGCAAGCAGCATCACGCAATTGCGCACCACGATCAGATCGCGGTTGGCGATCGACTGGAAGATCAGCCGGCCGAGGCCCGGCAAATAGAACACGTTCTCGATCACGATGGTGCCGGCGAGCAGATTGGCGAATTGCAGGCCCATCACCGTCATCACGGGGATCATGGCGTTGCGCAGCACGTGGCTCCACAGCACCTCGCGCTTGCCGAGCCCCTTCGCGCGGGCCGTCCGCACGAAATCTTCGCGCAGCACTTCCAGAACCGCCGAGCGCGTGACGCGGGCGAGGATCGCGGCCTGCACCACCGCCAGAGACACTGCCGGGAGGAGCAGCGACCTGACGCCAAGCCAGACGCCGTCCTCCCAGCCGGCGAAGCCGCCCGCCGAAAGCCATTGCAGCCGCACCGCAAACAGCAGCACCAGCAGGATCGCGAACCAGAAGTTTGGCAGCGCGATGCCCACTTGCGTCAGCGACATCACGCCGACGTCGCCGAGCTTGTTGTGGTTGGCGGCGGTGTAGATGCCGGCCGAGAGCGCCAGCGTCACGGTGATCGTCATCGCCATGATCGCGAGCGGAATGGTCAGCACCAGCCGCTCCGCGATCAGGCCGGCAACCGGCGTGCCGTAGACGTAGCTGTTGCCGAGATCGCCGACGAGCAGACCCCTGATCCACTGCAGGTAACGGACCGCCAGCGGCTGGTCGAGCCCGAGCTTGACGGTGAGCGCGCGCACCGCATCCGGCGAGGCGTCGGCGCCCATCAGCATCTGCGCGGCGTTGCCCGGCAGCGCGTCCAGCACCAGGAAAATGATCAACGATGCGCCGACCAGCGTCGCCAGCAAGGTCAACAGACGTCGGAGGACAAAGACGCTCATGCGCGCTCGGCTTCAGGACCAACCTGCGGCACGATCAACATGTCCGGGCGCCCGAGGCAAGGGCTTTGCGGCCTGCGCATGTCGTCATTCCGGCCAGCGGGAGAGAAGGCCACTGGCGGCCTCGAACAGCGCGCTCGCGCGCAGCAATTCAGCATCGTCCCGGAAGCGGCCGACGAGCTGGAGCCCGATCGGCAGGCCATCGCGGGCGAAGCCCGAGGGCAGGCTGACCGCGGGATGCCCGGTCATGTTGAACGGCATGGTCCAGGGGAACCAGTGCGGCCGGACGCTGTCGAAATGCGCCCCGTCGATCTCGATGGTGCCGAACAGATCCTGCTCGATCGGCAGCGCCGTGCGCGTGAGGGTCGGCATCGCCAGGAAGTGCCCGCGCGCAAGCAGCGATTGCACGCGGCGGAACAGCGCGGTGCGCGCGAACATTGCCTCCTGGTAATCGACGCCGCTGACCTCGGTGGCGAGCGCGAGCTGCTTGAGAAAGGCCTCGCTGAGCTCCTCCCCGTGCTCGGCCGCGAGCTTGGCAAAACGGGTGCGCCAGACAGTGTGGTTGATGGCGCGCCAGATCGGCTCGATGTCGAAACCGTCAGCGGAAAATTCCTCGAGCTCGGCCCCTAACCCGGCCAGCCGGTCGAGACTGGCCTTGAAATTGGCGGCGACCTCGGCGGAGGCCGGCCGGCCCGGCGGGGTCAGGCAGTACAGGATCCTCTGCCCGCGCAGGTCGCCGCGCGGGACGGCGGTGCCGATGAAATCGGGCACGGGCATGCCGATCGACCAGGGATCGATGGGGTCCTCGCCCGCCATCGCCTGCATCATCAGCGCGGTGTCGGCGACGGTCCGCGTGGTCGGCGTGACGTAGGTCTGGTTGCCGAACGCGTCGAGCGCCTGGCTGTGCGGGATCACGCCGTTGCTCTGCTTCAGGCCGACGACGCCGTTGCAAGCGGCCGGAATGCGCGTCGATCCGCCGCCGTCGGTCGCGATCGCCAGCGGCGCGATGCCGCTTGCCACCGCCACGGCTGCGCCGCCGCTGGAGCCGCCGGAGGAACGCTTCGCGCTCCAGGCGTTGCGGGTGCGGCCGAACAGCGGCGAGTCCGTCAGGCACTTGCTGCCGAATTCCGGCGTCGTGGTCTTGCCGATCAGAATCGCGCCCGCGCTGCGCAGCCGCGCCACGCCGACGGCATCCTCGGTCGGCACATTGTCCTTGTAGGGCACGGCGCCGAAAGTGGTCTTGACGCCCCTGGTGTTGACGATGTCCTTGACGGTGACGGGGATGCCGTGGAGCAGGCCGAGCTCTTCGCCCGCCATCACCTTGCGCTCGGCCTCCCGCGCGGCGACAAGCGCCTCGTCGCCGCAGATCGTAATGAAGCAGTTCAATTCGCCCTGCAGCGCCTCGGCGCGGGCGAGCACGGCACTCACGATCTCGACGGGGGAAATCTGCTTGGTCGCGACGAGGCCGCGCAGCTCGGTTGCGGACAACAGACAGGGATCGCCGTTCATCGAGACATCACGCTCCGGAGGCCCGCCACCGTTGGCAGGCATTGACAGCGAGAATGACAGTTTTGTTAACTCGCCGTCCAATACGATTTTTGACGCCAACCCATACGTTTTCGGTATGCCAATGGATCTTCGCCGGCTCCGCTATTTCGTCGCCGTCGCCGAGACGCGCAGCATCGGCAAGGCTGCCGAGCGGCTGCGGATGGCGCAGCCCCCGCTCTCGGTGCAGATCCGCAAGCTCGAGGCCGAGATCGGCGCGCCGCTGTTCCGCCGCGGCACCCGCGGCATGGACCTGACCGAGGCGGGCCAGGCGCTGCTGGCACGCGCCAGCGAGGCGTTGGCGCTGGCGGCGGACGGTGCCGAAGCCGCGCGCGCGGTCGCCGCGGGGCGGCGCGGCCGGCTGTCGGTCGGCTACATGTTCGTGCTGGCGAATGCGATGCTGCCGCGGCTCATTCCCGAGCTGCGCCGCTCGGTGCCCGGCGTCGACCTCGAATTCGCCGAGCTCAGCGCCTCGACGCGCGAGGCCCGGGTGCTCGATCGCAGCGTCACGGTGGCGCTGTGCATGCCGGCCATCAACCATCCCGAGATCCAGGTGGCGCGGATCGGTACGCAGCGCCTCATGCTGGCCATGCCGATCCGCTCGCCGCTCGCCCGCCTGAGCTCGGTGCCAATGGCGAAATTGCACGGCCGTCCGCTGATCGCGCTCCCGCATCCGGACCACGGTCCCGCATCGTCCGCCGTGGTCCCCCTGCTCCGCCGGCACCAGGTGGTGATGCCGATCGCGAGCCGCGTCGAGACGGTGCATTCGGCGATGAGCCTGGTGCTCGCGGGCGAAGGCCTCGCCATCCTGCCGGCCTGCGCGCAGCTCGGCGCGCCGCGCGGCATCGTGTTCAGGCCGCTGCGCGAAGCCACCGACTCCCTCGACATCGCGGTGTGCTGGCGACGGGATTCCCACAGCCCGCTGATCGGTACCTTCCTCAAATGCGCCGAGAAGGCCGTCGCGCGGATGTGAGCGACACCTTCCCCTCTCCTCTTGTGGGAGAGGGTGGATCACCGCGAAGCGGCGAGGCGGGTGAAGGGTATCTCTCCGCGAACGCTGATCTGAGTTTGGGGAGACACACCCCTCATCCGGCGCTTCGCGCCACCTTCTCCCGCAAGGGGAGAAGGGAAGTGCGGCCTACAGGCTCCACTTAACCTCGTGGCTCCACGGCGGATCGGCGCCCGGACGGGTGCAGGTCAGGCCGGCGCAATTGGCGGCAAAGGACAGCGCGCGGCGAAGCTCGTCAGCGCTGATCTGCTTGAGTCCTTCGCGCACAAGGCATCCCTGCTTGTGCAGGGCGAACAGCAGCGCGGCCTGAAAGCTGTCGCCGGCGCCGATGGTGTCGGCGACCACCACCTGCGGCGCGGCAACCTCGATCTGTCCTGCGGCCGCGTGCCAGGCGATCGCGCCGTTGTTGCCGCGGGTGATGACGACGAGGCTTGTGCCCTGCCCCAGCAATCCGCTCGCACGCCGCTGATAAGGCTCCTCGCCATAGAGATAGGCGAAGTCGACGTCGGACATCTTGATGAGATCGGCCTGTTTCGCGAACTCGGCCATGCGCGCGAGGTAGGCCGGCTTGTCCTTCACCAGATTGGGGCGGCAGTTTGGATCGAAGGAGATCGTGGACAATGCGCGCGCGTCCGCGATCAGGGCCCTGGTCTCGGCCGCGCCCTGGTCGTTGACCAGCGTGGTCGAACCGACATGGACGACCTCGACGTCGGCGAAGGGAATCGTCCCGCGCCGGTAGGTCCAGCTCCGCGTCGCGGTCTCGGCATCGTAGAAGGCATAGTGCGATTCGCCGGCGACGATGCGGACGAAGGCCAGCGTGGTCTGGTGCTCGCTGCGGGTGGCGAGGTCGAGCGCGACATGCGAGGCGCTTGCGTGGTCTGCGATCATCCGTCCGAACAGGTCGGTCGAGATGCCGCCCACAAAACCGGTCGGCGCCCCCAGCCGCGCCATGCCGATCGCGACGTTCAGGCAGGAGCCGCCGACCGCGGGCATCACCGCCTCGCGCCCTTCCGCGCTTTTCGTCGGCACGAAATCGATCAGCGCATCGCCGCAGGATAACAGCATTCTTCTCAACCTCTGGCGATATCGCGCATCGCGGCACGGCTGCCGCGATCGACCTCGCGCAGCAGCTTGTAGACGTCCCGCTTGCGCTTGTGAAACGCGGCCATCTCGGGCGCGGTCGGCTCGCTCTTGCGGCCCAGCGCCGACATCTTTGCCATGGTCTCGCCGATCGACGCATAAGCGCCACCGGCCACCGCCCCGAGCATGGCCGCGCCGAGCAGCACAGGCTCCTTCGTCTGCGGCAGCGCGACGGTGAGACCGGTGGTGTCGGCCATGATCTGCCGCACCAGCGGGCTGCGGCTGGCGCCGCCGCCCATGATCATGAGGCTGGCGTGCACGCCATGCGCGGCAAAGGCCTCGATCACCTCGGCAAGGCCATAGGCGAGACCGCAGAGGCCGGCGACGAACAGCCGCTCCATCGAGGCAATGTCGGTGTCGAGATCGAGGCCGGCGATCACAGCGCGGGTGTCGGGATCGGCATAGGGCGAGCGGTTGCCGATGAATTCGGGCAGCACGTGGACGTCACGCGCGAGCAGCGCGGCGCGGCTGGCATCGCCGGCGCGCGCGATGATGCGGCGTTCGAGGAACTCGATGAGGTCGACGCCTTCGCTTCGCGCCGCCGCGCTCGCATCCGTGTGGCCGGGATGCGACTTGAGCAGATGATCGATCGCGGCGCCCGCGGCGGACTGCCCGCCTTCGTTGAGCCAGAACTCCGGGACCATGCCCGAATAATAGGGCCCCCACACGCCCGGCACGAAGCACGGCTCCTTCGTCGTCGCCATGATGCAGGCCGACGTTCCCATGATGTAGGCGAGACGGTCGCTGACGTCGCTCGCGCCGCCCGCCCCGTCGCGCCCGCCGATCGCACCGATGCCGCCGGCATGCGCGTCGATCAGGGAGGCGCCGACCGGGGTGCCCGGCGTCAGGCCGAGCTCGGCTGCGGCGTTGGCGGTGAGGCCCGCGCCAAGCCGCGTGCCGGGCGCGACGATATCGGTGCCGATGCGGGCATATTTCTCGCTCACGAAGTCGGACAGACCGATGCGCTTGAAGAACGGCGCGCTCCATCCGCCGCCATCATGGGCGAGATAGTTCCACTTGCAGGTGACGGTGCAGGTCGAGCGTTGCAGCGAACCGGTCGCCCGCCAGGTCAGATAGTCGGCGAGATCGAAGAAGTGACCTGCGGCGTCAAAGCTCGCGCGCAGATGCCGCTTCAGCCACAACAGCTTCGGCATCTCCATCTCCGGCGAGATCGAGCCGCCGACATAGCGCAGCACGGCATCCTCGGTCTCGTTGATCAACCGCGCTTCGGCCGTGGCGCGATGATCCATCCAGACGATGACGTTGCGCTGGGCGTCGCCGGAGGCGCTGGCGGTGAGCGGCTCGCCTTGCGGATCAAGCACCACGAGGGAACAGGTGGCGTCGAAACCGATGCCGCCGATGCTGCCCGGCGCAATCGCAGCCTCCGCCATCGCCGCGCGCACCGATCTGGCGCAGGCTTCCCAGATGTCCTGCGAGGACTGCTCGACGATGTCGCCGGGCTCGTGCCAGATCCGGATCGGATGCCGCGCGGTCGCGAGCAGCGTCCCGGCCTCGTCAAACACCCCTGCCCGCGTGCTCGTGGTCCCCACGTCGACGCCGATATACGCTCGCGGCATGGTCACTCCCGGTCGCTTTCCGCCAGTTTTGGCGACAAGCCTACCAGCAAGTGTAGCCGCCATCCACCAGCACGATGCTGCCGGTCATCAGGCTCGCGGCTTCCGAGGAGAGGAACAGAACGACCGAGGCGATCTCCTCGACCTGCCCCATCCGCGCCATCGGGGTTCCACCGATCCAGGCGTCGTACATCTTCGGATTGCTCTTCACGAAGGCGTTGAGCGGCGTCTCGATATAGGTCGGCGCCACCGCATTGACGCGGATCCCGCGCGCGCCCCATTCGGCTGCCAGCGACTTGGTCAGATGGTGCACGGCGGCCTTGGAAGCATTGTAGAAGCATTGCTCCTGCGGCTTGTTGACGATGAAGCCGGACATCGAGCCGACATTGACGATCGCGCCGCTCCTGGCCTTCAGCATGTGCTTGCCGAACTCGCGGCAGCACCAGAACGTGCCGTTGAGATTGACGTCGATGACGTTGAGCCAGTGCTCGTCGGTGACGGTCTCGGCCGGGGTCTCGCTGCGCGCGATGCCGGCATTGTTGACGAGGATGTCGACTTTGCCGTGACGGGCGACGAGGTCGCTTGCGACCTCGGCCACGCGTTTGGTGTCGGTGACGTCCATGATCGCGGTCTCGACGTCGTAGCCCTTGGCGTTCAACTCGGCCTTCGCGCTGTCGGCGACCTTGCTGTCGCGGTCGCCGATGATGACCTTGGCGCCGGCTTCGGCCAGCGCCTCGGCGCAGCCAAGGCCGATGCCCTGCCCGCCGCCGGTGATGAACGCGGTCTTGCCGTTCAATCTGAATTTTTCCAGGTACATGGTGTCTATCCGTGTCTTGCCGTTTCTTGTTAGCCTCGAAGGGCGTTACCGCCGTCGTCGAAGCGGTGAATGCGCTGGGGGTCCGGCACCAGCGACACGCGGTCGCCGGCATGCAGGCTCAATTCGCCGATGTAGCGCGCCGTCAGCATGCCGAGGGGACCCGCATCGACATAGAGGAAGGTGTCGCTGCCGAGATGCTCGGCGACCGCGATCGTGCCCTGCCAGCCGCCGGCGCCCTCGCGCTCGATCTTGAGGTGCTCCGGCCGCACGCCGATCGTGGCCGCACCGCGCTGCAAGGCCGACTCGCCGGTCACGAAATTCATCTTGGGCGAGCCGATGAAGCCGGCGACAAAGAGATTTGCGGGCCGCTCGTAGAGCTCCAGCGGCGAGCCGTATTGCTCGATCTTGCCGCCGTTGAGCACGACGATCTTGTCGGCCATGGTCATGGCCTCGACCTGGTCGTGGGTGACGTAGATCGCGGTGGTGCCGAGCTGCTTCTGCAGCCGCGTCACCTCGATCCGCATCTGCACGCGCAGCGCGGCGTCGAGGTTGGAGAGCGGCTCGTCGAACAGGAACGCCTTGGGTTCGCGGACGATGGCGCGGCCGATCGCGACGCGCTGGCGCTGGCCGCCGGAGAGCTCGCGTGGCTTGCGGTCGAGATAGGGAGTGAGGTTCAGCGTAGCGGCTGCCGTCTCGACCTTGCGGTTGATCTCGTCCTTCGGCAGCCCGGCCATCTTCAGCCCGAAGCCGATATTGCCGCGCACGCTCATATGCGGATAGAGCGCGTAGGACTGGAACACCATCGACAGCCCGCGCTTGGCTGGCGGCGTGTCGACGACGTTCTTGCCGTCGATCAGGATCTTGCCGCCGCTGACGTCCTCGAGCCCGGCGATCAGCCGCAGCAGCGTGGTCTTGCCGCAACCGGAGGGGCCGACGAACACCACGAAGGAGCCGTCGGCGATGTCGAGGTCGGCGCCCTTGATGATGTGCACCGGGCCGAAGGATTTCTGCACGTCCTGAAGTGTGATCTGACCCATGGCAGCCCCCTTACTTCACCGCGCCAAAGGTGAGCCCGCGCACGAGCTGCTTCTGGCTGAACCAACCGAGGACGAGAATGGGCGCGATCGCCAGCGTCGAGGCCGCCGACAGTTTGGCCCAGAACAGCCCTTCCGGACTGGAATAGGAGGCGATGAACGTGGTGAGCGGCGCGGCGTTGGACGTCGACAGGTTGAGCGTCCAGAACGCTTCGTTCCAGGCCAGGATCAAATTGAGCAGCAGCGTGGACGCGAGGCCCGGGATCGCCATCGGCGTCAACACATAGACCAGCTCGCGGCCGATGGTGGCGCCGTCCATGCGCGCGGCCTCCAGGATGTCGCGCGGGATCTCCTTGAAGTACGTAAAGAGCATCCAGATCACGATCGGCAGATTGCCGAGGCAGAGGATGAAGACGAGACCGATGCGGGAATCGAGCAGGCCGACGGTCTTGTAGATCAGGTAGATCGGCACCAGCACGCCGACCGGCGGCATCATCTTGGTCGAGAGCATCCAGAGCAGGATGTCCTTGGTGCGCTTGGTCGGCGAGAACGCCATCGACCAGGCCGCGGGAATCGCAATCAACAGCGCGATGAGCGTCGAGCCGCCGGCGATGATGACGGAGTTCATCGCATGGTGGAAATAGTCGCTGCGCTCCTGCACGGTGACATAGTTCTCGAGGGTCCAGTGGAAGAACAGGAAGGACGGCGGGATGGCGAAGGCCTCGAGCTCGGTCTTGAAGCTCGCCAGCACCATCCACAGGATCGGGAAGAAGATCAGGAAGCCGAACAGCCAGGCCCCGATCGTCGAGATGACCACGCGCTGCCTCGTCGCCATGCGTGCCATGTCAGGCCTCCAAATTGCGGCCGACGATGCGGACGAGGAAGAAGGCGACGATGTTGGCGATCACCACCGCGACGAGGCCGCCGGCCGAGGCGCTGCCGACGTCGAACTGGATCAGCGCCTGCGAATAGATCAGGAAGGCGATGTTGGTGGTCTGCAGGCCCGGTCCGCCACCGGTGGTGACGAAGATTTCCGCGAACACGGTCAGCAGGAAGATGGTCTCGATCAGGATCACCACGGTGATGGGCCGCGCCAGATGCGGCAGCGTGATGTAGATGAAGGTCGAGACGGCGCTGGCGCCGTCCATTTCGGCGGCCTCCTTCTGCTCCTCGTCGAGCGATTGCAGCGCGGTCAAGAGGATCAGCGTCGCGAACGGCAGCCATTGCCAGGCGACGATCAGGATCACCGAGAACAGGGGCACGTCGTTGAACCAGTCGACCGGCGTCAGCCCGACCAGTTTCGCGAGCCACGCGAACAGGCCGGAGACCGGATGCATCAACAGGTTCTTCCAGACCAGCGCGCTCACCGTCGGCATCACGAAGAATGGCGCGATCACCATGAGCCGCACGAAATTGCGCCCGATTACGGGCTGATCGAGCAGCAGTGCCAGGGGAATGCCGAGCAGGATGGTCAGCGCCAGCACGGAGCCGACCAGCACCAGCGTGTTCTGGAGCGAGGCGAGGAAGGCCGGATCGGTGAGGAAGTAGCGAAAGTTCTCCAGGCCGACGAATTCTTCGGAGCCGGGATCGAGCAGGCTGTAATGCAGCGTCGAGAAATAGATCGTCAGCGCCAGCGGAACGATCATCCAGATGAAGAGCAGCCCGACGGCCGGGGTCAGGAGCGACCGCGCAAGAAGCTGCGTCTGCCGGGTTGCCATCCTTGGCTCTCCGCTCGGAGGAAGAAAGGGCGGCCATCCAGCAAGGATGGATGGCCGCAAGTTTGAGCTCAGGGAGAGCTCGGGTTCACTTGATGTAGCCGGCGCGCTTCATCTCGCGCTCGGTCGCGGTTTGCGCGGCGGCGAGCGCCGCGTCGACGGAGGTCGATCCCGCAAGTGCGGCCGAGAATTGCTGGCCGACCTGCGTGCCGATGCCCTGGAATTCGGGAATGGCGGCGTATTGTACGCCGACATAGGGCACGGGCTTCACGGTCGGCTTGTTCGGATCGGCAGCATCGATCGAGGCCAGCGTCAGCTTGGCGAACGGCGCGACCTTGAGATACTCATCGTTCTGATAGAGCGATGTCCGCGTGCCCGGCGGCACGTTGGCCCACCCGTCCTTCGATGCCACCAGCTTGGTGTAGTCCTTGCTCGTCGCCCAGGCGATGAACTTCTCGGCGGCTTCGGTCTTCTTGGAGCCGGCGGGGATCGCGAGATTCCAGGCCCACAGCCAGTTGGCGTTCTTGCCGAGCCCGGTGTTGGGCGCGAGCGCAAAGCCGACCTTGTCGGCGACCTTGGAATCCTTCGGGTTGGTGACGAAGGACGCCGCGACCGTGGCGTCGATCCACATCGCGCATTTCCCGGCGTTGAACAGCGCCAGATTCTCGTTGAAACCGTTCGAGCTCGCGCCCGGAGGGCCGGCTTCCTTCATCAGGTTCACATAGGTGGTGAGCGTCGTCTTCCATTCCGGCGTGTTGAACTGCGGCTCCCACTTCTCGTCGAACCAGCGCGCGCCGTAGGAATTGGCCATTGCCGAGAGGAAGGCCATGTTCTCGCCCCACCCGGCCTTGCCGCGCAGGCAGATGCCGTAGGTGCCGGAATTCTTGTCGGTGAGCTTCTTCGCGGCATCGATGACGAAATCCCAGGTCGGTTTTTCCGGCATCTTCAGGCCGGCCTTCTCGAACAGATCGGTGCGATACATCACCATCGAGCTCTCGCCGTAGAACGGCGCGGCATAGAGCTTGCCGTCGGTCGAGACCGCGTCCCTGATCTTCGGCAAGAGGTCGGCGACGTCGTAGTCGGCGCCGAGATTGGCGAGCGGCACCAGCCAGCCCTTCTTGGCCCAAATCGGAACCTCGTAGGTGCCGATGGTGAGCACGTCGAACTGGCCGCCCTTGGTGGCGATGTCGGTGGTGACGCGCTGACGCAGCACGTTCTCCTCCAGCGTCACCCATTTCACGGTGATATCGGGGTTCTTCTTGGTGAATTCGCTCGTGAGCCCCTGCATGCGGATCATGTCGCCGTTGTTGACGGTGGCGATCGTCAGGGTGGTTTCGGCCATCGCGGGGACGGCCAGCAGAACAGACGCGCCGCAGACGGCGCCGAGGACATGTTTCACGGTGACCTCCCTTGGACTCGCGCTTTTGAGCATATGCCCACGCGTTGGGCGTATGTTCAACGGAGGGATGACCATTGTCAAGCAGGCGCGCTGGCGTTTGCGCAACTTATGAGTGCTGCGGTGCGGGAAGGTGGGCTGATTGGACACATGAGGTCGTCATGCCCGGGCTTGTCCCGGGCATCCACGAGAGTTTCACGAGCGGTACCAAGAACGTGGATGGCCGGGACAAGCCCGGCCATGACGACATCGGCCCCAACGCCCTACCGCTCCAGAATCGCCCTTGCGGTGGCCTCGTCCGTGATCAGCCCGTTGATCAGCCCGCCGCTCAACGCCGCCGCAATCGCCGGCACCTTGGCAGCACCGACGGCGGCGCCGATCGTGGTGGTCTTCGCCGGCACTTCCGGCGGGATGCTGGTGAGGCGCTTGTTGGTGCCGGCCTTGAGCAGGCGGCCCTTCGCGTCATAGGCCCAGCCGGTGATCTCGCCGATCGCACCCTGCCGCATCATCTCGAACAATTCGTCGCGGGTGACGAAGCCGTCGATATGGACCTGCGCCTTCTGGTCCATCTGGCCGATGCCGACGAGGCGCAGATCGGCCTTGGCCGCGACAGCCTTGACCTTGGCGATCGGCTCGATGCGCACCATCTTGTTGCGCTCGTCTTCCGACGACATCAGGAACGGCAGCGGCATCGGATAGTGCCGCGCACCGGTGCGATCGGCGAGCCGGCCGACGGTGTCGTAGAAGCTCGCCGAGCCGTCGGCGGAGATGTTGCCGACCAGCGAGACGATCTGGTGGTTGGGGCGGTCGATCGGCGTGACGCGCTCCACCGCGGCGCGCACCGCCCTGCCCGTGCCAAGCGCCACGATGACGGGCGTCTCCGAGCGCAGCGTGGAATCGAGCAGGTTGGCGCAGCGCTCGGCAATGCCTGCCGTCGCCTGCGGCGCAGCAGGATCGGCCGGCACCACCTCGCAATGGACGAGGTCGAACCGCTCCTTCAGGCGCGCCGCCAGCTCCATGCAGGCGGCGATGGGATGTTCGAGCCGGAAGGTGATGAGCCGCTCGGCGAGGCACAGCGAGACGAGCCGCTGCGCCGAGGCGCGCGAGACCTGGAGCATCTTGGCGATCTCGTCCTGGGTGTGGCCGGCAATGAAATAGAGCCAGCCGGCACGCGCGGCGTCGTCGAGTCTCGACTTGTCGTTCTCGGCGGCCATGCGGGCCTACGCCTCCCAGAAATCGCTCATGCGCGCGAAGACCCGATCGGCTCCGGCTGCGGACAATATAGCGCGGCCGTCGCGGGTGCGATAATGGCCGCCGCCGACAAATCCCCAGACGGTCATGCCGGCCGTCTTGCCCGCCTGCACGCCGCTGACGCTGTCCTCGATCACCAGCGTGCGCGCGGGATCTGCGCCCATCTTGTCCGCCGCGTAGAGGAACAGATCGGGCGCCGGCTTGCCGTGGCTGACCATCTGCGCGGTGTAGATGCGGTCGCCGAAATGGGCCCTAAGGCCGGTGACGTCGAGCGAGAGCGACACCCGGTCGATGTCGCTGGACGAGGCGACGCAGGACGGCACGGTCAATCCTGAGATCACGGCCCCCGCCCCGGGGATCGGCTCGAGCGAGGCGGCAAAGGTCTCCAAGACGCGCGACTTCAATCGCGGCAGGAAGTCATCCGGCACGACGCGACCCAGATCGCGATAATGCTGCTCGATCGCCCTGGTGCTGCGTCCGAGAAACAGCTCGAGCGCCTGCTCTACGCTGAGCACGAAGCCGAATTCGGCCAGCACCTCGGACAGGCAGCGGCAGCTCAACAGTTCGCTGTCGACCAGCACGCCGTCGCAGTCGAAGATGATCAGATCGGGTTTCGGCCGGCCCTGGTCCATCCGGATATTCGATCATATACCCACGCCATGGGCAATAGCTCACTCCGGACCTTGTCGCCGCGGGCTCTCCCCGAACCAGGCATCACGATTTTGCCTTTTGCGGCGTCTCCGAACCTGCGGCGGCGAGCGCCGCCCTGCGATCATGAATCAGATTTTCGAGGCGATGAGCGGCAACATTCAGGGTGGCAGCATCCAGGGCTTGTTCATCGTCACCTGCCGCGGCGCGCTGCGCGCGCAATACGCTGTCGATCTGATCTTCGATCTCCAGCAATTCCGAGACGCTGCCGGCGTGTCTTATCCGTTGCCCCAACGCATAGAGCGTGTCGAGCGCCGGTCTCGTCGGCTTCAGTTCGCCGGATCGGAGAAACCGCCAGGCTGCCGCGACCACCGTGACGAGCGCGCCAAGCGCCATCGGTGCCAGGAAGATGGCGTTGCTCCACTTGTCCAGGAACGAGACCTGACTGCCGTTGTAGAACTCCGCCGCGCCCGCATGAACCGGAAGATAGGCGCCCGCGTCGGTGTCGGGTGCCTTGAACTGCGCCAGGATCGGCAGCTCGGCCAGAAGGTCCCTGCGGGCGGTCGTGAGGGCTTGCGTGAAGCCCGCGATCATATCGTTATCGAGACTCTTCTTGCCGACCAGATAGAAAGCCGACTGGAGCGTGGTCACGTCATCCTCGGGGACGGGAGGCGATCCGCGCAACGTGCCCTTGGGGATGTCGAAGCTCTCGTAGGCACGTTCCTTTTCCGCAATGGCCCCGGCGCTCTCGATCGGAATCAGGACCGGGGCGGTCTTCGCGTTCTGAGGGAACAGCCCTCGCACCAGCGATAGGTATTTGTCGCTCAAGGGCATCACGAACAGGACGGCGCGTATCTCCTTGGTTTCGAGCGCCCGGCGGACCTGATCGAGCGCAACGCTCTTGAACGCGACGTTGGCGCGATCAAGGTCATATGTTCGTCTCAACACGTCGACGAGCTTCTGATTGGTGTCGCCGGCGACCACCCCGACCGTCGTACGCTTCAGGCCGCCCATGTCCGTGATGGCCGAGCCCGGCGGCGCAACGAGCACCGCCACGGCCTGGGCCAGGACCACAATCGCCTGCGCCTGCGAGAGATCGCCGACATCGCCGCGGACGACCGCAAGATCCGCCTTGCCCGAAGAGAACGTCGCCGCGGATTCGATCAGGCCGCTGGTCTCCACCACTTTGAGCCGCACCGGCGCGTTGTTGACGACTAGCCTGCTCGCCAGCGCCGATACGATTTTTGGAGCGTCGCCGTCGAACGAGCCGACCGCAATCGATAGCGTCACCGGCCGGACGTACCAGCGATACGCGATGAGGCCTGCAGCAGTGGCGAGGGTCGCCAGGCCCACGATGACCACGATGCGCAGCCAGATTGGTAGCTTGATGGTCCCCTTGCCCAATCTCGGCACGTCCCATGTTGACGGTGAGCTTTAACCAACGGAACGGCCAGACGCCGTCTTGCGCTACAAGCAGGGGCGAACTCTGGAGCCGCCCCTGCTTGTCGAAAGAACTGCTCTAATGACAGACGTGCATCAGGCCGTCGTCACCTTTGATCATAGTGCCGGGATCACAGACGATCCCGTTTCGCGCCTTGTAGTCACTCCAACCGTTGTAGCCGTACCCGGGGCCACGGCCGTAATAGGCCCGTTGCGCGTAGAACGGGCCGGTTTCGACGGGGCCGCCATAATAGGCGTTGGCGGCCAACGCGCCGCTACCGACGTAAGGCCTGTTCCCATAATAGCCCCATCCGGGTGAAGTGGCGGCGACAGCTGCCGCCGTGCCGACAACCGCAGCACCGGCGAGACCGGCACCGACGGCGCCCGCACCGTACCCATACGCGGCCCGGCGATTTTGCCGGCGCGCAACACCCGCAACGCTGACGGGAGTGAGCGGGCGACCGACGCGTGCCTGCGCGCTTTCGGTCGAGAGCGACACGCCGCCTTGTTCGGACCAGCCGACGGACAGCAGTGTCGCGCATGCGAAGGTCGCGGTTGCTATTGCAGCTTTTCTCACGCTCATCTGGCTCATGGATTGGCTCCACAGTTTAATGCCCGAGGGAAACGATGCGCCCTCGCCTTCCGCGCGCCTTGCGCTACATCAATGTTTCATGAGGCAAGCCTTCGCAGCTCTTCAGGGCCAGAAGTACTGACGCATCAGTTGCGGCTGTCCCGGCCCCTCAATGCGCCACTTGCCGGTAGATCGCCGGCAGTGCCGCGGGCAACCGCTTGATGTTGCTGACGATCGCGTAGCCGCTGCGCCCGAACAGCGTCGGGAAATAGGATTGCGCCGCCGCGTCCACCGTCACGCCGAAGACCGCGATACCGCTCCGGCGCGCTTCCTGCACGGCTTTCCTGGTGTCTTCGACCGCGAAGCGCCCCTCGTAATGATCGACGTCGTTCGGCTTGCCGTCGGTCAGGACGAGCAGCAGCTTCTTGCGCTGCGGCTGTCGCGCAAGCCCGGCCGAGGCGTGGCGGACCGCCGCGCCGATCCGTGTGTAATAGCCGGGCTTGAGCGCGCCGATGCGGCGCTCGACCACGCCGCTCATCGGCTCGCCGAACGCCTTGACGGTTTCGATCCGCACCCAGGAGCGTCGGCGCGAGGTGAAGGTCAGGATGCTGTGGTGGTCGCCGCAGGCCGACAGCCCATGCGCGAGCACGAGCAGCGCTTCCTTCTCGACGTCGAGCACGCGACAGCCATCGACCCAGGCGTCCGTCGAGAGCGAGACGTCGACGAGCAGCGTGACGGCGAGATCATGCCCCTGCGGGCGCATCGCCATGTGGACGCGATCAAGTCCTGCGCCGTTGCCGCCGGCGCGGAGATCGCACCGCGCGCGCACCAGCGCATCGAGGTCGAGATCATGCCCGTCGGCCTGGGCGCGCAGCAATTCATGGCGCGGCCGCAACACCTCGAAGCGGCGGCGCACCTGGCGGATGTGCCGGCGCATCGTCTCGTCGGGCATCCAGCTTTCACCTTGCTCCGAAGCCGGCGATGCGAGCACGCGGCAATGATCCGGCAGATAGGCGCTGCTGCGATAGTCCCATTCGGGATAGGTCAGGTCCGCATCCAGCCGCGAGGCATCGAGCGCCTCCGGCGGCAGGTCGAGATCGAACTTGAACCGGCTCGCGGGCTTGCCGCTGCGTCGGCTGAGCGTGATCTCCTCGAGATCGTCGGCGGCTTTCTGCGCGTCCTCCTCGTCGCTGTCGTCGGCGGGGCGATCGACATTGACCATTTCGGCCATCGCCAGGATCTTCTCGAAACGGTTCAGCACGAAGGGATCGCGGCGATTGGCGCCGTCCTCGCGTTCGCGGACGGCGAAGCGCTTGCGATTGTCCGCGCTCGCAGGCTCCGCGCCAGCAGCGCATTCATCCTCGCTGGCATGCGCGGGCGACAGCTCGCGCGCCCAGCATTCGCCCCACAGCGGGCACGGCAGGATCGGACGATAGCCGGGCGGCGCCTTGTCCGGCAGCGGTCCCGTGCCCATCATGGCCGGCCACAGCTTTCCTGCGGGTGCAGGTCCGGCGCCGAGCAAGGCGAGAGCGATCTGCTCGACCTCCTGCTCGATCCGCGGCAACGGCCGCCGTGGCCTGGCCTCGGCTGTCGCCGCGGCAAGCTTTGCGTAGTCCGAGACGAGGCCGGGAAACTGCGTGAGCACGAAGACGGCTGTTTCGGCGGCGCGGCGCAGCACGAGCAGATCGCGCCGGAGCGGATCGGCCTCGCTGATCGCCTCGACCGGCGCAACCGCAAACCACGCCGCGAGCCAGCGATAGAGCGATGCATTGAGCGCGCGGTCGGGAAACAGCGCGATGCGATCGGGCAGGAAGATGGTTGCGGCATCGCGGCCCGGCTGCTCGAGGCGCTCGTCGCCGAGGCCGATGCGTTGCCGCCAGCCGAGCCGGTGTCCGGATCTGCGGGCGCCGGCGCTCGCGATTTGCACGCCGCTCTCGCCGCCGAGCGCGCGGAACATCACCGCAAGCCGGCCCTTCACCTCCGCTAGCGTCACCGCATGATCGTCGTGAGCGGGATAGCTCGCGGTGCCGCCGACCATCCTGTGCCAGGCGCGTCCGACCGTCTCCTCCAGTTCGAGGAAATCGAGCATGGGAGCCGCCTCACCCGATCACGGCGCGCGCGACGTCGAGCAGCGCGGCCTTGACGTCGGCATCATCGGTCAACGGCTCGATCATGCCGGCGAGCACGGCATCGGCGGTCGGCATGCCGGCGGCGATCAGGGTCGCACAATAGACGACGAGCCGGGTCGAGACGCCCTCCTCCAGATCATGGCCCTTGAGCGCGCGCAGCCGGCCGGCCAGCCCGACCAGCGGCCGCACGCGCTCGGCCGGCAGTCCGCTTTCGGCGGACACGACGGCGATCTCCTGCTCGGGGGGCAAGAAGCCGAACTCGATGGCAACGAAGCGCTGCCGCGTCGAGGGCTTGAGCGCCTTGAGCAGCGTCTGGTAGCCGGGATTGTAGGAGACCACGAGCATGAAACTCTCGGGCGCCGCGAGCTCCTCCCCGGTGCGCTCCAGCGGCAGGATGCGGCGATCGTCGGTAAGCGGATGCAGAACCACGGTGACGTCCTTGCGCGCTTCCACGACCTCGTCGAGATAGCAGATGCCGCCTTCGCGCACCGCGCGCGTCAGCGGGCCGTCGGTCCACACGGTGTCGCCGCCGCGGAGCAGATAACGGCCGGTGAGATCGGCGGCGGTGAGATCGTCATGGCAGGCGACGGTGTGGAGCGGCAGGCCGAGCCGCGCCGCCATATGCGCGACGAAGCGCGTCTTGCCGCAGCCGGTCGGCCCCTTCAGCAGCACGGGGAGCTGATGCCGCCAGGCGTGCTCGAACAGCGCGCATTCGTTGCCGCTCGCGACATAGGGCGGCAGTGCGGGCGCCGGTGCCGTGACGGCGTGAAGGGCAGCTTTCATGATCTCTCTCCGAATTGACTTGGGCGAGGCGGCCGCGACGGTCGCGGCCGCCCCTCTTTCCTATTCAGCCGGCTGCAGCGCGGCGGGAATGGTCGCCTGCTTCTCGCGGCCGGGCACCAGCACGGCCCAGACGAACATCAGTGCGGAGATCGCGACGAACACGCCGGAACCGAGCCTGATCCAGTAGAAGAAGGCGAGCTGGTCCTGCACGTCCATGTAGCTCTGGCCGAGGATACGCTGGAGGTGGACCTGGATCACGCCGGCGAAGGTCAGCGCGAAGGTCATCGTCATCATGGCCGTGCACATGATCCAGAAGCTGGCCATGCTGAGCCATTGATTGTACGGCGCGCGTCCCTTGAGCTGCGGGATCGCATAGGCCATCACCGACAGGTTCAGCATCACATAGGCGCCGAAGAAGGCGAGATGGCCGTGCGCGGCGGTGACCTGGGTGCCGTGAGTGTAGTAGTTCACCGACGACAGCGTGTGCAGGAAGCCCCAGACGCCGGCGCCGAGGAACGCCATCACCGAGCAGCCGACCGACCACAGCAGTGCGGCGCGGTTCGGATGCTTGCGGCCGGCCTTCCAGGTCATCTGCACCGTGAAGATCACCATGGTGAAGAAGGGTGCGACCTCGAGCGTGGAGAACAGCGAGCCGATCCACTGCCAGTAGCCGGGGGCGCCGATCCAGTAGAAGTGGTGGCCGGTGCCGAGGATGCCGGAGAACAGCGCAAGGCCGATGATGACGTAGAGCCACTTCTCCACGACCTCGCGATCAATGCCGTTGAGCTTGATCATGAGATAGGCGAGCACGGAGGCCATGATCAGCTCCCAGACGCCCTCGACCCAGAGATGGACGACGTACCACCAGTACATCTTGTCGACCGCGAGATTCGCCGGGTTGTAGAAGGCGAACAGGAAGAAGATCGCAACGCCCCACAGGCCGAACAGCAGGATGTTGGTGACCGTGGTCTTCCGGCCCTTCAGCGCCGTCATGGTGACGTTGAACAGGAACATCAGGCAGACGACGACGATGCCGACCTTGATGATGAAGGGCTGCTCGAGGAATTCGCGGCCCTCGTGATAGTGGAAGAGATAGCCGACCACGGCTATGCCGGCGGCGCCGAAGAACATCCAGAACTGGATCTTCGCGAGCAGCGGGCTGTACAGCTCGGTCTCGGTCTCCTCGGGCAGCAAATAGTAGGTCGCGCCCATGAAGCCGATCAGCGACCACACGATCAGCGCGTTGGTGTGGATCATCCTGACGATGTTGAACGGCAGCAGCACCGACAGCGTGTTGGGTAGGACGTAGATGGTTCCGGCGAGCAGGCCGAACAGGACCTGGGCCAGGAACAAGGTCAGCGCGCCGTAAAAATACAGCATCGCGACTTTCTGGGTTTGGTATTTCATCTCGGGGTCTCTCTGGCTTGAAAGAGGAAAGCAGCTTGCTCAGCCGGCCTGGTTCGGCGGCCAGCTCTGGCGCTTGATCGTCGAGGTCCATTGCAGGAAATCGGCGAGATCGTTGAGCTCCTGGTCGGTGAGGTTGAACTGCGGCATCTGCCGCCGGCCCGGCGCGCCCGAGGGCTGCGCCTGCATCCAGGCCTTCAGCGTCTCGCGCGCACCGGCCGGATCCTCCTTGCCGCCCCAGCGATCCCAGACGTTGCCGACTTCGGGCGCGAAATAGGCGCCCTCGCCGAGCAGCGTGTGGCAGTTGATGCAGGAGTTCTTCTCCCAGACATGCTTGCCGCGGGCGACCGACGACGTCAGCGTGGTCGCGTCGGTCGAGCTCGTGGCCATGTAGTAATGGCTGTGCGCCGTCAGCCCTATGAAGATGGCGAAGAAAAAGGCCGAGCCGCCGTAGAAGACGTTTCGCGCGGCCGACTTGGTCAGGCGTTCAGCCATTGCCAATCCTTTCCGGTTGGTTGTCTAGAGAATGCGATGCTGCGATTTATTGCCGCTTCGCCCGTCGGGTTCTTTGTCAGGGCGCAATGAGCACATCAGATCAGGGCGGCGACGGCCGATGCGAGCCAGGCAAACAGCAGCAGGATGACGATCCAGGCGCTGACGAGGCCGCGCCAGAGCGCGGGCACGGCGCGCAGATCCATGAAATCGAGCGCTACCCGGCGGCCCTTGATCACGGCGAGCGCCAGCAGCACGGCGTTGCCGAGCCACGGCCGCGGCATCAGCGGCGGAAGCAGGATGGTCGCGAGCGCAAGGCCGATCAACGCCATCCAGGTGAGGTCGAGGCGATCCGGCATCGTCAGTGCACCAGATAGAGAATCGGAAACATCGCGATCCAGACCAGATCGACCATGTGCCAGAAGGCAGCCCCCGTCTCGACGCCGGATACCTCAGCGCGGCGGCAGACCACGGCGAGAATGACGATGCCGAAGCCGACATGCAGCAGGTGGAAGCCGGTCAGCAGGAAGTACAGGGTGAAGAACGGGCTGGTTTCAAGCCCGACGCCGCGCCCGATCTCTTCGGCATATTCCGCGAGCTTGATCGCGATGAAGAAGCCGCCGAGCGCCATGGCGATGAGGAGCCAGCGGCGCGTCGTTCGCGGTTCACGCGCCCGCGCGGCTTTGGTGGCCCGCGCCGCAGCCCAGCCGCTGGTCACCAGCACGAGCGTGTTGAGGCCCGCGAGGGTCGAATTGAGGGTGGCCTGCCCCGCCGCGAACATCGCGGGATGGATGGCGCGGGCGACCACGAACGCGCCGAGGAACAAGCCGAAGGCGACAAGTTCGCTGAAGATCAGCACCCAGATCATGGGATCGCCGGGGAGATCTTCCAGGATTCCCCAGCCGGTTCCCTGTTGTTCGCAATCGGCTGCCGACATCGTCTTTCCGGATCAGGACACCGGCCAGACTTAGCTGACCCGTCCAGTTCGGAATTTGTCGCAGGACAAACTGGGGGACCGACGGCGGACATCTTTGCGCCGACGCAACGTCCGGCCCGCCCGAGCGCGCTACGGACAGGGCCAAGGTTCCCACGGAGCAGCGGGCAATGACATGAGCGACGCACAGATCGGGCTGATGACCGCGACACCCATCATCATTGCCTTTGCGATCGCGCTCCGGCGCATGGGCGTATTGTCGACGGTCGCGACCGTGTCGGCGGTAAGCCTCTCGATCGCGATCGCGACGGTCCTGTTCACGACGCAGTAGCAGCGCACTGAGGTGGGGCCGCGTTCAGCTGTTGCGGGATCGCCGATCGGGCGCCGTCCTTGGCAGGACGAGCTGAAACCTCGTGCCCGCGCCGGCTTCGCTCGCGAGCCGGAGCTGTCCGCCCAACCGATCGACAACGATGCTATGGACGATATGCAAGCCGAGACCGCTTGCGCCGTCATGCCGGCGCGTGGTGAAGAATGGGTCGAAGGCCTGCCGCTCCACGTTGGGTGCCATGCCGCAGCCGTCGTCGGAAAACAGCAATTCCACCGACTCATGATCGATGGCACGGAGCGAGACGTTGATAGTCCCGGTCTTGCCACCGGAGAACGCATGCGTCATCGCGTTGACGGCAAGATTGCTGAGCACCTGGCCGAACGGACCGGGATAGCTGTCCATGACCAGGTCAGGGTCGCAGCTGAAACTGAGCGTGATCTCGTGCGTTCGCAGCTGACGTTCGAACTGCGAGAGAACCTGACCAGTCAGCTCGCCCGCATCGAAGCTACGCCGGTATGACTCGGTCTGATCGGCCGCAACCTGCTTGAAGGATTGGACGCGCTCGGCAGCGCGACCGAGATTGTCGACCAGCTGCGCCGACGCGTCGCTGACCAATTCCAGAAATTCAGTCAATGTCGATCGCTTGAGATTGCCCCGCGCGACCTCCGCCGCGAACTGCTCGGCCTTGCGTTGCAGCGTCGAGGCAACCGTCAGGCTGCTGCCGAGCGGCGTGTTGATCTCGTGCGCGACACCGGCAACCATGCGCCCGAGTGCGGCCAGCTTTTCAGCCTCAATCAGAACGTCCTGGATATCGCGCAAATGTCGAAGCGCGGTCTCGGCGGCATCCTTCGCGCTGCGGACCTCCCGCTCGGCACGCTTGCGTTCGGTGACCTCTTCCGCCGCCACATTGACCGCGACGATTTCGCCGCCCGGCATGCGCAGCGGATGCCAATAGGTGACCCAGGAGCGCTCCTCGAGCTGATCGGCCCGCTGTCCCGCCACTTCGATGCCGATCACGGGATCACCCGTCGCGACGATCGAGCGCACGATCTGCTCGACGGAGTCGGCCAACGCAGGCACGCAGTCCCTGACCGTGTGCCCAAGATGCCCCTCGACGGATATGCCGCAAATTTCGGTCAGGCGCTGGTTGATGAGCAGGTATCGGCAGTCCAGCGACAGACAGGCGAGCCCGATCGGGGCGGTATCGTAGATCAATTGCAACGCCGGCAATGTCGAGACCAGCGTCACCTCCGAAGCCGGCGATGACCGCACTGCACTCGTCACTCAAGTTCCCCATTGTCCCTTGCGCCAATCGCATGAAATTCGCGGGGGTCGGACCGACCGTTGATCTAGATCAACGGGACAAGCAATGCCCTTCGTTGTGAACCTCAGTCGCTCCTGCGTCTCACAGCTATCGCGCGGTGCCGCCATCCGTCGGCTTGCGAACGCCGCGCCGCCTTCATTGCGATCTTGAAGCCGAGGAAACGCCGCCTGTTGGCGGGATCGCCCCGTCTAAAACAGAACAAAGGCGCCGATCAGCAACCCCGCCGCAAAGGAGCAGAGACCCAGGGTGGAGACGGACACGATGCGCACGAGAATGCGAAGCCGCGCCTCGTACTCATCGTCTGTCATGTCTTGGATTCGAGCCGCCACTGGCACTGCCCTGCCCGTGCTCTGTTCAGCCTCCCAATTGTACCCCAAATCATGGTCAAGGCGTGGCATTTGCCTCGGTCGCGATGCCGTGATCGCAATTGAGGAAAACTGTAGCGGCCTCAAGTGTGGCCAAAGCGGACTTGTCCGCGTGCCCGCCAGCCTATGCGAGGATGCCGCGACATGGTGGGCGCGGCGCGTTGCGCCTTTGCCCACCCTATGCGACTACCGCCGCTGGTTATACACGTCGATGCACACGGCACCCAGCAGCACTAGGCCCTTGATGACCTGCTGATAGTCGATGCCGATGCCGAGGATGGACATGCCGTTGTTCATGACGCCCATGATCATGGCGCCGACCACGGCGCCGCCGACGCGCCCGACGCCGCCATAGGCCGAGGCGCCGCCGATGAAGCAGGCCGCAATCACGTCGAGCTCGAAGCCGAGGCCGGCCTTGGGCGTCGCCGTGTTCAGCCGTGCGGCGAAGACGAGGCCGGCGAGCGCGGCGAGCACGCCCATGTTGACGAAGGTGAGGAAGGTCAGCCGCTCGGTCTTGATGCCCGACAGGCTCGCCGCCTTGGCGTTGCCGCCGACCGCATAGATCTGCCGGCCGATCACAGTGCGGCGGGTGACGAAGCCGTAGAGCGCGATCAGCGCCGTCATGATCACCAGCACATTCGGCAGGCCGCGATGCGAGGCGATCAGATAGGTGAAATAGAGCACGGCGCAGGCCAGCAGAATGCTCTTGCCGAGGAAGAACGCATACGGCTCGACCTCGATGCCGTGCGACTGCTCGCGCGACCGCCCCTTGGCGCTGGCATAGACGAGGCCGAGCGCGAGCACGGCGCCGATCAGCATCGAGGTCGGATGCAGCGTGCCGGCCTCGGGCAGCAGCTCCGGAATGAAGCCCGACGACAGCTTTTGGAACGTCGGCGGGAACGGCCCAAGCGACTGGCCCTGCAGCACTGCGAGCGCAAGGCCCTTGAACACCAGCATGCCCGCCAGCGTCACGATGAAGGACGGGATCTTGAAATAGGCGACCCAATAGCCCTGCGCCGCGCCGATGGCGGCGCCGACGGCGAGGCAGATGATGAACGCGAGCGTGTAGTCGACCTTGTAGGTCACCATGAGCAGCGCGGCGACCGCGCCGACGAAGCCCGCGACCGAGCCGACCGAAAGGTCGATATGGCCGGTGACGATCACCAGCAGCATGCCCAGCGCCATGATGACGATGTAGCTGTTCTGCAGCACCAGATTGGTGAGGTTGAGCGGCTGCAGCAGCGTGCCGCCGGTCATGACCTGGAAGAACAGCATGATCGCGACCAGCGACATCAGCATGCCGTAGTTGCGCAAATTGTTCTTGATGAAGTTGCCGTGCCGGCGCTCTTCGGGCAGCGAAACCGTCTTGTCGGTCATGGCTGCGTTCCTCCCATCTCCGCGGCCTCAGGCACGCCGTTGCTACGTTCGTTGCGCATGATGGCGCGCATGATCTTTTCCTGTGTCGCCTCCGCGCCCCTGAACTCGCCAACGAAGGCGCCCTCGTTCATGACGCAGATGCGGTCGCAGATGCCGAGCAGCTCGGGCATCTCCGAGGAGATCACCACGACGCCCCGGCCGGCCTCGGCCAGCTCGTTGATGATACAGTAAATCTCGTATTTGGCACCGACGTCGATGCCCCGGGTCGGCTCGTCCAGGATCAAAACCTTGGGGTCCGTCATCAGCCATTTCGACAGCACCACCTTCTGCTGGTTGCCGCCGGAGAGCTGCCCGGTCTCCTGGTAGACGTCGGAGCAGCGGATCCGCATCCGGTTCCGGTAGTCGCTGGCGACTTTCAGCTCGGCGATGTCGTCGATCACCCTGTTAGGTGCGACCTGGTCGAGGCTGGCGAGCGTGATGTTCTTGCGGACGTCGTCGGCGAGGATCAGGCCGAGCTGCTTGCGGTCCTCGGTGACATAGGCAAGGCCGGCGTCGATTGCCGCGGCCACACTCGGCAGCGTGATCTCCCGCCCCTCGAGGGCAATGCTGCCGCTGATATTGGTGCCCCAGGAGCGGCCGAACAGGCTCATGGCGAATTCGGTGCGGCCTGCCCCCATCAACCCGGCAATGCCCACGACCTCGCCGCGCCGGACACCGAAATTGACGTTCTTGATCACCTGCCGCTCGGGATGGATGGAGTGATAGACCGACCAGTTCGCGACGTCGAGCACAGGCTCGCCGATCTTCACGCTGCGCTCCGGAAAGCGGTGCGCCATGTCGCGGTTCACCATGCTGCGGATGATGCGGTCTTCCTGGATCGGCTCGGCATGGCAATCGATGCTGTCGACGGTGCGGCCGTCGCGCAGCACGGTGATGTGATCGGCGACCTTGGCGACCTCGTTCAGCTTGTGCGAGATCAGGATCGAGCCGATGCCCTGCTCGCGGAACGCCATCAGCCGCTCGAGCAGCGCGGCGCTGTCGGCCTCGTTGAGGCTCGCGGTCGGCTCGTCCAGGATCAACATCCGCACGCGCTTGGACAGCGCCTTGGCGATCTCGACCAGCTGCTGCTTGCCGACGCCAAGATCCGTGATCAGCGTATCCGGGGATTCCTTCAGACCGACCTGCGCCAGCAGCTCGCGGGTACGCCGGTAGACCTCGTCGCGGTCGATGACGCCGAACTTCGACGGCGGATGCGACAGGAAGATATTCTCCGCGATCGACATCAGCGGGATCAGAGCCAGCTCCTGGTGGATGATGATGATGCCGAGCGCCTCGGAATCGTTGATGTCGCGGAAGCGCCGCTCCTCGCCGTCGAAGACGATGGTGCCCTCGTAGCTGCCTGCCGGATAGACGCCGCTGAGCACCTTCATCAGCGTCGACTTTCCGGCGCCGTTCTCGCCTACGAGCGCGTGGATCTGCCCGGCCTGAACCGAGAAATTGACGTCGCGCAGCGCCTGCACGCCCGAAAAGCTCTTGCTGACGTTGCGCATCTCCAGCATGGCGGTCATGGCATAATGTCCTTAAATCGCCGTCGTTCCGGGGCGCCCGAAGGGCGAACCCGGAACCTCGAGATTCCGGGTCCGATGCTTCGCATCGCCCGGAATGACGGACGTAACAACTTACTGGAACTGCGACTTCTTGTAGTAGCCGCTGTCGACCAGGGTCTTCTCCCAATTGTCCTTGTAGACCACGACCGGCTTCAGGAGATAGGACGGCACGGTCTTGACGCCGTTCTCGTAGGTCTTGGTGTCGTTGACCGTCACCTGCTTGCCGGCCAGCGCGGAGTCGACCATGTCGGCGGTCACCTTGGCGAGATCGCGGGTGTCCTTGAAGATGGTCGAGTACTGATCGCCGCGCAGCATGGCCTTGATCGAGGGCACTTCGGCGTCCTGACCCGAGATGATCGGCATCGGCTGGCCGGCGCTGCCGTAGCCGACGCCCTTCAGCGAGGAGATGATGCCGATCGACAGGCCGTCATAGGGCGACAGCACGGCGTTGACCTTCTTGTTGCCGTAGTAGGCGCTGAGCAGGTTGTCCATGCGGGCCTGGGCCGTGGCGCCGTCCCAGCGCAGCGTCGCGACCTTGTCCATGCCCATCTGGCCGGAGACGACGACGAGCTTGCCGCTGTCGATGTAGGGCTTCAGCACGCTCATCGCGCCGTTGTAGAAGAAGTAGGCGTTGTTGTCGTCGGGCGAGCCGCCGAACAGCTCGATGTTGAACGGACCCTTACCGTCCTTGAGGCCGAGGCCCTGCACGATCGACTCCGCCTGGAGCACGCCGACCTGGAAATTGTCGAAGGTGGCGTAATAGTCGACGTTCGGCGTGCCGCGGATCAGGCGGTCATAGGCGATCACGGTGATGCCTTTCGCTTTCGCCTGCTTGAGCACGTCCGACAGCGTGGTGCCGTCGATCGCGGCGATCACCAGCGCCTTGGCGCCCTTGGTCACCATGTTCTCGACCTGCGAGAGCTGGTTCGGAATGTCATCCTCGGCGTATTGCAGATCGGTGTTGTAGCCGCGCTCCTTCAGCACCTTGACCATGTTGTTGCCGTCGTCGATCCAGCGCGCCGACGACTTCGTCGGCATGGCGATGCCGACGGTCGCCTTCTCCTGCGCGGAGGCCGGGCCTGCCGCCATCGTCGCAGCGCCGGCCAGTGCCAGCGCGAGGAATGTGGTCTTCAGTTTCAGCATGTTTCACTCCCTTTGGGTGTCAGACTGTTTCTTTGGTTTCGTCGAGAACGGAGGTCGGTTGCCTTGAGGTCTCCTATGCGAGCTTGACGTCGGGCTCCGCGCGACCGCGCGCGGATGCCTCTAACAGGAATGTGCAGCCGGCCTGCGGATCGGCGGCGCGTGCCGCGGCGTCCATGTCCTGCCACGCCGAGGTGACGAGCAGGCGCGACAGGTCGGGGCCGACAAAGGCCGGGCAGCTCGACTGCTTGGCCGGCACGCTTAGGGAGCGCAGGCGCTCGCCTTGCGGCGAGTAGACGTCGACGCGGCTCGCGCCCCAGCACGCGTTCCAGATGTTTCCGTCGGCATCGCACACCGAGCCGTCGAGACCGCCGATGCCGCTATGGCGCAGCAGCACTTCCGGCTCGTCGCGCGGCAGGCCGGTAGCGGGGTTGAGCGGCACGGCATAGAGCACCGCGCGCGTCGTGTCGGTGAAATAGCCGGTGGCGCCGTCGGGCGAGAAGCAGATCGAATTGGGAATGCTGATGCCGGGAAACAGCGTCGAGATCTTGCCGCGATGGAGCGCGTAGATCGCGCCCGCTTTCGGCTCGGCCTTCTTGCCCATGGTGCCGATCCAGAACGTGCCGGATTGATGCACGCGGCAATCGTTGGAGCGCGTGGTGGGATTGTCCGCTTCGAGCGGAAGGAACAGCGTCATCGCGCCATCGGCAAGCGTGCGGATGTAAAGACCATCCTCCGCGACGATCAACTGCCGCGCGGCATCGATACGCCCGAGCGCGCTGGCCATCCGGCCGAGCGCGTGGCTGCGGACCGAGCCGCTGCCGAGCTGCGCCTCGAACAGCTTGCCCTCGCGGATGTCGAACCACCAGGCAGTATCGGTGGTGACGTCATAGGTCGGCCCTTCGCCGAGATGGCATTGCTCGGTCGATAGAACCGAGGTCGGCACCTGTTCCATCATGGCGCTCTCACTCCAAAGCGATAGACGGTGTGATGCCGATAGACTTGGCCGGGATCGAGGCGCGGGCTCGGAAAGTCTGGCCGGTTCGGCGCGTCGGGCCAGATGTGCGGCTCCAGGCACATGGCGTCCGATTGCCGGATCAGCTTGCCGCCCTTGCCCGAGATCGTGCCGTCGAGATAGTTGCCGGAATAGACCTGGAGCCCGGGCTGATTGGTCAAGAGCTCCATGATGCGCCCCGAACGCGGCGCTTCCAGCCGCGCCGCCAGCGCGAGCTTGCCGTCGCGGCCGAGGCAATAGGTGTGGTCGTAGCCCCTGCCGTTGCGCAACTGCTCGTGGCTCTCGCGGATGCGGGCGCCGACCGCCTTGGCGTCACGGAAGTCGAATGGTGTTCCCGCCACCCCGCGCGGCGGCTCCGGCAGCGGAATGGCGGTGGGATCGATGGCAAGGAAATGCTCGGCGGCAACCGTGAGCTTGTGGTCGAGGATCGACACCCCCGACGTCGCGCCTTCCAGATTGAAGAAGCTGTGGTTGGTCAGGTTGACGATGGTGGGACGATCGGTGCGTGCCTCCATCATCAGCGACAGCTCGGCCGGGCCGGTGACGCGATAGGTCAGCCGCACGTCGAGCTTGCCTGGGTAATTCTCCTCGCCGTGCGGACTGGAATAGGTGAGCGTCACCGCGGGCTCGGCGCCCTCCTCGATGCCGGCAATGTCCCAGAGCTTGCGATCAAAACCGTCGAGGCCGCCATGCAGCGCGTTCGGCCCGTTGTTGACGGGAAGCTGGAAGCTCTCGCCGTCGAGCGAGAATTGCCCTTTGGCGATACGGTTGGCGTAGCGGCCGACAGTAGCACCCAAGAACTTCCGTTCGGCGAGATAGCCGGCAAAGGAGTCATGGCCGAGCACGACGTCGTCAGTGCCGCCTTTGGCGTCGGGCGCGATCAGCGCCTGGATCACCGCGCCGTGGGTGATGATGCGGGCCTCGAAGCCCCCCTCCCCGCGCAGCACGATGCGCTCGACCTTGCGGCCGTCGGGCAATGTTCCGAAAACATCTTGTTCGATTTTCTTTGAGCCAGCCATGGTCAATCCACAAACGGTTCGACGATCGTGCGCTTGCCGAGCAGGAAAGAGTCGGCGACGAGACGCAGCGGCGCCAGATCGACATCGCTCGCGCCTGACGCCGCCAGCTTGACGAAGCGCTGGTACAGTTCGCGATATTCCTGATCGGGCGCCTCGGCAATGGGCTTGTCGTCGACGGCCATCCGCCGCCCGCCACCGGACAAGGTCATCCGGCCTTGATCGGTCTCCACGAGGATATCCCAGCTCTGCGGCCCGGTCTGACGGAAGTCGAACGCGGCGGTGATGGGCAGGCCGTCGATATCCGTCAGCTTCAGGTCCGCGGCGATCGGGGCCTGGCAATTGGCGGGAAAGGCAAGCTCGGCCGCAGTCACGAACACGGGTTGCGGCAGGATGCGGGTCAGGATCGACAGCGCATTGATGCCGGGATCGAACACACCGAGCCCGCCCGGCTCCCATATCCAGGCCTGGCCGGGGTGCCAGACGCGGACGTCTTCCTTCCAGTTGATGTGCACGGATTTGATCCGGCGGCTCGCCAGCCACGCGCGGGCCGGCTCGACCGCCGGTGCGTAGCGCGAATGCCAGGTCGCAAACAGCGTCCGCTTGGCCTCACTTGCCATCGCGATCAACGGATCGAGCTCGGCCACTCCAGTGCCCGGCGGCTTCTCCAGCATGACATGCTTGCCGGCCTTGAGCGCTGCAGCAGCCTGGGCGCGGCGCACCTGCGGCGGCGTGCAGAGCGAAACCGCGTCGATCGGCGGCCCCTTCTCCAGCAGCTTCTCGATGGTGGCGAAATGCGGCAGCTCCGGGAGCGAAGCGTTGCGGCTCGCCACGGCTGCAAGTGTCGCCCCCGATGTCGCGGCGATCGCGCCGACATGCTGGTCCCGCGCGATCTTGCCGAAGCCGACGATGGCGATGCGAAGGTCTGTCACGCTTATTCTCCAGTGTCCGCTGACGGCAGCACTTCGGCCGGGGCGGTCTCGATCACCGTGCCCTCGTGGCGGCGCATGCCGTTGTGAATGACGTAAATCATGGCCTCCGAGGCAGCCTCGGCATCGCCTGCGGCGATGGCATCGACGATGTTCTGATGCCAGAGCAGCACGGTGTCGCGGTCCTCCGTCTCGACCGGAGCGCTGAGCAGGAACGAGGCGCGCAACGCGGCCTCGATGACATGCCCGATCGACCGCATGAACAGATTGCCGGAGGCGCGCGCCACGGCCACGTGCAGCGCGAGATCGGCATCGGCAAACCCGACGGAGTCGGACGCCTCGCGCCGCATGCGGTCCATGCTCCGGCGAAGCTCGGCGACATCTTCCTCGGACCGCTGTACTGCGGCGAGCATCGCCGCGCGCGGCTCCACCGCCAGACGAATCTCGGCGAGATCGTTGAGGAAGCGCTTGTCGATGCCGGCATCGAGATGCCAGGCCAGTACGTCGGCGTCGAACATGTTCCAGGCACCGCGCTCGCGCACGACGGTGCCGACGCGGGCCTTGGTGGTGAGCAGGCCCTTGGCGACCAGCGTCTTCACGCTCTCGCGCAGCACCGGCCGCGACACGCCGAACATCGCGATCATCTCGGCATCGCCCGGCAGGCGCGTGCCTTCCGCGTAGCGGCCGGCGATGATGTCGACGCCGATCGAACGCGCCACCTCCGCATGGTTGGAGTGGGCCCGCCGCGTCGGGATGACGACGATGCGCGAGGTCATGAGACAGCTCCCATGCTCTTGGCCGCGGGCCGGCGTGCAAGTGCGACCAGGCCCTGCTGCAGGGCGATAAAGGCGAACAAAAGCACGCCGGTCGCGATCTTGGTCCACCAGCTCGACAGCGTCCCGTCGAAATTGATGTAGGTCTGGATCAGGCCCTGGATCAATACGCCGAGGAAGGTTCCGATCACCGAGCCCTGCCCGCCCGTGAGCAGCGTGCCGCCGATCACGACGGCGGCGATGGTGTCGAGCTCGACGCCGACGGCGGAGAGCGAATAGCCGGCGCTGGTGTAGAAGGAGAAGACGATGCCGGCGATTCCGGCGAGCAGGCTCGACAGCATGTAGATCTTGATCGTCATCTTGCCGACGGCAACGCCCATCAGGCTTGCGGTGGCCCGGCTGCCGCCGAGCGCATAGACGTTGGCACCAAACCTCGTGAGATGCAGCAGCAGCGCCCCGCCGATCACGATCACCAGCATGATGATCGCGACCGCCGTCAACCGTCCACCGCCGGGCATCCGCAGCGCGAAGTCCGACACGGTGGAATAGACCGGCGCGGTGATCGGCACCGATTCCGTCGACAGCAGGAAGCTTGCACCGCGCGCGAGGAACATGCCGGCCAGCGTGACGATGAAAGGCGGCAGGTCGAAGACATGGATGACCGCGCCCATCGCCGCGCCGAAGGCGGCCGAGAGCGCCAGGATGGCGACGAAGGCGACCAGCGGCGGCACACCCCAGCGCTCGATCGCCAGCGCGACGAACACGGTGGTGAAACCGATCACCGAGCCGACCGACAGATCAATACCGCCGGAGATGATGACGAAGGTCATGCCGGTGGCGACGATGCCGAGGAAGGCGTTGTCGGTCAGGAGATTGCCGACCACGCGGGTGGAGGCAATGTTGGGGAATTGCATGGCGCAGAGCGCGAAGCCCGCGACGAGCACGATCGCCGTGATGAGGACAGGCGGCAGGCCTCTCATGCTTTGGTCCTCCGCAGCCGCGCAGCGATCCCGGCCAGGCCTGAGAATTTCGGCGATTGCAGCAGCAGCACCGCGAGCACCACCACCGCCTTGACCAGCAGATTGAACTCCGGCGGATAGCCCGACAACAGGATTCCGGTGTTCATGGTCTGGATGATCAGCGCACCCAGGACGGCCAGGACGAGACTGAAGCGGCCGCCGAACAGCGAGGTGCCGCCGATCACCACCGCGAGGATGGCGTCGAGCTCGAGCCAGAGGCCGGCATTGTTGGCGTCCGCACCCATGATGTCGGCCGCCGCGATCACGCCGGCGAGCGCGGCGCAGACGCTGCACCAGACATAGACCGCCAAAATCATCGCGCGGGTGCCGACACCGGCGAGCTCGCTCGCCCGCGCATTGCCGCCGGTCGCCTCGATCAGCAGGCCGAGCGCCGAGCCGCGCACCACCGCGCCGGTGAGAATGAGCATACCCAGGGCAATCACGACCGGCACCGGCAGGCCGAGCACCGAGCCATTGCCGAGCCAGACCAGGTCCGGCGAGGAGAACGTCACGATCCGCCCTTCGGTGATGAGCTGGGCGATGCCGCGCCCGGCGACCATCAGGATCAGCGTCGCCACGATCGGCTGCATACCGAGCACGGCGACGAGAAAGCCGTTCCAGAGGCCGCAAACGAGGCCGGCGCCAAGCGCGGCCGCCAGCACGATCGGAAGACCGTGGCTGTCGGCAAGGCTCGCCGCGATGGCGCCGCAGATCGCCATCACCGCGCCGACCGAGAGATCGATGCCGCGCGTCGCGATCACCAGCACCATGCCGAGCGAGAGCAGCGCCACCGGCGTGCCGCGGTTGAGCACGTCGATCAGGCTGCCGAACAGGCGGCCATCCTGCAGGCGCAAATCGAAGAATTGCGGCGACACCACGCGGTCGACCGCAAGGATCACGATCAGCGCGAGGATCTGGGCGAGGCCGCGGCGCGGCAGCAGCGCTGTCATGCGTGAGCCCCATGCGCCGGGGCAGCGCCGTCGGCGGCGATGGCTGCGAGAATGTTGCCGACGTCGATCGCCTCGCCCGCAAGCGCCTCGACATGGGTGCGATCGCGCAGCACCACGACGCGGTCCGAATAGGTCACGATCTCGTCGAGCTCGGAGGAAATCACGAGCAGCGACAGCCCGTCATCGCAGAGCTCGCGGATCAGGCGGATGATTTCGGCGTGGGCGCCGACATCGATGCCGCGCGTGGGTTCGTCCAGCACAAGGAGCCGCGGCGAGGTCGCAAGCCAGCGCGCCAGCAGCACCTTCTGCTGGTTGCCGCCGGAGAGCAGGCCGACGGGGCGCTCCGGATCCGCCGGGCGGATATCGAGCATCTTGACGTAGCGGCGCGCGATCTCGTCCTGCTCGCGCCGCGACAGCGGACGATGCAGGCCGCGCTTGGCCTGGAGCGCGAGCACGATGTTCTCGCGCACGCTGAGCTCGGCGACAATGCCGTCGGTCTTGCGCTCCTCCGGACAATAGCCAAAACCGTGACGCACGCCATCGCGCGGCGAGTGCAGCCGTACGGCTGCGCCTTCCACCCTCGCCTGCCCGCGATCGGCGCGCTCGGCGCCGAACACCAGCCGCGCCGTCTCGGTACGGCCGGAGCCGAGCAGCCCGGCAAGGCCGACGACCTCGCCATGGCGCAACTCGAGATTGAAGGGCGCGACATAGCCGGTCTTGCCAAAGTTCTCGAAGCTGGCGCAGACCTCGCGCGGCTTGTGCTCGCCCGCGGAGGCCCGCGCGCTGGTGGTTTCCGCGAGCTCGCGGCCGAGCATCATGCGGATCAGCTCGAGGCGCGGCAGCGAGGCGGTCTCGCGCTCGCCGACGAGGCGACCGTTGCGAAGCACGGTGATGCGGTCGGAGATCTCATAGACCTGGTCGAGGAAGTGGCTGACGAAAACGATGCCGATGCCGCGCCCCACGAGCTGACGCATGATGCGGAAGAGGATCTCGACCTCGTGGCGATCGAGGCTCGCGGTCGGCTCGTCCAGGATCAGCACGCGCGCTGAGAGATCGACCGCACGGGCGATCGCAGTGACGTGCTGGATGGCGACCGAATAGTTGCCGAGCGGCGCGGCGACGTCGATGTCGAGGCCGAAGTCGGCGAGCAATGCGTTGGCGCGGCGGCGCATCTCGCCTTCGCGCACGATGCCGAAGCGCATCGGCTGGCGGTCGAGAAACAGGTTCTGCGCCACCGAGAGGTTCGGCAGCAGATTGACCTCCTGGTAGACGGTGGCAATGCCGGCCCCAAGCGCGGCCTTTGCCGAGCGCGGCGCGACCTCCTCACCACCGAGCCGGACGATGCCGGCATCGCGCGGGAACACGCCGGTGACGACCTTGATCAGCGTGGACTTGCCGGCGCCGTTCTCGCCGAGCAGCGCATGGATCTCGCCGGCGCGCAGCGTGAAGTCGACCTCCTGCAACGCACGCACGGCGCCGAAGCTCTTGCTGATCCCACGCACCTCCAGCAGTGGGGCAGCAGGATCGCGGCTATTCTCCATGGCAAGTTCACTCCCACCGGCGCCCGCCCATGACGCGGGCACCCAGCCTAAAGCATGATCCGGAAAAGTGCGCAGCGGTTTTCCGGCAAGATCACGCAGCAATTTCGAAGAGGGCGCCGGGCCGCAAGCAAGCGGTCCGGCGCGATGCCCGGCTCAGTAGCCGAGACCCTTCTTGCTGTCGTATTCCTTCTGCGGATTGTCGGCGGCGGTGAGCAGCCTGGATTCGGTCTGGATCCATTTCGGCGGAACGGTGCCCTTGTCCTTGAAGGCCGCGACGACGTCGAAGGCCGGGCCCGCCATGTTCGGCGTCAGCTCGACCGTCGCATTGGCCTCGCCAGCCACCATCGCCTTGAAGATGTCGGGGACCGCGTCGATCGAGACGGTGAGGATGTCCTTGCCCGGCTTGAGACCGGCTTCCTTCATTGCCTGGATGGCGCCGACCATCATATCGTCATTGTGGGCGTAGACGGCGCAAATGTTCTTGCCGCCGCCTTCGGCCTTGATGAAGCTTTCCATCACCTCCTTGCCCTTGGCGCGGGTGAAGTCGCCGGTCTGGCTGCGTACCACCTTCAGGTTCGCATGCTTGGCGATGGCGGTGTCAAAGCCCTTCTTGCGGTTGGCGGCGACGCTGGCGCCGACGGTGCCCTGCAATTCGACGATGTTGCAGGCCTTGTCGCCGACGGTCTTGGCCAGCCAGTCGCCGGCGACCGCGCCTTCGTGCACGCTGTCGGAGGTCACGGCGGTGAGATAGAGGTCCTTGCCGGAGGGATCGATATCGCGGTCGAGCAGCACGACCGGGATCTTGGCCTCCTTGGCTTCCTTCAGCACCGAATCCCAGCCCGTCGAGACGACGGGGGCGAGGAAGATCGCATCGACGTTCTGCGCGATGAAGGAGCGGATCGCCTTGATCTGGTTCTCCTGCTTCTGCTGGGCGTCGGCGATCTTGAGATTGACCTGGCGCTTACTGGCCTCCTGCTTGGAGACGGACGTCTCGGCCGCGCGCCAGCCGGATTCCGATCCGATCTGCGAGAAGCCGATGGTGAGCTGACCGGCACTGGCCGGCAGCGCGAGCAGCAAGGCGGCCATGGCGCTGGCCGCAAAGAGGGCTTTAGGGGTCATCAGGCGTGTCTCCCAAGATGTTATCCGGGGCGCCGATCGGTAGCATGGCACCCGCAGGCCGGCCTTTGAGGCGGCGGGAGGCACTATTTCACGGAAGATGGGTTCCGACTAGTCATATTATTTGACTAATTGGCGGAAAACACGCGCCGGCGGCTGCAGGCGATCTTAAGACACGCCAAGCGCGATTTTGTTCCGAAGATGCAACGGGGAGATGAAGGAATTTTACGGGGTGGAAGCACACCGTCATGGCCGGGCTTTTCCCTGCCATCCACGCCTCACGGTGCGGCACCAAGAACGTGGATGCCCGGGACAAGCCCGGGCATGACGATCTTCCGCAAGCTCGCTTCTGCGAGCCGAGAACGGAGCAAGCTAGATCAGCTTCCGCTGCGACAGGTTCTTCATCAGCGCGCCGATGCCGAACGTCCAGGGCTCGCACTCGTCGCTGGTGCGCATGCGGTTGACGAGCTTGCCGAGCTCAGGCGCGGAGATGGTGACGATGTCGTCGCGCTTGTGGGTGAAGCCCTGCCCCGGCGCGTCGCGGTCCTTGACGGGCGCGAACATCGTGCCGAGGAACAGCACGAAACCATCGGGGTATTGGTGGATTTTGCCGATGGTCTGCTCGACGAGATCGGTCGGATCGCGGCTGATCTTGCTGATCGAGGAGTGGCCGTCGAGGACGAAGCCGTCCGTGCCCGTCACGTTCAGGCTGATGTCGAGCTTTCGCGCGTCGTCGAGCGTAAAGCTGTCGTCGAACAGCCGCAGCAACGGGCCGATCGAACAGGACGCGTTGTTGTCCTTGGCCTTCGAGAGCAGCAGCGCCGAACGGCCCTCGAAATCACGAAGGTTCACGTCGTTGCCGAGCGCGCCGCCGACGATCTTGCCGCGGCTGGAGACGAACAGCACCAGCTCGGGCTCGGGGTTATTCCAGGTCGATTTCGGATGCAGGCCGGCGTCCATGCCGGTGCCGACCGAGGACAGCGTCGGCGCCTTGGTGAAGACCTCGGCATCCGGGCCGATACCGACCTCGAGATACTGACTCCAGGCGTTCTGGTCGATCAGCACCTGCTTCAGGTGCATCGCCTGGTCCGAGCCCGGCTTGAGCTTCGACAGATCGTCGCCGATCAGCCGCGTGACTTCTTTACGGATCGCTTCGGCCGAAGCCGGATTGCCCTTGGCGCGCTCCTCGATGACGCGTTCCAGCATCGAGATCGCGAAGGTGACGCCGGCCGCCTTCAGCGTCTGGAGATCGACAGGCGCGAGCAGCCAGGGCTTTTTCGGGTCGCGGCCGTCCGGCACCGTATTGTCAACGATGGCTTCGAGATCGCCGATGCGTTCGCCTTTGGTTGCGGCGAGGGCCTTGGCGGGATTGTCCTCCTCGCAAAGCGCGCTGATGGTCGGAAATCTCGCGGTGACGTCGAACACGCCGTCGCCGCGCACGGCGACCACGGCCGGACCATTGACCTGCGGCAGCCAGACGCGGCCGACCAATGTTCCCCGCGTACCGTCCTCGGGGAGAAGGTCCTTCACAGTCAATGTCGTCATGGCCGGCGTCCTCGCTGTTTCTCGGACCGGCAACTCACGCAAGCGACCAATCCCGTTGGCGAAGACCAATAAACGTCTGGCGGGCGAAGTCCAGAGCGGCCGGGAAGAGCCGCTATGCCCCTGCCCGCGCCCCTTATGCGCCTGCGCGCGCCTTCCGGGCCGCGATCTGCTGCAGCGCCCAGCGTGCGTTCTTGCGAACGTCGGGATCCGGATCGTCGGCGATCACGGCCAGGAAGGCCTCGCCGTCGGGATGGGCGATCTCGCCGAGCGCAGCCGCCGCCTCTTTCCGCAGATTGGCCTGGTCGTGGTTGATGCAATGGCCGATCGGGCGCACCGCGCGCTCGATCTTCATCTTGCCGAGGCTGCGGATCGACTTCAGCCGCACCTGCCAGAATTCGTCCGCGAGCGCGGCAACGAGCTGGTCCGCGGCAATTGAGCCGTTGACGTTGAGGCCGAGCGTCTCCGCCGCCATCTCGCGGACCATCCAGTCGACGTCCTTCAGTGCGCGCGTGATGGTCTCGGCCGCAGGCTTCATCTGCGAGAACGCCAGCGCGCTCACGGCGGCGCGGCGGACATGAGCGTCGGGATCGTTGATCAGCGCCGTCAATGCGGGGATGGATTCTTCGAGCTTGAGGAAGCCGATCACGCCGATCGCCTGCACGCGCACGGCGGCGTCAGCGTCCTGGAGCGCTTCCAGCGCCGGCTTCAGCGTGTCCTTGCAGCGCAATTCCTTGAGCGCACGCAGCGCGCCCATGCGGACGAAGGCGTGAGCGTGCTTGACCAGCGGCAGGATGATCTCGGCGCAGGCGGGATCCTTGAATTCGGCCATGCTGTCGGCCGCGGCCGCCGCCACGATCCTTTCAGGATCGACCAGCAGCTTGACCAGCGCGCTCGCAGCCTCCGGCCCGTCGAACTCGCCGAGCGCCATCGCCACCTGCTGGCGCACGCCGGCGTCGGGATCGGCGACGAGGTTCGAGAGATGCGCGACCGCAGCCGGGTCGCCGGAATGGCCGAGCGCGATGATGGCGACGCGGCGCTCGGCGGGATCGGCGGCCTGGAGCCGCTCGTCGGCGTCCTCTAGGTCGTCGTAGGATTCGAACGGGCTCGACATGATCACCTCAACAGATAGGGAATGTTGACGGTGACGGCGCCGGTCGGGCAATCTGCCTCGCAGGGCATGCAGTACCAGCACTCGTCATAGGCCATGTAGGCCTTGTTGGTCATCTCGCTGATGCGGAGCACGTCGAGCGGACATACGTCGACGCAGACGGTGCAGCCCTTGTCGGCGATGCATTTGGCGTCGTCCACGACCACCGGAACCGAGGTCTGAAAGGATGCGAGAGGCATTTGCTGTCTCCTGTTGCTGTGTTCTGGTGGATCAGGCGGAGGCGCGGATGCGCTGCTTGTCGTAGAGATCCTTCTCGTCGTCGGCGATCGGCACGACGTAAGGTTCGACGGCGCGTTTCTCGCTGGTCATCCTGCCGTTCTGCTTCGAGAGCAGCGTGTGGCAGAACCAGTTCTCGTTGTCCTTCTCCGGGAAATCGGTGCGCCAGTGATAGAGGCCCCAGCGGCTTTCCTCGCGATAGAGCGAGGCGTGCGCGGCCATGTCGGCGCAGTCCATGATCGACTGCACTTCGAGGGCGCGGAGCAACTCGTGCGCGTTGCGCGCGATCATGTGCTCCTGCATGTCCTGGCGTGCCTCGGCCAGGCGGCGCATACCGAGCTCGTATTTGCGCGTGACCTTGGGCGGCTGGAGATAGTCGTTGACGAGGCGGCGCGTCTTGTACTCGATCTGGTTGGGCGGAATGCCGTCCTCGCGCTTGGTCGGCGCCATGACGCGGTCCCGCTCCAGCGCGACATCGGCGGCATCGAACTCCGCGAAGTCGTGGCTGTCGGCGAACTCCATGGCGTCGATGCCGGCGACCGAACCGTTGGTGAAAGCGCCGAGCATGTAATTGTGCGGCACGCTCGCCATGTCGCCGGCGGCGTATAGGCCGGGCACGGTGGTGCGGGCGTTGTCGTCGACGAACACGCCGGAAGCGCTGTGGCCGGAGCAGAAGCCGATCTCGGAGATGTGCATCTCGATGGACTCGCTGCGGTAGTCGACGCCACGTCCCTGCTGGAACAGCCCGCGCGTCGGTCGCTCCACCTTGTGCAGCGTCGACTCGATCTCGGAGATGGTGTCGGGGTGGAGATGCTTGAGCTGGAGGAACACCGGGCCCTTGCCGGAGAGCAGCTCGTTATAGAACTCCAGCATCATCTGACCGGACCAGTAGTCGCATTCGATGAAGCGCGAACCTTCGTTGTTCGCCGTATAAGCGCCGAAGGGACCGGCGACATAGGCGCAGGCCGGGCCGTTATAGTCCTTGATCAGCGGATTGATCTGGAAGCATTCGAGGTTCGCGAGCGCAGCGCCGGCGTGATAGGCCATGGCATAGCCGTCACCGGAATTGGCGGCGTTCTCATAGGTGCCGAACATGTAGCCGGAGGTCGGCAAGCCGAGGCGGCCGGCGGCGCCCATGCAGAGGATCACGGCCTTGGCCTTGATCACCAGCATCTCCGCGGTGCGGGTGTTGACCGAGACCGCGCCCGCGATGCGGCCGTCGGCGGATTTGAGCAGCCGCGTCGCCATGTACCGGTTGGAGATCAGGATGCGGGCACGGCGGAGCTGGCGGTAGAGCGCCTTCTTCACGGTCTCGCCGTTCGGCATCGGCAGCACGTAGGTGCCGATGTGGTGCACCTTCTTGACGGCGTAGTCGCCGTTCTCGTTCTTCAGGAAGCGGATGCCGAAGCTGTCGAGCTCTTCGATAATCTTGTAGCAGTTCTGCGCGTATTTATAGACCGCCTTCTGGTCGACGATGCCGTCGTTGGCGATGGTGATTTCCTTGGTGTACTGCTCCGGCGTCGCGTAACCGGGGATGACGGCGTTGTTCAACCCGTCCATGCCCATCGAGATCGCGCCCGAGCGCTTGACGTTGGCCTTTTCGAGCAGGACGACGTTGGCCTTCGGGTTCTTCAGCTTCGCCTTCAGCGCCGCCATCGGACCGGCCGTGCCGCCGCCGATCACCAGCACATCGCAGGAAACCTCCGAAAGTCCGTCGACGATCTGATCTAGTGCCATCACTTGCTCCTGGTTCGCCGATCCCGGCGCCTTTGCATCAGATTTGTTCAGTCGGCTTGCCGGCGATAGCAATTAGTTGTCGCCGGGATGCGATTTGCGCCTCAGCGCTCGACGAAGGCCTTCTCGATGACGAAATGGCCGGGCCGGCTGTGATTGCCCTCGACAAAACCGCGCGTGGAGAACATCGTGTGCAGCTCCTCGAGCATGGCCGGGCTGCCGCACAGCATGATGCGGTCGGTCTCGATATCGAGGCCGGACTGCCCGATATCGTCGAACAGCTGGTTTGAGGCGATCAGGTCGGTGATGCGGCCGCGGTTGCGGAACGGCTCGCGGGTGACGGTCGGGTAATAGACCAGCTTATCGCGGATCAAGGGGCCGAAGAACTCGTGATTGCGCAGGCCGTCGACGACGTGCTCGCCATAAGACAGCTCGGAGACCTGGCGGCAGCCATGCGCAAGCACGATGGTCTCGTAATTCTCGTAAACGTCGGGGTCCTTGATCAGGCTGGCGAAGGGCGCAAGGCCCGTGCCGGTCGAGAGCAGCAGCAGGCGTTTTCCGGGAATGAGATTGCCTGTTATCAGCGTGCCCGTCGCCTTGCGGCCGACCAGGATGATGTCGCCTTCCCTGATCTTCTGCAGGCGCGAGGTCAGCGGACCATCCTGTACCTTGATCGAGAAGAATTCGAGCGCCTCTTCATGATTGGCGCTGGCCATGCTGTAGGCCCGCATCAACGGCTTGCCCTCGACTTCGAGGCCGATCATCGCGAACTGGCCGTTCTGGAAGCGGAAGCCGGGATCGCGTGTGGCGGTGAAGCTGAACAGCGAGTCGGTCCAGTGACGGACCGACAAAACCGTTTCCTTCTGAAATGCGCTCATGATCTCTCCTCGTCGATGGCGCCCAAGGTCACGGAGAGAAGAGAGTCCGGCAATTCGGAAGTGAAATTCCCGGTCGATTAGTTTCACATTTCGCGGCGATGACCGAAGAGCGGGCACGCGATCACGGCTGCCCGGCAATTAGTTGCTATTCGCGGGCGCCCGCGCCGACGTAGAGAAGAGGCGGAGGTTCGTGATGACCATGACCGCATTGGTGGCACCGACCGTGGCCGACTATGAAGCCAGCGCCGATCTCGCCGCGCTCCTCGTCCGCACCACGCAGGACGACGCGCTGAGCGTCCCTGCCGAAAAGCTTCGCCTTTCCTGCAAATGCGCCCACTGCACCCGCGCCCGCTTCGACGGCCGCTTCCCGGATACATTTCCGGGGATCGCGATCACCGAGATCGGCGATCTCGGCTACGGGCTGAACATCGCGTTTTCGGACGGGCACAACCGGGGAATTTACCCGAAGCCGTATCTGCTGAGCCTGGCGGGGCGGTAAGCCTCGATCTCCTTACGCGCACCGCTGTCATTCCCCGCGAAGGCGGGGAATCCAGTACGCTGCGGCCTCTCCGTAACCCATTGACGTCTCTGGAATACTGGATCGCCCGCCCCTGTGCGCAATTGCGCACCGGGCGGGCGATGACGGCGTAGGGTGTGGCAACGGCGCGCGCCCTCCCCCCTCTGGCACGGACATTGCTCCTCTTTAGAACGATTTGAACGTTCCGGAGGCAGGCGAATGTTGCAGGCGGCGAATGCTGGTCGTGGGGCTGCGCCCCCGGCAATCCGGCCTGCCGGCAGCTCCTCGCTGCTGCTCACCGAGAACCAGCAATGGATTGGCGGGCCGCCGCCCTTGATGGACAAGCTCTCGCCGCGGGAGCGGGAGCTGGTGCTGAAGCAGGGCCGGCGAAAGGTGCTCAATCGGGGCCAGACGCTGTTCAGCCAGGGCGGCAAGCATGACGGCATCTGGCTGATCGAGAGCGGCCGTATCCGCGTCTTCTACACCTCGCCGCTCGGGCGCGAGATCACGCTGGCCTATTGGCATGTCGGCAATTTCGTCGGCGGGCCCGAAGTGTTCGAAGGCACCGTGCATCAATGGTCCGGCGTCGCATCCAGCAATTGCAGCGTCGTGCACCTGCCCGGAAAGGAACTGCGATCCCTTGCCGCAGAGATCCCCAACCTTGCGATCGGCCTGATTGAAGGCCTGACCTTCAAGGGCAAATGTTATTCGGCGCTGGCCCAGATGCTGGGAACGCGCTCGATCACACAGCGCCTTGCGCATCTCCTGCTGCACCTCGTCGAGCTCTACGGCGTCGAGGACGCCGACGGCACCGTGATCGCGGCGGCCTTCACCCATGCCGACATCGCACACATGGTCGGCGCTACCCGGCAATGGGTCACGATCAGCCTGAAGCGGATGCAGGAGAAGGGAATCGTCGTCACCAAGCGCTCCCAGATCGTGGTGTGCCGGACCGACGTGCTGGAGGAGATGCGCGGCCAGGCCTCGGATTGAGGGGCCCGCGACCAGCGCTCTGTGCACAGGCAAGCGGCTTTATAGTGCAGGACTGCTCAAGGAGTATGCAATCAGCTTTTCCCGGCAACTAATCGACTGCGGCGGCCACTCCGGATTTGCCCTGCCGGTGCCCTCACCCAATCATGGCAACCACAGCACATCCAACCGAATGAGGATGAGAATGGTCCGCCATCTTCCCACGCTCTCGATCGCGATGTCGGTGACGTCGCTGGCGCTACTCGTCACGCAGCCGTCCTCGGCAGAGACCGTCACGCTCGGGATTGGAACGCAGGACACCACGACCAACACGGTGACCGCGGGCGTCGTCATTCGCCAGTTGCATCTGCTCGAGAAATACCTGCCGAAGGACGGCAAATATTCCAACATCAAGTTCGAGCTCGAGTGGCAGAACTTCACCTCGGGCCCGCCCGTCACCAACGCGATGATGGCGAACAAGCTGCAGATCGGCATGATGGGCGACTATCCGCTGATCGTGAACGGCTTCACCTTCGAGAGCAATCCGGAGAGCAAGAGCCGACTGATCGGCATCGCCGCCTACAGCCTCTCCGGCTCCGGCAACGGCCTCGTCGTCCACAAGGACTCGCCCTACTACGACCTCGCCGATCTCAAGGGCAAGCTCGTCAGCGTCCCCTTCGGCTCCGCCGCGCACGGCATGGTGCTGAAGGCGATGCAGGACCGCGGCTACGCATCCGACTTCTTCCAGCTCGTCAGCCAGAGCCCGGAGGTCGGCTCGACCAATCTCCAGGAGAAGAAGATCGACGCGCATGCCGACTTCGTCCCCTTCGCCGAGCTGCTGCCGTTCCGCGGCTTCGCGCGCAAGATCTTCGACGGCGTCGAGACGAACTTGCCGACCTTCCATGGCATCGTCGTCCGCACCGACTTCGCTGAGAAATATCCGGAGGTCGTCGTTGCCTACTTCAAGGCGGTCATCGCCGCCAACCAGTGGCTGCGCGACGATCCCAAACTGGCTGCTGAAAAGATCCAGGAATGGACCGGCATCAGCAAGGAGGTCGTCTACATCTTCCTTGGCCCCAGCAGCAACATGACCACCGATCCCACGATCAAGCCGGCCCTGATCGATGCGGCGACGACCGACGTCAAGGTGCTGCAGAATCTCGGCCGCATGAAGGAATTCGATCCGAAGAAATGGGTCGACGACAGCTACATCCGCAAGGCCTATGCCGAGATGAAGCTCGACTATGACGCCCAGCTTGCGAGCACCAGGAACTACGAAATCGCAGGCGAAGATTCCTTCTGCAAGAAGCCTATCGCCGATCCGCGCAAGGCCGGCGAAGTCTGGGTGGATGATGCCGGAATCGTGCCCTTCTCCTCCGCCAGCTGCACGTTAGGGGCCTATGCCGACTACAAAGCCAAGGGCAAGAAGATCAACGTCGCCTACGTCTTCGACACCACGCGCGGCATCAAGCTGTTCGCCGACCAGGCCTTCTTTGCTGTCGGCAATGGCGAGGTCGCGCCGTTCCTGCTCAAGAAGGACGCCGAGGCTTACGCCGCCAAGATCAGCGGCAAGGTGCTCGGTTTCGACGATGCGGTGAAGGCGGCCGTCGGCGGAGGCAAGACGTGAGCAGCCCCGCCCTCGCCAGACATCCCGAGGACAGCATGCCGGCAACAGCCATTGCAGAGGCGGGTCCCACGCCCGCCGCCACGCCGCCCGCAGCACCGCCCTCCTTCGGCACGCTCGCGCTGCGCTGGTACCGGCTCAATCGGGCGGGACTGCGGGCGATCGCGATCGGCGTCACGTCGCTGATCGCCTTCCTGCTGGTCTGGCACCTGCTCACGACCTATCGCGTCGTGTTCTTCGTGCGCTTCACCAACGTGCCCTCGCCGCTTGCGGTCTATGCGAGCTTCAGCAAGGCGATGCACGATCCCAAGTTCCTGATGCACATCTTGCTCAGCTGCCGGCGCATCTTCATCGGCTTCTCGCTGGCGGCGATCGTCGGCGTGCCGCTCGGCCTGATCATGGGCCGCTTCAAGCTGGTGCACGAGATCATCTTCCCCGTCGCGGAGGTGCTGCGGCCGATTCCGGCGATCGCCTGGGTGCCGATGGCGATCATGCTGTGGCCGACCAACGAGCAGAGCATCGTCTTCATCACCTTCCTCGGCTCGTTCTTCCCGATCCTGGTCAACACGCTGCACGGCATGTCGCTGGTCGATCCGGTGCTGGTGCGCGCCGCGCAATGCCTCGGGGCGCGCGAGCGCTCGATCTTCCGCGAGGTGTATTTCCCGGCATCGCTGCCGCACATCTTCACCGGCCTCACCGTCGGCATGGGCGTCGCCTGGGTGTCGCTGATCGCCGCCGAGATGATCTCGGGCCAATACGGCATCGGCTATTTCACCTGGGAGGCCTATTCGCTGGTCCAGTATGCCGACATCGCGCTCGGCATGATCGCGATCGGCGTGCTCGGCCTCGGATCGAGCCTGTTGATCCGGGGCGCCGGACGATTGGTAATGCCGTGGAGGACGACGTGAGCGAGATTCTTGCAAGTACTCCGAAAGGCCATATCGAGGTCAGGAACTTCTCCCTGGCCTACGAGACCATCGAGGGGCCCGTCCAAGCCGTCACGGATACGCAAATTCACGTCAAGCCCGGCGAGTTCGTCTCGATCGTCGGCCCCTCCGGCTGCGGGAAGTCGACGCTGCTCAACGCGGTCGCCGGCTTCCTCAAGCCGACGACGGGCGTTGTCACCGTCGACGGCGAACGCGTGAACGGCCCCAGCGCCGAGCGTGGCATGGTGTTCCAACAATACTCGTTGTTTCCCTGGAAGACGGTACGTGAGAATGTCGAGTTCGGCCTGAAGATGCGCGGCATGCCGCGCTCCCAGCGCGAGCGCGCGGCGCGCACGCTGCTCGGACTAGCTGGCCTCGAGGCCTTCGAAAAACACTATCCCGAAAAGCTCTCCGGCGGCATGAAGCAGCGCGTCGGCATCGTGCGCGCGCTCGCGACGGGACCGAAAGTGCTGCTGCTGGACGAGCCGTTCGGCGCGCTCGATGCGCAGACGCGCGTGATCATGCAGCAGATCCTCACCAACATGTGGCAGCGGCTGAAGATCTCGGTGCTGTTCGTCACCCACGATATCGACGAGGCGATCTTCCTGTCCGACCGCGTCTACTGCATGACCGCGCGTCCGGGCTCGATCAAGGCGGAAATCCCGATCCCGCTGGAGCGGCCGCGGCAGCAATCCATGATGATGTCGTCGGAATTTTTGGCGCTCCGCCGCGGGCTGATGTCGCTGATCCGCGAGGAAAGCCTCAAAGCGATGGGCGGCGAGATCAACGACATGGGCATGCAGGGGCTGAACATCGAGCTGCACGGCCACTCGCTGGCGGATGTGATTTAGCGATCCGTCTCGACGCTTGCGGTGTTACTTCCCTTCTCCCCTTGCGGGAGAAGGTGCCTTGCCGAAGGCAAGGCAGATGAGGGGTATGCATCCGCGCGCACGTATTGAGTGGGTCACTTGCGGATAGAACCCCTCATCCGGCGCTTCGCGCCACCTTCTCCCGCAAGGGGAGAAGGAAGAGGAGTTCGTGGCGAAGGCGTCTCTCCGATAAACCCGGTCTCGTAGGGTGGGCAAAGCGAAGCGTGCCCACCAAAATTCGCCTACGGAGACAGATGGTGGCACGGCGCTTCGCGCTTTTGCCCACCCTACGGCAGTTTTGCCCCGATCACTTGAACCAGTGTACCAGCGCGATGCTGATCCCGAGCAGCAGCATCAGCGACAGCGTCACCGCTGCTGTCACCCTGCCTCCGACATTGGCGAGCACGCGGACGTCGACGCCGAGGCCGAGCGCTGCCATCGACACCACCGTGAGGAAGCTGGTGATCTTCGTCACCGGTCCGACCACCGTGCTCGGCACGATCTCGAGGGAACGCAGGGTCGCGAGCGCGAGGAAGCCGAGGATGAACCAGGGGACCAGGCGGAAGAAGCCGACACTGGTCTTCTTGGCATCGCTCTGCCAGCGCGAGGCGACGAGCGAGAGGCCGACGACGACGGGCCCCAGCATCAGGACGCGCATCAGTTTCACCAGCGTGCCGATCTGGGTCGAGATGAGCCCGGCCGGCACCGTCGCCGCCAGCACCTGCGGCACCGCGTAAACGGTGAGACCGGCGAGGATGCCGTATTGGGTGGCGGACAGTTGCAGCAGCGGGATCAGCAGCGGCAGACCCAGCACCATCATCACGCCGAGGATGGCGGTGAAGGAGATCGAGGATGCGATCTCGTCGTTATTGGCACCGATGATCGGCGCCACGGCGGCAATCGCCGAATTGCCGCAGATCGAGTTGCCGCAGGCAATCAGGATGGACAGGCGCGTCGACAGGCCGAGCAGCCGGCTGAGGCCGAAGGAGACGCACAGCGCGATCACGACGACGGCGGCGATGGAGGCAAGCAGCGCGATGCCCGAAGCCGCGATCGCGGCGAAGCTTATCGAGGCGCCCAGCAGCATGACCGCGACTTCCAGCAGCTGCTTGGCGCTGAAGGCGATGCCGGCCTGCCAGCGCGGCGCCGGCTTCCAGAAGCTGCGCAGCGCCATGCCGAGCAGGATCGCCATCACCAGCGCCTCGACATAGGGATGCTCGAAAACGCCCAGTTCCGCCCGCTCGAGCAGGGCCGAGACACCGGCAACGAGAATGCAAAGGAGGATGCCGGGAATCAGCGCCGCAATGCGGCTGACGGCGGTGGCCGGCTTGGAATCGGCCTGGCTGGATGCTTGATTCTGCGACACAAATTTCTCCCGGAGGAGAAGGATTTATACGCAGCGCGACCCGTTTGGGAAATATGTTTTCGACATATCAGGGCCGAGGGAAGTTCTGTCCTCGGCCGGGAATAATCGGGCTCAGAAGATCAGATTCTTGGCCAGTGAAGCGACGCGGGCAAAGCCGTCATAGATGCCCGGCTCGAAGAAGGCGGCACGCGCCAGCACGATACCGGCGACCAGCGACCAGAACACCGTGGTGCCGGCCCGCAGCAGGAGCTTCGAGGCACGCGACTTCGGCTGGGCGTCCGTTGCGGACATCAGTTGCTCGCCGAAGGGCTCAAATCCGGTACGTTCCATGGTCGTCAATCCATCAATTTCTGACGGAAATGTCGTCGTTTCGGCCCCAAACAGCAATGGAAGCGATTGGCGTTTTTGCCCCCGGGAGGGGAAACTCCTTCCGTCGGAGGGTCCCGAGGCAACAGTTTTGTTCTTCCGGCCTATTGGGGCACCGGCAGCCGGTTTACAGGGCCAGATAGCGGCGGCGAATCCCGTCGTTGGCCTTCAGCTCGTCGATCCCGGCGGCGTAGACGATCTGGCCCTTGTCGATGACCGTGGCGTGGCTCGCCAGCCCCAGGCAGAAATGCATGTTCTGCTCGGCGATCAGCACGGTCGAGCCGAGCGAGCGGAGCTGGCGCAGCAGTTCGCCGATCCGCTGCACGATGATCGGCGCGAGGCCTTCGCTCGGCTCGTCCAGCAGCAGCAAGGCCGGGTTTCCCATCAGCGTGCGCGCGATCGCCAGCATCTGCTGCTCGCCGCCGGAGAGACGCCCCGCGATGCGATGGCGCAGCGGCTCCAGCAGCGGGAAGACCTCATAGATGCGCTTGATCGGCCATTCGTCCTGGCCGTCCGGCCCCTTCTTGCGACCGATGACGAGATTGTCCTCGACCGTGTGCTCCGGAAAGATCTGGCGATCCTCCGGAACGAAGCCGAGACCCGCGCGCGCGATAGCGTGCGGCTTCCTGCCTGAGATCACCGCGCCGCGCAGGCTGACCTTGCCGCGCCGCGGCGGCGCGAGGCCCATGATCGCCTTCATCGTAGTGGACTTGCCGGCACCGTTACGGCCGAGCAGCGCCATGGTCTCGCCCTGCCGCACCGAGAGGCCGACGCCGAACAGGATCTGGCTCGTGCCGTAATAGACGTCGAGGTCATCGACTTCGATGACGGGAGCGCTCATGCGGCGGCTCCCGCATGTTCGGTGCCGAGATAGGCATCGATCACCGCGGTGTTGTTGCGGATCTCGTCCGGCGTGCCGGTCGCGAGGATGCGGCCGTAGCAGAGCACGACGATCTTCGGGGCGATCTTGAACACGATGTCCATGTCGTGCTCGATGAAGACGACGGTGATCTTCTGGATCTCCCAGAGCTCGCGCACCTTATCGATCATGCGCCAGCGCTCTTCCGGCCCCATGCCGGCGGTCGGCTCGTCCAGCAGCAGCACCTTTGGCTCGAGCACCAGCGCCAGCGCGATGTCGAGCAGCTTCTGGTCGCCATGCGACAGCGTCGCGGCGGTGCGGTGACGCTTGCTTGCCAGACCGAGCAGTTCCATCACATGCTCGGCGCGGTCCCGCGTCTCGGGCAAGGGAAACCGCTTGTGCAGCACCGCGGACGAGCGCTGGTCGGCGCTGACTGCGGCCAGCATGGTCTCCTGCACGGTGAGCGACTTGAAGATGCTGGCGACCTGGAAGGCGCGGCCGATGCCGTGACGCACGATCTCCGGCGGCGAGCGGCCAGCGAGATCGACGCCGTCGAGCAGCACCTGCCCGGAATCGGGCTTCAAGGCGCCGGTGATCAGGTTGAAGAACGTACTCTTGCCGGCGCCGTTCGGGCCGATCACCGCGGTGAGCGAGCCGTCGGGAAATTCGAGCGAGACGTCGTTGGTCGCCTTCACGCCGCCAAAGGATTTTGCGAGGTTGCGGATCTCGAGCATGGCTAGCGCCCCTCGCCTGCGTCGCGCCGCTGCGCAAACCATTCGGCGACGAAGTCGAGCAGGCCTTTGCGCAGACCCAGCGCGAAGAACAGGATGACCACGCCGAGCACGATGCCGTGATATTCGGTGAAGCGCGTGACGGTGTCGTTGAGCAGCAGCAAGAGCACCGTGCCGACCATCGGCCCGAGGAAGGTCGAGACGCCGCCGAGCATGTTGATGAAGATGCCCTCGCCCGAGATCGTCCAATAGGCGAACTCCGGATAGGCGCCGGAGACGAACAACGCCATCACCATGCCGCCCATCGATGCGAACAGTGCCGCCAGTACGAACACGGTCAGCTTGGCGCGCCAGACGTCGATGCCGAGGAAGCTCGCGCGCGCGGCATTGTCGCGGATCATCCGCAGCGTGTAGCCGAACGGCGATTGCGCGATCTGGCGCATCGCGAGCAGGCCGAGGACCAGCAGCGCGCAGCTCGCGATGTAGAGATGGACGTGGTTGGCGAGGTTGATGCCGAGAAAGGCGGGCCGTGGAATGCCGCCGCGCAGGCCCTGATCCCCGCCGGTGAAGGAGGCCCAGGACAAGATGGTCGAGTGGATCAGCATCTGGAAGGCGAGCGTGACGAATGCGAAGTAGATCTCCTTCAGCCGCACGCAGATCGCGCCGATGACCGCCGCGACGGCCGCGGTGATCGCCAGCGTCGCGACGAAGGCGACCGGAATGGGCACGCCGAGCTTCTGCATGATCAGGCCGAAGCTGTAGGCCCCAAGGCCGAAGAACATGCCGTGACCGAACGAGGTCAGGCCGGTGTAGCCGACCAGCAGATTGAGCGAGGTCGCGAACAGCCCGTAGGCCGAGCAGCGGATGACGAAGTCGAGCAGCGCCTTGCTGCCGGTGAAGAGCGGCAGGCTCGCCAGCACGGCGAAGGCGATCAGCGCGATCAGCACGTCGCGATAGCGTTGCAGCGCCGCGCCGCCGCGCGCCGGCACCAGCGTCTGCGCACGTCCGGCCTCGAGCTCGGTCATGCCGCCTCCTTGCCGAACAGGCCGGTGGGCTTGGAAACCAGCACGATCACCATGAAGAGGTACATCAGGCCTTCCGTGAACAGGGGAAAGCCGAGGGAGCCGAACGACCTGATCAGGCCGAGCAGCAGCGCGCCGATCAGCGCGCCCAGGATCGAGCCCATGCCGCCGATCACGGTGACGATAAAGGACTCGATCAGCACAGAGAATCCCATGCCTGGAGTCAGCGAACGCACGGGCGCGGCCAGCGCACCGGCAAGGCCCGCCAGCATGCCGCCGAGCGCGAACACGCCGCCATAGATCAGGCCGGTGTTGATGCCGAGCGCGGAGACCATGCCCGGGTTATGGGCCGCGGCGCGGATCACCTTGCCGATGCGTGTGCGCGACAGGCCCGCGCCAAGCACGATAGCCGCGACAAGCGCGACGCCGATCAGCAGGAGATAATACGGCGGCACCACGCCGCCCGCGATGAACAGCGGCATCACCTGGAACGCGGACGGCATGCCCATCGCCTTGAACTCGGGTCCCCAGATGATGCGCACCACATCGTCGAAGATCAGCACGAAGGCGTAGCAGACCAGCAGCTGCATCAGCACGTCCGCACCATAGACGCGGCTCATGAAGACGCGCTCGAAGACCAGGCCGAGAAGCGCGGTGCCGGCCGCACCGGCCAGCATCGCGAGCGCAAAGCTGCCGGTGAGCTGATAGGCCGTCATCGCGAAATAGGCGCCGAACATGTAGAAGGCGCCGTGGCTGAAATTGACCACCTTGAGCACGCCGAAGATCAGCGTCAGCCCCACCGCGACCAGAAACAGCAGCATGCCGATGATGAGGCCGCTGGTGGTTTGCGTCACCAGGCAGGCGGAGCTGGCAAGACAGCCGGCGAGCGCGTCGAGATCCACGGGAGCACTTTCATGGCAGCGCGCCGGGCATGGCGCGGAAAACAAATGGCGGAGACGGTCGCCCGCCTCCGCCGCGCGTCAGATCAGGTGTAGCCCTTGCTCTTCTTCCACTCGGCTTCGAGCTCGAAGATGGTCTTCCAGTCGCCGGCCTTGACCTCGGGCACATAGGGCTCCTGCGGGATCGTGGTGCCCCATCCGATGGCGTAGCCGACCAGCGTGTGGTCGTCGCCGCGCATGGTCACGGTGCCGTCGGCGCCGAACGGGCATTTGATGGTGAGGCCCTTCAGGACCTCCGCGAGCTTCTTGCCGTCGGCGGAGTTCGCTTTCTTCGCGGCCTCGGCCAGGAACATCACGGCAGTCGCGTTCTGCCACGACCAATTGGTCGGATATTCGTTGTACTTGGCCCGGTAGGCATCGCCCCAGGCCGCATTCTCCGGCGTGGTCGGGAAGGTCTTGATGTAGCGATTGCCGGAGTGGATGCCCTTCGGCAGGTTCTTCACCACGGTGAGCGCGGTGTAGTCGGCCATGTTGACCGCGAACACCTCCATCTGGCTGAACATCGCGTAGATGTTGGCCTGGTCGATGTAGGAGGTGAGATCGCCGCCCCACAGGCAGGAGTACAGCGCCTGCGGCTTGGCCTGCAAAATCTTCGTCACCACCTCCGTGTAGTCGGGCTGGAACAGCTTCGGCCAGGATTCGCTGATGACTTCGACATCGGGCGCGAAGCGCTTCAGGTACAGCGTGAACTCGCCGGTGGTGTCGCGGCCATAGGCATAGTCCGGCGAGCAGGTCGCCCATTTCTTCAGGCCCTTGGCCTTGGCGATCGAGGCAGCGTAGCTGCCGCCGACGATGGAATCGTGGATGCCCTGGCGCACGCAGCGGAACGCATTCGGGATGTGCTGCTTGGGATCGGCAGTGAGCGAGGACGCTTCCGAGCAGGTGTGGATGCAGAGCACGCCGAGATCGCGCGCGACCTCATGCACGGCAAAGGACCCGGACGACGCCTCGCCGTCGAGCAGCAGCTCGCAGCCGTCGGTGTTGACGAGCTCGCGCGCGACGCGGGCGGCTTCCTGCGGCTGGCCCTTGGAGTCGCGGATCACCATCTCGATCTGCCGGCCGGCAAGGCCGCCGGCGGCGTTGACCTTCTCAACCTCGAGCATCACGGCATTGCGCGAGGACGTGCCGAGCTGCGCGACGCGCCCCGACAAAATCGTCGGCATGCCGATCTTGATGGTCTTGGCCTGGGCACGCGCCACCCAGGGCGCGGCAACACTCATCGCACCGGCGCCCATCAGCGCCAGTGTTGAACGGCGGCTGATGCCCGGCGTGCGGGTCTTCGTCATTTTCCCCTCCCTCTTTCGGGTCGGCGTTTCCAGTCCCTTGCCGGAGATCGTCTCGTCTCCGTGTTCCCAACAATTTCAGAGGCAGGGGGTGACGTCAAGACAAACATGAATTATGAGTCATCATTCAGAACGGGAAGGCAACGAGGCCGGCAATCGGCCCGAAACCGGCGAAAATGATCAACCTGTCGAGCTTCATCACCTTCCACGCCCGGCGTACGCCGCAGCGGTCTGCGCTGAAATATCGCGGCGAGGAGATTTCCTACGCCGTGTTTGACGCGCGCATCCGGCAAGCGGCCGGCTGGCTCGCCGCGCAAGGCATTGGCGCGGGCGATGTCGTGGCCGTGCTGATGAAGAACAGCGCGGCGTTCCTCGAGCTGGTGTTTGCGACGAGCCATCTCGGCGCGGTGTTCCTGCCCATCAACTTCCGCCTCTCACGCGACGAGGTCGGCTACATCGCCGGGAATGCCGGTGCGCGGCTGCTGATCGTCGATGAGGAATTGGCCGCGAATGCCGCGGGCACCAAGACTGTTGTGCTGAACGACGCCGCGCAGCAGAGCATCTCGCACCTGGCAGGCGATGCGGCACCCGCCTCCATGCACGTTCGTCAGCCATCAGACCTGATGCGACTGATGTACACGTCGGGTACGACCGACCGCCCCAAGGGCGTGATGCTCACTTACGATAATTTCTACTGGAAGTCGGCCGACCAGACCATCGCGCTGGGCCTCAGCGCCGAGACGCGGCTTCTCGTCGTCGGCCCGCTCTATCACGTCGGCGCGCTCGATTTGCCCGGCATCGCCGTGCTCTGGCATGGCGGCTTCATCCGCATCGAGCGCAATTTCGAGCCGGAGACAGCCCTCAACGCCATCGCCGAGGACAGGCTCAACGCCGCGTGGTTCGCACCCGTGATGACCACGGCGATGCTGACCTGTCCGACCCGCGACCGCTACGACGTCTCCAGCCTGAGATGGGCGATCGGCGGCGGCGAGAAGACGCCGGAGCTGCGCATCCGCGCCTTCTCCGAGTACTTCCGCAATGCGCGCTACATCGACGCCTATGGTCTCACCGAAACCGTCGGCGGCGATACCTTCATGGAGGCCGGCCGCGAGATCGAGAAGATCGGCTCCACGGGGCACGCCATTGCCCATGTCGAGATCGAGATCCGCGACGAGGACGGCAAAAAGCTGCCGCCCAACGTCAACGGCGAAATCTGCCTGCGCGGCCCCAAGATCACGCGCGGCTATTGGAAGGATCCGGAGAAGACGGCATCGGCCTTCTTCGGCGACTGGTTCCGCTCCGGCGATGTCGGCTATCTCGACGACGAGGGCTTCCTGTACCTGACCGACCGCAAGAAGGACATGATCATCTCCGGCGGCGAGAACATCGCCTCCTCCGAGGTCGAGCGCGTCATCTACGATCTGCCCGAGGTACGCGAGGTTGCGGTGATTGGCCTGCGCGATGCGCGCTGGGGCGAGCGTCCCGTCGCGATCGTCGTGCTGAGCGAGGGCGCTAGCCTCGCGCTCCCTGCCCTCACCGAGCATTGCCGCGCGCGGCTGGCGAGCTTCAAGGTGCCGAAGCAGCTAATCATCCGCGACAGCCTGCCGCGCAATCCGAGCGGAAAAATCCTCAAGCGCGTGCTGCGCGCCGAGCTGGAGACGTCCGAATGACGCAAGCGAACGCCAAGGTGACGAAGCTCAACCGCGTCGAGCGCAACGCCTGGACCAAGCAGAAGATCTTCGAGGCCGCAACGAAGGTCGTCGGCAAGCATGGTTACGCCGAAGCGTCCGTCGCCCGCATCACCGAACAGGCCGGTGTCGCCCAGGGCACCTTCTACAATCATTTCGAGAACCGCCAGGAGCTGCTGGACCAGCTGCTGCCCAAGATCGGCCTCGACATGGTCGAGTTCATCCGCGCCCGCACCGGTACGGCGGATGCCGCGCGGCAGGAGATTTCGCGCTTCTCCGCCTTCTTCGACTTCATCCGCGAGGTGCCGGAATTTTTGCGCATCCTCAATGAGGCCGAGTTCTTCGCGCCGACCGGATACCAGAAGCATCTCGACAACATCTCGGTCGCCTATGTCCGCATTTTGCGGCGCGCGCGAGGGGCCGGCGCGATCACCGATTACAGCGACGAGGAATTCGAAGCGATCGTCCACATGCTGATGGGCGCGCGCGGCTATCTCAGCCGCCGCTATTCCTATTCGGAAAATGGCGTCACAGCCGTGCCCGATCACGTCATCTCGGCCTATCGCAAGCTGATGACGCGCGGCCTTTTCAGCTCAACCGGAGATCAGGACCAGCCATGAACATCGAATCTCCGCACAAGCCGCTCGACCTCGCCTCGACCATCGCCGAAGGCGACATCCGTTGCCTGCTGATGGTGCTGGTGCACATGACCGGGGATGAGAAATGGCTCGAGCCGCCATACCTGCCCAAGCGCGACATCCGTCTCATCCCCGATCCGGAAGCCGGCGTGCCCCGGGAAATCCAGGCTGAGATCCGCGCCGCCGTGGTCAAGCTGTTTGCCGACGGCACGCCAAAGCCTGTCATCGCCGACCCCGGCGAGGCACTGCTGCTGAGGATGATGCGCGCCTGCCTCGGCGAGAACGTCGCGCCGGAATACGCGCCGCTGATGCGTGAGGAGATGGGTTTTGTGCCGCGCGAGGCGCGCTGGACCAAGAAGCCCTCCGACGACAAGCTCGCCGGGCAGCACGTGCTGATCGTCGGCGCCGGCGTCTGCGCCATCGCGCTCGGCGTCGCGCTCGGGCATCTCGGCATCCCCTACACTATCGTCGAGAAGAACGCCGAGCTGGGCGGCACCTGGTGGATCAACCGCTATCCCGGCTGCGGCGTTGATACGCCGAACCACTCCTATTCCTATTCGTTCGGCTCCGGCAATGCATGGACGCGCTATTTCTGCCAGCGCGAGGAGCTGCTCGGCTATCTCCTCAAGGTCGCGGACGAATACGGCATCCGCCAACATCTGCGCGTCAACACCGAGCTGACGGCATCGCGATGGGACGAGGGCAAGAAGCGCTGGATCTCCACCCTGAAAACGCAGGATGGTGAGGAGACCTTCGAATCCACCGCGCTGGTCTCGGCCATTGGTCAGCTCAACGATCCCTCGCGCGCCCGTTTCAAGGACGAGGAGAAATTCAAGGGCACGATCCTGCACTCGGCGCTTTGGTCCGACGACGTCAAGTTCGACGGCAAGCATGTCGCCGTGATCGGCACCGGCGCGACGTCGATGCAGCTGGTGCCGACGATCGCAGGCCGCGTTGGTTCGGTCACCGTCTATCAGCGCAGCGCGCAATGGGCGCGGCCGGTGAAGGGCTATTCCGACCCGATCACCGAGGGCGCGCGCTGGCTGCTCGCGCATCTGCCGTTCTATGTGCAATGGTACCGCTTCAACATGTTCTGGCGTTACGGTGACGGCCTGCTGCCGTTCCTGCGCAAGGACCCGGCCTGGCCGCATCCCGAGCGCGCGGTCAACAAGGGCAACGACCGGCATCGCCAGGAGTTGACCGATTTCATCCTGTCCGAATTGCAGGGCCGGCCGGACCTGATCGAGAAATGCGTGCCGACCTACCCGCCCTACGGCAAGCGCATCCTGCTCGACAACAACTGGTTCAAGACGCTCACGCGGGACAATGTCGAGCTCGTCACCGACACGATCGACCGCTTCGACGAAACCGGTATCGTCACTGCCGACGGCAAGCACCGCCCGGCCGACATCATCGTGGTCGCGACCGGCTTCAAGGTCACGGAGATGGCCGCGCGGCTCAACATCTCTGGCCGCGGCGGCAAAAATTTGCGCGAGGCCTGGACCAACGACAACCCGACTGCGTTCCTTGGCCTCACCGTGCCCGATTTTCCCAACTTCTTCTGCATGCTCGGCCCGAATTCCGGCCCCGCGCATGGCGGCAGCGTCATCTTCCAGTCGGAATGCCAGAGCCGCTATATCTCGGCCTGTCTCGCCGGTATGATCGAACAGGATATCGCCGCGATCGACGTCCGCGAGGACGTGCTCGACGACTACGTCCGCAAGGTCGATGCCGAGCACGAGGCGATGATCTGGACCCATCCGGGCATGAGCACGTACTACCGCAACTCAAGCGGCCGGGTGTTCTCGGCGATGCCGTGGCGGTTCGTGGATTACTGGCGCATGACGCATGATCCGGATCTGGGGCAGTACAGGCTGACGGTGACGTAAGGCGTTGATCGCGCGGCAGAACCGGTGCACCCTCTCCCCCTGCGGGAGAGGGTGGCTTCGCGACAGCGAAGCCGGGTGAGGGGTTCTATCCTCACGAACGGTGTTGCGAGCGGATAGAACCCCTCATCCGGCGCTTCGCGCCACCTTCTCCCGCAAGGGGAGAAGGAAGAAGAGCCGCCATGCCCAGGCCCATCGTCCGCGTCTACACCGACTACAAGAGCCCCTACGCGTTCGTGGCCAACGCGCGCCTGTTCAAGCTCGAGGAAACCCACGGCGTCGAGCTGGAATGGTTGCCTTACACGCTGCGCATCGCCGAGTTCATGGGGAGGGTCGAGGAGCGCACGCCGCATTTCTGGCGCAAGGTGCGCTACGCCTATATGGACGCGCGGCGTTATGCCAATGCGCAAGGGCTCGTCATGAAGGGGCCGCGGCGGATCTACGACGCCTTCTATGCCAGCGCCGGCATGCTGTTCGCGCAAGCACACGGCTTCTTCCGCCCGTACCACGACACGGTATTCCGCAAATTCTGGAGCCACGAACTCGAGATCGACGATCCCGCCGCCATCTCGGATGTCATCACGTCGTGCGGCGGCTCGGCGAGCGAATTCGAAACCTACGTGAACGGCCCTGCCCGCGCCGAGCACGACCGCATCATCGACGAGGCCGAGGCACTCGGTGTGTTCGGCGTACCCACCATGGTGTTCAACGGCGAGTTGTTCTGGGGCGGCGACCGCATCGACATGTTGATCGAACGCATCGAGAAGCCCGAGACGATCGAGGCTGCGCTCGGCAGCCGCCACCGCAAGCCGGCCTGACTGCTAGGCCGCCAGCCCGCTCTCCACCGGCGCGAACTCCAGCCCGAGGCTCTCCGCCACCGCCTTGTTGGTGATGCGACCGCGGTGCACGTTCAGTCCGTTGCGCAAATGCGGGTTCTCCAGCACCGCGGCAAAACCCTTGCCGGCGAGCATCAAGCCGAACGGCAGCGTCGCGTTGTTCAGCGCCTGGCTCGAGGTCACCGGCACCGCGCCCGGCATATTGGCGACGCAATAGTGCACGACACCGTCGACCTCGTAGGTCGGATCGGTGTGCGTGGTCGGATGCGAGGTCTCGAAGCAGCCGCCCTGGTCGATCGCGACGTCGACCAGCACGGCGCCCGGCCGCATCGATTTGAGCATCGCGCGCGTGACGAGTTTCGGCGCGCTGGCGCCCGGCACCAGTACCGCGCCGATCACGACGTCGGCGGCGAACACCTCCTCCTCTACCGACTCGATGGTGGAGAACCGCGTGCGCACGCGTCCGACAAAGAGGTCATCCAGTTCGCGCAGGCGGGGGATTGAACGATCGATCACGGTGACTTCCGCGCCAAGGCCCGCGGCCATGCGCGCGGCCTGCATGCCCACCACGCCGCCGCCAAGCACGACGACCCGCGCCGGCTGCACGCCGGGAACACCGCCAAGCAGCAGCCCGCGACCACCGGCCGACCGCTTGAGCGCGGCGCCGGCAGCCTCGATGGCGAGGCGGCCGGCGACTTCGCTCATCGGCGCGAGCAGGGGGAGGTGACCAGCCGCGTCGGTGACGGTTTCATAAGCGATCGCCGTACAACCGGACGCAAGCAGGCCCTTGGCCTGTTCGGGATCCGGCGCAAGATGAAGGTAAGTAAACAGGATCTGGCCTTCGCGGAGCTGAGCCCATTCGCTCGCCTGCGGCTCCTTCACCTTCACGATCATGTCGGACTTGGCGAAGATGTCGCGCGCGCTCGCGGCAATGGAGGCCCCTGCCCGCTGGTACACCTCGTCGGACGCGCCGATGCCGCTGCCGGCGCCGGTCTCGACCGTCACCTGATGCCCGGCCGCAACATATTCGCGGACGGCGCCCGGGGTGAGCCCGACGCGATATTCCTGCACCTTGATCTCTCTGGGCACACCGACACGCATCTTGCTCTCCCTCGCCAATATATTGATTCCATTGTTGATCGTAGCGAGGGGGCCGGTTTGGTTTCGTGCAAATATCCGCTAGTTTCGGGGCACGCGCGCCGGTTTCCGGCGCGGAAACGTCCTTTGACGCTGGAAACGAAACATTGGCCCTCGACCGGAAAGATCTCACCATCCTCGCGGAACTCACGACCAATGCGCGGGCCAGCCACGCCGAGCTCGCCAACAAGGTCGGGCTGTCAAGCACGGCGCTGGCGCGGCGGCAGAAGGCGCTCGAGGACGACGGCTACATCCAGGCCTACCAGGCCGCTCTCGACCTGGCGCAATTTGGTCTCACCACGACGGTGCTGGTCCGTATCGCGCTGGAGAGCCAGAGCGACGAGGCGCTGAAGGCGTTCGAGGCGGAGGTGGTGAAATGCCCCTCGGTGGTGCGCTGCTTCCTGATGTCGGGGACCGACGACTACATCCTGATCGTGCTGGCCCGCGACATCCAGGACTTCGAACGCATCCACCGCACCGAGCTGTCGCGCCTGCCGCGCGTCGCGCGGGTGCAATCGAGCTTTGCCCTACGCGAGATCGTCAACCGTGCGGTGCCGACGGTCGTGTTCGGTGAAGTGAAGCGCTAGCACGCCTCAGCCCCGCCCCCTGTCATAGAACTGTCATCGATTGTGCCGAGAGCTGTGTCTCCTGCACATTCGGGACAGACAATGGACTATTTCAAGCGCTTCAACTTCCTGTTCGCCGCCCCCATGTTCGACGCCGACGACCTCGAGGGCGTCCGCTTCAACCAGATCATCGAGGAGATCCAACGCTCCGGCTTCGAGGTGGTCCGGGCCCGCAAGCTGGAGGACGCCGAGATGGCGGTGCAGACCGACGCCGCGATCGGCTGCATGGTGGTGGACTGGGGCAAGAAGGGCCTGGAGGGCAAGACCTCGGCGCTGATCAATTTGATGCGGCGCCGCGGCCTCGACTTCCCGATCATCCTGCTGATCCGGCGCAAACGGTTCGAGGACCTGCCGGTCGAGGTGCTCGACTTCATCGACGGCTACGTCTTCCTGTCCGAGGAGACGCCGCCCTTCATCGCCAAGAACCTGATCAGCCGTCTCAAGCAATATGCCGAGACGCTGAAGACACCGTTCTTCGGCGCGCTGGTCGACTATGCCGAGGAAGGCAACCAGCTCTGGACCTGCCCCGGCCACAATGGCGGCGTGTTCTACAATCGCAGCCCGATCGGCCGGGTCTTCGTCGAGCATCTCGGCGAGTCCGTGTTCCGCGACGACCTCGACAATTCCGTGCTCGATCTCGGCGACCTCCTCACCCATGAAGGGCCGGCGCTGAAGGCGCAGAAGGAAGCGGCGGCGATCTTCGGCGCGGAGAAGACCTATTTCGTGCTCAACGGTACCTCGACCTCGAACAAGGTCGCGCTCGGCGCCCTCGTCACCGACGGCGATCTCGTGCTGTTCGACCGCAACAACCACAAGGCCGCCCATCACGGCGCGCTGATGATCAATGGCGGCATCCCGGTCTATGTCCCGACCGTCCGCAATGCCTGGGGCCTGATCGGCCCGATGCGCTGGGACATGCTCGACGAGAAGACCCTGCGCGAGGCGATCCGCAACCATCCGCTGGTGACGGATCGCGACGCCTGGCGCAAGGAGCGGCCGTTCCGCGTTGCCGTGGTCGAGCAATGCACCTATGACGGCACGATCCACAACGCCGAGATGATCCTGAAGCGCATCGGCCATCTCTGCGAATACATCCTGTTCGACGAGGCCTGGGCCGGCTTCATGAAATTCCACCCGCTGTATGCCGGCCGCTTCGCCATGGGCCTGAACAACCTTCCCCCGGAAGCGCCGGGCATCATCGCGACGCAGTCGACCCATAAGCAGCTCGCGAGCTTCTCGCAGGCCTCGCAGATCCACATCAAGGATCGCCACATCCGCGGCCAGAAGCGCCGCGTCGAGCACCGCCGCTTCAACGAAAGCTTCATGCAGCACGCCTCGACCTCGCCGTTCTACCCGCTGTTCGCCTCGCTCGACGTCGGCGCACAGATGATGAAGGGCCGCTCCGGCGAGGTGCTGTGGGACGACACGATCCGCCTCGGCATCGAGCTGCGCAAGAAGGTCCGCGCGATGCGCCGGGAGTTCGAGGAGAAGGAGCAGAATCCGGATCGCCGCTGGTTCTTCGAGCCCTTCGTGCCCGACCGCGTCGCCATCCCCGATGTCGGCCGGCCCGGCGCCGTCCACAACGTCGCCTGGGAGACGCTCTCCACCGACGAGCTCGCGACCAATCCGGCGCTGTGGCAGCTCTCGCCTGATACCAACTGGCACGGCTTTCCCGATCTGGCGGAAGGCTTTGCCATCACCGATCCGAACAAGCTGACGCTGCTCACGCCGGGCTTCGATCGTGCCACCGGCGCCTATGCCGAGCACGGCATCCCCGCGCCGGTCGTCGCGCAATATCTGCGCGAGAACCGCATCGTTCCCGAGAAGAACGACCTCAACTCCCTGCTTTTCCTGCTCACCCCGGGCGTCGAGGCGAGCAAGGCCGGCACGCTGATCTCCGGCCTCGTCGCGTTCAAGCGGCTCCATGACGACAATGCGCTGCTGGCGGACGCGATCCCGGAATTCTACCAGCGGCGGCAAACGCGCTATGCCGGCGTGCGCCTGCGCGACCTCTGCGGCGACATGCACCGCTTCTTCCGCGCCGCCGATGTCAGCGCGCTGCAGGCCCGGCAGTTCATGCCCGAACACATGCCCGAGATCGCGATGTCGCCGCGCGACGCCGCCCGCTATTTGTTCAAGAACGACGTCGACTACCTGCCGATCGAGGCGATCGCGGGCCGCATCGCCACCACACCCTTCGTGGTCTATCCGCCCGGCATCGCCACCATCGTGCCCGGCGAGCGGCTGACGGAACGGGCAAAGCCGATGATCGATTATCTCAAGATGTTCGAGACCTGCTTCAACACCTTCCCGGGTTTCGACGTCGAGATCCAAGGCGTCTACAAGGAGATCGATGCCCAGGGACGCATCGGGCTCTATACCTACGTCGTTGCCGAGTAGGTGCCGATGAACGAACCAGCTGCGCGCGCGAGTGAAGAACCCGTCCTGGTCAGGCCGTCACGCGAGAGCGATGTCGAGGCGATGCTGGCGATCTACCGCCATCACGTCCGCACCGGCGTGCCGCGCGACGTCGAGGGAACCGGAGCTCCAGAGCCGGATGACCTGCGCGACCGCCGCAAGAACCTGAAGCAGACCCGCCTGCCGCATCTCGTCGCGACCTATCGCGGCGAGGTCATCGGCTATGCCTATGCCGTGCTGTTCCGCAAGCGCCCGGCCTATCGCTACACCGCCAAGCATTCGATCTACGTCCACCACGCGCATCTCGGCCGCGGAGTCGGACGGCTCTTGCTCGGGGCAATGATCGACGCCTGTGCCGCGGCGGGGTTCCGCCAGATGATCGGTTATATCGACGCCGACAACACGCCGTCGCTGGCGCTGCACGAGAGGTTCGGTTTTGCGCGTGCGGGGCTGCTCAGCGGCGTCGCCTATCGCCACGGCCGCTGGTCCGACACCGTGATGGTGCAGCGCTCGCTCGGGGCCGGGACGACAGCGCCCCCGCCCGTCACCGCACCCGGACGCTAGATCTTACGAAGGAAAGTCAGCCGACCTGACCTGGATACGGTCGGCATGCAGCGACCAATGATGCAACGCCTGGTCCTTGCAGAATCTTGCTTTCGCCCGTTCCTTGGCCTCGTCCTCGTCGGCGGCATCGATCTCGAGCGTGCCCTGGCACACCTCGATCTCGCGGCCGTACTGGCCGAGCACATCCTTCATGAACTTGACCACAAAAGTTGACATGGGACCTCCCTGCTGCCCCGGCGGCACTCTAATCCCATTTAGGCCGGACGGGGGAAGGAGATTTTGACGCGGATCAAGGACAGCTCGAATCAACGCCGAAGATTCATTGCGGAACCTGCCGCGCAGGTTTATGGGCAAATGCCGGTCGCCCATGAGGATTCCGTCTTGCACTTTGTCTCCGATACCGACGTCACGAAAGTTCTGACCTTCCCGATCCTCCTTGCGGCCCTGGAAGACGCGCATCGCCGGCCAAAGATGGAAGTGCTCGACGCTTTCCTTGGCGACGAGAAGGGGCAATACGTCATCCGCAGTGCCGTCGACCCCGGCCGGTACATGGCTAGCAAGATGTTCACCAGCTTTCCGGCCAATCTGGCGGACGGCAAGATGCCGGCGGTGCAGGCCGTTTGCGTGCTGTTCGACGGCACCAACGGGCGGCCGCTGGCGGCGATAGACGGCACCGAGATCACGCATTGGCGCACCGCCGCCGATTCCGCGCTGGGCACGAAATTGCTCGCGCCGCCCAATCCCGAGACGCTGCTGTGCGTCGGCGCCGGTGAGATGTCCGAATGGCTGATCCGGGGCCACCGCACCGTGCGGCCGTCCCTGCAACGGGTGCTGATCTGGAACCGCAGCCCGGACCGGGCGGATCATCTTGCTAATCGACTAGCGGCGGACGGCTTGAAGGCGGAGACGGTCACGGACCTCGACGCGGCAACGCGGGAGGCCGATGTCATCACCACCTGCACGCGCGCGCATCAGCCGTTGATCAAGGGTCGCAATCTGCGGCCGGGCACGCACCTGGATCTCGTCGGCGGCTACACACCGCAAACCCGCGAGGCTGATGACGATGCGGCAAAGGTGTCGCGTGTGTTCGTCGACATGCGGGAATCTGCCTTCCACGGCGTCGGCGACATCCTGCAGCCGATCGCAAGCGGCGCGATCAGCGAGAAGGACGTCCTCGGCGATCACTACGATCTCGCGAGCGGCCGCGTGCGAGGACGCACGTCACCGTCCGACATCACCTTCTTCAAGAACGCGGGCGGCGGCCATCTCGACCTCATGACGTGCGAGGCCGTGTTCAGGCAGATCGGCACAAAGCTGGGGTAGGCGCCCGCCACCGAGACGGGCCGTCATCAGCAATCACGCCTTGATGTCGAGGAGCGTATCCGTCGTTTCGGCGTAGGCCTGAATGACCTTCGCATTCGCAATGAAGCTGTACTTCGCGGTCGCCAGCTCGACGAATTCGCTGGCGATATCGACATTCGGTGCGGCGACCAGGCCGTCCTGGTTTGCGAAAGGCGCGCTCGGGTCGGATTGCGCAGTATAGCTCGGCGACACCGCGGATACGGTCGCTGCCGTGCCGCCGGGCGTCGAAACCTGATCGACCCGCAGCGGCACATAGGCCGCGGGAAACGTCGGAGCAATGCCTGGACTGGCCGGTGTGCTCGATCCGCCCGACGCCGGCAACGGGCCGGTGGTCTGAACGTTGGCGATGTTGCTCGCGGCCACGCTTACGCGCAAGCTCGCCGCAGAAAGTCCGGATGTCGCAATCGAAAGGATGCTCATGCCCCTGATCTACAGGACAAGTCATACGCGTTCCCTCACGCCGTCATTAAAATCCGCGGCTTTCCGTTTTCATCCTCGTAACCAGCGATCGAAGCGCGATCAGACTTCGCGCGCGCCTACCCCGGCGTCATGCCAAAGGCCTGCTTGAAGCGCTCGGCATAATGCGGCCAGACCTCGGGATTGATGATGCGCGGCGGGCGCTTGCCGTCGAGCGTATCCAGCACCTGCTCGGCGGCGATGCGGCCCATGTTCTGGCGCGCCTCGATCGTGACGCCGGCGGTGTGCGGGCTCGCCAGCACATTGTCGAACTGGAGCAGCGGATGCTCCGGCGGCGGCGGCTCCTTAGACCAGACGTCGAGGCCGGCGCCGGCAATGCGCTTGTCGCGCAGCGCCTGCAGCAGCGCGTCCTCGTCGTGGATGAAACCGCGCGCCGTGGTGATGAAATAGGCGTGCGGCTGCATCAGCGCGAATTCGCGCGTGCTGATCATGTTGCGGCTCTTCTTGTCGAGCGGACAGGAGATCGATACGAAATCGGCGCGGCGCAGCAGCTCGTCGAGCTCGACCTTCTCGCCACCCCGCTCGGCCATCACATCGGCCGACAAATACGGGTCATAGGCCAGCACCTTCATGCCGAACAGACCCTTGCACAGCGCGGCGATGCGGCGGCCGACATTGCCGAGCCCGATGATCCCGACGGTCTTGTGCTCGATCTCGTTGCCGACGAGCTCGTTGCGGTTGACGTTGGCCTCCCTGCGGAGCTTGCGATCGGACTGGATGATGCGCTTGGACAGCGTCAGCATCATCGCCAGCGCGTGCTCGGCGACCGAATGGGCGTTGCCGCCGGACTGGTTGACGACCAGCACGCCCGCCGCCGTGCAGGCCTCGACGTCGACAGGATCAAAGCCGGCGCCGTTGCTGGAGACCAGCAGCAGGTTCGGCGTGCGCTTCAGGAGGGCGGCATCGACATGGAAATGCGGTGCCAGCTCGTCGCGGGCGGCGCCGATCTGGTAGACATGGGCCGCGCTCAGGATCGGTGCGTAGTAATCCTCGGGGCTCTCGTTCTCGATGCGATCGAGCCGGACGTCGGGCCGCGCCTTCAGGATGTCGACATAGATCGGATTGGCCAGATATTTGACGTAGAAGACGCGCTTGCTGTTGACCGACATCAGGACCCTTCCGGCTCTCTCGCGGAGACCCGCAAGGCCAGCGCAACCCGCGCCCCGTCCATGCGTCCCTCCCGTTTTCTCGTTGCCGCACCTATGCCATGGCGGCGCCGGCCATGGCAGGCCGTCTGGCGCAGATCACGGTGCCGGCCCGGACATGTTGACAATCCCGTCCGCTCCGTCAAGTTCGGCAGACCGCCGCGACGGCCAGAACCAAGAAGCATGCGCGGCTGAAGGGAGAACGCAATGGCGATTGCGGAACAGCAGACAGAGGCGACCAGCGACAGAAGCTGGCACAGCATCGTCCTGCAGACCCTGAAGCGGAACGAGATCAGCCTGATCCCTTACGTCCCCGACCGCGTGCTGACGCCGCTGATCAAGAATTTGCACGCCGATCCCTACTTCACGACCTTCGCCACCGCCCGCGAGGAAGAGGCCGTCGGCATCGTCTCCGGCGCCTGGATGGGCGGACGCCGGGCTGCGGTGCTGATGCAGACCTCCGGCTTTGCCACGCTCGCCAACGTGCTCGCCTCGCTCGCGGTGCCCTACCAGATCCCGCTGATCATGTTCGTGTCCGAGCGCGGCACGCTCGGCGAGTTCAACTACGGCCAGTCGCTGGTCTGCCGCACCATGCGCCCCGTGCTGGATTCGCTGGCGCTCGAGCACCACACCATCACCCGCCTCGACGAGCTCGAATTCATCGCCGACCGCTCGATCAAGCAGGCCGTCACCACCCAGGCGCCGGTGGCGCTGATCCTCAACCCGCTGCTCACGGGCGGCAAGGTTTTCGACAAGTGAGCGCCGCCATGACCACGCGCAATACCAAGGTGATGAACCGGTTCGACGTGACCTCGCGGCTGATCGCAAAGCTGAAGCACGAGGAAGCCGTGATCGGCGGCATCGGCAACACCAATTTCGACCTCTGGGCCGCCGGCCACCGCCCGCAGAATTTCTACATGCTGGGCAGCATGGGGCTCGCCTTCCCGATCGCGCTCGGCGTGGCGCTGGCGCAACCGGACCGCCGCGTCTTCGCGCTCGAGGGCGACGGCTCGCTTCTGATGCAGCTCGGCGCGCTCTCGACCATCGCGATGTTGAAGCCGAAGAACCTGATCATGATCGTGATGGACAACGGCATCTACCAGATCACCGGCGCACAGCCGACGCCGGCCGCAAGCGTCGCCGACATCGTCGGCATCGCCGCCGCCTCGGGGCTCGTCAGGAGTTCCTGGGCTGCGGACGAGGAGGATTTCGAACGCCTGGTCGACGAGGCCATGTCGGCTGCCGAGCCGAGCCTGATCGCGGTCCGCATCGACGACAAGCCGGGGGTCGGAACCACCCGCCGGGATCCGGTTCAGATCCGGGAACGCTTCATGCACGGCCTTGGCGTGCGCGAGCCGCTTTAACGTTTGGTCATTAACTACACGGCGATCTGATCCGCATCCCACAGCAGCCGGCGGCAAATCCGTGCTAACCGCACCGGATGTCCATTTTTGTTCGCGCTTTTGCCTGGCTGCTTGCCGCCGCCGTGACCTTTGCAACGCTGGGACCGCCGGGCCTGCGGCCCCATTCCGACCTCGGCCAGGACGGCGAGCACGCGCTGGCCTTCATCCTGGTCGGGCTGGCCTTCGGCCTCGCCTACAGGCAGCGCCGTCTGGCCATGTCGGCCGTCGCGGTGATCCTGATCGGTCTACTCGAACTGATGCAGTTCTGGGCGCCCGGCCGCCATGCGCGGCTGGAGGACTTCCTGGTCGATGCCGGCACCGCCTGCATTGGTTTTGCGCTCGCGGCCGTCGCCGATTGGGTCATGAACCGCTTTCGGACAGGCTCGGCCCTGACAGGCTGAGGCCCACAAAGATAAAGGCCCCGCGGAGCGACGCTCCGCAGGGCCCATTTCTTCAAGGCCTGCTCTCAGATCAGTCGACGATCTTGACGACGCGGCGCGTGCGCGGCTCGACGATCACGCGGCGATCGTTCACCACCGCATAGCGATACTCGGTGTAGTTCGGCACCGGCCGCAAGACCACGGTCGGGGGCAGCGGCTCGCCGACCACGACGCGCTCCTCGACGACGACAGAATCGCTGCGCGGGATTCCACCCAGCACCGCATTCGGAATTTCGAGGCCTGCGCCGACCGCCGCACCAACGGTGCCGCCGACCATCGCGCCGACGGGGCCGCCGATGTCGCCGCCCGCACGCGCGCCGTCCCTGGCGCCCTGTTCGGTCGTCGACTGGGCAAAGGCTGCGCTCGACGCCAGCAGCGACGCGGCAGCCAACGTAATCGCAAGACGGGTTTTCATGTCCTGATGTCTCCAGTGATTGTCCTGCGCCTTCAACCGCGGGGCCGGAGCATTGTTCCGGTTCCCCCGTGGCGAAAGACGCAGCAAACACTGGAGACTGTTACCGCGTAACAGTTCAGCTGGCCGCGATCTCGTGGCCCGCCATCAGTTCCAGCGCCCGCACCATCGCGGAATGATCCCAGGCCTTGCCGCCATGCGCGGTGCAGGACGAGAACAATTGCTGCGCCACCGCCGTGCTCGGCAGCGACAAGCCCAGCGCACGCGCGCCTTCGAGCGCGAGGTTGAGATCCTTCTGGTGCAGCTCGATGCGGAAGCCCGGATCGAAGTTGCGCTTCACCATGCGCTCGCCGTGCACCTCGAGAATCCGCGACGAGGCGAAGCCGCCCATCAGCGCCTTGCGCACCAGCGCGGGATTCGCGCCGGCCTTGGAGGCAAACAGCAACGCCTCGCTCACCGCCTCGATCGTCAGCGCGACGATGATCTGGTTGGCGACCTTCGTGGTCTGGCCGTCGCCATTGGCACCGACATGGGTGACGTTCTTGCCCATCTTGTCGAAGACCGGCTTCATGGTCCCGAAGGCGCGCTCGGGTCCGCCGACCATGATGGTGAGGCTCGCGGCTTTCGCCCCGACCTCGCCGCCCGAGACGGGCGCGTCGAGATAGTCCGCGCCGAGTGCCTCGATCTTCTTGGCGAACTCCTTCGTCGCCAGCGGCGAGATCGAGCTCATGTCGACGACGATCTTGCCCTTGGAGATGCCGCTCGCAACGCCGTCCTTGCCGAACAGCACCGCCTCCACATGCGGCGTATCCGGCACCATGATGATGACGGCGTCCGCCTCCTCGGCGACCTGCTTGGCGGATTTGCAGGCGATGCCGCCCGCGGAAATCAGATCAGGCGGGACCGGCGCGACGTCATGCAGGAGCACGCGATGGCCCGCGGCAAGAAGATGGCCGGCCATCGGCCGTCCCATGGTGCCAAGTCCGATGAAGCCGATGTCGATCATGTCTGACTTTCTCTCAGTTGCATTAGCACAGTTGCATCCGCGCATTGGGGGCACCTCTCCCGCTTGCGGGAGAGGTCGGCGCGGAGCGCCGGGTGAGGGTTCTTTCCACTGGGGGATTCTCTCAGTGCGCCTTAACAAGCCCCACCGCGGAGGCACCCTCTCCCCAACCCTCTCCCGCAAGCGGGAGAGGGAGCGCACCTCCGCTGCGTCTCACGTCTCGAAAGTTTGCGCCGCGTGCCAGGACAGGCCTTCCAGCGTCGTGGTGCGCGGCTTGTATTCGCAGCCGATCCAGCCGCGATAGCCGATCGCGTCGAGATGGCGGAACAGGAACGGATAGTTGATCTCGCCGGTGCCGGGCTCATGGCGGCCGGGATTGTCGGCGAGCTGGATGTGGGCGATCTGCGGCAGATATTCCTGCATGGTGCGGGCGAGATCGCCCTCCATGATCTGCATGTGGTAGATGTCGTACTGGACGAACAGATTGTTCGAACGCACCTCGGAGATGAGCTGGATCGCCTGCTCGGTGCCGTTGAGGAAGAAGCCGGGAATGTCGAGCGTGTTGATCGGCTCGACCAGCAGCTTGATGTTCTCCCGTGCCAGCGTCGAGGCGGCGAAGCGCAGGTTGCCGACCAGCGTCTCCTGGAGCTCGCGCGGATCGGCATCGGCAGGCGCGATGCCGACGAGGCAGTTGAGCTGGTCGCAATCGAGCGCCTTGGCATAGTCGATGGCCCGGAACACGCCGTCGCGGAATTCGGCGGTGCGGTCGGGCAGGACCGCGATGCCGCGCTCGCCGCCGGCCCAGTTGCCGGCGGGGAGATTGTGCAGCACCTGCGTCAGGCCGTGGGCTTCGAGCTGCTCGCGGAGCTGCGCCTTGTCGAAATCATAGGGAAAGAGATATTCGACCCCGGAAAAGCCCGCCGCTTTCGCCGCGGCGAAGCGGTCGATGAACGGCATCTCGTTGAAGAGCATGGTGAGGTTGGCGGCAAATTTCGGCATGATGCGTCTTCCCTATTCCGCCGGCTGCAGCACGCCGGGCTTCTTGGTCCCGACCTCGTCCAGCGGCAGGTCCAGCACCTCCTCGAACTCGACGACATTGTCGATTTCGGTGCCCATCGCGATGTTGGTGACGCGTTCGAGGATGAACTCGACCACCACGGGCACGCGGTGCTTGGCCATCAATTCACGCGCGGTGGCGAACGCGGCCTGCGTGTCCTTTGGATCGGTGACGCGGATCGCCTTGCAGCCGAGGCCTTCGGCTACCGTGACATGGTCGACGCCGTAGACGCCGATCTCGGGCGCGTTGATGTTCTCGAAGGAGAGCTGGACGTGGTAGTCCATGTCGAAGCCGCGCTGGGCCTGGCGGATCAGGCCGAGATAGGAATTGTTCACGACGACGTGGATGTAGGGCAGATTGAACTGCGCCCCAACCGCGAGCTCCTCGATCAGGAACTGGAAGTCGTAGTCGCCGGAGAGCGCGACGATCTCGCGATCCGGACACGCGGCACGCACGCCGAGCGCGGCGGGCAGCGTCCAGCCGAGCGGCCCCGCCTGCCCCGCATTGATCCAGTTGCGCGGCTTGTAGACACCGAGGAACTGCGCGCCGGCGATCTGCGACAGGCCGATCACGGTGACATAGGTTGTGTCGCGGCCGAACGCCTTGTTCATCTCCTCATAGACGCGCTGCGGCTTGATCGGGACGTTGTCGAAATGGCTCTTGCGCAGCATCGTCTTCTTGCGATCGCGGCAAGCCGCAGGCCACGCCTGGCGCTCGCGAAGCTTGCCTGACCGCCGCCACTCCCTGGCGACGGCAACGAAGAGCTCGAGCGCCGCCTTGGCGTCCGAGACGATGCCGAGATCGGGATTGAACACGCGCCCGATCTGGGTCGGCTCGATGTCCACGTGAACGAATTTGCGGCCCTTGGTGTAGGTCTCGACCGAACCGGTGTGGCGGTTGGCCCAGCGGTTGCCGATGCCGAGCACGAAATCGGACTCCAGCAGCGTGGCATTGCCGTAGCGGTGGCTGGTCTGGAGACCAACCATGCCGGCCATCAACACGTGATCGTCGGGGATCGCGCCCCATCCCATCAGCGTCGGCACGACAGGCACGTTGGCGATCTCGGCGAACTCGACCAGAAGGTCCGAGGCATCGGCGTTGATGATGCCGCCGCCCGCGACGATCAGCGGCCGCTCGGCGGCGTTGAGCATCTCCAGCGCCTTCTCGACCTGCTTGCGCGTCGCGGTCGGCTTGTAGACCGGCAGCGGCTCGTAAGTCTCGTCGTCGAACTCGATCTCGGCGAGCTGCACGTCGAGCGGCATGTCGATCAGCACCGGCCCGGGCCTGCCCGAGCGCATCACGTGAAACGCCTGGCTGAACACGCGCGGCACCAGCGCCGGCTCGCGCACCGTCACCGCCCATTTGGTCACGGGCTTGGCGATCGACTCGATGTCGACGGCCTGGAAGTCTTCCTTGTAGAGCCGCGCCCGCGGTGCCTGGCCGGTGATGCAGAGGATCGGAATGGAATCGGCGATCGCCGAATAAAGCCCGGTGATCATGTCGGTGCCGGCCGGACCCGAGGTGCCGATGCAGACGCCGATATTGCCGGCCTTCGCCCGCGTATAGCCCTCGGCCATGTGCGAGGCGCCCTCGACATGGCGCGCCAGGATGTGGCGGATGGATCCGCGCTTCTTGAGCGCCGAGTAAAGCGGATTGATCGCCGCCCCGGGAACTCCGAAGGCAGTGGAGATGCCCTCCTTCTCCAGAATTCGGACGGCTGCATCGACGGCTCGCATCTTCGCCATATCGGACCTCGCTCAAATTGCGTCAGCGAGGAAGATCATCAGGCGCGCAGATGCCGATCTCAACGAGATCGATTTTATTTTCCACGATGCGGCAACCGCTAGAAAATCGTGGCGGCCTCAATCAGTTAGGTCGAGATATGCGTGAAAGCGGCATCACTCGAACAGCGGCGCCAGCTCCATCTGCGGCACCAGCACGAGGCCCTTGTCGGTGATGCGAATTTCCGGAATGACCGATAGGGGAATCAAATTGAAGCCCATGTAGGGGATGGTGCAGCCGGCCTCGGCCCATTCCTTCTTCAGCACCTTGACCTCTTCGGCCACCTCCGTGACGCGCTTATCGGACAGGAGGCCCGCGATCGGCAGCGGAACCAGCGCCCTCACCTTGCCCTCGGCCACGACGCAGACGCCGCCCTGCTGCTCCCTAATGGCGGCGATCGCGACCTGCATGTCGCCCTCGTTGGTTCCGGCGACGATGATGTTGTGGCTGTCGTGCCCGACGCTGGAGGCGACCGCGCCGCGCTTCAGGCCGAAATCCCTGAGCAGGCCATAGGCGACGTTGCCGGCCGACTTGCCGTGACGTTCGACCACGGTGACGAAGCACAGGCCGTAGCGCGCGAACAGCGAAGGCCAGTCTTTTGCGGGCTCGATTGCGACCTTGTCATGGATCAGCGTGATGCCGGGTAGCGCCGTCTTGATCGCGTTGACGGTGCAGGCCTTCGCCGGAAGCTCCGGCGTCAGTTTGAGCTTCTCCGGCAGCTTGACCGTCGCATAGGCCGCCTTCGGATATTGATAGCGCTGCGACAGCGCCTGATCGAGGCGCGGCGTGATCTTGCCGTGCTCGACCACAGGTTCACCGCCATACCACGTGCATTGCGGCCTGAGCTGGTCGTCCATCAGCACGAGATCGGCACGGCGGCCGCCGCCGAGACCGCCAATGTCGCCATCCATGCCGAAGCGCGTGGCGCCATGCAGCGAGCCCATCGACCAGGCCTGCTCCGGCGACATCCCCGCCTTGACGGCTTCGCGCACCACCCAGTCGAGGCCGAACAGCAGCAGATCGTCGGCGTCGCGGTCGTCGGTGCAGACCGCCGTGCGCTTGTGCGAGGCTCCGAGCTCGGTAACCGTCCGGATCGCCTGCGGCAGCGAATGCCAGGGCGTAGTCGGCGGACCGCCGCGCAAAAACACCCAGACGCCGGCGTCGAGCAGATCGTCGGCGATGTCGCGGTCGATCGCCTCGTGGGTGTCGGTGACCCCGCTCGCCGCATAGGCGGCGACGAATTCGCGGCCGTAGACATGACCGGACACCGGACGCCCGCGCTTCAGCGCAGCCGCGAGGATCGCATGGCTGCGCTCGTCGCCCATCGTCACCGGAACAAAGTCCATCTTCTCGCCGAGCGCCACGGCCTCCGGCCAGCGGTCGAACAGGCCGGCGATCTTGTCCGGCGTGAGGTCGCCGCCCGCGGTCTCCAAAGCCGCCGATGTTGCCGGCACGGTGCTCGGCACCGTCAGGAAGATCGAGAGCGGCGCCTCGCGTGCGTCCTCCAGCATCGTCTCGACGCCGGCGACGTCCATGACGTTGCCGATCTCGTGGCTGTCGCAGAAGATCGTGGTGGTGCCGTTGAGCAGCGCGGCCTCGGCATAGGCGCAGGCCGTCACCATCGAGGATTCGATGTGGATGTGGGGATCGACGAGACCGGGCGCGACGATGCCGCCGGCGGCGTCATAGAGCGGCACGTCGCTCCACGCCTTCTTCGCTGTACCGGCGGGCTTCACCGCCGCGATGCGGCCGCCGGTGATCCAGACCTCCCGTCCCGGATGGATACGCTCCGAATAGGTCGAGAGCACCCGCGCGCCCGTGATGACGAGATCGGGCGCGACGCGGGCCGAGGCGACGTCGGCGAGGCGCCGCGTCATGCTGTGCAGCGGCGCGACGGAGAAACGGGTGAGCTTGGTCATGGGAACCTCGCTTGGCGTTACGGCCGAACGATAGTTACGCCCTGCGCCAAACCGGGCAAACTCAAATATAACGGCACGCCCTGCTTACGCCTTAGGCGCCGAGCCGCCTGCCGCCCTTCGACCTTGGACGTCTGCGCGACTTCTGTGCAGTCGGCGGTGGCGCGGCAGCGGCCTTCACCCTGATCCGCACCGATCGCCCGTTTGTCTCGTCGATCTCGAACGCATTCGTCTTTCGGACGAGGTCGCTCAGCTTGCGGAAACCGAACGTTCTCGGATCGAAATCGGAAGCCAGGTTGGCGAGCCGCTGCCCGAGTTCACGAAGCGAGACCCAACCGTCCTCGCTTTCCATCTGGGTGATAACCTTCTTGATGATCGGCGTGGCCGCATCGGGCGGCTGAAGCGGCGCAGACTTCGAGGAGGCATCCTGGGTGGTCGCCGTGCCCGCAAGCAGGTTCTCGGTATAGACGAACCTGCGGCAGGCCTGCCTGAAGCTTTCCGGCGTCTTCTGTTCACCGAACCCAAAGACATCGACGCCCTGCTCCCGGATGCGGGCGGCGAGACGGGTGAAGTCGCTATCGGACGACACCAGGCAAAAGCCATCGAACCGGCCGCTGTGAAGCAGGTCCATGGCGTCGATGACCAGGGTTATGTCCGATGCATTCTTTCCCGTCGTGTAGGCGAACTGCTGTTGCGGGATGATCGCATGCTTCGACAGGATATCAGCCCACCCCCTTGATCGCGCGTTGGAGAAATCGCCGTAGATGCGACGCACGCTGGCCTCGCCGATCTTGGCAATCTCCTCGAACAGTCCATCCGCGATTTTGGCGGACGCATTATCCGCGTCGATCAGGACGGCGAGACGAGGCGAGCGAAGTTCCGACGGCATGGGATTCCCTTCATGGTGGGCCCCCATTAGACGGCAAGTATGTCCGAACGGCTAGTCCTCGCTGGCCTTGAACCGTCCGAGCCCCTTCAGCACAAACGGCGCCAGCAGCGCGATCAGGGCGATGCCGAGCAGCGTCGCCGAGATCGGGCTTTGCAGCAGCGTCATGGGATCGCCGAGGCTGATCGCAAGCGCGCGCCGCAACTGGCTCTCGGCGATCGGACCGAGGATCAGGCCGACCACGACGGGCGCAATCGGGAAATCGAACCGGCGCATCAGGAAGCCGAGCACGCCGAAACCGGCCAGCATCGACAATTCGACCACCGACGGCTTTGCCGCGATGGTGCCCATGGTCGCGAACACCAGGATGCCGGCATAGAGCCAGGGCTGCGGGATCGCGAGCAGGCGCACCCACAGCCCGACCAGCGGCAGGTTGAGCACCAGCAGCATGCAATTGGCGATGAACAGGCTGGCGATCAGTCCCCACACGAGGTCAGGCCGCTCGGCGAACAACAGCGGCCCGGGATTGAGGCCGTATTGCTGGAAGCCCGCCAGCATCATCGCGGCGGTCGCCGAGGTGGGCAGTCCCAGCGTCAGCAGTGGCACCAGCGTGCCGGCAGCGGAGGCGTTGTTGGCGGCCTCGGGTCCGGCGACGCCTTCGATCGCGCCCTTGCCGAACTCCTCCGGGTGCTTCGTCAGCCGCTTCTCGGTCGAATAGGACAGGAAGGTCGGGATCTCCGCACCGCCCGCGGGCAGCGCGCCGATCGGGAAACCGAACATGGTGCCGCGCAGCCACGGCTTCCACGACCGCTTCCAATCTTCCTTCGTCATCCAGAGCGAGCCACGCACCGGTTCGAGTTTCTCCTCGGTGTGGTGGCGGCGCGATGCGACGTAGAGCGCCTCGCCGACTGCAAACAGGCCGACCGCAAGCGTCGTCACCTCGACGCCGTCGAGCAGCTCGGGGACGCCGAACGCAAGCCGCGCCTGTCCCGTCAGCTTGTCGATGCCGACGAGGCCGAGCGTCAGGCCGACAAAGAGGCTGGTGAGGCCGCGGATCGGTGAATCGCCGAAGGTTGCGGACACCGTGACGAAGGCGACGCACATCAGTGCGAAATAGTCCTCGGGGCCGAAGCGCACGGCGAAATCGACCAGCCACGGCGCAAGGAATGCGAGCCCGATGGTGGCGATGGTGCCGGCGACGAAAGAGCCGATCGCCGACGTCGCCAGCGCCGGCCCGCCGCGGCCGGCCTTGGCCATCTTGTTGCCTTCGAGCGCGGTCGCCATCGAGGCGCTCTCGCCGGGCGTGTTGATCAGGATCGCCGTGGTCGAGCCGCCATACATGCCGCCATAATAGATGCCGGCGAACATGATGAGCGAGCCGCCGGGATCGAGCTTGTAGGTCACCGGCAGCAGCAGCGCGACCGTCAGCGCCGGGCCGATGCCGGGCAGGACGCCCACGGCCGTGCCCAGGAACACGCCGATCAGCGCATAGAGCAGGTTCATCGGCTGGACGGCGACCGCCATGCCATGCGCCAGGGCGGCAAAGGTGTCGATCACAGCAGTCGCTCCAGGGGGCCGGCCGGAAGGCTCAGCGTCAGCAGGCGGTCAAAGGCGAGATAGATGAGGGTCGACATCACCAGGGCAATGATGCTGTCGACGAGGACGGCACGGCGGCCGAAGGCTGCCGACGTCGTCACGAACAGCGCCGACGTCGCCAGAATGAAGCCGCCGCCGAAGCCGATGATGGCGATCAGCAGCGCAAGTCCGACGAGGATCAGAAATACCGGCACGGGATCGGCGCTCTCGCGCGCCGGCAGATTGCCGCGTATCGCATCGATGAAATTGCCGATCGCGAGCAACGCAAGGCCGGTGGCGACCACGACGGGCATCGCCTCCGGCCCCATGCCGTACATCGCGGTGGATTGCAGGCCGCGCGAGTCCCAGACCAGCACCGCGGCGAGCGCAGCGAGCAATGCGGCGATGACGATGCCGGCGCGATCGACGCGCCGCGACTGGGCGGGATCGCCTGAGCTCATGACTTGACGAGGCCGACCGATTTCAGCACGTCGGTGACGCGCACGGTTTCCTTCTTCAGGAAGTCCGCAAAGGCGTCGCCGCCGAGATAGGCATCCTCCCAGCCCTTCTGCTTGAGGATCTCCTTCCAGGCGTCCGACTTCACCATCTTCTCGACCGCATCGCTCAGGGTCTTCTTCTGCTCCGGCGTGATGCCGGGAGGCGCGACGACCGAGCGCCAGTTGGCGATCACGAGGTCGATGCCCTGTTCCTTGAAAGTCGGGATTTCGCTGCCGGCGATGCGCTTCTCCGAGGTCACGCCGATCGCGCGCAGCCTGCCGGACTTGATCTGGCCTTCATATTCGCTGAGGCCCGAGATGCCCGCGGTGACCTTGCCGCCGAGAATCGCGGCGAGCGACTCGCCGCCGCCGGAGAACGGGATGTAGTTGATCTTCTTGGCGTCGGCGCCGACGGCACCGGCGAACAATGCCGCCATGACATGGTCCACGCCGCCGGCCGAGCCGCCGGCGAAGGTCACCTTGGCGATGTCGGCCTTGACCGCGGCGGCGAGATCCTGCGCGGTCTTGATCGGCGAATTCGCGGGCACCACGATCACCTGGATTTCCTCGGTGAGGCGCGCGATCGGCGTCACCTGCTCCAGCGTCACCGGCGACTTGTTCATGGCGAGCGCGCCGACCATGACGAAGCCGTTGACCATCATCTGGTTGCCGTCGCCCTTGGCGCCGTTGACGAACTGCGCAATGCCGACACTGCCACCGGCACCGGGAACGTTGGTGACCTGCACGCTGCGCGCGACGCCCGAAGCGACCAGCGCCTGCTGCATCGAACGCGCGGTCTGGTCCCAGCCACCACCCGGTGCGGCCGGCGCCATCAGCTTGAGCTCGAGCTGCTGGGCAAAGGCAGGCGTCGCTGCCGCAAGGGTCAGCGCGACGGCTGCGCCGGCAAGGCGCGCGGGAAACTGAAACATGGGGGCATTCTCCAGGCTCGTGCGGACGTGTTGATCGTTTGCCGCATTGTGTCGTTTGGTCGCATATCAGCCAAAACGGCTGATGCTGTCCAGCGACAGGCCTGGTTCCCGTCAGACGGGTGTGGGCATCGTCCCGCCGAGCGCCAATGTCAGCTCACCCGCGACTTCGCGCACGATTTGCCCGATTTCCGGCAGCCTGTCGTCGGTGAGACGGCTGGTCATGCCGGAGACCGAGATCGCTGCCAGCGGCTCGGCGCAGTCGTTATACACGACTGCGGCAATACAGCGCAGGCCCATGCAAGCTTCTTCGTCGTCGATCGCAAAGCCCTGCTTGCGGATCTTTCCGAGCTCCTTGAACAGGTCGCTCGGCCGCACGATCGACTTTTCGGTCAGGCGCGGCATGCCGTGATGGCGGATCACTGCGCCGACCTCCTCGTCGGAATAGGTCGCGAGCACCGCCTTGCCGACGCCCGACGTCACCATGGCGACGCGGCCGCCGACCTGGGTCAGCGAGCGCATGATCTCGCGGCTCTCCATCCGGGTCAGCACGATGATGTATTCGTCGTCCACCACGGCGAGATTGGCGGTCTCGCGGGTCAGATCGCGCAGCTTGCGAAGATAGGGAATCGCCTGCGTGGAGAAATTGCGCCGCCGCGCAAAGCTCGCGCCGACCGTGAAGCTGCGGACGCCGACATGCCATTTGGATTCGGCGCGGTCGAACTGCACGAAGCGGCGGCTTTCCAGCGTCGCCAGCAGGCGGTGGACGGTGGACGCTGAGAGGCCGGTGCGGACGGCGAGATCGCTGAGGCGGTAGCCTTCGTCGTCTTCAGCGAGCGTTTCCAGGATCGACAGCGCGCGGTCGACGGATTGCACGCCGCCGTCGCGCGCGTCGTGGTCAGCCTCCGATGGCGATCGGGGCTCGAGCGATTTGCGCCGGATCACGTTCTTGCTCATCGCGACCTGCCGCTTGTGCATCCGTCATTCCGGGATGGTGCGCCGGGACTGCGCGCAGCGCGGGCCTGGCGTACCAGACCCGGAATCTCGAGATCCCGGGTTCGACGCTCCGGGCCGCGCTTGCGCGGTCCCGTCGCGTCGCCCCGGGATGACAGGAGAGAAGTGCTCAGAGCAGCCCTGCCCCGCGCGCCCACTTGTACTTGGCGCCGAGCACCTCGACCGGAAGCTCGGTCGAGTACGCGTAGGCCGGGATGCCGTTCTGGTAGAGATATTCGGCGGCTTCCTCGACCTCGACGTCGCCGGCCAGCGACGCCACGATCGGCTTCACAAAGCCCTTGGCCTCCATCTCCTTCTTCACCTCGACCATGTTGCGGGCGAACACCATCGGCGGCGTGACGATGGTGTGCCAGTAGCCGAGGATCAGCGAGTGGATGCGCTCGTCCGACAGGCCGAGCTTGACCGTGTTGACGTAGGTGATCGGCGGCTCGCCGCCGGTGATATCCACAGGATTTCCGGCCGCACCAAACGGCGGGATGAACTTGCGGAAGGCCGCGTCGAGATCCGGCGGCATCGACATCAGCGACAGGCCGTTGTCGACGCAGGAGTCCGACAGCAGCACGCCAGAGCCGCCCGCGCCGGTGATGATCAGCACGTTCTCACCCTTCGGCGTCGGCAGCACCGGCACGCCACGGGCAAACTCGAGCAGCTGACGCAGGCTGCGGGCGCGGATCACGCCCGATTGTGCCAGCACGTCCTCGTAGATCTTGTCGTTACCGGCGAGCGCGCCGGTGTGCGACGAGGCCGCCTTGGCGCCGGCCGAGGTGCGGCCGGCCTTGAGCACGACGACCGGCTTCTTCTTGGAGACGCGCTTGGCGGCTTCCGCGAAGGCGCGGCCGTCCTTGAGGTCCTCGCAGTGCTGCGCGATCAGGTTGGTGTTCGGGTCCTGCTCGAAGAAGGCGAGCAGATCGTCCTCGTCGATGTCGGACTTGTTGCCGAGGCCGACGATCGCCGACACGCCCATCTTGGCCGAACGCGAGAAGCCGATGATGGCCATGCCGATGCCGCCCGACTGCGACGACAGTGCTGCGTGGCCCTTGACGTCGTAAGCCGTACAGAAGGTCGCGCAGAGATTGGCGGGCGTATAGTAGAAGCCGTAGATGTTCGGCCCCATCAGGCGGATGTCATACTTCTTGCCGACCTCGACGATCTCGGCCTGCAGCTCCGGCGCGCCGGCTTCGGCAAAGCCCGACGGAATCAGCACCGCGCCTGGGATCTTCTTCTCGCCGCATTCGGTCAGCGCCGCCGCGACGAACTTGGCGGGGATCGCGAACACCGCGGTGTCGATCACGCCCGGCACGTCCTTGACGCTCTTGTAGGCCTTGTAGCCGAGGATCTCGGCGGCCTTGGGGTGGATCGGGTAGATGTCGCCCTTGTAGCCGCCGTTGATGAGGTTCTTCATCACGGAGTTGCCGATCTTGCCGTCCTCGGCGGAGGCGCCGACCACGGCGACCGCCTTCGGCTGCATGATGCGGCTCATGGCCGCCACGATCTCTTCGGTCGGGCGCGGCTTGGGCTTCGGCTTGTAGGCGAAGTCGACGACGATGCGGACGTCGGCGGCAATCGCGCTCTTCGCCGTTGCGAACACAGGGTTGAGGTCGAGCTCGACGATCTCAGGGAAATCGGTGACAAGCTGAGAGACCTTGACGATGACGTCGGCGAGCGCCGTACGGTTCACCGGCTCGCCGCCGCGCACGCCCTTCAGGATCTCATGCGCCTGGATGCCGTCGAGCATCGAGAGCGCGTCCTCCTTGGTCGCGGGCGCGAGGCGGAAGGTGATGTCCTTGAGCACTTCGACCAGCACGCCGCCGAGGCCGAAGGCCACCAGCTTGCCGAACGAGCCGTCGGTGATCGAGCCGACGATGACCTCGGTGCCGCCGGCCAGCATCTGCTGCACCTGGACGCCCTCGATCTTTGCATCGGACTTATATTTCTTGGCGTTACCGAGGATGGTCTCGTAGGCCTTCTCGGCGTCCTCGGCCGTCTTGAGGCCGACGATGACGCCGCCGGCTTCGGTCTTGTGGAGAATGTCCGGCGAGACGATCTTCATCACCACCGGGAAGCCCATCGAAGAGGCCATCTTGCCGGCCTCGCCCGCCGACTTGGCCACGCCCTCCTTCGGCACCGGGATGCCGTAGGCGTCGCAGACCAGCTTGCCCTCCGGGGCCGTCAGGCTGGTGCGATTATCCGCCTTGACCTGGTCAAGCACCTTGCGGACGGCATCTTTGGAATTGGACATATGGCTTCTCCCTTGACCTGAGTTCGTTCTTTTCAAAGCGCGCGCGTATTGCGGCTGCCCGTGATGCTTGCCATTCGCCGCGCTCTGTTCCATGCGGCGGAACGGAGTGGCATAAGGACCAGAATACTCCGCCGGCTTGGATCAAAAATGGCTGGCGATGGCATTTGGTATGCCAGAAGCCAACTTGTCAAGCTCAGGCGTGCCTTAGAACGCCGCAAAAAATAGGCAGCTTGACATTCTGGCATGTGGTATGCCAAAAACTTTCCCGTTAATAATCCTGTAAAAGACGACTCCCACTGGAGGAGATTCGTCGTGTCACTGCGGAAACCAACCAAGGCGTTGCCGAACATGGCCGAGGCAGATATCGCAATCGTTCGTATTGCCCCGGAGAGTAGCTTCAAGAACAAGGCGTATGACGCCTTGAAGGAAGCCATCCTCAAGATGGACATCTATTCGACGCCCGAGCCGGTGATGCTCGACGAGCGCGCGTTGTCCGAACGTCTGGGTGTCAGCCGCACACCGATCCGCGAAGCCATCGCGATGCTCGAGCAGGACGGTTTCGTGAAGACGGTGCCGCGCCGCGGCATCATGGTTGTGCGCAGGACCAAGAGCGAGATCGTCGACATGATCCGCGCCTGGGCGGCGCTTGAGAGCATGGCCGCGCGCCTGATCACCACCACCGCGCGCAAGAAGGACATCACGGCGCTGCGCGACTATTTCAAGGATTTCGGCAAGGACCGCCTGCCCGAGGATCATGTCGAGGAATATTCGCGCGCCAACATCGCCTTCCATCAGGCGCTGATCTCGCTGTCGGAATCCCCCGTTCTGGTCGATCTCACCAACGACCTCCTGCTGCACGTGCGCGGCTATCGCCAGCTGACCATCGGACGCAAGGACCGCACCGCGACCTCGCTGCCCGAGCATCTCGGCATGATCGAAGCACTGGAAGCACGCGACACCGAGCTCGCCGAGAAGCGCGCCCGCGACCACACCCTCGGCCTTGCCGCTTACGTCGAAGCGCATGGCCAGGAACTCTTCACCTAGCAACGTTCACCAGAAGGGCGAAAAACTCGCCCCACTATCTGAGACCAGGGAGACAAGGCCCATGCTGAATACCGCGACCAAGTCCGAGGCACCGGGCACCGAGCAGGAACTGACGGATGGCTTCCATCTCGTCATCGACGCGCTCAAGCTGAACGGCATCAACACCATCTATAATGTGCCGGGCATCCCGATCACGGATCTGGGCCGCATGGCGCAGGCCGCCGGTATTCGCGTGATCTCCTTCCGTCACGAGCAGAACGCCGGCTACGCCGCAGGCATCGCCGGCTACCTCACCAAGAAGCCCGGCGTCTGCCTCACGGTGTCGGCGCCCGGCTTCCTCAATGGCCTCACCGCGCTCGCCCACGCCACCACCAACTGCTACCCGATGATCCTCGTGTCCGGCTCCTCCGAGCGCGAGATCGTCGACCTCCAGCAGGGCGACTACGAGGAAATGGACCAGCTTGCGATCGCCAAGCCGCTGTGCAAGGCGGCCTATCGCGTGCTGCACGCCCAGGACATCGGCATCGGCTTCGCCCGCGCCATCCGCGCCGCGGTCTCGGGCCGTCCGGGCGGCGTCTATCTCGACCTGCCGGCAAAGCTGTTCGGCCAGGTGATGAACGCCGAGGCCGGCCAGAAATCGCTGGTCAAGGTGATCGACGCTGCCCCCGCGCAGCTCCCCTCGCCCGCGTCGATCAAGCGCGCGCTCGACGTGCTCAAGGGCGCCAAGCGTCCGCTCATCATCCTCGGCAAGGGCGCGGCCTACGCGCAGGCCGATGAGGAGATCAAGAATTTCGTCGAGAAGAGCGGCGTGCCGTTCCTCCCGATGAGCATGGCCAAGGGCCTCCTGCCCGACACCCATCCGCAGTGCGCAGGTGCTGCCCGCTCGACCGTGCTGAAGGACTCCGACGTCGTCATGCTGATCGGTGCGCGGCTGAACTGGCTGCTCTCGCACGGCAAGGGCAAGAGCTGGGGCGAGACGCCCAAGCAGTTCATCCAGGTCGACATCGAGCCGAAGGAAATGGACTCCAACGTCGAGATCGTCGCGCCCGTCGTCGGCGACATCGGCTCGGTCGTCTCCGCCTTCAACCAGGCGATGGGCTCGAGCTGGACCGCCCCGCCCTCCGACTGGACCAAGGCGATCTCGACCAAGCGCGAAGAGAACGTCGCCAAGATGGCGCCGAAGCTCATGAACAACAAGTCGCCGATGGACTATCACGGCGCGCTCGGCGTCTTGAAGAACGTCATCAAGGAGTATCCGGAAGCGATCCTCGTCAACGAGGGCGCCAACACGCTCGACCTCGCCCGCGGCGTCATCGACATGTACCGCCCGCGCAAGCGTCTCGACGTCGGCACCTGGGGCGTGATGGGCATCGGCATGGGCCAGGCGATCGCCGCCGCGCTCGAGACCGGTCACCCCGTGCTCGCGGTGGAAGGCGACTCGGCGTTCGGCTTCTCCGGCATGGAGGTCGAGACCATCTGCCGCTACAACCTGCCGATCTGCGTCGTCATCTTCAACAATGACGGCATCTATCGCGGCACCGACGTCAACGGCGCCAACGACGATCCGGCAACGACCGTGTTCGTCAAGGGCGCGCGCTACGACAAGATGATGGAAGCCTTCGGCGGCGTCGGCATCAACGCGACCTCGCCCGACGAGCTCAAGCGCGCCGTCAACGAGGCCATGAAGTCCGGCAAGCCGACGCTCATCAACGCGGTGATCGATCCGGCCGCGGGCTCGGAGAGCGGCCGCATCGGCAACCTCAATCCGCAGAGCGTTCTGCAGAAGAAGAAGTAAGTCCACCCCTCAACCCTTAATCCCTGCGGTTGGCGGGGGCAGACACAGAGTACGGAGCAACACGATGACCAAAGCGCTCACGGGCGTTCGCATTCTCGACTTCACCCACGTTCAGTCCGGACCGACCTGCACGCAGCTGCTCGCCTGGTTCGGCGCCGACGTGATCAAGGTGGAACGCCCGGGCGTGGGTGACATCACCCGCGGCCAGCTGCAGGACATCCCGAATGTGGACAGCCTGTATTTCACCATGCTCAACCACAACAAGCGCTCGATCACGCTCGACACCAAGAACGCCAAGGGCAAGGAAGTCCTCACCGAGCTCATCAAGAAGTGCGACGTGCTGGTGGAAAACTTCGGCCCCGGCGTGCTCGACCGCATGGGCTTCCCCTGGGAGAAGATCCAGGCGATCAACCCGAAGATGATCGTCGCCTCGATCAAGGGCTTCGGCCCCGGCCCCTACGAAGACTGCAAGGTCTATGAGAACGTCGCGCAGTGCACCGGCGGCGCCGCTTCCACCACCGGCTTCCGCGACGGCCTGCCGCTCGTCACCGGCGCGCAGATCGGCGACAGCGGCACCGGCCTGCACCTGGCGCTCGGCATCGTCACCGCGCTCTACCAGCGCACGCATTCGGGCAAGGGCCAGCGCGTCACCGCCGCGATGCAGGACGGCGTGCTCAACCTCGCCCGCGTCAAGCTGCGCGACCAGCAGCGCCTCGCCCACGGCCCGCTCAAGGAATACAGCCAGTTCGGCGAAGGCATTCCGTTCGGCGATGCCGTGCCGCGCGCCGGCAACGACTCGGGCGGCGGCCAGCCCGGCCGCATCCTGAAGTGCAAGGGCTGGGAGACCGATCCCAACGCCTACATCTACTTCATCACCCAGGCCCCGGTCTGGGAGAAGATCTGCGACGTGATCGGCGAGCCCACCTGGAAGACCGATCCGAACTATTCCAAGCCGGCCGTCCGCCTGCCGCGCCTCAACGAGATCTTCGCCCGCATCGAGCAGTGGACGATGACCAAGACCAAGTTCGAGGCGATGGAGATCCTCAACAAGGACGACATCCCCTGCGGCCCGATCCTGTCGATGAAGGAGATCGCCGAGGACCAGTCGCTGCGTGCGACCGGCACCGTGGTCGAGGTCGATCACCCCACCCGCGGCAAGTACATCTCGGTCGGCAACCCGATCAAGCTGTCGGACAGCGCGAGCGAGGTCACCCGCTCCCCGCTGCTCGGCGAGCACACCGACGAGATCCTGCGCGCAGTGCTGGGCTTCTCGGACCACCAGGTCGCCGAGATCCACAAGTCCGGCGCGCTCGACCCGCCGCAGAAGCAGGCCGCCGAATAAGCGGGCCGCATCGAACGAGACCAAGGGGCCGCCCGAAGGGGCGGCCCCTTTTGCTTGTGAAGACGTGCAGTCAGGGGCTCAAACCAAAAGTCGGAAAACAACCCCATGCACAGTAGCCATCCCCTTGGCACGACAGAGAGTTTCTGATTTAGCGAAAATCGCTTTGACCCGTCGGGCAAAACAGGGGTATTGTGGCAGTATCCGGACGAACGAATGTCCGGCCCGGCGACGCCATTCGAACCGTCGCCGGCGTCAGCGCCCTTTTTGACTTCGGGGCAATGCCCCCTGCAGTGCATAAAATTCGCATTGAGCGGAAGGCGGCGGCTCCGGCTCGGCCTTTGGCATTTTCAGAGAATTCATTTTCAAAAAGGAATTTGGCCATGCTTGCTGAATTCGTCGCACGACATGCCGCAGCTCGAAACATCCACTACGGCTGGATCATGGCTGCACTGGGGTTTCTCTACTCGCTGTTTGCAAGCTCGTCCCTCGGCGTGCCCAGCGTCCTGATGCGGGAGATCGCGGCGGACGTCCATGTCAGCATGGGAGAATTGTCTGCCTCGCAAGGATTGCGCTTCGCGCTGTTCGGACTGGTGGCGCCGTTCGCCGGCGGCCTGATGCTCCGCTACGGTCCGCGAATGATGTTGGCGATCGCCGGGACGATGGCGCTGACCGGACTGCTGCTGACGGTCGTCATGACGAACCGGTACGAAATGTGGCTCGGCCTCGGTTTCATTCTCGGCATCGCGCCGGGGCTGACCGCGCTGCAGCTCGCAGCGGTGATTTCGGTGCGCTGGTTCACCACCCATCGGGGACTGGTGGTCGGCCTCCTGAACGGATCGATCGCCACGGGAACCCTCATCTTCATGCCGCTGGGCGCCTGGATCGCCGAACATTGGGGCTGGCGCGTTGCGCTCGTTCCGTCCGGGCTCGGTCTTCTGCTGTCGCTCGTCCTCTTCCTGTTGCTCGGGAAGAACCGCCCGCAGGAATTGGGCCTGGCGCCGCTGGGAGAGACGGCGATGCCGCCGATCCCTGCAATGCCAAAGCAGAACTTTGCCGAGATCAGCTTCCGGGGCCTGCGCCTGGCGTCCACCCGCCTCGTGTTCTGGGTGCTGGCGCTGACGTTCCTGATCTGCGGCGTCTCCAGCTACGGACTGACATCGACCCACTTCGTACCGTTCTGCGGCGATCTCGGCTTACCGGCCGTGACATCGGCAGGCCTGCTCGCCATGATCGGGGTGTTCGATCTGATCGGCACAATCGGATCCGGGTGGCTCTCCGACCGCTACGACAACCGATGGCTGCTGGCGATCTATTACGGCTTTCGCGGTCTTGCTCTCATCTGGCTCGTGGAGTCCAACGCGACGCTTGGCGCGATGAGCGCATTTGCAATGCTCTACGGCCTTGATTTCATCGCGACGGTTCCGCCGACCGTGAAGCTGACGGTGGGCACGTTCGGGCCGGAGATGGGACCGGTGGTGTTCGGCTGGATCTTTGCCGCCCATCAGCTCGGCGTCGGCCTGATGGCATTTGCAGCGGGCGTCAGCAGGGATGCGCTGGGGACTTACGTCCCGGCATTCCTGCTCGCCGGGATCCTCTGCCTGGTCGCCGCAGCAGCCTTCGGGCTGGTAAAACGTCCGGCGGTTCCGGCTCCGGCGTAGCGAGCCTCTCCGGGCTCCGTCACGTCGCGTATTGCGCAATGCCGTGTCCGAACGACCAGTTTTCCTTCGCGGTCTCCACGAGGTTGATCACGACGTCGTCCGGACGCCCATCCAGCTGCTTCTGATATTCTTCAACGATGCGCTTGTAGAAGGCCTTCTTCATCTCGATCGAGCGGCCGGCATTCAGCGTGATCTGGATGAAGACGACATCCTCGCTGTAGCGATTGCCCAAATAGCTTTCGGCATGGTTGAGGTCCTCGCGGTCATGCTCCGTGATGACCTGGAATTTGTCGTCCTGCGGTACGTTGATCAACGCGGTCATGGCGGCATAGACGATCTCGCCCAGCGTCTTGCGGTATTCCTTCGATTTGCCTCTGCGAAGATCGATGCGGACAAATGGCATGCGTTGTGCTCCTCGTGTGATGGGGATGATCCGGACAAGCCTTGAGCGCACTTAAAGGAGCAGATAGCGACAGACGCCGAGACTTCCAATCAAGCTGCGGTGAAGACCCGGCTAGGACCGGGCCGATGGCACCATCCGGGCCAGCAAAGGCACGTTCGCATGCCACAGCATGCACGCGCGCGCCCGGTCGGTCTGCCCGGCCGCGAGCTCGGCAAGCTGCTCGCGCGAAAAGACATGCCGCTCGCAGAAGAACGGTCGAAGCGGCGAGCGCGAGAAGAAATTGTAGAAGAGCGCGCAACGATCGCGCGTCAGCGCGGGGCGTCCGCGATGATAGCGGCTGGCCACATCCGCGAAGATCACGGTCCCGGCCGTGCCGGTGCAGGTCGTGACATCGCCGCGCTCCAGCCTCCCGCCCAGCCTCTGCTCCAGCATTTCCTGGGTCAGGACCGGAAAATTGGCACCGTGGAGCGTCTCGCTGCCCGGAAAGGAGCGATGCAGGATTTCGAGCGGGCCGCCGTCTTCGTCGACATCGTGCAAATAGACGATCACCTTGACCATCCGCCGGTCCTCGAGATCGCGATGCCATCTGCGCGCTGCGACCTGCCTGCCGTCGGCCACCGTGTAGAAGAAATTCAGCGTGTCGTAGGCCGCGGGCAAGCCGAGATAGGTCTCGACGATGTCGAGGATGCGGTCATTGAGCGACCAGCGGACGATCTGCGGGTGGCGCATCATCTCCCCGGCACCGACCTGCACCGTATAATCGCCGGCAAACTCCCCGTCTTTCGCGCGCAGGGAATAGGCATCCGCGACATCGGTCGCCGAGCGCCACAACGCATCGGTGCCGGGCAGATCCAGTTCCGCAAGCGAAGTAATGTGGACGCCGCGCGTCTCGAGCCCGGCGACGATGCTCATGTCGAGCGGCGAGAGTCTGGGCAGGTGTGGCCTGTGGGCCGCCCGCGCCTTGTCATAGGCCTTGTTCAACCGTCGGCTGATCGCGGGCATTCCGAGGAGCCGCGAGGCGGTCTCGGCTGGAAGGCTGCGGAGCCGGCGCAGGGCCCGGTAACGCAGCGTCGTCTGCTTCATATCGCAAGTCTCTCCAGCAACGGTCCGGCGCGATCGCCGCCGCGCGAGACGCGGCAGGCCATCGCTATTCGCCGAGTCGAGCGGAAATCCGGCTGGAGTATTTCGAAGTGTATATCGAGCTTGTATGCTTGTGATTTGCACGCGCGCTGAGCAGCAGCGGGCGGATTCCTTGCGGCGCGTCGTCAGGCCTTCGTGGCTTCAAGCCAGGCCCGCTCTCGCCAACGCGACGCTCGGGAGCGCATGATCTCCATACAGCTCCCGCAGCTTCGTCTTCAGAAGCTTGCCGGTCGCGCCATGCGGAAGCTCTTCCACGAACAGGACGTCGTCGGGCATCCACCATTTCGCGATCTTGCCCTCATAGAAGGCCAGCAGCTCGGCTGCGGTCAGGCTCGATCCCGTGCGCCTCACCGCGATCACGAGCGGCCGCTCGTCCCATTTGGGATGGGGAACGCCGATCACGGCGGCCTCGACGATCTCCGGATGCGCCATTGCGAGGTTCTCGAGCTCGATGGAGGAGATCCATTCGCCGCCGGACTTGATGACGTCCTTCGAGCGGTCGGTGATCTGCATGTAGCCTTCTTCGTCGATGGTCGCGACATCGCCGGTGAAGAACCACCCGTCGGCGCGCTCGCTCTCGGGCATCTTGTAGTAGGACCGGGCGATCCACGGACCACGGATCACGAGATCTCCAAAGGCCTTGCCGTCGTGCGGAAGCTCGTTGTTGTCGCCGTCGCGAATGCCGATCTCGACGCCGAACACCGCCCGCCCCTGCTTGACCTGCCGGTTCCGGCGTTGCTCGCTCGACAGCGACCTGTGTCTGGGCAAGACCTTCGATATCGTTGCGACCGGGCTGGTTTCCGTCATGCCCCAGACGTGCAGGACCTCGACGCCAAAGTCGTCCTGGAGCGTCTGCATCAGCGAGCGCGGGCACGCCGTGCCGCCGATCAGGACGCGATTGAGCGTGGTGGGCCGCACGCCGGCGCTTTGCAGATACTGAACATAGCCGAGCCAGACGGTCGGCACGCCGTTCGCGAAAGTGACCCCGTGGTCCTCGAAGATCCGGTGCAGGCTCTCGCCGTCGACCTTCTGGCCCGGCATCACGAGCTTCGCGCCCATCGCGGGCGCGCAATAGGGCATGCCCCAGGACATCGCATGAAACATCGGCGAGACGAACGCAACGGTGTCGTTCAGCGAGATTCGGCACGCATCCGGCAGGGCGGCGGCGAAGGAGTGCAGCACGGCGCTGCGATGGGCATAGAGCACGCCTTTGGGATTTCCCGTCGTTCCCGACGTGTAGCAAAGGCCGCATGCGGTGTTCTCATCGAGCTGCGGCCAGTCGATGGATTGAGCCTGCCCCGCCAGCATGTCCTCGTAGGTGGGGAAGTCGCCTGCTCCGGCCGCCCTCGCCTCGCCGGCGTCGGCAAGACAGATCCAGCGCTCGACGCTCGGGCATTTCGGCATCAGCGTCTTGACCAGCTCGATGAAACCGAGGTCGAAGAACACCAACCGATCTTCGGCATGGTTGATGATGTAGACGATCTGTTCGACGAACAGTCTGGGATTGACCGTATGGCACACGGCGCCAATTCCGGAGATGCCGTAGTAGAGCTCCAGATGGCGATATCCGTTCATGGCCAGCGTGGCGAGGCGGTCGCCCGGCTTGATGCCGGCGGAGTTCAGCGCATTCGCGAGTTGCGAGCTGCGCCGCATCAGGCCAGCATAATTGGTGACGTGGTCGGGCCTGTCGGGAGCGCGTGAGACGATCTCGACATCGGGAAAGGAGCGCGCTGCGTGCGACAGGATCGACGACAACAGCAGCGGGGTCTGCATCATTAAGCCGAGCATCGCTGAATATCCCTGAATGAAAGCCGAAATGCGCAATCGGAAACAACGGGCATTGCGAAGGCTGGAAGAAACGCGTGCTGGAAGAAATGCTTGGAAATTTCTTGCTTTTGGCTTGGGCTGCCAAGGAAGGTAACGAAATCCTCCGGGCGTCGCTCGCGGCCATTCGAGGTTAACGGGTCCGCATGCGACGCACAAGCCGGCCGCTTGGCAAGCGAGGTTGCTCGACTATAGTTTTGACTTTCTTCGCTCGGCGGGACCAAGGATATATACAACGTCGCCGTTATGGGGCCGGTGAACGCACCGGTTGCAGCGGCCACGACACAGGGAGGTCAGCATGTCATTGCTCGGCAAGGCCGCGGTCGCGATGTGGTGGAGCGTCCGCCCCGAGCAGCGCGCCGAGTTCGGCGACTGGCATTCCCACGAACACTTCCCGGAGCGGATGAGCATTCCCGGCTTCCGCCGCGGATCGCGCTGGAGCAGCACGACGGATGCCGAAGGCTTCTTCGTGCTCTATGAGCTGGAGCAATACGAGGTGCTCACCTCGAAAGGCTATCTCGATCGCCTCAACGCGCCCACACCGTGGTCAACCAGGATGATGCCGCATCATCTCGGCATGGTGCGCAGCCAATGCCGGATCGTGGCGAGCTTCGGCGGCGGTATCGCGACCTCGCTTGCGACCATCAGGCTGTCACCGCAGGCCGGACGAGACGCGGAGCTGCAGACACAAGTCTCGCACATGCTCGGCGCATTGGCGCAGAAGCCGGGACTGACGGGTGCTCACCTGCTCCAGACCGATACGCCCAGGACAAGCGCGCCAACCACTGAACAGCAGATCCGGGGGAAAGATGCTGCTGCCGACTGGATCGTATTGCTGTCGGGCTACGATGCCGACGTTGTCGAGGCTGCGATTGCCGACCCGCTCTCGACGTCATCGCTTCAATCGGCAGGCGCCCGCGAGGCGTCGACGGTCGGCCGCTACAGGCTGGCGTTCACGATGACGCCGCAGGATGTCGCAGCCCTCTAGCAACCCGGCCGGAACCAGCGAAAAAATTCGGACACCCTGTCGGATCGGCGGCTTCCCGGTCGTCCTCGTGACATGAATGGGCCATAGACGGCAAACTAGGGCCCATCGAGTCAAAGAGGAAAACAACCATGCCCGGCACTGTCCGCCTGCACCATGTTCTCGCCACCAGCCCGCAGAAGGTCTATCGCGCGTTCCTCGAGGCGGACGCGATGGCGAAATGGCTTCCGCCGAACGGCTTCACCTGCACCGTGCATCACTTCGAGCCGAAGGTCGGCGGCACGTTCAAGATGTCGTTCCGGAATTTCACGACGGGCAACAGCCATTCGTTCGGCGGCGAGTTTCTCGAGCTCGTCCCTGGCGAACGCCTGCGCTACACCGACAGGTTCGACGATCCCAACCTGCCCGGCGAGATCCAGGTGACCGTGATCCTGAAGAAGGTCTCGGTCGGCACGGAAGTGGACATCACGCAGGCCGGCATTCCCGACGTGATTCCCGTCGAAGCCTGCTATCTCGGCTGGCAGGAATCGCTGCGCAATCTGGCCAAGCTCGTCGAGCCCGAGATCAACCAATAACGGAACGAGCGGAGCGCGCGCCTCGTCCTTCGAGACGCGCTCCTTCGGATCGCTCCTCAGGATGAGGCTAAGCGACAGCGGTACCCGCAGAGACTGCGGCCGCACACGACGACCTCATCCTGAGGGCCCGCCAAGGGCGGGCGTCTCGAAGGATGGCCGCAGCAACGGTCTTGGCCGCCACCGATCGCGTGTAATCTCGGTATCGGACAGATGGTGGGCACGGCGCTCCGCGCCTTTGCCCACCCTACGGCACTGTTCGATTGGACACGCAAATCGCATCCGAGTCGTCATTGCGAGCGCAGCGAAGCAATCCAGAGTCTTTCCGCGGCGGGATTCTGGATTGCTTCGCTGCGCTCGCAATGACGGAGAACGGTCGTTACGCGCCCTTCGCCGCCAGCCCGCCGTCTGACGTCCAGCGGTCGGGCTCGGGACTGTGCCCGATCAAAGCGAGGCCGTAGGCGATCGATTCGAACTGGTCGCCTGACATCAGCCGTTCGTTGCCGAACCGGTCGGCGAACAGCTTTCGGACGGCGGGCACGAACGAGGTGCCGCCGGTCAGGAACACCTTCTCCACCTCGCGCGCGGTGATGCCGGCCTCGCCCAGCACCTTGTCGACGGTGGCGCCGAGGCGGGCGATATCGTCGGCGATCCAGGCGTCGAAGTTCTTCCGTGTGATGGTCGCGCCGATGTCGACGCCGCCGCCCTTGAAGTGGAAGTCCACCTCGTCCTGCCCCGACAGCGCAACCTTGGCATCGGATACCGCGCGGTAGAGCGAAAAGCCGAGGTCGAAATCGACGATGGTGATGAAGTCCTCGAGCAGCTTCGGCTTCAGCGCGGTGCGCTGGAGCTCGCGGAGCTCGCGCAGATCGCCGTTGCTCTTCATCATCGCGAGCTGATGCCAGCGCGCGAGGTTGGTGTAATGGCCGCTCGGGACCGGCAGCACCTTGTCGAAGGAGCGGAAGCTCGAGCCCTTGCCGAGCCGCGGCGAGACGACATGATCGACGATGCGGTAATCGAAGGTGTCGCCGGCAATGCCGATGCCGGCGTGCCCGAGCGGCTCGGCGCGCAGGACGCCGCCCGCGCGCGAGAAACGCATGACCGAGAAGTCGCTTGTGCCGCCGCCGAAATCGGCCACCAGCACGGTGGCGTCGCGCTCGAGCTTGCGGGCGAAGGAGAACGCGGCGCCGACGGGCTCGTAGACGTAGCGCGCGTGACCGGCCCCCAACCGCTCGAACGCGGCGCGGTAGCGCTGCATCGCCAGCGCCTCGTCGGGATTGCCGCCGGCAAAGCGCACGGGCCGGCCGACCGTGATGTTGGACGCCTCGAAGCCGAACTTCTCGCCGCCATGACGCGCCAGCGTGCGCAGGAACGCGGCCAGGATGTCCTCGAACTTGAAGCGCTGCCGGAACACCTGCGTGGTGTTGAAGCTGCTGCTCGCCGCGAACGTCTTGAACGACTGGAGGAAGCGGTAGACGTGGCGTCCCTCGAGGAACGTCTCGATCGCCCACGGTCCGCCTTCGGCCTGGGCACCGGCGCCCGGCCGGTCCTCCCAGAAGCACAGCGCCGACACGAAGGTGCTGTGGCGCTGGCCGCCGTGGTCGAAGCGGATGGCCTCGACCCGGCGGTCGTCCGCCGCAAGCGCGACGACCGTATTACTGGTGCCAAAATCGATGCCGATCGACACGGCGGGCGAGGCGCTCGACATGAACCACTCTGACAGTTGATTGGAAAAGGGGGCGAACCACTAACGGCTTTGATCTCCCCTGCCAAGCCGATTTGCTGCAGCGCGGTCGGAAATTCGGGCGCTACGAAGCATCAGATGGGATCGGGAACCCCGATTGCGCGTCACTTTCCGGCGATGGCTGGGCGTTTGGGGACCGAAACCCTGTCTCCGGCCCCCAACGAGCAATTTTACGCCCGAAGCGGGCTCTTTAAGGGAGTATTATGTTGCAATGCGGCAGGGCGCATGCTGCTATGCAATGGCATGCATAGACAGTGGCATCTGGTATACATAGATTGCCCTTCGAAATGAGACAGCAACACTGACTGTCTTAAGAAAGGGAATTCCGATGTCCAAGACCGCCACCGTCGCTCTCGCCCCCTCCTCCTCGCTGTTCGCCCGTTTCATGGCTGCCGTCGACCGCTTCCTGATGGCGAGCGCCGAGATCTCGAATCACAACGGCGACCTGCCCCGCTTCGGCCTGTAAGCCCGCGCCTTTCGCGCTGCCGAAGCAGCGCGCCGGTTTTGGAACCATCAACATACTACTTTTGATGAATGGCCCCGCAGGACGGGGCCATTTCTACTTGCGCTGTCCCTGAGTCACTGCCGCGGCCGGACAAGGCCTGCGGCATTTGCGCACGGTGACCGGACCAGCGCTTGAAGCTTGGCATAATGCATACAAGAATGCCTCTCCAGCGCTCGCATAAAAATTAGAGGCGCCACGGGAGGCTTTATGACGGACATGGTGCAGGCAACGGCCCCTACAGCCGCGCGCGTTAGCGACACGTATCGCTGGGCGCAATTGGCGGTCGGTGTAGCGGCGATGGTGATGATCGCCAATTACCAATACGGCTGGACGTTCTTCGTCCCCGACATCCAGAAGAAGTTCGGCTGGGATCGCGCATCGATCCAATGGGCCTTCACGCTCTTCGTGCTGTTCGAGACCTGGCTCGTCCCGGTCGAAGGATGGTTCGTCGACAAATACGGCCCGCGCATCGTCGTCCTCGTCGGCGGCGTGCTCTGCGCCGTCGGCTGGGCGATCAACGCGCAGGCCACCACGCTCAACGGCTACTATCTCGGCATGATCATCGCGGGCATCGGCGCCGGCGGCGTCTACGGCACCTGCGTCGGCAACGCGCTGAAGTGGTTTCCGGACAAGCGCGGTCTTGCTGCCGGCATCACGGCCGCGGGCTTCGGTGCAGGCTCCGCACTGACCGTCGCGCCGATCCAGGCCATGATCAAGGACAGCGGCTTCCAGACCACCTTCCTGTATTTCGGCCTCGGACAGGGCATCATCATCTGCATCCTCGCCTTCTTCCTGCTGGCGCCGAAAGCCGGCCAGGTGCCGGCCGTGGTGGCGAACGCCAATCTGGTGCAGACCCGCCGCAACTATCAGCCGACTGAGGTGCTGCGTCAGCCGATCTTCTGGCTGATGTACTTCATGTTCGTGATCGTCGGTGCCGGCGGCCTGATGGTGACGGCGAACCTGAAGCCGATCGCGGTCGACTGGAAGGTCGACAGCGTTCCGGTGACGCTGATGGCGGTGACGATGACCGCGGTCACGTTCGCGGCGACGATCGACCGCGTGCTCAACGGCCTGACGCGTCCGTTCTTCGGCTGGATCTCCGACATGATCGGCCGCGAGAACACGATGTTCATCGCCTTCGGCATGGAAGGGTTCGGCATCTGGATGCTCTACCTCTGGGGCCACGATCCGGTCTGGTTCGTGCTGCTCTCGGGCTTCGTGTTCTTCGCCTGGGGTGAGATCTACTCGCTGTTCCCCTCGACCTGCACCGACACGTTCGGCGCCAAGTTCGCGACCACCAATGCGGGCCTGCTCTACACCGCAAAGGGCACGGCCGCGCTGCTGGTCCCGATCGCGAACTACATGCAGCAATCGTCGGGCACCTGGGACAGCGTGTTCATCATCGCGGCCGGTGCCAACATCCTGGCATCGTTGCTGGCGATCGCGGTGCTCAAGCCCTGGCGCAAGGTCGTGGTCGCAAAATCGACCGCCTGATACCGCCAGAGAAACTCCGAACAAGACGCCCGGCCTCACGGCCGGGCGTTTTCGTTTGGGCCATGCTTTCACCACTCCGTAAAATCCGAAGGGAACTCGTAATTTCTTGAGCGGGAGGTCAAGTTAGGACTTGCAAACTGGAATATGGTATACCAAGCTGCCCGCCGCGCTTGCGACGATAAGCCACAACATTTGCGACACTGGGTCATCTTGCAATCCCAGGTCGCAATCAATCAGGCGCGTTGGGAGGTTCTTGATGATTTCCAGCACGGATGGCGCCGTCACGGCCGCGCCTCTTCGCACCGGTTTCCGTTGGCTCCAGCTCGTCATGGGCATCGTCTGCATGGCGATGATCGCCAATCTGCAATACGGCTGGACGCTGTTCGTCGATCCGATCGATGCCGCCCATCATTGGGGACGCGCCGCGATCCAGCTCGCCTTCACCATCTTCGTCGTCACCGAGACCTGGCTGGTGCCGATCGAAGCCTGGTTCGTCGACAAATACGGCCCCCGCATCGTCATCATGTTCGGCGGTGTGATGATCGCGCTGTCCTGGGTGCTCAACTCCTATGCCGACACGCTCACCCTGCTCTACGCGGCTGCTGTGGTCGGCGGCATGGGCGCGGGCGCGGTGTACGGCACCTGCGTCGGCAACGCGCTGAAATGGTTCCCCGACCGCCGCGGCCTTGCCGCCGGTGCGACCGCTGCAGGCTTCGGCGCCGGCGCCGCGCTCACCATCGTACCGATCGCGACCATGATCGCAACGAGCGGCTATCAGCACGCCTTCCTCACCTTCGGCATCGGCCAGGGACTGGTCGTGTTCGTGCTCGCTTTCTTCATCCAGCCGCCGCGTCTGTCGATCCCGCCGAAGAAGAAGCAGCTCAATCTGCCGCAGACCAAGATCGACTTCACCCCGCCGCAAGTGCTGCGCAGCCCCATTTTCTGGGTGATGTATCTCGTCTTCGTCATGGTCGCCTCCGGCGGCCTGATGACGGCGGCGCAGATCGGCCCGATCGCGCACGACTACAAGATCGCCAACACGCCGGTGACGCTCGCCGGCATCCAGATGGCGGCGCTGACCTTCGCGATCTCGCTCGACCGCATCTTCGACGGCTTCGGTCGCCCGTTCTTCGGCTGGGTCTCCGACACGATCGGCCGCGAGCACACCATGTTCATCGCCTTCGGCACCGCTGCGGTGATGCTGCTGACGCTGTCGGCCTACGGCCAGAATCCGGTCGTGTTCGTGCTCGCGACCGCGGTGTATTTCGGCGTGTTCGGCGAGATCTACTCGCTGTTCCCGGCGACCTGCGGCGACACCTTCGGCTCGAAGTTCGCGACCACCAACAACGGCATGCTCTACACCGCGAAGGGCACGGCCTCGCTGCTGGTCCCGCTCGCCAGCGTGATCTCGGCAACCTACGGCTGGAAGGCCGTGTTCGTGGTGGCGGTGGCGCTGAACGCAACGGCCGCGCTGATGGCGCTGTTCGTGATCAAGCCGCTGCGCCGGTCCTTCATCCTCGGCAAGGAGGCCGAGAGCGCCAGCACGGCGACCGGCAGCGCCAAGACCGAGACGGCGTAAGCCGTCTCATCCCAGAGCTTGCAGAAAGGGGCGCAGCAATGCGCCCCTTTTCTTTTGGCCTGACGACAAACGTCAGTATCGCTGTCGCAAGAATTTTCGGATCAGCCAAATCCAGCGCTTGACGATTGGCATTATGTATACCACACTTCGCCTGTCATTCACGCGAGGGAGGTTGCAATGCTGGTCGGAGACATTCTGCGCAAGAAGACACCGCGCGTCGTCACGGTGCGAATGAACGAAACGGTGGGTATCGCCGCCAAGCTGATGCGCGCCAACAACATCAGCGCGCTCGTGGTCAAGGACGTGGTCCGTTCGGAAGGCAACACCGCGGTCGGCATGTTCACCGAGCGCGACGTGGTGCGGGCCGTCGCCGAGCACGGCGCGAACGCCATCAACGTCAAGGTCTCGCAGCTGGTGTCGGTGCAGCAGCTCGTGTCCTGCACCTCGACCGACACGATCGAGCACGTGCGGCACCTGATGAACCGCAACCACATCCGGCACCTACCCGTCATCGACGACTACAGCCTCGTCTCCGTCATCAGCATGCGCGACATCGCAGCTGCCATGGACGAAGCGATCAACGGCACGCCGCAAGCAGCAGCCTAACAAGCGGCAACTCTTCCCCTGCGACTACCGGCCGGCTCGGACACGTTCGAGCCGGACCGGATCTTTCGTCCCAAAATCCGGTCTCTGCTCGCGAGGATTTCATGAAGATCTGCATCTACGGCGCCGGCGCGATCGGCGGATATCTCGGGGTCCAGCTCGCGCGCGCTGGCGCCGATGTCAGCCTCATCGCACGCGGCGCCCACCTCGCCGCGATGCGCGAGCGCGGCCTGACGCTGCTCGCCGGCGAGGAGACGCACACCGTGCATCCGCGCTGCACCGACGATCCCGCTGAACTCGGCGTGCAGGACTACATCATCATCACGCTGAAGGCGCATTCGATCACCGGCGTGATCGAGAAGATGCAGCCGCTGCTCGGGCCGCACACCCGCATCGTCACCGCCGTCAACGGCATTCCCTATTGGTACTTCTACAAGCACGGCGGCCAGTACGAGAACTCGACGCTGGAGAGCATCGACCCCGGCGGGCGGCAATGGCGCGAGATCGGCGCCGAGCGTGCCATCGGCTGCATCGTCTATCCCGCCACCGAGATCGAGGCGCCCGGCGTGATCCGCCACGTCTACGGCAACAATTTCCCGCTCGGCGAGCCCTCCGGCGAGATCACCTCCGACGTACAGCGCCTCGCCGACCTGTTCGTCGCCGCCGGCCTGAAGGCGCCGGTGCTCGACCGCATCCGCGACGAGATCTGGCTCAAGCTGTGGGGCAATGTCTGCTTCAACCCGATCAGCGCGCTGACCCATGCCACGCTCGACGTGATCTGCACCGATCCCTCCACGCGTGCCCTGTCGCGCGCGATCATGGTGGAAACGCAGGCGATCGCCGAGACCTTCGGCGTCAAGTTCCGCGTCGACGTCGAACGCCGCATCGAAGGTGCCCGCAAGGTCGGCGCGCACAAGACCTCGATGCTGCAGGACCTCGAGCGCGGCCGTCCGATGGAGATCGATCCGCTGGTCACGGTCGTGCAGGAGATGGGCCGCCTCACCGGCGTCCCGACGCCCGCGCTCGACTCGGTGCTGGCGATGGTGACCCAGCGCGCCCGCATCGCCGGCCTCTATGACGGCGTCTCCGCGCCCAGCGATCCCCGCGCACTGGCGGTGGCGTGATGACGGGCGAGATGAAGCAGTGGCTCCGATTCCGACATGCCGGCGCGACCGGCTTCGGCACGCTGACGCCGTCGGGCATCAACGTGCACGAGGGCGAGATGTTCGGCCGCAACGCAGCCACCGGCAAGACCCTGGCGCTGTCGGAGGTCGAGCTGCTCGCGCCCTGCGCGCCCAGCAAGATCGTCGCGCTCTGGAATAATTTCCACGCGCTCGCCGCGAAGCTCAACCAGCCCGAGCCGCCGGAGCCGCTCTATCTGCTCAAGGCAACCACCAGCATCACGACGCCGGGCGCGGTGATCCGCCGTCCCTCCTACTACGACGGCAAGACCACCTATGAGGGCGAGCTCGGCATCGTCATCGGCAAGACCTGCGCCCGCGTGTCGCCTGCGGAAGCCGAGGGCTTCATTTTCGGCTACACCTGCGTCAACGACATCACCGCCAACGACATCCTGACCAGCGACCCCACCTTCCCGCAATGGGCCCGCGCCAAGGGTATCGACGATTACGGCCCGTTCGGCCCGGTGATCGCGACCGGCCTCGATCCGGCCAAGCTCACCGTCCGCACCATTCTCAACGGCGCCGAGCGGCAGAACTATCCGATCGCGGACATGATCTTCACCGCACAGCAACTGGTCAGCAAGATCTCGCACGACATGACCCTGCTCCCCGGCGATCTCATCGCCGTCGGCACCTCGGTCGGCGTCGGCGTGATGAAGGAGCCGGTCAACACGGTGACGGTGGCGATCGACGGCATCGGCGAGCTCACCAACGAGTTTCGGTTGTAGCGACAGAGGCAGTGCCGTAGCCCGGATGGAGCGAAGCGTAATCCGGGAGTGCTTTCCTGGCCGCACCGCATGTCGCTACGCCATTTGAGCCACGGGCCTCATCGCTCAATGTTCGATTGATATTGACCCGCCCCTCGCGCACCTTATAGTTGCGTCAACCACGGGGCCGGCTAGTCGATGATGGAAGTAGTCGAATTGATAAAGGCGAGTACACAACTCGCTTGGCCCGCGATACTGGCGGTTTTCCTTTGGAAGCTTTACCCCGTCCTGAAAGGGATAATCACCTCCCGCAGTTTCTCGGTGAAGATCGCTGGAATGGAGGTCAGCGTGCAGGACGCGACCGAGCAATTTCAGACTCAGATCGCGGATCTTCAAAAGCAAGTACTGCTCCTGCGCTCAGCCCATCCGACAAATGGTGCAGCTCCGACTTTCGATAGCCCTCCTGCAGCCAGCGCGGTTGGCCAACACTCTCCGAGAATTCTTTGGGTCGATGATAAACCTGCCGGCAATGCGCTTGAGATGGGTCAGATCAAGGAGCTAGGCATCGATATCACCGAGGCAGCGTCCACTGAAGATGCGCTGGCCATTCTAAATAGTGCCCCCTCGTTTAACGGGGTGATTTCCGACATGGGGCGACGTGAACAAGGAGTATACCACGCACAAGCTGGCCTTGTGTTCCTCAATGCTTTGAGGCGCGCCGGCCACACCGTCCCATTCCTAGTATATTCGTCGCAACGGAATGCCGCACGTAACAACGAAGAGGTGAAAGCTGCTGGTGGAGATGGAGCGACCGCTTCGGCCGTAGAACTCCTCGAGTGGATAGCCCGAAAGGTGAAGTGAGAGCGACGGAGCCTCACGACCGGTGCTTGACGCCTGACCTTTGGATCTCTGTCCGCTTTCCAATCGCACTGTGGCAACTCCCGTCATCTTCGCCGCAGCGCGGCAAAATTGATCCTGCTCAAGTCGCGCCATCGCGGCCGCCATTATCCTTCCCGGCAACAGAGTCGATTTCTGATGCAAGGGAGGACACCATGACGAATGCCGGCAATGCGCTTCTGTGGACGGTTCTGTACTTCGCTCTCGCATTCGGTGCGATCTTCGTCGTCTGGTTCGCCGACAAGATGCGCTCGAACTTTCTCGGGAAGTAGAGACGCCCTTTCGCGTCTGCTCCGGCCGTAGCCCGGATGAGCGCAGCGACATCCGGGGGCCGCTTGACGTGGTCCCGCATGTCGCTCCGCTCATGCGGGCTACAAGCGCGCGCCTTCGGGAAAATCCGGCAATCCACGCCGCCCTTCGCCGATCGGCTGACACAACCAGTCGTGGATACGCGCCTTAGGGCGCATCCGGCGACCCGCCCGCCCCTTGATCTCGGTTCCGCTCTCCAATAGCAACTATGGCGAAAATGTGTGCCGGCGTGAGGAAGTCACGATGTGGCTGTTTTTCCTGGTTGCCTGGTTTGCCCTGCTAGCCGCCATCGCGATCCTCGCCCAGCAGGCGTTCGGGTACGATGTCAGTCACCTGCCCGCGTGGTTCACGGCCTTGTCCGTGCCGCAGCGCGTCGCGGCCGGCACGATTCTGGCTGCAGGGCTGGCGCTGGTCGGCGCAACCGTCTGGCGCCTGTCGCGCCAGGACCGGCGCCTCGACACCCTGCGCGACCGCCTCAAGAAGACCCGTGAGGACGTCGTCGTCGCCCACGCCCTGCAGAACCACCTCGACGCCACCGTCCAGCACCTGATCGAGAGCGATCCGCGGGAGGCGGTGTCGGCGCTCCATGACAAGCTCGGCGAGACCGAACAGCGCGCGCTGCTCCAGCAGAGCCGCAACGAATCCACCGACATGCACGACCAGCTCGCCGAGATCCGCCGCCGTCAGCAGGCGCTGCGCGAGATGGTCGGCAAGGTCGCCGATCAGCGCCGCGCGGTCGAGCCCGTCTTCACCGAGATCCGCGACCGGCAGAACCAGCTCGAACGCTCGCTGCACGACCTCGAGACCGACGACCGCAAGAACAACCTCGCCGACCGCCTGAAGGACATCGCGCGCGACGTATCGACGCTGCTGGCGCGGGTGAACGCGGTGCAGGACACGTTCGCCACGCTGAACCGTTACCAGGAAGATCTGGCGAAATCCCATGCCGAGCTCGCGCCGCTGCGCTCTTCGGACGCCGGCATCAACGCCCTGATCAGCGAGCTCGGCCTCAGCCACGACCGCCTCGCCAAGAGCATCGACGAGCTCGAGACCGGCGGCGAGACGCCGCTCGGCACGCGCGTCGAGACGCTGTCGCAGAACAAGATCGAGATCGAGCAGCGCCTCGCCCGCATCGACGACAGCGCCAACATCCTGAAAAGCATCGGCCTTGACTTCGAGGAGCTCGGCCAGCGCCGCGCCCAGCTCGAACGCGCGATCGCGGAGGTCGAGACCGACGGCGACGGCAAGAGCCTCACTGAGCGCCAGAACGCGCTGAACGATTTCGTCATCCAGTCGCGCCAGCGTCTCGGCGCCCTGCAGGAGACACTTTCGACGCTGAACGCCTTCAAGACGGAGCTGTCGAAGTCGCAAGCCGACCTCGTTCCGCTGAAGGCTCCGGTGTTCGGCATCGAGGCGATGATTGCGGAGGTCAGCACCACCCGCGATCTCCTCGCCAGAACCGTCGGCGAGATCGAGGCGAACGGCGATGTCACCCTCATCTCGCGCGTCGACGCGCTGACGACGAGCAAGCGGGAGGTCGAAGACCGCCTCGCCCGCGTCTTCGAGAACTTCAACGCGCTGGACGCGCTGCGCAAGGACATCGGCGGCATCTTCGCAACGATCCGGAACAGCCTGAACCGGATCGGGTGAGCGCTGCCGTAGGATGGGTAGAGCGCAGCGAAACCCATCATTTCTCCACAAGCAGATCGCCGATGGGTTTCGCTGCGCTCTACCCATCCTACAGGCCACAGCGTCGATCGTCCCCCGAAACATCCAGACACATCACAACTGCGCGCGTCCGATCAATGCCGCCAACATGTCGCGCCGGTGCCGCAACTTGGACGCATTCGGCCGCCCTTCTGTGAGGCGTGTCTGGGGGCACGGCATGGTCGTGTTTGGACCAAACCTTCTAGGGGTATGACTGTGAAGAAGATCGTATTTGTTCTGGGTGCTACGCTTGCTCTGGTGACCGCCGCGAATGCTGCGGATCTGCCGCGCCGGCAGCCCGTGCCTGTCTATCCGGCTGAGCAGGCTCCGATCGGCAAGATGCCGATTGGCAAGAGCCCGGTTGGCAAGGCCCCGATCGGCAAGGCGCCCGGCCCGGTCGCAGCGCGCTACTGAGCGCTAACTCCAGCGTAAGCGGCCGACAGTCGAAGGGGGCACTGCGTGACGAACAAAGCTGATCGATCGGGATCCTGCATCCTCGCGGGGCTCGCCCTCGCGGCCATGATCGCGTGCACGACGCCCACGGCCTCGGCCCACGAAGCGAACAAGCGCGTTGCCGATGCAAACGCGCTTGCAACAACCGAGACCGCATCGCGACCTCAGCCGCAAGCAACGCGGCGTGCGGTCGCGCGCGCGGAGAAGGGCCCCTACTATGTCGACTTCCGCGCGCGGACGGCGGCGAGCTGGGGCCATGCCTTCGTCTGGTACGGCAAGACCAGCGAGAAGGCGGTCGAGGTCGCAGGCCTCACGCCGGCCGGCGACACGCTCGCTTACGTGCTTGGTCACATCACCTTCGTGCCGTCCGAGACCGGCGCGAGCTACGGCGACCTCGATCCGGAATATCTGACCGCGAGCTACCGGGTCTATCTCAACGAAGCCGACGCCAAGCGCGTCTTCGCCTATATCAAGAAGCTGCAGGCCAACTCGCCGGTATGGAACGCCGAGACAGCCAACTGCACCGGCTTCATCGGCGATATCGCCGAGTTCATGGGCCTTGAGGTCCCCAATCGCTGGCAGCGCCCGGAAAACTTCGTCAACCGCCTTAAGGAAATGAACGGCGGCCGGCAAATGGTGCGGCTGTCGGCGGAGTAGCCGCGCAATCCCGTAGCCCGGATGAAGCGCAGCGAAATCCGGGACTGCTGTTGCCGCGTTGCGACCGTCCCGGATTGCGCTTCGCTCCATCCGGGCTACCAGCTTCAATAATCACCCCCGCCGTCATTGCGAGCGTAGCGAAGCAATCCAGAATCCCGCCGGGGAGAGAGTCTGGATTGCTTCGCTACGCTCGCAATGACGGGGTTGAAGCAGCGAGCACCTATCTATGACCGTCACCCTGAGGTGCGCGCTCCGCGGCTCATCGCGCCGCTGAGCAAGCCTCGAAGGGTGATGCCCGGCTCTCGCGGCGTGGCCGCTCGTCCTTCGAGGCTCTCCATGGGACGCGTTGCGTCCCATGCTTCGCACCTCCAGCGACAACCGCTTCGCGGTTGCGCGGGGATGACGGAACGAGATACCAATTATCCGCCCCGCGGAATCACCCTCGCAGCCCGCATGCCGCCCCGCCTCCACCGCACGCCCTGCTGATAGACTTTTCCCACCCCCGGCGGCATCCTCCGGCCATCAACCGATAACAGAGCCTGCGGGCCACCCGGGGGGACACACATCATGCTGCAGACACGTTTCACGAAGCTCGTCGGCGTCGAGCACCCGATCGTCCAGGGCGGCATGCAATGGGTCGGACGCGCCGAGCTGGTCGCTGCCGTCGCTAATGCCGGCGCGCTCGGCTTCATCACGGCGCTGACCCAGCCGACGCCGGAGGACCTGACCAAGGAGATCGCGCGCTGCCGTGACCTCACCGACAAGCCCTTTGGCGTCAACCTCACCATCCTGCCCGCGATCAAGCCGCCGCCTTATGCCGAATATCGCGCCGCCATCATCGAGGCCGGCATCACGGTGGTCGAGACCGCCGGCAACAAGCCGCAGGAGCATGTCGACGAGTTCAAAAAGCACGGCGTCAAGGTCGTGCACAAATGCACCAGCGTCCGCCACGCGCTCTCGGCCGAGCGCATGGGCGTCGACGCCATCTCGATCGACGGCTTCGAATGCGCCGGCCACCCCGGCGAGGACGACACGCCCGGCCTGATCCTGATTCCCGCCGCCGCCAACAAGGTCAAGATCCCGATGATCGCCTCGGGCGGTTTTGCCGACGCCCGCGGCCTGGTCGCGGCGCTGGCGCTCGGTGCCGAGGGCATCAACATGGGCACCCGCTTCATGGCGACCAAGGAGAGCCCAATCCATCAGCTCATCAAGGAGAAGATCGTCGCCAATGACGAGCGCGAGACCGAGCTGATCTTCCGCACCATGCGCAACACCTCGCGCGTCGCCAAGAACGAGATCTCGACCAAGGTCGTCGCCATGGAGAAGGAAGGCGCCAAGTTCGAGGACATCCGCGAGCTCGTGGCCGGCGCCCGCGGCAAGATGGTCTATGCGACCGGCAATTCGGACGAAGGCATCTGGTCGGCCGGCCAGGTGCAGGGCCTAATCCAGGACATCCCGAGCTGCGGCGAGCTGATCTCGCGCATCGTGCGCGAGGCCGAGGCGATCATCCGCAGCCGGCTCGAAGGCATGATCGCGGGCCCGGCGGCGCAAGCGGCGGAATAGTCACTGCAAGAAGCGAGAGCAATACATGAAAGCCTACGTCTATGGCCCTGAGGGCGCCCGGATTTCCGACGTCGCTCAACCAAAGCCCAAAGGCACGCAGGTGCTGGTGAAGGTCCGCGCCTGCGGCCTCAATCGCGCCGACACCGGCATGCGCAAGGGCCACGCTCATGGCGCGGCCGGCGGCGTCGGCACCGTGCTCGGCATGGAATGGGCGGGCGAGGTCGCCGAGCTCGGACCCGATGCAAAGGGCGTGAAGGTCGGCGACCGCATTATGGGCTCGGGCGGCGCCGCGTTTGCCGAGTACACACTCGCCGACCACGGCCGGCTGTTCCGCGCGCCCTCGAACATGAACTTCGAGGAGGCCGCCACCCTGCCCGTCGCACTCGCGACCATGTACAACGCCGTCGTCATGGTCGGCGGCGTGCAGCCTGGGCAAGCCGTGCTGATCCAGGGCGCCAGCTCCGGTGTCGGCCTGATGGCGATGCAAATCGCAAAACTCAAGGGCGCCAAGCTCGTGATCGGCTCTTCGACCGATGCCTACCGGCGCGGCCGGCTGAAGGAGTATGGCGCCGACCTCGCGGTGGATTCCTCCGATCCCACATGGGTCGACGAGGTGTTGAAGGCGACGAACGGCGAAGGCGTCGACCTCATCGTCGACCAGGTCTCCGGCAAGGTCGCCAACAAGAACCTCGCCGCGACGAAGGTGCTGGGCCGCATCGTCAATGTCGGCCGGCTCGGCGGTACCCATGCCGATTTCAACTTCGACCTGCATGCCGCACGCCGCATCAGCTATATCGGCGTCACCTTCCGCACCCGCAGCATCGAGGAGGTCCGCGAGATCTTCGAGGAGGTCCGCAAGGACATCTGGGGCGCGGTGGAATCGCGCAAGCTGCAGCTGCCGATCGACAAGGTCTATCCGTTCGACCAGATCGACCAGGCGTTCGAGCACATGGAGGCGAACAAGCATCTGGGGAAGATCGTCGTGACGCTGTAAGAGGCAAGCCCGGCCAAATCGGCGGTCCCGTAGGGTGGGCAAAGCGAAGCGTGCCCACGATCTGCATCCGTCACGGAGGAACGGTGGGCACGGCGCTACGCGCCTTTGCCCACCCTACGGGACCGAGCTCGTGGCAGGGAGCCACCATTCAATTCGGAAGCATTCGCAATAGCTTCGCTTCTGCAACTCACTTGCGACTAAGGCTGTGGATCGCCGCTTGATGTTCGGCCCTGGGCTGCTAAATCCCCGGCCATGAGCTCCCAGCACAACAAGACATCGGTCGCGGCCATCTCGATCTTCGCCAGCGGCGGCATGGCGGCGGCCAAGTTCGTGGTCGGCATCGCGATCGGCTCGCTCGCGCTGATCTCCGAAGCCCTGCACTCTTCGATCGACCTGGTTGCGACCATCATCACCTGGGCGGTGGTGCGGGTGTCCGACAAGCCGGCGGACGAGGAGCACCATTACGGTCACGGCAAGCTGGAAAGCATCTCCGCCCTCGGCGTCACCGCACTGCTCTACGTGCTCGCCGGCGGCATCCTGGTCGAGGCCTACAGCCGGCTGCGCGAGGGAACCCCGCCGCCGACCATCTCGGCCGTGCCCTTCGTGGTGCTGGTGATCGACATCGTCGTCAATCTCTGGCGCGCCCGTGCGCTGCACCGGGCCGCGCGCGAGACGCGGAGCCAGGCGCTGGCCGCCGACGCGCTGCATTTCGCCTCCGACGTGATGGGCTCCTGCGCGGTGATCGTGGGCCTGATCCTCGCCGCCCTCGGCTTCTGGTGGGGCGATGCCGCGGCCGCCGGCGCGGTCGCCGTGATGATCGCCCTGCTCGGCCTGCGCATGGCCGGATCGACCGTGCAGACCCTGCTCGACCGCGCGCCCGAGGGGGCGCAGGAGAAGGCCACGGCCGCGATCCGCGGCGTCCCCGGCGTGATCGACGTCGAGCGCCTGCGCGTGCGCATGGTCGGTGCGACCACCTTCATCGACGCCATCGCCAAGGTGCCGCGCACCTATCCGATCGACCGGATCGAGGAGATCAAGCGCAAGGCCCACGCCGCGGTCGACGCCGCGTTCGGCGATGCCGACCTCACCTTCACCCCGGTCCCCGTGGCGCGCAACAACGAGACGGTGCGCGACCGCATCATGGTGATCGCGCGCAATTCGAGCCTCGCCATCCACCACGTCACGGTGCACGATCTCGGCGCCAAGCTGATCGTCAGCATCGATCTCGAGGTCGACGCCGGCATGCGGCTCGATGCGGCCCACGACATCGCCAACGCGCTGGAGCGCAACATCCAGGAGGAGTTCGGCGAGGACGTCGAGGTCGACGTCCATATCGAGCCGCTGGAACCGGAACTGCCGTTCGGCGTCGATGCCGCGCCGGAACGCGCGCAGGCCATCGCTGCCGCATTAGCCGAGTTCGCCGGCGAGGGCGAGATCCACGACATCCATAATGTGCGCGTCCGCAACACCGACGCCGGCGAGATCGTCAACTTCCACTGCCGCGCCGCACCGTCGATGAGCGTGATCAAGGTGCATGAGCATGTCGATGCGATCGAGCGCGCGCTGCGCCGTGCGTTTCCGAGCGTGAAGCGCGTGATCAGCCACGCCGAACCGCCGCGCATGTGACGCGGGATGCGCAAGGAGTCGCACGTTCCCGTTTCGGACTCGCCGCGCACGTGAGTTTGCGGAGCTGCAGTGCAAGAACTCCGCGTTGGATAAGAATAATTTCGCGTTAACGATTCGTTGACTCTCGACAGTCCGGCAAAACTGGATTCAAATCGGTGTGATTCGGAAGCGACGTGGGGCTGCTTCCGAGCTCAAGTTGCAAGCTGGTTTTCAGGGGGCCGAAGGCATGTCGCGTGCAGACGCCGCGAACGCGTGCGTCCAATCCGATTCGATCAAGGGATTGGCGCAATCGATCGCGAAACCTGCCTATCACCGGCTCCTTGTCGCGGAGCCGGCATTGCGCCGCGCCGTGCCGACGCTCATCATCGCGTTCCTGATCACGATCTGCCTCGGCGCGTTCGTGCAGGTCGTGGACCAGACCCGCCAGAAGCGGCTGGTGATCCGCCACGACATCTCGGCGCTCGCCGACCTGCTCGCCGAGCGCATCGATCGCCTCGCCTCCTCGCGGATCGAGCGGCAGAAGAACATCGAGCGGCTGCCGTCGCTGCTGCCTGACCTGATCCCGTCCTGGGGCACGGCCTCGGGCCGCCACGTCATCGTCACCTCGGCCGGCATCGACCGCCGCATCCTCGCCCGCATTCCCATCGACAGCGATCCCTCAGGCAACGACCGGCTGCTCGATGCCATCACCACGGCGCAGCTGCTCGCGGCGCCGCCCCGCGACGGCAGCATCTCCGACATGACGCTGCCGAACGGCAACGCCGCGATGGCGACCTCGCGGCAGATCAAGTCGCTGCCCGGCTTCGTCACCGTGATCCAGGAGCGCAACGAGCCGATCTGGGGCTCCGACGCCGCGCTCTCGGTGACGCTGTCGGCGACCACCGGCTTCGTCGTCCTGATCCTCGGCTTCGCCTTCCACTGGCAGTCGACCCGCGCCCGCGAGGGCGACCTCATCAACGACGCCGTGCGCGGCCGCATCGACACCGCGCTGAACCGCGGCCGCTGCGGGCTGTGGGACTGGGACCTGTCGCGCGGCCGGATCTTCTGGTCGCAGTCGATGTTCTCGATGCTCGGCCTCGACGGCCGCCACGAGCTGCTCACCTTTGGCGAGGTCAACGCGCTGGTGAAGTCCGACGACATCGACCTGTTCGAGATCGCCGACCAGCTCATCTCCGAGAAGATCGACCACATCGACCAGACCTTCCGCATGCAGCATGTCGACGGTCACTGGATCTGGCTCCGCGTCCGCTGCGAAAAGACCCGCGGCGCGACCGACTCCAGCGTGCACCTGATCGGCATCGCCGTCGACATCACCGAGCAGAAGAGCCTCGCCGAGAAGACCGTGGAAGCCGACCTGCGCCTGCGCGACGCGATCGAGACCATTCCGGAGGCCTTCGTGCTGTGGGACGCGAGCGACCGCCTCGTGCTCTGCAACTCGCACTTCCAGCGCCTGCACAAGCTGCCCGACAGCGCCGTCATTCCCGGCACCTCCTACGAGACCGTGCTCGAGGTCGGCCGCATGCCGGAGGTGCGCACCCGTCACAACGAGACCGCGAGCCAGGGTCCGGGCGCGCGCACCTTCGAGGCGCAGCTCGACGACGGCAGTTGGCTGCACATCAGCGAGCGCCGCACCAAGGACGGCGGCTACGTCTCGGTCGGCACCGACATCACCCGCATCAAGGAGCACGAGCAGAAGCTGGTCGACAACGATCTGCGCCTGCGCGCCACCGTCATCGACCTCAAGCGCTCGCAGGCCGCGCTGGAGCGCCAGACCAACGAGCTCGCCGACCTCGCCGAGAAGTACCAGCGCGAGAAGACCCGCGCCGAGGAAGCCAACCAGACCAAGTCGAAATTCCTCGCCAACATGAGCCACGAGCTGCGCACGCCGCTCAATGCCATCATCGGCTTCTCCGAGATCATGGGAAGCGGCATGTTCGGCGAGCTCGGCAGCGAGAAGTACCAGGAATATTGCCAGGACATCCTGACCAGCGGCCACTATCTGCTCGAGGTCATCAACGACATCCTCGACATGTCCAAGATCGAGGCCGGCCGCATGAAGCTCGACATGGAAGAGCTCGACCTCGGCCAGACGCTTGCGGAATCCCTGCGCGTCGTCTCCGGCCGCGCCGAGGACAAGCACCTGACGCTCGACGCCGAGATCGAGAAATCGATCTCCGTCGTCGCCGACCGCCGCGCCACCAAGCAGATCATCGTCAACCTGCTCTCCAACGCGGTGAAGTTCACGCCCGATGGCGGCCGCATCGTGGTGCGCAGCCGGCAGCTCGAGGACCGGATCGTGCTGATGATCGCCGACACCGGCATAGGCATCGCGCCGCACTCGCTGGCGCGGCTCGGCCGCCCGTTCGAGCAGGTCGAGAGCCAGCTCACCAAGACCTATCACGGCTCGGGGCTCGGCCTCGCCATCGCCCGCTCGCTGGCGCAGCTCCACGGCGGCTCGATGCGGCTGCGCTCGAAGATCGATGTCGGCACCGTCGTCCGCGTGACCCTGCCGCGCGACGCGATGAAGGCGGCGTCCGGGATCTCGGCTGCGGCTTGAAGATGAATGGGCTTAGGTTGAATCAGGCGGCCGCGGGCTTGGTGCACCTCTCCCGCGCGCGGGAGAGGTCGGCCCAACGCGCCGGGTGAGGGCTCTCTCCTCTTGGGGGTTCTCGATTGCGGAGATAACCCTCTCCCCAACCCTCCCCCGCCAGCGGGCAGGGCAATCGCATATGAGGTTTGAGCTGGGGCACCGGCAGTACCCACGGCGTCATGGCCGGGCTTGTCCCGGCCATCCACGACCTTTCGCGCAGCACGAAGAACGTGGATGCCCGGGACAAGCCCGGGCATGACGAGTTTGTGGCCCTAGCATCTCCAGCCACGCAATCCGCCATATGCGATTGCCCTGCCTTGCGGGGGAGGGAGCGCACCTCCCTCGTCGCTACATCCGCACCTGATCTCATCGTGCTCTGGAGCCTCGCCCGAGCACGCTTAGCGCTACAGCTGCAGCGTCGGCGCGACTTCCCTGGCGACATTCACCAGCGCCGCGATCAGCGGCGTCATGGGATCGCGCTGCGGGATCACCATGCCGATGCTGTAATTGACCTCGGGGTCGACGATCGGGATCGAGCGCACGGTGTCGGACAGGCCGAGCGTCTCGGCGAGCTTGGCCGGCATCACGCTCGCCCAGCGCCCCGTCTTCACATGCGTGAACAGCACCAGCAGCGAGTTCGACGTCAGCGTCGGCGTCGCCTCCGCGCCGACCGAGCGCAGCGCACGATCGATGATGCGGCGGTTCTGCATGTCGGGCGTCAGCAGGCACAGCGGCACCTGCCCGACCTCGGTCCAGGTCACCGTCTCGCGGTCGCCGAACATCGCATCCGGCGCGGTGAGCAGGCGGTAGCTCTCGTTGTAGAGCGGGATGGTGCGCACCTTGCCGATCGGCTCGTTCTCGATATAGGTCAGCCCAGCATCGACCTCGAGATTTTCGAGCAGACCCAGCACCTCGGATGAGGTCGTGGACTGGATGCGGAAGCGCACCTCGGGGTGCTTGGCGCGGAACGGCGTCGTCAGCTGGGCGACCATGCCGAGCACGGTCGGGATCGCGGCGATGCGGATTTCGCCGGAGAGCTGGTGCTTCAGCCCGTTGATCTCGTCGCGCATGGCGCGGGCATCGCCCACGATCCGCCGCGCCCAGTCCAGCGCCCGTTCACCTTCCGGCGTGAACCCCTGAAAGCGGGAGCCGCGCTGAACCAGCATCACGCCGAGAATCTCCTCAAGCTGCTTCAGCCCGGTCGACATGGTCGGCTGGGTGACCCCGCAGGCCTCTGCCGCGCGTCCAAAATGCCGCTCCTTTGCCAGCGCCAGCAGCAGTTCAAGCTTGTCGATCAACCGGTCGTCCCCTCGGCTTCTGTCGTGGCATGCAAGCTAGCATGCCGGGCCCTGCACCAACACGCAAAAACCGGCAGCCGATACAACTTTCATTGCTATTTCGTATCGACCGATTGCGGTTGCAAATCGATCAGAATTCGCAATCGCAGCATGAGACAGCTTTATTGATCTTCGAATGATTCCAAATAGTTTGCAGCAGAGAAACGCTCAGGTTGAGAACGAATAATGACAACGCCTTACGAAGCTCGTTACGAGCCTTGGGACGAAGCGCGCGGCGCCGAGATCATCGCCGAACATGCCAGGCAGGAAGGCGCGACGCTCGTCATCCTGCACGCGCTCCAGGAGGCGTTCGGCTACGTGCCGGAGGCTGCGATTCCCATGGTCGCGCAGGCGCTGAATCTGTCGCGCGCCGAAGTGCACGGCGTGTTCACCTTCTATCATGATTTCCGCCACAAGCCGGCCGGCCGCCACGTGCTGAAGCTGTGCCGCGCCGAGGCCTGCCAGGCCGCCGGCGGCGATGCGCTGGCTGCGCGCGCCGAATCGAAGCTCGGCGTTTCGCTCGGACATACGACGGCGGATGATCGCGTCACGCTGGAGCCGATCTACTGCCTCGGCCTGTGCGCGACCGCGCCGTCCGCGATGCTGGATGGCCGCCTCATCGGCCGGCTCGACGAGAAGCGCCTCGACGCGCTGGTTGCGGAGGCACAGCGATGAGCATGCGTCTCTTCGTCTCACGCGATGCGGGTGCGGTCGCCGTCGGCGCCGACGAGGTCGCGCTGGCGCTGGCACAGGCGGCCGCCAAGCGCGGCGTAGCGGTCGACATCGTCAGGACCGGTTCGCGCGGCATGTACTGGCTGGAGCCGCTGGTCGAGGTCGCAACGCCGCAGGGCCGGATCGCCTTCGGCCCCGTCACTGAAGCGGACGTGCCCTCCCTGCTCGACGCGCTCGCCGGCAACACACCGCATCTGTTGCGGCTCGGTGCCACAGACGAGATCCCCTGGCTGAAGCGCCAGACCCGCCTCACCTTTGCCCGCTGCGGCGTGATCGATCCGCGCTCGCTCGACGACTACCGCGCCCATGGCGGCTACAAGGGCTTTGAGCGCGCGCTCTCGCTCGGGCCGGATGCGATCCTGAACGAAGTCACGGCGTCCGGCCTGCGCGGCCGCGGCGGTGCGGGCTTCCCGACCGGCATCAAGTGGAAGACCGTCGCGCAGGCCAAGGCCGACCGCAAGTTCATCGTCTGCAACGCCGACGAAGGCGACAGCGGTACCTTTGCCGACCGCATGATCATGGAAGGTGATCCCTTCCTGGTGATCGAGGGCATGACCACCGCCGGCATCACGGTCGGCGCGACCAAGGGCTACATCTACATCCGCAGCGAATATCCGCACGCGGTCGAGGCGATGAGCGCCGCGATCCAGGCTGCCAGGCGCGGCGGCTATCTCGGCGACAAGATCGGCGGCTCCGCCACCAGCTTCGATCTCGAAGTCCGCGTCGGCGCCGGCGCCTATGTCTGCGGCGAAGAGACCTCGCTGCTGGAGAGCCTCGAAGGCCGCCGCGGCATCGTGCGCGCGAAGCCGCCGCTGCCGGCGCATCATGGCTTGTTCGGCAAGCCGACCGTCATCAACAACGTGCTGTCGTTCGCCGCGATCCCCTTCATCCTCGCCGAAGGCGCAAAGGCCTATGCCGATTTCGGCATGGGCCGTTCGCGTGGCACGATGCCGATCCAGCTCGCCGGCAACATCCGCCACGGCGGCCTGTTCGAGACGGCGTTCGGCGTGACGCTCGGCGAGCTCGTCGACGACATCGGCGGCGGCACGGCCACCGGCCGTCCGGTTCGCGCCGTGCAGGTCGGCGGCCCCTTGGGCGCCTATTTCCCGCGCGCCTTGTTCGACACCCCCTTCGACTACGAGGCCTTCGCCGCGCGCGACGGCCTGATCGGCCATGGCGGCATCGTCGTGTTCGACGACAGCGTCGACATGCGCCGGCAGGCGCGCTTTGCGATGGAATTCTGCGCTGTCGAATCCTGCGGCAAGTGCACGCCGTGCCGCATCGGCTCGACCCGAGGCGTCGAGACCATCGAGAAGATCATCAACGGCGAGCGCGTGCATGAAAACCTCGCGCTCGTGGAAGACCTCTGCAACACCATGAAATTCGGCTCGCTCTGCGCACTCGGCGGCTTCACGCCCTACCCTGTGCTCAGCGCATTGAAGCACTTCCGGGAGGATTTCGTTCCGGCGCCGACCACGCTTCAGGCCGCGGAATAGGAGAACGACGATGTCTCTGATCGAAGAAATCGACTACGGCACACCGCGCTCCAAATCGGAAACGATGGTGACGCTGACCATCGACGGCAACCAGGTCACGGTGCCCGAGGGCACCTCGATCATGCGGGCCGCGATGGATGCCGGCCACCAGATCCCGAAGCTTTGCGCGACCGACATGGTCGACGCATACGGCTCCTGCCGTCTCTGCCTCGTCGAGATCGAGGGCCGCGCCGGCACGCCGGCCTCCTGCACCACGCCGGTCATGAACGGCCTCGTCGTGCACACCCAGACCGAACGGCTGAAGAAGCTGCGCAAGGGTGTGATGGAGCTCTACATCTCCGACCATCCGCTCGACTGCCTCACCTGCGGCGCCAACGGCGATTGCGAGCTGCAGGACATGGCCGGCGCCGTGGGCCTGCGCGACGTGCGCTACGGCTACGAGGGCGAGAATCATGTTTTCGCCAAGACCGACGGCTGCGCAAACGACCACTGGATGCCGAAGGACGAGTCCAACCCGTACTTCACCTACGATCCCTCCAAGTGCATCGTCTGCTCGCGCTGCGTCCGCGCCTGCGAGGAAGTGCAAGGCACCTTCGCGCTGACGATCTCCGGCCGCGGCTTCGACAGCCGCGTCTCGCCCGGCATGAGCGAGAGCTTCCTCGGCTCCGAATGCGTCTCCTGCGGCGCCTGCGTGCAGGCCTGCCCGACCGCGACGCTGACGGAAAAGTCCGTGATCGAGATCGGCCAGCCCGAGCATTCCGTCGTCACCACCTGCGCCTATTGCGGCGTCGGCTGCGCCTTCAAGGCCGAGATGCGCGGCGAGGAAGTCGTGCGCATGGTGCCGTACAAGGACGGCAAGGCCAATCGCGGCCATTCCTGCGTCAAGGGCCGCTTCGCCTGGGGCTACACCAACCACAAGGAACGCATCCTCAATCCGATGATCCGCGAGCGGATCGAGGATCCCTGGAAGGAAGTCTCCTGGGACGAGGCGTTCTCGTTCGCCGCCGCCAAGATGCGCGGCATCCAGAAGAAGTACGGCCGCGACGCCATCGGCGGCATCACCTCCTCCCGCTGCACCAATGAAGAGACCTATCTGGTGCAGAAGCTGATCCGCGGCGGCTTCGGCAACAACAACGTCGACACCTGCGCCCGCGTCTGCCATTCGCCGACCGGCTATGGCCTGTCGCAGACCTTCGGCACCTCGGCCGGCACGCAGGACTTCGACTCGGTTGAGGAGACCGACGTCGCCGTCATCATCGGCGCCAACCCGGCCTCGGCTCACCCGGTGTTCGCCTCCCGCCTGAAGAAGCGGCTGCGCCAGGGTGCAAAGCTGATCGTGATCGATCCGCGCCGCACCGAGATGGTGGACTCGCCGCATGTGAAGGCGCTGCATCTGCCCTTGATGCCGGGCACGAACGTCGCCGTGGTCACCGCACTGGCGCATGTCATCGTCACCGAGGGGCTCGTCAATGAAGCCTTCGTGCGCGAGCGCTGCGACTGGAGCGAGTTCGAGGAATGGGCCGCCTTCGTCGCGCAAGCGAAGCACAGCCCGGAGGCCACGGCCATCCTGACCGGCGTCGATCCGACGGTGCTGCGCGAAGCTGCCCGCGTCTACGCCACCGGCGGCAACGGCGCGATCTATTACGGCCTCGGCGTCACCGAGCACAGCCAGGGCTCGACCACGGTGATCGCGATCGCCAACCTTGCAATGGCGACCGGAAATATCGGCCGTCCCGGCGTCGGCGTGAACCCGCTGCGCGGCCAGAACAACGTGCAGGGCTCCTGCGACATGGGCTCGTTCCCGCACGAGCTGCCCGGCTATCGCCACATCTCGGGCGAGGCGGTGCGCGACCAGTTCGAGGCGCTCTGGAACGTCAAGCTCAACCCGGAGCCGGGCCTGCGCATTCCCAACATGTTCGATGCCGCGATCGAAGGCACGTTCATGGGCATCTACGTGCAGGGCGAGGACATTCTGCAGTCCGACCCGAACACCAAGCACGTGGTCGCGGCGCTGTCGGCGATGGAATGCGTCATCGTCCACGACCTCTTCCTGAACGAGACCGCGAACTATGCCCACGTCTTCCTGCCCGGCTCGAGCTTCCTCGAGAAGGACGGCACCTTCACCAACGCCGAGCGCCGCATCCAGCGCGTGCGCAAGGTGATGACGCCGAAGAACGGCATGGCCGACTGGGAAGTCACCATCGCACTCGCCAAGGCGATGGGCTTCGAGATGAACTACAGCCACCCTTCCGAGATCATGGACGAGATCGCGGCGCTGACGCCGACCTTCACGGGCGTCTCCTACGCCAAGCTCGACGAACTCGGCTCGGTGCAGTGGCCCTGCAACGAGAAGGCGCCGGAGGGCACGCCGGTGATGCATATCGGCGGCTTCGTCCGCGGCAAGGGCAAGTTCATCGTCACCGAATATGTCGCGACCGACGAACGCACCGGCCCCCGCTTCCCGCTGCTGCTCACCACGGGCCGCATCCTCAGCCAGTACAATGTCGGCGCACAGACACGGCGCACCGACAACGTGGTCTGGCATGCCGAGGACCGGCTGGAGATCCATCCGCACGATGCCGAGCTGCGCGGCGTGCGCGACGGCGACTGGGTGCGGCTGCAGAGCCGCGCAGGCGAGACCACGCTGCGCGCGGAGATCACCGACCGCGTGTCGCCGGGCGTCGTCTACACCACCTTCCACCACCCGGACACGCAGGCCAACGTGATCACGACCGACTTTTCGGACTGGGCGACCAACTGTCCGGAATACAAGGTCACGGCAGTGCAGATCTCGCCGTCGAACGGCCCGTCCGACTGGCAGAAGGCCTATGACGAGCAGGCGCGGCATTCCCGCCGCATCGCGCCCGCCGAGGCCGCGGAGTAACCGCATGCACGTGCCGGTCCAGGCCATCGACCGCGAAATCTGGCGCGACGGTGCCGCGTCCGAAGGGACGCGGCTGATCCCCGAGGAGACGCCGCTGGCGCTGACCTATAATGGCGGCACCTACGCCGTGATGATGGGAACGCCGCAGAACCTCGAGGATTTCGCCGTCGGCTTCAGCCTGGACGAGGGCATCATCACATCGGTGGACGACATCAAGTCGCTCGAGGTCGTGCGCCTCGACGACGGCATCGAGCTCAGGATGTGGCTCGAACAGGACAACGCCGCGCGCATCAGCGAACGCCGCCGCCACATCGCCGGCCCCACCGGCTGCGGCATCTGCGGCGTCGAGTCCATCGCCGAGGCCATACGGCCTGCAGCAATCGTGCCGCAGGGACAGACCTTCACGCCGCAGCAGGTCATGACGGCGATGCAGGCGATCGCGCCGCTGCAATCGATCAACATGCAGACCCGCGCCGTGCACGCCGCGGCCTTCTGGTCGCCATCGAATGGCATCGTGGCCTTGCGCGAAGACGTCGGCCGCCATAACGCGCTCGACAAGCTCGCGGGCTCGCTGGCGCGCAGCCGGACCGATGCCAGCGTCGGCATGGTGCTGCTGACCAGCCGCGTCTCGGTCGAGATGGTGCAGAAGACCGCCGCGATCGGCGCGCCTGTCATGGTCGCGGTCTCCGCCCCCACCGCGCTCGCGGTACGCACGGCGGAGGCTGCCGGCATCACGCTGATTGCGATTGCCCGCAGCGACGGGTTTGAAGTGTTCACGCACCAGGGCCGCGTCACGGCCCTTCGTGCCCAGGAGATCATCGATGTCGTCGCCTGACCGCCTCGTCTACATGGCCAACCAGATCGGCCTGTTCTTCCGCAGCCAGGGCCACGACAAGGCCGTGCCGGGGATCGCCGACCACATCAAGAAGTTCTGGGACCCCAGGATGAAGCGCGCGATCTTCGCCCATCTCGACGCCGGCGGCGCGGGCCTGGAGCCGAACGTGCGCGAGGCCCTCACTTCGCTGAAGCAGAGCCTTCCAGCAGCGTCCTGAACACGCGCCGCACCTCGCTCTGCGTTTCCTTCACCCGCGCCTCGAGCGAGGAGAAGTCCGGCGCATCGCCGGCGCGCGCCATCACGCGCTGCAGATCGGTGCCGGCGGTTTCCGGCTTGAAGCGGTCGCTGACGCAGAGTCGCAGGATCTGCGTCAGGTCGTGATAGAGCCGCACTGCGGCGCGCAGGATCTCGGTCTCCGATTGACCGAGCACGCCGAGCCTGCAGGCATTGTCCAGCACCTGCAGCGTGCTGACGTCGAGAATCCCGGGCTTGTCGTGCGCATGCACGAGCTGGAGATATTGCGCGATGAAGTCGATGTCGATCATGCCGCCGGCGGCATATTTGAGATCCCAATAGTCGGTCTCGCCCTTCTCCTGGCCGATCGCACCGCGCATGTCGGCAACGTCGTTGGCGATGATCCCGCGGTCGCGGCGACGGGTCAGGACATCGCGGATCACGCGCTCGATCCGCTGCCGGAATTCAGGCGAGGCCGACACCACGCGCGCGCGCGTCAGCGCCATGTGCTCCCAGGTCCAGGCCTCGTTGGCCTGGTAGTCGGCGAAGGACGCAAGGCTCGACGCCACCGGGCCGGCGCGTCCCGACGGGCGCAGCCGCATGTCGATCTCGTAGAGCACGCCGTAATTGGTCCGCGTCGTGAACGCGCTGATCAGGCGCTGGGTGAAGCGGGCGAAATAATGCGCGCCCTGCAGCGACTTGGCGCCGTCGGAATCCGGGTCCTCGGCGTCGAAATCATAGAGCAGGATCAGGTCGAGATCGGACGAGGCCGTCATCTCGCGGCTGCCGAGTCGGCCCATCGCGATGATCGCGGTCTCCTGGCCCTTGATGCGGCCGTGCTGGGCGGCAAAGCGGTCGGCGACGAGGCCATGCACGGTGTGGACGATGCCTTCGGCGACGTCGGCAAAGGCGGTGCTCGCCTGCTGCGCCGAGACGGTACCGGAGAGGATGCGCGTGCCGATCAGGAACAGGCTCTCCTGCCCGAACAGGCGCAGGCGATCGAGGAACTCCTCGTATGAGCCGGCGTCCTGCACGGTGGCGGCGAGCCGCTCCGACAATTCCTGCCGGTCCGGCATCGCGCCGAAGAAGCGCGGATCGATCAGGCCGTCCATGAGCTGCGGCTGGCGCGCCAGCATCTCCCCTAGCCGGGGCGCTGCGCCCAGCACCAGCGCCACCAGCGCGACGAGATCGCGGTTCTGGCCAAGCAGCGTGATCAGCCGGCCGCCACGCTGCAGCGCGCCGAGGAACTGATCGAACGCCACGACCGCGCGGTCCGGCTCCTCGGCATGCGCGAGCCCGTCGATCAGGGCCGGCACGAACTCGATGAAGGCGCTGCGCGTCGCCTCATTTCGGAACACACGATAATCGCCGGTGATCCAGTCGCGCACGGTCTGCGCCACCGCGGCCGGCTTCTTGAAGCCGAGCGCCGTCATGTGCTGGAGCAGGCGCGGGTCGTCGGGGCCCGCGCTGTAGTCGAGCGCCGGCAGCTTCGCCGTGCCGGTCGGATCGTCGCCCTCGAACAGTTTTTCGTAATGCCCCAGCACGATTTCGAGCTGGCGCAGCAGGTCGCGCGCAAAGGCCTCGCGATCGACGTAACCGAAGAAGCGCGCAAAGCGCTCGACCGCTTCCTTGTCCTCTGGCAGCGCATGGGTCTGCTCGTCCGCGATCATCTGGAGGCGGTGCTCGACCCGGCGCAGGAATTCGTAGGCGGTGGTGAGCTCGTCGCGCGCGGCGGAGGTGATCCAGTTGCTGGCGGCGAGCACGTCGAGCGCTCTCAGCGTCGGCCGTACCCGCAATTCCGGATGGCGGCCGCCGGCAATGAGTTGCTGGGTCTGCGCGAAGAACTCGATCTCGCGAATGCCGCCGCGGCCGACCTTGACGTTGTGGCCCTCGACCGCGATCTCGCTCTGGCCGCGATAGGTCTGCATCTGCCGCTTCATGTCGTGGACGTCGGCAAGCGCGGCGAAGTCGAGGTGCTTGCGCCAGACGAAGGGCGCGATCTCGGCGAGCAGCGCCTCCCCGGCCTTGGCGTCGCCGGCACAGGCGCGCGCCTTGATCATGGCGGCACGCTCCCAGGTGCGCCCTTCCCGCTCGTAATAGTTCAGCGCGGCATCACGGGAGATCGCCACCTGCGTCGAGGACGGATCGGGTCGCAGGCGCAGGTCGACGCGGAAGACGTAGCCGTCATAGGTGCGCTGCTGCAGGATGCGCGCCATGCCCTGCGTGACCCGGACGAAGAACGGCTGCGGCTCGATATCAGGCGCAAGCGTCGTATTGTCAGGGTCGAAGAACACGATGAGGTCGATGTCGCTGGAGTAGTTCAGCTCGCCCGCACCCATCTTGCCCATCGCGAGCACGATCAGGCCGCAGCCCTCTTCCGGGGCCTCGAGGTTGGGCGGGCGGATCTTTCCACGTGCGGCTTCCTGCCGCAGCTGATACTGCAGCGCCGCCTGCACGGAGGAGACCGCGACGTCGGTCAGCGCCGCCGTCACCCGCATCACCGGCCAGACCCCGCCGATGTCGCACAGCGCGGTCAGCAGCGCGGCCTCCGCCTTCATGCGGCGAAGCAGCCGCATCACCTCGGCCTCGTCGGGCGCCGCGAGCACCGCGTTCCGCGCCTCCGCGATCAGCGCGGACAGGTGCGCATCCGGATCGCATTCGAGCAGCCGGATCAGGCGCGGCGCATCGGCGCGCGCCAGATCGAACAGATAGGGCGAGAATTCCGCGATGCCGGCCAGGATGTTCCGCGCGAAGGGATAAGCGAGCAGCGGCTGGAGACGGGCCGATTGCGCCGGCTCGAGCTCGGCCAGCCAGTTTTCAAAACGGGGTTCATCGGTTGTGGAAGCGGCAATATGGGGAGCTTCCGCAAAGCGCGCGGCCAGACTCTCACCATGCTTGTCCGCGTTTCCCGGCGCGGAGTGGTTCATGCCACCTTCTGTGGCACATCCGGCATTGACGGAGCAACCCTGTCGCCTGCGCCCGCGCGCGCCGGCAGTGCCAGCGTGGCGACGAGGCCGGGATGGGCATCACCCAGCCGCAATTCTCCGCCATGGAGCGTCGCAACTGCGGAGGCGAGGCTGAGGCCGAGGCCGGAGCCCGGTAGCGTGCGGCTCGCTTCCAGCCGGACGAATCGCTCGACGGCATGCTTGCGGTCGGCTTCGGGGATGCCGGGGCCGCGATCGGACACGCTGAGCAGCACCTGATCGCCCTCGCGCCTTGCCTCGATGGTGATCTGCCTCGAGTCCATGCTGACCACGGTTCCCGCGGGCTGCGCAGCCGGCTTGCCGTACTTGATGGCATTCTCGACCAGGTTGGCGAGCGCCTGGCTGATCAGTTCGCGGTTGCCGTGAACCGGCGTCGGATCGGCCTTCACCTTCAAGGTCATGCCGTCGTCTTCGGCGAGCGGCTCGTAGAGCTCGTGGATGCCGCCCGCGACATCGGCGGCGTCGAAATCGTCCATGTTGCCGCGCGCCTGTCCCGACTCGGCGCGGGCAATCATCAGCAGCGCGTTGAAGGTGCGGATCAGGCCGTCGGATTCCTCGATGGTCCGCTCCAGCGCGGCGCGGTAGTCGGCCTCGCAGCCCGATTTCGCCAGCGCCTCCTCGGCCCGGTTGCGCAGGCGCGTCAGCGGCGTCTTGAGATCGTGGGCGATGTTATCGGAGACCTCCTTCAGCCCCGCCATCAGCGCCTCGATCCGCTCCAGCATGGCGTTGAGGTTTTCCGCCAGACGGTCGAGCTCGTCGCCGCTGCGGCCCACGGGCAGGCGGCCGCTGAGATCGCCGGTCATGATGCGCTGGGCGGTGCCGGTCATCGCGTCGATGCGCCTCAGCACCCTGCGCGCGACGAAGATGCCGCCGCCGAGGCCGAGCACCACGACGATCAGGACCGACCATTGCGCCGCCTTGGCGACGATGCTGAACAGGCGCCGCCGCTCGGCGAGGTCGCGGCCGATCAGGAGACGGAAGCCGTTTTCGAGCTCGGTGACGCGAACCAGGGCACGATGATCGCGGTCATCGGTATCCTCGATCCGCCGGTAGGCGGTCTCGGACCAGCCCCGCGTCGCCATCACTCCGGGCGCGAGCGAGCCGACATTGCCGGCGATCGCCTGCCCTGTCGGCGTGGTTACGAGATAGAGGTTGGCGCCCGGCCGCAGCGCGCGGTACTCGATCGCGAGCACCAGCCCGCGCAAGCCGCGCCTGTCGTAGAGATCGTTGATCTCCGAGGTCTCGGCATTCACCGTCTGCGTGATTTCCTCGGTGATCAGCCGCCGCGTGTTCCAGGCGAAATAGCCGAGCAGCGAGGCCGCGAACATCGCGAACAGCAGCAAATAGACCAGCGTCAGCCGGAACGCCGTGGTGCGGACGAGTTTACCGAATGCCGTCACGGATCATGTACCCGGCGCCGCGGATCGTGTGCAGCAGCGGCCGCTCAAACCCCTTGTCGATCTTGGAGCGCAGCCGCGAAATGTGCACGTCGATCACGTTGGTCTGCGGATCGAAATGGTAGTCCCAGACGTTCTCCAGCAGCATGGTCCGCGTCACCACCTGGCCGGCATGCTTCATGAGATATTCGAGCAGGCGGAATTCGCGTGGCTGCAGCGTCAGCTCGTCCTTGCCGCGGGCGACGCGATGGGACAGCCGGTCGAGCTCGAGATCGCCGACGCGGTAGAGGGTGTCCTCGGCAGGTCCGCCGCGGCGGCGCGACAGCACCTCGACGCGGGCGAGCAGCTCGGCGAAGGAATAGGGCTTCGGCAGATAGTCGTCGCCGCCGGCGCGCAGGCCCTTGATGCGGTCGTCGACCTGGCCGAGCGCGGAGAGGATCAGCACCGGCGTGGTGTTGTCCTGGTCGCGCAGCGCGCCGATCAGCGACAGGCCGTCGCGCTTGGGCAGCATGCGGTCGACCACCAGCACGTCGTATTCGCCGTTCTCGGCCATGGCGAGGCCCTCCTCGCCGTCGGCGGCGTGGTCGGCAATGTGTCCGACCTCGCGAAACGCCTTCACGAGATAGTCGGCGGATTCGCGGTCGTCTTCAATGATGAGGAGGCGCATCGTGCGTTCGGCGGCGGTCAAGGAGGTCAACCTTCTCTAAACATGGCGCGAGCGGCAATCGCATGCAAGCCGAGGGCGAGAGTGTCGAAGCGAGAAAAAGGCGGGCGGTGAAGCTGGGGGGACCTCACCGCCCTAGGCCTTCCGACGGAGGGGGGCGTATTTCCACCGGAAGGTAGGCTGGGGAAGCGAACGTTACGCTGCTCCCCCGAAGGGCGCCGGCGGCGGGGGCGACTGATGCCGGCGGCACCCTTCATTTCGTAGGCCTCCTGAGGCTTACCCCTTGGCGAGGGGGATCGCGACGAAGCGCGACTGGCCGCCGCTCTTCACGCGCATCAGGACGCTGTTCTTGTTGTCGGTCCGCGCCGCGTTGATGGCGTCACGGACTTCGCCGGCGGTGGCCACGCTCTTGCCGCCGACCTCGAGGATCACATCGCCTTCCTTGAAGCCGCGTTCGGCCGCGGCGCTCTTCGGATCGACTTCGGTGACCACGACGCCTTCCTTGCCGGCGCCGGCCACGGAATTCGCGGGCGCAACCGTCATGCCGAGCTTCGGCACGTCGGTGCCCTTGCTGGCACCCTTGCCGCTGTCCTTGTCGAGGTCGGCCTTGGCCTCGACCGTGTTCGGCAGCTGGCCGAGGGTGAGGTTCACGACCTTGTCCGCGCCCTTGTGCAGCACGTTCAGCTTCACGGTCGCACCGGGCGCCATGCCGCCGATGGTGCGGGCGAGCTCACGGGCGTCCTTGACCGATTCGCCGTTGACCGCGGTGATCACGTCGCCGGATTCGATACCGGCCTTCGCGGCCGGACCGTTTGCCTGCGGCTCCGCCACCAGCGCGCCTTCGGCCTTCTTCATGCCGAGGCTGTCGGCGATGTCGGAGGTGACGGGCTGGATCTGCACACCGATCCAGCCGCGGCTGACCGAGCCCTTGTCCTTGAGCTGGGCCACCACGCTCTTCACGGTGTTCGCCGGGATCGAGAACGCGATGCCGACGCTGCCGCCGGAGGGCGAGTAGATCGCGGTGTTGACGCCCATCACCTCGCCATTGGTGTCGAACGCCGGACCGCCGGAATTGCCCTTGTTCACGGGCGCGTCGATCTGGATGAAGTCGTCATAGGGACCGTTGCCGATATCGCGGCCGCTGGCCGAGACGATGCCCGCGGTCACGGTGCCGCCGAGACCGAAGGGATTGCCGACCGCCAGCACCCAGTCGCCGATCCGCGGCTTGCTGTCGGCCAGCTTGGCGAACGGGAAGTTGGTGCTGCCCTCGACCTTGATCAAGGCGAGGTCGGTGCGCTGGTCGGTGCCGATCACCTTGGCGGTGTAGGTCTTGCCGTCGTCGGTGGTGACCTCGACCTTGTCGGCGCCGTCGACCACGTGGTTGTTGGTCACGGCGTAGCCGTCAGCCGAGATGAAGAAGCCGGAGCCCTGGCCCTGCACGACGCGGCCGCGACCACCGCCCTTCATGCCGGGAATGCCATCCGGGCCGCCGAAGCGACGGAAGAAGCGCTCCATCGGCGAGCCCGGCTGGAACGGCGAGCTGGAATCATCGCCGTCATCGTTGCTTGCGGTCTTCTCCTTGATGTTGACCTTGACCGAGATCACCGACGGCTTCACGCGCTCGACGATGTCGGCGAAACCGACCGGACGTTCGACCTTGCGGACCTCGTTGTTGACCTGCGCATGCGCCGGGCTCGAAATCAGGTCGGCCGGCGACATCGACGGGCCGAAGCCGTAGACGGCGGCACCGAGACCGGCGACGACCGAGGCCATCAGCGCGAGCCTGCGCGCCGAGAACACCGACCGGCGCTGCTGCCGGTAGGATGGGAGGTTCGAGAGGTCGATACGGTCGTTCATGCAGAGATCTCCAGGGCCCTAGAATTCGTTTTGGCGCCGGATGACGGCACCTTGCGGAGCTGAAGATGGGGACTCCCGCCTTACCGCGCGCTGGCGGCGGGGTTAAACTTTTGTAATGAAGGCGCGGCTCGACTGCGGCAGTTTAGCGCAGGCCGAAAGTCCTGGTCTTACAGGAACTTAGTCGGGTTCCGGTGCCGAGCCTCAGCTGGCCCTGACGCTGACGATGAACTCGTCGACTTCGCGCTTCAGGGTCTCGGCCTGCCGCGACAGATCGACGGCGGAATCCCGGGCTTCAGCCGCCATGCGGCCGGTCTCCGCCGAGGTCGAGGTGATCTGGGCGATGTGATTGGAGACGTCGAGTGTTCCGTGGGCGGCGTCCTGTGCGCTGCGGGTGATGTCCTGCGTGGCATTGCGCTGCTGGGCGGTATCGACCTCGATGCCGGACATGATCGATGAGATCTCCGACAGCGTCTTCGAGATGCCGTCGATCGCGCCGCGCGTCTCCGCGGTGATGCCCTGGATGCTGGCAACATGGGAGGTGATCTCCTCTGTCGCCTTGCTGGTCTGGTGCGCGAGATTCTTCACTTCGGAAGCGACCACGGCAAAGCCCTTGCCGGCCTCGCCGGCCCGCGCCGCCTCGATGGTGGCGTTGAGCGCCAGCAGATTGGTCTGCGAGGCGATCGCCTGCACGAGCTGCACGACCTCGCCGATCTTGTCGGCGGCGTCCGACAGCGTGTGGATGGTGTCGCGGCTCTTTTCGGCCTGCGACGCCGCGCCCTCGGCGCGCTGGGTCGCATCGGTGACGCGGCGGCTGATCATGCCGATCGAGTTGGTCATCTCCTCGGCCGAGCCCGCGACCGTCTGGACGCTGACGCTGGCCTGGCTCGCACCGCTCGCCACCGCATTGGCCTTGGTGCTGGTCTCGTTGGCCGTCCGCGACAACGTCTCGGCGTTGCGCTTGAGATGCACGGCCGACGACGCCACGCTGTCCACGACGCTGGCGACGAGATCGTTGAAGCGCTTGATCCGATCGTCGAGAAATTTCGAACGCTCGGCCTGGTGCTGCGCCTCGTGCAATTGCTGCTCGGTGAGGCGGCGGCGCTCGATACCGTTGGTCTTGAACACTTCGAGCGCGCCGGCGAGCAGGCCGATCTCGTTGGTGCCGCCGAGCCCCGGCACCGGCGTCTCGAACTTCTGGTCGGCGACCTCGCGCATCGCATGCACGATCGCCCCAAGCGGCGTGAGGATGCCGTTGCGAACCGCGAAGAAGGTGGTGAGGCAGATCGCGACGGCGACGACCGCGATCACGCCGCAGGCGACCAGGAACCACGAGAACGCCGTCTGCGCCTGCTGGTAGATCAGCATCGCGTGGTCGCGCGCCGGGCCGCTGAGCGCGGCGAAATCCGACGACAGGCTGGTGATCTCGTTGTTGAGATACAGCACCGCGACGAAGCCGGTGCCGCCGCCGATGCCGAGCAGGAACAATAATGCAGCGACGACGGCGCCGACCAGGAAGCGGATCGTCAAATTGCTGTTCGCGAACATCTCGGGGACTCAGAGGCTGGAAATCGAATCTCGCGACAAGCTTCCAGACAAAGGTCAATAGAGCATGAAACACGCAGCGCCCGACAGCCTACGTATCATTACGTAGGTCAGGACGACTTCGCATCGTCGGACATCAAGGCGGCGAGCCGCGCCTCTTCCTCCGCCGTGAGCGGCGGCGCCGGTGCATCTGCACCGGTCTTCGCGCGACGGCGGATTTGCAGCCAGAGCGCCAGGCCGCCGCCGATGAGCAGCAGCGGCGCGAGCAGCCACAGCAGCAAGGTCTGCCGCTCGAAGCGCGGCTTGAGCAGCACGAACTCGCCGTAGCGCGCGACCAGGAAGTCGAGCACCTGCGAATTGCTGTCGCCCGCCGCGATGCGCTCGCGCACCAGCAGGCGCAGGTCGCGCGCCAGCGGCGCATCGGAATCGTCGATCGACTGGTTCTGGCAGACCATGCAGCGCAGCTCGCGCGACAATTCGCGGGCGCGCGCTTCCCTGGCGGGGTCCGACATGATCTCGTCGGGCTGCACCGCGTGGACCGCGGGCAAGGCCAGCAGCATCAGAAGAGCGAACGCGGCCATCATCCGGCGCATCGGATCACTCCGCCGGCTGCAGGCGCTGCTTGGCCCGCGCCGGCTTGGGGGCGCCGACCCGCAGACGCCGGTCGGACAGCGACAGCACGCCGCCGAACGCCATCAGCACCGGTCCCCACCAGATCAGCAGCACGAAGGGCTTGTGATAGATGCGCACGGCAATGGCGCCGTCGGCATTGGCATCGCCGAGCGAGATGTAGAGCTGGCTCGCACCGCGCGTCAGCAGCGCGGCCTCCGTGGTCGAGGAGCCGCGCGTGGTGAAGCTGCGCTTGGACGGCGTCATGACGCTGATGGCCTCGCCGTCGCGGCTGACCTTGAATTCCGCGATCATCTCGCGGTAGTTCGGGCCCTGGCGCTGGAACAGGCCGTCGAGCTTGACGTCGTAACCGGCGATTTGGGCGACGTCGTTCTGCTTCATCGTCGCGATATGCTCGCTGTTCCAGGTGGTCTCGCAGACGATGCCGATCAGCGCGACGCCGAGGCCGGCATGCGCGAACGCCGTGCCCCAGGCCGAGCGCGGCAGGCCGCGGGCGCGGTGCAGTGCCGTCGCGAACGGCACCCGCGCGAGCCCAGTCCGCTCGACGATGTCGGTGATCGCGCCGGCGATGACGAAGACGCCGAGCCCGATCGCGAGCGGCGCCAGCGTGGCGCCGCCGCTCGCCCAGCCCCAGGCGATGGCGATGGCGACGAGCCCGGCAACGCCGGCCGCGAGCAGGCGCTGCATCACGCCGAGCAGATCGCCGCGCTTCCACGCCAGCATCGGTCCGAACGGCACCGCGAGCAGCAGCAGCGCGAACAGCGGCGCGAAGGTGAGGTTGTAGAAGGGCGCGCCGACCGACATCTTGAAATCGGCGAGCATCTCCATCGCCAGCGGATAGAGCGTGCCGAACAGCACCACCGCGCAGGCGACCGTCAGCAGCAGATTGTTCAGCACAAGCGCGCCCTCGCGCGAGATCGGCGCGAACAGGCCGCCCTGCTTCAGCGAGGTCGCGCGGCCCGCGAACAGCGACAGGCTGCCGCCGATGAACAGGCACAGGATCAGCAGGATGAACACACCGCGGGTCGGATCGGTGGCGAAAGCGTGCACCGAGGTGATGACGCCGGAGCGCACCAGGAAGGTGCCGAGCAGCGACAGCGAGAAGGTCAGGATCGACAGAAGAATGGTCCAGACCTTCAGCGCGTTGCGCTTCTCCATCACCAGCGCCGAATGCAGCAGCGCGGTGCCGGCGAGCCACGGCATCAGCGAGGCGTTCTCGACCGGATCCCAGAACCACCAGCCGCCCCAGCCGAGCTCGTAATAGGCCCAGTAGGAGCCCATCGCGATACCGAGCGTCAGGAAGATCCAGGCCACCAGCGTCCACGGCCGCACCCAGCGCGCCCAGGCCGCGTCGATCCGCCCTTCCATCAGCGCGGCGATGGCGAAGGAGAACGAGATCGAGAAGCCGACATAGCCGAGATAGAGCATCGGCGGATGCACGGCGAGGCCGATGTCCTGCAGCACGGGATTGAGATCGCGTCCCTCGATCGGCGGGTTGGCGATGCGCAGGAACGGGTTCGAGGTCACGAGGATGAAAAGGTAGAAGGCACTGGCGATCCAGGCCTGCACGGCCAGCACATGCGCGCGCAGCGACAGCGGCAGGTTATTGCCGAAGGCGGCGACGAGGCCACCGAACAGCGCCAGGATCGACACCCACAGCAGCATCGAGCCTTCGTGGTTCCCCCACACGCCGGTGATCTTGTAGAGCAGCGGCTTCATGGAATGGGAATTCTCGTAGACATTGGCGACCGAGAAGTCCGAATTGACGTGCAGCATCACCAGCGCGACGAACGAGGCGCCGACGAACAGGAGCTGCGCCAGCGCGGTGGAGCGCGCCACGTTCATCAGCGCGGCATCGGCGAGGCGCGCGCCGATCAGCGGCACGATGGACTGGATCAGTGCCAGCCCAAGCGCCAGCACCAGCGCGTAATGTCCGGATTCTGCGATCACCGCACGGCTCCCTGCGGATTGCCCTGCGCGGTGGTAGCCGCGGGCTTCGCCCCGCCGGAGGCCTGGGCACCGTAATCATCTTTCCAGTGTCCCTGCTTCTTCAGGGCATCGGCGACGTCCTTGGGCATGTAGGTCTCGTCGTGCTTGGCGAGCACGGTGTCGGCCTTGAACACGCCATTGGCATCGAGCGCGCCTTCGGCGACGACACCCTGCCCTTCGCGGAACAGGTCGGGCAGAATGCCCTTGTAGGCGACGGGAAGCTTTGCGTTGCCGTCGGCAACCTCGAAGCTCACCGCGAGATTGTCGCCGCGCTGGAGCGAGCCGGGCTGCACCAGGCCGCCGAGGCGAAAGCGCTTGCCGGGCGCGACGTGCTTCTCGGCCACCATGCTCGGCGTCGAGAAGAACACGATGGAGTCGCGCAATGCGTTGAGCACCAGCGCGGCCGCGAGCGCGAGCACGGCGAGCGAGCCGCCGATGATGGTCATACGTCGCTGCTTGCGCGTCATGGCGTATCCGTTCTCCGCTCGTCCCGTCCCGACATCATCATCCGTCGAGCCCGAGGGTCTTGAGGCCTTCGTTGAGCTGGCGGAGCCGTTCGGCATCGTTGGCGACCGCCTGACGCGCGTCGGTCGAGGCGCCCTTTGCCTTGTCGCGATCGCCCATCACCAGATAGGCGCGCACCAGGCGCAGCCAGCCCTCGACATCGTCCCCGTTCTGCTTCAACCGGGTGGCGAGGCGCTCGACCATGCCGCGCACCATCGCGTTGCGATCGCCTTCGGCCATGTCCTTGGACGCCGCAATGGTCTCGTCCGACAGCGCCGGCACCGTCCCGCTGCCGCCGCCGCCGACCCGCGCCAGCGAGGACTGCACCAGGGGCCGCCACGGCGCATCGGAAGGCGCCTTCGCCAGCAGCGCGCGCCAGATGTTGGCGGCATCGTCCTTGCGGCCGTCCTGCTCGGCGGCGAGCCCGAGGAAATAGTTCGACTTGGGATCATCGGCGTCGAGCGCATGTGCGCGCTCGAACTCGGTCTTGGCCTCCGCGGTCACGACGCCACCGGCGGCGGCCGCGATCGCCTCGCCGAGATCGGACCGACGCTCCGGGCTCTCGCCATTGTAGGTCAGCGCGTTGCGATAGGCCCGCACCGCATCGTCGAAGCGCCCGAGCCGCTGCAGCACCGGCGCGAGCACGTTCCAGCCGCGTCCATCGGTCGGATTCTTTTCCAGATGCTGCTCGACCTGCACGACGAGATTTTCGAGCGAACGCGCCATGCCGGTCCCGCGCTCGCGCTCCGCCAGCGGAAAGTCCTGAAGCCGGGGCGAGCCGAGCGGCATGTAGACGCCGATTGCAACCAGCGGCAGGCCGACGAGCGCCAGCACAGCCGCGGAGCGGCGCCATTTGAGGTTCGATTTCGGCGCTGCTGCTGGCTCGCCGGCGGCTGCGGCGAGCAGCCTGCGGCTGATCTCGACGCGCGCGGCCTCGGCTTCGGGTGCGGCGATCAGCCCCACGGCGAGATCGCGCTCGATCTCGGCGAGCTGGTCCTTGTAGACCGCGACTTCGCTGCCCTGATGTGGGCCGCCCTGCTCCTGCGCGCGTCCGCTACGGCCGAGCGGCAAGAGCACGGCGAAAATCGCCGCGACCGTCATCAGCGCGAACACGAACCATAACGTCATCTGGCAAGCTTCCGGCAGCGCGCCACCCGCGCCCATAGGTGGCTTTACACCACGGCCGGACGATGCGGCAATTGACAATTGTCAATTTGGCGCGACCGCGCGCAGTCCCGAAATGGTGAAACTCCAACGGCTTAGCCGATCTCGAAGTCCGCGCTCCGCGCGGCGTCCTCGCCGTGCCCGTTGAAGGCCTTGAGGAAGTACGTCCCGGGCTCGATGGCCTCGGGCAGCCTGATGCGCACCGCCCCGACCGGAACCGGAGAAGCAACCCTGGTGGCGGTCTCGGGCAGCTGACGACCGCTTGCCTTCTCGACCAGCACCACCTTCGCGCCGACCATCAGTCGTTGATATTTGGCAACAATGACGCGGTTCTCGATTTCGATGGAGCTGATAATGGGTTTCATGCGCCCACAGATAGAAATTCCAGAAATTTGCACGGCGACCGTAGGGCCCACCACCGGCAGCGTCAACCATAAATTGTGATCACGAAAATATGCGCTTGAATCAACTCGCGCGCGACGATTTGCGCTCGCCTGTCGCGGCGTTCTCCGCAGCGCGGCTCATCAGCGAGGCATAGTCGTCGCCGAACAGCACCTGGCAGAAGCGGATCGCGGCCTGCACCTGCTGTTGTCTGTAGGTGCGCACCTTGTGGTCGGCGCCGCGCAGCGCCTGCACGAGCTGCTCGGTCGAGCGTTCGACATATTGCTGCAGGTCGGAATAGGTGCGCAGCGTCACCTCGTTGATCGCGAGCTCGCTCGCGTAATTGCGGCAGGTCGCGACGAACTCCATCAGCGCGGCGGTCTCTTCCACCTCGGTGCTGTCGATCCGCGCGCCCGGCGGAATGTCCTTCTCGGGACGCTGGCGCAGGATGCGGCGCACGCGGCCGGGAACACTGTCGATCTCCGATTGCAGCGCATTGGAGATGTCGGCCCTGATCGAGGTCAGCTGCTTGCCCCAGACTGAATCGTTGCGCAGGTCGAGCTCGGTACGCAGGCCGCGCGCGCCGTCGTGCAGCGCCTTGAGATTGCCGGCGACGTTGTCGAAATGGCCGCGCTTGATGTCCATGCGCAGGATCGCCGCGACGCAGGACAGATCGTGCAGGGCAATGGTGACGGCGACGCCATAAGGCGTTGCCGCGACGCGGATCTCGTCGTCGGACGCGGCGATCTTGATGGCGAGGCGGATGATCTGCCACGGCGCGGTCATGCGTTGCACGACGATCGACAGGGCGAAAGGCAGCATCTGCGGCGTCTGCAGGACCGGAATGTTGAGCGCCGACGTCACCGAGGCGATCTGGGGATCGCCGAAGGCGCGCAAGGTGCGCGGCAGCTTCTCGTTCAGCGTGGCGATGGCCTCGCGCACCGCGAGCACCGCGCCGATCGAATAGAGGTCCTCGATCACGTTGGGCGGACCGACGCGGGCGAGCGCGCGCGACTTGTCGCCGCCGCCGGGACCGGTCAGCGCGAAGATGGCGTCCGCGGCCACCGCTTGCAGCTTTTGCGCGAGGGCCTCGACCTGGCCGGCGCTCTCCGCCGGCATGCGCGCCAGGGCCGCCTCGAATTCGGTCAGCTTGTCCGGGGCGCCGTCACGGCCGAGCCATTGCCAGATCGGCTGCAGCGAAGACCGCCGGATCTGGCCGACCCGGATCGGGGCGCCTGCCTCGACCAGGAACGGTTCCAGCGCCTGGAACAGGAGGCGCGACAGGTCGTCGGTGCGCGGCGGCGGGGCCTCGTCGGCTTCGGTCCTGCGGACGATCTTGCGCAGCTGCTCGAGCACCAGGGTCGCCACGGCCGTGTCCTGGCCGCGCTCGAGCGCGCGCTCGAACTCCCGCATCAGCAGCGCCTGCGACTGCGGCGGGAGCTGCGCGAGATATTCCCTCAGCCGCTCGATCGATGTCTGGCTCATGCGCCCGGGTAATGCACGGTAAAATGGCGGACGTGGGATGCGTCCGGGCGCGATCATAGGTGGTTGCGCCTTAAGAAGCCGTTGAGGACGTTGGCTCGAATGCCCCCATTTGCTTCCGGATTTGCCCGCTTTGGACCAAATAACCCATTGGGAACAGAGGATTATATTCCCGGAAGCACCAGCTCGGCCCGCAAGCCGCCGGTCGGCGCGCCGCCGAGGGAGAGGCTGCCGCCATAGAGGGCGGCAAGGTCGGTCACGATCGACAGGCCGAGCCCCGAGCCGGGCTTGGATTCGTCGAGCCGCTGGCCGCGCCGGGAGACCTGGGCCCGTTCCGCCTCCGACAGGCCACGGCCGTCGTCGTCGACGATGATCCGCAACCGCGGCCCAGCGCCCGCCTGCTGCGGCGCCTCGACCAGGACCTCGATGAAGACGCGGGAGGCTGCCCATTTGCAGGCATTGTCGACGAGGTTGCCGACCATCTCCTCGAGGTCCTGCCGCTCGCCGCGGAATTTGGCCGACGAATCGGCCTTGGCCTCCACGACGATGCCGCGGTCGCGGTGGATCTTCTCCATGGTCCGCCGCAGCGCTTCGATCGCAGGCGCGACCTCCGTCACGGTGGCGACCACCGAGACGCGCGCCGCGATCCGCGCGCGCTCCAGATGATGGGCGACCTGGTCGCGCATCACGTCCGCCTGCTCCATCACCTTGGCCGCGAACGGCTCCGCGGCGTGGGCGCCGGCTTCGTTGACGATCACAGAGAGCGGCGTCTTGATCGCATGGGCGAGATTGCCGACATGGGTGCGCGCGCGCTCGACGATCTCGCGATTGGCTTCGATCAACGCATTGGTCTCGCGGGCCAGGGGTGCGATCTCAACCGGGAATTCGCCCTCGAGCCGTTCCGCCCGCCCGGAGCGGATATCGGCAATCGATTCCGAGATGCGCTTGAGCGGCGCGAGGCCGAAGCGGACCTGGAACACCGTGGTCAGCAGCAGCACGATGCCAAGCGCGGTGAAGGTGCCGCCGAGGTAATAGTCGAAGCTTCGCGTCTCGTCGAAGATCTCGGTGTCGTCGCCGGCGACGCTGACGAGATATTTGCCGTCGGCGCCGAGATCGACGGGCCGCTCCACCATGCGCAGGTTCTGCCCTTCGGGGCCGTCGACATAGCCGAGCCGGATGCCCGCGGCAGTGAGCTCGGCGCCCTGCTCTTCCAGCTTCGGCAGCTTCTTGTCCCAAAGCGAGCGCGAGGAGCGCACCTCCGGCTTTTCGGTGTCGGTGCGCGTGATCTGCCAGTACCAGCCGGACAGCGGCAGCTCGAACAGGGGCTCGCCGAGCGACTGGAACTGGCGGTCCGGCGGCTCGTCCGGGGTCGCGACTTCGGCGATGAGGGTGCGCAGATAGAGATTGAGCCGGCGGTCGAAGGCGCGCTCGGTCGCGTTCTTGTAGACCGACGACAGCACTACGCCGGTGATGGCCAGGATCACCACGAGCCAGGCGGTCGCCGACAGGAACAGCCGGTTCGCAAGCGAGCTAGCACGCATCGGAATGATCCCGGCAGGCGCAGGATGTCGGAACGTCGCAGGTCATGACCGGACCAAGGCCCCTGTTCGGCCTCCAGTCAAGCCCGCACGGGCTCAGGCCTTGGCCTCAAGCACCCGGTGCAGGCGGCGGGGTCAGGAGATAGCCGAGGCCGCGGACGGTCTGGATGATGTCGACGTCGAGCTTCTTGCGGATGCGGCCGACGAACACCTCGATGGTGTTGGAGTCGCGGTCGAAATCCTGGTCGTAGAGATGCTCGACCAGCTCGGTACGGGACACGACGCGCCCGGAATGGTGCATCAGGTAGGCCAGAAGCCGATATTCATGCGAGGTCATCTTGACGGGGTTGCCGGAGACGCTGACGCGGCCGGTCCTGGTGTCGAGCGTGACGGGGCCGCAGGAGAGTTCGCTCTGGGCATGACCGGTGGAGCGGCGCAGCAGCGCGCGGATGCGGGCCAGCACCTCCTCCAGGTGGAACGGCTTTGCGACGTAGTCGTCGGCGCCGGCATCGAAGCCCTGCACCTTGTCGCTCCAGCGATCGCGCGCGGTGAGGATCAGGACCGGCATGGTGCGGCCGTTGCGGCGCCAGGCCTCCAGCACCGAGATGCCGTCCTTCTTCGGCAGGCCGATGTCGAGCACGACGGCATCGTAGGGCTCGTTGTCGCCGAGATAATGCCCCTCCTCCCCGTCGAAGGCGCGATCGACGACGTAGCCGGCGTCGGTCAGCGCCTTGGTGAGCTGGCGATTGAGATCGGGGTCATCCTCAACAACGAGCAGGCGCACGCTGGTCTCCAGAAATAGGCTGCATGAACACGGGTCACAGATGAGCAAGTTCGGCGTGAACTGAATATGAACGCGGGGAACCGGCGACGTTACTTTTTGGTCATATCCGACTTGATCCTATCAGACCTGCCGGTCGCCAACGATTGCGCCCGCCAGGCCGCCGGACGAACCGGCGGCATGGCGGGCGCAATGTGCCGCGTTATGCGGCGATGAGGAAGCCGGGTGTTCCGATCCCCTCCTCAGGTCCGGAAAAAGACGAACCAGACGACGGCGAGGATCAGGATCGCAAGGCCTGTCGAGATGGCGAGCAGCGCTGCCACCGACGGCCCCGGTTCGCCCTGGCGCGCCTCGGTCGGAGTTTCCACGATCCGGTTCTGCTCTCGCGTTGCCATGGTGACCTCGATCTCAGGGCTGCCTTAACCAGTCGCCGCGACCTCCTCGCGGCCAGTCAAGTCCCGGGGCAACGCCCCACCTCTAGCGATGTTCCGGGCGCCCGCTGCCGTGAGCCCCGCGCAGCACGCAGGCACGCGAGGCCCCATCCGGCGGTTAACGTCGTTGCAAGATTCCGCCGCCGCGCTTGCTATGATTCGTTGTTCCCCGATGGTATCGTTGTGAGGTGTCCCCTGTTGCGTTTGGAGTAGCCCATGGCCCCCCGCGCCAATTGGAAGGGTTTTCTGCGTCTGTCGCTCGTGACCTGCCCGGTCGCGCTCTATCCGGCCACTTCGGATACGGAGAAGGTCTCTTTCAACCAGATCAACCGCAAGACCGGCCACCGGATCAAGTACCTCAAGGTCGATGCCGAGACCGGTGACGAGGTCACGTCCGAGGACATCGTCAAGGGCTACAAGGTCGACACCGACACCTATATCGAGGTCACCAAGGACGAACTCGACGACATCGCGCTCGACTCCACGCACACGATCGAGATCGACGAGTTCGTGCCGAAGGCCGACATCGACAACCGCTATCTGATCCGCCCCTATTATCTCGTGCCCGACGGCAAGGTCGGCCACGACGCCTATGCGGTGATCCGCGAGACCATCCGCAGCATGGACAAGGTCGCGATCGGCCGCGTGGTGCTGACCAATCGCGAGCACATCATCGCGCTGGAGCCGCTCGAGAGCGGCCTGATGGGCACGCTGCTGCGCTACCCCTACGAGGTGCGCAGCGAGACCGAATATTTCGACGACATCCAGGACGTGAAGCTGACCAGGGACATGCTCGACCTTGCCAAGCACATCGTGGAGAAGAAGTCCGGCGCGTTCGAGCCCGAACTGTTCGAGGACCATTACGAGACCGCGCTGATCGACCTCATCAACAAGAAGCGCAGCGGCATGCCCATCACCGCGAAGGCGGCACCGAAGACGGGCGGCAACGTCATCAACCTGATGGACGCGCTGAAGAAGAGCATCGCGAACGAGAAGGATGCGCCTGCGGCCAAGGTCGCCAAGGAAGCCGTCAAGGGCAAGAAGCCGAAGAAGCGCGTCGAAGGTCAGCGCGAGATGCTGCTGCCGATTTCAGGCAAGGGCGGCAAGGACGCTGCGGCAAAGACGGCGAAGGAAGCTCCGAAGAAGGCGGCCGACAAGCCGGTCCGCGCGCCGGCGCGGGCGAAGAAGGCAAGCTAGCGGCGCCCGGCCTCCGATCGCATCGTGATGTCCCCCCTCTCCGGCCGGCCGGCCTGACATGCCCTGGTCGGCCGCGTTCGACGATCCGATCCCGCTCCGCAGCGGGCGCAAGCTGCGGACGCTGCAGGAGGCGGCCGATCACGTCATGCAGCTGCCCGAGGACGCGCAGCACGCAAGCCACTGGCAGACCGCGGTCGAGACTCTGATCAATGCAGCCGAGACCGGCGGCGGCTGGATGATGTTCGCCCGCATCGCGATGCTGCGCGCGCTGAACACGGACGCCGGCCGCAAATAGCCTCAACAATCGGTTAAGCCGAGCCGTCGTTTCCCGCCCGCCAAGTAGTCCTACGGAAGACAAAATTAACCGTCGATTCCCGTTCAGCCCGACAAGGTCGCGCCCTCGATTGAAGCAGGGTTCGCACGCGGTGCAGCAGCCGGACGCCAGGAAGAACTATATCGGCCTCGTCAGCGACACGACCGAGGACAAGCGGCGGGCCGACAGCGCGGCGCGGTCGCAGCCGCGCGTCATGCGCTATCTGGTCGGGCGCCTCACCGCGGCGCTGAAGCGCCCCGGCAAGACCGCTTCCGGACGTGCGATCAAATCCTGACGCCGACGGCACGGTCAAATGCGCCTGAATCGGGTCATGAAACCTTAAGTCAACGAATGGCATCATATAAAGGCCTGAGGTCGGCCCCTTCCGACCTGCGCTTTAGCGTGCGCCTGCCCGCGAGAAATTTAGTGAATCAATTTACCATTCCGAAAACGGCTCCAGCCTACGTTGGACGGATGAACAGGAGTTGACGATGGCTTTGCTCAGGTCCTTTCTTGCCGATGAAAGTGCAGCTACCGCTATCGAGTATTGCCTGATCGCCGCCGGTATCGCGCTCGCGATCGTCACCGTCGTGAACAACACGGGCAGCGCGCTGCTGAACAACAAGTTCAACTCGATCGACGCGGCCACGAAGTAACCGCATATCCGGTTCGACGCGGCCCTCCGACATCCGAGATGACGCCGCACGCGCGCTGGCCCGCTAGCGCCGCGGGCCATGATCTGTGTCAAGAGCACATGGACTGCGACGGTTAAGCATGGGAGCCGAGCTTCCTGCTGCCGGCCCGTCCATGCATCCAGATCTTCCGCACTCCCAATTGAAAATCCGCCGCGTCCGCCTCGACACCGGCCGCGAGAACGTCGTTGTCATCTCCCGACAATCCAAGGCGCTGCGCGCGGAGATCTTTCGCGGCTTCAGCCGCGTCGAGCTGCGCCGGGACGGCAAGGTGCTGCTGGCGACGCTGCTGATCACGGACGACGACACGCTGGCGGCCCAGGACGAGATCGGCCTGTCCGAGCCCGCATTCCGCCGCTTCGCCGAACCGGTCGGCACGCCGGTCACGGTGACGCCCGCCTCGCCGCCGGAGAGCCTGGAAGCGGTGCGTGCGAAGATCCACGGACGAACGTTGAACGAGGCCGAGATCGGCGCGATCATCAACGACCTCGCCCATTATCGCTACTCCGACATGGAGATCGCCGCCTTCCTGATCGGTTCGGCGAGCTTCATCACCAGCGATGAGCTGCTGGCCCTCACCGGCGCGATGGCGAAGGCGGGCACGCAGCTGGTGTGGCCCGATCCGGTCGTCGTCGACAAGCACTGCATCGGCGGAATTCCCGGCAACCGCACCTCGATGGTGGTGGTGCCGATCGTCGCCGCGCACGGCCTGCCGATCCCCAAGACGTCCTCGCGCGCCATCACCTCGCCCGCCGGCACCGCTGACACGATGGAGGTGCTGGCACGGGTGAATGTCGGCGTCGAGGAGATGAAGGCGATCGTCTCGGCCTGCAATGGCTGCCTGATCTGGGGCGGGCACGTGAACCTGTCGCCGGCCGACGATGTCCTGATCTCGGTCGAGCGTCCGCTGAGCCTCGATACGCGCGAGCAGATGGTCGCCTCCATCATGTCCAAGAAGATCGCGGCAGGCTCGACGCATCTGTTGATCGACATCCCGGTCGGGCCGACGGCGAAGGTCACCAGCGCGGTCGAGGCGATGCGGCTGCGCAAGCTGTTCGAATTCGTCGGCGACCGCTTCGGCCGCACCGTCGAAGTGATCACGACCGACGGACGCCAGCCGATCGGCAACGGCATCGGGCCGGTGCTCGAAGCCAATGACGTCATGGCGGTGCTCGGCAACGAGAGGGAAGCGCCGCGCGACCTGCGCGAGAAGTCGCTGCGGCTCGCCGCCCATCTGCTGGAATACGATCCCAAGCTGCGCGGCGGTGCCGGCTATGCACGGGCCCGCGAACTGCTCGACAGCGGCGCGGCGCTGAAGCAGATGCAGAAGATCATCGACGCCCAGGGCCCCTCGACATGCAGCACCGAGCTGGGATCGCTCAGCTTCGACGTCAAGGCAAGCCATGATGGCACGGTGTCCGCGATCGATTGCCTGCGCCTCAACCGCCTCGCACGCACCGCCGGCGCACCACTCGACAAAGGCGCGGGCATCCGCCTGTTCAAGAAGATCGGCGACCGCGTCGAGCAGGGCGAGCCGCTCTACCGCGTCTACGCCTTCGACCGGCCCGAGCATGACCTGGTCGCGAGCGCGGCGGCCGCGAACGACGGCTATGCCGTCAACGGCAACTCTGCTGGAGTGTGAAGAATGAGCGTGACCGTTCGATTTTGCGGTGCCGCGCGCACCGTGACCGGCTCGAGCTACCTGTTCCAGACCGCGAGCGGACGCTTCCTGGTCGATTGCGGCCTGTTCCAGGGACAGAAGACACTGAAGGCGCTCAACTACGGCGCCTTTCCGTTCCGCCCCGCCGACATCCAGGCGGTGCTGCTCACGCACGCCCATATCGACCACAGCGGATTGCTGCCCAAACTCGTGCGTGAAGGCTTCGACGGGCCGATCCTGGCGACGCGCGGCACGATCGATCTCTGCTCCTGGATGTTGCCCGATGCCGGCAGCATCCAGGAGTCCGAGGTCGCGCAGCTCAACCGGCGCAACGCGGCACGCCGGCAGAACGAGGTCGCGCCGATCTATACGCAGGCCGACGCGACCGCATCGCTGCAGGCGTTCCGCCCGGTCGACTATGAGCGCTGGACCGACGTGATCCCCGGCGTTCGCGCGCGCTACTGGAATGCAGGCCATTTGCTCGGCTCCGCCTCGATCGAGCTGGAATTCAGCGAGGCCGGGCGCGAGCGGCCGTTGCGCGTGCTGCTGTCCGGCGACGTCGGGCCGGAGGCCAAGCTGCTGCAGCCTGATCCGCAGGCACCGACAGACCTCGACTACGTCATCTCGGAATCCACCTATGGCGACCGCGTCCGCGCCGTCACCACGCCCGAGCAACGGCGGCAGCATCTCGCCGACGAGATTCGCCAGGCTTCGGCCGCCAAGGGCGCCCTGCTGATCCCGGCTTTCGCGGTCGAGCGCACGCAGGAGCTGATCGTCGACATCGTCCACCTGATGGAACGCGGCGAAGTCCCGGCGGCGCCGATCTTCCTGGATTCCCCGCTCGCGATCCATGCGACGGAAGTCTTCCGCCAGCACGCCGCGAGCCTCGATCCCGGCGTGGACGTCGACCGCCTGCTCAACTCGCCGCATCTCAAGTTCACTGAGACCGTCGCCGAGAGCAAGGCCATCATGCGCCTGACCGGCTTCCACATCATCATCTCCGCCAGCGGCATGTGCGACGCGGGCCGCATCCGCCATCACCTCAAGCGCTGGCTCTGGAACGAGCGCGCGACCGTGCTTCTCTCCGGCTTCCAGGCGAATGGCACGCTCGGTCGCTTCCTGCAGGACGGCGCCAGAGCGGTGCGGATCCAGGGCGAGGAAATCCGCGTCGCCGCGCGCATCCGCATGATCGACGAATATTCCGGACATGCCGACGCAGCTGGAATGGCCGGCTGGATCGCGGCGCGCCGCCCGATCGCGCGCGGCCTGTTCCTCACCCATGGCGAGCAGGACGCAATCGCCGGCCTTGCCGAACGGCTGGCCGAGCGCATCCTGCCGGCGGCAAAGATCTATCAGCCCGTGCTGGACGACATCTACGAGCTCGCAGCAGCCGAGCCGCGCGTGCTCGACGTCGACCATCGCCGTCGCCTTGCGCCAGAAGCGGTCACGCATCTCGACTGGCACAACGAGATGTCCGAGCTGATGCTCGACATCAGCGACAAGGTCGCAGCCGCCGCCGACGACCGCGCCCGCGGCGTCGTCATCCGAAAGCTGCGGCGGGCGTTGAACGAGAACGCGTAGCGCGGCGCCGGGATAGCACTGGGCGCGCGTCTTCACGAACCCGTCATTAAAGCTGTAAGCGCCGTCGCATTTCGCGCGGGCGTGATCGGCTGTCCCCAAAATCAAGCGGTTCTCAAGAGAAACAGGAGGCGGCCCGAAGCCTTCCGTCAAGCCGGAACTGGTCTTCAGGCCTACAGACGATCTCGTTTGCCCCTCACCCGCGACATCGCGAAAGCGTCGCGATACCGCCGGCCCGTTTCGACAATCACGCAAGCGAGAAGCGCACATGGCTGTCACAGCAAATTTCTCTGCCGGAATTCTCTCCGTCCTTGGCACTGGCACGAACAACACGATCGTACTCGGCCGCAACGCGGGCGGAACGATCGTCGTCAACGGCGGCGCGGTCGCCGTCAAGGGCGGCCCCGCAACGGTCGCCAACACCAAGCTGATCCAGGCTTTCGGCCTCGACGGCAACGACATCATCACCATCGACGAGAGCAACGGCGCGATGCCCGCGGCGAACCTGTTCGGCGGCGCCGGCAACGATACGCTGACCGGCGGGTCCGGCGGCGACATGCTGTTCGGCCAGTCCGGCAACGACACGCTGTTCGGCAAGGGCGGCAACGATTTGCTGTTTGGAGGCGCCGGCAATGATGTGCTGGTCGGCGGCGATGGCAACGACCAGATGTTCGGCGAGGCCGGCAACGACCGCATGATCTGGAATCCCGGCGACGACAGCGACCTGATGGAAGGCGGCGAAGGCATCGACACCGCCGAGGTGAACGGCGGCAACGGCGGCGAGACCTTCGCCATCACGGCCAACGGCACGCGCGTGCGCTTCGACCGCCTCGATCCCGCGCCGTTCTCGCTGGACATCGGCACCACCGAAAACCTCGTGGTCCATGCCAATGGCGGCGACGACGTCATCACCGCCTCCGGCAATCTGGCCGCGCTCATCACGCTGACGCTCGACGGCGGTGCCGGCAACGACACGATCCTCGGCGGCAACGGCGCCGACCTGCTGCTCGGCGGCGAAGGCAACGATTTCGTCGACGGCAACCAGGGCAACGACACCGCCTTGCTCGGCGCCGGCAACGATACGTTCCAGTGGGACCCCGGCGACGGCAGCGACAAGGTCGACGGACAGGCCGGAGCCGACACCCTGCTGTTCAACGGGTCGAACATCGCCGAGAACATCACCGTTTCCGCGGCCAATGGCGGACGCGTGCTGCTGACCCGCGATGTCGGCAACATCGCGATGGACCTGAACGGCATCGAGACCATCACGATCGGCGCGCGCGGCGGCAGCGACCACATCACCGTCAACAACCTCGCCGGGACCGATGTCAGCCAGGTCAATATCGATCTCGGATCGGCCGGAACCGGCGACGGTGCGGCCGATACGGTGACACTCGAGGGCACGCGCTACGCCGATGCGATCCAGGTGTCCGGCTCGGGCACGTCGGTTTCGGTCACGGGGTTGCCCGCCGCCGTCACCATCACCAACGCGGAAGGGGCCAATGATGCGCTCGTCATCGAAGCCCTCGGCGGCAACGACACGATCTCGGCGGCCGCGCTTGCCGCCGGCGTCGTGCACCTCACGATCGACGGCGGCGCCGGCAACGATACGATCGTCGGCAGCGCGGGCGGCGATACGCTGATCGGCGGCGACGGCAACGATGTCGTCACGGGCGGCCGCGGCGACGACGTCGCCCTGCTCGGCGCCGGCACTGACGTATTCCAGTGGAATCCCGGCGACGGCAGCGACACCGTCGATGGCGGCGCCGGCGTCGACACGCTGAAGTTCTTCGGGGCCAACATCGCCGAGAACATGAATATCGTGGCAAACGGCGATCACGCCCTGCTCACGCGCGACGTCGCCAACATCACGATGGATCTGCACGGCGTCGAGCACGTCGATGTCCATGCGCTGGGCGGTGCCGACCATATCGCGGTCGGGGATCTGACCGGGACCGACGTGACGCAGGTGAACATCGACCTCGGCGGCTCGGCCGCAACGCCCGACGGCGCCGTCGATACCGTTTCGGTCGATGCGACCCAGAGTGCCGACACGTTCGGCGTTTCCGGCAATGCCGGCGGCGTGACGGTGTTCGGCCTGCATGCGACCACCCATTTGAGCGGCATGGACGCAACCGACCAGTTGACGCTCAACGGCCTCGGCGGCGACGACGTCATCGATGCCAGCGGTCTCGCCGCCGGCGTGCTGCAACTGACGATCAACGGCGGACTTGGCAACGACACCATCCGCGGCAGCCAGGGCGACGACCTGATCAGCGGCGGCGACGGCAACGACACCGCGCTGATGGGCGCGGGCAACGACACGTTCGTCTGGAATCCGGGCGACGACAACGACACGGTCGAGGGCCAGGGCGGCACCGACACCCTGCTGTTCAACGGCGCCAACATCGCCGAGACCGTCAACATCTTCGCGAACGGCGACCGCGCCGAGCTGACGCGGGACGTCGCCTCGATAACGATGGACACGCACGGCGTCGAGACGATCGCCTTCAATGCCCGTGGCGGCGCCGACACGATCAATGTCGGCGACATGAGCGGGACCGACGTGACGGAGGTCAAGATCGACCTCGCCGGCGTTCCCGGCAACGCCGGCGGCGACGGCGCGGCCGACAAGATCGTGATCAACGGCACCGCCGGCGACGACGTCATCACGCTGTCGCTCAACAGCAACGGCGCGCTGGTGATCGACGGCCTGGCGAGCCAGGTCGTGATCGAGAATTTCGACTTCAACGACACCATCACCATCAACGGCCTCGGCGGCGACGACGTGATCGAAGCATCGGGCGTCGGTCCCAACGGGCCGCACCTCGTCTTCGACGGCGGTGCCGGCGACGACGTGCTGATCGGCAGCGCAGGCAGCGACACGCTGCTCGGCGGGCTCGGCGACGATGTGCTGATCGGCGGCGGCGGAACCGACGTGCTGGACGGAGGGCCCGGCGACAACGTCGTGATCCAGTCGCTGCTGGCCCATGCGAGCGTCCACGCGGGCACGCTGATCTAGGCCGACGGCTCCGCCTGGCCAGTGATGGGCCTGTTTTTGCCTGTCGTAATCACTGATCGGGGTCCGGATGGAACGAAGCGCCATCCGGGCCCCGACGCTTTGACGGCCTTGGGAGACCTGATACTCTGCACCAAATCATGGCCCGGCGGGCCATGCTGTCGATCGTTGAACCAACACTGCCGAGAGGATGCGGATGAGAAGCGCGGCGTTCCTGGCTCTCAGCCTCATGTTTGTCGGCGTAGGGTCGCACGACAGCGCGAGGGCCCAGACTTCTGGCGCCCCACCCGTTTCGCTCGCTCCGCCCGATGCATCACCGCCGCGCCCGGCTCCCGCCAAGCCCGCACGGGCGACGACAGGCAGAGCTCCGGCCGCCTCCGGCAGAGAGACTTCGACATCCGTACTCGGCGTGCCTCAACCGAAGCCGGATCCGGCCGCCGACTATGACGGCTTCAGCGTCGGCAATGTCGACGACAATGATGCCTTGCGCCAGGCGACGCCGCCTGCGAGGTCGCGCGCCGCAAAATCCAATCCGGATGCGGATAGCCTCGATCAGGAAGACGGCGCCTTGAAGCGAAAGCTGATGATCTGCCAGAACTGCAAATAACGCATCAGTTCGGACAGGGCTGCCCCGCCGCCCCCCACATCGCCATGTCCTTGACGTGATCCTCGAAGGTTCCCGGCGGCGTCGAGCGGCCTGCGCCGGGCGCCCAGCCGCGGGGAATGAATCCGTTCAGCGAGGCATCGTGCCTGAGATGGTCGACGAGGCCGGCAGCGTCCCGGCCGCCATTGCGCTTGGGATCCTTCATCTGCGCGCAGATCTCGGCGCCGCTCTTGCCGAACCAGATGAAAGCCACCGGCGCGAGCTGCCAGTCGATGCCTGCGCGCGGCGGTGACGGTGCCGGCTCGTTCGCCTGGGTCGAGGTCATGTGACAGGTCGAGCACGGGATCGCCTCCGCGCCGATGCGGCTCTCGCCGCCGTGGATGTTCATGCCGTGCACGCGAGGCTTGGTCTCCCCTGCCGGCGTCCAGATCGGAATCGCCCTGGCATCGACGTGGCAATTGGCGCAACGCGGATGGGTCACCACCGCCTCGATCCGCTTCCAGGCCTCCAGGCCCTCAACCCGGCTGACGCTGCCCGCCGGCAAGACATCTTTCCTGGCTTCGTCCTTGGCCGCGACAATTCCGGTGAGCGCCGCAATGGCGGAAGCTGCGAGAGCGAGCGCAATCGGAGATCTCTTCATGGCCCACCTCACACGAAATCGATGAACTTGTTGAAAGGCATCTCGCGGATGCGTTTTCCGGTCGCCGCGAAGATCGCGTTGGCGAGCGCAGGCGCGGCGGGAGGCACCGGCGGCTCTCCGACACCCCTCACCTTCGGATCGTTCTCGAGCCCGCGAACCTCGATGACGGGGCATTGATATATCCGCATCGCTTCGTGGTGATTATAGTTGGTCTGCTGCACCGCGCCCTTGGCATAGGTGAGCTCGCAGTTGATGGCGTGGCCGAGCCCCCAGACGACGCCGCCCTGCACCTGGTTCTCGAAATTGACGGGGTCGACGACCTTGCCGACGTCGACCGCGACCCAGACCTTGTCGATCCTGATGCCGCGGTCCGTCATCGAGACTTCGACGACCTCGGCCGTCGGTGTCCCGAACGACTCGACGAAGGCGACGCCGCGCCCCCGGCCGTTGCCGAGCGGTCCCTTCCAGTCCGACATCTCAGCGACCGTCTCCAGCACCTTGCGATAATGCGGCACGGTGCACATCGCGATGCGCGCCTTCATGGGATCGAGACCCGCCGCGTGGATCAGCTCATCGATGAAGCTTTCGGTGAAGAAGCCTGATGTCGAGGCGCCGACGGAGCGCCAGGTCGTGCTCGGCGAGAGCCCCTGCGCCTCGTAGCTCGTGGCCCGGAAATTGGGAATGTCGTAATAGACGTTCCACAGGCCGGCGGCCAATTGCCCGTCGGGATCCTTGGAGGGCGTGCCCGAACGTTCGAGCAGCCCCTTGAGCGGGGTCGTCGAGGCCAGTTGCAGATCGGCTGCGACGATCTTGCTCTCGTCGACGCTGCCGCGATGCCGGGCAATCGCGATCTGCCGCGGAATGTCCTGAAGGAAATCCTCCTCGCGCGAGAACACCAGCTTGATCGGCGTTCCCTTCATCTGGTTGGCGATCTCGGCGAGAACGCGGACGTTCTCGTATTCGAGACGGTGGCCGAAGCTTCCGCCGGTCCACTGATTGTGGAAGGTGACCTGTTCCGGCTTGAGGCCGATCGCCGTCGCCGCGACCCATTGCACGAAGCGGGGGCTCTGATGGCCAACCCAGATTTCCATCCCCTTGTCGGTAACGAGGCCGATTCCGTTCAGCGGCTCGAGCGGCTGATGCGCGACGTAAGGCGCGCGATATTCGGCTTCGACGAGCTTGCCGGTCTTCAGCCCGCCGTCGATGTCGCCGATCTTGCGCCATTCCTTGCCCAGGAACTCGGACTTGAACGAGGATTCCAGCACCTTCCAATGATCGGCCTGCTCGGCGGGATAGGCCGAGGGCGCCCACTCGCAAATGACGGCGTCGGCCGCCTTCATGGCGTACCAGCTGTTCGTGGCGATCACGGCGATGCCGTTCTTGATTTCGAGGATCTTCTTGACTCCCGGCATCGCCCGCGCCTTGCCGGCATCGTAGGATTTCAGCGGCTGCCCCTTGGCGGGGTTCAGCTTGACGGAGGCGTAGAGCATGCCGTCCATCTTCATATCGATGCCGAACTTCAGCTCGCCCATGACCTTCTCGCGAATGTCGAGGCGCATCATCGGTTTGCCGAGTATCCGCCATTTCGAGGGATCGCGCGGCTTGGCATCGAGCACCGGCGGAATCTTCGCAGCATCCGCGGACAGATCGACGTAAGCGATCTTGGTCCCGTTGGGCAGGATCACGTGGCCGGATTGGGTGCGCAGGTCAGCCACCGCGACGCCCGCACGCTTGGCCGCCGCCGCCTTCAGCGTCTCGCGCGCCACCGCGCCGGCGACACGCAGCTTTTCATAGGTGTCCGGAATCGTGCTCGACCCGCCGGTCATCTGCAGGCCGGCTTGCCTCAGCCATTCGAGCGTCTTGGCGCGCGCCTCCTCGGCAGCCGGGCTTTGGTCCGCGGCCACGAACGGCGCGAACTCGTCGGCAAAGCCGGTGTTGAAATAGGCTGGGCTGGGAGCGGCGAAGCGGATTTCGAACTGGCCGGGATCGAGGTCCATTTCCTCGGCGATCATGATCGGCTGCACGGAGCCGACGCCCTGACCAATGTCGGCGTGCTGTGCGATCAGCGTGATCTTGTCCGGGCTGATCTCGACCCAGGGATTGAAGGTCACCGAGTTCGGCCCGAGACCTGCGGCGAGCGGATTCCCATCGGCGCTAGGCACCGCCGCTTCGGCGCTGCCATAGGCACCGAACGCAATGCCGCCGGCGATGGCGGCGGAGCCGAAGACGAACGCGCGGCGTGAGAGGTTCTGCATGTGGCCCATCTCACTTCTCCGCCATCTTCTTGGCCGCGGCCGCATGGATCGCGGCACGTATGCGCGGATAGGTGCCGCAACGGCAGAGATTGCCGGACATCACCTGGTTGATCTCGTCGTCAGTCGGATTGGAGATCAGATCGAGAAGGGAGATGGCCTGCATGATCTGGCCGGTTTGGCAGTAGCCGCATTGCGGGACCTGATGCTCGATCCACGCCTGCAACACCGGATGCTGCTCCTTCTTCGGCAATCCTTCGAGCGTGACGACCGACTTGCCGGCGACCTCGCCGATATGCGCCTGACAGGATCGCACCGCCATTCCGTCGATCTGGACGGTACACGCGCCGCATTGCGCGACCCCGCAGCCGTATTTGGCGCTGGTGATGCCGAGCTCGTCGCGCAGCACCCACAAGAGCGGCATCTCGGCAACGACGTCGACCTGGCGCTTGATCCCGTTCACCGTGAGCTCGATCATGACGGCATGTCTCCTGAAGGATCTGGTCGGCACAACAGCACTGCCTAATGGGCGCGTAGACGTATTTCCGATTCCTGCGGCATCATGCGCAATCCCTGCGGAATGCCGTATCGGCACGATCGGCTTTCACGTCGGCCTGGCCACAACACAATTCGCGATACTGCCCCGGCGTGAGACTTGCGGCCTTGCGGAACACGCGCGTGAAATTCGCTTGCGAGCCGAAGCCGAACTCCAGCGCGATCTCGACCAGGGACAGACGGTCGTGTGCGAGCTCGTGCCGCGCTGCCTGGACGCGGCGATCGGTCACATAACGGTGCGGTGACAATCCCGTCGCTTCGCGAAACAGCCGGGAGAAATGATAAGGGCTGAGACAGGCCTGGGCCGCCAGATCCTCGAGCCTGATATCGCTGCCAAGAGAGGCTTCGATGTAGTCCAGCACGCGCTGGAGGCGCCGCGGATCGAGCGATGGCAATTTGTCGGGCGCGCGCCAGCGGTCGATCGTATAATTCCCCAGAAGATGCGCGGCGAGCGCGACCTGGATTCCCTTCACGAACAATGCGTCGGTCGGCTGGCGCGGACGATAGAGCAGATCGCGAAGCGGCGAGCAGATGTGGAACAGCACCTGGTCCGCGAGGCCGTGGGCGTAGGCGATCTCGACCTTTGCCGGGTCGATGTCGAAATCCGCGAGCGCGCTGTGGTCGAGCAGCGCCGGGGGAAGATAGAGATGAAGACATTCCATCCGGTCCGAAAGCTCGAGATGGCTCTCCTGCGTCCCGACAGGGATGAGGTAGCTCATCCCCGGCCGCGCCAGGCTCTTCTGGACTTCGCCGTTGCCGATCCGGCACACCATGCCGCCGCCCGACAGCAGCATGACGAGCTCGGTGCAGATGGGAACGGGCGTTGCCTGCCGCCCGGCCTCGAACTTGCGATGCTCGATGCTCAGCCCCGGCCAGTCGTTGGCCGCCGCGAGTTTCACGCTGTTCCGATACTTCTGATCTCCATGTGTCACGAGCGCCATCACGACCTCCGCTTCGTTGCGGCGAATCCCGGCCCCGTATCGCGCGCGAGCGATCATTCCATCCGGTGATGAGTTGCAGCCCCGGCCGCTGCCACGCCGATCGCGAATTTCTCACAAGCGACGATGGCGAAGTCCAGAGGCGGCGCGGTTAAAAGAGGTAAAACGCAGACAGAGCAACGGCTTGAAACGCGGCGCGATCGACGTCGAAGGCCGGCTCCGCCACCGGTCAGCAAGATGCGTTTGTCATCGCGCAGGAATCGGAAATAGCGCAGTGCGCGCGTGCGCTAGTGAAGGGCTCATCAACGGCAATGCCGCCGTATCGAGGATCGGAGCCCCGCATGAAGCCGCTTATCTCCGCGCTCGCCGCAATGTCGATCGCGACGGTCCAGGTCGCCGCCGCGGCTGCGGCCGAGAGGACTGTCTCCATCGTCCTCGTCCACGGCGCGTTCGTCGACGGCTCGGGTTGGAAGGACACCTACGACATCCTTTCGAAGGCGGGCTACGAGGTGCTCGTCGTCCAGCACCCGACGATCACGCTTCGTGACGATGTCGCCGAGACCGAACGCGTGATCGCCAAGGCGAAGCACCCGGTCATTCTCGTCGGGCACTCCTATGGTGGAATGGTCATCACGGAGGCCGGCGACAATCCCAGGGTTCGCAGCCTCGTCTATTTCGCGGCATTTGCGCCCGACGCCGGGGAGTCGGTCAGCACGCTGGCGGAAGCGCCGGTGCCGGCCGGCGAGCACAAGGCGCCGCTGGTCGCCGAAGGCAATTATCTCGTCGTCGACCGCGAGAAATTCCCCACCTCGTTCGCGGCCGATGTCGATCCGGCCACGACCCGTTTCATGGGGGCTGCGCAACTGCCCTGGGGCTTGCAGGCAGTGCAGACCAAGGTCGATCGCGTGGCCTGGAAGACGAAGCCGACCTATTACATGGTGACGAGCGAGGATCACATGATCCCGCCGACGGCACAGCGCACCATGGCCAAGCGTTCCGGCGCGAAGGTAACGGAGCTGAAAAGCAGCCACGCGGTGATGCTGTCGCATCCGCGCGAGGTCGCGGCCTTCATCAGAAGCGCAGACACCTCCGCAACCGACTGAGTTCGGCCGTGACGCCCGCGGATCGCTTCAGCGTTCACAGACAAGGATACGCAACATGGCCCTCAAGAATATTCTGCCGGGTCGACTGGGCTTCGGCGCGGCGCCGCTCGGCAACATGTTCCGCGACATCCCGGAGCAGGAAGCGCGCGCGACGGTGGATGCCGCCTGGAATGACGGTATCCGCTATTTCGACACCGCGCCCTTCTACGGCGCGGGCCTTGCCGAAATCCGCATGGGCGCCGCGCTCGCCGGCCGGCCGCGAAGCGACTATGTCGTCAGTACCAAGGTTGGGCGCCTGATCCTGGACGAGGTCGAAGACGTCAGCACCCGCGATCTCGGCGAGAAGGGCGGCGTCTTCAAATACGGCCGCCCGAACAGGATCGTGAACGACTATTCCCGGGACGCGACGCTGCGCTCGATCGAGGACAGCCTGAAGCGGCTCGGCACCTCCCATATCGACATCGCCTTCGTGCATGACGTCGCGCAGGATTTCTACGGCGACGAATGGCTTTCGGTGTTCGAGAGCGCGCGCAAGGGTGCGTTCAGGACGCTCGACCGGCTGCGCGACGAGGGCGTGATCAAGGCGTGGGGCCTCGGCGTCAACCGGGTCGAGCCGATCGAGTTGCTGCTCGCGCTTGAGGAACCGCGCCCCGACGGTTTCCTGCTCGCGGGCCGCTACACGCTGCTCGACCATGCCCGGGCGCTGCAGCGGGTGATGCCGATGGTGGCGGAGCACGAGCTCGCGATCGTCGTCGGCGGCCCCTACAGTTCGGGTGCGCTCGTCGGCGGTCCGAACTTCGAATATGCCCCGGCGCCTCCTGAAATCCTCAACAAGGTAGCGCGGATCAAGGCGATCGCCGACCGCTACCGCATCAGCATGAAGGCGGCAGGCCTGCAGTTCGCGCTCGCCAACCCCGTGGTGGCGGCCGTCATCCCCGGCGCGAGCCGGCCGGGCCGGATCGCCGAGGATCGCGCCGCGCTTAGGGAAGTCATCCCCGCCGATTTCTGGCGCGAGCTCCGTTCGGAGGGGCTCGTCAACGCCGCAGCGCCGCTTCCCACGGCCGCGTGAGCCGTCGGAGCGCGCACCTTCATTCCGGCCGGGTACCGCTCCGGCCGGCGCGACCACGCACACAAACCCCACCGAACCACTGAGGAAAACGACATGACAGACGAAGCAGACAACGCCACCGACATCGGCCGCCGCACCCTGCTCCAGACCGCCGGCGCAGCCGTCGTCACCGGCCTCGTCGCCGGCTCGGCAGCCGACGCGCAGGCTGCGACACAGGGTGCCAACAGCATGTCGCCGGCCGAACGCAACGAGGCACCGCTCGGCGCGCGACTCCAGGGCGTCCAGCATTTCGGGCTGACGGTCCAGAACATGGAGCGGGCCTATCAATTCTACACGGAAGTGCTCGGCGGGACCGAGGTGTTCCGTCACGGCGACTTCCAGGGCGACGAGGTGCAGAACACATTGCTGGCCGACCAGGAGATCGAGGCGAATGCGCGCGGGGTCAATCCGCGGACGATCGGCGTGCCCGACCTCAGAAGCGGAGCGCAGAGGCTGGATGTCCGCTTCATCCAGTTCGACAACGTGGTGATCGAACTGCTGCAATATCGCGAGGCCGATCAGCCGATGGGCGGCGCGAAGAGCTTTGCCGAGCCGGTGGAGCACATGAGCCCGGCCTTTCCGCGCATGATGCACATCTGCTTCTACATTCGCGACGACGTCGACTTCAACAAGTTCATTGCCGACCTTGAGGCCGAATCCGCGCGCCGCGGCATGACGCAGGTGCGGGCGAACCGCACCATCCGCGTCATGACGGAGGCGGACCGCAAGGCGGCGCCCCGCAACACCAACACCAACCGGGTGACCGTGGAACCCTCGAACGGCTGGGAGTTGATCTATTGCAAGGGGCCAGAAGGCGAGCAGCTCGAATTCGTCAAGGCGCTCGGCCCCGTCAAGCAGCGCTTCAGCGAGGCCCTGGCAAAGCGGCAGCAGACCATCGTGCGCTGACCCATCACACGCCGGGCGGCCGGCTTCCGCCGGCTGCCCGGAAGAGCGCTCACGATCTCAATGTAAAGGACTTCATCATGAAAACTCTCCGCCAGAACTCGCTTGGCGCGCTGCTGTTCGTTGCCGCGACGGCCATGACGGCTGCACCGATCGCCGCCCAGGAGGCCCCGCGCGTGCACTATCAGGAGATCCCGGAGGGCGCCTATTCGGTGGTGGCCCAGGTTCGCGCCAAGCCGGGGAAGGAAGACGCGCTGCGCGCAGCGACATTACCGCTGATCGACCTCGTTCGCAGCGATCCCAAGAACCTGGTTTACTTCCTGCAAGAGGACCGCGCCAAACCCGGTCATTTCATCTTCTACGAGATCTTCGCCAGCCAGGCTGATTTCGATGCGCACAACGCGATGCCTTACGTGAAAGACTGGTTCACCAAGCTGCCGGAGCTCGCCGACGGCGGCGTCGAGGTGATGCGCATGGCCATTCTCGGCAAGCCCAAGAAATAGCCAAAGCCGCTCTGGAACTCGTGCGCGAGCGGTTTTGTCGCAGCCTTCGCGGGCGAGTGCCCGCGGCAAATCGTGCGAATTCAGAAGGGCTCGCTTCAACAGGTTTGCAGCGCGTGATAATTGCAGACGATCGGTTCGATCGATTGGCAATGAGCAATGCGGGCTGCCACGGAGATAAGGCAACGGGGCGCGCGCCGACAGGAACTCACCTTCTGCTTCGGCCCGTTTCGACTGGTTCCCAGCCGCCAGCTCCTCCTTCTCGACGGGCGTCCCGTCAAGCTGGGCGGACGCGCATTCGAGCTCCTGCAGCTGCTGGTGCAGCGGCGCGGCGAGCTGGTCAGCAAGAATGAGCTGATGGCGGCGGCGTGGCCGGGAACCTTCCTCCACGACAGCAATCTCAAGGTCAACATGTGGAGCCTGCGGCGTTCGCTGGGAGATACCCAGATCGAGCCCGTCTACATCGCGACCGTGGCGCGCCGCGGCTACAAGTTCATCGCCGACGTCCAGGCCAGCATCGGCGAGGTCGAGGATGATCCGGCGCCAGCTGATCCGCTGCGCCAGTCCAATCCGCCATTGCTGCGCGGCATCGTCGGCCGCGAAGCTGATATCGCCGACATCGCCGATCTGCTCGCGGACGACAGGCACGTCACCCTCGCCGGCGCCGGGGGGATCGGCAAGACGACGGTTGCCGTGGCGGTCGCCCAGGCGTTTGCGCCACGGTGCCGCGACGGCGTCTGCTTCGTCGATCTCGCCACGATCTCCGATCCCACGCTTTTCGGCGCGGCGCTAGTCACGGCCCTGGGCATCAGGGGCAACACGGACAACGGGCTGGCCGCGGCCCTCGACTATCTGAGGCCGCGGCAGATGCTCCTTATCCTGGACAATTGCGAGCACGTGTTGCCCGCCGCCACGATCTTCGCCGGCAGGTTTCTGAGCGACACATCACCGTCCAGGCTGCTGGCGACCAGTCGCGAGCCGCTGGGCACCGCGACCGAGCACGTCGTGCGGCTTGGTTCGCTGCCATCACCGAAGCCCGGCCTCGCCCTCACCATCGATCAGGCCGTCAGGTTCGCGGCAGTGCAGCTGTTCGTCCGCCGCGCCGCCGAATGGTCGGACTACCAGTTCGTCGACGATGATTGCGAGGCCGTCGCCTCGATCTGTCATTCGCTCGACGGCCTCCCTCTGGCCATCGAACTGGCGGCGGCTCAGATCGGCCGGTTCAATCCCCGCGAATTGGTCGCCATGCTCGACCAGAAGCTGGGCTTTCGCGCCCCAAGCGCCGATGGCGCGCCACCGCGCCACGAAACCCTGATGGCAACGATCGACTGGAGCTTCCGGCTGCTGCCGCAGAGGGAAGCCAGACTGTTCGCTCTGCTGTCGGTGTTCAGCGATGCCTTCGAGGTCGAGGATGCGGCTTTTGTCGCGGAAGCCGCCGGGCTCACCCCGGTCGACGTCGTCACCGGGCTCGGCAGCCTCGTCGCCAAATCGCTGCTCAGCGCGCAGGCTCGCGGCGCCAGCCTGCGCTACCGCCTGCTCGACAGCACGCGCCGCTATGCGGCCGAGCGGCGCCAGGCCGATCCCGCCTGCGGCCAATCGCTGCAACGCCACGCGCAACGCATGCTTGTTCTGTTCGAGCAGTCCGAAGAGGAGTGGAACTGGCGAGAGCCGGCCGACTGGACGGAACGCTACCTCGGCCGCATCGCTGATCTCAGAGCTGCGCTGTCATGGGCATTCGGCGAACAGGGCGATGGCGTCCTCGGCATCAGGCTCGCGGTCGCGGCGATCACCTTGTGGTCGGAAACCTCCATCCTGTCTGAAGCGCAGACGCGGCTTCAGGACGCACTTGGCTTGGCCAAGACCGTCGCGTGCGACGATCTGTCGAAAGCAAAGCTCGCCTGCGCCCTTGGATGGAGCCTGTTCTACGCCCGCAACATGTCGAATGAAAACGAGGTCGCCTGGCTCGATGCGATCGACTTCGCAAGGCGCGCCGGCAACATCGAGTATCAGCAGCGCGCATTGGTGGGGTTTGCCTTCTACCTGCTGCAGATCGGCGAAGTCGCGCGCGCCATCACCTATCTCGAGGAGGCCACCGCACTGGCCAACCGGGACCGCGACTTGACGGCGACATCCGAAGCCGATCGGGCCCTGGCCTGGGCCCGCGCCTTCGCCGGCGAATTGAGCAAGAGCCGCCCGGTTCTGGATCGCCTCGCCGCGACCTATTCGCTGGCCGAGGGCCGTTCGCGCAAGGATGCGAACGAGGTCTACCGCTTCATCACCGTCCGCTTCAACCTGCCCTTCGTGGCGTGGATGCAGGGGCAGCCCGACTACGCGGCGAAGCTGGCCCGCGACGCCGTCGACGCCGCGGACCGCAGCGGCCATTGGGTGTCGCAGTCGAATGCACTCGGCCTCGCCGCGCTTCCCGTCGCGCTCGAAACCGGCAATCTCGACGCGCTCGAGAGCTTCACCGAACGGCTGCGCCGCAACCTGGAACGCGAGCGCATCTCGCGCTGGGTTCCGGTCGAGCGCTATTTCTCCGCCTGCCTCCGCGACCTGCGCGGCGATCCGCGCGCGGTGGACGACATGCGAGCCGCGATCGACGAGCTGATCCAATGCCGCTTTCTGATGCGGATCGGCAGCTATCTCGCGATCCTCGCCCGCGCCTATCTGCGGCAGGGACGGATCGCGGAAGCGCGCGAAGCGATCACGCGGGCGATCGACCATCAGGAGCGCCAGGGCGAACGCTGGTGCCGGTCGGAGCTTCAGCGGGTCGATGCAGCGATCCTTCTCCAGGCCGGCGAGCCGCTGCGCGCCGAAAAGCGGTTGCAGCAGGCGCTCGCCGAAGCCCGCGCCATCGGCGCGACGACCTTCGCCTTGCGCATCTCGACCGACCTTGCCGCGCACTGGATTGCGACCGACCGCAGGCCCAAAGCCGTTCGACTGCTCGCCCCGATCCTTGACGAATTCACCGAGGGATTCGAGACGCCGGATCTGGTGGCCGCTTCGCGCCTGTTGCAGCGCATGCGGCCGGCGCCGAGCGGCTGCGGCCATTACCGCCCGCCGGTGCCGGTGCACGCTCGCGGTGCATAGCAGGCCTACCGCCGCGCTCGTCGCACACGCTTTACGCTTCCCGGAATTCCTGATCCTCTCTCCCCCAATCGGCCGGATCAACCGGCCCTGCGAGGGAGAGAGACGTCATGAAGCTCGGCACCGCGATCGCGGAAATCATGCGGCGGGAGGGGATCGAGATCCTCTGTGGCTATCCGGTCAACCATCTGATCGAACACGCGGCCAAGGCCGAGATCCGCCCCGTCATGGTGCGGCAGGAGCGCGTCGGCATCCACATGGCGGACGCGATCTCGCGGGTGACGTCGGGGCGCAGCATCGGCGCATTCTGCATGCAGCACGGGCCCGGTGCGGAGAATGCGATGGGCGGCGTCGCCCAGTGCTTCGGCGAATCCGTGCCCGTTCTGGTGCTGCCCATGGGCTATCAGCGCCGCCTTGCGCATATCGAGCCGAACTTCAATTCCAGCGAAGCGATGAAGCCGTTCGCGAAATCGTCCGAGCCGATCATCCTGGCCGCGGAGGTCGCCAACATCTTCCGCCGCGCCTTCACCAAGCTGAAGAACGGCCGCGGCGGGCCCGTGATCGTCGAGATCCCCTCCGACATGTGGAACGAGGAGGTGCCGGAACCGCTGAACTACACGCCGGTGCTGCGCACCCGCTACGGCGCCGACCCCGTGCATGTGAAGGAGGCCGCGAGCCTGCTCGTGAATGCAAAACGGGCGGTGATCTATGCCGGCCAGGGCGTGCACTACGCGCAGGCCTGGCCGCAGTTGAAACGGCTGGCCGAGCGGCTGGCGATTCCCGTCACCACCAGCCTCGGCGGCAAATCGTCGTTCCCGGAGACGCATCCGCTCTCGCTCGGCTCCGGCGGCCTCGCGGTGCCGCGCGCGGTCCCGAAATTCCTCGCAGAGGCCGATGTCATCTTCGGCATTGGCTGCTCCTTCACCGAGACCAATTTCGGCATCGCCATGCCCAAGGGCAAGACCATCATCCATTCGACGCTCGATCCGAACCATCTCAACAAGGATGTCGAGGCGAAGATCGGCCTCGTCGGCGACGCCGGTCTCGTGCTCGACGCGCTGCTGGAGGAGATCGGCAAGACCGTCACCGCGGACCGTGACGCCTCGGCCGTCGCGGCCGAGATCGCCGCTTCGCACAAGGAGTGGCTGGCCAAGTGGATGCCGAAGCTCACCAGCAATGACGCCCCCTTGAGCCCATATCGCGTGCTGTGGGACCTGCAGCACACCGTGGACGTCAAGAACACCATCATCACCCATGATGCCGGCAGCCCGCGCGACCAGCTCTCGCCGTTCTGGAAGGCGGTCGAGCCCCTCACCTATCTCGGCTGGGGCAAGACGACGCAGCTCGGCTACGGCCTTGGGCTGGCGATGGGCGCCAAGCTCGCCAAGCCCGACAAGCTCTGCATCAACGTCTGGGGCGACGCGGCCATCGGCTTCACGGGCATGGATTTCGAGACCGCGGTGCGCGAGCGCATCCCGATCATGTCGATCCTGCTCAACAATTTCTCGATGGCGATCGAGCTGAAGGTGATGCCGATCTCGACCGAGAAATATCGCTCGACCGACATTTCCGGCGACTATGCCGCGATGGCGCGCGCCTTCGGCGGCTATGGCGAGCGGGTGGAGAGGCCCGAGGACATCGTTCCCGCGATCAAACGCGGCATCCAGAAGACGCGGGAAGGCATCCCCGTGCTGCTGGAGTTCATTACCAGCAAGGAGACCGAGGTGTCGCGGCCGGGCACGTGAGCGGGACCGGCTCCCGGCAGGCCTTCCGAGGCTGGCTCCGGCCGCAGGGGATGTGATAATCCGGCCCGGTGCCGCCCCTCGCGGCATCAGGCCGGATCGCGAATGACCACCCCTCCCGACGATATCGCCAACGAGCTCGCAGCCGAGAACGCCCGGCTGCGCGGCGAGCTTGCGATCGCGCGCGACCGACAAAGCGCCAGCGCGGAGATCCTGCGCACCATCGCGGCCTCGCCCTCCGATGCGCGGCCGGTGTTCGCCGCGATTGCGTCGAGCTCGAAGCGCCTGCTCGGCGGCTTCTCCGCCACCGTGCTGCAGTTCATCGGCGACGAGCTCCACCTCGTGGCGTTCACGCCCACCAGTCCCGAAGCGGATGAAGGGCTGCAGGCGTCGTTCCCGCGCAAGATCGCGGACTTTCCGACCTTCGCCCTGGTTCGTGGCGGCGAGACCATCCAGTTTCCCGACAGCGAGGCCGACGAAGTCCCGGAGCTGAACAGGAACCTCGCCCGGCTGCGCGGCTTCCGCAGCGTGCTGTTCATGCCGCTGATGAGCCGCGGCACGGCGGTCGGCATGATCAGCGTCACGCGCGCCGAGCCCGGCGCATTCGCACCCGATCTGGTGCAGCTGCTGCAGACCTTTGCCGACCAGGCCGTGATCGCGATTGAGAATGCGCGGCTGTTCAACGAGACGCAGGAGGCGCTGGAGCGCCAGACCGCGACCGCCGACATCCTCAAGGTGATGGCTGCCTCGCCCTCCGACGTGCAGCCGGTGTTCGACGCCATCGCCGCCAATGCCAACCGGCTGATCGGCGGCTTCTCCACCGCCGTGCTGCGCTACGTCGACGGCGCCGCGCATCTTGCGGCGTTCACGCCGACCGATCCGGCCGGCGATCGCGTGCTCGAGGCTTCGTTCCCCGTGCCGTTCGCGCGGTTCCCGCCCTATCAGCTCGTCGCCAATGGTTCCGCGGCGCAACTGCCCGACACCGAGTTCGAGCCCGCCGCGCGCGACATCGCGCGCGCCCGCGGCTATCGCAGCATGCTGTTCGCGCCCCTGATGAGCGAGGGCGAGGCCATCGGCATCATCATCGCCACGCGCCGTGCGACCGGTGCGTTCGCCGAGCATCACGTGCGGCTGCTGCAGACCTTCGCCGACCAGGCGGTGATCGCGATCAAGAATGTCAGCCTGTTCAACGCCACCAGGGAAGCGCTGGAGCGGCAGACCGCGACCGCCGATATCCTGAAGGTGATTGCGGCCTCGCCGGCCGATGTCACGCCGGTGTTCCAGGCGATCTCCGACAGTGCCAAGAGCCTGATCGGCGGTCATTCCTCCACCGTCACCCGCGTCATCGACGGCATGCTGCATCTGGCCGCCTTCACCACCGACAACTCGGCCGGCAATGCCGACCTGCTCAGCTCCTTCCCGGCGCCGCTGTCCTCGTCGGGTATTCACAGCCGGGTGGCGACGAGCGGGGAATACGCATTCCGCAGCGACATGCAGAACGAGCCGGACCTTACGAACGCCATGCGGGAGCTGGCGCGGACCCGCGGCTATCGCAGCATCCTGGTGATCCCGATGCTGCGCGACGACGTTGCGATCGGCACCATCGGCGTGACGCGGCCTGAGGCGGGCCCGTTTCCCGACAAGGCGATCAACCTGCTCAAGACCTTCGCCGACCAGGCCGTGATCGCCATCGAGAACACGCGGCTGTTCAACGAGGTGCAGGATCGCACAAGGGAGCTCGCAGAGTCGCTGGAGCAGCAGACCGCGACATCGGAGGTGCTCAGCGTCATCAGCCGATCGGCGGGCGATCTCACGCCGGTATTCGAGGCGATGCTCGGCAAGGCCATGCAGCTGTGCGGCGCCAGTTTTGGCGTGCTCAATACCTACGATGGCACGCAGTTCCACACGGCTGCCACCTACGGCCTGCCACCCGCCTACGATGAATTCCGCCGCACGACGCCCCTCAACTATGGTCCGGCCACCGCGCCCGCGCGCCTTCTGAGGGGCGAACCGTTCGTCGAAATGGTCGACCTTCTGGAGTCGGATGCCTATCGCGGCGGAGAGCCGAACCGTCGGGCATTGGTCGATCTCGGCGGCGCGCGCTGTCTGCTCGCGGTGCCGTTGCTGCAGGACGAGCGCGTGGTCGGCACCGTCATGATCTTCAGGCAGGAGAACCGGCCCTTCTCGAGCAAGCAGATCACCTTGCTGAAACAGTTCGCTGCGCAAGCCGTGATCGCCATAGAGAACGCGCGGCTGCTCAGCGAATTGCGCCAGCGCACCGAGAATTTGACGGAGTCGCTGCAACAGCAGACGGCGACGGCCGACGTGCTCAAGGTCATCAGCCGCTCGGCGTTCGACTTGCAGGCCGTACTCGATACGCTGGTCGAATCGGCGGCGCGGCTATGTGAAGCCGACGTGGCGGCGATCACCCGCAAGGCCGGCAGCACCTATTTTCGCGCAGGCTCCTACGGCTTCCCGGCCGAGTTCGTCGACTATGTAAGAGCTCTCCCGGTCCGGCCGGATCGGCGCACCATCACCGGCCGGACCTTGCTCGGCGACAAGGTGGTCCATGTCACGGACGTGCTCGAAGATCCCGATTATTTCTTCGAGGGCCAGGAATTGAGCGGCAATCCGCGTAGCTTCCTTGGTGTACCCCTGCTGCGCGAAGGCAGCACGGTTGGCGCTATTGTCCTCGCACGGCGCTCAATCCGCCCGTTCAGCGAAAAGCAGATCGAGCTCGTTACCAGCTTCGCCGACCAGGCCGTCATCGCTATCGAGAATGTGCGCCTCTTCGACGAAGTACAGGACCGCACGCGGGAGCTTGCGAAATCGCTCGACGATCTGCGCGCGGCGCAGGATCGCCTGATCCAGACCGAAAAGCTTGCCTCGCTCGGCCAGCTCACCGCCGGCATCGCGCATGAGATCAAGAACCCGCTCAACTTCGTGAACAATTTCGCCGCGCTCTCCGCGGAGCTGACCGAGGAGCTGAACGAGGTGCTTGCGCCCGTTGCGCTCCGGGACGATGTCCGCAGCGAGGTGGACGAGCTGACCGGGCTCCTGAAGGACAATCTGGACAAGGTCGTGCAGCACGGACAGCGCGCCGATTCCATCGTCAAGAACATGCTGCTGCATTCGCGCGAAGGCGGCGGCGAGCACCGGATGAGCGACATCAACGCGCTGGTCGAGGAGAGCCTCAACCTCGCCTATCACGGGGCGCGCGCCGAGAAGCCGCAGTTCGACGTGACGCTGAGGCGCGAGCTCGATCCGGCGGCCGGGCAAGCCGAGGTGTTTCCGCAGGAGATCACGCGGGTGCTGCTGAACCTGATCTCGAATGGTTTTTACGCAGTGACCCGGCGCAAGGCGGAGGGTAGCGCCGCCGGCTACGAGCCGGTGGTGATCGCCGCCACCCGCGATCGCGGCGACACCATCGAGATCCGGATCCGCGACAACGGCACCGGGATTCCGGACGCGGTGAAGGAGAAGATGTTCAATCCCTTCTTTACCACCAAGCCGGCCGGCGAAGGCACCGGCCTTGGCCTGTCGATGAGCCATGATATCGTGGTTAAGCAGCACGGCGGAACGATCGACGTCGCCACCGTGCCGGGAGAATTCACCGAGTTCACGATCCTGCTGCCGCGGAGGAGCAGTTTTGCGGAGAGCGCCAAGGGATAGCATCACGCGGAGGATGCCTTGAAGGGTCTCGCGCGGCTCGTTCAGCGACAGCTGCTTTCGCTGTCCGGCATCGGCCTCATGCTGGGTGCCCTGTTCTTTGCGGCCGCACTGACGCCGACGCTGGTGCCGCGCAGCTATCTCACCCAGGGCGCCCTCGCCGGCGGCTGCTTTGCGATCGGCTATCTCGCCGGAAACCTTTGGCGCTGGCTGTGGCACTATCTCGAGCTGCCCGAACCGTCGGCCCATCTACGCTCGCGCGCCAATGCACTGGTCGCAGCCGCCTGCCTGATCGTCGTCGTCGTGTATCTGTGGCGCGCCGCCGAGTGGCAGAACTCGGTCCGCGCCGCGATGAAGATGCCGCCGGTCGAGACCGCGCATCCGCTCAAGGTCTGCGCGGTCGCTCTGGTCACGTTTGTCGCGCTGCTGCTGCTGGGGCGGCTGTTCGCGGCCCTCTCGCGGTTCCTCGCCTTGCAGACGAAACGCTTCATTCCGCGACGGGTCGCCAATGTCGTCGGCGTCGTGATCGCCGGCCTGTTGTTCTGGTCGATCGCCAACAATTTCCTGATCCGCACCGCGTTCGAGGCACTCGATTCATCCTTCCGCGAATTCGACGGCCTGTTCGAGCCCGAACGGCCGCAACCGACCGATCCCGGGAAAACCGGAAGCACGGCATCGCTGGTGAAATGGAAGGAGCTTGGACGCATGGGGCGGCGTTTCATCGCCTCCGGTCCGCGCGCAGCCGAGATCAGCGCCATCACGGGACAGGCTGCGCAGGAGCCGGTGCGCGTCTATGTCGGCCTCGCCGGCGCCGGGACGGCGCAGGCGCGTGCGAAGCTGGCGCTCGACGAGCTCAAGCGGCAGCGCGGTTTCGATCGCGCCGTTCTCGTCGTGATCACGCCGACCGGAACCGGCTGGATCGACCCGTCGGCCATGGATACGGTCGAATATCTCCACCATGGCAATGTCGCCAGCGTGGCCATGCAGTATTCCTATCTCAACAGTCCGCTGTCGCTGCTGTTTCAGCCCGAATACGGCGCGGAGGCCGCGCGTGCGCTGTTCGCCGAGATCTACGGCTATTGGACGACGCTGCCGAAGGACAAGCGGCCGAGGCTTTATCTGCACGGGCTCAGCCTCGGTGCTCTGAACTCGGAGAAATCCGCGGAGCTGTTCGAGACGATCGGCGATCCCATTGCTGGTGCGCTGTGGAGCGGAGCGCCGTTCGAGAGCCGCTTCTGGCGCGCCATCACGGCGAACCGCAATCCGGGCTCGCCGGCCTGGCTGCCGCAATTCCGCGACAGCCGCTTTGTGCGCTTCATGAACCAGAACGGAGCGACGGTGCCATCAGATGCGCCATGGGGCGCAATGCGCGTCGTCTATCTGCAATATGCCAGCGACGCGATCACGTTCTTCGCCTACAGCGACGCCTATCAGGCGCCGGCCTGGCTCAGCGATCCGCGCGGGCCAGACGTCTCACCGGAGCTGCGATGGTATCCAATCGTGACCATGCTCCAGCTCGCGCTCGACATGGCGGTCGCGACCAATACGCCGATGGGCTTTGGCCACGTCTATGCGCCCGAGCATTACGTCGATGCCTGGGTCGCGGTCACCGATGTCCATGATTGGTCCACTGATGCGATCGCGAAGCTCAAGCAACAGCTCGCGGCAAAAGCGCGGAAGACCGCGGGCGATGTCGACGACGATCCCGACCGCGGCGGCTAGAGCTCCAACAATGGAGCCCCCTACTCTGCCATCTCAACCGGTTGTGCCGTGGTCGGACCGGCCAGCGGCCGCTCCTCCATCATGATCAGGCAGAGCGCGGCACCGGCCATCAGCGCGGTCGCAGCGCCGAAGACGTAGCGGAAGGCGTGGCGCATGTCCTCGGTGGGGATTGCCGGGATACCGCCCGCGACGTGATGCTCGCCCGCAAGCGGCACGTCGGCGCCGAGCGCGATCAGCAGGATCGCCGCGAAGGCCGCAACCGTGAACGAGGACATCAGCGAGCGGAAGAAATTCAGCGCGCCGGTGATGGTGCCGACCTGCGGACGCTGGACCGAATTCTGGATCGAGACCACGCAGACCGGGAAGGTGGTGCCGAGGCCGAGTGCAAACGCGCCCATCAGCGTCAGCAGCGCCCAAAGCGGCAAGGTGGTGACCGTGAGAGCGAGGCCGCACAGCGCGGCCCAGGACGTGCCGACGATGGCAACGCGCTTGTAGTGCTTGGCGCGCGCCATGGTGCGGCCGGCGATCGCCGCACCGCAGGTCGAGATCGCCGCGAGCGGGATCAGCGCAAGCCCGGCCTCGCTGGCGCTGAGGTGATAGACCGACTCGTAGTACAGCGGGAGCTGCACGGTGAGGCCCGTGATCGCACCGAGAGCACAGCCGCCGGCCGCCAGGCCGAATGGCACGACAGATCCGCCGAGCAGCGGCAGCGGCAGGAACGGCTCATCCGCCCGACGCGCGTGCCAGACGAAGGTGACGATAAGCGCGATCGCGCCGCCGACCATCGCGAGCACGGTCGGCGAGAGCCAGGGGAAGCGCGTGCCGCCCCAGGTCAGCACCAGCATGAAGACGACCGCGGACGCCATCAGCAGCACGCCGCCGAGCCAGTCGACCTTGCGCTTGCGGTGGAACACCGGGATCTTCTTCATCTTCGGCAGCAGCAGCGCGAGTGCGGCAGCCGTGAGCGGCAGGTTGATCCAGAAGATCATCGACCAGTGCAGATGTTCGGCGAACACGCCGCCGATCACGGGGCCCAGAATGCCGCCGACCATCCAGACGCTGGAGAAATAGGCCTGATACTGGCCGCGCTCGCGGGGTGAGACGACGTCGGAGATCACGGTCTGCACGACAGGCATGATGCCGCCGCCGCCGAGCCCCTGAAGGCCGCGGGCGAGGATCAGCATCGGCATGTTCGGCGCGATCGCGCACAGGATCGAGCCGGCCACGAACAGGCTGAGCGAGGTGATGATCATGGCCTTGCGGCCGTAGATGTCGCTGAGCGTGCCGAACACCGGCGCGACAGCGGTCGAGGCGAGCAGATAGGCGGTGATGACCCAGGACAGGTTCGAGACATCCTGGAACTGGCGGCCGATGGTGGGCAGCGCGGTCGCGACGATGGTCTGGTCGAGCGCTGCCAGGAACATCGTCAGCATCAGGCTGACGACGATGGTGCGGACCTCGTCGGAGCTCAGCGGCACCGGCGGCGCGATAGACGGGGCGTCATCGACGCTGATCACCTCGCTCGGAAGGCGGGACAGCTCTTCGGCGATATCGTCGGGCAATGCCTGGATGTCGGCAGAACTGCTCTGCCGGTCGAACTTGTTCATCTCGATCGGACGCATGGGCGGCGCAACGCCGCGAAGGATTCGTTCTATGCAGCCAATGTAGAGAGGAAAGTTCTTCCCGGGCAGGCACCGCCGCGCATGGGAGCATCCCACCCGCGGGTCATCCCGAACACGTGATCGCCAGCGTGCGGTGGATCAGTCCTTCGGACGTCGCTTCAGGCGCGCCCGCTTCGGCAGCTGCGCCGGCCACTGCACGATGTGGTCCTCGAGATCCTCGTCCGGAATCTCCTCCTCGCTGCCCTCGACGCGGCCGCGCACGGAGACGCCGGCATCATGAACGGTGTTGGGATCGCCCGACACCAGCGGATGCCACCAATAGAGGTCGCGCCCCTCGGCGACGAGCTTGTAGCCGCAGCTCGGCGGCAGCCAGTTCAGGGTACGGACATTGGCCGGGGTCAGGCGGACGCAGTCCGGAACCTTGTCGGAACGATTCGGGTAGTCCTTGCAGGCGCAGGTCGCACCATCCAGCAGCTTGCAGCCGATATGGGTGAAATAGATCTGGCCGGTATCCTCGTCCTCGAGCTTGTTCAGGCAGCAGCGGCCGCAGCCGTCGCACAGGCTTTCCCATTCGGCCGGCGACATCTCTTCCAACGTCTTGGTTTTCCAGAAGAATCCTTCCTGGCCTGAAGGTCGTTTGGGAGCTGCGGTCATGCGTCTCAACAAGGTTCGAAAGAGCTACGGCTAACGCCATCTAGGGCGCGGGGGCATCAGGCTGCAAGCAACGCCCCCGTGAGACCCGTAATGAACCGGGGTCAATTAGGCCTGTTGTTCAAAATACCGAGCCTGACCATTGGTTTATAGGCCCTGCTCGGCTATTAGGAACAGCAAGTCCCCAAAGGACGCGAACCGGGCGCCTTGGGTTTGCCGCAACATTCCCGCAAGACGTCCCGATGCCGCCCCGGCCGGGTGCTTGAACGCTGTCGAAGCGAGCCTCAAGGGTTCTAGGTGGTTCAGAACACACCATCCAATTGGAAGAGCCGCGTCCGGAATTTCTTTCTGGACCTCGACGCGCGCATCGACTCCTCGCTGTTCTCCTCGGCCAAGGGCATCCGCGAGCTCTACGAGCGCTATTCGACCTTCATGGACCGCTTCTATGTCGGGCGGTGGAAGCGCTGGGTGTTCATCGAGCCGCTGTCGGAGGCTGCGACCCTCGGGCTCGGCGGCCTGGTGCTGATGCTCACCCTCGCCATCCCCGCCTTCCGCGAGACCGCGGACGAGGACTGGCTGAAGAAGTCCGATCTGGCGGTCAGCTTCCTCGACCGCTACGGCAATCCGATCGGCAGCCGCGGCATCAAGCACAACGACTCCATTCCGCTGGAAGATTTTCCGGACGTCCTGATCAAGGCGACGCTGGCGACCGAAGACCGCCGCTTCTACGAGCATTTCGGCATCGACATCGCCGGCACCGCGCGTGCGCTCGTCACCAACGCGCAAGCCGGCGGCGTCCGCCAGGGCGGCTCCTCGATCACGCAGCAGCTCGCCAAGAACCTGTTCCTGAGCAACGAGCGCACCATCGAGCGCAAGGTCAACGAGGCCTTCCTCGCGGTCTGGCTGGAATGGCGCCTGACCAAGAACGAGATCCTCAAGCTCTATCTCGACCGCGCTTACATGGGCGGCGGCACTTTCGGCGTCGACGGCGCGGCGCACTTCTACTTCAACAAGTCGGCGCGCGACGTGACGCTGGCGGAGGCGGCGATGCTCGCCGGCCTGTTCAAGGCGCCGACCAAATACGCCCCGCACATCAACCTGCCCGCGGCGCGCGCCCGCGCCAACGTCGTGCTCGACAACCTCGTCGATGCCGGCTTCATGACCGAGGGCCAGGTGTTCGGCGCTCGCCGCAACCCGGCCTTCGCCGTCGACCGCCGCGACGAGGCCTCGCCGAACTACTATCTCGACTACGCCTTCGACGAGATGCGCAAGCTGGTCGACACCTTCCCGAAGTCCTACACCGAGCGCGTCTTCGTGGTGCGGCTCGCGATCGACACCAACGTGCAGAAGGCGGCGGAAGAAGCCATCGAGAACCAGCTCCGCCAGTTCGGCCGCGACTATCACGCGACGCAGGCGGCGACCGTCGTGTCCGATCTCGACGGCGGCATCCGCGCCATGGTCGGCGGCCGCGACTATGGCGCCAGCCAGTTCAACCGCGCCACCGACGCCTATCGCCAGCCCGGCTCCTCGTTCAAGCCCTACGTCTACACCACGGCGCTCCTCAACGGCTTCACGCCGAACTCCATCGTGGTCGACGGCCCGGTCTGCATCGGCAATTGGTGTCCGCAGAACTATGGCCATTCCTATTCCGGCTCGGTGACGCTGACGCAGGCGATCACGCGCTCGATCAACGTGGTGCCGGTGAAGCTCTCGATCGCGATCGGCCAGAAGGAGCAGCCGAAGGCGCCGAACCCCGCGAAGATCGGCCGCGCCAAGATCGTCGAGGTCGCGCGCCGCTTCGGCCTCAAGGCGCCGCTGCCCGACACGCCGTCGCTGCCGATCGGTTCGGACGAAGTCACCGTGCTCGAGCATGCCGTGGCCTATGTGACCTTCCCCAATCGCGGCCGAGCCGTGACGCCGCACTCCGTGCTGGAGGTGCGAACCGGCGCCGGCGATCTGGTCTGGCGCTGGGATCGCGACGGCCCGAAGCCGCGGCAGGCGATCCCGGCGAACATCGCCGCCGACATGGCGGGCATGATGAGCCACGTCGTCAGCGAAGGCACCGCGCGCCGCGCAGCGCTCGACGGCATCCCGACCGCGGGCAAGACCGGCACGACCAATGCGTATCGCGACGCCTGGTTCGTCGGCTACACCGGCAATTTCAGCTGCGCTGTGTGGTACGGCAACGACGACTACTCGCCGACCAACCGCATGACCGGCGGCTCGCTGCCGGCGCAGACCTGGCACGACATCATGGTCGCCGCGCATCAGGGCGTCGAGGTCCGCGAGATTCCCGGCATCGGCATGGGCCAGAAGCTGCCGCCGCAGCCGAAGGACGCGAACGCGCAGGCCAATGCGGCGCCGAAGGTGCTGGAGACCAAGCCCGGCCCGCCGCCCGTGCTGACCAAGCGCGGCGCCGACATCCTAGTGCGCGTCGAGAAGCTGCTCGATGACGCCGCCAAGACCGCGACCAAATCCACCAGTAACGACACCAAGGCGGCCAAGCCGTCCTCGTCGACGAGCGCGCTCGCCTTCCCGCAGAATTATGCGGAAGAGAATGCGAACGCATCCGCCCCGCGCAAGAACTGATCGAAACAAGTGCGGCTGATCCTGATCACATTGACGGCCCTTCTGCTCGCGACCGTGGTGGGCGTCGGCGCCACCTGGATGACGACGACGCGCGGCACCGAGATCGGCGCGCTGACCATTGGCGCCTGGACCGCGCGGCCGCGCACCGGCACCGCCGACGTCGATCCCTATTCGCGCGCCACCATCGTGCGCAACGGCGAGCTGCCGATCGGCACCGGCGACGGCGTCGCCTTCACCGCCACCGCCGACGACAAGAAGAAGGCGCTCGACGGCCGCTGCGACGTGATCGTCTCCGGCGTGACGCCGCCGGCGCGGTTCTGGACGCTGACGTTGTACGACCGCAAGGGTCATCTCGTCGCCAATTCGCTGGCCCGCTACGGCTTCACCAGCCAGGAGATCGTGCGGTCGTCCGACGGCTCGTTCGAGATCCGCATCGCCTCGCGCTCGCGCGCCGGCAACTGGCTGCCGACGGGCGGCATCGAGCGCTATGCCCTGATGCTGCGCCTCTACGACACGCCTGTCGGCGTTGCGACCCGCACCCAGCGCGATGCGCCGATGCCCACCATCTCGACGGTGGGCTGCTCATGATCCGCCTGCTCTTCACCATCGTTGCCGGCGTGGTGCTGGGCCTCGTGGTCCATCTCGTCAGCGTGCTGGCGCTGCCGCGGATCGCGACGCAGGACGCCTATTCGCGGCTGACGCCGATGACCAAGCTGAACGGCGTCACCCAGCTTCCCCTCGCCGATCCGCAGACCTCGCCGATGCCGTTCATGGACCCGGCGTTCGCGCTCGCGATCTGCCGCTACGACCTCTCGGGCGGGCCGATCAAACTGACGGTGCCGGTGAGCCAGGCCTATACCTCGGTGTCGTTCTACACCCGCAACGAGATCGCCTATTACGCCATCAACGACCGCTCGGCTGGCCGCAAGGTGATCGAGCTCGACCTGATGACGGAAGCGCAGCACAACGAGCTGCCCGAGGACGAAGAGGTCACCGCGGCCGACCGCCTGATCATCGACTCCCCCAGCACCACCGGCCTGATCGTGATGAAGGCGCTCGCCGCCGAGCCCGGCCTGATGCCGCAGGCCCAGGCGACGCTGCAAGCCGCAACCTGCGGTCCGCAGACCGAACCGCCCGCCAAGGCCGAGGCGCCGCGCGGACGGCGCTGAGCGGCTGTTTCGGACGGCCTCAAGACAAAGTTGCGAAAACAACCCCATGCACAGTAGCGGGGGCATTGGAATCATTGAGCTCTTTCGCGCGGTCGATGATGGGGCCGCCGGCCTCCGCGCGCGCCGCGTTGACGTGTCGGGCAAAACACGTGAACACCCGCGCGGACCAGTCCGTCGCAGCTTTTTTTATCTCAGGGGCGCAGCCTTCCCTCGTCGACGACTTCAAGAGACCGTCGTCGCGCTCCCCGACGTCAGAACGTGACCTCCGGAGATTGCACTTCGTCATCCCGACCGACTCGCAGCTTGGGACGACGCCGAATGCGATAGACCGATGCCGGGGGAATATTAAGCGCCGTTCGCCCGACCAGGCTGGCCTTCAGCCCGAGGCGATCGAGAATCGGCCGAGGCACCGGGCAGCGCGGTCCGTAGGTGAACTGGTAGAGCGTACCGCCCCCCTGCATGTGGCGGAAGACCCCACTCAGGATCGCGATCACCTTGCGCGGCGACATCGACAACAGCGGAAGGCCGCTCACGACAGCCGAGGCTGGCGCCATGAACGGCTCGTACTGGGAGAGCTGGCGCGCATCCATCCAAAGCACGCGCGCTCTCGGGAAGCGTTCCTGCAAAAGGCGGACGAAATCCGAACCGTATTCGACCAGCAGCAGGTCGCGCTCCGGCACGCCACGCCGGAGCAGCGCCCTGGTGAAGATGCCTGTCCCCGGCCCGAGTTCGATCACCGGCCCGGTGCCCGGCACGATCTCTTGCGTCATCAGGCGTGCGAGCGACTGGCCCGATGGCGCGATCGCGGAGACCTGCCACGGATTCGAAACGTATGAGCGGAAGAACTGGAAGAAATCTGCAACAGCGGTGGCGTTCATCACCATCCTCTTTCCGTGCGCGGATGAGCAAACGGATCCGGTTCGATGGACAAGGGCTCAGCTAGGACGCGATGTTGTGCTGCCTCGCCTCGCCTTGAGCGGCGTTGGAGTCGGTCTCCCACGCCTCCCACGTCGCGAGACGATCCGCGTAGGCGGCACGGGCGCGCGGCAGCCCCTCGGTCCCGACGAAGAAACGCAGCGGAGGGTTCTCCGCGTCGACGATCTTCAGGATTGCGTCTGCGGTCGCTTCCGGCTCGCCAAATTCAAGCTTTGCGCCTGCCGCAAACACCTCCGCCCGCGTGTTGCTGTAGGCATTGATGACCGGCGAGATCCGGAGCGAGGCCATGCTGGCGAAGCCGGTCGCGTAGGCGCCGGGCTCGAGCAGCGTGACCTTGAGGCCGAAATCCTTGACCTCCTGCGCCAAGCTCTCATGAAGAGCTTCGATCGCGAACTTCGAGGCATTGTAGAATCCGGTGATGGGACCGGCGACGATGCCGGCAACGCTCGACACGCCGATGATATGGCCGCTGCGCTGGCGCCGCAGGAGCGGAAGCGCGGCCTGGATGACGCGAAGGGTGCCGAAGAAATTTGTGTCGAACTCGGCGCGGACGTCAGCCTCGTGCGCTTCTTCGATCGCTCCGACCAACGCGTAGCCGGCATTGTTGAGGACGACGTCGAGCTGTCCGAAATGCGTGTAAGCCCTTGTTACGGCATTCTGGACCGCTTGGGCATTGGTGACGTCGAGCGCAAGCGGCAACACCGCATCACCATAGCTTGCTGCAAGGTCGGCGACGTCGGCCACAATGCGAGCGGTGGCCGCGACCTTGTCGCCACGCTTGAGAGCAGCCTCCGCCCAGACGCGGCCAAAGCCGCGGGATGCTCCGGTGATGAACCAGACTTTGCCTGACATGAGATATTCCTTGGTGAGTGGGCTTGATCTTGCCGGGCTGTCGTACCGCGATCCGTCGCGACCGGCAGTCGCAAGGCGCGCCAACGAAGTTGCCGCAGGCGCCAATGAAGACGCAGAAGCGAACCGGATGGCGTTGTCCGAACCGTCAGTGAATCTTGTTGCCGTGCAGCTCGCGCCAGCGGCTCGGCGTCACGCCTTCCCAGTATCGGAACGCCCGATAGAAGGAGCTCGCATCCTGGTAGCCCAGGAGGCAGGCGACCTCGTCGATGTCGGCCGTCGGATCCAACAGAAGCTGCCGTCCGAGCTCCTGACGCGCTTCGACGAGGAGCTCGCGGAAGCTCGCACCTTCCTCGGTGATGCGACGCTGAAGGGTCCGCTCGCTCAGGCCGAGATCGCGCGCCACGTCTGACAATTCCGGCCGGCCGCTAGCAAGACTTCGCTTGAGGACCACCTTCACCTGCTCCCTGACCGAGCTGCGCGCCTGCAGCTCACCCAATGCCGATGCCAGCGCGGGCGTGAGGATCTCGAGCAGTTCCTGATTGTGGCCGGGAAACGGACGATCGAGGTCGGCCGGATTCAGGATCAGCAGGTTACGCGCCGCGCCATAGCGGATCGGACATTCGAAATACCTGTGGTGGTCGTCGCTCTTGGGACGAGGACGAACCAGCTCCACCCGCTTCGGCGTAAGGTGCTGTCCCGTACCACGACGCCCGAGTTCGACCAGCGACGCGAAGGTCACGTCGGTCGAGATCGCGGGCTCCGGATCGGTCGCGTACGGCCACTCCACCGTAACGACACACTCGTCCTTGGTCTCCTTGACCTGTAGCTGCTCGGGCGAGCACAGCCGCTTGAAGCGGGCAATGCGGAGCAGTCCGTCGCGATAGTCCCTTGCGTAGAACGCAGCGAGGCTCGACGGCGGATGGACCGCGGTCTCGACGCTCCGGACCAGCATCAAGCCGAGCCCCGGCTCCGGCTTCAGCTCCTCGAGCGCTCTCCAGAGCGCAAAATATTGCGCCGTCGTGACCTGCCCCTGATCGTTCAGGTGTAAGGTCGCCGGCAGTTTCGCCTGCCGCAACAACACGGCCGGCGGCACACCGACATGCTCAACCGCCTGCCAAAAGGCTCGGGGGACCTTGCATCTGTCTGCCGCTATTCCGCTCATGACTGATCCTAACGCATCTGGCTCATGATCACGCGGTCGAACATGCGGTCGCCGAACCATTCGCGAATTTTGATCAGCGGACGCGCGTATTTGCCCGCAACATAGCGCGTCCGCGGCTTGGACTGCTTGACAGCCCGGGAGACGACATCGGCAATGACGCTCGGATTGGTACCGCGCCCCTGTCCATAGGCAGCGCGGGTCGATTTTGCGACGATCTGCGTCAGCTTGGCATAAGGACCGGTCCCCGATCGGTTGAGCAGGCCATTGGCGGCCACATCGCCGAAGCCCGTCTCGATCAAACCGGGCTCGATGACGACGACCTTGATGCCAAACGGGGCGAGTTCGAGCCGAAGACAGTCCGACCAGCCTTCCAGCGCATGCTTGGTTGCGTGATACCAGGCGCCCAAGAGCGTGTAGATCTTGCCGCCCATCGAGGTGATGTTGACGATCGTGCCCGAGCGCTTCTCGCGCATCTTCGGCAGCAGGAGCTGCGTCAGCCGGGCAGCGCCGAACAGGTTCACCTCGAACTGATACCGCGCTTCGTCGATGCCGACCTCCTCGACAGGACCATAGAGGCCAAAGCCGGCGTTGTTGACGAGCACATCGACCGCGTCCACTTCGCGCAAGATGGCATCGACCGTCGCCTTGATCTCGGCCTCGTTCGAAATGTCCATGCGGAGCGATCTTGCCCCGAGCTTGACGAGATCATCCATCCTGTCGACGTGCCGCGCGGCGACAAAGACCTGGAAGCCGTCCTTGATCAGGCGCCTTGCGATTTCTTTGCCCATGCCGGAGGACGCCCCGGTGACGAGCGCCGTTCGTTTCGACTTGTCAAACATACCAACCTCTCTTCGTTCAGGCTCCCACTGTGACGTCTCCGGGGCGCAAATTGACTGACAGAGCGCGCCAACGGACTTGCGTGACACGCCATTGCCGGCGCCACCTCCAAGCCATGGAATTTACGAGTGAATTTTCAAAGAAAAGCGCGACACGACGGTCGCGCTCCGGCAAATCGGTTTGGGAGCGGGAGGTGTCCGTTCACCCGCGGGTGCGATGGAACGTGCGGGTCTGCCCCATCGCCGGGAGGCCGAGATATCCTCTCAGATGCATCTTGCCGTCCTTGACGGTGGCCTTGCAATTGTAGGTCCGGCCGGACGAGGCATCATAGATCGAGCCGCCGCTCCACTCGCCGTCCTCCCAGCGCAAGCCCGTGATGAACACGATGTTCTTCAGGGACCGCGAACGCAGCGCCGCGTCGGGATTCCTCGCATCCTTCTTGAAGGTGACCTTATCGGCCTCAACGATCTCGTTGCCATAGAGCATGCGCGCCTGAAACTCCGCTCCGCTCCTGAACATGTCGAGCTTAACGGTGCCGTCGTCGGCTTCCCAAATTCCGACGATGGCATCTGGCGCCGGCGCCTCGCCATGCGCCATCGGAATCAGTCCGACATTCATGGCCGCCATCAGCAGGAAGATCGCGGATCGACGGGAAAGCGGTGAGATTCTCATGCTGTGTTCCTTGGTTTGCGGATGGCTGCGCGGTCGAGCCGCTCGCAGGCCTCGCAAATGTCTCTAGGTTTCAGGATGGGTCCTGGCACCGGCAGAACGCGCCGGTGCAGTTGCGAGGTGCGCCAATCGCTGCCGAAGGCAGCCGGATCGCGACGGACCAAGCCGGAAGCGCGGCGGTCATCAGAGGCGGCGACCAACGCCTCGCCGGACTCGGACGAAAGCCAGCCAGCAGGCCCATCACCGCGCGCGGATCGACCGACTAGGAAGGATCGCCCCGCGCCATCCGCGCCCACAGCAGCGCCAGCGGCCCCACCGAGATTCCGGCCCCGAGGACGATGAACACCAATAGCCAGCCGGTTGCGCTCTGCGGGCCGCCGGCGAGATCGAGCGCGGCGCCGGTCCCCCAGGCGCCAAGGGCGGACAGGCCGAAGCCAACCGTCGAGTGCAGAGCCAGCGTGGCGCCGCGATGCTCGGATACGGCTGACGCCGACATCCCGGCGGTCAACGCCCCGGAATCGGCCGGCACGGTCAGGCCATAGGCGAGCAGCAGCAGCGCGAGCAGCCAGGCCGGCGCGCTCGCGTTGAGCCCGATCACCAGCGCCACGCAGGCCGATGCGATCATCACGATGGTAATGGCGCGGTGGCGGCCGAACTTCAGCGCGGCCTCGTTGCCGAGAATGCTCGCGGGCATCGAGATCACCGCAAAGCAGAAGCTCAGCACGACGGGGCTCAGCCACGACGGCGCGCCCTGATGCGCGACGACGAAGGTCCAGAACCCCACGAGCCAGGTACGGATGCCATAGAGCTCGAAGCAATGCGCGCCATAGCCGAGGATATAGCCGAGCGCCTCGCGGTTGGCGAAGACGGGTGCGAAGTTGAGCAGACGCCCGGCCTTCGGCGCGGGCTGCCGCGCATCGACCAGGAGACACGCGACCACCATCGCGATCGGGCCGAAGCCGGTGACAAGGAAGGCGGCCCGCCATCCCCAGCGGTCGGCGATCAGTTGCGCGATGAGGAACGAGAGTCCGACCCCGACCGAGAAGCTCGACGTGTACAGCGTGACGGCCCGCGACGTGTCGCCGGCGGGAAGCCGATCGGTCAGCGCCTTCAGGCCGGGCATGTAAGCGCCGGCGAAGCCAAGCCCTGCAAGCGACCAGATCGCGGTCCCCGACCAAAACCCTTGCGCGAGGACGCCGAACGCTGCGGTCGCGAGCCCGCTGACGATCGAGCCCCAGAGCAGGACGAGCCGCGCATCGATTCGGTCGGTCAACGTCGTCAGCACGGGCACGGCCAGCATGTAGCCGAACGCGTAGCCGCTCGCCATCAAGCCGCCTTCGGCGGCGGAGAGGCCCCACGCCGGCATAAGATGCTGCGCGAGGTTTGCGGACAGCGTGACATGCGGCAGGAGATTGCCAACCTGGCCGATGCACATCACCGCAATCAGGGACCGACCGCTCAGCTTAGGAATTTTGTTCTCCTACCTGCAGGGGCGTCGATGTTGCCCGCTCGGTGCGTAACAGCAAGAGCGCAAAGAAGGCCGAGAGGGACACGAGCGCGCTGATCCACAGCGCGCTGCTACCGATGTGCTCCACCATCAGCCCCAGCGCGAGCGGCGCGGCGGCACCCGTGAGCCTGGAAGGCAATGAGATCATGCCGACGCGCCTGCCGAAACCGGCCGGCCCGAACAGCGCCAGCGGAAGCGTCCCGCGGGCAATGGTGATGATGCCGTTCCCCGCGCCGTACAACACCGTGAAAGTCGTCGCGAGCCAAGGACCGCCCGCGATCAGTGCGACGACACCAATCGGATTCATGAGCATGGCCAGCCTCGCCGAGAGTAGCGGATGAAACCGGGCGAGCCATCCCGCCTCCAGAAGCCTCGCGCCAACTTGCGCGGGTCCAACCAACGCTCCCGCGAGCAAGGCCTGCGCCGGCGTCGCACCGAACGCAACCAGCATGGTCGGCAGAATAGCCGAGATCCCGGAGCTGACGAAGCTTGCGGCCGCAAACATGTAGGCCAACAGCACCATCGCGAAGGTCTCGCTCTGGCGTCCGGATTGCCGGATCGCAGCCGCCCCCGGTCGAGGCTGCTGGTCCAATGGAACGGCGCGCGGCAGCGAGAGATTGAGCGGCAACGCGAGAGCGATATGGATTGCCGCCCACACCTGGCAGGCCACACGCCAGCCATATTCGGACTCCAGCCACGTCGTGAGCGGCCAGCCGAGCGTGCTGGCGAAGCCGGCGATCAGGGTGATGCCGGTGATGGTTCGTCGCGCATTGGAGCCATAGATGCGCGCAAGCGTCGCGAAGGCCGCTTCATAGAGGCCCATGCCCATGCCGATCCCGAGCAACGCCCAGGCCGCGATCAACACCGCCGCGCCATGGGCCACCGACAGCAGGAGCAACCCTGCCACAAACACGAGATTCGAGATCGCGAGCAGACTTCGCCCCCCGAACGTGTCGATGGCATGGCCGACGCGCGGGCCGAGCAGACCGGAGATAACAAGCGCGCCCGAGAGCGCGCCGAACACATAGGTCGGCGCAAGACCGAGATCGCGTGCGATCGGCGCAGCGAGGATGGCGGGAAGATAATAGCTGGACGCCCACGCAATCGTCTGGGCGGTACCGAGAGCGAGCACGATGGCGAGCGGACCTCGAGACTGGCCCGCGAGGACTTGCGTCATGAGCAGCCGCACCCCGTACGACCAGCCTTCCTGGCCGTTTCATCGGCGGCACAACAGGCCGAGAGCTCCTCCTTCGCCGGTCCACCGCAACATCCAGATGCAGCGCCGACGGCCTCGACACCACCCCGCGTGCAGACGCCGGTCTCCGGCAGCACAAGCTCCACCCTGGCTGCGGCTTCCTTGTCGCCGGCGAGATCGGCGGCGATCGAGCGGACCTGCTCGTAACCCGTCATCATCAGGAAGGTCGGGGCGCGGCCATACGACTTCATGCCGGCCATGTAGAAGCCCGGCTCGTCATGCGCGAGCTCGCGCGCGCCGTGCGGACGCACCGTGCCGCAGCTGTGCTCGTTGGGATCGATCAGCGGCGCCAGGGCGACAGGTGCCTCGATGGCGGGATCGAGCCGCAGACGCAGCTCGGACAGGAAGGAGAAGTCGGGACGGAAGCCGGTCGATACGATCAATTCGTCTGCGATCACGCTGCGCGCGCCGCAACACGAACCAGCCGCGATCCTGAGGCTCCCGTCCGATTCCGAGAGATGCGTGACGCCGAATTCGGTTTCGACCTTGATCTTGCCGGAGGCGACAAGCGCGGCAAAAGCCGAACCCAGCTCGCCGCGCGCAGCAAGCTTGTCGTTTCGGCCGCCGCCGAAAGCCTTCGCAGGGTCGGCACCGCGCAACAGCCAGACGGGCTGCGTGCCCGGCTCTTCGTCCGCGAGGTGCACGAGATCGATCAGCGTGCCCACGGCAGAATGCCCGGCGCCGAGCACGGCAACACGCTTCCCGGCATATCTGGAACGCGCGGCACCTCGTACATCCGGCATGCCGTAGGCGATGCGACCGGCGCACGCGCGCTCGCCGATTGCCGGCAAGCCGTTATTGCCGGCCGGATTGGGCGAGAACCATGTGCCTGACGTATCGATCACGGCATCCGCACGCAGCACCTCGGGCCCCTTGCCGTTCTGATAGCGGATTTCGAAAGGCGCCCGCTCTCTCCCCCTGGTCTTCGCCTTGTCGAAGCCGACGCGACTGATGGCCGTCACACGGCTAGAGGTCCGGATCATGTCGCGGAGCGGCGTGCGCGTCGCGAGCGGATCGAGATATCCGTCAATCAGCTCGCCCCCTGTGGGATAGGACTGCGGGTCGGGCGAATTCCACCCCGTCGCCGCGAGCATGCGCGCGGCGGCCTTGTCGATGTTGTACGCCCACGGCGAGAACAGATGGACATGCTGCCACTGACGGATCGCGTGCCCTGCCGCGGAGCCGGCCTCCAGCACGACAGGCGACAAGCCGCGCTCGAACACATGGGCTGCTGCAGCCAGGCCGACAGGCCCCGCCCCGATGATGGCGACCGTCTTGGCGTTCATTCGGCTTCTCCTATATTTCTAGAATCATCGAATAATATGACCCAAAATGATCACGCCGCCGTCTGCGCACCCTTGCATCCGACTTCGTCTGCGCAGCACTCCGCGGCGAGAAAATCGACCAGCCCCCGCATCGCATCAAAGTTCGCATGGCAGACCAGGGTCGTGGACTCCCGAACCTGACTGATCAGCCCGACCGCAACCAGGGACTTGATGTGATGCGACAGCGTCGAGGCCGGGATTTTCAGCTTTTCCTGCAGACGGCCCACGGGCATGCCCGAGTGCCCTGCTCGAACCAGGGCTCGAAAAATCTGGAGCCGGGTCTGGTTACCCAGGGCCTCCAAACGTGCTGCTGCTTCGGCAATCTTCATGTTGGCATGGATGCGCCCTTTCGCGCTCGCAGTCAACCGTATTTCTAGAATATTGGAAATAATAAATTCCGAACGCGGAGGTGTCTCAACGCCTCTGCCATGATCCGCCAGAGCGGCACTGAGCCGTTATCATCGCGTGTCTGAAGACGCCGCCATCGCGAGAAAAAGTGGCCGAGCCCATCAAGGCGATGGGCGGTCCGGCTCTCGGGGTTCTGCGTGAAAAGGAGGGCGGCGAGGCAGTTGAGGCGCGATAGGGTTCGAAGCCGCACGCCTCAGATCGACGTCATCGTCGGAATTCGCCCATGCCCCCCGCTGGAACCTTGGCGCCGCAGGGCCAAGATGGGTTCCCCCAGGGCCTGAATAGCCGCGGGCTCAGTGCGGGGGACTGCAGTCCAGTTCCTTGATCCGGCCGGCGTCGTCGAACGCAAACAGCGCGCTCATGACGCCCGCGCTCGTCACGTACGACATGATCGTCCCCTCGTGGTAGGGATTGAGATCATCCAACGTGCTTGCCGGATATTTCCTGAGACGATCGATCCAATAGGCCCGCAATGCATCGCGGCCGGTAATGGTCGTGCCGCCGCCGCAGCCGCAATGGACCACGGCATTGTCAGCATGCATCTCCAGGATCGCTTCAATATCGCCTGCGCGGTAGGCATCGAGCCAGTCAACCGCAACACCCATGGGATCAAAGGACATAATTCCTACCTGCATACCGTCAAAAACTTGCAATTTTAGGTCGGGTTAACCGCGCTAAGCCTCTTTCTCGAAACGATTAATTGTAATTTAATGCCTCTACCCGGCCCCGGCCATATGCCGAAGGACATAGATGACCGGGTCGAGGGAGTTCATGTTAGACGTCACTGCGCAGCAGGGAATTATTGCCCGCATCCGCCTCGTGATCGTCGATCGGCAACCGATCGTACTGCAGGGGCTGAAGTCTGTGCTCGGGGCACAGCACGACTTCGACGTCGTCGCGTCGGTCAGTGACGGGGCGAGCTGCCTCGACGCCATCAGGACATTGTCGCCCGATGTCGCGCTGCTGGCCGACACCCTGCCGGATCTGACGGTCTCCGAGATCCTTGCGATCGCCAAGGCCGAGAATCTCTCGACGCGCCTGGTGTTCTTCACCGAGTCCGACCACGACCTGACCGGGGCGATCGCTGCCGGCACCTGCAGCGCAATTTCGAAATATGCCGCCCCCGACACGATGCTGCGATCGCTGAGGCTGATGGCGAAGCGCGGCGTGTTGCTGCAGCAGTCCGACCTGTCGCCGGCCGACAAGGGAGCCGACACCGGCAAAATCGAAAAGATGATGGAGCTGTTGACGCAGCGGGAGCGTCAGATCGTACGGCTCGTGTCGGAGGGAATGTCGAACAAGGAGATCGCGCGCAAGCTCGACGTCTCCCAGGGGACAGTCAAAGTCCACCTGTACAATATTTTCCAGAAGCTCGAGATCACCAACAGGACGGTGCTCGCGACCATTGCCCTGTTGCAACGTACCTCCGTCTTCGGCACGCTTGCACTGGCCCTTCTGGCGCTCGCGATTGCGGACGAACTCAAGGCGGCGGAAGCGAACGACAGACTTCCGAACGACCACGGCATCGGCCATGCGGGTGAGCACGCCGAATACGAGCCCTGGAAGAAAGCCATTCTCCGGCACCTCGCCGTCTCGGCTTCCGGCGAGACGCCTCAGCCCACGTTGAGAGACTTCTTCGCCAAGGTGGGGCAAGTCGCGAACCCGGCGGCGGCCATCGAAGCGCTGCGCGCGGCCGAGCAATTCGTGAGCTCGAAATCCCTCAAAGACTACGGTCCCGTTGGATCGAGCACACCTTATCTCCCTGCACTTTTGCTGCGCGGAACCAACGACACGCAGGCTGGAGACGACGCGTCGCTGGAGCATCAATTCCCGCGGCTGGCTGCAAATCCGATGTCGCTGCACTCGGGGTATGGCACCTTCGCCACGCTCGCCGGTGCATTGATCTACGCACTGCACGACCCCCATCTCGCCGGGCAGCCGCATGATCCCGCCAAAGCGCTGGCCGACAGCCTGCTCGCCGGCGCCGGCGATCATGCGACGACAAAGGTGGCCGGCGCCGATGCCGGCGCGTCTCATGTCGATCCGACCCCTGGTTTCCTGTCGCACGATGCCCCCAAGCCTGCCGGGTTCGTGACTGGTGCAAACGACAGCGTCGCAGGCGAAGGCGCCCAGGGCCAGACGAGCCAGGGCGCCGCGGGTGATGGCCTGCAGAAGACCGTTGGCCTGTCGGAGTCCGGCCACGACGCCGGTGCTGCCGGAGATGGCCACGATCAGGCGATGGGCGACAACGCCGACAAGAACGTTGCCCCGTCCGATGCCAGCTTCACCCCTTCCCAATCGGCCTTCGATTTCGCATCCGGGTCGGGCAGGCTCAATCTTGCGGCGTTCGGAGCCCTTGCCTGGCTGCATATGACGGCAGCCAGCAAGTCCATACCGCCGCATACGCTCGCCTGGGTCTACAACGCCGCGACCAATGAAACGATCGTCTATGTAAACGCGACCGATCATGTTCTCGATATCGGCGAACGCGGCCTGCTGGAGATCCACCTGCAGGGGATCGTGTCCATTGCGGAGGCTGATGGCGCCAACCAGCCGGACGGCGTGGTTGTCGCGGCCACCCTGGAAAAGCTCGAAGAAGCGCTGATATCGGTGACCGCAACCGACGACACTGCCGCGGCTACGGACAACGTCCATGCCGTTGGCGGGGCGAGCGAGAGCATGGTCGAGACGGCTGGAGCCTGGAGCATTCGGGCCGACGGCGGCCTGAGGTTCCAGTTCGGGCAGACCCGGACCGGCCTGGGGCCGTCGACGAAAACCTCCTCGGGCGAGTCGACGAATGCAACGGAAGACAGCGATGGTGCGCCCGTCGTGCTGGCTCACGTCTCATCGACCGCGGTTGCCCGTAGCGAGACGGCGACCACAGCCGAAAATCCCACATCGAAGAATACGCCGATCAGTGCGGACACCGGTGTTGCGCCGACCGGGTTGAACGAGACCGTCCAGCCGAGCGTCGTAACGGCCGACAACGCGAACCACGGCAATTCGCAGCACGGGTCGCAGTCCGAGTCTGCAAGTGGCGATGACGCCGACAAACCGGGCAACGGCGTCGGCAAGGGCACCGAGAATCACGCTTCGGATTCGGACCTTCCGCCTGGGTTGGCGAAGAAGGCAGACGCGACGGAAGCGACTGACGCCGACTCCAAGCCAGGCAACGGCGCCGAGAAGCACGCTTCGGACTCGGACCTTCCGCCGGGGTTGGCGAAGAAGGCAGACGCGACGGAAGCGACTGACGCCGGCTCCAGGCCGGGCAACGGCGCCGAGAAGCACGCTTCGGACTCGGACCTTCCGCCTGGGTTGGCGAAGAAGGCGGACGCGACGGAAGCGACTGACGCCGGCTCCAAGCCGGGCAACGGCGCCGAGAAGCACGCTTCGGACTCAGCGAAGAAGGCCGACGCGACGAACTCGGCTGAAGCCGATACCAAGCCGGGCAACGGCGGCGGCAATATCGCCGAGCAGCAGACTTCGGCTGCAGACCTTCCACCTGGGCTCGCGAAGAAGACGGATTCGAGCGACGTCGAGCACGGCAACTCGGGCCACTCAAAATCCTCAGACGCAGCGGACGCGGCCGAGACCGTCGCGGCGACCGACAGCGCGGACCACGGTAACTCGCAGCACGCATCCAACAACGCGACCGACTCGACTGAAGCCGGCACCAAGCCGGGCAATAGCGGCGGCAATATCGCCGAGCAGCAGACTTCGGCTGCGGACCTTCCACCTGGGCTCGCGAAGAAGGCGGATTCGAGCGACGTCGAGCACGGCAACTCGGGCCACTCAAACTCTGCAGACGCACCGGATGCGGCCGAGACCGTCGTGGCGGCCGACAGCGCAGACCACGGTAACTCGCAGCACGCATCCAACAACGCGGCCGACTCGACTGAAGCCGACACCAAGCCGGGCAACGGCGGCGGCAATATCGCCGAGCAGCAGGCTTCGGCTGCGGACCTTCCACCAGGGCTCGCGAAGAAGGCGGATTCGAGCGACGACGAACACGGCAACTCGGCTCACTCAAACGCCGCAGACGCAGCGGATGCGGCCGAGACCGTCGTGGCGGCCGACAGCGCGGACCACGGTAACTCGCAGCACGCATCCAACAACGCGACGGACTCGACTGAAGCCGACACCAAGCCGGGCAACGGCGTCGGCAATATCGCCGAGCAGCAGGCTTCGGCTTCAGACCTTCCACCAGGGCTGGCGAAGAAAGCGGATTCGAGCGACGACGAGCACGGCAACTCGGGCCACTCAAAATCCGCAGACGCACCGGATGCGGCCGAGACCGTCGTGGCGGCCGACAGCGGTGATTACGGCAACTCGCAGCACGCGTCGGAGCCCACGCAGACGGCAGCGATGGACTCGACCGACGCTGACGCGAATCCGGGCAACGGCGCCGAGCAGCACGCTTCGGACCTTCCGCCAGGGCTCGCGAAGAAGGCAGATGCGAGCGACGTCGAACACGGCAACTCGGACCACTCGAACTCCGCCGACGCGCCGGACGCCACCGCGACCGTCGAAACGAGCGTCGCCACGGTCGACAGCGGGGACCACGGCAACTCGCAGCACGCTGCGCAACCTGCAGCCACCGCATCAGAAACCGCACCGCCGGCCGCGGTTGCGGTTGCGACCGTCGGCGCAGATCAGGAACCGGTGTTCAACTTCGACAACGTGGCATCTTCGCCGGCTGTCGTCGCGGTCGTTCCCACGAGCGTGCAGAATGATCCGATCGATGTGCACGTTCCGCCCGGTCAGCAAAAGATCATCGAGACCATCGCCCAACTGGTCTCGCAAGCACCGGACGACCACGCGGCCAGTCACGTCAATAACGGTCATCACGGCAATGCATCCGCGCACCATGACCTGCTGATTTGACGCCTTCCGGCGTCAATCAGAAAGGCCGCGCCGGCGCTCCGACGCCGTCGCCGGTCAATGGATGATCTGGCCGAGGAAATCTTTCGCGCGTTCGGTGCTGGGCGCGCGGAAGAAGGTTGCGGGATCGGCCTCCTCGACGATCGTGCCGCGGTCCATGAACACCACCCGGTCCGCGATCTCGCGGGCAAAGCCCATCTCATGCGTGACGCAGACCATGGTCATGCCGTCTCTCGCGAGTTCCACCATGGTGTCGAGCACTTCCTTGACCATCTCCGGATCGAGCGCAGAGGTCGGCTCGTCGAACAGCATGATCTTCGGCTGCATGCACAGCGCCCGTGCGATGGCGACGCGCTGCTGCTGGCCGCCGGAGAGCTGCCCCGGATATTTGTCCGCCTGGTCGTGGATGCGCACCTTGCGCAACAGACCGATCGCGCGCTCCTGCGCCTCGGCGCGCGACAGGCCGCGCACCTTCATCGGGGCCAGCATGCAGTTCTCGACGATCGACAGATGCGGAAACAAGTTGAAGCTCTGAAACACCATGCCGACCTCGCGGCGGATGCTGTTGACGTCAGTCATCCGGTCGGTCAGCTCGACGCCGTCGACGACGATCCGGCCGCCGTCGTGCTTCTCGATGTGGTTGATGCAGCGGATCAGCGTCGACTTGCCCGAGCCCGAAGGACCGCACAGCACGATCTTCTCGCCGGCCCCGACGCTGAGATTGACGTCTTTCAGGGCCGTGAAATGGCCGAACCGCTTCACGAGTTTTTCCACGACCACGATGGACGCGGACGGCTCCGGCTTATTCCCTGCAGCGAGCTGATGCATATTCCTCTCCCAAGACCAGGATGACCGTCCGCTGCGCTAGCGGCGCATTCCCGCGATCGCATAGCGCTTGCGCAACGAGGCCACGCATTGCGATGCCGCAGAGCTGATCGCGAGGTATACCACCGCGATGACCAGATACATCTCGACGAGGCGGCCGTTGAGCTGCGCGAGCTTGGAGGCCGCGCCGAGCAGATCGGTGAGCGACAGCACGTAGACCAGCGAGGTATCCTGGAACAGGATGATGGTCTGGCTCAGGATGATCGGACTCGCGACGCGAAGCACCTGCGGCAGGATCACCGAGCGATAGGTGTCGAAAGTGGAGAGTGCGAGCGCCTGGCACGCCTCGAACTGTCCCCGGTTCACAGCGCGCAATCCGACGCGGATGATTTCCGAATAATAGGCCGCCTCGAACAGGCCGAAGGTGATGAACGCAGTCCAGGTCGCGCCGATCGGGATCGGTCGTCCGTTGCCGCCGAGATGGCCAAGCACGATCGGCACCAGGAAAAAGAACCAGAACAGGACCAGGATCAGCGGGATCGAGCGCATCAGGGCGACATAGCCGCGGACGAGCCTGCCGATCACGGGCACCTCGAAGTGCTGCACCAGGGCGAGACAAGTGCCGAGCACCAGGCCGACCACGAAAGCAACGACGGTCAGCGCCAGGGAGAACAGCAGGCCCGACCAAAGGTAAGGCCACGCCTGAAGCACGATGGAGAAATCGAGGCTGTTCATTTCACGACCTCCATCGCGTCAGGCAAGGCGTCAAGCTGCTCGGCGGCGCGCGGCGCGGCCTGCTTGGCCGCATCGTCCGCGCGGCCCGTGCCGGGAATGCGCACCGCCCTGTCGATCAGCGCCATGCCCTGATAGGCGATCAGCGCCAGCGCGAGATAGATGAGCGTCGCGGCACCGAACGCCGCGAAGGTCTGGAACGTCGCTTCGCTGATCTGGCGGGCCTGCGCCGTCAGCTCCATCAAGCCGATGGTGAGCGCGACCGAGGTGTTCTTGTAGATGCCCATCACCTCGCTGGTCAGGCTCGGGATGATCAGGCGCAGCGCCTGCGGCACGATGACGTAGCGATAGGTCGGATATCCGCCGAGCCCGAGCGCGCTTGCCGCCTCGACCTGTCCCTTCGGCAGCGCCTCGATTCCGGCACGAACCTGTTCGGCGATGCGGGCGGCGGTGTAGAGGCCCAGGCACACCAGCGCCGGAAAGAACGATCCCCACGGCGGCGGGATCTGCTTGATGGCATTCCCGAGCGAGACGGGAAGGATCTCCGGCAGCACGAAATACCAGAGGAACATCTGCACGAGCACGGGGATGTTGCGGAAGATCTCCACATAGAGGCGGGCAAGCGCCGCAACGGCCCGGTTCTGCACGGTGCGGCCGATACCGACGACGACCCCGATCGCGAAGGCGATCCACCAGCCGAAGAACGCCAGCGCCAGCGTCCAGCCGAGGCCCGACAACAGCCAGTCGATGTAGCGCTGGCCATCCGCGGTCTGTTCAAGAAGCACTGCGAACATGGCGTACCTCAGGGCTCGGTTTGCGGGACAGTCTCCGGCAAGGTCGCGACGTGGATTCCTGTGTCACGCGTTCCCTGACGCGTACCGGAATCCACCTCGCTCGAAACGCTCTAGTCGACCGCGTCGCTGGGATGCGCGATCCGCTCCGTCAGCTCGACCGTCAGCGGGAACGCCAGGTTCTCGTTCTTGGGCGGGATCGGCCTCGTGAACCACTTCGTATAGGTTTTCTCGAACTGGCCCGACGCCATCTGCTTGGACAGCACATTATCGACCAGCGCCTTGAAGCCGGTATCGCCCTTCGTGAACATCAGGCCATAATAGATCTTGGCGTAACCCTCGGGGAGAAATATCAGCGCATCCGGCTTCGGAGCGGCGGCCTTGAGGCCCGCGAGAAGGATGTCGTCCTCCATGAAAGCGGCCGCGCGGCCGGTGTTCAGCATCAGGAAGGATTCGGCATGGTCCTTGGCCTGGACGATGTTGAAGCCGAGCTGATCCTTTGCATTCACGGCTTGCGCGAATCCGACGGCATTAGAGCCCTGGGTCACGACGACGGTCTTGCCCTTGAGGTCGCCGGCCGTCTTCAGGCCGCTGTCCGCCTTGACCAGCCAGCGCGGCTGGCTGACGAAGGTGGCGACGGAAAACGACACCTGCTCCTGCCGCTTCTTGTCGTTCGCGGTGCCGCCGCACTCGATGTCGACGGTGCCGCTCTGGATCAGCGGGATGCGGTTGGACGAATTCACCGGAACGTAGTTGATCTTCAGGTTGGGCAGCCCGGTCTCCGTCTTGATGCGCTCGACGATGGCCGCGCAGAGATCGAGCGAGAACCCGATCGGCTTCTGGTCGGGACCGAGATAGGAGAACGGTATGGAGGCCTCGCGATGGCCGATGGTGATGGCGCCGTTCGCTTTGATCCTGGCGAGCGTAGGACTGTCGGCAGCAGCGGAGGGTCCGCTGATGGCACTGAAGACCGCGAAGCCGGACAGAAGGCTCAAGACACGCGCAACTTTCGTCATGGACGTCTCCTTGATGAGCAGCCTCAAGCGGCCCTCGATGATGGCTTCACGCCGCGCCGCTGGATGATCTCGATCAGGCGGTCGACATCGGCGAACGTATTGAACATTCCGAACGACACCCGGATGCCGTCGCGCTCCGGCGACACGCGAACCCCATTCTCCTCGAAATGGCCGAGCCATTCGGCGGCGGGCAGCGCGATGACGTAGATGTGCGGGGCGCGATGCTGCCGGTCGCGGGGACCGACCAGACCAACGTCCAGCGCATCGAGCCGGGAGATCAGATGGTCGCCGAGATCGAAGCAATGGTTCTGGATGTTCTCGATGCCCAGCGCTTCGATCATGTCGAGCGATGCGCCGAGGGCGTGGATCGCCGGAAGATTGAAATTGCCGAGCTCGAAGCGGCGCGCGCTCGGTGCCGGATCGAGCCTGTCGGGCCGGGCGATGAGATCAGCCGGGACCTCGGCAAGGCTCGCGGCCGCAAGATAGGAAGGCTCGAGCTCAACCCTCGACTTTTCCCAATAGAGCAGGCCCAGCCCCTGCGGCACCAGCAGCCCCTTGTGACTGCCCGAGCCGATGAAGGTCGCGCGCATCGCCTTGGCGTCGATCGGCACCACGCCGATCGCCTGCATGACGTCGACGACGAAATAGAGGTTCTTCTCCGCGCAAAGGGCACCGATGCTTTCGACGTCGAAACGGTGACCGGCATGAAAGGTCACCTGCGACATCGAGATCGCCTTCGTGCTCGCATCGATGTACGGACGAAGGCTGTCGGCGTTCACGACCTCCGTCATCGGCACGAATGCGACGGTCACGCCCTTACGCTGCAGATTGAGGAACGCATAGGCGTTGTTCGGATGATCGCCATGGATCATCAGGACCTTGTCGCCGGCGTGCAGCGGCAGCGCGTTCGCGGCGATGTTCATGCTCTCCGAGGTGTTCTTGGTGAAGGCGATCTCGTCGGCCGATGCGCCGAGCAGCCGCGCCACCCTCCCGCGGGTCTGCTCGACGCGGTCAAGCCAGACGCTCTTGGGGCCGGCGGTCTCGAGACCTTCGTTCAGGAAGCGATCGATCGCCGCCTTGACGGGGCGCGCGAGCGGGGTCTGGAAGCCGGAGTCGAGATAGGTGATCCGCTCGGCTGCCGGAAACTCCTTCCGCACGGCTTCGACGTCGTAATGGCGAGACATCCCGTTCTCCCGATGAGCGCGCACCCGGCGGACCGCAAATGCACTGCACAAAACCTGATCACTTTCCGATGACGCCAACGATATGAGCAATCCGCGAGCGCAGCCAAGCATGATTTTCATATTTCAATAGCAATTATTCCGAAAAATGATAATTTATTGAAGCCTCAAATCGAGAGAGCCTATGCCGCAAACCACATCCGACGGTCCGCTCGACCGGGCGTTCGCCATCATCGGCCATGTCGCCGCCCAGGTCCGGGCCGTCTCCGTCGCGGAAATCGCCAGCGCGCTGTCGCTCCCGCTGCCCACGGCACACCGCCTCATCGGAAATCTGGAGCAGCGTGGGCTGCTGCAGAAAGCCGTGGGCACGAAGCGCTACGTGGTCGGCAACCAGCTCGTCACGCTGTCGGCCAAGGTCATCGGCGCGGCCTTTCGAACCGCGCGCCGGCACGCCGTGCTCCGCGCGGTCGCGGCGGAGATCGGCGAGCAATGCGAGATCGGCGTCGTGCGCGACAATGTCGTTGCCTATGTCGACAGCGTGCGGGTGTCGCAGCCGCAAGGCCTGCAATTCAATCCGGGCGAAGCGGCGCCGCTTCACTGCACCTCGACCGGCAAGATCTACATGAGCCGGCTGCCGTTGCGGGCGCGCGAGAAACTGTGCCGCGCCCTGGCGCTCACCAAATACACCGAGACCACGATCGTCGACATCGACAGCCTGATGCAGGTGCTCGAGGAGACGCGCAAGCGCGGCTGGGCCAAGACCAATGAAGAGTATGTGCGCGGCGTCGTCGGCTGTGCTGTTCCGATCCTGTCTCCGGATCGCGAGCTGATCGCGTGCCTCGGCGTGTCCGTTCCGGTGGCCCGCGTCAGCTTCACCGAGCTCGATCGGTTCATCGCCCCGCTGCAGAAGGCCGCGGCGTTGCTGTCGGAGACGATCCTCGGAGACGATGAGGATGACGCAGACGAAGGATCGAAGGAACTCTGACCTCGTCCTCCCGCAGTCCAACGCCCCTCTTTGCGATCGAGCGAGCATCGCAAATCGTGGCAGCAGCTGTCACGCGACAGTAGGACGCAATCGAAGATCGACTGCGCCGTTGAAGCAGCAAGTCGCGAGAGCTATCGATCTGAAATCCTGTGATCGATCGGAGGAACGCATGAGCACCATCACCGGCGGCTGCCACTGCCGCGCAATACGCTACCAGGTCGAGGGCGAAGCGATCGTTCACGCGTTGTGTCATTGCCGCGATTGCCGGCTCCATGCCGGCGCTCCGGTCGTCGGCTGGACGATGTACGCGGATGACGCCGTCAAGGTGATGAGGGGCGAGCCCAAGGTCTACAATTCCTCGGAACATGGCCGGCGGCACTTCTGCGGCAATTGCGGCACCGGCCTGTTCTATGTCAACGCCAGCATGCTGCCTGGGATCATCGACATCCAGAGCGCGACTTACGATGATCCCGACGCCGTCCCGGCGACCATGCACATCCAGGTCGCCGAGCGCCTTGGCTGGATGGAACACGCGCACGAGCTGCCGACGTTCGACCGCTATCCTCCGCAACCGTAGCAGCGAGACGAGCGCATCAGCTCTTCGTGCTCGCCGTCTTGTCGAGCGCGGCGCGCAAGCCATTGGCGAGCTTGATCGCGTCGTCGTTGGCCCAGAAGTGCATGAAGAACAGGCGCGGCTGCTCATCCAGCATGTGGCTGTGCAGCGCCGTCACGGCGATGCCATGCGACCGCAACGCCTTGATGACGGGGTTCACCTCGTCGCCGGTCAGCACGAAATCGCCGGTGATGGCCGCCTTGCCGCCCCCGGTCGGCTGGAAGTTGATGGCAATGGCCACCCCCAGCGGCCCGACGGGGCTGAGCTGCATTCCCTGCTCGGTGACCGGATCGCGGCGGGGAACGTTGAACTGGTAGACGCCGCCATTGGCCTGTCCCTTGACGCCGATGATCTGGTCGAGCTGCGCGGTGTCGAGATCGACGGCGGGCGGCGGCGCCGCTGAAGCCGGCACTGAGAGCGGCGTCTTGCTTTCGGCGAGCCCCTCCTTGATCGCGGTCGCGATCCTGACGGGATCGCCGTGCCCGGCGACGTGCATGTAGAACGTCGCCGGGCTCGCACCGAGCAGATGATTGTGCACGGCCGTGATCTCCAGCCCGCTCGCGATCATCTTCAGCATGACCGGGTTGATCTCGGACTCGAGCAGCACCAGGTCGCCCATCGCCATGGCGCCGCCATGGGCCGGCTTGAACGCGACCCAGCCGCCCAGCGCCAATGCCGGCTTGATGGTGGCGCCGTCGAGCGTCACTGTGAGGTCGGTGCGTGGAAAACCATAGCGATGCACGTCGCCGGTCACGGCCGGCTTGCGGCCCATCGCATCATCGACCTTCTGCCAGTCGACCTCCTGCGCGCGGGCCGTCGCGATGAAGCAGGCGCCGATGGCCATCAGCGCCGAGAATGTCTTGCGCATTGATTTGCTCCCTTGAGCTTGCATCCGACTTGCGGAGCCGTCCGTATCTCAGTTCCGCTCCTTGATCTGGCCGCTGCTGTCGACAACGAGCCGCACCGGCTTGCCGTTCTTGATCGCCATGGCGGTCGTTCCCTCCGCGGTCGACTTGACGTCGCTGACCTCGGTGTAGCCAGCCGCCTTGATCCTGGCGACGAGCTCGTCCTGGGTCAGCGCGCGGGCTGCAGACACGCCGCCCGTCAGCGCTAGAATGAGAAAAGCCTGAAGGATTGTCCGTGTGCGCATGGTCGTTCTCCTGGTCGTGTCCCCGCCCCAGGTGAAGTCCGTTTCGCACGGTGACGCGCATCGACGACGCCAGCGCATCGCGCCGGACCTGTAAGCCGATGGATGACTTGAAGTTCAGACGACTTGGGGTGTCGGATGACATGCGGCGTCCTTGGTGAAAGTCAGGACGCGATTCTTGGGCATGTCGCCTCACGGGGAGACCGCACATCCCCGATAGGTCAAGTAGAAGCCCCGGGCGACCAGGCTGTCAACTCGCCCCTCCCCGGCAGACGTCACAAAGAATTTTCCGCTTCCTTTGGAACCACATCGCCACTCTTGAAACCTGAAGACCATCTCACGTAAGGTGGTGCGCATGGGGACCATGCAGACTCCCCGTGAGACCCAGGTCCAAGCTCTGCGCAGCACGCAAATTCGTGGAGCTTGCGCATGGACACCGAACGTCACCCCCCTTACCGCCAGACCCTAGCCATCCTCTCGCGCGGCGATGCCGCCGCGCGGCGGGATACGACGCCACAGAACAGCCGCTTCGTCCGTGTCTTCGAGGCGCTCGCGGTCGCCGACATCGATGCAACTCCGGCGATCTACGATGAGAGCTTTGCCGGCGCCGTCCGCGATCAATTGCTCGCCGCCGACGGCGTGCTCGTATGGGTCGATCCGATCCATCAGGGCAAGACGCGCGCCGAGCTTGATGCCCTGCTGCGCGACGTCGCCGCGCAAGGGCCATGGGTGAGTGCGCATCCGGACGTCATCCTGAAGATGGGCGTCAAGGAGGTGCTCTACCGCACGCGTCATCTCGGCTGGGGCACCGATACGCATCGCTACGACACCGCAGCGAAGTTCCGCACCGAGTTTCCGTCGCGCCTTCGGGCGGACGGGCCGCGCGTGCTCAAGCAAAATCGCGGCAATGGCGGCCAGGGCGTCTGGAAGGTGGAGGCCTTGCCCAACGCCGACGGCATGGTCCGGGTGCTTCACGCGCAGCGCGGCAGCACGCCCGAGGACATGCCGTTCGACGCGCTGCTGGCGCGATGCGAGCCGTATTTCGGCTGGGGCGGCTGCATCATCGACCAGGCGTTTCAGCCGCGCCTGCCCGATGGCATGATCCGCTGCTACATGAGCGGCGCCAAGGTCGCAGGCTTCGGACACCAGAAGATCAAGGCCCTGATCCCGCCGCCGCCGGAGGGACCGGACTCGCCCGAAGCGCAGCCGGGTCCGCGGATCATGCACGGACCCGACGCCCCGCAATTCCAGGCGCTGCGGCGATCGATGGAGGACGAATGGACGCCGCAGATGATGGCGACGCTCGACATCGACGCGCCGTCATTGCCCGTCATCTGGGACGCCGACTTCCTGTACGGACCGCGCACGGCTGCCGGCGCAGACAGCTACGTGCTGTGCGAGATCAACGCGAGCTCGTGCTTTGCGATCCCTGAGGAAGCGCCGGCGGCGATCGCGCGGACGGTGAAGGAGCGCATGCTTCGGGCTCGCGACGTGCATTCCCGCGCATAGCGGAACAGCTTGCAAGCTTCCGCGGCTCAGATCTTCGGAAGCTTCGCCCGCTCCACCACGCCGGTCCATTTGGTGATCTCGGTCTCGATCAGGGCCTTCATCTCCGCCGGCGAGCTGCCGCGGACCTCGCCGCCGACAGCCGTCTCCAGGCGCTGCTTGATGTCGGGATCCCGGAGCACCTCGAGCGTTGCCGCGTTGAGCGTCGCCATGATCGCGGGCGGCGTTCCCTTCGGGGCCAGCAGACCGGCCCAGGTGCGCACGTCGTAGCCCTTGATGCCGGCTTCCTGCACGGTCGGGACATCGGGCAGCAGCGCGGTGCGCGTCGGCGAGGTCACCGCGAGGCCGCGGATCGCGCCGCTCTGGATCTGCGGTGCCAGCAGGACGGGGGTGCCGACGATGACCGGAACCTCGCCGCCGAGCAGCGCGGTGATGGATTGCGAATCGCCGCGATAGGGCACGTGCACGATCTCGACGCCGGCGGTCGCGTTCAGCAGCTCGCCGGCGAGATGATGCGTGGAGCCGAAGCCGACCGATCCGAAGCTGAGCGCGCCCGGCTTCTCCTTGGCGATGGTGATGAGATCGCCGAGCGATTTTGCCGGGTAATCGTTACGCACCGCGATGACGAGCGCGTAATAGACCAGCGTCGAGATCATCTCGAAGCTCTCGGCCGGCTGGTAGGCGAGGCTCTTGTAGGTCGCCGCGGAAATCGCGTGCGCGCCGGTGACGAGGCCGAGCGTGTAGCCGTCGGGCGCGGCCTTCGCGATCGCGTCAGCCGCGATGTTGCCGCCTGCTCCCGGCTTGGCCTCGACGATGATCGGCTGCCCGAGCTTCTTCGAGAGTCCGTCGGCAACGATGCGTGACAGCGTGTCGGCCGCACCGCCCGCGGCAAAGCCGTGCAGCAGGCGGATCGGGCGCGACGGGTAGGTTTCCGCCGACGCAGGGTGCGCCGTGAGACCGGTGCCAAGAAAAATGCCAAGCAGAAAAATGGCCGCAGCAAGCCGCTTCATCCAGAGCATGGATGCTTCCCCCCTTCGATTGTTATGTCTTGGCCGCAAGCGTGTGCGGCGGCCTTCCGTTCGAACTCAGATGCGCTAGCGCGCGAACTCCGTACATTCCGGCGATGGCGCCATGCCCCAGACGTCGCGCGGCAGCCCGACCCAGACTTTCGGGCGCTGCGGACGATCGCGATGCCACGGGCGCGGCTCGAAATAGCCGAGCGACTCGTCGGTCATGCGGTCGAGGTCGCAGAACAGCTCGACCAGATGCCCGTCGGGATTGCGGTGGTAGATCGCGGTGTTGTGGCCGGGGCCGTGACGAACCGGTCCCCACAGCACGGGCAGCTTGTGCCGCGCGAGGTGATCGCAGGCCTGGTGCATGTGGGTGGGACCGCGCAGCTCGAAGGCGACGTGATGAAGGCCGCGCACGTCCGCGCGGGCGAAATTCAGCGTGTGGTGCTCGAAGCCGCTGCGCATGAAGACGAAGCGGTCCTCGATCCAGTCTGAGACCCGCAGGCCCATCACGTTGGCGTAGAAGTCCGACGCGACTTTGGGGTCGGGCGTGCGCAGCGCGACGTGGCCGAGCTTGGCGACCGCGAGGCCGCCGATCCGCTCCTGTGCGGGCGTCGGCGTCCAGCCCTGGATCAGCTCGAAGCGCGTCCCTTCGGGGTCGCTGAAGGACAGCAGCTTCGAGATTCCAGGCAGGGAATCGCTGTGGAGCTCGGGCCGCAAGTCCGCCTGCTTCAGCGCGGCGCCCAGCGCCTCGAGCTGGACGTCGGGCGATATCTCGAAGGCGATGCTCCTCAGCGCGGCGTCACCGGGCTCGATCACCAGCGAGAGCTGCTCGCAATCATTGGCGAGGAACAGGCGGCCTCCGTCGCGCGCGACGAGGCCAAGACCGATCACGCCGCGGTAATAGTCGAGCAGCCGCTCCGGATCGGGCGAGGTGAAGGTCGCGTGCCGCAGCCGGGTGAAGCGTGCAATGGGTGCGTATGTCATCGTGCGGTCCATCCCCTCACGGCGTCATGATGATCTTGCCGAGCGCGGAGCCCTGCTCCAGCAGCGTATGCGCCTTCCTGACCTCGTCGAGCTTCAGCACCGCCGAGATCGCCGGCCTGATCGCATTGCGGCTCAGCGCCTCGATCACGCTGCGCATCAGGGCGCGTCGACCGTCGCGATCGTGGTCGTAGATGTGGAAGGAGAAGCAGCGCACGGCCGGACAGATGTCGAGATGACTACGCATCGCCTCCATCAGATTCTCTTCCGGAAGGCCTGCGAAAGCGTTGTACGACAGCAGCGTGCCCCATTTGCCGAGGGCGCCGAGATAGCCAGTGAACTCCGGCCCGCAAACGTGATCGAGCACGAGGCCGACGCCCTCGCCCTTCGTCAGCTCGCGCGTGCGCGCCACCACGTCCTCGCTGCGGTAGAAGATGGTGTGATCGGCGCCGTTCGCCTTCGCGAACGCGGCTTTCTCCTCGGTCGAGACCGTGCCGATGACGGTCATCCCGGCGAGCTTTGCCAATTGCACCAGCGCGGTGCCGACGCCGCCGGCGGCGCCGATCACCAAAGCACTCGCCGGCGCGCGCGGATGGCGGCATTCGTGCAGCAGCGCGTAGGCGACCTGGTAATTCGACAGGCACACGGCGGCTTGCAGATCGACATGGTCGGGCAGCGTGTGAACGGCGTCGGCCGGCGCGACCACATAGTCCGCGTAGCAGCCGCCGCGCTGGGACAGATCGCGTGCGCTCAGCAGCACCTTCTGGCCGATCGCAAAGCCTTCGACGCCGGACCCGAGCGCGGAGATGCGGCCAGCGACGTCGTTGCCGGGATTGGCCGGCAGCGGCGGCATCCATTTGTAGACGCCGCGCCGGATCAGCACGTCGGGCTGCCCGACCCCGAAGGCCTCGGCCCGGATCTGCACCTGGCCGGCGCCCGGCGCAGGCACCGGAAGCTCGACCACTTCAAGTGCATCCGGCCCACCCGGCTGACGCACCAGCACTGCCCTCATGATTCCATGGCCTCCCAAAACTCATATTTTCGAAAATCATACCGTTTACGAAAATTATTGCAAGATGGTCGTTGGCGCGGCATCTTGAGGCATCGATTCATTGGCAGAGCCATGCCCGACAGCGCCATTCGCCCCCGCAAGGAATTCGGCAAGACCATTGCCGCCGACATCACCCATCGGCTGCGCGAGGAGATCATTGCCTGCGGCCTCGCCCCCGGCGAGCCGCTGCGGTTCGACGTGCTGCGCGAGCGCTTCGGCGCGAGCTTCACGACGCTGCGCGAGGCGCTGACGGCGCTTGCCGCCGAAGGGCTGGTCGATGCCCAGGAGCAGCGCGGATTTCGCGTCGCCCCGGTCAGCCGCCAGGATCTGGTGGAGGTCACCGATGCGCGGGTGCTGATCGAGGTGGAATTGATCCGCCGCTCGATCGAGCGCGGCGACGACGACTGGGAAATCGCCGTGATATCGACGCTGCACCGCCTGAAGCGGATCGAGCAGCGCGATCCCGAGCACCCCTTGCGCGATCCCGAGTGGAAGATCGCCCATCGCCAGTTCCACCAGGCGCTGGTGTCCGCCTGCGGCTCGGCGACGCTGCTCGCGATTCGCGCCGAGCTGTTCGATCGCGCCGAGCGCTACCGGCACCTCTCGGCCAATTTCCGGCCACGGCCGCGCGACAAGGCCGGCGAGCATCAGGGCATCATGCAGGCCGCGATTTCGCGCAATGCCGATCTCGCCGTGCAACTGATCGAGGCGCATATCCGCTCGACCTCCGACAACGTGGCGACCTACGCCGGCCATCTGCTCGACGCCGAATAATCCCGCGGTCGCATTTTCGACCAAAGCGGGCTTGCGCGCCGGCATATTTTCGAAAATAATAGGCAGCATCGAAAATATGAACCCTTGGGGCGAAACCATGAAGCTGCTGTCGTTCTTGGACGGAAACCGGGAAAGCTGGGGCGCTGTTGTCGAAAACAGCGTGGTGGATCTCGGCCGCGCCCTGCCCCAGTACCCGACGCTGGCGGACTTCCTCGGCAGCACGGACTACGCAGGGCGCGAGGCCATCGTCGCCGCGCACAAGCCGACGCTAGCGCTCGGCGACGTCAAATACCTGCCGGTGATCCCGCGCCCCGAAAAGATCGTCTGCGCCGTGCGCAACTATCTCGACCACCACAACGAGGCGGTGGCGTTCGGCATGAAGCGCGAGATCACGGAGTTTCCGCCGATCTTCCTGCGGGTCTGGCGCTCCCAGGTCGCGCACAACGCGCCGGTGATCCGGCCGAAGGTCTCGGACAATTTCGACTGGGAGGGCGAGCTCGCCGTCGTGATCGGCAAGGGCGGCCGCCACATCAGCCAGGCGGATGCCTGGACTCACGTCGCGGGCTATTCGATCTACAACGACGTCAGCGTGCGCGACTGGCAGCGCCATGCGCAGCAGATCGCTTCCGGCAAGAACTTCGTCGGCACCGGTCCGTTCGGACCGTGGCTGGTCACGCCCGACGAGATCGGCGATCCCACCAAGCTGAAGCTCGAGACGCGCGTCAACGGCGCGACCGTACAGTCCTCCGACACCTCGATGCTGATCTTCTCGATCCCGCGCCTGATCGAATATTGCTCCACCATCTTCGACCTCGTCCCCGGCGACGTCATCGCCACCGGCACGCCGGCCGGCGTCGGCTTCACCCGCAAGCCGCCGGTGTTCCTCAAGCCCGGCGATGTGGTCGAGGTCGAGATCGAGAACATCGGCGTGCTCAGCAATCCCGTCGTGGACGAGGCGTAAGACGCGGCATGTCCCACGACATTCGCAAGACCGCGCTCAACGTCGAGACCGTCTGGCACGAGCGCGGCCCACGGTTGGAGAAGCCGCTGCTGGTCGGCACGGCGGTCGCCGTGATCCGCAATCCCTTCGCCGGCCGCTTCGAGCCCGACCTGATGCCGTTCCAGGCGTCCCTGCGCGAGCTCGGGCGCGAGCTGGCGACGCGCCTGATCGCGCAGCTCGGCGGCGCCGAGCGCATCGAAGCCTACGGCAAGGGCATCATCGTCGGCGAGGACGGCGAGCTCGAGCATGGCGCCGTCTGGCACGAGGCCGGCGGCCACGGCATGCGCGAGGTGCTGGGGCAGCCCAAGGCGATTGTCCCTGCAGCGAAGACCATCGGCGGGCCCGGCACGCGTTTGATGGTGCCGCTCGGCCATATCCACGCCGCCTATGTCCGCAGCCATTTCGGCACGGCCGAGATGACGCTGTGGGACGCGCCGCGCCGTGACGAGATCGCCTTCGGCCTCGTGATGGCAACCGGCGGCCGCCCCCACGCGCGCATCGGCGGCCTCAAGGCGTCGGAGATCTCGGTGCACGACGGGCAGCGCTGACGCCCGGGCGCGCGCTCAATGCGCGCCGCACCGGCAGCGTTCGTAATCGGCGGGATCGTGGCTGTTGACGATCCTGACGCGGTCGCCATGGTCCCGTTTCAGCGCGCGCAGCCGCGCCTGGTTGGCGATCCGCATCTTGCGGTCCATGTCGCCCTTGCGCTGGAACAGGCCGAGCATCAAGGGGACGCGCGGCGCGGCGTCGAGCTGGGCGTGGTGGAAATAGCTGTCGCCGGCATGCAGCAGCCATGTGTCGCCTGAGCGCACCGCGATGCCGCAATGGCCGAGCGTGTGGCCGGCGAGCGGGATCATCAGCACGTCCGCCTCCTTGTCGCCGAGCGCGCGCACGCCCCTGAAGCCGAACCAGTCCTCGCCGTGCTCGCCATAGAAGGCCCAGCGTGGCCCATGGCTCCATTGTCCCGTGACGTAGCGCCCTTCGGGCGGCGCAGGCTTGCGCAGCACCGCCATGTCGTGTTCGGCGCGGTGGACGTGGATCGCGGCATGGGGAAAGTCGGGCACGCCGCCGGCGTGATCGCGGTCGAGATGGGTCAGCAGCACGTGGCGCACGTCGGCAGGCGAATAGCCGAGCGCCTTGACCTGCTGCACGGCCGTCTCCGCCGGATCGAGCTTTGGCGCGGTCTGCCGCAACCATCGCCGGCCCAGCCGGTCTCGCTCCGCGATATCGCCAAGGCCGATGCCGGTGTCGACCAAAGCGAGCCCATCGTTCGTCTCGACCAGCAGGCAATGGCAGACCAGCCGGGCGCGCTGGAACAGGCTGCCGGTGCCGTTCACCAGACGGCGGCCGATCGGGCACATCGTGCCGGTGTTGAGATGATGGATCTTCATCGTGCGTCCCTGCTGGTTGCGACAGGGGCAATCTTGTCATCCTGCTATCCATAGGTAAAATATCCGATATTGATATTATCTCTAGGCTAGACCTATGGACATCCGCGAGCTTCGCTACTTCGCCGCCGTCTACCGCGAGCGCAATCTAACCGCCGCGGCGCGGGCCTGCTTCGTGTCGCAGCCGTCGATCTCGACCGCGATCACCAGCCTGGAGGCCGAGCTCGGCACCACGCTGTTCATCCGGCACAAGAAAGGCGTCGCACCCACCGCCTCGGCCGAGCAGTTTCACGCCCTCGCCCGCCGCATCATCGACGAGGCCGATGCCGCGCGCAGCCTGTTCCGGAAGCCGGCGAGCAGGACCGATGTGACGCTGGGCCTGATGCGCACGCTCGACGTGCCCCGGACGATCGCGTTGCTGAAGCCGCTGACGGCGCGTAGCGACATCGCGCTCCGCCTCGTCGGCAGCGACGAGCGCGCCGATGCGCGGATCATCGCGAAGACCATGCTGCGCACTGACGAGCATTTCGTGCCGCTGTGGAGCGAGCGCTATGTGGCGGCCCTGCCGCCCTCGCATCCGCTGACGCTGAAGGACAAGCTCCGTGCCGCCGATCTCGCCGAGGTCCCGCTGATCGACCGCTGCCATTGCGAGCAGAGCGCATTCTTCGGCCGCAATGCACAGCGGCGCCAGACGGCGGCGATCGCGCAGTCGGAGGACTGGGCGATGGCGCTGGTCGCCGCCGGCGTCGGCATCGCCATCGTTCCGGAGGGCGTCGCGAAGGGCAATCCTGATGTCGCGGTGCGCGAGATCGACGTGAAGGTCAGGCGCGAGGTCGGGCTGGCCTATCGCGCATCAGCGCCGCTGGCCGATGCGCTGAAGGATCTTGTCGGCAAGCTGCAGGCGCAACGGCGCAAGCCGGCCCGGAAGGCTCCCGTCCGCCGGCACTGACCGACCACACATTCCCGCCGGTTATGGTCTCCTGAAAACTTGCAATTGGACGCAAGCTCGGCGGGCACGCTACTCCCACCGCGAAGCACGGCTTTCAAAACCGTGATGGCATCGATCCATCGCCGCATGCTTCGACAGGGAGAAAACTCGTGTCATCTCACGCTCACGCGGAGGCCGGCGCGCATGCGCCGCGATCGCTGGAGGCCACGCTGAGGGCGATCGGCGTTCCCCTCGCCATCGTCGTTGCCGCCGCCGTCTGGCTCTCACCGACGCCCGAGACGCTGTCCCTGCAGGGCCACAAGGCGCTGGCACTGTTCGGCGGCATTTTCGTGCTCTATTTGACCGAGGCGATACCGCTGGCCATCGCCAGCCTGGCTGTCGTGCCGCTTGCGGTGCTGACCGGCACGGCGCCGCTTCGCACCGCGCTCGACGGCTTCTCCGCCTCGCCCGTCTATCTCATCGTCGGCGCCTTCATCCTTGCGACGGCCATGGTGAAGACCCGGCTCGCCGAGCGCATCACCTACGTCATCCTGGCGCGATTCGGCAGCGCGCCGACCCGGATCACGCTCGGCGTGACGCTGGTCAACATCGCCCTCGCCTTCCTCGTTCCGTCATCGACGGCGCGGACGGCAATCCTGCTGCCGGAATGCCTCAGCATCCTCGCCATCTTCGGCACTGGTGCGCGCTCGCCCTTCGCGATCAATTTGCTGCTCACGCTGACGATGACGAATGCGACGATCGGCGCCGGCGTGTTGACGGCGACGGTGCCGAACCCCGTCACGGTCGAGTTCGTCGCCAAGGCGAGCGGACACACGATCACCTATGCCGAATGGCTGCTCTACGGCTTCCCGCCGGCGCTGGTGATGACCCTGTTCACCTGGTGGGTGATCCAGCGCGTCTTCCCGCCGGAGTTCAAGGCAGGCCATGAGCAGGCCGACGCACGGATCGCACAGAATCTCGCCGCGATGGGACCGATGTCGTCGGCCGAATGGCGCGCTCTCGCCGTGTTCGTTCTGGTGACCGCGCTGTGGGCGACGCAGGGCCTGACCGGGCTCGACACGACGGTCGTCTGCCTGATGGGCGCGTGCCTGCTGTTCCTGCCGCGCTTCGGCGTGATGGACTGGAGCGATGCCAACAAGGGCGTCTCCTGGCAGGTGTTGCTGATTGCGGGCGGCGGCGTCTCGCTCGGCGACATCCTTCTCAAGACCGGCGCCGCCAATTGGCTGGCCAATTCGATCTTCCATGCGCTCGGCCTCGCCGGCGCGTCGGCGCTGGTCGTGATCGTCACCGTGATGTTCATCGTGCAGTTCATGCATGTGATGTTCGTCGGCACGACGGCCATGGCGACCGCCCTGTTGCCGATCATCCTGGCGATGGCCACGACCGCAAACGTCAATCCGGTCGCGCTGGCGCTGCCGGCCGGCATGATCATCGGCGGTTACCCGCTGCTGATGTTTTACAACACGCTGCCGAACATCCTCGTCTACGGCACCGGCCGCCTGCGCGTCGAGGACTTCCCGAAGGTCGGCGTGATCGTCTGCGTCGTCGCCTGCCTGCTCTATGCCCTGTGCGCCGCGACCTGGTGGCACTGGCTCGGCCTCGTCTGATCCCACCCATTCGCCATCCGGAGAACCTCGCATGACATTGCCCCTCGCCGGCATTCGCATCCTCGATCTTTCCAACGTGCTGGCCGGTCCGTTCTGCGGCTATCAGCTCGCACGTCTCGGCGCCGAGGTGATCAAGGTCGAGAATCCCAAGGGCGGCGATCTCGCGCGCCGGCTCGGCGCCGATCCGGCGATGGCGAAGAAGCTCATGGGGCTGTCCTTCGTCGCGGTGAACGCAGACAAGCAATCCGTCGCGATCGACTTCAAGGCCGACGAAGGCAAGGAAATCTTCTTGCGCCTCGTCGAGACCGCCGACGTGGTGCTGGAGAATTTTCGCCCGAAGGTGATGGAACGGCTGGGGCTCGGCTACGAGGTGCTGGCCAAGCGCAACCCGCGCATCGTCTACTGCGCAATCTCCGGCTTCGGACAGGACGGCCCCTGGGCGGGCCGGCCCGCCTACGACCAGATCGTCCAGGGACTGTCCGGCGTGATGAGCGTCACCGGCGATGCCGAGACCGCCCCTTTGCGCACCGGCTTTCCCATCGCCGACACGATCGCGGGCCTCACCGCATCCTTTGCGATCGCGGCCGCGCTCGTCGAGCAGCGGCAGACGGGGCGCGGGCGGTTGATCGACGTCTCGCTGCTGGAATCGACCCTGGCTGCGATGGGCTGGGTGGTCTCCAACCATCTCAACGGCAACGTCGATCCGCAGCCGATCGGCAACGAGAATTTCACGGCGGCGCCGTCAGGCACGTTCGCGACCGGCTCCGGGCCGCTCAACATCGCCGCCAACGAGCAGAAGCAATACGAGGCGCTGTGCGACATCGTCGGCCGGCCGGAGCTGAAGACCGACGAGCGGTTTCGCGAACGGCAATCACGCAAGGACCATCGCGCAGCACTCAAGCGTGAGCTCGAAGCCGCTCTCGCCGCCAAATCCGCCACCGAATGGGAGACTCTGTTCAACGCCAGGGGCGTTCCGGCCGGCTGCGTACTGAGCGTCCCGCAGGTGCTGAACGAAGCGCAGATCACCGGCCGGAAGTTCGTCGAACGCCTGAACGCGACGGTGACGGGCGACCAGACCATGCGCGTGACCCGCCCGGGCTTTCGGCTCGAGACGGATTATCCGGAACCGTCGCCGCCGCCCGCCCTCGGCCAGGACACCGGGAAATGGCTGAGACAACTCGGCTTCGCGGAGAGCGAGATCGAGGCGCTTGGCCGGCGTGGCGTCGTCGCCTTCGATAACCGGCCGACGGTGAGGGAGACCGTGAAGATGCCTGACCTGAAGGCGCGCGCCGAAACTTCAAGCACCTAATCGAGGACAAATGCCATGACCGATCAAGGCGCCGCAGACCTGCTGCAAAAGGCCACAGAATGGTGGTCGACCGACATCATCGACATGAAACCGGGCGTGATCCGCTTCCGCGGCTTTCCGATCGAGCAGTTGATCGGCCGGGTCTCGTTTCCGCAGATGATATGGCTGATGCTGAAGGGCGATCTGCCGAGCCCTGAGCAAGGCGCGCTGCTGGAGGCCGCACTCGTTTCCGCCGTGGACCACGGCCCGCAGGCGCCATCGATCGCGATCGGGCGGATGGCCGTGACCTGCGGGCTCCCCCTGAACGGTGCGATGGCCTCGGCCGTCAACGTGCTGGACGACATTCACGGCGGTGCCGGCGAGCAATGCATGGAGCTGTATGCAGACATCGCGAAGCGCCAGGATGCGGGCGTCGCGCTGAGATCGGCCGTTGAACAGGGTCTCGACGCCTTCATCGCCGAGCACGGAAAAATCGTGCCGGGATTCGGACACCGCTTCCACCCGGTCGATCCCCGCTCGCCCCGGCTGCTCGAACTCGTCGACACCGCCCGGAAGAATGGTGTCGTGTCCGGTCGCTTCGCCGAGATCGGCCGCGGCGTCGAGGAGGTGATGCAGCAGCGCAAGGGCCGCAAGATCCCGATGAACATCGATGGCGCCACCGCCGTGATCTATTCGGAGTTGGGTTTTGCGCCGGCACTGGGGCGCGGCCTGTTCATTCTCTCGCGCTCGGTCGGCATCCTCGCACATGCCTGGGAACAGTCGCAGCAAGGCGGCCGGATCAAGGGCCCGATGCCGCGAGGCATCCCCTATCGCTACACCGGGCCGGCTCCGCGGGATTTCGCCAAGTGACGTCATCCAAGGCCGCGAGTAGCAGCAACTATCTCGCCGTCAGGCCGGATTGGCTGGCACGCGGCGTCGAGGATGCGCTCGAACCCGATCTACCGATCATCGATGCCCATCATCATCTCTGGGACCGGCCGAACTGGAGATATCTGTTCGACGAATATCTCGCGGACATCGCGGCATGCGGTCACAATGTCACGGCCAGCGTCTTCGTACAGTGCCAGGCGATGTACCGGGCAGACGGACCGGCTGCCATGCGCGTCGTCGGCGAGACCGAGTTCGCGAGCGGCGTCGCAGCTATGAGCGCGAGCGGCCAATACGGTTCGCATCGTCTCTGCGCCGGCATCGTCGGCCATGCCGATCTGCGTCTCGGAGACGACGTGGCAGGTGTGCTGGAAGCCCACATCGCCGCAGCTCCCGAGAGGTTTCGCGGCATCCGGCACATCACCGTGTGGGACACCGACCGAAGCCTGATGAATCCGCTGAGCGCCGGCCCGCCGGGCCTGCTCGCCGACAGCGCGTTTCGCGCCGGGTTTGCGCAACTGGCTCCGTTGGGGCTCGTGTTCGACGCATGGCTGTTCCATCCGCAAATCCCTGAATTGACCGAGCTCGCGCGCGCCTTTCCGCAGACGAGGATCGTGCTCGATCATCTCGGCGGGATCGTGGGGATCGGACCCTACAAGGACCGGCGCGACGAGATCTTCGCAGAATGGTCGCGCGCGATCCGCGAGCTCGCGGCTTGCGAGAATGTCTGCGTCAAGCTCGGCGGCCTCGGCATGCGCATCAACGGTTTCGGTTTCGAGACGCGCGAGGTCCCGCCAAGTTCGGAAATCCTCGCCGCGGCCTGGCGGCCCTACATCGAAACTTGCATCGAGGCTTTCGGCGCGGGGCGCTGCATGTTCGAGAGCAATTTCCCGGTCGACAAGGGCTCGTACGGCTACGGGACGGTGTGGAATGCGTTCAAACGCCTGACGCGCGGTGCCAGCGAAAGCGACCGGACGAGCCTGTTCAGTGGGACTGCCGCACGCGTTTATGGGCTCGCTCGGTCCGGTTGACCACGATGGCCGGCATGGCCGCAGCATCATCCGTCATGCCCGGCAGCGTCACCTGTTCGAGGAAGTCACGGCCCTTGGCCTTGAGCAGGCCGACCACCCGCTGCGCCGCAGGAGAGAGATAGCCATCGCGCCGGGTGACGAAGCCGAGCGGCCGTCGCATCGTCGTGGTGTCGATCATCAAGCGGTCGAGCTGGCTGCCCAGCCGAAGCGGATGCAGGTTTCGCGTCGAGGTGAAGCTGAGCAGCGCGGTGTCGGCGATCAGCTTGGGCAATGTCGTGATCGAGTTGGTTTCGATCTGGACCATGGGCGGCGGCAGGCCATGCGCCTCGAAGACGTTGTCGAGCCACTGACGCATCGCGACGGTGCGGGCCGGCAGCACCCATTTCGAAGCGACCAGATCCTGGATGGTGAGCCGCTGGCCGCAGAGCGGATGGTCCTTGGCGGCGACGACGACGACGTCGTCCATGCCGAATGCCTCGTGCGCGAACTCCTGCTCGTCGGAGGGCAGGATCGGGCCGATCGCGAGGTCGAGGATGCGCTCTCGAAGCGCCGCACGGACCACGCCGCTCATCCCGATCTGCACCTCGATCGCAAGGCCCGGCGCGTCCGCGATGATGGCGCGGCAGATCTGGGGCAATAAATACTCACCCATCGTCGCGCCGCAGCCGATGCCGACACGACCGGCGGTGCCGGCGGCAAAGTCCGTGACCTCGCGCAACGATTCCTCCATCGCCTCGCGCATGCGCCGCGCACGTGCCAGCAGCACCTCGCCGACGCGCGTCAGGGTGATCCCCCGCCCCGTCCGCTCGAACAGGTCGGCGCCCACCGCTTCCTCGAGCCGCTGGATGCATTTGGTTAGCGCGGGCTGCGTGCGGCCGAGCTTGTCGGCAGCCCGCCCCATATGGCCGAGATCGGCAATCACCTCGAAATAGGTGAGGTCACGAAGGTCCACTTCTTCCTCCCGGTTATCGATTCCAAAACATTAGCGATTGGACCATCGTCCGTTCGGTCTGGCATGTCTGAACCTAACACAGCCGGGCCTCCTGGGGGTAACTGGCCAAAACCACAGGGAGGATCGGCGGATGACCGAGATCACGGCGAACGGATCGTTCGCAGAACGCAGTCCGGATGCAAGGCTGCTCGCAAGCGCCATTTCCAAGAACACCTGGCGCCTCGTCCCGCTGCTGGGCCTTGCCTATCTCTTCAACTATCTCGATCGCACCAGCGTCGGCTTTGCTGCGTTGCAAATGAACAAGGATATCGGCCTCAGCGCCACGCAGTTCGGCTGGGGCGCCGGAATCCTGTTCTTCAGCTACTGCCTGCTGGAAGTTCCCAGTAACATGATGATGTACCGGTTCGGCGCGCGGCGCTGGCTCGCCCGCATCATGATCACGTGGGGCCTTGCCGCGGCGGCGACCGCGTTCGCGACGGGCCCATACAGCTTCTACCTGATCCGCTTCCTGCTCGGCGTGTTCGAAGCCGGATTTTTCCCGGGCGTGATCTGGTACATCTCGATCTGGTTTCCGGCAAAGCACCGCACCAGCGTGCTGGCCCTGTTCATGGCGGCAACGCCGCTCTCCTCGCTGCTCGGCGGTCCGATCTCGGCGGCGCTGCTCGGAATGGATGGCTTCTGGGGGCTCGCCGGCTGGCAATGGATGTTTCTGGTCGAAGGTCTTCCGGCCTGCCTGCTCGGGCTTCTATGCCTCGTTGTGCTCGCCGACACGCCCGAGCAGGCCCGATGGCTCACGGCGGAGGAGCGGCACGCGCTCGTCTCCGCACTGGCCGAGGACAAGCACGACAAGCCCAGGAAAGATTTGTGGGCCGCCATGAAGGATACGCGGGTGCTGATGCTCACCGCGATCACCTTCGCCTTCACGATCGGGTCCTATGGCATCGGCATCTGGCTGCCGTTGATCCTGAAGGGCCACGGCCTCACCAACATGGAGGTCGGCTGGCTCTCTGCGATTCCCTACCTGTTCGCGACGCTGGGCATGCTGCTGTGGGCGCGTGTCGTCGACCGGAAAGGGCAGAAGATCTACAATCTCATGGCCGCGCTGATCCTCGGCGCGCTCGGCCTTGCGCTCTCCGTCGTCTTCACCTCGCTGGTTCCGGCACTCGCCTGCCTGACGCTGGCGCTGATCGGCACGATCTCGGCGCGGACGGTGTTCTACACCATCCCGCAGGGCTTCCTGACCGGCGCTGCGGCGGCCGGTGGCATCGCCTTCATCAACTCCGTCGGTGCATTCGGCGGTTTCGTGGGACCCTACATGGTCGGCTTCCTGAAGGACGCGACGGGCTCCTTCAACGCCGGCATGATCGGGATGGCCGTGATCCTGATGGTGGCCACCGGCATTGCCGGCGCGCTCAAACTGGTGACGCAAAGGATTTGAGTGCGGCGATGCGCGCTCAGCCCTTCGTGACGACGGCGCGGCCGTAGGGCGGCTGGCTCATGACCGGCGGATTGGCGGTCTGGGCGGCAAGCTCGCCGATCAGGCGGTCGGCGTCGGCGGCCATGCCGTCGGGGGCCTGGATCACCAGGCGCTCCAGCGCCCAGCGATAGGAGGAGACGCGCTGCTCCAGGCACTGCTGCACCCACTGCACGATCAGCGAATTCTCCTGCATGCGCGCGACCGCATCGTCCTTCTCTCGCGGCGAGAGCGCGGAGACGCGCGCCATGCTGGCATCGCGCTTCCTGTCCAGATCGATGACGCGGATCGCGGACGCGAAGAACGGCTCGAAGCGGGTGATGTCGTTGCGGACGTCCTCGATCAGCTGCGCATAGCGCGAGGAATGCGAACGGTGCGGCTCGTCGATCAGCGTGCGGCCGTACATGGTGCGGTCGAACACGATCTTCTGCCGCCACGGAGACGGCAGCGCCTTGTAATCGCCGAACACGCTCTTCCAGGCCGGGCGCGACAGCGGCGGCTCGATCATGGGATAGGCGAGGTCGCGGAGCTGGCGCTCCTCGTCGGTGAGCTGGAATTGCGAGGCCTTCAGGCCGAGGCTGCCGGTGGCCTCCCGGCCCAGCCAGGCATGCATGTCGTCGCTGCGCATGTCGGCGCGGGTGCGGCCGAAATCTCCGCCGCTGCAGGCGCCGAGCGTCGCGCCAAGGAGCGCGAGCAGGAGGGCCGATACGACGGGCCGGATATGGCGGATGCGGTCCGGCATTGCAAAGGCCTGACCGTCAGCGACGGCGACGGCGGCGTCCCGGCGCGGTGCCCTGCTCCGGCCCGCGATCGCCGCTGGTTTCGTCCGCTTCGCGCTCGATGCGGATCACGGGAAGGATCAGAATCGTTCCCATGTCCGCGCGCGGCGTCACGTCCCCCGACGAGCCTACCCGGCGACCGGCCGGAAATTCGATGATGGTCCCCATGTCAGCTCTCTCAATTGCCGCGCGATCAAATACACCCCTGCAACATGGCGCTCATTAAGATCAGTTCATGGTTAACGGGGTGTAAACGAGGCCCCTGGACCGTAACCGCACGGACGACGCCGCGCCGTCCCGTTGCGGCACGACAACGCCTTGAATTGAAGGGTTTGCTTCACGCCTCGTTTTCCTTAACGAGCCTTTAAAGGAACCTGCGCTAGGCTCGCCTCCAAGTATCTTTCCCGAGTTGCGTACGCCTCCATGACCAAGTCGCTGTTTCCCGGATTCGACGGGCTGATGACCCTCTCCCGTCGCGAAGGCGTCGATGTGCGGCCGACGCTGCTGCGCGTCCTGACCGACCTCTATGTCCAGACGCGCGTCCACAGCGACGACGAGCAGCGCCAGTTCATCGAGCTTGCGACACGGCTGATCGACCAGGTCGACGATGCGACGCGCGCCGCCATCAAGGCGAAGCTCGCGATCTATCCGCAGACACCGGTGCCGATCCTGCAGAAGCTCGGGCTGGTCGCGGCCCAGGAAGGCCGCAGGGTTCCGCTCGCACGCGAGATCCCCGCGCCGCCGGTCGCCCCCGCCCCGGCCCGCACGCCGACCGACGCGGAGCTGCGGATGGCCGCGAACATGGCGATGCAGCCGAAGGACGCCGCCGAAATCCACGACATGTTCTTCCGCGCCGCCGCCTCCGAGCGCGCGCTGATCCTGCAGAATCTGGCGCAGACGCCGCTGAAGGCGGCGCCGCGGATTCCGACCGTGCGTGCCAAGCGCGCGATCCAGATCCTGGAAATGGCGGCGATCGCCGGCGACGTCGATAGCTTCACCCTCGAGCTCGGCGACAGCCTGATCCTGCCCTCGCGCGTCGCGGCGCAGATCGTCGACGATGCCGGCGGCGAAGCGCTCGCGGTCGCCGCGCGCGCGCTCGACATGCCAAGCCCGAACTTCCAGCGCATCCTCTTGTTCTTCAAGCCGGCGATCGGCACGTCCGTGAACGAGGTGTACCGGCTGTCGCGGCTCTACGACCGCCTCGACGACCGCTCGGCGCTGGTGATGCTGGCCGCCTGGCGCGGCTCGACGCTCGCGGTGACGCGGGCCAAGTACCAGTCGTCGCTGCACGACGGCGAGCGCCAGCGCGCCCGTGCCGGCGCGAGCCAGACGCGCCCTGGCGTACAGCCCGGCTCCGCGCCCGGGGTGAAGACCGGTACCGGCGGGTCGTCGGATCGCTAGTTCGCCAGCAGGCGCCTCCACAGGCGCGACGTCAGGTCTGCGCTAGCCACGGTCTCGTGCCCCGGACGCAGCGCAGCGCTCCCTAGCGATGCGCTGCAGAGCCGGGGCCCATGCAGCAGCGAGTGCCGTGGCCTGCTGGGTCCCGGCTCTGCGCCGCAACGCCAAGAGCGTTGCAGCGCGTCCGGGACACAAGAGTGATGAATGCCGCTACGCTGCACTCCATCACGGTAATGACAGTGAAGGCAGCCGCTAAGTCTTCGCCAATTCCAGAAAATGCCGCCCGGCACGGTCTTCGGTCTCGACGATCCAGGCATCCGGATCGAAGCGCAGTTCCTTGGTCAGGCGCTCCTCGACGGCCGGCTCCGGCATCGGCTGCGGCGCGGCCGCCACGAAGAAGCGATCGACCGGACGGCCGTCGTCATAGACGGTCTGCGGCGCCGGAACGTAAAGCATCGCATTGCCGTCGAGCAGCGACACCTTGACGAATACCGCGCCCGCTTCCTCGGCGCCGCGGCGGCGCACCGCGCCGAACACGCCCTCGGACTGGCAGCGGCGCAGATAAGCGGAGACCCAGATATTTGATTTCAAACGCATGAATCGGACGATAGGCCAGTGCCGCGATCAGCACCAGCCTTGCGCGCAGCCGTGTCGATTATTCGACGGGATGGCCGATTGCGGCGGCGAGCTCGCGCAGCAGACGGTCGGAGACCTGGCCGGTGACGGGCATCTTGTGCTCGCGCTCGAATTTCTGGATCGCGGATTGGGTATCCCCGCCCATCGTGCCCGTGATCTTCAGATTGCCATAGCCGTATTCGGACAGCGCGCGCTGCACGCCGGCGATGCGCCGCGCGGCCGGGCTTTGCTGCGGGATAGGCGCCGGCGGACGGATCGCGGACGGCGGCGTCGAGGTCGTCGCCTTGACCAGATTGGTCATGGGATCGTTGCCGGCACGCGGCGTCGATGCGGTCGCCTCGACCGGCTTCTCCGCGGGCTTCTCGGCGGCGCGCTCGGCAGGCTTGGGCTCGACGCGAAACTCGGTCGCCTTCGGCTCAAGCGGCGAAGTATCGGCGCCGACGGGGCGCGGACGCGGCATGGGATTGGACAGCGGCACCGACGAGGGCGCCGGAAGATTGATCACGGTGCCGAACATCGGCGCCGGATGGCGACCGGTCTGCAGGAACAGCGCATTGGCGACGATCGCGCCGATGGCGGCGACGGCAACGAGGCCGGCCAGCGTGTCCTTGGGGCTGTGCAGCAGCACGCGCATCACGAGGTTGCGCTCGGTCTCGACGTCGATGACCGCAGCCTTGGCGCCACCCTTGGCACCACGGCGGCGCGGAGCAGCTTCGTCGTTGGCAGACTTCTTAGGCACTTTTCTTCACCGGAGCGGGTTGGTCGTGAAGTTGATCCTGGATGTCCTGGCGCGGCACCGGCGTCAATGTCGCGACCTTGCTCTCAGCCGGCTTGCCATCGAAGGGTTTGGCTTGCGGCGGCGTGTAGACGAGCGGCAGCTTGACGGTGACGGCGGTGCCCTCCCCCAGCCTGCTTTGTACTGTCATTTCGCCGAGATGCAACGCCACGAGACTCTTGACGATGGAGAGCCCGAGGCCGGTGCCTTCGTGACGGCGCTGGTAGGTCTTGCCGGCCTGGAAGAACGGCGCGCCGATGCGCTTGAGGTCGTCGGGTGCGATGCCGACGCCGGTGTCGCTGATGCGCAGCGTGAGCTGCGAGGCCGACACAGAGGCCGTCACGGAGACCTGACCGCCGCGCTCGGTGAACTTGATGGCGTTGGCGACGAGGTTGAGCACGATCTGCTTGAACGCCCTGGGATCGCCGGTCATGACCGGCAGGTCCTGCGGCGCATCGGTGACGAGATCGACGCCGTTCTCCCGCGCCTTCAGCGCCAGCAGATTGCAGCAATGCAGCAGCGAGGCGCGCGGCGCGAACGGCTCCGACGCGATCTCGAAATTGCCCGATTCCATCTTGGACATGTCGAGGATGCCGTTGACCACCGAGAGCAGGTGTTGGCCGGAATCATTGATGAGCTGGGCATATTCCTTGCGCTGGCCGGCGCCCAGCATCAGGGTCTGCTCCTGCGCGATCATCTCGGAGAAGCCGATGATGGCATTGAGCGGCGTGCGCAGCTCGTGGCTCATGGTGGCGAGGAAGCGCGTCTTGGCAGCATCCGCGGCTTCCGCCGCGCTGCGCGCCTGGTCGAGCGCCTGCTCGGACAGCTTGCGATCGGTGATGTCGCGCATCACGGCGACGACCTCCGCCTCGCGGGAGGGATCGCGGCCGAGATCCTGGTCGAGCGGCCGGCAGCGCATCTCCACCCAGATGAAGTCGATCTGGCCGCGCTCCGAGCCCGCAGGCTCGCGCCGCAACCGGAACTCGACGCTGCGCACGTCGCCGCGCGCGGCATCGGACAGCGCCGTGAGATAGGCGGGACGATCGGCGACATGGACGCGGTCGAACAGGCCGTGGCCGTGCAACTGCGTCACCGACATGCCGAGCATGGCCTCGACGGCCGGCGAGATGAACTGCACCGCGCCGTTGCGCTGATGCCGGGAGATGACGTCGCTCATGTTGCGCGCGAGCAGGCGATAGCGCTCCTCCTCGCGCGACAGCAGCGCAACGCTGGTGCGCGCGAGCGATTCCGCGCCGAAGGCAAGGCCCGCGGCATAAAGAGTGGCCGAGGCGACGCCGAAGGCCATCAGCACGCCGCGCTCGGCAGTGCCGGGCTCCTCCACCGGCAGCCAGCCGAGCTGGCTAACCAGGATCAGCATGCCGGCGCAGGAGAGCGCGAGCAGCGAGGCGAAGGCCGCGACGCGGCGCGAGGCCGACAGCGCGGCTTCAAGCGGCACCACGACCAGCCAGACCGCGGCGAACGAAGCGATGCCGCCGGTGGTGATTGCGACCGCCATGATCAGGCCGGCGAGCGCCAGCGACGACAGCACATGGGCGCCTTCATAGCGGCCGGTGCGCGACAGGAACCAGGACAGCATGATCGGCGCGATCAGCCAGGCAAAGGCGGCGACCTCGACCGCGCTCGGCGCGCCACGCATGGCAAGATAGACGGGAAATGCGGCGAACGCTGCCAAGCTGCCGAGCAGCCGCGGCGCCATGAAGGCACGATGGCGCGCTCGCGTCAGCGCATCGTAACGCGCGGAGGGATGCAGCAGCGCATCGAGACAATCGCGGATGATACTCAAAACTGTCACGGGTCTCGCGCTTCGGCTCAATCGTCTTGAGAAGACGCGCCGGGAACGCCTCCTTGTCGTTGAGCCACCGTGTCAGAGCGACCTTAAACGAGTGCTAAGGCGGCGCGGCATGCAGCCGGACACCATGTCGTCGCGACGCTTTTTAGACGATTTGACGACGTCTTCGGCGAGGATGGTGAACACAGGGTTTCACCGTCCACCGCATGGTTTCGAATTGGTGGATGCACGGGCGCCGGAAGGCCACGGGCCCCTCGCATCAATGGAAAATTTACGAGACCGCGTTTTGCAAAGATTTTTGCGTAAATTTTCCGCGAATTAAGCTCAAGGCAATCACTTGCGATTTATCGAGAGTTGCTAGGTCCGAACTCCTCGCGGAGATCGCCGCGGCGGGATCTAACATACAGGTCGACAAGGATGCGCTTTCTGCTCCGCATCACATTCTGGCTCGGGCTGGTGCTGGTGCTCCTGCCGCGGGACAAGACGCCCGAATCGGACAAGCTGCCGCAGATCGGCGCTGCCGACGCGGTGCAGGCTGCGACCGCGGCCGTCTCCGACATGACCCAGTTCTGCAAGCGCCAGCCGGCGGCCTGCGAAGTCGGCGGCCAGGCCGCGACCATCATCGGCCAGCGCGCGCAGGACGGCGCGAAGAAGCTCTATCAGATCATCAACGACAAGAAAGAGCAGATCACCAACGAGAAGAACGACGGCGGCAAGACCGACACGAAGAAAGCGCCCGACCACACCGGCTCGATCGCGATGGCCGGCGAAGGCGACGCTGCCGCTGGCGAGGCGCCGCGCGATACCCTGAGCCAGGACGACCTCGCGCTGGAATGGCGCGGCCCGCAGCCTGCGAATTAGGCTCCAAATCCTATCGATTTCGGGACTTCGCATCCCTATATTGGCCTGAACGGGGAACCCTAGGCCAACATGACGACGATCGACGACATCAGGGACAATTTCGAGCTTCTGGACGAGTGGGACGACCGCTACCGGTACGTCATCGAGCTCGGCCGCACCCTGGAACCGATGCCGGAAGCGGAGCACTCTGCCGAGAACAAGGTCAACGGCTGCGTCAGCCAGGTCTGGCTGCAGAAGTTGGTCGACCGCGACGGCGGTGCGCCGATCCTCAGATATCGCGGCGACAGCGACGCCCATATCGTGCGTGGGCTGGTCGCGATCGTGCTCGCGCTCTATTCGGGCCGCTCGCCGCAGCAGATCCTCGATACCGACGCGATCGCCGTGTTCAACGAGTTCGGCTTCCGCGATCATCTGACGCCGCAGCGCTCGAACGGGCTGCGCTCGATGGTCGAGCGCATCAAGACCGATGCGAAAGAGGCGCTGGCGGAAGCGTCCTAGACTCTCGCCACTCAACAAGAATTCGTGGGCATGGCGCTGCGCGCCTTTGCCCACCCTACGAGATCTCGAGCTGGGCTACTTCCCCTTCTTCCGCTGCTGCTGCCCTAGCCCCATCTGCTTGGCGAGTTGCGAGCGGGCCACCGCGTAGTTGGGCGCGACCATGGGATAGTCGGCCGGCAGGCCCCATTTCTCGCGATACTGCTCCGGCGTCATGTTGTACTGGGTGCGCAGATGGCGCTTCAGCGACTTGAAGCGCTTGCCGTCTTCGAGACAGACCAGATAGTCGGGCGCGATCGACTTCTTCAGCGACACCGCAGGCTTTGCCGGTTCGAGCGGCGCCGCCTCGGTGCGGCCCGTGGAGACACGCACCAGCGCGCCGTGAACCTGGCTGATCAGGTTCGGAATCTCAGCGGCCGGCGTCGGGTTGTTGCCGAGATAGGCCGACACGATGCTCGCCGTCAGCTCGATGAAATTCTTAGCCCCGGCATCCGACATGGGCCGCCCCTTCCCTGGACCTTGCGCCGCCTGGGATTGACGACGCCAAAGTATTCCGTGTCAACAATACGTTCGGCGAAAATACGACGACTGGCGAATATGGGCCGAGGACTGACCAAACAACAAGAACGGCCGCGCTTTACTTGGCCGCGGCAGTTGTCATGACCGCTGGTCGAGATGCGCGCGCAACTCGTCGATCGAGGCAAAGCGCATCATGCCTTCCGGCATCTGGGCTTCGATCGAACCGTCGGAATAGAGCGAATAGGCCATGCCGTCGACGATGCCGGACTTGAGCACCGTCACGGACGGCTGCTCGGGCGCCGGCTCCGGCTCGGGTGCAGGCGGTGGTGACGGCGGGGCAGCCTCGGTGAAGGTCGAGGGTGAGCGCGGCGGAGGCGGCGGACGGCGTGCGGCAGCCGGCGGTTCCGGCGGGCGCATCCGGTCCGGCTTCGGCCAGGCGTCGTCGAAGCTCGCGGGCGGCGCGTCCGCCGCGGCAGGTGCGGCGGGCTCTGCCGGCGACGGCGGGCCCTCGGAGGCCTTGGCCTCCGCACGCTCGCGCTCCTTGCGCGAGGTCGAGGCGAACATCAGGTTGCGCCGGCGCGGCGCTTCCGGAGCTGCGGGCGGCGCCGGAGGTTGAGGTTCCGCTGGCGGCTCGGCACGCGGCCGGTCGCGCATGGGGATCTCGCCTTGCCATGGCGGCGTCGCAGCCGGCGACGGCGGAGCGGCCGGCTCGGCCCGCATGGCGGGGGGCGCCGGCTCGGGCGCGACTGCGCCCGGCACCGCGAGGCCCGGCAGCACGGGCCTGACCCGAACCTCGGACGGCGCGACGGAGCCGGCCAGACGGCGCGCGATGCCCTTCAGCTCCGCGATCACGACGTAGAGGCCGGCCAGTAACATTCCGGAGCAGACGCCAATGGTGCCGGAGATTATGAGGGTGCTGCCGAGACTGAATTCCCTGACGGAAAAGCCAAACGCGACCGCAAGGAGGCCCGCCACGACGGCGACGATGCCCGCGATCAACAATGCCAAGGTCATCGAACCCACCCCAGGCCGCGCATCCACACGCGACATCCTCTAACTCTACGCCACGATACCGTCATACTGTGTTCCTCGCCAACGGCGAATTGTTGGCAGCGTTCCTAAAGAGAAGGAAATCAGGGACTTATTCACATTCCCTTCAGCTACGAATCGCTACTGCTAGTCTGCTCCCGGTTGCAAGGAATTGCTGCGTCGCATCAGGAATTTAGCCATAATGCCCAATTACTTGGTAATGGAACTGCGCTATACGGAGTCCGGGGAAATGGCCCGCGCGCACCAGCTGGGCCAAGAGGGGATTCCGGGTCACCAATAGCCATGACATCCATCACGACTTCGGCGATCGACACGCCTCTGCGGCGCTCGGTTGAACGGACTTGCGACGATCTCGCCATGCTGGTGCTGGCCGCGGTCGCCGTCATTGCGGGCTTGACCTTCCGCGACTACGGACTTGGCTGGGACGATTACACCCACGCTGAATATGCCGACCTGCTGCTGCGCATGTTCGGTTCCGGTTTCAAGGACACCGCGGCGCTCTCCTTCGCCAATCTCTATATGTATGGCGGCGGCTTCGACATGGTCGCCGCGTTGCTGCACAAGGTCATTCCGCTCGAGCTGTTCGAGACGCGCCGCCTGGTCGGCGCCATCGTCGGCGTGATCGGGCTTGCGGTGACGTGGCGGCTCGGCCGCCGCATCGGCGGGCCCCTTGCCGGCCTCGCCGCGCTCCTGCTGCTCGCGCTGTGCCCGATCTTCTACGGCCACATGTTCATGAACCCGAAGGATGCACCCTTCGCGGTCGCGATGATCATCCTGATGCTCGGCCTCGTCCGGCTCGCCGAGGAATATCCGCAGCCCTCGCCGCGCACGATCCTGATCGTCGGCCTGGGCGCCGGCCTCGCGCTCGGCACGCGCATTCTCGGCGGCCTTTCGCTGGTCTACGCGATGATCGGCTTCATCCCGCTGTTCCTGGAGGAGCTGCGCACCGAGGGCCTGCGCGAGTCGGTCCGCCGCTTCGCGCACGTCGTCTACGTGCTGCTGCCCGGTCTCGTGTTCGGCTATCTCGTGATGGGCCTGATCTGGCCGTGGTCGATCATGGAGCCCGGCAATCCCTTCGAGGCGCTGACCTACTTCTCGCACTTCTTCGAGAAGCCGTGGAAGGAGATGTTCGACGGCGCGATCGTGTCGGTGCCCGACATGCCCTGGTCGTATCTGCCGACGCTGTTCGCGCTGCAGCTGCCCGAGGTGATGCTGGTGCTGATGGGCGGCGCCGTGGTCAGCACCTTCGCGCTGCTGCCGCGCGGCGACGTTCCGGCCCGCCGCAAGACCATCCTGCTGATGCTGACGCTGGCCGCGACGCTGCCGCTCGCGATCGCCATGGTGAAACGTCCGGCGCTCTACAACGGCATCCGCCACTTCGTCTTCGTGATCCCGCCGATGGCGGTGCTCGGCGGCGTCGCCTTCGGCTGGACCATGGAGCGCCTGCGCGCCAACCACCGCACCTGGCAGCCGGTGGTGCTCGCGACCTTCTGCTTCGGCCTCGCGCTCTCGCTCGCCGAGATGATCCGGCTGCATCCCTATCAATACACCCATTTCAACCACATCGCCGGCACCGTGCGCGCCGCCGACGACCGCTTCATGCTGGACTATTGGGGCCTCGCGCTGAAGCAGGCTTCCGACGAGCTGCGTGAGCAGCTGGTCGAGCGCCAGGAAGTGCCGCCGGCCAACCGCAAATGGAAGGTCGCGGTGTGCGGTCCGCAGCGGCCGGCCCAGGTCGCGCTCGGGCCCGACTTCACCATCGGCTGGGATTCCAACGCGGCCGACTTCGCCATGACGCTCGGCGAGTTCTATTGCAAGGGCCTCACCGCTCCCGTGATGGTCGAGATCAAGCGCGACGACGTCGTGTTCGCCCGCGTCTACGACATCCGCGGCCGCGGCATTTCCAGCCTGTTGTCGATCCCCGCGCCGTAAGAAATTTCCTCTGGAGTCGTAGCTCCGTAGCCCGGATGTAGCGCAGCGAAATCCGGGTCCCCTCCTGGAGCGGCCCCGCATTCCGCTGCACTCCATGCGGGCTACGCTGAACTGCCGCGCTTTGCCCGCCTTGCTGCACGCTCCAACCACGTCTACGCTCCCTCTCCGCAACAACGAGGTTCGGAGAGATCACCATGTCACCAGCAGAAGCGCGCCTGAAGGAAGTGCCGTCGAACATGACGGAGGCGGAGTGGCAGCAACGGGTCAATCTGGCCGCCTGTTATCGTCTCGTCGCGCTGTACGGCTGGGACGACCTGGTCGACACCCACATCTCCGCGCGCGTGCCCGGCCCCGACCATCACTTCCTGATCAATCCCTACGGACTAATGTTCGACGAGATCACGGCCTCCAGCCTCGTCAAGGTCGACCTGCACGGCAACCAGCTCTCCGAGAGCGAGTACAGCATCAACCCGGCCGGCTTCACCATCCATTCGGCGATCCACGAAGTGCGCGAGGACGCGATCTGCGTGCTGCATCTCCACACCCTCGACGGCACCGCGGTGTCGAGCAGCGCCGAAGGCCTGCTGCCGCTGAACCAGACCGCCCAGCTCGTCACCCACGATCTTGCCTATCACGACTATGAAGGCATCGCGCTCGACCACGACGAGCGGCCGCGGCTGCAGAAGGACCTCGGCGACCACAACCACATGCTCCTGCGCAACCACGGCACGCTGACGGTCGGCCGCTCGGTCGCCTCCGCTTTCGAGCGCATGTACCATCTCGAGCGCGCCTGCTCGATGCAGGTGCGCACCCGCGCGCTGGGAACGCCGGTCTATCCGGTCGAGGAGATCGCGATCGAGAAGAACACCGAGCTGCTCGCCAACCGCGACCGCGCCGAGCTGCGCGCGACGAACCTCGTCTGGCCGCCCTTGCTGCGCAAGCTCGATCGCGAGCTGCCGGGCTACCGGTCTTGAGATTTTCACGAATTTGGTGTAGGGTAGCTCCCAACTAACCTCTACGCCTTTTGGAATGAAACGCCGCCCAATTCCGGGCGGCGTTTTTATTTTGGGGCTATCGTAGGGTGAATAGGGTAGGCAAAGCGAAGCGTGCCCACGTTCTTCGTAATCATGGAGAGGTGGTGGGCACGGCGCTGCGCGCCTTTGCCCACCTTACGGCAGCTCGGCCTACTTCACTTCTGCGAGCGCGGCGAGGATGCGGGCCCACGAGCGAATGCCCTTCTGGAAACTCCTCAAATCGTACTTCTCGTTCGGCGAGTGGATGTTGTCGTCGTCGAGGCCGAAGCCGACCAACAGCGAGTCCAGGCCCAGCGTGCGCTTGAAGTCGGCGACGATCGGGATCGAGGCGCCCGAGCCCATCAGCACGGTCTCCTTGCCCCATTCCTCCGTCAGCGCCTTGCTGGCGGCGGCGAGCGGCTTCATGTTCCAGTCGAGCGCGACTGCGGGCGCGGAGGAGTGGTCGCCGAACTCGACCTTGCAATCGCCGGGAAGGCGGGCCGTCACGTAGTCGCGGAAGGCCTTGCGGATCTTCGCGGGGTCCTGCCCCTCGACAAGGCGGAACGAGACCTTGGCGGACGCATGCGAGGGGATCACCGTCTTGGAGCCCTCGCCGATATAGCCGCCCCAGATGCCATTGACGTCGCAGGTCGGACGCGAGGAGGCCTGCTCGATCAGCAGGCGGCCCTTTTCACCTGCCGGGATCGACAGGCCGATCGGCTTCAGGAACATCTCCGGAGTCAGGTTGAGCTTCTTCCACTGCTCCAGAATATCGGGCGGCAGATCCTTCACCCCGTCGTAGAAGCCGGGGATGGTGATGCGATTGTCGTCGTCGAACAGGCCGCCGAGAATTTTGGTGAGGACCCGGATCGGGTTCATCGCGCTGCCGCCGAACACGCCGGAATGCAGATCGCGATTGGCGGCGGTGATCTTCAGCTCTTCATAGAGCAGGCCGCGCAGCGAGGTCGTGATCGCCGGCGTGTTGCGGTCCCACATGCCGGTGTCGCAGACCAGCACGTAGTCGGCCTTGAACTCGTTCTTGTTGGCCTCGATGAACGGCACGAAATTCTTCGAGCCGACCTCCTCCTCGCCTTCGATCAGGAAGGTGATGTCGATCGGCAGCGAGCCCGTCACCTTCTTCCAGGCGCGGCACGCTTCGACGAAGGTCATGACCTGGCCCTTGTCGTCCTCGGCGCCGCGCGCGACGATGATCTTGCGGCCGTCGGCGTGGTCGGTGACCACCGGCTCGAACGGCGGACGGTGCCAGAGATTTTCCGGATCGACCGGCTGCACGTCGTAATGGCCGTAGAAGATCACATGCGGGCGTCCGCTTGCGGCGGTCTTGCCGACGATGGCGGGATGGCCGGCGGTCGGCCGCACTTCGGTGGCGACGCCGAGGCTCGCGATGTCCCCGGCGAGATGGTCGGCCGCCGCCTTGCAGTCATTGGCAAAGGCCGGATCCGCGGAGATCGACTTGATACGCAGCAGCGCGAACAGGCGCTCCAGGCTGTTGTCGAAGTCCTTGTCGATGTGATCGAGCACGGATTGAAGCTGGGCATTGGCCATGGCCGGATTCCTGACTTTTGAGTCCTAGGGTGGCTGGGGTTGTAACGCCGCTGCGGCGCCGGAGCCAGCCGCAACCGAGGGATGGCGGATGTGCCATGCAAGCGCACCCGCCAGGATGGCGGTGGCGAGAAGGTTATTGCCCCAGGCCTGGATGACGTTCGGAAACGGCGGCAGCGACAGCAGCATGAGAATGCCGGCGGCGGCGAGCGCAAGCCAGGTTCCCAGCCGCACATTGACCCGCTCGTCGAAGGCGGCGCGATGCATCAGCACCGTCATCGGGAAGAACAGCCACATGAAGTAGTATTGCCGCGCGAGCGGCGATGCCACCGTCATCAGGCAGAACAGGATGCCGAGCTCCTCGGCATCCGAGCGCGCCGTCCGCCGTCGTTGCGACGGCATGACCGCAACGTAACCGAGCCCGAGCAGCACCGAGACGGCCAGCACGATCAGGTTCGCCGTCTTGTAGTCGACGTCGATGACATTCATCGTGCGCGGCGGCTTGTTGGGATCCTCCTGATTGTAGTTGATCGGCCGGACCAGGCGATGCGTGACCGCAATGATGGACTGGTTGACCCACGACCAGTTCTGCTCCTCGCGCTGGCCAAAGCCCTTTTCCGAGCTCGAGCCGACCATGCCCTGATACCAGGTCTTGATCTCGGCCGCGTTGCGCTCGAAACCGCGGATCGGCGCCGGCACGACATAGAGAAGAATACCGGTGAAGACGACCGTCGCGGCGGCTGCGGCCCACTTCCTCCGCCAGACCAGATACGGCAGCACCGCGATCGGAAACACCTTGATGGCGGTGGCGAGCGCGAACATGAACCCTGCGAGCCAGGAGCGCTGATGCTGCAAGCACCAGAAGCCGTAGAGCATCATCGCCAACAGGACGAGATTGGGCTGGCCGAGGTCGAACATGTCGAACACGAAGGTCACGGTGACGAAAGCCGGCAGCGCCTCCAGCCAGGGGCCGGGCTTGCGGCCCGAGCCGGTCATGACGTTGGAGAGAATCCCGGTGTACCACCACGCCATCGCATTCAGGATCGACAGCACAATGTAGAGCGGGACCTTGCCGAACCAGCTCGGGATCGCGAGCAGGATCGCCGGCAGCGGCGGATAGATGAATTCGAACTTGTAGCCGAAGTCGCTGGGATAGAGGTCCCCGCCATGCAGCACCTGCTGCCCGGCCCAATACCACAGCGCATAGTCCTTGGTCTTGCCGTGGCCGAAGATCTCGGGGACGAGAACGTCGGCGGTCAGGATGAGACAGCAGAGCAGGAAAAGCAGGTCCAGCGGCGCACGCAACGAGAGGCGTCTCGGCGCATCCGGCTTGGGAAATGGGTCTGTCGAGGCCACAAAATAAGGTCCGGTCGGGCGAAGGCACAGGACGTAGCAGACCGCGGAAGGCTTGCGCAGCCCCCTCACCTGAAATTGTGATGGTCGTGATGGGCCAAGGCGACCGCAGCGTCATGCCCAGGCATGACGCCCCTCTGCGATGAAGCGAGACTGCCCCCAAACAGGGCGCGCTGCCTACCGGCGCAGCAATCCGCCGAGCGCGCCGCGCACCAGGGTACGGCCGATCGAGCCGCCGAGCTGGCCGCCGATCGACTTGCCGACATTGGCGGCCAGCCCGCCGATCACCTGGTTGGTCACCGATCGCGTCACGTCGCGCGCGATGACCTGTCCCGTCGACAGGCGGCCGCGCTTGACATTGGTGCCGAAGATACCGCCGACGATCGAGCCGATCTGGCCGAGGATGCCGCCGCCGCTTTCGCCGGCCGGACCGTCGGCCGTCGCCGCGGTGCCGGCAATGCGCTTCTGAATCATCTCGTAAGCGGATTCGGAATCGACTGCGATGTCGTATTTGCCCTTCACCGGGCTCGCATCCATGATCGCCTTGCGTTCTTCCGGCGTGATCGGCCCAATCCGGGCCGATGGCGGCCGGATCATGACACGCTCGACCATGGCCGGCGTGCCGTTGCCTTCGAGGAAGGACACCAGCGCCTCGCCCTTGCCGAGCTCCATGATCACCTTGGCGGTGTCGAGCTTCGGGTTGGGACGGAAGGTCTGGGCCGCGGCCGCAACCGCCTTCTGGTCGCGCGGCGTGAAGGCGCGCAGCGCATGCTGCACCCGGTTACCGAGCTGTCCGAGCACGCGGTCCGGCACGTCGATCGGATTTTGCGTCACGAAGTAGACGCCGACGCCCTTGGAGCGGATCAGGCGCACCACCTGCTCGATCTTGTCCATCAGCGCCTTGGGCGCATCGTTGAACAGCAGATGGGCCTCGTCGAAGAAGAACACCAGCTTCGGCTTCGGCAGGTCGCCGGCCTCGGGCAGCTCCTCGAACAGCTCCGACAGCATCCACAGCAGGAATGTCGCATAAAGCCGCGGGCTCTGGAGCAGCTTGTCGGCGACCAGGATGTTGACCATGCCGCGACCGTCACGGTCGGTCTTCATGAAGTCCTTCAGCGTCAGCGCGGGTTCGCCGAAGAATTTGGTGCCGCCCTGGTTCTCCAGCACCAGGAGCTGGCGCTGGATGGTCCCGACGGTGGCCTTGGTGACGTTGCCGAAACCCTGCGCCTCCTTCTTGATGTCGCTGAGCGGGCTCTCCTCGGCGTCCGCCCCCTTCTTGCCGGCCTCCGGCACGATGGCGTCGAGCAGCGCGCGCAAATCCTTCATGTCGATCAGGGTGAGCCCGTTGTCGTCGGCGACGCGGAAGGCGACGTTGAGCACGCCTTCCTGCACATCGTTGAGGTCGAGCATGCGCGCGAGCAGCAACGGCCCCATCTCGGTGACGGTCGCCCGCACCGGGTGGCCCTGCTCGCCGAACACATCCCAGAACACCGTCGAGAACTGATCAGGCTGGAATTTCAGCCCCATCTCGGTGGCGCGCTTGACGATGAAATCCTTGGCCTCGCCGACCTCGGAGATGCCGGAGAGGTCGCCCTTGATGTCGGCGGCGAAGACCGGGACACCGGCGCGCGCAAATCCTTCCGCCATGACCTGCAGCGATACCGTCTTGCCGGTTCCGGTTGCGCCGGTGACGAGGCCGTGGCGATTGGCCAGCGCCAGCGTCAGCCATGCCTGCTCGTCTCCCTTGCCGACGAAGATCTTGTCGTCGGTGTCGCCGAGCGTGCTGTCCTGTGCGGTCATACTTCTCTCTGATCTCTCTGCCGAGTTTCGCGTATTGAAACTCGAATGCACCAGTTCCGTAGTTTAACGCATCTCACGCGCCGATTAAAACCGTTCAACGCGGCCCGAGCATGCGACATTGTCGGAAACAGCCGGACGCCATCAGCCGAAAGTAGGAACGAGGCGTTCGCACCGCGGCAATTTCCTGCTGATTCCATCTCCGCTCTTGCATCGCTGCAACACTTTTCGCGCGTTCGGGAATGAATCGGAACGTTGGCCGCGTTCATCGCTTGTATTTCACATCGCACCGGCTCAAGATCATTTTCGAAAACAATACTCCGGCATGTGAACCGGCTGAGGGGCAGGCCATATGGACGAGCTGATCGGACGGCTGGCGACGAACGCCAGCATAGATAGTGCTGTCGCTGAAAAGACCGTCGGCATTATCCTGGGCTTCCTCCGCAACGAGGGCCCTGCCGAGAACGTCGAAGCCCTGATCAATCAGATTCCCGGTGCGGAAGCGGCGATCGAGGCGTCCAAGAGCGGCGGCGGCGGACTGTCGCGGCTGATGGGCGGCGGCCTGATGGCCGTCGGCACGCGTCTGATGGGGCTGGGCCTCGGCATGTCCGAGATTCAGTCCATTGCCCGTGAACTTTTCCGCTACGGCCGAGACAAAATCGGAGCGGATCAGATGGGCAAGATCATCGCGGGGACGCCGGGCCTCAGCCAATTCGCCTGAGCGACGCTTTTCATATCGAGTATCATGACATATCCGATCTCAGAGATTGAGGGTCTGCCTGCCTTTGCCGCCAACAAGCTGAAGGCGCAGGGCATCCGCACCACCGACGCGCTGCTCGAGGCGGCCTCGACCGTGAAGGGCCGCAAGGCGCTGTCCGCCAAGACCGGCATCAGCGAGCAGCTGCTGCTGGAATGGGCCAACGTCTCCGACTACATGCGCATCCCCGGCATGGGCCGGGCCAAGGTCGGCCTCGTTCGCGCCGCCGGCGTCACCACCGTGCGCGAGCTCGCCTATCGCAATCCGGCGAGGCTCGCCCAGAGCATGCGCGAGGCCAACGAGAAGAGGAAGCTCGTCCGCATCCTGCCGTCGGAGAAGTCGGTCGGCGACATCATCGCCAAGGCCAAGAAGCTGCCGCCGAAGATCACGTACTAATCCTTATCTTGCCCCCGTCATCCTGAGGTGCGAGTGGCGCGATGCAAAGCATCTCGCCCGGAGCCTCGAAGGATGTACGGCCGAGCTGCCGGCTAGGCCGTCGCCCTTCGAGGCTCGCTGCGCTCGCACCTCAGGGTGACGGTGAGGAAGCGGCGCTTGTAGCCCGGATGAGCGTAATCCAGGGCCGGACTATCCACACCGCGCGAGCGCCCGCGGGGGACGCCCCCCGGATAGCGCTCCGCTTCATCCGGGCTACGAAGACAACGTCCCGCCTTGAACTCCCCCTCCCCGACCGCTAAAGCCACCGGCATGAACGCCTCGCCCTCCCCCTCCGTCCCGCCGGCCGGCTCGGCCGGGGCTGACGTGCTGCGGACGCTCGTGGGGCGGCCGATTCCGGCGGTGATGGGCGTGCTCAACGTCACCCCGGACTCCTTCTCCGACGGCGGCGCATTCATCGCGCCCGAGCAGGCATTGGCGCGGGCACGGGCGATGGTTGCCGCCGGGGTCGACATCATCGATATCGGCGCCGAATCCACCCGGCCCTATACCGGCGCCAAGGCCGTCACGGCCGAAGAGGAGCTGGCCAGGCTGAAGCCGGTGCTCGCAAGCGTGGTTGCGCTCGGCGTTCCCGTCTCGATCGACAGCATGAAGGCGGAGGTCGTGGCCTTCGCGCTCGACCAGGGCGCGGCGATCGCCAACGATGTCTGGGGCCTGCAGCGCGATGCCGCCATGGCGCCGCTGATCGCCGCGAAGGGCGTGCCCGTCATCGTCATGCACAACCGCGACAGCGTCGATCCCGCCATCGACATCGTCGCCGACATGAAGGCCTTCTTCCTGCGCTCGCTGGATACCGCCGCGAAGGCCGGCCTCGCGCGCGACAAGATCGTGCTCGATCCCGGGATCGGCTTCGGCAAGACCGCCGAGCAGAGCTTGACCGCGCTGGCGCGCTTGCGCGAGCTCGACATCTTCGGCCTGCCGATCCTCGTGGGCGCCTCGCGAAAACGCTTCATCGCCTCGGTGTCGCCGTCGGAGCCGAAAGAGCGGCTCGCCGGCTCGATCGCCGCGCATCTGATCGCCGCGCAACGCGGCGCCAGGATCATCCGGACCCACGACGTCGCCGAGACCCTCCAGGCCCTGCGGGTCGCGAACGCAATCGAGAGCAAGCCAGAGAACACGCAATGACCGATACGATCTTCGTGACCGGATTGTCGATCCATGCCCGCCACGGCGTGATGGATCACGAAACCGAAGTCGGCCAGCGCTTCGTCATCGATCTCGAACTCTACACCGATCTGTCGGAGCCGGCGCGCACCGATCGGCTCGCCGACACGGTGTCCTACGCCGAGGTCGTGGCGACCACGACGGCGGCGTTCAAGAACACCAATTACAAGCTGCTGGAGCGCGCGGCCGGCGCGGTCGCCGATGCCATCCTGTCGCACTTCCCGCGCATCCGCGCCGTCAAGATCACCGTGCACAAGCCGCACGCGCCGATCGCGGCGATCTTCGACGATGTCGGCATCATGCTGACGCGCTCGCGGCACCCCTGATATGGCAAGCGTGCTGATCGCACTCGGCGGCAATGTCGGCGACGTCCGCACGACGTTCAGGAAGGCGATCGCCCATATCTGCGGCATGGCGCAAGCCGCGGTGATCGCGCGCTCGTCCGACTATGCGACGCCGCCCTGGGGCGACGAGGACCAGGATCCCTTCATCAATGCCTGCGTCGAGATCGAGACCGATCTCGATCCGCACGCGTTGCTGTTCGTGATGCAGAAGGTCGAGCAGAAATTCGGCCGCACGCGCGACAAGGAGCGGCGCTGGGGGCCGCGCACGCTCGATCTCGACATGATCGCCTATGACGATGTGTCCTTGCACAAGCCCGACCTGACGCTGCCGCATCCGCGCCTGTTCGAGCGTGCCTTCGTGCTGGTGCCGCTGGCCGAAATCGCGCCCGACCGCGTCATCGCAGGCATTCGTGTGCGTGACGGGCTTGCCAGCGTCTCGACGCAAGGCATTGAGCGGCTTCCGGATACCGGTTAACTGAAAACAACCGTTTGCAGGGGCGGCCCGGCGTGGCAATTTCGCCTGCGAACAACAAGATTTTCGGGAGCCCCTGGCCGTATGACCTCCGTGACTGACGACCTGCCGCTGGCGGCGGATTTTCCCAAGGCATCGGCCGAGGACTGGCGCAAGCTGGTCGACGGCGTGCTGAAGGGCGCGCCGTTCGAGAAGCTGGTCGGCAAGACCTATGACGGCATCAGGATCGATCCGCTCTATCCGCGCGCCAAGGGCGTTGCGCCCGTCGCGGGCCGGCCGGCGGCCGCGCCCTGGCAGATCGTGCAGCGGATCGACCATCCCGATGCGACGCTCGCGAATGCGCAGGCCTTGCAGGATCTGGAGAATGGCGCGACCGGGCTCGCGCTGGTGTTCGCCGGCGCCAACGGCGCTCGCGGTTTCGGCCTGGAACCTTCGGCCGATGCCGTCGCAAAGGTCTTGAAGGACATTCATCTCGATGCCGGCATCGGGATCGAGCTCGAGATCGGTCCGCAGTCACGGATGGCGGCGATCCATGTCGCGGAATATGTGAAGAGCGCCGGTCTCGATCCCGCCGCCTGCAATATCCGTTTCGGGCTCGACCCGCTCTCGGCGGGCGCGGTGTGGGGCCATAGCCCGTACACCTGGGAGGAGATCGCGCCTGCCGTCACCGGTGCGATCAAGGGCCTTGCAGCGCTGGGCTTCAAGGGACCGTTTGCCTCCGCCGACGGACGCGTGATCCACGATGCCGGCGGCTCCGAGGTGCAGGAGCTGGCCTTCGTGCTTGCCTGCGGCGTTGCTTATCTGCGCGCGATCGAGGGCGCCGGCATTCCGCTCGAGCAGGCTCAGGGCATGGTCTATGCGCGGCTCGCCGCCGACGCCGACCAGTTCCTGACCATGGCGAAATTCCGTGCGCTGCGGCTGCTGTGGGCACGCATCGAGACGGCCTGCGGGCTCGCGCCCAAACCGCTGTTCATTGCCGCCGATACGGCCTGGCGCATGCTGACGCAGCGCGACCCCTATGTGAACATGCTGCGCGCGACGATGGCGACGTTCGCCGCGGGGCTCGCCGGCGCCAACGCGATCACCGTGCTGCCGCATACGCTGGCGCTCGGCCTGCCCGATCCGTTCGCGCGCCGCGTGGCCCGCAACACCCAGCTTCTGCTGCTGGAGGAAAGCAACCTCGCCAAGGTCAGCGATCCCGCGGCGGGTGCCGGCGGCATCGAGACGCTGACCGCGCAGCTCTGCGACGCCGCCTGGGCGCTGTTCCAGGAGAGCGAGAAAGCCGGCGGCGCCTTCGCTGCGCTCCAGCAAGGCGTGTTCCAAAGCAAGGTCGCCGCAGCCCGCAAGGCGCGCGATGCGAACATTGCCAAGCGCCGCGACGTGCTGACCGGCGCCAGCGAGTTTCCGAACCTGCATGAGAGCGAGACGGCGGTGCTGAAGGCGACGCCGGTCGCGCTGCCGCCTTACGGCGAGCAGAAATACAAGTTCGATGCGCTGCCGCCGATCCGGCTGGCGGAACCGTTCGAAGCGCTGCGCGATAAATCCGATGCGGCCCTGAAGGCGCGCGGGGTGCGGCCGAAGGTGTTCCTCGCCAATCTCGGCACGCCCGCCGATTTCACGGCACGCGCGACTTTCGCCAAGAGCCTGTTCGAGGCCGGCGGCATCCAGGCCGTCGACAGTGAGGGTTTTAGCGATCCAGCCAAGTTGGCCGCCGCGTTCAAGGTCTCGGGCGCCGAACTCTCCTGCGTTTGTTCCAGCGACAAGGTCTATGCGGAACACGCCGAGGCCGCGGCGAAGGCCCTGCAATCGGCAGGCAGCCGACATATCTATCTGGCAGGCCGCCCGACCGATGCCGAGGCGGCACTGCGGGCCGCCGGCGTCACGGGTTTTGTCTTCGCCGGGGACGATGCGCTTGCCACGTTGCAGGACGCTTATCGACGGATGGAACAGGCATGACCGAAGCCAGCAAACCCGTGCTCACCGGCGGCTGCCAATGCGGCGCGATCCGCTTTGCGCTGACGGCGACACCGAACAAGATTTCGATCTGCCATTGCCGGATGTGCCAGAAGGCGAGCGGCGCGCCGTTCGCCTCCTTTGCCGATATCAACCGAACCGACTTCGCCTGGACCAAGGGCCAACCGTCGTTCTTCCGCTCCTCCTCGATCGCCGATCGCGGCTATTGCGCGGCCTGCGGCACGCCGCTGAGCTTCGGGCGCATCGACGGCGAGCGGATCGAGATCATGACCGGCGCCTTCGATCGCCCTGACCACGTGGTGCCGACACGGCAGTACGGAACGGAATCCCGCCTCGGCTGGGTGGTCGGCATCGCCAACCTGCCGAGCCAGACCACGCAGCAGAATTACGGGCCGGAGAAGATGGCGACCATCGTCAGCCATCAGCACCCGGACCATGATTGATGATATGGTTGAAGCCATGAGCCGCATTCCCAATTTCGCAAACGTCGCCTTCGAGCGGACCGCAACCACCGCGCCGTCAGGCAGCGCCGAGCCGTGGCTGACGCCTGAGGGCATTCTGGTGAAGCCCGCCTATGGCGAGGCGGATCTGGCCGGGCTCGATTTCCTCGAGACCTATCCGGGCATCGCGCCCTATCTGCGCGGCCCCTACCCGACCATGTATGTCAACCAGCCCTGGACCGTCCGGCAATATGCCGGCTTCTCCACGGCGGAGGATTCCAACGCGTTCTACCGCCGCAACTTGGCTGCCGGGCAGAAGGGCCTTTCGGTTGCCTTCGATCTCGCCACCCATCGCGGCTATGACAGCGACCATCCGCGCGTCGGCGGCGACGTCGGCATGGCCGGCGTGGCCATCGATTCCATCTACGACATGCGCACGCTGTTCGCGGGAATCCCGCTCGACCAGATGAGCGTGTCGATGACCATGAACGGCGCGGTGCTGCCGATCCTCGCGCTCTATGTTGCGGCCGCCGAGGAACAGGGCGTGCCGCCGGAGAAGCTCTCAGGCACCATTCAGAACGACATTCTGAAAGAGTTCATGGTGCGCAACACCTATATCTATCCGCCCGCGCCATCGATGCGGATCATCTCGGACATCTTCGCCTACACCTCGCAGAAGATGCCGAAGTACAATTCGATTTCGATCTCCGGCTATCACATGCAGGAGGCCGGTGCGACGCAGGACCTCGAACTCGCCTACACGCTCGCCGACGGCGTCGAATATCTCCGTGCCGGTCTTGCCGCGGGCCTCGACGTCGACCGCTTCGCGCCGCGGCTGTCGTTCTTCTGGGCGATCGGCATGAACTTCTTCATGGAAGTCGCCAAGATGCGCGCCGCACGCCTGCTCTGGGCGAAGCTGCTCAAGACGTTCAATCCGAAGGACCCGCGCTCGCTGTCGCTGCGCACGCATTCACAGACTTCGGGTTGGTCGCTGACCGCGCAGGACGTCTTCAACAACGTCATGCGCACGACCGTGGAGGCGATGGCGGCGACGCAAGGCCACACCCAGTCGCTGCACACCAACGCGCTCGACGAGGCGCTGGCGCTGCCGACGGATTTCTCGGCGCGCATCGCCCGCAACACCCAGCTGTTCCTGCAGCAGGAGAGCGGCACCACCCGGATCATCGATCCCTGGGGCGGCTCGTACTACGTCGAGCGGCTTACGCGCGACCTCGCGGCCAAGGCCTGGGGACACATCCAGGAGGTCAAGGAGCTCGGCGGCATGGCCAAGGCGATCGAGGCCGGCGTGCCCAAGCTGCGCATCGAGGAGGCCTCGGCGAAGACCCAGGCCCGCATCGACGCCGGCAAGCAGGCGGTGATCGGCGTCAACAAGTACAAGCCGACCGACGAGGCGCCGATCGACATCCTCAAGGTGGACAACACCAATGTCCGCCGGCTGCAGATCGACAAGCTGACGCGGCTGAAGAGCGAACGCAACCAGACGGACGTCGATGCCGCGCTCGCCGCGATCACGCGTTCGGCCGGCGAAGGCAACGGCAATCTGCTGGCGCTCGCGATCGACGCCGCGCGCGCCAAGGCGACAGTCGGCGAAATTTCGAATGCGATGGAGAAGGTGTTCGGCCGCCACCGCGCCGAGATCAAATCCATCACCGGCGTCTACAAGCGGGAGGCGTCCAGCATGGGCAACCAGGTCGAGAAGGTTCAGGCGCTGATCGATGCGTTCGAGGAGGCCGAAGGCCGCCGCCCGCGCATCCTGGTCGCCAAGATCGGCCAGGACGGCCATGACCGCGGCCAGAAGGTGATCGCCTCGGCATTTGCAGACATCGGCTTCGACGTCGACATCGGGCCGCTGTTCGCGACCGCCGACGAAGCCGCGCGGCAGGCGGTCGAGAACGACGTGCACATCCTCGGTGTCTCCTCGCTCGCCGCCGCCCACCTCACCGCGGTGCCCGAGCTCAAGGCCGCACTGAAGAAGCAGGGCCGCGACGACATCATGATCATCGTTGGCGGCGTGGTGCCGCCGCAGGACTACGACGCGCTCTACGCGGCCGGCGCCGAGGCGATCTTCCCGCCCGGCACCGTGATCGCAGACGCAGCGGAGGAGCTGATCCGCAAGCTCAACGCGCGGCTCGGGCATAGCGAGGCGGCGGAGTAAACCCGCCGCCGCGTGGGCGCTTTCAGCCATCAAACCGGCAGGCATGCTGCCGCGACCAATCTTGCGACCCGGTGTTCGCGTTCCGCGTTCGGCGCCGGTTCATCTTGTGTGCTTATGATTGCGTGCCGGCGTGACCTGTCGGCAGATCGAAATGGAAATGCGGGGGTACTGAAGTGAGATATCGTGCAAGCGCGCGCGCCGGCCTGGCCCTGCGCACCATCGCCGTCCTTTCGGCCATCACAATCATCTCCTTCGCCTCTCCTTCCCTCGCCGCCGATCGGAAGCCCGATGCGGTTCTCAAGAACAAGAACATCGAGGCACGTGTCCTGCTCGATGACCCGATCAAGGCGGAAGCGGCGCTCGCGGCCGATTCTCTCGCAGAAGGGAGAAAGTGGCTGGACAAGAGCGCGGCGGAAGCGGCCGCCACGCACAAGACCGACCCGATCCTCTTCAGGGATGGCGGCTGGGACTTCGAGCGCAAATATTCGATCCGCTCGGTCGTCGCCGACCGCTATATCAGCGTGCTCCGCAACGACTACACGGACACCCACGGCGCGCATCCCAACTCCGACGTCAACACGATCCTGTGGGACAAGACCGAGAACAAGCGCATCTCGATCCGTCCATTCTTCATTGAGACTGCCGACGACGGCCCGGCGATGAAGGCGATACTGAAAGCCGTGATCGCCTCGCTCAAGATCGAAAAGAAAAAGCGTGATGTCACCGACACGCCGGCCGACGAGCCCTACAAGGATCTCAAGGCAAGTCTCCTGAAGATCGGCGCGGTGACGCTCGCGCCGTCGACCGAGGCCGGGAAGAGCTCTGGCCTCACCTTCCACTATCCGCCCTACGCCGTCGGTGTCTATGCCGAGGGCGCATATGTCGGTTTTGTGCCGTGGGAGACGCTAAAGCCCTATCTCACGCCCGAAGGGTTGCGGGTCTTCGGCGGCAAGCGGCCGAAGGGCGACGAGGACGATGGGCAGTAAGCCCGTGTTGCCCCGCCAACGTTGCTCACAAGGCGTTGGTAGCGCTACCTTGCAGCCGTGCTGCAAAGCCGACTAGAATGCCGCCATTGACAAGAGCGCCCGGTGTCACGGGCGCCGCTGGGAGGCATTGATGTCCAAGATTTCGCGCCGCACGTTTGCGGCCTCCACCGCTGCAGTTGCAGCATCCGCCGCATTCGGCTTCAAGCCGGCACTTGCGCAGGCCTATCCGGCGCGCCCCGTCACCGTGATCGTGCCCTGGGGCGCCGGCGGCGGTACCGACGCGACGGCGCGCATTGTCGCAGCCTTGCTCGAAAAAGATCTCGGCCAGCCCTTCAACGTGGTCAACCGCACCGGCGGCTCCGGCGTGGTCGGCCATAGCGCGATCGCGACCGCACAGCCCGACGGCTACACCATCGGCATGCTCACGGTCGAAATCTCGATGATGCATTGGCAGGGCCTCACCGACCTGACGCCGAGGAGCTACACCCCGCTCGCCCTGATGAATGAAGATCCGCCGGGCATCCAGGTCTCCTCGTCCTCGCCCTACAAGACGGTGAAGGAGCTTGCCGAGGCCATCAAGACGGCCCCTCCCGGCAAGTTCAAGGCCTCCGGCACCGGCCAGGGCGGCATCTGGCATCTGGCGCTGGTCGGCTGGATGCAGGCAATGGGCCTGCCCGCCAACCAGGTCGCCTGGGTGCCGTCGAACGGCGCGGCCCCCGCGATGCAGGATCTGGCCGCCGGCGGCCTCGACCTCACCACGTGCTCGGTGCCGGAAGCGCGCGCCATCATCGAGGCCGGCAAGGCCAGGAGCCTCGCCATCATGGCGCCGGCGCGCAACCCGATCTTCAAGGACGTGCCGACGCTGAAGGAGGCGATGGGCATCGACTACGCCACCGGCGCCTGGCGCGGCATCGGCGCACCGAAGAACCTGCCGCCCGAGATCGCAGCCAAGCTCACCGCCGCGCTGAAGAAGGTCTACGACTCCGCCGAGTTCAAGGACTTCATGAGCAACCGTGGCTTCGGCACGGTGTGGGGCGATGCCGGCCAGTTCGCGGGCTTCATGGACAAGGGCGACGCCCAGATGGGCGAAGCAATGAAGGCCGCAGGCCTGAGCAAGGCGTGATCTGCGCCTACGATGCTCTGATCGCCTCTCCCCGCGCGCGGGGAGAGGGAGTGCATTTCTCATAGGACCCCTTCCATGCGTCTTCCCGACTCCGTCACGGGATCGTTTCTCGTCGTGCTCGGCGCGGCTGCCGCCTATGGCGGCTATATCCTGCCGCCGGTGCCCGGGCAGCCGGTCGGCCCCAACGTGTTTCCGCTGGTGATCGGCACGGGCCTTGCGCTGTGCGGCCTCGCCATCGTGTTCGGGATCGGACATTCCTTCGAGGAGGAGGAAGAACTGATCCCGCTCGAGGACGGCCAGGCGGCCGCCCCGCCGCCGCAGGGCAAGCTCTACGGCCTGCGCGCCCTGCTTCCGCCGGCGCTGCTGCTGTTCTACGTCTTTGCCGCCGACCGGCTCGGCTTCATCATCACCGCAGCGATCATGGTCTACGTCACCTCGACCGCGCTCGGGGCGAAATGGAAGCTGGCGCTGCCGCTCGCCGCGCTGTCGCCCTTCGCCATCCACCTCATCTTCGGCAAGCTGCTCCGCGTGCCGCTGCCCGCCGGCCTGCTGCCGACGCCCTGGTAATCCCATGCTCAAGACCCTGATTGATGCCTTCGCGCTGATCTCCACCTGGGAGGTCATCATCGCGATGTTCGCGGCCTCCGTGTACGGCCTCGTCATCGGCTCGCTGCCCGGCCTGTCGGCGACGATGGCGACCGCCCTGCTCGTCCCCGTCACCTTCTATCTGTCGCCGATCGCGGCAATCGCGACCATCGTCGCGGCGTCGTCGATGGCGATCTTCTCCGGCGACATTCCCGGCGCGCTGCTGCGCATTCCCGGCACGCCCGCCTCCGCGGCCTATGCCGACGAGGCCTATGCCATGACGCGCAAGGGCCAAGCCGAGCTCGCGCTCGGGGCCGGCGTCTGGTTCTCCGCGGTCGGCGGCATCGCCGGCGTGCTGTCCCTGATGATCCTGGCGCCGCCGCTCGCCGAGATCGCGCTGTCGTTCTCGACCTTCGAATATTTCTGGCTGGCGTTGCTCGGCCTGATGTGCGCCACGCTGGTGGCGCGCTCCTCGCCGGTGAAGGCGATCGCCGGCATGTTCCTCGGCCTGCTGGTCTCCTGCATCGGCATCGAGAATCCCGGCGGCGTGCCGCGCTTCACCTTCGGGATTACCGACCTGTTCGGCGGCATCGAGCCGATCCCGGCCCTCGTCGGCGTGTTCGCGGTGGCGCAGGTGATGCGCGCGATGCTGACGCCCGAGCCGCCGCCGCTGCCGCGGCGGAAATTCGGAAGCATCATGGCCGGGCAGTGGCGGCTGACCAAGAAATATCACTGGCAGATGACGCGCGGGAACATCGTCGGCATCATCATCGGCGTGCTGCCCGGCGCCGGCGCCGACATGGCGGCTTGGGTCTCCTATGCGATGTCGAAGCGCTTCTCCAAGGAGAAGGAAAAATTCGGCACCGGCCATGTCGAGGGCCTGGTCGAGGCCGGCGCCAGCAACAATGCCAGCATCGCCTCGGGCTGGGTACCCTCGCTGCTGTTCGGCATTCCCGGCGACACCATCGCGGCGATCGCGATCGGCGTGCTCTACATGAAGGGTCTCAATCCCGGTCCGACGCTGTTCACCGAGAAGGCGTCGAGCATGTACGCGATCTACCTGATGTTCATTATCGCGAACATCCTGATGATCCCGCTCGGCATCGCCATGATCCGCGTGGCCGCCTACATCCTGCTGGCACCACGCTCGACCGTGATGCCGATCATCATGCTGTGCTGCGCCGTCGGCTCGTTCGCGATCGGCAACAACATGTTCGGCGTCGTCACCGTCGCCGCCTTCGGCGTGATCGGCTACGTGATGGAGGCCAACGGCTATCCCGTCGCCGCGATGGTGCTCGGCATCGTCATGGGCACCATGGTGGAGCAGGCCTTTGTGACATCGCTGATCAAGTCCGACGGCAGCATTTTGCCGTTCTTCGAGCGCCCCGTCGCTGCGATCCTCGCGGCAATGGCGATTGGCGCCCTGCTCTGGCCGGTGATGGTGTGGGTGTGGCGGAAGCTGAAACCGATGCAGACGGCTACGGCAACGACCCGGTGATATCGGGCGGGCGGCCCTCGCCTGCTTCGCCTCGGCGTTGTAAAGCAGGGGCATGACTGAGAAGAAGGCCTCGCTGGACATCAAATCCCTCGCCCGCGACCTGCGCGCGGGCAGCCGCGCAGCTCTCGCCCGGGCCATCACGCTGGTGGAGAGCCGTCGCAGCGATCATCAGGCGCTGGCGCGCGAGCTGGTGCAGATGTTGCTGCCCGACACCGGTAAGGCCTTCCGTGTCGGCATCACCGGTTCGCCCGGCGTCGGCAAATCCACCACCATCGACGCGCTCGGGACCTATCTGATCGAACAGGGCCACAAGGTCGCGGTGCTCGCGGTCGATCCGTCCTCGGCGCGCAGCGGCGGCTCGATCCTCGGCGACAAGACGCGGATGGCGCAGCTCGCGGCCTCCGACGATGCCTTCATCCGCCCCTCGCCGTCCTCGGGCACGCTCGGCGGCGTCGCCGCCAAGACGCGCGAGGCGATGCTGCTCTGCGAGGCAGCCGGCTTTGGCGTCGTGCTGGTCGAGACGGTCGGCATCGGTCAGTCCGAGACTGCCGTTTGCGACATGACCGATTTCTTCCTCGCCCTGATGCTGCCGGGTGGCGGCGACGAGCTGCAGGGCATCAAGAAGGGCCTGGTCGAGCTCGCCGACATGATCGCGATCAACAAGGCGGACGGCGACAATCTCAAGCGCGCCAGGATCACCGCTGCCGACTATCGCGGCGCGCTGCATATCTTGGCGCCGCGATCCGAGCATTGGCATCCGCCGGTCGAGACCTATTCGGCGCTGACCGGCGATGGCATCGCAAAGATCTGGCAGAAGGTTCTGGATCACCGCAAGGCGATGAATGCCTCCGGCGATTTCGCCGCACGGCGGCGCGAGCAGCAGGTAAAATGGATGTGGTCGATGCTGGAGCAACGCATGCTGGCACGGCTGCGCAGCGAGGCCTCGGTGCGCAGCAAGGTCCGCAAGATCGAGGCCGAGGTCGCCGACGGCCACCTCACCCCGGCACTTGCGGCCGAGCAGATCCTGGAGTTGCTGCAATGAGCGCCAAGCTTCGCATTCTCCTTACCGGGTTCGGTCCGTTTCCCGGCGCGCCCTATAACCCGACCCAGCCGCTGGTGGCACGGCTGGCCCAACTGCGCCGGCCGGCGCTCGACGGCGTCACGATCGCCAGCCACATCTTCCCGGTCACCTATGCCGCGGTCGACCGGCAATTGCCTGAGGTGCTGGCGCAGGAGAAACCGGATGCGCTGCTGATGTTCGGCCTCGCGGCACGCACGCCGTATTTGCGGATCGAAACCCGGGCGCGCAACGCCGTCACCATGCTGTGGCCCGATGCCGCCAACACCCGCTCCAGCAAGCGCGGCATCGCGGGCACCGCGGACGCGATGACGTTCGGCCCGCACACGGCACGGCTGCTGCGCGCCGCGCGTCTCACCGGCATCGACGCCCGCGCCTCGCGCGATGCCGGCGCCTATCTCTGCAATTATTTGAGCTGGCGCGCGATCGAGAATGTCAGGGCGGGCGGGCCGAGGCTCGCCGCGTTCATCCACATTCCCCTGCTGGCACGCAGCGGCGCGGTACGCCGCAAGGGAGCGCCGCGGATCACGCTGGAGGAACTGGTGGATGCCGGGGAAGCAATGCTGATGGAGATGGTGCAACTGGCGCGGAAGGAACGCGTTTCGTAGGGTGGGCAAAGGCGCCCTTGCGCCGTGCCCACCATCTCTCTCGATCGCGGAAAATACGTGGGCACGCTACGCTTTGCCCACCCTACGGCACCGTCTTTGGCGGTAAACATTTAACCCTACCGCGAACAATCCTCACGTCCCCCTCCGCCCTGCGCTACCTAACTGCCGCGGACCCCCGCGTCCGCCGGAGGACGCGTCATGGACCTCAATCGCCGTCATCTCATCGGAGCTTCCACCGCCGGCATCGCGGGCGCGCTCGCCATGCCGGCCGATGCCGCGCGCGCGGCGCCGCTGACGTCGCTGCTCGGCCGCGATGCCACGCAATACGGCGTGCGGCCCGGCAGCAGCGAGGATCAGACCCGCGCGCTGCAGCGCGCGATCGACGAGGCCGCGCGGGCGCAAATGCCCCTCGCCCTGCCGCCAGGCATCTACCGCTGCGGATTGCTGCGCTTGCCGAACGGCGCCCAACTGATCGGCGTGCGCGGCGCGACCAAGCTCGTCTTCACCAGCGGCGCCTCGGCGATCCAGAGCGACGGCGCCGATGCGATCGGCCTCACCGGCATCACCTTCGACGGCGCCGGCATTCCGCTGCCGACACGGCGCGCCCTGATCCACGTCCTCGGCGGGCGCGACGTGCGCATCACCGATTGCGAGATCACCAATTCGGGCGGCAGCGGCATCTGGTTGGAGCAGGTCGCCGGTGACATCTCCGGCAACATCTTCGGCAATATCGCGGTGACGGCGGTGGTCTCGTTCGACGCCAGGGGCCTCAGCGTGTCCCGCAACACCATTTCAGGCACCAACGACAACGGCATCGAGATCCTGCGCACCGCGATCGGCGACGACGGCACGCTGGTCGCCGACAACCGCATCGAGGACATCAAGGCCGGCCCCGGCGGCTCCGGCCAGTACGGCAACGCCATCAACGCCTTCCGCGCCGGCAACGTGATCGTGCGCGGCAACCGCATCAGGAACTGCGACTATTCCGCGGTGCGCGGCAACTCGGCCTCGAACATCCATATCACCGGCAACAGCGTCAGCGACGTGCGCGAGGTCGCGCTCTATTCGGAGTTTGCGTTCGAGGCCGCCGTGATCGCCAACAACACCGTCGATGGCGCCGCCGTCGGCGTCTCCGTCTGCAATTTCAACGAGGGCGGCCGCATCGCGGTGGTCCAGGGCAACATCATCCGCAACCTGATCCCGAAGCGCCCCATAGGCACCGCACCCGATGACGATGCCGGCGTCGGCATCTACATCGAGGCGGATTCATCCGTGACCGGGAATGTGATCGAGAACGCGCCGTCCTACGGCATCGTCGCCGGCTGGGGCAAATATCTGCGCGACGTCGCCATCACCGGCAACGTGATCCGCAAGGCCCTTGCCGGCATCGGCGTCTCCGTGGTGCCCGGCGCCGGCACCGCGCTCGTCAACAACAACATGATCTCGGAAACCCCGCGCGGCGCCGTGGTCGGCCTCGACCACGCGCGCGCGGTGACATCGGACCTGTCGGCCGACGGCGCGCAGCGCTTTGCGCAGGTGGTGATCGGCGGGAATGCGGTGCGGCGCTAGGCGCCGCGGTTGGCAGGTGCGCTGCACATCCTTCGAACTTCCCATTGGACGCGGCATGCCTCGCACCTCGGGATGAAGGAATATATCCGGAGGCTGTTCCCTTCAAACTTGACACCCCAAACACCGCCGTCATCCTGAGGTGCGAGCCGTGCGGTGCGGAGCGCCGCGCGGGGAGCCTCGAAGGATGATGTGGTGGGCATCTACATATACATGCTGCGCTGCGCCGATGGCTCTTTCTACATTGGAAGCGCCACCGGCGAGGACACGTCCAAGCGGTTTGACGAGCACAACGCCGGTGCTTTTCCAGGATATACATATTCGAGGCGCCCGGTCGTTCTGGTGTGGTCGGAGTATTTCGATCGGATCACCGATGGGATTGCGGCTGAGCGGCAGCTCAAAGGGTGGAGCCGCGCCAAAAAGGAAGCGCTCATTCGTTCGGATTGGAAGTCGCTAAGTCAGCTTGCGCGGCGGCGTGCGGGAGCGCCGCGACCGAAGTAATAGCGCGATGTAGCCCTAGCCGGGCCGTTCGTCCTTCGAGGCTCCCCATGGGACGCGCCGCGTCCCATGCCTCGCACCTCAGGATGACGGGGTTGGAGACGACGGCGGCTGCCGTTGAGCAAGACGCTAGAACGCGTTCCGAAGCAGCGGGTACTTCGCTTGCAGGCCGTCGAGGCTGAGGGTGAATTCGACGACGCGCTCGGGCGCCGCGACGATTTCGGCGGCGGGCGGAGCGAATTGCGGCAGGAGCGCTGCCATCGCAGCGGGGGCCTTGACGGCAGGCGCGGCGACCGGTGCCGGTGCGGCAGGTTCGGCGAACGGCAACCTCACGGCAGGCGCAGTGCGCGGCGCCATCGCGGCGGGCGCTGCGGACGGCGGCCTCACGACAGGCGCCGTCATCAGCGGCGCCCTTGCCGCGGGAGCCTTGAGAGGCGGGACGGCGGCGGGTGCGGTGAATGATGCCACGGTGACGGGCGCGGGCTGTGCGCTCGGAGCCGCCGGCACGAGCGGGGCTTCGGTGATTTCGGCCAGAACATCCGGCTTGGGATCGAGCCTGACCGGCATGGCGGTCTCGGGGGCGATGTGGACGGCCTTCGGCTGCACGGTGTCGCGCGGAAACACGCGGGGCATCGTCGCCGGCGACCAGCCGAAGGCGGAGGTGACGCTTGCGGCCGCCGCTGCGACGTCCCCGCCGGTGGCGATGGCGCGCCAGGTCTGGACCGCGCGCTTGGCTTCCTGGATGTTTTCGAGAAAGGCGAGTTCGGAGTGATAGCGGCGCCAGCGTCCGGTCTCGAACATTTCGGACAGATGTTCCAGCCGCTGTTCGGCGAGAGCGCACCAGCGCGCCGCGACCTCGCGGCTGCAACCCGCAGCGCTCATTAACTCTTGGCGATGTGTCATGAACCAGCCCGTAGGGAGAAAACACGGACGCGGGGGACGCAACGCGCACGAATCAATTTAGAAGCGACATGAATATTTTGTGGAAAAGTTTTGACTTGTCCAGCAACGACACGCCGTTCGTCATGAAACACCGTAGTCGTGCGGACATTTCCTGTGTTTTCGAGTCAAGCTTCGCGCAAGCATGACCGACTTGCGACGCACGTGATGAACGCTCGCGCCCGGCGCGGCCGTGATCGCTCAACCGGAAGCTGACCTCGAACATCGCTTCAAGGAATCGGATGCCCAAAAAGAAAAGACCCGTCCGGGGGGACAACCGGACGGGTCGAGCCATATGGGCGCTTGGGGTGGATGGGCGCTCGCGCCTGATATGACTGATGGGGAGGGATGACCGCTCCCACATAATTTGGTCGTGCTAGCGGGCTGAACGTTCAATGCGGCGTTCGAATTTTTGACCCTTGGCGTGCGCGCAAGGTTGTCGCAGCCACTATCGCGTCGCCGGCCTATCCGCCTGAGAAATCGCGGCTTTATCGCCTGCACTGGAGAGCGAAGGCTGTTCGATCGCGCGGATGCCGGGCTCGTCGCGACGCTTGTCGGCGTCTTCACGTTTTGTTGTACCGGACGCGGCCGCAACGGGCGTCGCGCTGTCGGCGGGAACGGCCATCACCGCGGCAAATGCATCGGCCTCGCCGTCGCCGAACAGATCATCGCGTCCGGGTGAGCCGAGATCGCGCGCGGTCTTCGCGAGCGTCATGCGCAGCGCTTCCGGCTTCAGTGTGTAGTTGCGCTCGAGCAGCAAGGCGGCGACGCCGGAGACATAGGCGGCCGAGAACGAGGTCCCCGAGGTCATCTGGTATTTGCCGTCGGGCGCCGGCAGGAAGATGTCGACGCCAGGCGCGGCCAGCGCAATGTAATTGCCGCGGTTGGAAGCCGGGAACAATCTGTCCTGCTGGTCGGTCGCGCTGACCGCAATCACGTTGGGATTGGCGGCGGGATAGAGCGGCGGCGATTTCGCGCCGGCATTGCCGGCCGCCGCGATCAGCACGAGCCCGCGCGCGGCGGTCGCCGCGATGGCGCGCTCGATCACCGCGTCCTTGGGACCGGCAAAGCTCATGTTGACGATCTGCGCGCCGTGCTCGGCGGCATAATTCAGCGAGCGCAGGATGATGTAGGACGAGCTCTCGGCGCCGCCCGTGGTGCCGCCGAAGGCGCGGATGGCGATGATGCGCGCCTCGGGCGCGCTTCCCATCAGCTTGGCATGCGCCACGATGGCGCCGGCGATGCCGGTGCCGTGAACATGCGGCCCCTCGGCGCTGCCGAGCGCGTCGAAATTGTCGGAGACGGAATTGGCGAGCTCGGGGTGTTTGGCGTCGATGCCGGAATCGATCACGGCAACCGTCACGTTGGCGCCATGCGCCAGCGTATGGGCCTGCGGCAGGCGCAGTTTGGCCAGGGCATATTGCGCGGGATCGCCCTCGGTCGGCGTGCCCGCCTTCTGGTCCTGGAGCACATAGCGGAAGTTCGGCTGGACCGAGCGCACGCTGCCGTCGGCGGCGAATTCACGCCGCGCGGTCTCGAAGGGCCGGCCATCGGTGATGCGGAACAGACCGAAGGTCGCCCCGATCAGCGGAAAATTCTCGGATGCAATGCGCGAAAGGCCGTGGCGGCGCGCGAGCTCGTCGGCCTCGGTCACCGACAGGGCGCCGTCGATCTCGGCGACGAATTCGTTGGCAAAGCTGCGCAGGTTCACCGCCACAGGCGTGTTGTTGTTGCCGCGCCCCTTGCCGGCGCTCTTCTTGCCTGATTTGCCGGTCCCGGCACCGCCCGCGTTCGGCTGCGCCAGGCATTCGCCATCCCCGTCCCGATAGGGCGCGGAGCAGGACGGATAAAGGTTCGGCGAATAGCGCGCGTAAGGCAGCACTGGCGTCGTGCCGACGCGGCCTATGGTGGTGGTATGCGGGATCGCAGGGATGGCCCGCGGACCGGGCGCGACGGCGGCCGCCCGCGCGGCAATGCTTGGAGAGATCGTCGGTATGCGCGAGGGAACGCTGATCGTCGGCGTGCGCATGATCGCCTGCGCCTGCGCGACCTCGACGCCAAGGCTGGCGGCGAGCAGCAGCACGGCTCCGACCGAGGCGTAGGCCGCGGCTCGCAACTTACTCTCGGACCTGCGCGTCATCGGGTCGAAGGCGCCTTACGGCGCCGCGACAGCGAGGTTGACGAACTTCTCGCGCTGCATCCTGCCGAGCAGCGCGGCGAGCTCGTCCTGGCTCATCGCCTTGTCGAACTGGAGGCGGAACATGCCGCCCTTGGCATCGCCGATGATCGACGCCTGGTAGCTGTCGAGCAACGCCGTGATGTCGGCAACACGCGCTTCGGGCGTGAAGCGCACCAGCGCACGGGCCGGCGCGGCGGCCGCACCGAGTTCACGCGTGATCGGCGCGCCGGTCGAAAGCGAAGCGGTCTGGAAGGTCGCGGTCTGGGTCTTCATCAGCACCGCGCCGATGATGCCGGCCTGGAGCAGCAGCGCGATGGCGCCGAGGCTCGCCGACCACGCCAGCGTCCGCGGCGACAGCCCCGCGAAGAAGGTCGCGATGCGCGACGACAGCGGCAGCGAACCGACGGCACGCGCCGGCTCGGCATCGATCGCGGCGAACAGCTTCTGCATCGCGCGCGCCGACGGAGCGCCCAGGCTCTCGTTCAGATGGATGGTCTCTTCGTACTCGCCGCGGATCGCGGCGTACTGCCTGGCAAGCTCCGGATCATTCGCCAGCGCTTCCTCGACGCGGCGGGCATCGCGCGCGTTCAGCGTGCCGGCGGCGTGCCAGGGCAGCAGCAGTTCAATCTCACTGGGCTCTTGCTCCAGCATCTTCTTGCTCAAAGCCATCATGGCCAGCCTCGCTCAACGCCGGCTGCCTTCAGCAGTTCGGCCAGTTTCTTGCGCGCATAGAACAAGCGCGTCTTCACAGTGTTCTCCGGTATCCCGACGATTTCGGCCACCTCTTCCACGGATTTCTCGTGGTAGTAGACGAGATCGACGATTTCCCGGTGTTCCGGCGTGAGGCCCGTCAGACACTCCCGCAACGCCGCACTCGTATCCTTCTTCTGCACCACCGTTTCCGGATTGTCGGACGAATCCTCAATCGCGTTCGCGGCGTCTTCGTCGAGTTCAAAATCCTTCCTGCGCCGAAGCGCCGAGAGGGCCTTGAATCGGGTGATTGCCAGCAGCCAGGTGGAAACGGCGGATCGGCCTTCGAACTTGCCGGCTTGACGCCAGACGTCGAGAAATACCTCGCTGATGAGGTCTTCCGCCGCCTGCTCGTCCCGCACAAGCCTCAACCCGAACCGGTAAACCCTGACATGGTGCCGCCCGTACAGCACCTGCATGGCGAGCCGGTCACCTTGGGCGATCCTGGCGATGAGGACCTCGTCCGTAGCCGCCTGTGTCACGCTCAAAGCCCGTCTCGCAAAGTTGGTCGGGTCGATACGGCGGACGGTTCGACGGGAGGGGCGAAATTCTTCAACCTACCGCAGTCATACGGGGCGGTGTGTGACCTACCCCACATACGCGCGCTTTTCTTGCGATACCCGCGATGGTTGGCCAGTTCGATCCAGATCGGTAACATAATACTGAAGCACTTTCCTGCGAAATGCCTGCCCGGCACGGGCCGGCCGACCAAGTCCGGTTCCATAGCAGTCCTGCACGACGTATGTCTCACGAACCCCCGCTTTGGCTCGAACGCATCGCAAACGATGCCTAATCGCCGGCAAATTCCTGCAGCCGGCCAATATCATCCTGTTCTGCACTGCACGGTTCGGATTCGGTTTCGAAGGATACCAAACCTAAAGGCTTGCCACGTAGATTTTTGCGCTGACATCCACCTCCGGCAGGATCATGAACACGGCCGCGACGTCGCTTCCCGAGAGGAATGCCGCTGAGGTCGCGGATCTCGTCCTCATGCCCGAGGCGGCGGCGCCGCAGGTCCGGGCCCGCCGGGCCTGGCAACGCCGGCAGATGTATATCGGCCAGGTGGCGAGCTACTCGCTCGGTGCCTCCGTCCTGCTGATCTACGCCTATGACGGCGTGGTCTCGCTGGACGTCGCCTCGCTGTTCTGGTTCGGCGGACTCCTGATCATCGGCACGTTCACCGTGCTGTCGGAAGCCGGCGTCGGCGACAGGTTCACCGACCACTATCTCACCGTCTTCCAGATTTCGGCGCATATGGCGCTGCAATTCGTGTTCCTGCTGTCGGTCCCGATCCTCGGCGTCACCTTCATCAGCGTGCTGTTCCTGATCTTCGCCTTCGGCACGCTGCGCATGACCTCGACCCAGGCGATGCTGACCTGGGCGCTCGCCACCGCCGGCCTCGGCGCCGTCTTCCTCGCCTCCGACCTGCCGATCGGCCTGCCGGTTGCGACCAGGCTGCAGCGGGCCGCCTCGATGCTGTGCTTCGTGCTGGTGATCGGCCAGTGCGCCTTCCTCGGCCTGTTCGGCGCCACGCTGCGCAAGATCCTGTACCAGCGCAGCATCGAGCTGAAGGCCGCCTATCGGCGGATCGAGGAGCTCGCCGAGCTCGACGAGCTGACGGGCTCCTACAACCGCCGCTGCATCATGCGGATGCTCGACAGCGAAATCGAAAAATCGCGGCAGGCCTCGACGTCCTGCGCGATCGCGCTGATCGACCTCGACTGGTTCAAGCGCATCAACGACGCCCACGGCCATCCCATCGGCGACGAGGTGCTGCGCACCTTCGCCATCACCATTTTCGCCAACATCCGCCCGGCCGACTGTTTCGGCCGCTACGGCGGCGAGGAATTTCTGCTGCTGCTGCCCGACACCGAAGCCGAGGCGGCCTCGCGCATGCTCGAGCGGCTGCGCAGCATCGTTGCCGATCTCGACTGGAGCGCATTCTCCCCTGGCATGCGCGTAACGATTTCCGCGGGCGTCGTGACGCTTCGCGACATGGATACTGCCGACACGTTTCTCGCGCGCGCCGACAGCGCGCTCTATTCCGCCAAGGCGCAAGGGCGCAACCGCATCGCAACGAACTGACCAATCCATTTTCACCCGGCGGTGCAAAGCCGCCGGACCGAACGCTCCAGGACAGGGCAATGAGATCCAAAGCCGAAAAACCATCCGAAAACCTGCTCGACGAATTGCAGGCTGCGCTCTCCCACGGCACCGTTGCGCGGCGGGTCGAGACGCTGCGCCGTGTCACCGATCTCTTCGTGGGCAACGCGGTGGATTATTCTGACGACCACATCCGCGTGTTCGACGACGTGTTCGAATGCCTGATCGAGCAGATCGAGACGTCGGCCAGGGCACTGCTTGCCGATCGTCTGGCACCGATCCCGGCCGCACCGCCGAAGATCATCCGCACGCTGGCGCTCGACGAGGTCATCGAGGTCGCAGGGCCCGTGCTGACGAAATCTGAACGGCTGGACGAGGCGACGCTGATCGAGATCGCGCGCACGAGAGGCCAGGCCCATCTGAAGGCGATCTCGCTGCGGCGCGTGCTGTCGGAAGCGCTGACCGACGTGCTGGTGACGCGCGGCAACGAGGACGTGGTGCAATCGACCGTCAGCAATCCGGGCGCGCGACTCTCCGAGGAAGGTCTCACCGACCTCGTCACGCGCGCCGAACGCGACGACGATCTCGCCACCTGCATCGGCCTGCGGCCCGACCTGCCGCGCCATCACTACCTGAAGCTGGTCGCGAAGGCGTCCATGAGCGTGCGCCGGAAGCTCGAGGCCGCGCATCCGGAGCTGGCGGACGAGGTGTCGAGCGTGGTGCAGGAAGCCGCCCAGCGGGTCAGCGCCGCCGCCACGACCAGACAGACCGAGATGGCGCGCGCGCTGGTGAAGTCGCTGCACGAGGACGGCCGTCTCACCGAATTCCAGATCACCACCTTCGCCGAGCAAGGCAAGTTCGACGAGACCAATGCGGGCCTCGCGGCGCTCGCCGGGGTCGCGGTCCAGACCGCCGAGACCATGATGGTCGAAAGCCGCACTGAGGGCGTGATGATCCTCGCCAAGGTCGCGGGCATGCAATGGTCGAGCGTGCGCGCGATCATCGCCATGCGAGAGAAGCTGTCGGGCGGCTCGCCGGCCGACATGCTGGCGCTGCGCGACACCTACGAGGCGCTGCGCTCATCCACCGCGCAACAGGTGCTGCGCTTCCAGCGCATGCAGAGCGCGACGCCGGCGGCCTAGTATCTCAGGACCCTCGAGCCGATCGCAGCGCCGATCGCGGTCACCATCGCGGTCGCGATCGTGTACCAGGTCGCGACGAACAGCGGGGAATCATCGGTGCAATGCGAGGCGTAGAGCGTCGCGGCGAGCCCCGCCGACACCAGGCCCGCGAGCGCTCCGGCGAGCGCGGGGCGCGACGGCGCGCCATGGCGCAGACCGAATAGCGCCCCGGCCAGCAGCGGCAGCGACATCGCGGGGATCGCGACCAGGCACACCCTGGAGTTCTTGCCCATCATGCGCACCGTCATCGGCATCGCCGGCGCCATCATCATCTCGCCGCCGATCGCGACCGCGAGCAGCCCGACCGGCAGCAGCAGCAGCCAGCCCCAGCCGTGCAGCAGGGCTTCGGGCCGCGACAGATGCAGGCTGACGATGATCGCAGGGATCGCGAGCGACAGCGTCACCGCGAACTTCATGTCGAAGAACGGATTGCCCATGGCGCTCATGACATCGGCGCGCACGCCGAGGAAGCTCGCGAAGATCAGGATCGACAGTGGCGCGGCAACCAGCAGCGCCATGGTCAGCACGGCGCCGACGCGCGGCGCGCGATGGGCGTTGTCGGCCGCGAGCGAGCGAATGAGTTGGTCGGTATCCATGACTAGTGGTCCCGCAGTTTGGCCGTCAGTGCCGCAAGTCCGCGATGCAGCGCGACCCGCACCGCACCCTCGCTCATCGAAAACTTCGCCGCCGTGTCCTTGATCGAGGCGGCCTCGACCGCAATCGACTGCAGCACGTCGCGCTGGCGCTGCGGCAGCGCGCCGAGTTGCGCGGCGACCTCGCCTGCCGAAGCGGTCTCCTGCGGCGCCTCGCCCGGCAGCGTCTCGGCGAAATCGTCGATGTTGACGAAGACGCGCCTGCCGCGCCGCCTCAGCGCGTCGATCAGCTTGTTGCGGGCGATCGCGAACAGCCAGGGCGCGAAGGGGGCTTCGCTGTCCCAGGTGTGCCGCTTCAGGTGCACCGCCAAAAGTATCTCCTGCACGATATCCTCGGCTTGATCGGGAGGCTGCCCGGCCCGCGCCAGACCACGCCTCGCCGCGGCGCGCAGCACCGGCGTGACCGCCTTCAACAGGCGATGATACGCCGCATCATCGCCCGCCATGGCCGACCGCATCAGGCCGGTCCATTCGTCCTCACGTCCGCGCACGCGCGCCCCTCACCATGCAATTCGGCCGCATTTTCAGATTGTTACGCCGGCACTCGCGATATCACGAATTCGTGATATCGGCTGCCCCGGTGGCCGGTACGGCCGTCGAACCCGCGACGGCTCATAACACCGATTGAACCGTCCCGCATCCGGCCAGCCGTGGGCGTGGGGGCGGTTTGCCCCGTTTTCGCCCGGTGTGGCCCGAAGATTCCCATTTTCTGCCCAGCTGTCGTCACGCCCCGGGGTCTCTGTTCGCCCCGGGACGGGCGGAATTGGGGAGATCGTCAGAATGATGAAAGCCAGCATGCGCATGGCCCTGATTGCTGTGGCCGGACTTTTCTTGCTGTCTGGAGGCGTTGCACAGGCCGCGCCCAGCTCAGCCGCAAGCAAGTCGGACAGCGCGGATAAACAGGCCGACACGGCCAAGCCGAACAAGCAGCGGCGCCATTCCGCGCATCGCACCAGCAGCAAGACGGCGCAGAAATCCGACGACAAGGCGGCCGACAAGACGCAGTCCGCGCCAAAGGCCGACGAGGCCAAGGCCGACAGCAACGTGCCGGCCTCGAGCGAGATGCCGCCGGAGGTCGCCAACGCCAACGCCCAGCTCGCTGCCGCCGATACGCCGCCTGCGGCTGCCGCTTCCGCCATGACCGGCCGCGCCAACGACAACGTCCAGGCAGCCGCCGACAATACCGCGGCCCCGAACGCCGAGAGCCAGATCGTCGCCCCTGACCAGCCCAACGATCTCGACCAGGCCGTGCAGCAGGACAACCCGCCTGCCCAGAAGGCGGTGATTGCTGCGACCCCGGCACAGCCGCGTCCCGCGCCGGTGATGGCCAGCAGCCAGCAGAGCTCGGCCTGGGACCAGAGCTCGCTGATCGGAAAGATCTTCATCGGGGTCGGCACGCTGCTGACACTGGCGTCCGCCGCGCGCATGTTCATGGCCTGATTTTTCGGCCTGATCGCCTGGCCTGATTACCTGGCCTGAGGAAACCCCGTCCGGAACGTGCGCTTTGCCGCGTGTTCCGGACGCCTGTTCCAAAGGCTTCCTGGGCCCTTGAAGGCGTCCGCGCCAGCAGGCACATTGCCCGCCCAATCAAAAGCGTGGGTGGAGCATGAGCACGTTCGAACACATCATCGTCGAAAGCATCGGTGCGGTCGGCATCATCAAGCTGAACCGGCCGAAGATGCTCAACGCGCTCTCCTTCGGCGTCTTTCGCGAGATCGCGGCCGCCGTCGACGATCTCGAGGGCGATGACGCCATCGGCTGCATCGTCGTGACCGGCAGCGAGAAGGCGTTTGCCGCCGGCGCCGACATCAAGGAGATGCAGCCCAAGGCCTTCATCGACATGTTCTCCGAGGACTTTGCCGCGATCGGCGGCGACCGCGTCGCCCGCTGCCGCAAGCCGACCATCGCTGCGGTCGCAGGCTATGCGCTCGGCGGCGGCTGCGAGCTTGCCATGATGTGCGACTTCATCATCGCCGCCGACACCGCCAAGTTCGGCCAGCCCGAAATCACGCTCGGCACCATTCCCGGCATCGGCGGCACCCAGCGCCTGACCCGCGCCATCGGCAAGTCGAAGGCGATGGACCTCTGTCTCACCGGCCGCATGATGGATGCCGCGGAAGCCGAGCGCGCGGGCCTCGTCAGCCGCATCGTACCCGCCGACAGGCTCATGGACGAGGTCATGGAAGCGGCCGCGAAGATCGCATCGATGTCGCGCCCTGCGGCCGCCATGGCCAAGGAGGCGGTGAACCGCGCCTTCGAGACCACGCTCGCCGAAGGCATGAGCGTCGAGCGCAACCTGTTCCACGCGACCTTCGCGCTGGAAGACCGCTCCGAGGGCATGGCCGCGTTCATCGAGAAGCGCAAGCCGGTGAACAAGAACCGCTGAGCCGGCACCCGGTCAGGCTGGTGTAAGCCTTCGCTGCTGTCCCGCAGAAACCCTGTGACGCACCTGCAACAAGCACGGAATACATGGGGGTTTTCCCCGCGGCAGTTTGCCTGCGCGACCCCGGCTGGGTAAACAGTTAAGAGGCCACCGTCGGCGGGGGCGGACAGCCGGGGTTAAGCGGGATTACATGATTGGGCGTGCCGCCAGAGCTGATCGCGCGATGACGCGACATCGATCGGGCGTGGGTCCCGTGCTTGCGACATGGACCGCGCTGGCGCTGTCGTGCGCCCTGCCCTCGGCCGCATCCGCCGAGGCCCTGCCGGAGGCATTGGCAAAAGCCTACCAGACCAACCCGCAGCTCAATGCCGAACGCGCGCGGCAGCGCGCGACCGACGAGAACGTGCCGCAGGCGCTGGCCGGCTACCGGCCGCAGATCGTGGCGAGCCTCAGCGCCGGCCTGCAATCGGTGCGCAACCTTCTGCCGGACAACACCATCCAGACCGCAAACCTGAAGCCTTGGGTCATCGGCGTCACCGTGACCCAGACCCTGTTCAACGGCTTCCGCACCGCCAACAACGTGCGGGCCGCCGAGCTCCAGGTGCAGTCGGGCCGCGAGGCGCTGCGCAACGTCGGCCAGGGCGTGCTGCTCGACGGCGTCACCGCCTACACCAACGTGCTAGCCAACCAGTCGCTGGTCGAGGCGCAGCGCTCCAACGTCGCCTTCCTGCGCGAGACGCTCGCCGTCACCCAGCGCCGCCTCAATGCCGGCGACGTCACGCCGACCGATACGGCGCAGGCCGAAGCGCGCCTCAACCGCGGCCTTTCCGACCTCAACGCCGCCGAGGTCGCGCTGGCGGTGAGCCAGGCGACCTATGCCCAGGTGATCGGCAACGCGCCCTCGCAGCTCAAGCCCGCCGAAGTGGTCGACCGCTATCTGCCGAAGAGCCGCGAGGACGCCATGACGATGGCGATCCGTCAGCACCCGGCGGTGATGGCGGCCGGCTTCGACGTCGACGTCGCCTCCACCAATATCCGCGTCGCCGAAGGCGCGCTGCTGCCGAGCGCCAGCATCCAGGGCAGCGCCAGCAAGAGCCGCAACAACGACCCGACGCTCGGCACCTTCGCCGAGGACCAGGCCTCCATCGTCGCCAGCGTCACCGCGCCGATCTATGACGGCGGCCAGGCGGCCGCGCAGACGCGGCAGGCCAAGGAGATCACGGCGCAGAGCCGGCTCGTGCTCGATCAGGTCCGCAACCAGGCCCGCACGGCGGCGGTCAGCGCCTGGGTCGCCAATGAAGGCGCCAAGATCGCGGTCTCGGCCTCGGAGTCCGAGGTGAAGGCGGCGACCGTCGCTCTCCAGGGCGTGCAGCGCGAAGCCGCCGGCGGACAGCGCACGACAGTGGATGTCCTGAACTCGCAGGCCGATCTGATCCAGGCCAAGGCCCGCCTGATCGGCGCGCTGCGCGACCGCGTGATCGCCTCCTACACGCTGCTGAGCGCCGTCGGCCATCTCGACGTCAAGACGCTGAACCTGAACACGCCGGACTACCTGCCCGAGGTGCACTACCAGCAGGTGCGCGACGCCTGGCACGGCCTCCGGACGCCGTCGGGCCAGTAACCTCAAATCTACCGGGTCGGTGCCGATGAAAAGCCGCCGCATCCATCTGATGGGAGCTTCGGGCTCCGGCGTGACGACGCTCGGTCGCGCGCTCGCGGGCGAGCTTGCGCTGCCGCATCACGATAGCGACGACTATTTCTGGCTGCCGACCGTGCCGCCCTATCAGACGACGCGCCCGGCCGCCGACCGCCTGCGCCTGATGCGCGAGATGTTCCTGCCGCGTCTCGACTGGGTGCTGAGCGGCTCCATCACGGGCTGGGGCGACGAGCTCGTCCCGCTGTTCGATATGATCATCTACGTGACCACGCCGCGCGACATCCGGCTGAAGCGATTGCGCGCCCGCGAGGCCGCCCATTTCGGTGCGGATGCCGTCGCGCCGGGTGGCTGGCGCCACGAGGAGACCGAGTCCTTTGTCGATTGGGCGTCCCATTACGAAGCCGGGGACCGCGAGGGACGCAGTCTCGCCAAGCATGAAACATGGCTCGCGGGCCTGCCCTGCCCGGTCATACGCGTCGACGGCTCGCGCCCGCTTGCGGACCTTGTCGAGCAGCTATGCAACGACGCGCAGCGGCTGTCAGGCTGATGTGATACTGTCCCTGCACTGCTACCAATCAACAAAATCAGGGAGAGAAATCGTGCTCAACCGCCGCAGCGTCCTGCTTGCCTCCCTCGCCGCCGGAGTAGCCATGACCAACAGAGCCCACGCCCGCGCGGCGCAGCCAGCGACGCCGGTCAATTTCGACGTCCCGGAACATGCCTGCGATTGCCACACCCATATCCACGGCGATGTCGAGAAGTTTCCGTTCTTCGCCGGGCGCGTCTACACGCCCGAGCCGGCCTCGCCCGAGGAGATGGCCGCGCTGCACAAGGCGCTGCATATGGAACGCGTCGTGATCGTCACCCCCAGCGTCTACGGCACCGACAATTCGTCGACCTTGTTCGGCATGAAGGCCCGCGGTGCGAACGCGCGCGGCGTCGCCGTGATCGACGACAAGACCCCGGAGAGCGCGCTCGACACCATGCATCAGGACGGCTTCCGCGGCGTCCGCCTTAATCTGGCGACCGGCGGCGTCAATGATCCCAATGTCGGCCGGCCGCGCTTCACCGCCGCGGTCGAGCGCATGAAGGCGCGCGGCTGGCACGTGCAGCTCTACACCACGCTGGCCATGATCACGGCGATCAAGGATCTCGTCGAGACGGCGCCGGTGCCGGTCGTGTTCGACCATTTCGGCGGCCTCGAAGCCGAGCGCGGCCTGGAGCAGCCGGGCTTCTCCGATCTCGTCGCGCTTGTGAAGTCCGGCAAGGCCTATGTGAAGATCTCCGGCGCCTACCGGTCCTCGAAGCTCGCACCCGATTATCAGGACATGGTGCCGTACGCGCAGGCCCTGATCGCGGCCAATCCCGATCGCATCGTCTGGGGCACCGACTGGCCGCATCCGGATTCGAGCCGCGTCGAGGGACGCAAGGCCACCGACATCGCACCGCTCTACCAGATCGACGACGGACGCCTTCTCAACCAGCTTCCGGTGTGGGCGCCGGATGCGGACGTGCGCAAGAGGATCCTGGTCGACAACCCGGCGCGACTCTACGGCTTCTGACGGTCAGCGCGCCCGGCGCGAGAAGAAGGAGATCAGCACCGGCAGCGTCACCAGGATGACGACCGGTGCCAGCATCATGCCGGTGACGACGACGACGGCGAGCGGCTTCTGCACCTGGGAGCCGATGCCTTCGGACAGCGCCGCCGGCAGCAGGCCGACGCCTGCGACCACGCAGGTCATCAGCACGGGCCGGAGCTGAAGCTCGCCGGTGCGGATCACCGCGCTCATACGGTCCATGCCCTCTTCGATCAGCTGGTTGAACTGCGACAGGATGATGATGCCGTCCATCACCGCGATGCCGAACAGCGCGATGAAGCCGATCGCCGCCGACACGCTGAAGGCCGTGCCGGTGATCAACAGGCCCAGCACGCCGCCGAAGATCGCCATCGGAATCACGCTCATGGCCAGCAGCGTGTCGGTCATCGAGCCGAAATTGAACCAGAGCAGGACGCCGATCAGCGCCAGCGAGATCGGCACCACGATCGACAGCCGCCGGATCGCGTCCTGGAGATTGCCGAACTCGCCGACCCATTCCATGTGCGAGCCGGCTGGCAATTGCACCTGGTCGGCGATCTTCTGCTGCGCCTCCCGGATCGCGCTGCCGAGGTCGCGCTCGCGCACCGAGAACTTGATCGGCAGATAGCGCTCCTGCTGCTCGCGATAGATATAGGCCGCGCCGGAGACGAGGCTGATATTGGCGACTTCGCTGAGCGGAATCTGCGTGACGGTGCCGTTCGGGCCGGGCGCGCCGATGCGTAGATTCTGGATCGCCTCCGCGCTCCTGCGATATTCCGGCGCGAGCCGCACGATGATCGGGAAATGGCGGTCGGAGCCCGGCTCATAGAGATCGCCCGCGGTGTCGCCGCCGATCGCGACCTTGATGGTGGCGTTGATGTCGCCGGGCGCAAGGCCGTAGCGCGCCGCCTTGGCGCGGTCGATGTCGATCTGGATGGTCGGCTGCCCGAGCGAAGTGAATACCGCAAGGTCGGTGACGCCCTGCACGGTCGAGAGCACCTGCTTGATCTTGTTGGCCGTGTCGGTGAGCGCCTGGAGGTCGCTGCCGAACAGCTTGATCGAGTTCTCGCCCTTCACGCCCGAGACGGCTTCGGAGACGTTGTCCTGGAGATATTGCGAGAAGTTGAATTCGACGCCGGGGAAGCGATCGTCGAGCTGCTTGAGCAGCTGCGCGGTCAGCTCTTCCTTGTCGTGGGTGCCCGGCCACTGGCTGGCGGGCTTGAGCGGGGCGAAGAACTCGGCGTTGAAGAAGCCGGCGGCGTCCGTGCCGTCATCGGGACGGCCGTGCTGCGAGACCACGGACTCGACCTCGGGCCGGGCGCGGATCACCTTGCGCATCTCGTTGACGTAGCTGTTGCCTTCCTGGAGCGAGATGGTCGGCGGCAGCGTGGCGCGGATCCAGAGGTTGCCCTCCTCCAGCTTCGGCAGGAATTCGAGGCCGAGCAGCCGGCTGAGCGCGACCGTCATCAGCACGAGACCGACTGCGGCCCCGAGCACGATGCCGCGGTTGGCGACGGCCCAGTTCAGCACCGGCATGTAGAGCCGGTGCAGGATCAGCATCACCTTTGTCTCGGTCTCCTCGACATGCGCGGGCAGGATGATGGCCGACAGCGCCGGGGTGACGGTGAAGGTGGCAAGCAGGCCGCCGGCGAGCGCATAGGCATAAGTGCGCGCCATCGGCCCGAAGATGTTGCCCTCGACGCCGGAGAGCGTGAACAGAGGCAGGAAGGCCGCGATGATGATGGCGGCGGCGAAGAAGATCGAGCGCGACACGTCGGCGGCGGCGCTGAGGATGGCGTGGCTCTTCATGCCGAACAGCGTCTCGTTCGACATGTGCTCGGTTTCCGACACCGGCGTCGTCTGCGTCAGCCGGCGGAAGATCGCCTCCACCATGATGACCGTGGCATCGACGATCAGGCCGAAGTCGATCGCGCCGACCGACAGCAGGTTCGCCGATTCCCCGCGCAGCACCAGAATGATCACCGCGAAGAACAGCGCGAACGGAATGGTGGCGCCGACGATCAGCGCGCTGCGCAAATCGCCTAGGAATATCCATTGCAGCAGCACGATCAGCAGGATGCCGACCACCATGTTGTGCAGGACGGTGTGCGTGGTGAGCTCGATCAGGTCGCCGCGATCGTAGATGCGCTCGATGCGCACGCCCGGCGGCAGGATGCTGGAATTGTTGATGGTCTGAACGAGCTGGTGGACGCGCTTGATGGTCGGCGAGCTCTGCTCGCCGCGGCGCATCAGCACGATGCCCTGCACGATGTCGTCGGAATCGTCGAGACCGGCGATGCCGAGACGGGGTCTCTGCCCGACGGTGACGGTGGCAACGTCCTTGACCAGCACCGGATTGCCGTTGGTCTGGGCGATCATGGTGTTGGCGAGATCGTCGATCGAGCGGATCAAACCGACGCCGCGCACCACGGCCGATTGCTGGCCGATATTGACGGTGTTGCCGCCGACATTGACGTTGGAGTTGCCGACCGCCTGGAGCACTTGCGGCAGCGTCAGGCCGTTGGCGACCAGCTTGTTGTTGTCGACCTGGAGCTCGTAGGTCTTGCTCTTGCCGCCCCAGCCGGTGACGTCGATCACGCCGGGCACGGCGCGGAAGCGGCGCTGCAGGACCCAGTCCTGAATGGTCTTGAGGTCGAGCACGCTATAGTTCGGCGGGCCGACCAGGCGATAGCGGAAGATTTCGCCGATCGGACTAAGCGGCGAGATCTGCGGCTGCACGTTGCCGGGCAGCGGCGCCAGCTGCGCCAGGCGGTTCAGGACCTGCTGCTGCGCCTCGTCATAAGTGTAGGCGAAGGAGAACTGGATTTTGACGTCGGAGAGACCGTAGAGCGAGATGGTGCGGATGGTCGTGATGTTCTTCAGACCCGCGACCTGGGTCTCGATCGGGATCGTGATGTAGCGCTCGATCTCCTCGGCCGACAGGCCCGGGCTCTGCGTCACGATATCGACCATCGGCGGGGTCGGATCGGGATAGGCCTCGATGTTGAGCTGGTTGAACGCAATCAGGCCGCCGATCAGCACGGCGACGAACATGCCGACCATCAGGAAGCGCCGATTGACGGCAAGGGCGACGAGGCGATCCATTCAGGTCTTCAGCTTGTCTTGTTTTTTGGGTCGTCGATCAGCTGCCGGACGCCGCGCGGTCGATGAACAGGCTGCCCTTGACGACGATCTGCTCGCCGGGTTTCAGATTGCTGGTGACTTCGACGAGGTTGCCGTTGATGAGGCCGATCTTGATCTCGCGCAGCTCGACGGACTTGTCCTCGCGCGCGACCCAGAGGCGGACCTTGTCGGCTTCATAGATGAGAGCCTGCTTGGGCACCGCCGGCGCGGCGCGGTCGCCGGCCGAATAGATCGTGACGTTGGCGAACATCTCCGGCTTGAGCACGCCGTCCTTGTTGTCGATGGTGGCGCGCACCAGCAGGCGGCGGGTGTTGGGATCGATCGCGGCGGCGACGTAGTTGATCTTCGCGGTGAGCGGGCGGCCCGGCAGCGCCATCACGTTGACCATGATGTCCTGGCCGATGCACACCGCGGCCGCATCGCTCTCACGCACGAAGGCGGTGAGCCAGACCGTGGAGAGATCGCCGATCACGAACACCGGATCGCTGGCGCCGGCATTGACGTACTGGCCCGGCCCGATCTTGCGCTGCACGACGGTGCCGGAGATCGGCGAATAGATCGTGATCTCCCGATTGATCGTGCCCTTCTCCTGGAACGTCTTGATCGCCTCGTCGGTGAAGCCGAGGATGCGCAGCTTGTTGCGCGCGGCCTCCAGCGCCGTCATCGAGGAGCGCATGTCGTTCTGCGCCTGGACCTGGGTTGCTTCCGCCTGCTGATAGTCCTTCAGCGGAATGGCGTGGCCCTCGTAGAGATCCTTGGCCCGCTTGAACTGGATGTCGGCGAGGTCGATCGCGGACTTCGCCTTGTTCTGCGCGGTCATCGCCGCGATGAAATCGTTCTGGGCCTGCACGGTGTCGGCGGCCTCGATTGTGAACAGCGGTTGACCTTGGGTCAGGGTCTCGCCGGGCTTGGCCAGCAGCTTGGTGACCCGGCCCGCATAGGGCGAGAACACCGGCGTCGAGCGATCCTCGTCGACCGCGACCTTGCCCTCGGTGACATATTCAGCGCGGAAGGTCCTGGCCTTGACCGGCTCGATGGTCAGCGTCGCCCACTCGGACGCCGTCGGCGTGAAACTCTGCGCGTTCCTGCGCGACTGGCTGGAGATCTCGGAGTGGCTCTTTTCCTTGGCTCCCGCATAGAGGAAGCCATAGGCGCCGGCACCGGCAAGAGCTAGTAAAACTACGGATGTAATCACCCGCTGTTTTGTAAGCACCTGCAATCGCTTGGTATTTTCAACTACCATGGGGCCCGGTCGTGTCTGCGACGATCTCGGCAGACGCCTGCCTTGTCGGTCGCGCTAATAGTGCCGAATTGCGATTTCAAACAACCTAAAAAACGCCTCGCGCCTTTCCCTTTGCGTTAAAATTTTGCGACGCGTCAGCTTCACGTCAGTTTCGAGCCGGCCACTGTGCCGGATGGCTGCCGAGCGGCATCGCCGGACGGCTCCATCGCGCCGGCGTCTTCGACAGCAGTGCGGAATGCTGCACCGCCTTCAACGTGCCGAAGCCAGATGGCATGCTCTCGATGAACGCAGCATGTACGGCCTCACCCGTAAGATCCGGGGTATGCAGTCCACCGTCGAGCCGTCCGAGATTCCACAGCCAGCGACCGGTCTGCGCCAGCGACACGCGTACGTGCCAGCTGCCGCCTTCGCGCGCCTGGCGCACCCTAGCCATCATCGCGCCGAACGCCATCAGATAGCCGGTGGCGTGGTCGAGCATCTGCGCCGGCAACTCCCTGGGGCCGTCGATGCCCGCGGCCTGTCCCTCGGAATGGTTGAAGCCGGTCGTGGTCTGCACCAGCGAGTCAAAGCCGCGCCGTTCCGCCCAGGGGCCGGCATGACCGTAGGCCGACAGCGTGACATAGACGATGCCGGGACTGATCGCGGCGACCTCCTCGGGTGCAAAGCCGAGGGAGGCGAGCGCGCGCGGCCGATAGCCCTGCGAGAAGATGTCGGCATCCCCCAGCAGCGCGCGCAATTGCGCCCTGCCCGCCTCACTTTTGAGCTCGATGAACGTGGTGAGCTTGCCGCGTCCGGTATCGATGGTGAGCCAGGGAATGGCGGGCAGCTCGGGGCCCGACACCAGCAGCACGTCCGCACCGTGCGCAGCGAGCGTGCGGCCCGCCACGGGACCTGCGATGACGCGGGAGAGATCGAGCACGCGAAGACCCGCGAGCGGACGATCGCTGTTCGAAAATCCTTGCGGCCACGGCCTTGGCGGAGCATCGCCGATCTTCTCGATCGAGATCAGCGGCAGCTCGGCGAGCGCGCGCGCCTGCGGCAACGCCGACCATTCGTCGTAGGAGCGCATCAAGGCAACGACGCCACCCGCGGCATAAGCCGCAGTCTCGAAATCCTCGCCCTTCCATTGCATCAGCGCGGCCTGCACTTTCTCGCGTTCCGCCTCGCAAGCAAGCACCTTGCACACGGCGTCGCGGTGATGCGGGAAATTGGTGTGGCAGCGGACGAAGCGGCCATCGCCCGTCCTGTAGACGCCGGCGATGGCGTCCCAGGCCGGAGGCGGCGGCTTGTCGTCGAGGCGCAGATAACGCTCGGAGCGGCATTCGGCGACGGCGTGGCGCATATCGACGGCGACGTTCTGTATCTCGCCGCTGCGCAGCCGCCAGATCTCCGCGGCGGCAAGCCCTGCGGCGGCGATCGTGGCTTGGCCGGCAACAGCGACCCGAAAAGAGGACGGGATTTGCGGCTCCTCGCCGGTCAGCTGCACGCGTTCGAGCGCGGCCGCGTCGCCGCCGGCGGAGGTCCAGATATCCCTAAGAATGCCGGCGGGGCTTTGCATGACCCTTCTCTCCCTTTAGCCTTCGGCATCCTATTAGCACATAAGGACATGCAATGGCCGCCATCGATCCTCTCACCGCAGGTGCCGTGTTCATCGCAACGGCGGCCACAGACGCGGTCTATGTCATGTTCACCTCGGCCGTGATCGCGCGCAAGCGCATGTCGGCGGCGAACTGGAGCGCGGTCTGGTACATGCTCTCCTCCTACGCCGTGATCAGCTACACCGAGAACCCGTTCTATGTCGCTTTCGCGGCAATAGGCTCCTGGGCCGGCGCCTATGCCTCGCTAACCTTCCTGCACCGGCCGCCCGGCGGCCCGCCGGTGGGTGCGTCGCCGGAGTGAAGGGGGCCCCGCCTCTCTCCACGTCATTGCGAGGAGCCCTTGCGACGAAGCAATCCGGACTGTTTCCGCAGATGCATTTCTGGATTGCTTCGCGGAGCCTGTCATCGGGCCGCGCTACGCGCGGACCCGTTGGCTCGCAATGACGATGTGGAGGCTTCTGCGGGTCTTCTGAAACAGTTACACTCATTGCACCAACAACAAGGAAAACCAAAATGGATCTCGGTCTCAAAGGCAGGAACGCCGTCGTGCTCGGCGGTACGCGCGGCATCGGGCGGGCGATTGCGGCGACGCTGGCCGGTGAAGGCAGCAATGTCGCGGTGTGCGCCCGCAACGCGGATCAGGTCGCGGCCACCGTTGCCGAGTTGAAGGCGAGCGGGATCCGCGCCACCGGCAGCCCGGTCGACGTCACCGACGGCGCGGCGCTGAAATCCTGGGTCGAGACGGCCGCAAAGGAGCTCGGCGGCGTCGACATGCTGTTCTCCAATGCCGGCGCGATGGCGCAGGGCGGCGATCCCGCGTCCTGGGAGCAGAATTTCCGGCTCGACGTGCTCGGCGCCGTGCATGCGTTCGATGCCGCGCGGCCGTTTCTCGAAGCGAGCGGCGCGAGCAGCGGCGATGCGGCCTTCGTGATCATCTCGTCGATCTCCGCGGCGCAGGCCGACACGGCCAGCTCCTACGGCCCGATCAAGGCGGCGCTGATCCACATGGCCAAGGGACTGGCGCGGCAATATGCGAAGAAGAAGATCCGCGTCAACGTGGTCTCGCCCGGCACCGTCTATTTCAAGGGCGGCGTCTGGGAGATGGTCGAGAAGAACATGCCCGATCGCTACAACGACGCGATGAAGCGCAACCCGACGGGCCGCATGGCGACGCCGCAGGAGATCGCGAGCGCAGCGGTGTTTCTGGCGAGCCCGGTGTCGGGATTCACCACGGGATCCAATCTCGTCGTGGACGGGGCGATCTCGAACCGGGTTAATTTTTGAGGGAGCTGGCTTGACGGGCTCTCTCTGCCGTCATGGCCGGGCTTGACCCGGCCATCCACGCGCTGCTGCGCTCGTGGAAAGACGTGGATGCCCGGGTCAAGCCCGGGCATGACGACTGAGGGTGAGGCGCGCGATCGCTTCGACAAACTTGTCATTGCGAGCCGTGGTGCGCCGCCGGCGTCAAAACACTCAATGAAAATCCCGCGACGGCGGCAGGATGCGGACGTTGCGGGGGTGGCGGATTTTCTGCGCGGGCATGTCCGCGAGCGCGCGGGGGTCTTCGTTGAGCGGCTCCACGACGGTGGCGCCTGCCGGCACCGGATGCTTGCCGCCGAGCGCGTCGTTGGCAAGGCCGACGAGATCGTGCGAGCGGTCGATCATGCGCTGGGCGATGAGGTGCGTCACCTTCTCGGGGCTGCTCTGGATATAGCCCTGCACCTCGATCAGGCGCGCGCCCATCACCTCCTTGCGGTACTGCTCCATGATCTTGGGCCACACCACGACGTTGGCGATGCCGGTCTCGTCCTCCAGCGTCATGAACACGACGCCGCTGGCGCTGCCCGGCCGCTGCCGCACCAGCACCACGCCGGCGCAGCGGACGCGGCGCCGCTCGTTCTCGTGGCTGATCTCCCTGCAGGGGACGATGCGCTCGCGCGTAAACATCTCGCGCAAGAATTCCATCGGGTGGCCTTTCAGCGACAGCCGGATGGTCTGGTAGTCCGCGACCACCTGCTCGGACCGCGGCATCACCGGCAGCGGCTCTGCACCTTCATCCGGCTGCTCACGCGCGGTCGCGGCTTCGAACAACGGCAGCGGCACATCGTCAGGCAGCCGTCGCACCTGCCACAACGCCTCGCGGCGGTCGAGCCCGAGCGAGCGGAACGCATCGGCATCCGCGAGCAGGATCAGCGCGCGCTTGGGCAGGCCGGTGTCGCGGGCGAAATCCTCGAGCGAGGTGAAGGGACGGCGATTGCGGGCAGCGACGATGCGGTCGGCCCAATCATCCGGGCGGATATATCTACTGCCTTGCCGGGTTGCCTGCTCTTCCTTGAGCCTCTCCTCATCCTTGTCGATCCAATGAAAGCCGTCGATCTGGCGGAAGCCGAGACGCACGGCGCAGTATTTGCCGCTGCCCTGCTCCAGCGTGTTCTGTGCAAAGCTGCAGGACACGTCGATATCGCGGACCTCGACATCATTCTTGCGGGCATCGCTGACGATCTGCGCCGGAGCGTAAAATCCCATCGGCTGCGAGTTCAGGAGGCCGCAGCAGAACGCATCCGGATGGTAATGCTTCAGCCATGAGGAGATATAGACAAGCTGAGCGAAGCTCGCGGCATGGCTCTCCGGAAAACCGTAGGAGCCAAACCCCTTGATCTGGTCAAAGCAGCTTCTCGCAAAATTGGGATCGTAGCCGCGTGCCACCATGTTGCCGATCAGCTTTTCCTCGTACTGGCCGATGGTGCCGACATTGCGGAACGTCGCCATCGAGCGGCGCAGACCGTTGGCTTCTTCTGACGTGAAATGCGCGGCTTCGATCGCGATCCGCATGGCCTGCTCCTGGAACAGCGGAACGCCCAGCGTCTTGTGCAGCACCTTGTAGAGCTCGTCGGCGGGCCCATGCTCGGGTGACGGCGAGGGATAGCTCACCTTCTCGAGCCGGTTCCGGCGGCGCAGGTACGGATGCACCATGTCGCCCTGGATCGGCCCCGGCCGCACGATCGCGACTTCGATGACGAGATCGTAGAACGTCCGCGGCTTGAGGCGCGGCAGCATGTTCATCTGGGCGCGGCTCTCGACCTGGAACACGCCGAGCGACTCCCCTGCGCACAGCATGTCGTAGACCTTCGGGTCGTCCTGCGGGACGCTTGCCAGCACGTAACGCTTACCCTTGTGGTCGACGATCAGATCGAAACACTTCCTGATGCAGGTCAGCATGCCCAGGGCGAGCACGTCGACCTTCATCATATGAAGCGCATCGACATCGTCCTTGTCCCATTCGATGAAAGTGCGGTCGTCCATCGCGGCGTTGCCGATCGGCACATAGGTGTCGAGCCGGTCCTGGGTCAGCACATAGCCGCCGACATGCTGGGAGAGATGGCGCGGGAATTCGATCAGTTCGGTCGCAAGCTCGACCGCGAGGTTGATCATGGGATTTTGCGGATCGAGCCCGGCCTGCCTGACCTGCATGTCGTTGAGGCCCTTGCCCCAGCTGCCCCAGACCGTGTCGGCGAGCGCGGCGGTGACGTCTTCCGTCAGGCCCAGCGCCTTGCCGACGTCGCGGATGGCGCTGCGCGGACGATAATGGATGACGGTCGCGATAATCGCGGCGCGGTGACGGCCATAGCGACGATAGACATATTGCATCACCTCCTCGCGCCGCGAATGCTCGAAATCGACGTCGATGTCGGGCGGCTCCAGCCGCTCCTTGGAGATGAAGCGCTCGAACAGCAGGTCGACCTTGGTGGGATCGACCGAGGTGATACCAAGCACGTAGCAGACGGCCGAATTCGCCGCCGAGCCGCGGCCCTGGCACAAAATGTTCTGGCTGCGCGCGTAGTGGACGATGTCGTGCACGGTGAGGAAGTAATGCGCGTATTTGAGCTCGGCGATCAATGCGAGCTCTTTCTTCAGGGTGGCACGCAGCTTGTCGTCGATCTCGCCGCCGAAGTATTTGTCGACACCCGCCCAGGTCAGATCCTCCAGATGTCCCTGCGCGGTCTTGCCCGGCGGCACCGGCTCGTCCGGATACTGGTATTTGAGCTGGTCGAGCGTGAAGTCGATTCTGTCCGCAAAGCGCATGGTCTCCGCGATCGCCTCTGGGAAATCGCGGAACAGCCGTGCCATCTCGCGCGGCGTCTTCAAAAAGCGTTCGGCATTGGCCTCGAGCTTCCGCCCCACAGCCTCGATGGTGGTCTTCTCCCGGATGCAGGTGAGCACGTCCTGAAGCGGACGGCGGCCGGGATCGTGATAGAGCACCTCGTTGGTCGCTAGCATCGGCACCCCTGCTGTTGCCGCGAGATCGTCGAGCCGGGCTAGGCGCCGCCGGTCGTCGCCGCGATAGAGCAGGCTTGCCGCCAGCCATACGCCTTCGGCGCGGCTGGCTTTGAGCCTTGCGAGGATATCCAGCGCCTGCTCCTGCTCGAAGCGATGCGGCAGCGTCAGGACCAGGAGCTGGCCTTGCGAGAACTCCAGGAGATCGGCAAACCTGAGATGACACTCGCCCTTCTCGATCCGCGTGATGTCGTCGCCGCGCTTGCCCCTTGTGAGGAGCTGGCAGAGCCGGCCATAGGCCGCGCGGTCGTGCGGATAGACAAGGATGTCGGGCGTGCCATCGATGAAGACGATGCGCGTGCCGATCAGCAGCTTCGGCTTGTGCAGCACCTCCTTGTTGTCGAGCTCACTCCAGGCCCGCACCACGCCGGCGAGCGTGTTGTGATCGGCAATGCCGATCACCGGAATCTCCAAGGCACTGGCCTGATGCACATAGGCGCGCGGATCCGAACCGCCGCGCAGGAAGGAGAAATTGGTGGTGATGCCGATCTCGGCATAAGAGGGCGCAGTCATGCGAAGAGACCGTGCACATACCAGCCGGGAGAGGCAGGACTGCCGTCGCCGTCGAACACTTCCCCCTCGTAGAGACCGTCGCGAAAGATCCAGAAGCGCAGGCCCTCGGCATCCTCGATGCGGAAATAGTCCCGCGTCAGCTGCTTGCCGTCCTGCCGCCACCATTCCATCGCGATGCGCTCGGGCCCTTCCACCCGCACCACCGCATGCAGCGCGCGGCGCCAGGTGAATTGATGCGGCGGGCCGTCGGGCACGGTCGCGAACGGCACCTTGATCGGCTCGGGCTTCTCGAACAGCCGCAAGGGGCGCAGCGGCGGCTCGCTCTCGGTGCGAACAGGCCATTCGGCCTGCATGGCAGCCGCGAGATGGTGCTGCGCGGGCGCGGCCAGCACCGCCTGCTCGGGGATATGGGTATCCTCGGGCAGGTGCACGATCACGCGCTTGCCGCCGATGCGCGCGGCGATGCGGTCGATCAATGCGGCGAGCTCGTCATTGTCGTGGGCATGGGCGTCGAGATCACGCTGCTCCTGCACCACGATCTCGGTGCGGCTCGCCGACAGGCGCACCATGTCGAAGCCGAAGCCGGGATCGAGGGGATCGGCCAGCGCATCGAGGCGCTCGCGGAACAGGCGGTCGATCACCGCGCTTCGCGTCACCGGACGCCCGGTCTCGACCACGATCGCGCGCACGACGCCGTCGGTGCGGAAGAAGGCAGCTTCGAGACGCCGCGCCCCCTTGCCCTGCTTCTCCATGGAGGCGATCAGCGTATCCGCAAGGCGCGACAGCGTCATCGCGATCATGGTGTCGGTCGCGATCGGCTCGGCAAAGCGCTTCTCGACAATATAGTCGGGCAGCGGTTTTCGCGGATTGATCGGCGCATCGCCCTGCCCCAGCGCATGCGCGAGCAGCGTGGAGAACCGCGCGCCGAACCGCGCCGTGATTTCGCTCGGCGAGCGCGAGGCGACATCGCCGATGCTCTTCAGCCCGGCGCGGCGCAGGCCGGTGGTGATGACCTCGCCCGCACCGAGCGCGGACACCGGAAACCGGTCGATCGCCTCCGCCTCCCCGCCATCGGCAACGATGGTGCCGGAGGCCTGCCGCGTCAGCGTGCGCGCGCAAATCGAGGTGCCGGCAATTGCCGCGCTGACGGCAAAGCCCTGCCGGCCGAGCGCACGGACCAGCGTCTGCAGCAACGCGGCCTCGCCGCCGAACAGATGCGCGCAACCGGTGATGTCGAGGAACAGCCCGTGCGGCGCATCCAGCGCCACCAGCGGCGTGAAACGGTCGCACCAGTCGGCGATGTCGCTGAGCGTCTTGGCATCGGCCACGACATCGGCATCGAACACTTTCAAGTCCGGGCACATCGCCCGCGCATTCGCGAGCGGCTGACCGATATACAGGCCCAGATGCCCGGCGGCCTCGTCGAGCGCATGGATCACCAGCGCATTGTTGTCCTTGATGACGACAATGCTCGGATCATTATTATTCTTACCCAGCCCGGCGCTGCCAATGAACCGCTGGATGCGGTCGATGGGCAGGCGCGGCAGCCACAGGCTGAGGATACGTCGAGGGTTCACTGAACTGGCACTCATCACAATTCCATTCCATGATCCACCGGCCACATTGGCCATGACGATTGCGCAACAGCTCGGCATCGAAGCGCGGCGCGCCCCAGGCACTCCAGGCGGCCCCCGGCGGTGAATGCGCCGCGCGCAGCATCCATCGCGTCTCCGCGGTCGAAGGCAGCGGCTGCGCCGCCATGCGCAGCATCAGGCCGGTGACGCCGGAGCCCTGCGCAGCCAGCGTCAGCTTGCGGCTCGCCACGAGGTCGAACTGCCTGGTCTCGCCCCAGAGCTCGAGCACGACCGCGCCGAGCGCATCGCAGGCGAGCGCATCGGCCGAGGTGCGCAGCGCGCTCTCGACATCGGCGGCGCGCACCGTCACCACGCGGCACGGATCGAGGCCGAGCTCGGCGAGCCCGCTCATCGACAGCGCGCCGGTCTCTATCTCCGAAAAATCCTGCCGCACCCACAGCAGCGGCCGACGTGCCGAGACGCGCCCTGCGAGGCCCATGACAAAACCCGTCGCGGCCGCGCCCTGACGCCCTTCGCAAAACACCTCGTGGATCGCCGCACGCGCGAGCCCGCCCTTCAGCACGCTGTCGATCTCGCCATGGCCGAGCGCGACGCGCCCGTGCTCGTACACGACCTCCGCCGTCTCGATGCGCTCGATCTGGCCGCGCAAGGTCGCAAGCGCGCTTTGACGTGCGCCGCTCATATACGCCGCTCCTTCAGAGGTGATTGCCGGTGGCTCTCAAAAAGAGAACCAGCGGCTGGCTCATTTGTTCATGATATGTTCTAATATAAAGCTAACGGCGCGCAAGGAGTCAATCGAATTGGCGCCCGGCCGGATTCAACAGCGGAATCAAAGGGATTCAGGTATGGACGTACAACGCAAGCTGGAGATCCTGGCGGACGCTGCCAAATACGATGCGTCCTGCGCCTCCAGCGGCACCGAGAAGCGGGATTCCAGCGACGGCAAGGGCATGGGCTCGACCGCGCCCGGCATGGGCATTTGCCATTCCTATGCGCCGGACGGGCGCTGCATTTCGCTGCTCAAGGTGCTGCTGACCAATGCCTGCAATTACGATTGCCTCTATTGCGTCAACCGCGCCTCCTCCAACGTGCCGCGCGCCCGCTTCACCGTCGAGGAGGTGGTCAAGCTCACGCTCGACTTCTACCGCCGCAATTACATCGAGGGGCTGTTCCTCTCCTCCGGCATCATCCGCAGCCCCGACTACACGATGGAGCAGGTCGTCAGCGTCGCGCGCAAACTGCGCGAGGAGCATCACTTCCGCGGCTACATCCATCTCAAGACCATTCCCGAGGCTGACGACGCGCTGATCGCGGAAGCCGGCAAATATGCCGACCGCCTCTCCATCAATATCGAGATGCCTGAGGAGACCAGCCTGCAGCAATTCGCGCCGGAAAAGGACGTGCGCGCGATCCGCCGCACCATGGGCCGGCTGCGGCTGAAGCTCGACGAGGCCGAGGAAGATCGCACCGCGAAAACGAAAGCCAGGCCGCAACGCTTTGCGCCGGCCGGACAAAGCACACAGATGATCGTCGGCGCAGATAGCGCGAACGATCACACCATCCTCCATACCAGCGCCAATCTCTACGGTTCATACCGGCTGCGACGCGTCTATTACTCCGCCTTCAGCCCGATCCCCGACGCGAGCCGCGCGCTGCCTCTGGTGCAGCCGCCGCTGCTGCGCGAGCACCGGCTCTACCAGGCCGACTGGCTGATGCGGTTCTACGGTTTCGACGTTGCGGAGATCGTCGACGACAGCGCGATGCTGCCGCTCGATATCGATCCGAAGCTCGCCTGGGCGCTGCGCCACCGCGACCGCTTCCCGCTCGACGTCAACCGCGCCAGCCGCGAGGAGCTGCTGCGCGTGCCGGGGTTCGGCACCAAGGCCGTCGAGCGCATCATCGCGACGCGGCGCACCACCACGATCCGCCTCTCCGATCTCGCGCGGCTGCACGTGCCCAAGCACAAGGCGCTGCCCTTCATCATCCTCAGCGATCACCGCCCCTCACCGCATCGTCTCGATGCGGCCGGGCTTATCGAGCGGTTCAAGCCGAAAGCAACGCAACTGGGATTTGGCTTCTGATGCAGTACATCACCCTCGACACCGAAACCGATTTCGACGGCTGGCGCAAAGCTGCGCGCAGCCTCGTGCTTCATCACGTGGACCCGCGTGAGGTCACATGGGCCGTGCAGGGCGGCGAGGCCGATCTGTTCGCGCCGCCCGCGCCGTCGCCGATCCTCGAAGTGAATGACGGCACCTTCAACGTATCAGCAAAATTCGTCGATCTCGCGAAGGCCGCGATCCTGCATCGCGATGCTGAGCGCTTTGCGATCCTCTATCGCCTGCTCTGGCGCTTGAAGGACAATCACGATCTCATCGAGGTCGCGACCGATGCCGACGTCGCGCAGGTCATTGCGATGGCAAGAGCGGTTCATCGCGACGAGCACAAGATGCATGCCTTCGTACGCTTCCGAGAGATCGGCCGCGAACGCGCCGCGCATTACGTCGCCTGGTTCGAGCCGGAGCATCACATCGTCGAGCTCGCAGCGCCCTTCTTCGCCAAGCGCTTTGCCGACATGCCCTGGTCGATCCTCACCCCCGACCTCTGCGCGCATTGGGACGGCCACGCGCTCTCGTTCACGCCGGGCGTGAGCAAGAGCGAGGCGCCTGGCGAAGACCGGCTGGAGGAAACCTGGCGGCGCTACTACGCCAGCATCTTCAATCCGGCGCGGCTGAAGGTGAAGGCGATGCAGACGGAAATGCCGAAGAAATATTGGAGGAACCTGCCCGAGGCCTCGATCATTAAGCCCCTGATCGAGGACGCCGAGCGCATGACCGGCGCCATGATCGCCAATGCCGCAACCGATCCGCACAAGCCTCAGAAGCGGCCGGAGGCTCCGATGACACGCAAGTCTGCTGCCGACGATCTCGAAGCGCTCTGCGAGGAGGCCGCGCATTGCCGCGCCTGCCCGCTCTACAAGGACGCGACGCAGACCGTGTTCGGCGAGGGGCCGAAGAATGCCAATATCATGCTGGTCGGCGAACAGCCCGGCGACAAGGAAGATCTCGCCGGCCATCCCTTCGTCGGCCCGGCGGGCCAGATGCTCGACCGCGCGCTGGAGGAGGCCGGCGTCGACCGCAAGAAGGTCTATGTCACCAACGCGGTGAAGCACTTCAAATTCGTGCCGCGCGGAAAGATCCGCCTGCACCAGAAGCCGAACACGCCGGAGATCCGGGCCTGCCGGCAATGGTTCGAGCGGGAAGTCTCGGCAATCCAGCCCGATCTCATCGTGGCGATGGGCGCCACCGCCGCGCAAAGCGTGTTCGGCAAGATCACACCCGTCGGCAAGACCCGCGGCCGGCTCATCGACCTGCCTGACGGCCGCAAGGCGCTGGTGACCGTGCATCCGTCCTACCTGCTGCGGCTGCCCGACCCGGAGGCCAAGGCGCTGGAATATCAGCGCTTTGTCGAAGATCTGAGGATCGCTGCGGGTCTGCAGAAGAAAGTTTCGCGCGCCGCCTAAATACTGGCGGGAAAACGCCTTTCAACCGCCGCTTGTCATCCGGCCTTCAAATCCATCGCGGACAATACCCTTACCAGTAAGTTAAGGGGCGTCCTGACATGACCGATGTAGCATTCGACCGCGCGGTAGCCGATCCCGCGCCGATCCAGCCGGCCTCGCGGCCAAATCTCGACAAGGGCTTCAATCCGCTGACGATGATCCTGTTCTTCGGCGTCCTCGCCGCGGGCCTGCTGTTCGTCGCCTACAGCATCTATATCGACGTCAACGCCACCGGCGCGCGGGTCACGACCTTCCTGCCGTACATCCTCCTGTTCGTCGCGCTGCTGATCGCGCTGGGCTTCGAATTCGTGAACGGCTTCCACGACACCGCCAATGCGGTGGCGACCGTGATCTACACCCATTCGCTGCCGGCTGAAGTCGCCGTGATGTGGTCGGGCTTCTTCAACTTCCTCGGCGTGCTGCTCTCCTCGGGCGCGGTCGCCTTCGGCATCGTCTCGCTGCTGCCGGTGGAGCTGATCCTCCAGGTCGGCTCCAGCGCCGGCTTCGCCATGGTGTTCGCACTGCTGATCGCGGCGATCCTGTGGAATCTCGGCACCTGGTTCTTCGGCCTGCCCGCCTCCTCCTCGCACACGCTGATCGGCTCGATCATCGGCGTCGGCATCGCCAACGCCGTCATGCGCGGCCGCGACGGCACCTCGGGCGTTGACTGGAGCAAGGCGACCGAGATCGGCTACGCGCTGCTGCTGTCGCCGCTGTTCGGCTTCATCTGCGCGGCCGTGCTGCTGCTGCTGCTCAAGTTCATCGTGCGCAACCCGGCGCTCTACGCCGCGCCCGAAGGCAACAAGGCCCCGCCGCTCTGGATCCGCGGCCTGCTGATCGCCACCTGCACCGGCGTCAGCTTCGCGCACGGCTCGAATGACGGCCAGAAGGGCATGGGCCTGATCATGCTGATCCTGATCGGCACCGTGCCGACCGCCTACGCGCTCAACCGCGCGCTGCCGGAATCCCAGGTCGCCCAGTTCCAGAAGACCTCGGAAGCCGCCTCCAAGGTGATCTCGGCGAAAGGCGCCGGCCACAGCATCATCGGCGATCCCCGTCCTGCGGTGACGCAGTACATCACGCTGCGCCACATCAACGAGGGCACCTATCCCTCGCTCGCCGTGCTGGTGAAGGACGTCGGCGACCAGGTTGCCAAGTACGGTTCGCTGAACAAGGTGCCCGCCGAAGTCGTCGGTAACACCCGCAACGACATGTACCTGACCTCGGAAGCGATCCGCTTCCTGATGAAGGACAAGGAGAACGACCTCAGCAAGGACGAGGTCGCGGTGCTCAACACCTACAAGGGCGCGCTCGACTCCGCCACGAAGTTCATCCCGACCTGGGTGAAGATCGCGGTGGCCATCGCGCTCGGCCTTGGCACCATGGTCGGCTGGAAGCGCATCGTCATCACCGTCGGCGAGAAGATCGGCAAGAGCCATCTCACCTACGCGCAGGGCGCCTCGGCCGAGCTGGTCGCCGCCGCCACGATCGGCGCCGCCGACGTGTTCGGTCTGCCGGTCTCGACCACGCACGTGCTGTCATCAGGCGTCGCCGGCACCATGGCGGCCAACGGCTCCGGCCTGCAATGGTCGACCATCCGCAACCTGCTGATGGCCTGGGTGCTGACGCTGCCCTGCGCCATCATGCTGTCGGCCACGCTGTACGTGATCTTCTCGCGCATCTTCTGAGCGGTCACGCTGACCAAAAGACAAAGGGCCCGTGCGATGCACGGGCCCTTTTCATTTGTGCTTCGCGGCTGGCCTTACGACGCCGCGAGCGATTCCTCGACCAGCTTGACCCAGTAGGACGTGCCGTAGACGATCGCCTCGTCGTTGAAATTGTAGGCGGGGTGATGCAGGCCGGCGCTGTCGCCGTTGCCGCAGAAGATGAAGGCGCCGGGGCGCGCTTCCAGCATGTAGGCGAAATCCTCGCCGCCCATCAGCGGCGGCATCTCGTGCACATTGGCATCGCCCGCAACCCGCTTGGCAATGCGCCGCGCGATCTCGGTCTCCGCGGCGTGGTTGTTCACGACGGGATAGTTGCGCTGGTAACGCAGGTCGATCTTGGCGCCGGTGATCTGCGCCACGCCCGCCACCACCTCGCGCACGCGCTTCTCGACCAGCTTGCGTACCTCCGGCGACAGCGTCCGGATGGTGCCCTTCAGCGTCGCGGTCTGCGGAATGACATTGCGGGCGTTGCCGGCGTGGAATTCGCAGATCGAGATCACCGCCGATTCCAGGGGATCGACGCTGCGCGCGACGATCGACTGCAGCGCCGTGATCACCTGGGCGCCGACCAGCACGGAATCGATGCATTTGTGCGGACGGGCGGCATGGCCGCCGACACCCTCGATCATGATGTCGACCTCGTCGGTCGCCGCCATGATCGGCCCCTGCCGGATCGCGAACGAGCCGATCGGGATGCCCGGGCCGTTGTGCATGCCGTAGACCTGCTCGATGCCGAAGCGCTCCATCAGGCCGTCCTTGACCATGGCCGCGCCACCGGCGCCGCCCTCCTCGGCCGGCTGGAAGATCACGATCGCATCGCCGGCGAAATTGCGGGTCTCGGCGAGGTAGCGGGCGGCGCCGAGCAGCATCGCGGTGTGGCCGTCATGGCCGCAGGCGTGCATCTTGCCAGGGTTCTTGGAGGCGTAAGGCAGGTTGGTCTGCTCCTCCACCGGCAACGCGTCCATGTCGGCGCGCAGGCCGATAACCTTGAGCCCCTCGCCGGCCGGCTTGCTGCCCTTGATCACGCCGACCACACCGGTCTGGCCCATACCGGTCACGACTTCATCGCAGCCGAACTCCCGCAGCCGGTCCGCCACGAATGCTGCGGTGCGGTGGACGTCATACAGCAGCTCGGGATGCTGGTGGATGTCCCGGCGCCAGGCCTGAATATCGGGTTGGAGGTCGGCGACACGGTTCACGATGGGCATGTAGGGTCTCAGCGTTGTTGCGAATACAGGACTGTCTACCATGCAAGCGCCAGTCCACCCAACCGCCTGGGAGCGAGGGTAACCCTGTTCTCCCGTCATGGCCGGGCCTGTGGCTTGTCTTGCCCAGCTTGTCTTGGTCAGCTTGTCTTGGCCAGCTTGTCTTGGCCATCCACGTCTGACTATTAGGGCAGAAGGCGCGTGGATGCCCGGGACGAGCCCGGGCATGACGCCTGTTTGGGTGGAAGCAGAATGCCGAGACGGCTCGAAGGTGAATTTGACTACATTGTCGTCGGCGCCGGCACGGCGGGCTGCATTCTCGCCAACCGGCTTTCGGCCGTGCCGGGGAACCGCGTCCTCATCCTCGAAGCCGGCGGCGACGACAACTGGATCTGGTTCCACATTCCCGTCGGCTACCTCTTTGCGATCGGCAATCCGCGCTCGGACTGGATGTTCAAGACCGAGGCCGAGCCGGGCCTGAACGGCCGTTCGCTCGCCTATCCCCGCGGCAAGGTGATCGGCGGCTCTTCGGCGATCAACGCCATGATCTCGATGCGCGGACAGGCCGCCGACTACGATCATTGGCGCCAGCTCGGCATGACCGGCTGGGGCTATGACGATGTGCTGCCGCTGTTCAAGCGGCTGGAAGATCACTTCCTGGGCGCGAGCGAGCATCACGGCACCGGCGGCGGCTGGCGCATCGAGGCACCGCGGTTGTCCTGGGACGTTCTCGACGCCGTTGGCGATGCCGCCGAGGAGATGGGCATCAAGCGCATCCCGGATTTCAACACCGGCGACAACGAAGGCACCAGCTATTTCCACGTCAACCAGAAGCGCGGCCGGCGCTGGTCGTCGGCGCGCGGCTTTCTCAAGCCGGCGCTGAACCGTCCGAACCTGCGGCTCGAGAAGAATGTGCTGGTCGACCGTCTCATCATCGAGCAGGGCCGCGCCGTCGGCGTGCGCTTCATCCAGAACGGCGAGATCATCGAGGCGCGCGCCAGACGCGAGGTGGTCCTCTCGGCCGGCGCGATCGGCTCGGTGCAGGTGCTGCACCGCTCCGGCATTGGACCTGCCGACTGGCTGTCGCCGCTCGGCATCGACATCGTCATGGACAAGCCCGGTGTGGGGCGCAATCTGCAGGATCATCTGCAGCAGCGCGCGATCTACAAGGTCGAAGGCGTGCGCACGCTGAACGAGACCTATTACAATCTGTTCCGCCGCGGCCTGATGGGCCTCGATTATGCCTTCCGTCGTCGCGGGCCGCTGACCATGGCACCGTCGCAGCTCGGCATCTTCACGCGCTCGGATGCGACGCGCGCCCGGGCGAACATCCAGTTCCATGTGCAGCCGCTGTCGCTCGACAAGTTCGGCGATCCCCTGCACCGCTTCCCGGCCATCACGGTCAGCGCCTGCAATCTGCAGCCGACCTCGCGCGGCACCGTGCGGCTGCGCTCGGCAACGCCGGACGAAAAACCGATCATCGCGCCGAACTATCTTTCGACGGACGACGACCGCCAGGTCGGCGCCGACGCCATCCGCACCACACGCCGCCTGATGCAGCAGAAGGCGCTGGCCAAATATCGCCCCAGCGAATATCTGCCCGGCCCCACCGTCGGCGACGACGATGCCTCGCTCGCAAAAGCCGCCGGCGATATCGGCACCACCATTTTCCATCCCGTCGGCACCGCCAAGATGGGCGCGGTGAGCGACCCCATGGCGGTGGTGGACGAACGCCTGCGCTTCTACGGCCTCGAAGGTTTGCGCATCGTCGATGCCTCGATCATGCCGACCATCACCTCGGGCAACACCAACACGCCGACTGCGATGATCGCCGAGAAGGGCGCGACGATGATTTTGGAGGATGCGAAGTAGCATCCGGTCGCCATGATCAGTCAGCGCTTTTCCATCGGCCCCGCCGGCGAAGAGATCGCCATGATGCAATGGGGCGAGCGCGGGAAGCCGCCAGCTCTCCTCGTGCACGGCACCGGCTTCGTCGCCGACGTTTGGGACGAGGTCGCGCGCGAGCTTGCATCGACCTACACCGTTTACGCGCTCGATCGCCGCGGTCATGGCGCCAGCCACAAGCCAGGCACCTATCATTTCCTGGATTTTGCCGAGGACATCTGCCGGGTGCTCGATGCGCTCGGGCTGCGCGACGTCTATGGCATCGGCCACAGCGCAGGGGCGACCGATCTTCTGCTCGCGACAAGGCTACTGCCCGGGCGTTTCACGCGCCTGTTCGTGATGGAGCCGACCATCATGGATCCGCGCACGGCACGTTCTGAAGAATTGAGCGAGGAATCCCTGTTGCAAGTCCAGGGCGCGCTGCGCCGCCGGGCCGAGTTCGACAGTCCTGACGCCGTCTTCGAGCGCTACCGCACATCGCCGACATTTGCTGATTGGACCGAGACCTCGCTGTGGGCCTATGTGCGCCACGGCTTCGTGCCGCTCGACGATGGCCGGGTCCGGCTCTGCTGCACGCCCGAGATCGAGGCGGCGATGCTGCGCCCGATCTACGAGGCGATGACGCAGGTCTACGTTGGCGATGCCCGCGGCAATCCGTTCACAGCGCTTGCCGAAATCGATTGTCCCGTGCGCGTCACGACCGCCGCGAAGTCGTGGCCGGTCTACAAGGAGATGGCGGCGCGCGCGGTCGCGCTGATTCCTCGCGTCAGCACGCTGGTCTTCAAGGGGGCCGGGCATTGTGTTCCGCAGGAAGTGCCGGCGGCTGTGGTGGATGCCGTGCGGGAATTCGCAAAATAAGTCTCGTGCCCCGGACGCGCTGCAGCGTGCAACGCTGCTGCGCAGAGCCGGGGCCCAGACTGGCCAGCGCATGGGTCCCGGCTCTGCGGCGCACCGCGAAGAGGCGCTGCACGGCGTCCGGGACACGGATGCCGCCCCTCACGAAAACGTCATCCCATCCGGGAATAAGTCCTTCCCTCCCGCAATCACCTCCCCGAAGCCCAATTCCGGGCGGCGTGGAGAGATGCGATGAGCGGACACGATCACGGGGACGACGGCGTCAGCCGCCGCAAAGTGCTGGAATGCATGACCTGGGCCGGCACCGGGGTGCTCTGGACCGTCACGGGCGGCGTACCGCGCTCGCTCGGCATCATCGATTCCGCGCAAGCCGCGACGGCGGCCACGCCCGGCATGACCTTCCTGCAGATCAGCGACAGCCATGTCGGCTTCGACAAGCCGGCCAATCCCAACGCGCTCGGCACGCTTGAGGAAGCCGTCAACAAGATCAACGCGATGCCGGCAAAACCCTCGTTCATGATCCACACCGGCGACATCACCCATCTGTCGAAAGCCGCCGAGTTCGACAATGCCGAGCGCATCATCTCCCAGACCAAGCTGGACGTGCATTACGTGCCCGGCGAGCACGACTTCATCGATGAGGAGGTGAAGCTCTATCGCGAGCGCTACGGCCGCGGCACCAAGGGCGCGGGCTGGTATTCGTTCGACGCCGGCGGCGTGCACTTCATCGGTCTCGTCAACGTCGTCGACCTCAAGGCCGGCGGGCTCGGCAATCTCGGCGCCGAGCAGCTCGCCTGGCTCGAGGACGATCTGCGCGGCAAGTCGAAATCGACGCCTGTCGTCCTGTTCGCGCATATTCCGCTCTGGACCGTCTATCCCGAGTGGGGATGGGGCACCGAGGACGGCGGCCGTGCGCTGGAATACGTCAAGGGCTTCGGCTCGGTCACCGTGCTGAACGGGCACATCCACCAGGTGATGCAGAAGGTCGAGGGCAACGTCACCTTCCACACCGCACGCTCGACCGCTTTCCCGCAACCGGCGCCGGGCGCTGCGCCCTCCCCCGGCCCGATGAAGGTCGAGGACGCAAGACTGCGCTCCATGCTCGGCGTTGCCAGCGTCAACTTCAAGCAGAACGAGCAGCGGCTCGCGATCATCGACACGCCGCTCCAGGGCTAAGGTTGAACGGAAGCTGACAATGAACAAGCTCAATCGCCGCGACTTCGGTGTCGCCGTGGTCGCGGCCCTCCTGTTGCCCGCAACCAGCGCCCGCGCCGACGACATGGAAATCCATATCGACAATTTCGTCTTCCAGCCGCCCGAACTCAAGATCAAGGTCGGCACCACCGTGACCTGGACCAACCGGGACGACATCCCCCATACGGTGGTGTCGGCCGGCAAGTTCAGGTCCAAAACCCTGGACACCGACGACAAGTTCTCGTTCACTTTCACCAATGCGGGCGACTACAAGTATTTTTGTTCGTTGCACCCGCACATGACGGGGATGATCAAGGTTGAGTAACGTCTCCAACCAAGGCATCAACGTCCTGCCCGGCCGGTGGTCCCACGCCGGCCGGGCACGTGCGGCTTCGATCACGGCAAAAGAAGAAGCAGAGGCAAAGCGAGGAGCGATGCCCGTCAATGACGATCAGCAGAAGGCACAGCGCTTCCGCGAGGCGGCGCTGCCCTATCTCGACGACGTCTACACGCTCGCGCGCTATTTGCTGCGCGACGCCTCCGACGCGGAGGACGCGGTGCAGGAGTGCTATCTGCGCGCGCTGAAGCATTTCGACAGCTATCGCGGCCCGGCCATGAAGCCCTGGCTGTTCGCGATCCTGCGCAACGTCTGCAACGCCGAATATGCAAGGCGTGCGCACAGGCCCAGCGCGATCGAGGATACGCCCGGCGCCGCCGAGCAGACGCCGATATGGCAGGAGAGCGAGGCGAGCCCGGAAACCGAAGTGCTGCGCAGCCGCGATGCCGGCGCGATCCGCAAGCTCATCGACGCGCTCGCCGAACCATTCAGGGAGACGTTCGTGCTGCGGGAGATCAACAACCTGTCCTATCGTGAAATCGCCGAGGCCGTCGGCGCACCCGTCGGCACCGTGATGTCCCGCCTTGCCCGCGCCCGCGCCATGCTGCGCGCGGCCTGGACGGCGGAAGAGGAGCAAGCGAAATGACCTGCGACGAAGCAAGGATCCTGCTTCACGCGCTGCTCGACAACGAGCTCGATGCCGGCCACGCACGCGATGTCGAAGCGCATATCGCAAGCTGCCCGGATTGCGCAGCCGAGTTCACCGCGCAGCGCGAGATGCAGCGCGTGCTCGCTGACACCAATCTGCGCTACACCGCGCCCGCGAGCCTGCGCGCTCGTATCGAAGCCTCGCTGCCGCAGGCCCAGCGCCAGCAGCCGTCGCGCCGCTCCGTGCTGCGCGGCTTTGCGATGGGATCGGCCGTCTCGGCGCTCGCGGCGTCCGGTGTCGTCGCATTGGTGCTGCGCCAGGACGACCAGCAGCGCATCCTGTCGGAGGTCGTCTCCGCGCATCTGCGCTCGCTCCAGGCCGGCCACCTCACCGACGTGGTCTCGACCGATCAGCACACGGTCAAGCCGTGGTTCAACGGCAAGCTCGACGTCGCCCCACCGGTGATCGATCTCACCGCGCAGGGTTTTACGCTGGTCGGCGGCCGGCTTGACTACATCGACGCGCGCGCCATCGGCGCGGTCGTCTACAAGCGCCGGCAGCACGTGGTCAATCTGTTCGTGTCGCAGACATCGAACACGGAATATCGCACGCCGAAGACCGAGACCATGCAGGGCTTCAACTGCCGCCGCTGGAGCAATCGCGGCCTGAACTTCTGGGCCGTCAGCGATATCGGCGCCGACGAGCTCGCCGAGTTCGTCGACAAGTTCGAAGCGGCGATGAAGGCGAATGTGGAGGGGTAATAGCCGGCAGCGGGCCAAGCTCCGCGCCGTGGTTCAGAGGTGACGCCTCTCACAGTCCTCGCGAGCGCAATCCGGCAGATTGCAGCTCCACAAGGAGGACAGACATGGTTCCGTCACTGATTATCTGCGCGACGCTCCCGTCGATGTTCGCGGCGGGCTGCGCTGCATTGCTGGCCTTCAAGGAGCGCAAGCAATGGATCTGGTTCGCACTCCTGTCCATCATTGCCGGCTTTGCCGGCCTGCTCACGCTGAATTTGCTTCACGTCTGGGAATACGCCGGACGTTGCTAACCGGCGCGGTCGGCGGAAGATCAGGCCGACCGCCGCACCGCGTTGTCCACCAGCGTATTGAGCGACCAGATCGCCGAGACGTTGGAAACGGCCGCGAAGGCGAATGCGGCAAGGTAGATTCCGCTCTACGCCACGCCGATGGAATATTGGCTGTGCCGCTCGGCCAGATCAGAGAGGTCGCGCAAGGTCGAAGGCCTGAGCAGCTTGCGCGTCGAGGTTCCGCAAAACGGGCAGAAACTCAAAACTATGGCCGTTGCCAGAGTCACATTAGTAATTAGTAATTTCGGGTTTGATTGGAAGCCGAACGTCGCCATCCGATAAGGAGGCTTGGTCGCGTTGCGCGATAGCTCGATATTGAAGCTCGAACCGGAAGCCGCCAGGCTTTCGGAAAATGGCCACCGAATCTCCACGTTCGCCCGCGCGGGCAACCAGATTTCCGAATCCTTGGCAGCAGAACTGCATGATGTCTCCGCTCGATCCGCCCCAAATGTACCGGTTATCGAACTTCCGATTGGCGCTGCCATTCGGATGCTAGCGGGCACCGGCGATAGAAGAAGTACTGGGCTCGATCGTCCGTCCTGCGGACGCCGAGCTCCGACGGAGAGACCACCTTGTACTTGGGGTCTCCGAGAATTGAGGATTTGGGTGTCCATTCTTCGTCTTCCGAGCATCGCCGGAGACCACAGAACCTGATCGTGTAGAGGTTTTCGGCCGCCCGATCGATCTGAAGACCAAATCGCTCGGCGCAATCCCTCTTCCACGTACCGGAGAGATCGCTCTGAGCCTGCGCGGCATGGCTCCCGGCCAATACCGCAAGTGCCAACGTCAGCAGTGTCGTAGCCCGGATGGAGCGCAGCGCAATCCGGGACCGGTCTCGCCTGTTTTGAGAATCCCGGATTTTGCTGCGCTTCATCCGGGCTACGGCGTCATTTACGCCGACCGCCGCACCGCGTTGTCCACCAGCGTCTTGCCGAGCGACCAGATCGCGCCGGGGACCTTGTGGCTGCCGGCGATGACGTCGTCGAACGCCTTCTCGATCCAGGTGCAGTCTTCTTCCGTGATCGTCAGCGGCGGCAGCAGCTTGATGGTGTGGCTGCCGTGGCCGGCGACCTGCGTCAGGATCTTGTGATCCTTGAACAGCGGCACGGTGATGAGCTGGCAGAACAGGCCCTTGTTGGCCGCTTCCAGCACGTTCCAGGACGCACGGAGCCTCAGCGACTTCGGCGGACCGAACTCGATACCGATCATCAGGCCCTTGCCGCGGACTTCCTTCAGCAGCTCGTAGCCGGGCACCATGCGCGTCAGCGCGAGGCGCAGCTCAGCGCCGCGCTTGGCAGCGGACTCGATCAGCTTCTCGGACTCCATGACGTCGAGCGTGGCGATACCCGCAGCCATCGCCAGGTCGTTCTTGGAGAAGGTCGAACCGTGCACCACGGCGCGGTCCATCTGATTAAAAATCTTGTCGAAGATGGCCTTGCGCGTCAGCACCGCGCCCACCGGCACGTGGCCGCCCGAGAGCGACTTCGACAGCAGCACCATGTCGGGCTCGACGTTCCAGTGCTCGACCGCGAGGAAGCGGCCGGTGCGGCCCATGCCGGTCTGGATCTCGTCGGCGACGAACAGCGTGCCGTATTTCTTGCAGAGCGCGGCGGCGCCGGGCAGGAACTCGTCGGTGGGCATGTTGACGCCCTTGCCCTGGATCGGCTCGACGATGAACGCCGCGACCTCGCGCGAGGCCAGTGCCTTCTCGAGCGCGGCCAGGTCGTTGAACGGGATCGAGGTGCAGCCCGGCAGCAGCGGCTCGAAGCCGGTGCGGAAGTTCGAATCACCGGTGAGCGACAGCGCGCCGTAGGTCAGGCCGTGATAGCCGTGGGCGCAATAGACGATGCCGGGACGCCCGGTCGCGCCACGCGCGAACTTGATCGCGGCCTCGACGCATTCGGCGCCGGAATTGGCGAAGAACGCCTTGTCGAGATAGGGGACGTATTTCAGCAGGCGCTCGGCCAGCACGCCGGCGAGCACGGAGACGTCGAACTGGACGAGGTTGGGCAGGTCGGCATCGAGCACGCTCTTGAGCGCCTCGCGCATGACCGGATGATTGCGCCCGATCGCAAACACGCCGAAGCCGGACAGCAGGTCGAGATAGCGCGCCCCGTCCCGGTCGTAGAGGTACTGCCCCTGCCCCTTCTGGAAGCCGACGTCGTAGCCGATGGTCTTGAGGACCCGGACGAACTGCTCGTTCAGATACCGATTATGCAGAGCACTGCGCTGGGCCTGACGGTCCGCGAACAGCTGAGACATGTCTGGATTTGAACTGTGCATCCGCTACATACTTCGGTTGAGGGCCGTCTCGTCAACTGGAAAACGGACCGTTACTGTAAACGGTCTGTGCGGCCTTTTGCCCTTTTTCGGACCATCTTCGCAAGCACAGCTTTTAGATCATGTTGCACTGCCAAGGAACACTCATGCGTTTGGCCCTTTACACCGGAATTATACTGGCTGGCGGTTACACCTGCCTGACCCCGGCGCTCGCCGCCGATCCCACCGGCGACTGGCGGGTCGCCGATGGCGTCGCCAACATCCGTGTCGCCCAGTGCAATGGCAGCATGTGGGGCGCCGTTTCCTGGGAAAAGCAGCCCGGCGGCCGTGACGAGAACAATCCCGATGCCTCGAAAAAGAACAGGGCGACGCTGGGCATGGCGACCCTGATCGACATGAAGAAGAAGCCTGGCGTCGAACAGTGGGAGGGGCAGGTCTACAATGCCAAGGATGGCCAGCTCTACAGCGCGACCATCACGCCGGCTGGTTCCGACCAGCTCGAGATCAAGGGCTGCGTGATGGGCTTCCTCTGCGGCGGCGAGACCTGGACCCGGGTCGGCCCGCCGATTCCCTTGAGCACCGCCAATGCGATGGCCAAGGGCGCGCCGAAGGCCACAGGCGCGGCGCCGAAAGCCCAGGGAACGACGACGGCTCAGGGAACGACGGGCGCAACCGCGCCTCCGCCCGCAGCAGCCCCGAAAGCCGCCGGCGCGGCCAAGCCCGGTCAGAAGGGTGCCGCCGATCCCGTCGGCGACATCTGCCTACTCCCTGAGATTGCGGGGTTTGCCCATTAGGGCCGGCTGGAACAGCAGCACTGCGGCAAGCGTCGTCACCAGCGAGAGTGCGAGCAGCTTGCCCATGCTGGACGTGCCGGGATGGCTCGACAGCCACAGGCTGCCGAACGCCGTCGCCGTCGTCAGCGCGCTGAAGAAGATTGCTCGCGTGAGGCTGGTCTGAAGCAGGTTTGTTCTGCCCGAGCGCCAGGCCACGACATAATAGATCTTGAAGGCGACGCCGACGCCGAGCAGCAGCGGGAACGCGACGATGTTGGCGAAGTTGAGCGGCAGGCCGATCAACACGCAGATCTCGAGCGTCACCGCGCCGGCCACCAGCAGTGGCACCAGCGTCATCAGCACGTCGACGAAGCGCCGCAACGTGATCCAGAGCAGCAGGCCGATCACCAGCAGCGCGTAGATGCCGGCGTGGATGAACGCCTTCACCACGGTGTCGCCGGACTTCAGGATCGAGACCGGGCCGCCGATCGCGGTCGGCTCGGCCGCGAGCACCGCCGCCGCAAATTTGCGCAGCGTGTCGTTGTCGTTGGGATCGCCCTTGGGCAGCGCCTCGACGCGGATGACGCCATCCTTGCTCTTCCAGGCGCTGACGAGATCGGGCGGCAGTGAAGCCAGGGTCACGGGACCTGCCTGCATCGCGTTCCTGAGCTGGTCGAACACGATCTTCATCGGCGTGACGAACACGTCCTGCGCCTTGTTGCGCGTGGCCTCATCGCCCTTGGCGAGCTTCTCGAGCGCGTCCGCCAGCCGGCGCGAGGCGGTGGCGCCCGGCCCTTTCGCGTCACCGGCGGTCCGGCGCAGATTCTCGACCGAGGATTTCAGCGCCTCGACATTCTCCTGGTCCGTCGGCGCCGCGTCGATCTGATCGGGGTTGAGCGCGGGATTCAGCACCTTGGCGCCCTGTGCGATCAGCTTCAGCTTCGGCTGCTGATCCTGGGGCACGAAGCTGTCCAGCGACATCACCCTGAGCACCTCGGGCACCTTCTCCAGCTTCGCCTCGACCGCCCTCGCCTGCTCTTCCGAGGTGGTCATCACGTTGATGGCATTGGCGCCGGTGTTGGGATCCTTGCGCAGGTCGAGGAAGGTCGCGATCGACTCGGCGTGCGGATTGCGCAGGTTCATCGGGTTGAAGTCGAACTTCATGAAGTAGAGCAGCGGCAGGCCGGCGAGCGCGAGCAGCAGCGTGCCGCCCACGACCAGCACGCGGTGCTTCTCCAGGAAGTGATCGAGCGGCGCCAGGAAGGCGTAGCCGACCGGCTCCTTCTCGCCGGGCGGGTTGAGCAGCTTGAGCATGGCCGGCAGCACGGTGATCGACGAGATGAACGCCACCAGCATGCCGACGCCGGCGATCTGGCCGAGCTCCGCGATGCCCTTGTAGTCGGTCGGCATGAAGCAGAGGAAGCCGGCCGCGGTCGCCATCGCAGCGAGCGACAGCGGCACCGCCGAGCGCTTCGCCGCCAGCACCAGTGCTCCTGTCAGGTCGTTGTGCTTGTAGCGCTCCGAGCGATAGCGGACGCTGTACTGGATGCCGAAATCGACGCCGAGGCCGACGAATAGAACGGCAAACGCGATCGACAGCAGATTGAACGATCCGACCATCATGAGGCCGGCGGCCGTCGTGATCGCAAGGCCGACGAACAGATTGATGAAGACCGCGAAGATGATCTTGGCCGAATGCAGCGCCAGCCACAGGATCAGCAGCACGACGAGGACCGTGCCGATGCCGTTGACGACGGCGCCTTCCTGGACGGTGGCGTATTCCTCGTTCGCGATCGGCACCGGGCCGGTCAGGCGCACCCGCGCCTGAAACTTGGTCGGGAAATCCAGATCCGCTGCAGCCTTGCGGATCGCGTCGGTGGCGTCCTTGCCGGGCTCCAGCGCGTTGTAGTCGAGGATCGGCTTGAACTCGATGAAGGCGCGCTTGTCGGAATCCTTCAGCGGCTCGTCGCTGACCAGCTCGCGCCAGGAGAAGCTTGCATTGCCCTTGTTGAGCACGGTCTCGACGGTCTGCGCGATCTGGTTGAACGGCCGCTCGGTGCCGTCGAGCTTCACCTGCCCCCGCTTGACGCCGGCAAGCCCGGTCTCGAGCGCGCCGGTCAGGCCGCGGATCGAGGGATCGCCCGCCATGATCTCGATCAGGGGCGCGGCGGATTCGAACTGACTGGTCGCCTTGGCAACCTCTTCGGTCGGCAGGAACAGCAGGCCGTTCCGCTCGAAGAACTCGCCGGTGCCGAGCTGCTGTATCGACACGAAATTGGTCTTGTCGTCTTTGAGCTTCGCGTAGAGCGCATCGGCCGCGGCGGTCGTCATCTCCGGCGTCTTGGCCTCGACGACCGCGAGAATCGTCGCGTCGCGGTCGAAGGCGCGGTCGAACTGCTGGTCGCGCTGGCGCCAGTCGAGATTCTGGGAAATCAGCGAATTGATATCGGTGTTGATGGCGAAGTGCCGAGCCGCGTAATAGCCAGCCCCCACCGACAGCAGGAGCCCGAGAACGACGACGAGGGAGGCAAACCGGGTGCAGGCCCTGACGATGGCAACGACTACGCTTTGCAGCACTTCTTTTCTTTCTGCGGTTAATAGCTTGCCGGAAACGCCCGCTGTTTATCGGAGTTCCCGGGCGAAACCTATTGCTGTTTTGAGTGGGTCTCGCCGCAACAAGGTTCGAGGTAAACGGCGGCAGACCGCGGCAAAATCATGCGGGGCGGTCGGTATAGCCGGGGAGTTGAGGCGGGAAAGTGACGAAGGGGTGAGCACAAATGTCGCCCTTTTGCCTACCCCGAATTCTATACTATGATACCGTAAACGTGATCGGGCAGGGAACCGAGTTTCATCTGTCCTTTCCTTTCTGCCGATTTTTTGACACAAAGCGCTGTGCCTCCATGCGCCGGAGCCCCGTTGGGGTGGGCGGTTACCGTGTGCGCGAACCAGTGGTGCGGGATTTGCAACTCATTGGTCAGTATCGGGGTGCCGCCGGGGACTAACGAAGCGGATTGATGCAACTTGCGTGATGGGCGTCCTATGGAAGTTTATCTGGCGCAGCCGCGCGGCTTCTGTGCGGGCGTGGTGCGTGCGATCGAAATCGTGGAACGGGCCCTGCAGAAGTACGGCCCGCCGGTCTACGTGCGCCACGAGATCGTGCACAACAAATACGTGGTCGAGAGCCTGAAGAACAAAGGCGCCATTTTCGTCGAGGAGCTGTCAGAGGTTCCGCCCGGCGCGGTGACCGTTTTCAGCGCCCATGGCGTCGCCCGCAGCGTCGAGGAAGAGGCCGCGGCCCGCGACCTTCCGGTGCTCAATGCCACCTGCCCACTGGTCACGAAAGTTCACAATCAGGGGAAGCGCTACATCACCAAGGGGCGCACCCTGATCCTGATCGGCCATGCCGGGCACCCCGAGGTCGAGGGCACGATGGGCCAGGTTCCGGGGCCAGTACTGCTAGTTCAAAGCGTTCAAGAGGTTAACGCCCTGACGCTGCCGGCGGATCGGCCAGTGGCCTACATCACCCAGACCACCCTGTCGGTCGACGACACCAGGGACATCATCGCCGCCCTCCAGGCGCGCTTTACAGATATTCAAGGTCCGGATATCCGGGATATCTGCTATGCGACACAGAACCGCCAATCTGCGGTAAGGGACTTGAGCAAGCTGGTCGACGTGATCTTGGTGGTGGGCGCTGCCAATAGCTCGAATTCGAACCGGCTCCGCGAAATCGGCACTGAAGCCGGCGTCGCGAGTTATTTGATTGCCGACGGCAGCGAGCTCAATCCGGCGTGGTTGAAAGATGCCAGGACTGTCGGCGTCACGGCCGGCGCTTCGGCGCCTGAGGTACTCGTGGATGACGTGATCGAAGCGATGCGGCGGATCGGACCGGTCAAGGTCCAGGTGCTCCCCGGTCGCGAGGAAAACATCGAATTCCGGCTTCCGGCCCAACTGGCTGCGAGCTGACCCCACCCGAATTTCAAGCCCAGAAAGAAACGTGTAATGGCAATCCCCTTCTTCAAGGAAATGCGTATCGGCGGCTATTTGCTCAAGCAGAAACTGCTTGGCCGCAAGCGCTACCCGCTCGTGCTGATGCTCGAGCCTCTGTTCCGCTGCAACCTCGCCTGCGTCGGCTGCGGCAAGATCGACTATCCCGACGCGATCCTGAACCGCCGCATGACGGCGCAGGAGTGCTGGGACGCCGCCGACGAGTGCGGCGCGCCGATGGTGGCGATTCCCGGCGGCGAGCCGCTGATCCACAAGGAGATCGGCGAGATCGTGCGCGGCCTCGTCGCGCGCAAGAAGTTCGTCTCGCTCTGCACCAACGCGCTGCTGCTCGAGAAGAAGCTCGACCTGTTCGAGCCCTCGCCGTACCTGTTCTTCTCCGTGCATCTCGACGGCCTGAAGGACCACCACGACAAGGCCGTGTCGCAGAAGGGCGTGTTCGATCGCGCCGTCTCCGCGATCAAGGCGGCCAAGGCGCGTGGCTTCACCGTCAACGTCAACGCCACCATCTTCGACGGCCACCCGGCCGAGGAGATCGCGAAGTTCCTCGACCTCACCGTCGAACTCGGTGTCGGCGTCTCGATGTCGCCGGGCTACGCCTATGAGCGCGCGCCGGACCAGGAGCACTTCCTCAACCGCACCAAGACCAAGAAGCTGTTCCGCGACGTCTTCGCGATGGGCAAGGGCAAGAAGTGGAACTTCATGCATTCCGGCCTGTTCCTGGACTTCCTCGCCGGCAACCAGGAATACGAGTGCACGCCCTGGGGCATGCCCGCGCGCAACATCTTCGGCTGGCAGAAGCCCTGCTACCTGCTCGGTGAAGGCTACGCCAAGACCTTCAAGGAGCTGATGGACACCACCGACTGGGAAACCTACGGCACCGGCAAGTACGAGAAGTGCGCCGACTGTATGGCCCATTGCGGCTACGAGCCGACGGCTGCGACCGCAGCGCTCAACAATCCGCTGAAGGCGATGTGGGTGTCGCTGCGCGGCATCAAGACTTCGGGCCCGATGGCGCCGGAGATCGACATGTCGAAGCAGCGCCCGGCGCAGTACATCTTCTCGGAGCAGGTCCAGAAGAAGCTGTCCGAGATCCGCAAGGACGAAGCAGCCGCCGCCGCGGAGAAGGCGGCACGGAAGGCTTCGACCGCCGCGTAGTTCTTGTTTGAAGGGCCCCGGATTGCGCTTCGCTCCATCCGGGCTACGGCATCAACGAAAAAGGCCCGGTCATGCGACCGGGCCTTTTGTTTTGTTCAGCTCACGCGTCGAGAGCGTAGCGTCACATCAGAAGTGGACCTCGGTGCGCATGCCGAGAACCACGGCATTGTCGGTCTTCAGGCCCGCGGCGTTGTAGCCGCGCCCGCCGGGATTGATCACATATTGCGCGTCGAACTTGAGGTTCATCCAGCCGGTCGCCTGCCATCCGTACCAGACTTCGAGCGGCACTTCGTTGCCGCCGGCATTGGGGCTGAGGGCTGCCGAATTCACGTGGGTCGTGCCGACCGCGAAGCCGACTTCGTCCTGGGGACGCCAGCTGAACGTTCCGGTGTGCCGGAAGCCCAGAGCGACCTGGTAGTCTTGAAACGAGGTCCGGTGATCGGCGACGGTCGTATTGAGGAAGGTATACCAACCCTGCGCGCCCGGGCCGTCCACGGTCAAACGCTGAAGGATGGACTCGTAGATGCCGTAGCGGCCGCGTTGATCCCCGAGATTTTGATCCGGGACGCCTCCAATGCCTGGGATGGTGGAGACGATACCGGGAAGGCCGCCATCGATGGTCGATGCGTTGTCGTACCAGCCGCCGAATCGCCAGGTCCCGTTCAACGGCCCCTTCGGCGCCCAGACCAACTCCACCGGCACCAGCACGCCGCTGGCGGGATTTGAGCGGGGCACGCCCGGCAGGAAGTAGGTGGTGGGATCGTCCGTCGTCAAATAGTTCGGGTTGGCGTCGTAGACGCCGACCGAGATCGTGAATTCCGGTGCGATCTTGTAGTGGACGACACCGGCCCATTGGCTCACCGGCCAGTTGTAGATGTAACCGCCCTGGATGTTGCCGGGCTGGCCGCCGCAGAAGGTCAGGTTGATGAACTCGCACAGGCCGAAGAAGAAATCGGAGCCGACGGGCAGACGGCCGCCCTTGAGTTCGAGGCGGTCATCGAAAAGCTTCTGCGAGTAGTAGAGCTGCGTCAGGCGCAGAATGTTGCCGCGGCCGAACACTTCGTTGGTCAGCTGCAAGGCGGGAATACCCGCCTGGTCATTCAGATTGCGGCCGAAGCGATCGACCAGCGTCAGGCCGACCGTGCCGCCCTGGATGCCGGCGAGCTTCGCCATGTCGAACTTCGCGCCGAACCACAACTGGCCGGCGTTCGCCGCCGTGTTCTTGCTTCCGCCCGTGAGGTTGCCGACGGATTCGTTACCCAACGTCAGACCCAGCTCGATGCCCCGCTCCTTCAGCTGCGTCCTGCCGAGATCGCCGAACAGATACGGCCGCGTCCAGAAGTCGTCGGTTTCCGCATACGGAACGGGCGCAGCTTTCGTTACAAGATCGGCCGCATGGACCCCGCCACCCCACAGCGATGACAAAGCAATCCCGACACCGCACATACGTGCAGTGCTTACTAACCTGCGCAACATTTTCGTCGTCCTCCGCGTCTCGGGCTTTGTCCCTTGTGCCTTACGTCCTTGCCCGAAGCCCACGAGCCCAGGACGCATTCCTTCCCCCAGCCGGCCGCTGACGAAGCGGCCTTGTGCCTGTCACGTCTGATCGCTCGCTTGCGTTGGCACCACGGCCGCGCCGCGCGGCGGTGCGCTCGTCTGTCCTTGCAGAGTTGCCGATCGCGGCGTGGTGCGTGCGACGCTGGCCAGCGCCACCTTGCGCCGCCGGCGTGCCTGCAATTGCTGATCCGCCAGCACGCCGATCAAAATCACCGTCCCCATCACCGCGAAATTCAGGGAATTGGGAATGCCGAGGATGTTGACGAGGTTCTGCAGCACTTGCAGCAGCGCGGTCCCCAGCACGATGCCGAGAATGGAGCCCTCGCCGCCGCGCAGGCTGCACCCGCCGAGGACGGCAGCCGCGATCGCGTAGAGCTCGTAGAAATTGCCGAACGAGCTCGGCGAGACCGAGTTCGTGTAGAACACGAACAGGACCGTTGAAACGCCGGCGAGCCCGCCGCTGATGATATAGGCGGTCGCGATCACGAGATTCGTGTTGATGCCCGAGAAGCGCGCGGCTTCCTCGTTCTTGCCGACGGCATAGAGCCAGCGCCCGTAGACCGAGCGGTGCAGCAGCACGCCGAGCACGAGCGCGAGGACGATCAGAAGGATGAAGGTGTTCGGGATGCCGGCCACGTTGCCGGAGGCAATGCTGCTCAGCGTCCCGGCCTCGTCGCCATAGCCGAAGCCGCGCGTCGAGTCGCTCGTATAGTAGCGCGCGGCGCCGCGATAGATCAGCAACCCGCACAGCGTCACGATGAAGGGCTGCATCTTCAGCCGGGTGACGAGGAAGCCCTGAATTCCTCCCAGTGCCAGCCCGCCCAGCAACACGGCCAGCAGCGCCAGAGGCCAAGGCACCTCATACGTCGTCAGAAGGTCGATGAAGATGACGCCGAGCAGCGCGAACATCGAGCCGAGCGAGAGGTCGATGCCGCCGGTGATGATCACGAGCCCCTCGCCGAGCGCAAACACGCCGAACAGGCCGATCAGATTGGCCATGTTCAACAGGTTCACCAGCGACAGGAACGCCGGATTGATCGCGCCCGTGATGGCGGAGATCACCACCAGCAGCAGAGCCAGGCCGAGTTCTTTCCTGATCATGGCGCAGCCGCTTCCACGGTGTCCAGCGCATGGCCGATCGCAAGCTGCAACACGTTGTATTCGCTGAACTGCGGGCGCTCCAGCACACCGCTGACGCTCCCTTCATGCATCACCGCGATCCGGTCGGAGACGCCAATGACCTCTTCCATGTCCGAAGAGATCATCACGATCGCGACGCCCTGGTCGGCGAGCTCGCGCATCAGCGCGTAGATCTCGCTCTTGGCACCGACATCGACGCCGCGGGTCGGCTCGTCGAAAAACATCACGCGCGGCTGCATCGAAAGCCACTTGCCCAGCACGACCTTTTGCTGGTTGCCGCCGGAGAGCGTCACGGCCTCCGTATCGATGCTCGGCACCTTGATGGAGAGGCGCCTCACCTGCTCCTTCGCGACCTTGCGTTCGGCCGGACCACTGACCAACCACATCCGCGCATAGTTCAGCAGGCTGGCGAGCGTCACGTTCTCCCGGATCGGCAACTCCAGCACGAGCCCGGATTTCTTGCGGTCCTCCGGCATCAGATAGACGCCTTGCCTGATCGCGTCGCGCGGCGATGCGACATCGACCGGCGCGTTGTCGATCCTGATCTCGCCTCCCAGCAGCGGGTCGACGCCAAAGGCTGCGCGGGCAAGCGAGGTGCGCCCCGCACCCACGAGTCCTGCAAGGCCCAAGATCTCGCCGTGCCGCACGGACAGATCAATCTGCCGGTCGGGAAAGGCCGATGTCACGAGGCCGACGATGTCGCAGCCGCCCGGCTGCGGCGGCCGCTTGGGCGGCGAATGCAGCGCTTTCAGGTCGCGGCCGATCATCAGCCGGATCATTGCGGCATGACTCAGCGCATCGCGCGCCAGCTCCCCGACCGTGCGCCCGTCGCGCAGCACCACGACGCGATCGACACAGGTCATGATCTCGGAAAGCCGGTGAGAGATGTAGATCACCGAGATGCCATGCGCCCTCAGATCGGCGATCACCTCCAGCAGCCGCTCGGTTTCCGAAATCGTCAGGCTGGAGGTCGGCTCGTCCATGATGATCACGCGGGCATCGATCGAGAGCGCCTTGGCGATCTCCACCATCTGACGCTCGGCGATCGAGAGGTCGTCGACCAGCGTGTCCGGCGTGAAATCGGCGCCCAGCCGCTCCAGTAGCGGCGTTACGCGGGCGCGCATCCGCGCGTTGTCCACCAGCTTCAGCGGGCCGCCGACGCGCCTCTCGCGTCCGATGAAGACGTTCGCGGCGACGTCGAGATTTTCGAACAGGTTCAGCTCCTGATGCACGAAGGCAATGCCGGCCTGCGTCGCCTCGTTCACCGTCAAGCGGGCGTGGTCGGTGCCGCCGATGCGGATCACGCCCTCGCTCGGCGCGATCACCCCACCCAGCACGCGCATCAGCGTCGATTTGCCGGCGCCGTTCTCGCCGATCAGGCCCAGCACCTCGCCGCGGTAGACACGCAGGCTGACGTCGTCGAGGGCGATGACCCCGGGATAGGACTTGCTGATCCCGGCGAGCTCGAACAGGATTTCCGCCATTCATTTCCTCCCGTAGGACGCCCGGCGGCCATGCCGCCGGGCGCTGAAAGTCACTTCTTCAGGAGGTTCTTCAGATCTGCGGTGAATGCCGCGACGTTGGACTTGCTGATCACCTTGGTCGGCACGATCAGCTTGCCGCCCGCCGGGATCCAGGACTTGTCGCCGTTCAGCGTCTTGATGATGTTGGTGGCGGAGAGGTAGCCGAACTCGTACGGCTGCTGCACCACCGTGGACTCGATCGTGCCGTCGGAAACGCCCCGCAACGTGCGCTGATCCTCGTCGAAACCGACGATCTTCACCTTGCCGGCCTTGCCCGCTGCCTTCACCGCGTCATAGATCAGCGGTGTCTCGTAGCTCCACAGGCCGGACAACAGCGCGATGTCGGGATATTTGACGAGCACGTTCTCGATGTTCGCCTTGGCCTTGGCGAAGTCCACCTGGTCGGTGAACACGTCGACCAGTTCGACCTTGGTGCCGGCGATCGCGTCCTTGATCCCCTGCACCCGTTCGCGGGCATTGTCCGCATCCATCGTGCCGACGAACAGCGCGATCTTGCCGCCGTTCGGCAGCGCCTTCTTGATCTCTTCGCCGGCTTGCCGCCCGGCCGCGACGTTGTCGGTGCCGATATAGGCGAGACGATTGCTCTGCGGCGCGTCGCTGTCGGTCGTGATCAACACGGTCTTGGCCGCGACCTTGTTGAGCTGTTCGGTCGCGTGCGGGGCATCGTCGACCGAGATGGAGATGCCGGCGACGCCGCGCACCAGCAGGTCGTCCAGCTCGCGCCGCTGGCCCGCCGCCGTGCCCTCGTTGGTGACGATCAGTTCGATGTTGTATTCCGGGTGCTCCTTCTGCGCCTTTTCGAGGCCGCGGCCGGCGATGGTCCAGAAGTCGGCCGCGACATTGGTGACCAGCGCGATGGTCTTTTTCTGCTGGGCCTGCGCCATCCCCGTCGCCATCGCGAGCGCGGCGGTCGCGAGCAACGGCACTAGCAATTTTGTCATCGGTCCGTTCATGTTCACCTCCCTTTGGTCACCCCGGATAAGGGCTTCAGGACGCTTTTGCGCCTTATTTTCTTTACGAAGCGAAGAAATGTCGCAGAGCAAAAACATCGAAATCAGGATGTAATGCCACCTTCTTCAAGCACAGATAGTACATAAGGTACGATAATAGTAAATATTGGCCGCAGATGACTCCTTATGGCTGTGCTTTTTCGACAACACGACTCATGCCTCCGATATTAACTTCACGTAATGAATAAAAGAGACAACATGGTTGACCAAATTGAGCCAACGAGACGCATCTCGAGCACTGCCCGCGGCTCGAATCGGGGCCGCCTTGTCGAAGTCTTGCGGCGCCAGGGGCCGTTACCGCGTGTGGAACTCGCCCGGAGTACGGGATTGAGCTTCGCCGCCGTGTCCGGTCTGACGTCGAAACTGATCGCGGAAGAGTTGCTGTGCGAGACAGAGACCGCGGCAACGCCATGGCCCGACGACGCGGACGAAGACGATGCGGACGGGCTGAACGGCCGCCGCCGTGGCCGGCCCGCCGTACTGCTGACGCTGAACCCGGAGTTCGGCCGCATCATCGCAGTCTCGCTGCGCATGAATCTGATCGAAACGCTGATCGCGGATTTCAGCGGATCCGACCTGGCGCAATCGCGGCTCGAAATCGCGACGCGTGCTCTCGATGAGGGCGCGCTGTGCGATCTCGTCATTGCGCAGATCGATGCGATGCTCGAGGCGACGGCCACACCGCGCCATCGCCTGTTGGGAATCGGGATCGCCTTGCAAGGGATCGTGAACGCGGACACTGGCCGGCATCTGTGGAGTCCGGCGCTCTCGATCACGGATATCGATCTGGTGAAGCCGGTGCGCGAGGCCTTCGGCGCCGAAGTCGTGATGGCGAATGACGCCGTCGCGGTTGCGCTCGCGCTCTCCGCCGCGGAGCCGTCCCTGGCGCAGGGCCTCTCGGCCACGATCATGGTCGGCCACGGCGTCGGCATGGGCGTCGTTGTCGACGGCGAAGCACGCTGGGGCGCCGGCGCCGGCAGCGAGATCGGCCACATCAAGCTGGGATCGAACGGGCCGCAATGCCGCTGCGGCCAGCGCGGCTGCATCGAGGCCCATCTCGCCGACTATGCGCTCTACCGCGACGCCCGCACCTTTCTCGACCTGCCGCCGGCGGCGGCGCAACAGCCTTCCGAGGCGCAGATGGCCCTTCTGCGCGAGCGCGCGCGGGGCGGCGATCCCCGTCTCGAGCACGTCTTCCAGCAGGCAGGCCGCGCGCTGGCCGAGGCGGTCGCCGCAACGATATCCGTGCTGCGCCCACACCACGTGATCCTGGCGGGACCCGGCCTGCAGGCCTTCGACATGATGCGCCGCGCGTATGAGGAGCGGCTCGAGCAAGCGGTGCTGCCGTGGCTGCTCAAATCCACGGCGATCTATCTGCGTCCAAGCGAGTCGGCGGCCATCGTCGAGGGCATGGTCCGACGGACCTTGTGGGTGGTGGACCGAAACCGCATGGAGGCGACCGAGTGAGCATGGGACCCTGCGCTTCCGCTCTCTCCGGACGACGGACGCCAAAACGAAAAGGCCCGGTCGCTTGACCGGGCCTTTTGTTTTTTCAGTTCGGCAGAGCCGCTCAGGCGGCCTTCGACACCAGCGCCTCGCTCTCGACCAGCTCGGTGCCGATCAAATAGTCGCGGCAGCCGCGCAAGCTACGCAGCGCGCGGTTGAAGTCGATGCCGGTGGAGACCAGCCCATGCAATGCCGCGGGATTGCGCACGATGCCGCGCAGGACAGCGCCGAGGTCGATCTGGCCGTTCGGCTTGATGGCGGCGCGCGCGAGCGCCGGCAGCGCGCGATGGGCGGGGTCGCTGATGACGCGGACCGCGGCGAAGGGCAGCCCGGCCTCGGCGGCATAGGCGGCCGCGATGTGGCTTTCCATGTCGACGGCCGATGCGCCGGTCTCGGAGTGCAGCGCCGCCTTGCAGGAGCTCTTCGTGACCACTTCCTCGGCACCGGCGAGGCTGCCGCGCACCACGCGGCGGCGGCCCGAAGTCAGGCGCTCGATCAGGTCGTCGCCGAGCGACAGGCCGGCGGCCCAGCGGGTGTCGCCGTCGAGCACTTCGGTTGCCAGCACGACGTCGCCGGAGCGCAGCGTCGGGTCCAGCCCGCCGGCCACGCCGAACGAGATCACACCGCGAATCGTCTCGGGATCCACCACCGTCAGCAGCGCCCGCAACTGGGTCGGGCTGCTCGACGAGCAAATGACCGCCATGCCGGGGCCGGCCGCAATACGGGCCTCCTGCACCAGTCCGGTCACGATCAAGATCGGCCGCGGGTCGATAGCATTACCCGCGGTATTATAGTCCCCCGTCCCCAAAGTCACATTCCGACCCCTACCACCCTGCTGTTGGTGTTCCGCAAGTTCCGATACCGCGCCAACGCCCACAGCGGAAAGAACTTTGGGTAACCATGATATCGTAGATAGAACACGCGGGGGAAGCCTGTGGCGGTATACCGCTGCTCGTCCCACAGTCCTTTTTTGTTCTGTGTTGCAATCAGGTACTCCACCCCGCGGGCGACGGCCGGGTGATCAACCTCGCCAGCGGCCATCAGGGCAAGCAAGGCCCATGCCGTCTGCGAGGCGGTCGAGGGGGCGGCTTCCCAGCCCTTGTAGTCCAGCCGGTAGCTGACGGCGTCCTCGCCCCATCCGCCGTCCTCGTTCTGGATCGAGGCCAGCCAGTCCGCGGCTTTGCGAATCATGGGGTCCTTGTGGGCGATCCCGGCCATGTTGAGGGCGCACAGCACCGACCAGGTTCCATAGATGAAGTTCATGCCCCAGCGGCCGTACCAGGACCCCTCGGGGTGCTGGGTCTTCCGCAGGTAGGCCACGCCGTCGGCGACGTGCTTGCTGGTCTTCTCGGTCTCGCCGAGCTGGGCCAGCATCGAGATGCAGCGCGCGGTGACGTCCTCGGTCGGCGGATCGAGCAGCGCGCCGTGATCCGAGAACGGGATGTTGTTGAGGTAGTATTCGAGGTTGTTGACGTCGAAGGCGGCCCAGCCGCCGTCGTCGCTCTGCATGCCCTCGATCCATTCCCGGCCGCGGGCGATCGCGTCGTCATAGCCGGTCGCGCCGTGTTCCCGGCGCATGCGGTCCATCGACATCACCACGACGGCGGTGTCGTCGAGATCGGGATAGTGCGCGTTGTTGTACTGGAAGGCCCAGCCGCCCGGACGCACGTCGGGCCGCTTCACCGCCCAGTCGCCCTTCACCTCGAGCTCCTGCTTCGGGATCAGCCAGTCGAGGCCCTGCTTGGCCGCCGGCACCGCCGTATCGCCGCCGGCTTCCAGCAGCGCATGCGCCGTCAGCGTCGTGTCCCACACCGGCGAGACGCAGGGCTGGCAATAGGCCTCATCGTCATTGATCACGAGCAGCTTGTCGATGCCCCGGCGCGTGATCGCACGCGGCGGGAAATTCTCGTCCTTGCCGAGCGCGTCGTACATCATGACGATGTTGGCCATGGGCGGATAGATCGCGCCCATGCCGTCCTCGCCGTTGAGCCGCTCCTCGGTGAAGGCGAGCGCGGCGTCGATCGCGCGCTTGCGCAGGCTCTTGGGAAACAGCGGCTCGATCACGCGCAGGATCGCATCGAGCGAGCGGAACAGCAGGAACCAGGCCATGCTCTGATGCGGCGCCTTCGCGGTCATGCCGATCGAGCGCGGGTCCTGCAGGAACAATTCGTCGATGCCGACGCCCTTCGGATTCCGTGCGAGCGGCTTCAGCGCGGCAATCACCATCAGCGGCACCATGGTGGTGCGCGCCCAGTAGGAGATCTTGTTGAGGTGGAATGGCGACCAGAACGGCAGCAGCACGATCTCGATCGGCAGCACCGGCACCGCGCGCCAGGTCACGACGCCGAACGTCGCGAGCAGGAAGCGGGTGAAGACGTTGCTGTTGATCGCGCCGCCGCGGGCATGGATCGCCTCGCGCGCGCGCACCATGTGCGGCGCGTCCACGGAATCGCCGATCATCTTCAGCGCGAAGTAGGCCTTCACGCTGGCGCTCATGTCGAACTCGCCGTCATGCACCAGCGGCCAACCGCCATGGGCGCCCTGAACGCGGCGGAGATAATTGCCGATCTTGGCCTCGAGCACGGTGTCGACCGGCTCTGCGAGATAGTGGCGCAGCAGGACGTATTCGGCCGGAATCGTGCAGTCGGCCTCGAGCTCGAACACCCAATGGCCGTCGGACTGCTGGAAGCCGAGGACGCCTTGCGTCGCTGACGCAATGCTCGAGTCCAGCACTTCGCGGGCGGTCGCGTTCACGGAATCCATCTCGCTCGATTACTCCAACGGTTGAATGAAGTTGACCGGGACAAACGCCCGTCAGGGCCGCCTATCTCTTGGCGGCCAAAACCAGATCTGCGGCACGGTCTCCCGACCGGACCGATCCCTCGATGGTTGCTGGCAATCCCGTAGCAGTCCAGTCGCCGGCAAGGAACAGGTTTTTCAGCGTGGTTGCCGGCCCCGGACGCAGGGCATTCTGGGCCGGCGTTGCCGCAAATGTGGCACGGCGCTCGCGGACGATCTGCCACGGCGGAAGCTCGCCGGAGACGCCGCCGGCCTTGCAGACGTCGTCCCAGATCGCCTGCGCGAGTTCCTCGCGCGGCATGTCGACCAGACGATCGCCATTGCTGATGGTGACGGAGAGCCGGTTCGGGAACGCGAACAACCATTCCACGACGCCGCCGATCACGCCCAGGATCGGTGCCGAGCCCGGCGGCGGTTCGACGCGGAAATGCGCATTCACGATGGCGCGGAATTCGGTCGGCGTCTTCAGGCCCGGCAGCAGGCTGGAGGCCGCGCGCGGCGGCACCGCCATCACGATGACGTCACCCTCGCCGAGCTGGACCACGTCCTCGCCGCCGAAATTCAGCGCGCTGACCTTGCCGTCGGCGCTGACGAACGAGCGCAGCTCGTGGCCGAGCTGAACGGTGTGGCCGCGCTCCTGCAGGAACTTCACGGCCGGCTCGATCAGCACCGCGCTGAGACCGTCGCGCGCGATCAGCGGGCGGCAGGCCTGCCCGCCGGCGAGCAGCGTCTCGCGCACGATCGCACCGGCAAGTCCCGCCGAGCCTTCGGGCGGATCGACGTTGAGCGCCGCGAGCAGCAGCGGCTGCACCAGGCGCTGATAGAGGATGCCTTCGGTCGGAATGGACTTGCCGACCAGCGTCTCCTCCGACGCCCAGATCAGCGGCGCCAGCTTGAGATAGTCGGTGAGACCGGTGTCGGGAACGCGCCGGCCCTCGTCGAGCACCCAGGTCGGCCACCGGCCGGTGCCGAGATCGATCTGCCAGCGCTGTCCGGTCTTGATGTCGACGAACGGAAACTGCGCGCTGTCGGGGCCGACGAGGCCCGCCTCGGTGCCGATCGATCGCGCATAGGCACGCGCATGGCTGTTGCCCGACAGCAGCAGATGGTTGCCGTTGTCGATGGTGAGGTTGGTGGCGCCGTCGAAATAGGAACGGCAGCGGCCGCCGGCCTGGTGCGTCGCCTCGTGCACGGCGACCTTGAAGCCGGCATTGGCGAGCCGCACGGCGGCGGAGAGGCCGGAAATTCCAGCACCGATGATGTGAGCTGTCTTTTGCATCAGATGAAAGCGTAACGGAGCAGGATCAGGATGCGTGTGACCTTCGACACACGCACCGGCTCGCGCGGCGCGTTGAAGCCGCGCGCGATCAGGAGGTCCAGAATGGAATGATAGTATTTCGACATGATCCGCGGCGCGCGCACGGCGCGGCGCTTGTTGCGGTTCATGATCTCGTCCGACTTCTCGAAATGCGCTTTCGCACGCTGGGTCAGCGGCAGGCAGACCTTGGGCAGCGCACGCTCGGCGATGACGCGGTTCGGATCGTTCGAGGTGATGCCGGCATGCAGCAGCGCCTCGCGCGGCAGATAGAGCCGGCCGAGCCCGGCGTCCTCGTCGATGTCGCGCAGGATGTTGGTGAGCTGGAGCGCACGGCCGAGATGGTAGGCGAGCAGGATGCCGTCTTCTTCCGGCAGGCCGAACACCCGCACCGACAGCCGTCCGACGGCGCTGGCGACGCGGTCGCAATAGAGATCCAGCGTCGCCATGTCGGGCGCGCGGATGTCCTGCGGCACGTCCATCTCCATGCCGTCGACGATGGCCAGGAAATCCTCGCGCTTCAGGCCGAAGGTCTTCACCGAGGCGGTGTAGTCCTTCAGCCGCGGCGGCGGGTTGCCCTGGTAGAGCGCGTCGATGTCGTTGCGCCACTCCTGCAGCGCGGCGAGCCGCTCGTCGCGCGGACCGTCGGAATCGGCGATATCGTCGACCTGGCGGCAGAAGCTGTAGATCTGGAACATCGCTTCGCGCTGGTCGTGCGGCAGGATGCGCATCGCGGCGTAGAACGAGCTGCCGGATGCGGTCGAGCCATAACTGGCGCCGGGCGAGGTCGCCTCAAGCGTCATGTGCAGTCCCCGGTCTGGAAATGGCCTTGCGCCCGATCGCGCGGCGGCCGAGTTCGCCGATCATGCCGGCGAGGCTGAAGGTGAGAAGCTCGAACTTGTTCAGGTGCACGCGCTCGCGCAGGGGATCGCGCACCTTCAAGAGGCGCACGATGCGGTCGGCATAGGCCTGGATCACCGCGACGTCGACGCCGAGGCGGACATCCCGGATCTCCGCGGCCAGCGACCTGCCCTCGTCGAGCAGCGCTTCGTTGCGCGCGGCAAGGGACTGCAGGCAGGCCAGCATCGCCGGCGGCGACTGCGCGAGGCCGAGCTGCTCGACCGAGGCACCGTGTGCTGCCAGCGCATCGCGCGGCAGATAGACGCGGTTGAGCTCGCGGAAATCCTTGCCGCAGTCCTGCAGGTGATTGTTGATCTGAAGGCCGGCGCAGAGCGCATCCGATGCAGCCCAGGTCGAGGTGCTCTCGCCGTGGACGTCGAGCATGAAGCGGCCGACCGGCATCGCCGAGTAGCGGCAGTAATGGATGACCTCGTCCCAGGTCTCGTAGCGCAGCTTGGTGACGTCCATGCGGAAGGCGATCAGCACGTCGAGCGCATGGCGCGGCGCCATGCCGCGCTCGGCCAGCGCACGGCGCAGGGCGACGGCCTCAGCCTGGGTGTCGCCCTTGCCGAGCAGTTCCGCCTCGAGCAGGTCGAGATAGCTAAGCTTCTGGTCGGCCGGCAGCGTGGAATGGTCGGCGATGTCGTCGGCGGTGCGGACGAAATTGTAATAGGCCAGGATCAGGGCGCGATGACGCGGATGAATGATCCAGGACGCGACGGGAAAATTCTCGTCGCGGTCACCCTTGCCGGATCGCAATTCGCTCGCTGAGGTCATCGAGGGCTGGTCAACAATCGTTTGGACAGGAAGGGCTTTTTCGCTCGCGCGGGCTCATGCCGGCGATGCCGCCGCGGCCCCCATATAGGGGAATACGGCCGCAAAACCAATCCTGTCTGTCGATGGCCGCCCTGTGCGGATCGGGCCCGAAAAGGCGGCCCTGGGGCCGCCTGGGTGGGCCAGTGGCCGAGCTTACTGGTTGTGGTTCTTCAGGACCTGGTCGCAGGCCTGGGAGATCTTGGCCCGGTTCTCCTTCAGGCAGGCCAGGATGGTGAAATCGCCCTGATCGATGACCGGACGGCAGAACTTCTGCACATCGCGCGTGCAGGCCTTCTGCTCGGCGTCCGTGCCGCGTCCTGCCTGGGCGAATGCCGCGGTCGAAAGGGATGCCGACAGCAGGGTGAGAGCGACGAGAAGCTTACGCATTGTATTCCTTCATTCTGACGGCAGAATCGCACCGATCCCGGACAGCACTGGGCGGACGGCGGGAGCGGATTGTTCTGATGCAAGTCGCCGCGAAAGTTGCGGCCTCGGAGAAGGCACAAGCACTGGCAAATGCGGCCAAATTGGCGCCGCCCCCACCAAATCAGGTCTTCCCAGCGTCTTCATTGGCAGATGTAAGGGGTTGATACTACGTCATAATTCAGAAGCATCGCATTTTACTGCACGGCTGTTGCAGCGCTGCATCTCTCCGCCCCGCGGTTTGGGCCGGAAACATCCCGAAACAGAGCAAATCGCATGGTAGAGGCCCCTCGTCCGCGCCTGGTGAATAGCCATCTCTGGTTCCTGTGCGTTGAACCTGACACAGGCTCGAAACACTAAACCTTCGATGTGGCGAGACGTCCCGACCCTCAGCGGACGTCGTTCCAAAACGGGATATTTGTGATGAAATTCTTTGGGCGATCTGGACTGGCAATCAAGGCGGCGGGCATTGGGGCTGCGCTGCTCTTCTCAGTTTCGGCGAGCCACGCTCAGTCGTCCGGACCGTTTGCCGGCTTCGACGGCGCGTGGACCGGCACCGGCACGGTCTCGCTGTCGGACGGCTCCACCGAACGCATCCGCTGCAAGGCTGACTACAAGGTCGCCGGCAGCGGTCTCAACCTCAAGCAGGCCCTGCACTGCGCCTCCGACAGCTACAAGTTCGACCTCACCAGCGACGTGACCAGCCAAGGTGACCGCATCTCCGGCAACTGGAGCGAGGCGAGCCGCAATATCTTCGGCAATCTGCAGGGCACCGCCGGCGGCGGCCAGATCGACGTCTTCGTCGAGGCCAACGGCTTTGCGGCGAATCTGTCGCTGCGCACCAACGGCACCAAGCAGACCGTGCAGATCAGCTCGAAGGGCGAGATCCGCGGCGTCAACATCACGATGACCAAGGGCTGATTGCCCTTCCTAGTCGAAGGGATCACGGCCCCCGGTTCTCGCGAGCCGGGGGCTTTTTGCTGGGCGCGCTGACATGGACGTCATTCGCAGACATCTGCTCAAGGCCGCCGGGCTCCTCATAGCCAGTCGTGCCTTTGCCAGTGACCAGCAAGGAGCGAACATGCAGCCTTCCCAAGTGAAGCCGCGTCACGTGCTCTGCTTTCTCGGCAAGGACGAAACCCTGCTGCACCCGCCGAAGGCCGTGGCCAACACGATCGCCGATTTCAACTTCGAAATCGACCGCACCTATTCGCAGGCCAAACCGGATCCGCATATGGAGCGGTCGTTCGGCGTGTGCTGGGACCGTGTCTTCCCGAAAGCATGGTCTGCCGCCGACGAAGCCGCCGTGGCCGGCCACAAGGCGGTGCTCTACGTGCTCAGCCCGCCGCTGGAGCAGCGGAAGGCGGTCGCCTATTCGGCGGCGGCCTTGCGCATCGTCGAGGAGATGATCGAGGCCGGCGCGACGGCCGTGAAGGGCGAGAGCGCGGGCGTCGCCCACGGGCTCGTGCGATGGCGCAGTCTCGCAGAGCAGGCGCGCAGCGGCGCGAAGACCGGCCAGGGTCTCGGCATGACGCTCGCCCTCGCCAAGGCGTGTCGCCTCGCCTTCGCCAAGCGCCCGCTCGGCGGCGATCGCTACTACGAGACCGTCGGCTATCACCTCGTCGGCCTGCCGGAGGTCTATGTCGCGAAATCACGCGGCAACGAATGGAGCGCGGTCATGCTCATGGAGGAGATCGCCAACGCGATGGCCGAGCACGGCATCGACGCGACGCTGCGCGACCGCAAGCTCGCGCTCTCGCGCGAGCAGGACTACGCCGAGGACGATTTCAAGTTCAATCCGTACGGGATTATCCGGATCGAGGCGTGAGGCGTGGCGCGCCGGGTCAGTCCTTGCGCGCGATGCATTCGCACCGGCATCGGAAATAGACCGCGTCCGGATCGCGCCCCCAGGCTTCCCATCCGGCAAGCGCGGCCTGAATCTCGTCGTCCGTCGCGAGCCCCTTGGCCACCAGTTGCGACCCAAGACCGCGCAGGCTGCGCCGTGCGTCAGCGATTGCATCGCTACGGCTCGCCGCGTCAGCGCTGTGGTTGACGTAGCTGGCACCGGTCCACACCGGCGTAAACCCGTGGGTACGGAGAATGGAGCCCTGCCGGCGGCCGAAGAACAACGCGTCCGGCTCGTCATGCTCGTACCAGCGCTGCCAGAGATCGAGCGCGAGGCGCACGCCGTCGATTTCAGGATGAAGCAAGTTGCCGCCGATATCGGCATCGCGCGTCGCGACGAGGCCGCCCGGCTTCAGCACGCGCCGCGCTTCCGCCAGCGCTCGCGTCAGCATCGCCTGGCTCTGGTGGTACAGCACGGCATGGAAGAACACGGCATCGAACGTCCCGTCCCCGAACGGAAGCGCCGTCATGTCGGCCTCGATGAAGGACAGGTTGCGCGGACCGGCTTCCGTTGCAAGCCGCTTGGCAGCGGCGATCGCCTTCGGCTCGATATCGATGCCGACCGCCTTTGCGACAAGGCCTGCGAGCGCCGCCGTGATCGTCCCGGGCCCGCAGCCGGCGTCGAGCAGAACCATGTCCGACGTCAGGAACGGGACGACAAAGGCGGCCGAATCGCCGCCCCGCTTCTGCTGAAACGCCACGATGGAGCCGTCGTGCCGTATCGCCTGCATGGAGTGTCCTCGGAAGAAAATCGGCGCAGTCGTTCAGACTGCGCCGATTCCATGTCCGGTGGATGAAGCCGCTCAGATCGCCGGCTTGTCCGGTCCTTGCAGCTTGCCGTGCAAGTTGATCAGCCACATCGCTGTCGGCCTGAGGATGAAGAGGTCGGCGACGAGGGCCATGACCATCGAGAAGGCGCTGAGCCAACCGAACAGCCGCAGCGACGGCAGGTCGGAGAACACGGTGACGACGAGGCCGCAGGCCAGCACCACCGTGGTCAGGATCAGCGCGGGCCCGACCAGCACCGTCGCCCGCTCCACCGCGAGCGCCGAGCCGACACCGGGCTTGCTCTCGAGTCTCAAGCGGTTGAGGAAGTGGATGGTGGCGCTGAGGCCGAGGCCGAACGAGACGGTGAGCGCGACGACGCTGGCGAATTGCAGCCCCTCGCCCATCGCCCATAGCACCGTACCCGACATCACCACCGGGAAGATGCCGGGCAGGATGCAGGCGAACATCACGACCCAGGAGCGGAAGGCAAGGCCGATGAAGATCGCGACCAGCGCGAATTCCACGGTGAGGCCGCGGTTCAGCTTCTCGATCATGCTGGCCGAGTTGCGCGCAGCGATGGCGGCAAGGCCGGTCACGGCGATCTCGTAGCCGGGATGCTTCTTGCGGACGGCGTCGAGCTCGGTATCGAGCTTGTCGACGATCGGCAGGAGCTGGCTGGAATCCTTGTCCGGCACGCGGCCGGCGACCACGACGGCGTCCTGCTCGGCATCGATGAAGCGCCGCACCAGATGCTCGGGGATGACGCTGACATATTCCTTCAGCGTCGCGACGTCTGCGCTGCCGGCCTTTTCCGCCAGCCAGCGGCGCAAGGTCTCAAGCGACCAGACGTTGCCGACACCGGCCGCCTTCTCGACGGTCGCATGCACGTCGGCGATCGTCTGCAGCGTCTCCGGCGAATACAGCGTTTCACCCTTGGGGAACTGGACCAGGACGTTGACCGGGTTGGCGCCGGTGAGCTTGGCGTCGAGCCGGTCGCTGGCAGCGACCGCCTGGCGCTTGTCCGGCACCTGGTCGGCAAGGCGATAGCGCGGCTCCAGATTGGCGTAGATGATGCCGAGGCCGCCGACGAACAGCACCGCGATCAGGCTGAACAGGCCGGGCCGGCCGACCATACGCACCGCGATCCAGTAGCAGAAATTGCGCAGCGCCTGGACGCCGGCATCGGCGCTCTGGAATTTGACCGCGAACGTCTTCTCGTTGCGCACCAGCAGCACGCCGAACACCGGTACCAGCGACAGCACCGCGATCAGCGCGATGATGGTGGCGGCAAGGCCGGCCTCGCCGAACTTGCGGATCAGGTCCGAGTTGGAGAACTGCAGCGCGATGAAGGAAATGCCGGCGGTGCCGTGCGTCAGCACGCAGGCCGGCCCCACCACCAGCACCGCGTTCTTGAACGCGGTGAACTTGTCCTGGCCGGCGATCAGCCGGTCGCGCGCGGCGAAGGTCAGCTGCATCGAGTCCGAGAAGCTGATGACCATGATGAGCGGCGTCATCACGTTCAGGAACATGTTGAGGTTGAAATTGGCCCAGCCGAGCGCGCCCAGCGCCAGCAGGATGGCGATCATCGGCGGGAACGCCGCCGCCACCATGAACGAGATCTTGCGGAAGAAGATGATCGCGATGACGCAGCCGGCGAGGATGCCGAGGATGTTGTAGGTGAGCCCGTCGCGCTCGACCGCGTTGCGGATCTCGAGCTGCATCACCGGCACGCCGGAGAGCTGCACGTTGAGCCCGGTGTCGCTGAGATCCTCCTTCATCAGCCCGCGGATGTCGGCGACGGTCTTGGTCAGCTTGCTGGAGGCTACCACTTCGGGATCGAGCGACAGCACGATCAGCGCCAGCGTGCCGTCCTCCGACAGCAGCTTGCCGCGGATGATCTCGTTGTTCTTGACGGTCTCGATGAACTTGTCATAGGCCGCGCCCTCGGGCAGCTCGGGCGGGAACAGCGCCGCCGGCAGCTTGCCCGGCGCCGGCGCCTGGCGCGCCGAGAACAACGAGACGAGGCCACGGGTGCCCTCGACCAGCTGCATGTCGGTGACGAAGTCGCGCAGCTTCTCGAGGTTGTTGCGCGCCAAGAGGGTCTTGCCCTCGACCACGACCAGGACGTCGAATTCCTCGGCCGGGAACTTCTTGGTCACCTCTTCATACTGCTTGAATTCGCGGGTGTCGGAGCGGAACAGCTGCGACAGCGAATCGTCGATCTTGATCCGGTGGATGCCGAACACGGCGCCGACGATCAGGAAGAGCAGGACGATGCAGGAGACGATCGGGGCCCGGACGGCGATCAGCCCGATGCGCTCCAGCCCGAAGGCGATCGAGGACGTAGGTCCCTGCTCGACCTTGTCGACATGAACCTCACTCTCGCTGTGCTTTTCGAGCATGCCTTGTCCAGTTCCTAAATCGGCTCGGTTTATGAGCTTATTGCGCCCCGCGAACGGCTTGAAAACGCCATACCAATGGGAGGCTTGCCCCTTGAAAATGCGCGGAAAATCGCCGGCAGCGGTTTAGCAGGTCAACTGCCCTTCTCGCAAGCGCGGGAAAGGTCGCCGAATCGATCAAGATGCGGCGATTTTGCCGGAATGCCCGTCATTCCGGCAACGGCGTGCCAATTCGACGCGGCGCCCGGTCGGCGCTCTCGTCCTTCAGCGCGACACCGGTGACCTCCCGCGCCAGGCCTTCGCGGACCAGCCAGGCGATCTTGAAGGCGGCCTCGTCATGGCTCAACCCAGCCTTGTGGATGTTCGAGACGCAATTTCGCTCGGCATCGGTGCGGCCGGGCATCGGCGCGAAGGTCAGATAGGCGCCGAGACTGTCGGGCGCGGACAGGCCGGGCCGCTCGCCGATCAGCATCACGACCATGCGCGCGCCGAGAATCGCGCCAATCTCGTCGCCGAGCGCGACGCGCGCGCCTGAGGCGACGACGACGTGGCCGAGCGCGACAGCATCGCCCGCTGCGAGCAGCGGCAGCAGGCGTGCCACCAGCGCCACGGCATGGGCATCGACGGCCGCAGCCGACAGGCCGTCGCCGATCACGATCGCCAGCTGGCATGGCCCGGTGGCGCCTCGCGCCAGAGCTTCAGCGGAAGCCGAATCGAGCTGCCGCCCGAGATCCGGCCGGCGTAGATAGTCCCTGCGGTCGACCGCCTGGCTCCGTGCCTCGACGACGGCAAGACCGAGCTCGCCGAGATCGGCGACCAGGCGCGGCGCATCGAACACCGCATGCACGGCGTCGCGGGCGCGGGCATGGTCCAGCGTGAAATCGAGCAGTGGCTTTGTCGGCACGCTCGCACCACTGCGCCCGAGCGCAACGCGCGCAGCCGTGAACGACCTGAGGTCGATGGTCGGGCGCGCCGGGACGGATTTGTCGCTCATTCGGCGGGAACGGCGGCCTCGCGCAGCCGGATCGAGTAGTTCGAGGCGTTCTGCTTGCCGCTGGAGGCCGCGCGCGCAAAGGTGATGAGATGGTGCGCGATCAGGGTGCAGCCGATCAGCCCTTCAATGTCGCCGCGCTTGATGCGCCCCATCGCGAACTTCCAGAACACGCGCCTGTAATCGCCGAGCACGCCGACCTTCCAGAAGATGTTGCGCAGCATGACGAGACCGCGCCGGATATTCGGCCAGGTCTTCATCTCGTCCGGCACCGGCATCTTGAGGCGGTGGGGATAGACGTGATCGCACTGATACTGGAAGCGCGCATAGACCTTCTCGGGCTCGTAGGCGACACCCATGGCGTGCTTCCAGGAGGCGACGACCTCGTCGTAAGGCAGCAGGAAGTCGACGTTGGAATCGCGGCCGTCATCCTCGACCAGGCGTCCCTCGCGCTCGAGCCGGTCCCACAGTGGCGTCTTCGGCAGCGCCTGGAGCAGGTTGATGGTGAGCAGCGGAATACGGGATTCCTCGACGAAGGCGAGCAGCGCCTCCGAGGTGTTCGGCTTGTCGGTGTCGAGCCCCATGATGATGCCCGACACCACCTCCATGCCGTAGGAGTTGATGGTGCGCACACCCTCCAGGATCGGGACCATCATGTTGTGGTCCTTGTGCATCGCCTTCAGCGCATCGGGGTCGGGCGTCTCGATGCCGCAGAAGATGGTGATGAAATAGGCCTCACGCATCTTCTTGAGGATCTCCGGCCGCTTGGCGATGTTGAGCGTCGCCTCACAGGCAAGCCGCACCACATAGCCGGTCTTCTTCTGCCATTCGATCAGATGCGGCAGCAAATCCGACGCCGCCTTGCGGTTGCCGATGAAATTGTCGTCGACGAAATAGACCGTGTCGGTCATGCCGCATTCGCGCAGACGATCGAGCTCCGCGATGATCTGTTCCGGGGACTTGATGCGCGGGTTGCGGCCATAGAGGCCGGGGATGTCGCAGAACTCGCACTCATACGGGCAGCCGCTGGAGTACTGGATGCTGCCGAGGAAATAGCGCTTCACATCCGCAAGCTCATAGGCCGGGATCGGAAACTCCGTCATCGGCACGCGGTCTTTGGTGGTCAGCACCACCTGGCTTTCGGGGCGCGAGGTATCGCGCCCAAGAATGTCGAGCAGCTGATTGGTTGCGTCGCCGAGCTCGCCGACATGAAGATAGTCGAACGAGGGATAGTAATCCGGACAGGCGCTGACGGAGGGACCGCCGAGCGCCACCGGCAGATCGAACTCATGGGCACGGCGGCAGATGTCGTTCATCTGCTGACGCTGGATGTGCATGCCGCTCACGAACACCGCTTCCGCCCACTCGAACTCCTCCTCGGTGGTGCGGCGGAGATTCTCGTCGACGAATTTGACCTGCCAGTCCTCCGGCAGATAGGCCGCGAGCAACAAAAGCCCCTGCGGCGGCATGAAGGCGCGGACGCCGTCGGTCAATGGATAGGAATGCTCGAACGTCCCGAACGAGGAAGTATATCGCGGAAACACGCAGAGAATCCGCCGGGACGTACCGTTGCTTTCAGCTCGCATTGAAGCTCCCCCGCCACGCTCGACCTGGTTGCGGAAATTGCCAGCCAGACACATAGCGTAATGCTGTCGCCGGAATTTCTCAATATTGTGGCGTAGGCATAATTCCGAGAATGACCAATGGTTTCCCGGAGCGCCGGCCGCCTCACGCGATCAGCCGCGAGGCAAAATCGGGCAGCAGGCCTGCATCGCGGGCAAGGCGGAAATCGGCGCCTGCAATCCCCGACTGCACCAGCCAGTCGTCGAATTCCGGCGCGCGGCGCAAGGAGAAGACGTCCCGGACATAGAGCGCGTCGTGAAACGACGTGGACTGGTAGTTCAGCATGACGTCGTCGGCGCCGGGCACGCCCATGATGAAGGTGACGCCCGCGGCCGCCAGCAGCGTCAGCAGGTTGTCCATGTCGTCCTGGTCCGCCTCGGCATGGTTGGTGTAGCAGATGTCGATGCCGAGCGGCAGGCCGAGCAGCTTGCCGCAAAAATGGTCCTCCAGCCCGGCGCGGATGATTTCCTTGCCGTCGTAGAGATATTCCGGGCCGATGAAGCCGACCACGCTGTTGACCAGCAGCGGGGCAAAGGCGCGGGCGACCGCATAGGCGCGGGCCTCGCAGGTCTGCTGGTCGACGCCGTGATGGGCATTGGCCGACAGCGCCGAGCCTTGCCCGGTCTCGAAATACATCACGTTGTCGCCCACCGTGCCGCGCTTCTGCGACAGCCCCGCCTCCCGTCCCTCCTTCAGGAGCGCGAGGTCGATGCCAAAGCTGCGGTTGGCGGCCTCGGTGCCGGCGACAGACTGGAAGACGAGATCGACCGGCACCCCCTGCCCGATCAGCGACAGCGTCGTCGTGACATGGGTGAGCACGCAAGCCTGCGTCGGGATTTTCAGGCGGGCGATGATCTCATCCAGCAGCCGCAGCAACTGGCCGATCACCGCCGGATCGTCGCTCGCCGGATTGATGCCGATGCAGGCATCGCCGGCCCCGAGCAGGATGCCGTCGAGGATCGAGGCGGTGATGCCCCTGGCATCGTCGAACGGATGGTTGGGCTGCAGCCGCGTGCTCATCCGCCCTTTCAGGCCGATGGTGTTGCGGAAGGCGGTGACCACCTCGCATTTCCGCGCCGCCAGGATCAGGTCCTGGTTGCGCATCAGTTTCGACACCGCGGCCGCCATCTCCGGGGTGATGCCGGGCGCCAGCCGCTTCAGCATGTCGGGCGTCGCGGCGTCCGACAGCAGCCAGTCGCGGAAAGCCCCGACGGTCAGCGAGGCCACCGGCGCAAACGCGCCGAGGTCATGGCTGTCGATGACGAGGCGGGTGACCTCGTCGGTCTCGTAAGGGATCACGGCTTCCTGCAGGAACCGCCCGAGCGGCACGTCCGCGAGCGCCATCCGCGCCGCGATCATCTGCTCGGCGCTGCCGGCGGCAATGCCGGCCAGCCGGTCGCCGGAGCGCGGCGGGGTCGCTTTGGCGAGCAGGTCGCGCAAATCGGGGAACGTGTAGGTCGTTGAGTCGATGGTGTGGCGGTAGACCAAGGGCCTCTCCGGGGGTCGTCGGCCAACGGCCGACTCCAGGACTATCCCGAAACTCTACCTCCGGATCAAGACGCTGAAATAACTTGCCTTTCCTTCGACCAAGGTCGGGGGCGGCCGGGGCTCGCGTTAACGCCGCATCCATCTTCGTTCTGCATAGTTTTGCATCAATTTGTACGACCGCGCTCACCGGCCGCTCCAGGCCATTCCGGGCCCCTTGAACGCCATGACATCAGATCGATCTGGGAATGCCGCCAGCCTGGCAGGCCGCTTCACGCTGGCCACCAAGCTCTATGCGATCTTCGCGCTGTTCGCGCTGCTGACGGCGGCGATCGCGCTGCTGTCCGACTACAACAGCCGCCGCAGCACCGACCTGACCAACGCGATCGAGACGGCGAACGCCGCCGCGCTGAATGTCGAGCGCGTCAACTCGCTGGTCTATGCGGTGGTGATGGAATCGCGCGGCGTCTACATGTCGACCGAGCCCGCCGTGGTGAAGAAATACGGCGAGGGCCTGCTCAAGTTCAACGCCCAGATCCTCGACGTCGTGAAGCGCTGGGAGACCATCGTCAAGGCCGACGACGCCGAGCAGTTCGCGACCTTCAAGAAGCGCATCGAGCAGTTCGTCGAGTTCCGCAAGGAGCTGGTGCGGCGCGGCGTCGAGGTCAACGCGGCCGCCGGCCGCGAATGGGGTGACAACGACGCCAACCGCGCCGTACGCTCGGCGCTGAACAAGGATCTCGAGGCGCTCTCCAAGGTCTATGCCGAACGCGCCCGGCAGATCGCGCAGGCGACCGAGACCAACCGCACGCTGTCCTTCGTGCTGACCTGCCTCGGCGGCGTGGCGCTGGCGCTGGTCGTGATCGGCATCGTCATCATCGCCCGCTCGATCGCCCGGCCGCTCGCCGCGATCACCGCGACGATCAAGCAGGTCGCCGACGGCGCCGAGAACGTCGTGGTGCCGCATTCCGACCGCGCCGACGAGATCGGCGCGCTGGCGCGTGCCATCCAGGTGTTCCAGGACGCGATGGGGCGCAACCGCAACCTCGCCTCGCAGGTCTCGCAGGACTCCGCCGCGCGCGAGGCGCGCAGCCGTCATATCGAGCAGTCCGTCGAAGGCTTCCGCGAGGCGATCGGCGCGATCATGCGCGGCCTCAGCGACAACGCCTCCGTCATGCGCGAGACCGCGCAGACCATCACGCGCGTCACCGCAGATGCGAGCAGCCGCGCCGGCACGGCGGCGAGCGCCACCGAGCAGGCCTCGCACAATGTCACCGCGGTCGCGAGCGCGGCCGAGGAGCTGTCGGCTTCTGTCGAGGAGATCGGTCGCCAGGTGCGGCAGAGCGCCGGCGCGGTCGAGCAGACCGGCCAGCGCACGGAGAAATCGATCGCGGAGATCGAGAGCCTCGCCGCCGCCACCCAGCGCATCGACGGCGTGCTGAATTTGATCCAGGCGATCGCCGAGCAGACCAATTTGCTCGCCCTCAACGCCACCATCGAGGCCGCGCGCGCCGGCGATGCCGGCCGCGGCTTCGCCGTCGTCGCCCATGAGGTGAAGGCGCTCGCCGGCCAGACTGCCAAGGCCACCGCCGAGATCGGCGAGAACGTCGCGATGATCCAGTCCTCGACCCGCAGCGCCGTGGACGCGGTGCGCGAGATCGGCGGCGCGGTGCGCGAGATCAACGACGTCACCTCGGCGATCGCGGGCGCGGTCGGCCAGCAGGACCAGGCCACGCGCGAGATCTCGTCCAACGCGCAGAGCGCCGCGCAGGGCAACGAGACCCTCGTCGCCAACATCACCTCGCTGCGCGATGCCATCGGCGAGACCGACACCGCCGCGGCCTCCGTGCTGACGGCGGCGAGCAGCCTGACCGAGACGGCGGCGACGCTGTCGCGCGAGGTGGAGACGTTCTTCCAGAACCTGCGCGCAGGCGCCGCGGACGGCCGCATCGCCAAGGCGGGGTGACCGCCCAGCAAAGCCCGCTTCGGCTCGCACTGACTCAAAAGTGCGAAAACAACCCCATGCACAGTAGCCGGCGTCAGCCATATCAATGGCTTGACGACCCGCCACCGGAAATTGCTGATTTTACGAAACGGATTTGACTCGTCACGCAAAACACTGGCATAAGGTCATCGCGGCGATGGTACCCGCCGACGCCCGCACAGGCTCCCCCTACACCGTCAGCAGCGTCTTGATCGCCCGGCGCTGGTCCATTGCCTCATAGCCTTCGGCGACCCGTTCGAGAGGCAAAGTGAGATCGAACACCTTGCCGGGCTGAATGCGCCCGTTGAGTACCCTGTCCATCAGGTCGGGCAGGAAGCGGCGCACCGGTGCGGGGCCACCCAGCATGCGACGCTGGCCGAAGAACAGGGCTTGGCCTTCGAAGGTCACGCCATGGGGAACGCCGACATATCCGATGCTGCCGCCCGGCCGCGCGCATTCGAGCGCCTGCGACATGGCCTCCTGCGTGCCGACGCATTCCAGCACCGAGCCGGCGCCGACGCCCCGGGTCAGATCCTTGACGCGTGCGATGCCTTCGGCACCGCGCTCGACGACGATATCGGTCGCGCCGAACTCCCTGGCGAGATCCTGCCGTGTCTTGTGACGGCTCATCGCGATGATGCGCTCCGCGCCCATCTCCCTGGCCGCAAGCACACCCATGAGGCCGACCGCGCCGTCGCCGACCACCACCACCGTGGAGCCCTGCTTCACATCGGCAGCATCGGCCGCATACCAGCCGGTGCCGAGCACATCAGAGACCGCCAGCAAATGCGGGACGAGATCGCTGCCCGGCATCTCCCTGGTCGCGACCAGCGTGCCGTCCGCAAGGGCGACACGGGCGTAAGGCGCCTGCGCGCCCGACATGAACTCCCGCTGCTCGCACGAGGACTGGAAGCCGAACTTGCAATGCGGGCAGGTATTGTCCGAAAGGCAGAACGATCCGACGACAAACTGACCGGGCTTGATGGTCCGCACCGCGCTGCCGATTTCGACGACGACGCCGCAATATTCGTGGCCCATATGCGCGGGCCCATCCTGCGGCTGCAGACCGCGATAGGGCCAGAGATCGGAACCGCAGATGCAGGTGGCCGACAGCTTGATGATGGCGTCAGTCGGATACAGGATCTTCGGATCGTTGACGCCTTCGTAACGGATGTCGCCGGGACCGTGGAGGACGGTTGCCTTCATTGTCATGCTCCTTTTGCGCCGGGGCGCCGTACTGCTCGTCCGTCACCCGTTCCATCCATGTGACCGGGTTGCCGTCGAGCGATTCCTGAATCGCGATATGGGTCATGGCTGTTGCGGCGGACGCGCCATGCCAGTGCTTCTCGCCGGGTTCAAACGACACCACGTCGCCCGGACGGATCTCCTCGATGGGACCGCCCCAACGCTGCACGCAGCCAAGGCCTGCGGTGACGATCAGCGTCTGGCCGAACGGATGCGTGTGCCACGCCGTGCGCGCGCCGGGCTCGAAGGTGACGTGATTGCCGGCGACGCGCGAGGGATCGACGGCAGGAAACAAGGGATCGATCCGGACCGTGCCGGTGAAATACTCCGACGGAGCCCGGGTCGAAGGTTGGGATCCCGCTTGTCGAATTTGCATCGGATGTCTCTCAAAGGGCCTGGCTTGCCGGTACACAGGCCGCGCATTGCGCGTCCGCGCGTGCCCTGCGACGAAGAGCTCCGACCAGAATGACCGAAGACGAGAGAGCGAGGATGACGGCGCTGAACAGAAAGGTGGCCCGATAGCCGCTGAAGTCGAACAGCACGCCGCCGCCCGCAGCACCCGCGGTGATCGCAAGCTGAATCACCGCGACCATCAGGCCGCCGCCTGCTTCGGCGTCATCCGGCAAAGCCGTGCTGAGCCACGCCCACCAGCCCACAGGCGCCGCCGTGCCGATGAAGCCCCACAGGAACATCAGCGCCGCCGTTGCGCCGAGCGAGGAGCCGTAAACCGTCAACGCGACCGCTATGATCGCCATCGTGAACGGCATGACGACAAGAGACGCATGGAGACGCCGGTGGATGACGAGCCCGATCAGCGACGTGCCGATGAGACCGGCAACGCCCATCACCAGCAGCAGCGCCGAAATAGTGGTGGCATCGACACGCGTCACCGTCTCGAAGAAGGGCCGCGAATAGGTGAAGAGTGCGAACTGTCCGAGGAAGAACAGCGCCGCTGCGAGCATGCCGTAGGGGACGCCGGGGCGACGCAGGACCTTGAAGGCGGCGGCCGCGCCTGCGCGCTCCTGGCTCGGCATCCCAGGCAATGTGAGAAACTGCCAAAGCAGGGTCATCGCGGCGACCGGTACGACGCAGAAGAATGCTCCACGCCAGCCGATGTACTGGCCAAGGAAGCTGCCGAGCGGCGCGGCAATCGTGGTTGCGAGGGCGTTGCCGCCATTGAGAACCGCGAGTGCGCGCGGCACGTCCCTGGCCGGCACGAGGCGGATCATCGTCGCAGCGGACATCGACCAGAAGCCGCCGACGGCCACGCCGACCAGGGCGCGCCCCGCCATGAAGACCGGGTAGTTGGGCGCGAAGGCAACCACGACACCCGAGACCAGCGTGATGCCCGTGAGCCACAGCAGAACGGAGCGGCGGTCGATACCGCGCGTCAGGGCTGAGATGAAAAGACTGGTAAGGATGGCGAAGAGGCCGGACACGGAGATGGCCTGCCCCGCCTGCCCTTCCGTCAACCGGAGACCGCCGGCGATCGGCGTGAGCAGGCTTACGGGCATCCACTCGGTCGCAACCAGCGTCGCGGCGCAAAGCGATACGGCGAAAACCGCGCTCCATGCGGCTCGTGGCCGAGCCGCTTCTTGATCGATCGTGACGTCCATCGGAAATCCATATGTCGCGAAGCGCCCAGGCGGGCGCTGTTCACGGCGAAACATAGAGCCCCGAGGGTCGTTCGATTAGCCGGTATAATTTACTTGCATTGATCGATATGGGCCATAAATGGTGGCAGTCATGGCAAACCAGGATTTCAACGATCTGCTGGCCTTCGTGGCGGTTGCCCGCGAACGCAGCTTCACCAAAGCCGCCGCCAAGCTCGGCATCGTGCAGTCGACCCTCAGCCATACGATCAAGCGGCTAGAATCGCAGATGGGCCTGCGGCTGCTCACGCGCACGACGCGAAGCGTCGGCCTCACCGAAGCGGGCGAGCGGCTGCTGCAATCGGTTGCGCCCCGCATCGAAGAGATCGAGCGCGATATCGCCGCCCTGATGTCCCTGCGCGACACGCCGTCGGGCACCATCCGGCTGACGCTCTCCGACCACGCCCTGGAAAAGGCCGTCTGGCCGAAGCTGGCGCCGGTCCTGAAGAAATACCCCGACATCAAGGTCGAGTTCAGCCTCGACACCGCCTTCCGCAACATCGTCGAAGACGGCTTCGATGCAGGCGTCCGACTCGGCGAGAGCGTCGAGAAGGACATGATTGCGGTGCGCATCGGTCCGGACTGGCGGCTCGTCGCAGTCGCCGCGCCGGCCTATCTGAAGGAGCACCCCAAGCCGAAGCACCCGCAGGATCTCGTCGATCACGTCTGCATCAAACGGCGCGCGGCGGCCGGCGGTCACTATGTCTGGGAGTTCGCCAAGAACGGCCCTGACCTCAGGGTGCGCGTCGAGGGGCAACTCACCTTCAACGACTCCCGCGCGATGATCGACGCCGCCGTGAAGAGTTTCGGCATCGCCTACCTGCCCGAAGACATGGTGACGCAGCAGCTCCGGTCGGGTCAGCTCGTCATCGTGCTCGACGACTGGTCACCGAAGTTCGACGGCTACTACATCTATTATCCGACGTCGCGGCAGAATTCGGCGGCATTCAAGGTGATCGTCGATGCGCTGCGCCATCACGAATTGCGGAAGAAACGCGGCTGATGCCGGGAGAGCGACAGGCGGCCAGTCATACCGGCGGAACGTCACTCATGAAGCACGGCATGTCTCGAGAATGCGATCGAGCTGCTTCAGTCGTCTTGCAAAGGCCACGAAGCTCCAGATCAATCCGGCACTTGCCAAAGCGATGTAAAGCCCGATCTGCCACGGGATCAGTTGCAAATCGACCGCTCCGATGATGACACCGAGCACGACACTGACGACAATGCGCAGGGCAAGCATCACGAGCTCCATCTGGAGCGTGCCGCACCAAAGATAGAAATCGCACGGACGAAGACGGAACAGCCCGGCATCGACGGCCATCAGGCGGCGCGCATCATTCCTTGCGGTATTGTCGATATCGGGGAGATATTTGTCGTTGAGCGGCGCGGGATCGAAGAGTTTCTTGACCCGCGGATTCGATCTGCTGACCGGACTCCGGGGCTCGCTGAGATGGGAGATCACCATCATGGCGGTGAACGCGTAATGATCGGCTTCGATCTCCGCTTCCAGCCGCGTTCCCTGCTGCCTGAAACTGCGCAGCCAGGGATCGGCAAAGGCGACCAGCATGGTTTTGGCAAAACTGGCCAGGGGGAAGAACAGGCTGAGGATTGCGAGCGTGGCAGGCATCTCGGCTCCCTGGAAGCGGGCCAATCTGCTTTTGATGTCCCGATACTCGCTCTGTACCGACGCGAGCCAGGTGCCATGCTCTTCGGGACGTATGTTGTAGAAGATATGCGCGGTCGCATTCTTGAGATTTCGCGGGCCGATATGACCCATTTCATGCAGCAGGGCGAACAGCCGCCCCGGATTTATCTCTTCCGGCTCGAACGGAACGAGAATGAACGAGTTCAGTGGCCAATACTGAATCGTGGAGAAGCCGTTGTGACCGGGCACGCGCAGGATGCGATAGCTCCCCCGCACAAAAATCCCGGCTCGCTCCACCGGCACGGGCGCGTGCCAGCCCAGGGGCTCCAAATAGTCCTCCGGCGAGAACTCCTTCACCGCGCCTCGCCGCTCGATCAACTCTCCGAGCTTCCCAAGATTGCGCGCGATTCGAAATCGATTGAAGCTCGCAATGCTGGCCGCGGTGAAGAAAAGCGAGATCAGGGAAACACCGAGAGCCGTCGCGAGATCACAGTGAAGGAGCGACGGCAGGAGTATGATGAGAATGGCGCAGTCGGCGACAACGCGAAGAAACGTGATACCGAACGACCGGGCGGGATAGGCGTAGCCGACTTTCCCGACGATCATGTTCAATCATCCGCCGTCTTTTTCCGACATCCGCCCGGCAACGAGCTCGGCCGCCTGCCGCAACTTGTCGCGGGACTCGAACTGGCCGTACTTCTCGACATATGAATCGACGATCTCGTCGGCGGTTGGCGCCGCTTTCTTCTCACCTTTACCGAAGTCGTAGAGGATCTTCGCGACCGTGAAGAGATTGGCGATGATCGGGGCCCACTCATGGACGAGCTTGAACAGCTCGGTCAGGTCATAGGACGCACTGAACTCATCCTTGTCGTATTCGACTTGCTGACCTCCGACGAGAACCTTCATGGTCTTGTTGTCGATCTGGTCACTATCGGGAATGAATTCCCGGATGACGGCTAGAATGTCATCTTGAAGCGCGTCGGTCATTTTCAATTGCTCCCACCGTTCGCTACAAAATCAGCCGGTGATTTCAGGCGGCTCGACCGCTGTTGAAGTCGGCGTTCAGTAATCGTGAAGAGCGCGCTGATCCAACGACCAGCACCGATGCATCGTACGTCCGAATTGACGACGGATTTGTGTTTTCTTTTAGGTTGAATACCAAATACATGCATTCATTGCGTGCACATATTTCGGGCGGGTATCATGCGAAGTTGAACAGGCCTTGGCCCGCGCGCACCGATACGTCGTCAGAACAGCATGGAAGCGATAGCGATCAGGCCGATCGCGGTCAGCGCCCAGGTCAGCGAATGTAACGCCCACGGTTGCATCGTTGCACCCCGTTCGGATTTCCTGCCCAGGTCAGGAAACGCGCGCGGCGCGGCACGCGGCTTGAGATAGATCAATGGCTGAGGATGAGCACGGAGACCGCGGCCACGGTGAACGCACCGGCCGCAATGGCAACCACACGCAGAACCAGCTCGCTGCTCATGCCCGACATTAACCCATGTTAAGGCCGGGAGCCTGTGCAGTTTGTGCCAAAACGGCAATTGGGACATTTACGGGGATCGCGTGCCCTCATAGGGAGCCAGGGAGCCCTTCGCCTATTTCGGCAGGCATTCCACGTTGTAGGCGATGATGATCTGGCTGGGGTCGGCCTTGCCGAGGCTCTTCAGATCCTCCAGCCCGCTCTTCAGCCTTGCGCCCGCCTGGCTCAGGCTCGCCTCGAGCGTCGACTTGGCCGTCTTGCAACGTTCTTCGCTGGAGAATTCCTGAAACACGACGGTCGGCCCCAGCCGCCATTCCGCCTTGTCGTTCGTCGCGGCGGGACTGACCGAATAGGAGAAGACGTACATCAAGACCCACATTGCGGGCTCCGCGTGATGCGACGGAATGGCACAAGCCGCATCGCGCCACCACGCTGCGCCTCCTCGTTGATCCAGATCAACGAACGAGCACCAGGGTGGCGCCCGCGTGCTTCATGCTGCGGGCAACGAAAAGCCCCGGCGCGCGGGCCGAGGCTTGCGATGCAGCCCGCGTACATCCGGCGGACCGATCGTCGAGCTGAAAGCTAGCAACGGACTTTGAACGGATGATGACGAGGGTTTGGCAATTCCGCCCCAGGCGCCCCTACCCTGCCATCACCCCGCCACGCTTGATCAGCTCCTTGCCGACCGCAGCGAGGTGCACCTGGTCGGGGCCGTCGCCGATGCGGATAAAGCGGGCGTAGACGTAGGCGCGCGCCAGGAACGTGTCCTGCGAGACGCCGGCGGCGCCGTGGATCTGGATGGCACGGTCGATGACGCGCGCGGCCATGCTGGGGACCACGATCTTGGCGGCGGCGATCAGATCGCGCGCGGCCTTGTTGCCTTCGCGGTCCATCTTGTCGGCAGCCTGCAGCGTCAGGAGTCGCGCCTGCGCGATCTCGCAGAAGGAGCTGGCAATGTCCTCGCGCACCGAGCCCTGCTCGGCGAGCGGTTTGCCGAAAGCGACGCGGGAGACCGAGCGCCGGCACATCAATTCCAGCGCGCGCTGGGCGCAGCCGATCAGCCGCATGCAATGATGGATGCGGCCGGGACCGAGCCGGCCCTGCGCGATCTCGAAGCCGCGCCCTTCGCCGAGCAGGATGTTCTCGGCGGGCACACGGACATTCTCGTAGACGATCTCGGGATGGCCGACCGGGGCGTCGTCATAGCCATAGGTGAGCATGTCGCGGACGATGCGCACGCCGGGCGTGTTCTTGGGCACGAGGATCATCGATTGCTGGCGATGGCGGTCAGGATCATCGGGGGCGGTCTTGCCCATCACGATCAGGATCTCGCAATCCTCGTTCATCGCGCCGGAGGTGAACCATTTGCGGCCGTTGATGACGTAGTCGCCGCCGTCGCGCCTGATCTCGCACTGGATATTGGTGGCATCGCTGGAGGCGACCTGCGGCTCGGTCATCGAGAAGCCGGAGCGGATGCGTCCCTCCAGCAGCGGCGTCAGCCAGCGCTCCTGCTGCGCCTTGGCGCCGTAGTTGGCGAGCACCTCCATGTTGCCGACATCGGGCGCCGAGCAGTTGAAGACCTCCGGCGCCCAGAGGATGCGGCCCATGATCTCCTTCACCGGCGCATATTCGAGATTGGTGAGACCCGGACCGTGCTCGCCCGACAGGAACAGGTTCCACAGGCCCTGCTCCCGCGCCAACCGCTTCAGATCCTGGAGCACTGCGGGCGTCCTGTAACGCGCGGCCTCCGGCTTCACCTGCTCGTAATAGAGCTCCTCGACCGGCTCGACATGCGCCTGCATGAACCGGCGAACGCGCTCCTGCAGCTCCAGCGAACGGGCGGAGTGTTGAAAGTCCATGGTGGTCTCCTGTTCGCCCTAGTTGAGGTCGTCATGCCCGGGCTTGTCCCGGGCATCCACGTTCTTCTGTGCCGGGAGCAAGACGTGGATGGCCGGGACAAGCCCGGCCATGACGTCGTAGATGCATCGCGCCTCACGTCTCACGTCAGTCTCGTCGTCTCGTAAGGTAGGCAAAGCGAAGCGCGCCCACGCATTTTTTCGACCGAGAGAGGTGGTGGGCACGGCGCAAGTGCGCCTTTGCCCACCCTACGATATCGAACTCGTGGGACAGGCGCCCCGCCCCTCACGTCCCCCGCAGCAGCTCGCTGGCCACGATCCAGTCGTTGCCGTCGAACTGGAGCATGTAGCCGTCCTTGATCGGGCGGAAATCCTGCGGCGTGGTGTTGAGGGTGATGCCGGGCATCAAGAGCGACAGCGGCACGTTCTTCAGGTTCGCCGCCTGCGCCATGATGTTCTCACGCGTGAGATTGTCCTTGCATTGCTTCAGCAGCACCACCAGCGCCTCGGCGACGGTGTAGCCATAGAGGCCGGCGACGTTGTTGATGTCGGCATTCGGCAGGCGCTTCTTCATGAAGTCGATATAGGCCGTCATCGCCGGGTCGTCCTTGGGCTGCTCGACGAACGGCTTGAGCGAGCCGAGCGAGAGCACGCCCTTGCCGGCGTCGAGGCCGGCCGGCACCATCACGGTCGCCTTGTTGGCGCAACCCGAGGCGAGGAAGCGCGTCGGCTGCCAGCCGACCTCGTGCGCCTTGCGGATCGCCTGCGCGCAGGCGCGCGGCGTCACCGAATAGATCATGAAGACGTCGGCCTTGGTGTTGGCGAGCGTCAGCACCTGGGAGTCGACGGTGGGATCGGCCACCTCGAAGCTCGAGGCCATCGCGATCGCCTTGTCGGCATCGGTGCCCAGCGCCTCCTTGACGCCGCGTAAGTATTCCTTGCCGGCATCGTCGTTCTGGTAGAGCACCGCAAAGCGCGCATTCGGGTTTTTGGCGCGGGCATAGGCGACGTCGATCGCGGCCTCGCTGGTGTAGTTCGGCGCCCAGGGCAGCGCCATCGACCAGGGCATGTTGGCGGGATCGTTCCACTTCGAGGCCGAGCTGATCAGGAAGATCTGCGGCACCTTGTTGCTGTTGAGGTACTTTGCGATCGCCGAGCTCGGCGCTGTGCCCATGGTGGCGAAGATGAAGGCGACGCCGTCGCCCTCGACGAGGCGTCGGGCGGCTTCCATGGTCTTGGGCGGCGAGAAGGCATCGTCGAGCGAGATCAGGTTGAGCTTGCGGCCGTTCACGCCGCCTTTCTCGTTGATCTCGTCGAAATAAGCGGAGATCACCCTGCCGGTGATGCTGAGCGGCGAGGCCGGCCCGCTATAGGGCATGGTATTGCCGATCTTGATCTCGGTGTCGCTGACGCCGGGACCATAGGATTTTTGTGCGGAGGCAGGCGTGGACAGGCAGGCGGCAGCCAAAGCTGCGGCCAGGGCCAAAGCGGCTCTCATGGTGTCTCCCCGATGATCATCGCCGCGCGACAAAGCGAACGCGCAGCGTGCTGCTTTTTGTCAGCGCGTCAGCTCACCGGAGTTCCACAAGATGGTCTTGCGTCGAGTTGCTGATGGCCCTAGTGCCGCGCCTTCAGGCCAAGGCCGACGCTGATCCACCCTGCACCCGCCATGATCAGGTCGATGCCGAGGAACAGGCCGAGGATGTAGACGCTGTTCACCGGCCAGCGCGCCAGGATCAGCAGCCCGAGCAGCAGCGTGATCACGGCCGACAGCGCGACCCAGACCCAAGGGCTCTCCCGCTTCATGCTGAAGGCGAGAAACAGCCTGACGGCACCGGAGGCCAGCAGCGATGCGCCGAGGAACAGCGTCAGCAGAGCTGCCGCGAACAGCGGATTCTCGAAGGTCAGGAAGCCGGCAACGATGTAGAGCACGCCGAGCAGGGCCCAGATCAGGAATTTGCCCCAGCTCTTCATCTGGAAGGCGCCGACCACCTCGGTGACGCCGGCGACGATCATCATGACGCCGACCACGAGGACGCTCGCCACGGTCGCCATCACCATGCTGCCGAGGGCGATGAAACCGGTAATGAGGTAGACCACACCGAGTGCGACGATCCAGCCCCATTTGGCGTGCAGCGCCGTGATGCCGGAGCCGAGGCTGGGCTGATGAGACGTATCCGAGGCAGTTGACATGGCGGCCACTCCTGCAAGCGACGCCCGCGGGCACACGCCAGAATAGCACGCGCCTTTCCGGGACGACAGCCAGCAGAGCAGCCCTCAGCGGCAGCAACATTGACACAAATCAAGATCGAATGCGGGCATCAGCCGCGCGACCGCTCCATCTCCAGTTCGGCCCTAAGGTTGTCCAGGTCGCGATAAATTGAAGCGACCGCCAGCACGCGCCCGCCCTTGCGGTACTTCAGCAGGCAGTCCTTGCCGGAAATGCGGCCGTCGATCGCGACCTCGTCGAAGCTCTCGGCATGACCGACATAGTTGATCGGGACGTCGTAATGCTGGGACCAGAAGAACGGCACGGCGTCGAAGCGCTCGCGCTTGCCGAGCATGTTGCGGGCGGCGGTCTGGCCCTGCCGCTCCGCTACCACCCAGTGCTCGACGCGGATGGTCTGCCGCGAATGTGGATTCGGCCAGCGCGCGATGTCGCCGGCCGCGAAGATGCCGGCGACGCTGGTCTCCAGATATTCGCTGACGCTGACGCCGCGATCGGCGGCAAGCCCGGCATGCTCGGCCAGCGCGAGACGCGGCTTGACGCCGATGCCGACCACGACGAGGTCGGCCTCGATGACGGCGCCGCTCTTCAGCGTGGCGCGGTTGCCGTCGAGCTTCTCGACCGTGTCCTTGAGGTGGAAGTTGACGCCGTTCTCTTCATGCAGCGCGCGCACGAAGTCGCCCATGTCGGGGCCGAGCACCTTCTGCATCGGCCGCTCCTCGGGCGCGACCACATGCACCTCGATCTTGCGCGCCCGCAGGGACGCCGCAACTTCGAGGCCGATGAAGCTGGCGCCGATCACCAGCGCGCGCTTCGCGCTGCCGGCGGCCTTGATGATGGCGCGGCTGTCGGCGACGGAGCGCAAGGTGTGGACATGCGGCTGGTCCGCGCCCGGAATCTGCAACCGGACCGGCTCGGCGCCGGTCGCAAGCAGCAGCCGGTCGAACGGCAGCTTGTCGCCATTGCCCAGCGTAACGCTGCGCGTCTTCGCATCGATGGCGGAGACATCGGTATTGAGCCTGAGATCGATGCCGGCATCCTGATAATAGTCCTCGTCCCGCAACGGCAGCCAGTCCTCCGGCGCGTTCCCGGCGAGGTAGTCCTTGGAGAGGTTGGGACGATCGACCGGCATCGCGCCGTCATTGCTCAGCATGGTGATGGCGCCGGCAAAGCCCTCGCGCCGGAGCGTCTCGGCCGCGGCGAAGCCGGCCGCGCCGCCGCCGACGATGACGAATTTTTCCGGAGCCGGCGCGCTGCGATGGGCAGACGACGGCCGGGGCACCTCGCGCTTGCGCTGAACGAGGATCCTGTCGCCGTCGCGCGCGACGTCCCACACCGCCAGCGCGCTCAGCGCCGGCGGCCGGGCGGCTTCGCCCGTGCGCAAGGAGAAGCAGGCGTGGTGCCAGGGACAGCGGATGGTGTCGTCGACCACGAGGCCCTCCGCGAGCGGGCCGTGGTAGTGGCTACACGCCGGCTCGATCGCAAAGACCTCGCCGCCGGCCTGCACCAGCAGGACATCCTCGTCGCCGACATGGCCGAGCAGCTTGCCCTCTTTGAACTCGGCAAGCGTTACGCCTTTGGCCAGATCGGGTCCGCTCGGCTTCTTGTCCTCGGTCATGGTTGTCTCCTTGCCGTCGTCTCCTTGCGGATCAATCGTCCGAATTGGCCAGCCCGAGCAGCTCCTGGCGGGTCAATGCATTGTCGCGGAATACGCCAAGCATGCGGCTGGTGACGAGATCGGTTCCCGGCTTGTGCGCGCCGCGGGTGGTCATGCAGTGATGCGTCGCCTTGATGATGACGCCGACGCCTTCGGGCCTCAGCACGTCGTTGATGGTGTTGGCGATCTGCGCGGTCATCTTCTCCTGGATCTGGAGGCGCTTGGCATAGATGTCGACGAGGCGTGCAAGCTTGGAGATGCCGACCACGCGTCCTTGCGGGATATAGGCGACCCAGGCGCGGCCGACGATCGGTGCCATGTGATGCTCGCAATGGCTCTCGAAGCGCACGCCGCGCAGCACGATCATCTCGTCGTAGCCTTCGATCTCCTCGAACGTCTTCTGCAGGATCTCGGTCGGGTCCTGCGCATAGCCCGAGAAGTACTCCTCGAAGGCACGCGCGACGCGGTCCGGTGTCTCGCGCAGGCCGTCGCGCGCGGGATCGTCGCCGGCCCAGCGGATCATGGTCCGGATCGCCTGCTCGACCTCGGCCCGGTCCGGCCGTTCGGTCGGCGCCTGTGCGACCGCAACACGTTCCAGCCTGCGCGCTTGTGACGTCATCCAAAACCTCCCCTGCAACGAGCCGCATGATGCGGCCCCACAGCTTGGACGGCTGCAATCGGAAAAGGTTCCCGGGGGGATCACGAAATTTGGAAGGGCGCCCGCTCTGCGGGCGCCTCAAGATGAGGCGGTAGACTGCCTATGACGCAGCCGCCTTCCGCACGTCCAGCACGGCCTGCGCCCATTCCGCCGGGCGCTCCTGCGGCAAATTATGGCCGGCGCCCGCGAAGACGCGGCGCTCGAAGAACCCTTCGAACTTGTGCGCGTGATGGGCGGTGCCGGGATTGACGCCGTCGCTGTCGCCGTCGATCGCGATGGTCGGCACGCGGATGGCCGGCTGCGCGGCGAGCTTTGCCTCGATTCCGGCATAGGCGGGATCGCCTTCGACCAGCGCGTAACGGTGGCGATAGGAGTGGATGACGACGTCGACGAAGTCGGGGTTGTCGAACGACGCCGCGCTGGCCTCGAACGTCGCGTCGTCGAACGCCCATGTCGGCGACCACATCGACCAGAGCTGGCGCGTGAAGCCGCGCCGGTTGCGCTCCAATGCGCGGCGGCCGCGCTCGTTGTGGAAGAGATATTGATACCAGAGCGCGGCCTCCTCCGGCGGCGAGGCCGGCTCCATGCAGCGGGCGATGTTCTGGATGTTGTAGGAATTGCCGGAGACGAGGCCGGCCACGCGCTCGGGATACAGCGCCGCGACCACGCAGGCCGCGCGGCCGCCCCAATCGTAGCCGCCGACGATCGCCCGTTCGATGCGAAGCGCATCCATGAAGGCGAGGAGATCGGCACCGAGCGCCGCCTGCTCTCCGGAGCGCAGCGTTGCAGCCGAGCGGAAGCGCGTCGGCCCGTAGCCGCGCAGCCAGGGCACCAAGACCCGCGCGCCGGCCTGCGCCAGCAACGGCGCGGCCTCGGCATAGGCGTTCACGTCATAGGGAAAGCCATGCCCCATGATGCAGGGCCAGCCATCGGCGGCGCCGTAATCGAGATAGGCGATGTCGAGGATATCCGTGGTGACGGTTTTTTGTTGCATGATTTGCTCACGGAGCTCGGCGGCCGTAGCCCGGATGGAGCGTAGCGTAATCCGGGATCCGCGGATGCAGGCGTTCCCGGATGTCGCTGCGCTCCATCCGGGCTACAAGGCACGCCCTACTTCTGCGGCCCCGACAGCGTGATGTCGCGTTCGGCGCGGAACACATTGCTGTAGAGATTGGCGATCCACTGCCGGCCGATCTCGGTCTTGTTGAGATAGCTGATCTCGGTCTGGATGTGCGGTGCGACGCTGTTCCAATAGAATTGTGGATAGCGGTTCACGATGTCGGCGGGCGAGTCGTAGCCGAGCTGCCGGTTCATGCCGACTTCCTCGAACTCGTAATAGAGCGCGTTGGCCTTGCGCAGATAGTTGGGATCGCCGAGCTGGCCGATGAAATCGGCAGCGCGCAGGATCGAGGATTCGGCGTCGTACTCCTGGGCCTGCTGGGCGGGAAACCGCGTCCCCTCGATGGCGCGGGCGATGCGCTCCGGATCGAGCCCGGGAATATGCCGCAGTCGCCGCATCACGTACAATTTCGAGCGGTCGACGTGATACATCATCAGGCTCGCGTCCGACGCGCCCCTTTGAAGGGAGACCTTGGTCCCGGCCTCGTCGACCAGGAAACCGTCCTCGTCGTCCTCCTCGAACAGGCCGCGCACATAGCCGATGTCGTGAGCAAGGCAGGCGATCAGGACATGAACGTAGTCCTCCGCCTCCAGATGGGTGTGGAGATATCGGCCGCTGAGAATGGAATGGCCCGCCAGGGTCACCAGCATCGTGTGCTCGATGTTGTGATAGAGTGCATCGCTGTTGCCGATGCATTCCATCGTGGTGCGGGTGGCGCTCTCGATGATGTTGGCCGGGGACTCGCCGAACCTGCGACGCATGAACGAGCCCAGCACCTTCTCCAGGGATTCAGCCGCCAGTCTCGGTAACGTCATCATGGATGCAGCCCCGTTTGTCGGTGGTGTCCCACGCCAGCTCCCGACGTCCCATTGTTGCCCTCGACGCGAGCGGCAGCATAGCCCATCTTGGCCCGGGGGACCAAATCCCGGACCCCAAATACGTAAATTATGTTTGCTCTTGTGCCCTGCGACATCGCGGTTGCAGTCGCGGCGCGACACACCGGGGCCGACGTGCCAAGGGCGCCGGCCCAACGACGGACATCAAATTCGCTTTATCGGACATGAAGGACAGGTCGGCGCAATGGACCGCGGCCTGGCGCACGCACCTGCATCCGCTTCGCAATCGGGACGGAGGAGGCGCGCAATCACTCGACCAGCACCACGTCGACGGCGACGCCGAGCTTCTGCTTCGGCGAGCCGACGATGATGCCATCGACCGGCGAGACGTCGGAGAAATCGCGGGCGAGCGCGAGCACGATGTGGTCGTTCGCAACCAGGAGATCGTTGGTCGGATCGAGATCGACCCAGCCGAGCTCCGCCCCGCACCACAGCGAGACCCAGGCATGGGTGGCGTCGGCGCCCTGCAAGCGCGGCTGGCCCGGCGGCGGAATGGTACGCAGATATCCGCTGACATAGGCCGCCGGCAGGCCGAGCCCGCGCAGGCCCGCGATCATCACATGGGCGAAGTCCTGGCAGACGCCATGACGCTTGTCGAACACCTCGTTCAGCGGCGTCGAGATCACGGTCGCCTTGGGATCGTAGCGAAACTCCGTGCGAATGCGATGCATGAGATCGACCGCGCCCTTTAGGATGCCCGCGCCCGGCGGAAAGCTCTCCGCCGCATAGGCGCTGACCGGGCGCAACACCGGCACCAGGGGGCTCGCAAAGACATAGCCGACCGGCGAGGACGGCCCGAGGCTGGTCGCCTCGAAGGCGAGGTCGCGAATGCTTTCCCAGGGCGGACTGGCCGCATCGCGCGGCGGCGGCTTGCGCGCGACGGAGACGCGGGAGCGCGAGTCGATGCGCAGGTTGCGATGCGCGGCTTCGATCACGACGCTCTCGGTCAGCGTGCCGAAGAAGTCGCGGCGGACGTTGCGCTCGGAGGGGCGCGGACGGATCTCGACCCGGTGCGAGATCAGCTCCTGGCCGTCGCCGCTTCGTGGCTCCAGCCGCAGCGTGCAGCGGGCGAAGCTGACCGGCGTTTCGTATTCGTAGGTGGTGACGTGACGGATGTCGTAGATCACGCCAGCCCCGTCAGCTTTTCCGGCCGGCTGGCATTGGGACCGTGCGGGAAATAGTGCAGCCCGATCGCCTCGGCGAGGCTGAGTAGATCCTGCTCCAGCGCGAACAGCGTCTTGACCTCGAGCTTCCCGGCCTCGGCCGTAGCCAGCATCGCCTGCACCGCCACCGCTAGCCGTTGCGGCTTTTCGATCAGCCCGTGCTCCTTCAGGCTCGGCAGTGCCGCAATGTGCTCGTTCAGCGTCGCCACCTGGAAGGCCACCGAGCGCGGATTGTAGCCGTCGAGCACGGCGAGATCGCGCACCGGCGCCAGGATCGGCGCCAGCAGATAGCGCGAGCGATAGGTGATCTGGGAATCCACCAGCGTCAGCAGGATGTCGAGATCCTCGTCGCCGGCCTCGTCATATGCAAATTGACGTGCAAAGCGCGTGGTGTTGATGGCGCGCTCGGTGCGGCGGCCGATGTCGAGGAAGCGCCAGCCGGCGGCGCGGTTCATGTTCTCCTGGGCAAGGCCGGCGAAGCTCGCCAGCTCCTGCAGGGTCAGCTCGGCCGCGCTGACCACGCTGTCGTCGTCCTCCACCTCGTAGGCGAGGCGCTCGGCCATCTCGGTGATGACCTGCCAGGCGTCGGGCGACAGCCGCTCGCGCAGGGAGGTCGCGGTGCGCTGCGCCGCGCGGACCAGCGAGAGCGCCGAACCGAACCGCTCCGGGCTCTGCAGCGCTTCGGCGACGATGCGCCCCTGCGCCGTACGCGAGGTCTGCGAGATCGCGCCCCAGGCCACCAGCATGCGCTGGATGCGTTCGGACGATTGCAGCGAGGCCGCGGTGCCCTTGTTCGGCCCGCTGGGCGAGCCCAGCGCGCGCACGAGGCGCAACGTCGCCTCGGCGCGTTCGAGATAGCGGCCGAGCCAGAACAGATTGTCGGCGGCGCGGCTCGGCAGCACGCCGGCGATGCGGCGGATGCGGACCTTGTCGGTCGCCGGCAGCAGCGTCGCCGTCGAGACCTGCTTCTCCGAGACGACCCAGACGTCCGCGGCGCGGGCACCGTCGCCCATCGACACCGCGCGGGCGTCCGGCTGCTCGGCGATCCGGCAGAAGCCGCCGGGCATGATGGCCCAGCCGTCCGGCGTTGCGGCCGCGAACACGCGCAGCACGAAGGGACGCGGCGTGAGCTGGCCGTGTTCCCACACCGGCATGGTCGAGAGCCGCACCACCTCCTGGCCGACATAATCCATGCCGCGCGCGCCGATGGCGTCGACGAGGCGCTGGCGTCCGGCGGCGTCGAGCTCGCTCGCGAGCACCGGGCCGCTGCGCTCGAAGCCCGGCACGCCGCGGCGATAGGCGCCTTCGATCGCGACCTCGTCGAGCCGCGACAGCACCTCGTCGCGCGCGTTGCGCTGGCCGCACCACCAGGTCGCGATATGCGGCATCTTCAGCTCCTCGCCGAGCAGGCGGCGGCTCAGCGCCGGCAGGAAGCCGAGCAGCGCCCTCGCCTCCAGCACACCCGAGCCCGGCATGTTGGCGACGACGACGCCGTCCTTGCGCAGCACGTCGATCAGGCCGGGCACACCGAGATGCGAGGAGGCATCGAGCTCGAGCGGATCGAGCGAGTTGGAATCGACGCGGCGCAAGAGCACGTCGAGCCGCTTCAGGCCGGCGACGGTGCGGATGTGGACGCGGTTGTCGCTGACGGCGAGATCGTCGCCCTCGACCAGGAGGAAGCCGAGATAGCGCGCCAGCGTCGCATGCTCGAAATAGGTCTCGCTGAAGCTGCCGGGCGTGAGCACGCCGATGCGCGGCTCGTCGCGATCGGCGCGCGCGCGCAGTGAGTCACGGAACGCCTCGAAGAACGGGGCGACGCGCGGCACGTTCATCGACTTGTAGAGATCGGAGAAGGCGCGCGACAGCACCAGGCGATTTTCGAGCGCATAGCCCGCGCCCGACGGAGCCTGGGTGCGATCGCCGAGCACCCACCAGCGGCCGTCGGGGCCGCGGCCGACATCGGCGGCATAGATTGACAGGTAACGCCCGCCCGGCGGCGGCACGCCGAAGACGGGACGGAGATATTCGGGGCTGCCGGCGATCGCGGCCGCGGGCAGCGCGCCCTCGGCGACCAGCCGGCCTTCGCCATAGATGTCGCGCAGCACGAGCTCGAGCAGCTCGGCGCGCTGGGTGATGCCGGCGGAGAGCTGCTTCCAGTCGGCCTCGTCGATCAGCAGCGGCAGATGGCTGAGCGACCAGGGCCGGTCGGCGCTGTCGCCCGGCGCGCGGTAGGTGACGCCGGCCTCGCGCAGATGGCGGTCGGCCATGCCGAAGCGCCGCTCGATCTCGTCGGGCGCGAGCGCGCCGAAGGCATCGAGGAACCGGCTCCAGACCGCGCGCGGGGCGCCGTCGGGGCCGAGGAATTCGTCGGGGATGCCGGGCAGGCGGCTATAGTCGCGGACCCATTGCGCGAGCCGGCTCCGGGCGGCTGCGCTGCCCGGCTGGTCGTTCTCTTCGGCTGCGCCCTCGGCCATGCGCCTTTCCCTCCCCCACCATCATACTCATTGCAGGAGCGGGGTCCGCAAGTCGAGGGTCAGCGGAAACTCATTTGTGCGTTCCTCGGGCGGCGGCTGCATCGGGCCCGGGGTGTGGCCGTGGTCCTGGAAACGCGCCAGCCGCCGCGCCTCGGCCTCATAGGTGTTGACCGGCTTGGTGTCGTAATTGCGACCGCCCGGATGGGCGACGTGATAGACGCAGCCGCCGAGCGAGCGGCCGTTCCAGGTGTCGATCAGGTCGAAGGTCAGCGGCGCGTGGACGGGGATGGTCGGGTGCAGCCCGGAGGCCGGCTGCCAGGCCTTGAAACGGACCCCGGCCACGGCCTCGCCCGAGCGGCCGGTCGAGGTCATCGGCAGGCGGCGGCCGTTGCAGGTCACGACGTGGCGGCCCTCGACAAAGCCCTCCGCCTTGACCTGGAGCCGCTCGACCGAACTGTCGACATAGCGCACGGTGCCGCCGGCCGAGCCCTCCTCGCCGAGCACGTGCCAGGGCTCCAGCGCCTGCCGCAGCTCCAGCGTCACGCCGCCATGATGGATGCGGCCGAAGGCGGGAAAGCGGAATTCGAGCTGGGCCAGGTACCATTCCGGCTCGAACGGGTAGCCGAACTCTTTCAGCTCGCCGAGCACGTCCTGGAAATCTTCCCAGATGAAATGCGGCAGCATGAAGCGATCATGCAGCGCGGTGCCCCAGCGCACGAACTTGCCTTGTTGCGGCTCGCGCCACATCTTGGCGATCAGCGCGCGGATCAGGAGCTGCTGCGCCAGCGACATGCGCGGATCCGGCGGCATTTCGAGCGCACGGAATTCGACGAGGCCGAGGCGCCCGGTGGGCCCTTCCGGCGAATAGAGCTTGTCGATGCAGATCTCGGCGCGGTGGGTGTTGCCGGTGATGTCCACGAGCAGGTGCCGGAACAGCCGGTCCACCAGCCACAGCGGCGTCTGGTAGCCCGGCGGCGGCACGTGCGAGAGCGCGATCTCGAGCTCGTAGATGCTGTCGTGACGGGCCTCGTCGATGCGCGGCGCCTGGCTGGTCGGGCCGATGAACAGGCCGGAGAAGAAATAGGACAGCGAGGGATGCCGCTGCCAATACAGCACGAGGCTCTTCAGCAGATCCGGCCGGCGCAGGAACGGCGAATCCTGCGGGCTCGAACCGCCGACCACGACGTGGTTGCCGCCGCCGGTGCCGGTGTGACGGCCGTCGACGAGGAAGCGGTTGGCGCCGAGCCGCACCTTGGCCGCGTCCTCATAGAGACCCGACGTGATATCGACGGCATCGCGCCAGCTCTTTGCAGGCTGGATGTTGATCTCGATGACGCCAGGATCGGGCGTCACCTTAATCACCTCGATGCGCGGATCGAACGGCGGCGGATAGCCCTCGACGTGAACCTGGAGCTGCATCTCCTCCGCGGTGGCTTCGAGCGCCGCGACCAGTTCGAGATAATCCTCGATGCGCTCGACCGGCGGCATGAATGCGCAGATCACGCCGTCGCGGATTTCGATCGACATCGCGGTACGGACCGGGACGGACGTGTTGAGCTTCTCGGGCGCCTCCCGGGGCGGTGATTTCGGCCGCGCCGGCGACGTGAACACCGGCAGCTTGGCGCGCGCCTCCATTGGATCCTGCTCGACGATGTAGGGATATTGATTGGGCGGCACGTAGCCGAGCGAGCCGATCGGCAAGCGCAGGCCGAGCGGTGAATCGCCCGGCATCAGAAACAGATGACTGCGTCGCAGCGGCCAGCGCTCGCTGCGCCAGCGCGGCGGCGCATTCCAGCGCTGGATCGGCAACACGAAGCCACGCGGTGTGTTCAGCCCCTCGTCGAACACCCGCGCCATGCGGGCGCGCGCTTCAGCATCGGACAATTTCGAGTCCGTGGGATCGACATTGACCGGAAGCTCGGCTTCCTTCTTGAGCCAATAGGCCGGATCCTCATAGGCGGGCATGATGTAGCCAAGGTCGACGCCGAGCCGCGCGGCGGTGCCTTCCATGAAGGCCTCGGCGTCCCTGACCTCGGGCCGCCGCGGGTTCTCGATCTTGGCGATGAGGTCGGCGTTCTTCCAGATCGGCACGCCGTCCTTGCGCCAGTAGAGGCCGAAGGCCCAGCGCGGCAGGCTTTCGCCCGGATACCATTTGCCCTGGCCGTAATGCAGCAGGCCGCCCGGCGCGAAGCGCGTGCGCAGGCGGCGGATCAGATCGTCGGCGAGCGTGCGCTTGGTCGGGCCGACGGCTTCCGTATTCCACTCGCCTGCTTCGAGATCGTCGACCGAGACGAAGGTCGGCTCGCCGCCCATGGTGAGCCGCACGTCCTGCGCGGCAAGATCGCCATCGACCTGCTCGCCGAGATCGTTGAGCCGCGCCCAGGATTCATCGGAGAAGGGCTTTGTGATGCGCGGCGCCTCGCGGATCCGCCTCACGCTCATGTCGAAGGCAAACTCGACCTCGGCAAAGCCGGCACCGCCGGAGATCGGCGCGGCCGAGCGATAGTGCGGCGTGGCGGCGACGGGGATGTGCCCCTCGCCCGCCAGCATGCCGGAGGTGGCGTCGAAGCCGATCCAGCCCGCGCCCGGCAGATAGACCTCGGCCCAGGCGTGCAGGTCGGTGAAATCGTTCTCGACCTCGGGCGGCCCCTCGATCGGGTCGATGTCGGGACGGATCTGGACCAGATAGCCCGAGACGAAGCGCGCGGCGAGCCCGAGATGGCGCAGCGTCTGGATCAGCAGCCAGGCGGAGTCGCGGCATGATCCGGCGCCGGAGGCGAGCGTCTCCTCCGGCGTCTGCACGCCCGGCTCCATGCGGATGATGTAGCTGACCTTCTTCTGCAGCTCGCGATTGAGATCGACCAGGAAGTTGACGGTGTTGGGCGCCTCGTGCGGAATGGTGTCGAGAAACTTTGCGAACAGCCGATCGGCCTTCATGGTCTCGAGATAGGGCGCGAGCTCGGTCTTGAGGTCCTTCGGATACTCGAACGGAAAGCTGTCGGCATAGGGTTCGACGAAGAAGTCGAACGGGTTGACCACGGTCATCTGCGCCGTGAAGTCGACCTCGAATTTCAGCTCGGTGGTCTTCTCCGGGAAGACGTAGCGGGCGAGCCAGTTGCCCTGCGGGTCCTGCTGCCAGTTCACGAAGTGATTGGCCGGGGTGACCTTGAGCGAATAGCTCAGGATCGGCGTGCGCGTGTGCGGCGCCGGCCGCAGGCGGATGGTCTGCGGGCCAAGATCGATCGGGCGGTCGTATTTGTAGTGCGTGACGTGGTGTAATGCGACGTAGATCGACACGGGGTACGGTGCTCCAGCAGCTTTTTTGAGCAGAACACCTGACGTCAATGCGATCAAGCACTAACAACGGGCAGAGGCTGCCTAGGAAGTATCCCCGTCGTCCTCGGGGGCTACCACCTAGCAAGTGGGAGTTTGGCGCCCTGAAGCTTCCACGGCGTCATGGCCGGGCTTGTCCCGGCCATCCACGACCTTGGCTTGCGATGTCAAAGAACGTGGATGCCCGGGACAAGCCCGGGCATGACGACCTCTTGTGGATCTACGTACGACTACTCTCGCGGCGCGGCCCTACGCCGCCGAGGTCAGCCGCTGCAAAAACTGCGTCACCTCGCGGCGCAGCGTCTCGACTTCGCCGTGGACGCGCTCGGAGGCGCTGTTGACGCGGCTGGCAACGCGGCCGGTGTCGGCGGCGGCATCGCTGATGCCCGTGACGTTGGAGGAGACCTGGGAGGTGCCGGCCGAGGCTTCCTGGACGTTGCGGGCGATCTCGCGGGTGGCAAGGCTCTGCTGCTCGATCGAGGTCGCGATCGCGGCGGTGATGCCGTTGATCTCGCCGATGGTCTGCGCGATGGCCTCGACGGCCGCGACCGAGTTGGTGGTCGATTGCTGCATCTCGCCGACCTTGGCGCTGATCTCTTCGGTGGCCTTCGCAGTCTGGTTGGCAAGGCTCTTGACCTCGGAGGCCACCACCGCGAAGCCGCGACCGGCCTCCCCTGCCCGCGCCGCCTCGATGGTGGCGTTGAGCGCGAGCAGATTGGTCTGCGAGGCGATCTCGCTGATCAGCTTGACGACGTCGCCGATCCGCATCGCGGCGTCCGCGAGCGCGCGGATCTCACTGCCGGCACGATTGGCCTCGTTGACGGCGCGCCCCGTGCTCGCGGTCGAGCCGGTCACCTGACGGCCGATATCGGCGATCGAGGATGCAAGCTGCTCCGCGGCGCTGGCGACGGTGGCGACGTTGCGCGAGGCCTGGTCGGAGGCGCTGAGCACGCCGGAAGTCTGCCGGCTGGTCTTCTCGGCCGCCGCCGCCATCTGGTGCGCGTCGGATTCCAGATCGGTCGCAGCGCCCATCAGGGTGCCGGCGACGCCGTCGAGATGCGTGCCGAACTGTTTTGCGAGATCGGCGATCTCCACCACGCGGCGGCCGAGGCTGTCGGTGCCGGCATTGATGACGACGGCCGAACGGCGGAACGAGCCGGGCAGACCGCGCGCGAGGATCTTGCGGAAATGCTTGCCGCGGCTGGCGTACTCCATCGAGGCTGAAGCTTCGCGCAAGTAGGCATCGGTGATGTCGAGCATGTCGTTGACCGACTTCTGGATCGAGCCGATGCGGCCGGCCTGGCGATCGCTGAGGATGCGCGCCTCGAGATCGCCGTGGGCCGCCTTGCGGCAGACATCGGCGACTTCATCGACCGCCATCGCGGTACGATGCTGGCACCAGACGGCGTAGCCGAGCAGCGCGACAATGGCGCCGGGCAGCACCGCCGCGGACGCACCGGGTACACCGAGAAGCGAAAGCCCGAACGCAACGACGGCAAGAACACACGCGAGCGCGGTCGCTCCCTGCGCCTTAGAGAGAGAGCACAAATTCATCGTAACCGACACCCTGTTGCTTCAGTAGTCCGACCATCGCATCGAAGCTCGCGCGCATGCCGTCCTTGGCATTGGCGTGCCGCGCCTCCTCCGCGCACAGCGTCCGGTAGATCGGCTTGATGCGCTCGATCTGCGCCGGGTCGGGCTTGCGACGGTTGGAGTGATAGCCGACGATGTTGCCGCGTTCGTCGAAGGTCGGCGTGACGTGGGCGAACACCCAGTAATGGCTGCCGTCCTTGGCCAGATTGACGACGTAGGCGAAGATCTCCTGCCTGGATTGCAGCGTGTCCCAGAGCAGCTTGAACACCGCGCGCGGCATGTCGGGATGGCGGATCACGCTGTGCGGCGCGCCCATCAGCTCGGCGTAAGAGTATTTCGCCATGCGGACGAAGACGTCGTTGGCGTAGGTGATGCGGCCCTTGAGATCGGTCTTGGAGACGATCAGCTCCTCTTCACCGAGGAGATTTTCCACGCCGGTCGGCCGTATCGCATGCGTCATCGTTGACGAATCCTGTCGTAGGGCAGAGCCCTCGAAGGAGTCGCCCGCATCGCTTCACGATTACGGTGCGAAATCTTAATCCCGAGTGACCGCGGAACCCCCCGCGGTCATATGGCACCTACGTATGACTACGTAGATGTCCGCGGCAGCAAGCTGCTGCCTGCACACCAGCTACATCGTCGCGCCAAGCACCCAGGGTGCGAACTCGGCGCCGCCGAAATCGAAGCTCTCGCTCTTGGTCGGCTGGCCCGACGCGGTCTTCAGGATGAGATCGAAGATGCGCTGGCCGCACTGCTCGACGCTCTCCTCGCCTTCGAGGATGGTGCCGCAATTGACGTCCATGTCCTCTTCCATGCGCTTGTACATCGGCGTGTTGGTGGCGAGCTTGATCGAGGGCGCGGGCTTGCAGCCGAACACGCTGCCGCGGCCCGTGGTGAAGCAGACGAGGTTGGCGCCGCCGGCGACCTGGCCGGTTGCGGCGACGGGATCGTAGCCGGGCGTGTCCATGAACACGAAGCCGCGCTTGGTCACCGGCTCGGCGTAGCGCAGCACCTCGACGAGATTGGTGGTGCCGGCCTTCGCCATCGCGCCGAGCGACTTCTCCAGGATGGTGGTGAGGCCGCCGGCCTTGTTGCCGGGGCTCGGATTGGCGTTCATCTCGGCGCCTTCGCGCATCGTGTATTCGTCCCACCAGCGCATCAGGTCGACCAGCTTCTCGCCGACCTCGCGGCTGACGGCGCGGCGCGTGAGCAGATGCTCGGCGCCGTAGGTCTCGGGGGTCTCCGACAGGATCACGGTGCCGCCGTGGCGGACGATCAGATCGCTGGCGGCGCCGAGCGCAGGATTGGCCGACACGCCGGAATAGCCGTCGGAGCCGCCGCATTGCAGCGCCACGGTGAGTTCGCTCACCGGCACGGACTCGCGCTTGACCTTGTTGGCGTCAGCGAGCGCCTCGCGCACGAAGGCGATGCCTGCTTCCACCGTCTTGCGGGTGCCGCCGACCTCCTGGATGTCCATCGCGCGCAGGCGGCCGGCGAGCTTCTGCTCTTCCATCAGACCGCCGATCTGGTTCACCTCGCAGCCGAGGCCGAGCACGACGACGTGGGAGAAATTGACGTGGCGCGCATAGCCGCCGAGCGTGCGGCGAAGCAGCGCGAGCGGCTCGTTCTGCGTCATGCCGCAGCCGGTCTTGTGGGTCAGCGCGACCACGCCGTCGACATTGGGAAAATCGGCCAGCGGATTGTCGCCGGTGAAGGGGTTCTTCTTGAAGACGTCGGCGACGAGGCTTGCGACATGCGCGCTGCAATTCACCGAGGTGAGGATGCCGATATAGTTGCGTGTGGCGACGCGGCCGTCCGGACGGCGAATGCCCTCGAAGGTCGCCGGCAGGTCGAAATTCGGCGTCGGCTTGACGTCGGCGCAATAGGCGTAGTCCTTGGCGAAGTCGCCCATGCCGATGTTCTGCACATGCACGTGCTGGCCCGGCGCGATCGGGATCGTCGCGAAGCCGATGATCTGGCCGTAGCGGATCACGGGCTCGCCGACCGCGATCGGCTTGATCGCGACCTTGTGGCCGGAGGGGATGCGGTCGACCGCGGTCACGCCATCGGCCACCACCGTTCCCGGCGGCAGGCTCGCGCGCGCGATCACCACGCCATCATCGGGATGCAGGCGGATGACGGGGCTGATGGTCATGGCAGGTCTCCTTGGGTCTTCAAAGTATCGTGCCCCGGACGCTGCGCAGCGCGATAGCGATGCGCTGCAGATCCGGGGCCTTGTGTTACGTCACGTGGTTCGCAAGCTTCTGGGTCCCGGCGTCCGGGACACAGAGAGATCAAGCCTTGCCGCCGGACTCCTTGCGGGTCGCGTTGACCTGCATCTTGGCGTAGGTCGTCATCAGGCCGACTTCATTCGACAAGGTCACCAGCTTGAAGCCCATGTTGATGGCGCGCGCTGCGCCCTCGGCGCCGCTGCAATGGATGCCCGGGTTGAGGCCGCGCTTGCCGCATTCCTTGATGATCTTCTCGTAGATCGCGAGGATCTCGGGCTCGCTGCGGTCGAGCTTCGGCTCGAGGCCGTAGGAGAAGCCGAGGTCGGACGGGCCGATATAGACGCCGTCGATGCCCTCGACATCGAGGATCGCTTCCATGTTCTCGACCGCGGTCTTGGTCTCCATCATCGGCAGCAGGATGGTGTCGGCGTTCGCGGTTTTCTGGTAGGAGCCGGCGGTGCCGTACATGCCGGCGCGGATCGGGCCGTTGGAGCGGACGCCCTGCGGCGGATACTTTGAATAGGAGACGAGGTTCTTGGCTTCCTGCGCCGTGTTGACCATCGGGCAGATCACGCCATAGGCGCCGCCGTCGAGCACCTTGCCGATGATGCCGGGCTCGTTCCAGGGCACGCGGACCATCGGGGTCACCGGATGCTTGTCCATGGCCTGGAAGCACTGCACCATCGACAGATAGTCCTGCACGCCGTGCTGCATGTCGACGGTGACGCTGTCGAAGCCGCATTGCGCGATCATCTCGGCCGAGAAGCCGGAGGGTATCGCGAGCCACGCGTTGACCACGGCCTTGCCCGACTTCCAGATTTCCTTGACCTTGTTCGCCACGTTGCCTTCCTTCTTTGTTGTTTGGACCGTTGGGTTGTTTGGACCGTTGGTTGGGCCTTCGTCACCATGACGAACCGCCGCGACAGCACGACCCTGCTGTTACCGCGAACCGGGGCTCCGCGCTACGCTCGCAATGACGCAAGACCTATGCGGTCGCCCTCTGGATGCTGACTTCGCTGACGCCGACCTCGCGGGCGGTGTTCACTATCGCCGCCCAGGTGTCATCCGGCAAGGGGATGCCGTTTTTGCTGCGTTCAGCGCGGGTTTTCCGCTCGGGATCGCCGGGAATCAGCACCTGGTCGACCCCCGCCATCGGCCTGGTGGCGCGGATGAAGTCGGCATAGCGCGAGACCTCTGCATCGAACACATGGGAGGTATCGACCACCTTCGGATCGACATAGAACGCCAGCATGCCGTTGGCAAAGCGCCGGCCGCCCGAAGTGGCCCCGGTTCCGGTCAGCGCGCCGCCAAGCAGCTCGCACATGAAGGCGAGGCCCGAGCCCTTGTGCTCGCCAAAGGCGCGGATGGCGCCGGTGCCCTTGGTGTGATCGCGCGGCCCTTCGGCCGTGTAGGGCCCGTAGAGCACCGCCGGATCCTCGCTCAAGCTGCCGTCGGCATCGACCAGCGCGCCCTTCGGCAGCTTCTTGCCGCCGCGGCTTGCCACCAGCACCTTGCCCTCGGCGACGACCGAGGTCGCGAAATCCAGCACGATCGGGTCCTGCCCGGGACGCGGGATGCCGACGCAATAAGGCGCGGTGGACAGCCGCTTCTCGACGCCGCCGAACGGCGCCACCAGCAGCGAGCCGGCGGCGTTGACGAAATGCACGGAAACCAGGCCTTCGGCGGCGGCCATCTCGGCCCAGTCGCCGACGCGGCCGATATGGCCGGCATTGCGCAGCGCGACCGCGGCCAGCCCCGCCTTCCTGCATTTGTCGATGCCGATCCGGACCGCCTGCGGCGTCACGGTCTGGCCGTAGCCGAACTTGCCGTCGACCACCGCGAGCGAAGGCGTATCGAGCACCACCTCTGCGGTCTGGTTGGGCACGACCGAGCCCGATTTCTGCCAGCGGATGTAGACGGGAACGCGGATCACGCCGTGGCTGTCGTGACCGGTGAGATTTGCCGTGGTGAGATAGGTCGCGATGCGGCGGGCTTCCTCCGGCGAGGACTGCGCATGCGCAAAGACTTCGGCGACGAAATCGATCAGCCTCTGAACCTGAATGGTGACCATGAGGGTCTGCTTGCCTCCCCGTTGCAGCGGAGGCGCGCAGCAAATGCTGCATCATCCGCCCTGGCGCCGAGTCTTGAGCGATCGGCTTGGGCGGCAGTTTGAGCGAAAATGCGCGGTGATGTCCATGATGCTTGCCGCGCGCCCGCGCATATCTGCTGTCACTCCTCGGCGCTTGCCTCCTCGCCGGCACCGAGCTCCGCAAGGCTCTGCTCGAGCTCGCCGAGCATCTCCTGCAGTTCGGCGAGCTTGCGCGCGCCGAAGCGCCGCGTGATCTCGGCGTAGATGGCTTCCGAGTTCGGCGCCACCGAGGCCATCAGCTTCACGCCCTCCTTCGAGATCGAGACCATGCTGCGGCGCTGATCCGCCTTCGCCGTCTTGCGCTCGATCAGATTGCGCGCCTCGAGATCGCGCAGGATGCGCGACAGGCTCGGTCCGAGCAGAAAGGCGGTGCGCGCGAGTTCCGTGACCTCGGCGGCCTCGATGGACGCCAGCGCGCGCAGGATGCGCCATTGCTGTTCGGTCAGGCCGTGCTCGCGCAGATTGGGGCGGAACTGCCGCATCACCGCCTCGCGTGCCCGCAGCAGCGACATCGGCAAGGAGCGCGAGAAGTCGCGCATCGGCACCTGCCGTGCGGTCGGCGCGGCTCCGTTGGCGGGATCGGCCGGTTTCTTGGTCATGGCGCCCTTTCAGACTGCAAAACGTTTGCAGTGCAGCAAGCTCAGATTCTGTTTGACGCATTCACTTAACATGTTAAGTATCTCCGGGCACCACGATTTGTAAGATGACGCATGGCGCTTTCCAACGACGATATCCAGGCCTGCGCGAGCCGTCTGCACCAGGCGGAGAAGACCCGCACGCAGATCCGGCAGCTCTCGCAGGACTTCCCCGACATCAGCATCGCCGATGCCTACGCGATTCAGAAGGCCTGGGTCGACGTCAAGATCGCGGAGGGGCGTATCGTCAAAGGCCACAAGATCGGCCTGACCTCGAAGGCCATGCAGAGCGCGCTCAACATCGACGAGCCTGACTCCGGCGTGCTGCTCGACGACATGTTCTTCGCCGACGGCGGGATCATCCCGACCGAGCGCTTCATCGCGACGCGCGTCGAGGCCGAGCTCGCCTTCGTCATGAAGAAGCGTCTCGCCGGCCCTGACTGCACGATGTTCGATGTGCTCAACGCCACCGACTTCGTCGTCCCGGCGCTGGAGATTTTGGACACGCGGATCGAGCGCGTCGATCCCAGGACGAAGGCGACGCGAAAAATCTTCGACACCATCGCCGACAATGCGGCGAATGCCGGCATCGTGCTCGGCGGGCGGCCAATCCGTCCGCTGGACGCCGACCTGCGCTGGATCGGCGCGCTGTGCTTCAGGAATGGCCAGCTGGAAGAGACAGGCCTTGCCGCCGGCGTGCTCAATCATCCCGCGACATCCGTTGCCTGGCTTGCCAACAAGATCGCGCCGCTTGGGCTGGCGCTGGAGCCCGGTCAGGTCGTGCTCGCCGGCTCCTTCATCCGGCCGATCGAGACCCGCAAGGGCGACACAATCCAGGCTGACTATGGCGCCTACGGTTCGGTGAGCTGCTACTTCGCGTAAAGCAACAAGACGACACAGGGAGTGAAACCGCGATGCCGCATTTCACGATCGAATATTCGGCCAATCTCGATGGCCGCCTCGACATCGACACGGTGTGCGAAGTCGTGCGCAAGGCCGCGGTCGAGACCGGCATCTTCCCGCTCGGCGGCATCCGCGTCCGCGCCATCCGCTGCGAGCATTATGCGATTGCAGACGCGCGGAACGATTACGGCTTCCTCGACATGGTGCTGCGCATTGGCGAGGGCCGCGATCTCCCTACCCGGCAGAAAGCCGGTGAGCATGTGTTCAAGGCGCTTTCAAAACATCTCGATCCCGTCTTCGCCGCGAGCAAGTTCGCCTTGTCGTTCGACATGCAGATCAACGACAAGGACACGAGCTGGAAGCGCAACAACATCCACGACGCCCTGAAAGTGGAGGCCGCAAATGGATAAGCCCACGCCCAAAGCCGATGTATTCCAGGCCAACCGCGACCGCGTCGCGCCGCTGCTGAAGAAGCTGCAGGCCGACGGCATCGGCCATTTCATCGACGGCAAGACCGTCGCCTCGATCTCCGGTGCGACCTTCGAGACGAAGTCGCCGGTCGACGGCGCGACGCTCGCCAGCGTCGCGCGCGGCAATGCCGAGGATATCGACGCTGCCGCGACCTCCGCCGCCCTCGCCTTCAAGTCCTGGCGCGACATGGGTCCTGCGATGCGGAAGAAGCTGCTGCATCGGGTGGCCGACGCCATCGAGGACAATGCCGACGACATCGCGGTGCTCGAATGCATCGACACCGGCCAGGCCTATCGCTTCATGGCCAAGGCCGCGATCCGCGCCGCCGAGAATTTCCGCTTCTTCGCCGACAAATGCGCCGAGGCGCGCGACGGCCTCAACACGCCGAGCGACGAGCACTGGAACATCTCGACGCGCGTGCCGATCGGCCCCGTCGGCGTGATCACGCCGTGGAACACGCCGTTCATGCTCTCGACCTGGAAGATCGCCCCTGCCCTCGCTGCGGGGTGCACCGTCGTGCACAAGCCGGCCGAGTGGTCGCCGGTGACCGCCTCGATCCTGTCGCGGCTGGTGAAGGAAGCCGGCGTGCCCGACGGCGTGCTCAACACCGTTCATGGCTTTGGCGAGGAAGCCGGCAAGGCGCTGACCGAACATCCCGCGATCAAGGCGATCGGCTTCGTCGGCGAGAGCGCGACGGGCTCGGCGATCATGGTTCAGGGCGCGCCCACGCTGAAGCGGGTGCATTTCGAGCTCGGCGGCAAGAACCCGGTGATCGTGTTCGACGACGCCGATCTCGACCGCGCGCTCGATGCCGTCGTGTTCATGATCTACTCGCTCAACGGCGAGCGCTGCACCTCGTCCAGCCGCCTGCTGATCCAGCAGAGCATCGCGGACAAATTCGTGGAGAAGCTGACCGCGCGCGTGAAGGCGCTGAAGGTCGGCCATCCCCTCGATCCCGCCACCGAGATCGGACCGCTGATCCACGAACGCCATCTGGCAAAAGTCTGCTCCTATTTCGACGTCGCGCGCCAGGACGGCGCGACGATCGCGGTCGGCGGCAAGGCTCATGACGGCCCGGGCGGCGGGCATTATGTCGAGCCGACCTTGGTGACCGGCGCTCACGGCAAGATGCGCGTGGCGCAGGAGGAGGTGTTCGGCCCCTTCCTCACGGTGCTGTCCTTCAAGGACGAGAAGGATGCGATCGAGATCGCCAATGACATCCGCTACGGCCTCACCGGCTATGTCTGGACCAACGATGTCGGCCGCGCGCTGCGTGTCGCCGACGCGCTGGAGGCCGGCATGATCTGGCTGAACTCGGAGAACGTCCGGCATCTACCGACGCCGTTCGGCGGCATGAAGGCCTCCGGTATCGGCCGCGACGGCGGCGACTACTCGTTCGACTTCTACATGGAAACCAAGCACGTCTCGCTGGCGCGGGGCACGCACAAGATTCAGAAGCTGGGAATTTAACTGTCATTCCGGGGCGCGCGGAGCGCGAGCCGGAATCCATATCCACCAGCCGGGGTTATGGATCCCGGGCCTGGCCCTTCGGGCCATCCCGGGATGACGAGCGCAGAGGGGAAACGCAATGCCCGTACCGCAACACATCTTCGAGCCGCCGTTCAACATCATCCGCTCCAGCCACGTCGTGCTCGACGTGACCGATTTGAAGCTGAGCCGCGAATTCTACGAGACCACCGTCGGCATGCATGTCGAGGACGCCGATGACACGGTCGTCTATTTGCGCGCCGCCGAGGAGCACCAGCACCACTCGCTGGTGCTGCGGAAAGCCGCGGTGCCCGCCTGCAACAGGCTCGGCTTCAAGGTCGGCAACGACAAAGACCTCGACAAGGCCGCCGCGTTCCTCTCGGAGAACGGTCTCGCCTACGCCTTCGCCGACCAGCCCTTCCAGGGCCGCACGCTGCAATTCACCGATCCCTTCGGCTTCCAGATCGAGCTCTATGCGTCGATGGAGCGGCGGCCGCATCTGCTCCGCCGCTACGACCTCTACCGGGGCTGCCACCCGCAGCGGCTCGACCATTTCAACGTCTTCGCCGCCGAGGTGCAGGACACCGTCGATTTCTATGCGCGGCTCGGCTTCCGCCTCACCGAATATGCCGAGGAGGATGGGCCGAACGGCCGCATCGCCGCGGCCTGGATGCACCGCAAGGGCAACGTCCACGACTTCGCCATCACCAACGGCAAGGGACCTCGCCTGCACCATTTCGCCTATTGGACGCCGACGGCGATGAACATCATCCATCTCTGCGACGTCATGGCTTCGCAGGGCTTTGTGAAGAACATCGAGCGCGGCCCGGGCCGTCACGGCATCTCTAACGCGTTCTTCCTCTATGTCAGGGATCCCGACGGACACCGCCTCGAGCTCTACACCAGCGATTACTTCACCGGGGATCACGACCACGAACCGCTGCGCTGGTCGCTGCGCGATCCGCGCCGCCAGACGCTGTGGGGCGCACCGGCCCCGCGCTCCTGGTTCGAGCAGGGCTCGCCCTTCTCAGGACAAGCCGTGCGCGAGCCGAAGTTCGTGGCCGATGTGCTGGTGGCGGATTAACCGATGAAGCTCCCCCGCCTCGCCACCTATTCCATCAAGGGTGAAACCCGCTACGGCGCCGTCCTCGAAGGCGGCATCGTCGATCTGTCCGCGCGCTACGCAAAAGACTATCCGACGCTGCGCGAGGTGATCGCGGCCGGAAAGCTCGTGAGCCTTGCCGAAGAGGCCGCCGGCCGCACGCCGGTTCACGCGCTCAGCGAGATCACCTGGCTGCCGCCGGTGCCCGCGCCGGAAAAGATCATCTGCATCGGGGTCAACTACCCCGACCGCAACGCCGAGTACAAGGACGGCCAGGACGCGCCGAAATATCCGAGCATGTTCATGCGGAGCCAGCGCTCCTTCGTCGGCCACGACACGCCGCTGGTGCGCCCGCGCGCCTCGGCGCAGCTCGACTATGAAGGCGAGATCGTGCTGGTGATCGGCAAGCAGGGCCGGCACATCGCGGAAAGTGCCGCGCTTGATCATATCGCCGCGCTGACCTTGTGCAACGAAGGCTCGGTGCGCGACTGGCTGCGCCACGCCAAGTTCAACGTCACGCAAGGCAAGAACTTTGATTCCAGCGGCAGCCTCGGGCCGTGGCTCGTGCCCTACACGAAGGAAGCGCAGATCGCCGACATCAGGCTTACCACCCATGTCAACGGCGAGCTCAGGCAGGACGATCGTACCAGCCGGCTGATGTTTCCGTTCCGCTATCTCATCAGCTATATCTCGACCTTCGCAACGCTCGTCCCCGGCGACGTCATCGTCACGGGCACGCCGACTGGCGCGGGCGCGCGGTTCGATCCGCCGCGCTATCTCAAGCCGGGCGACGTCATCGAGGTCGCGGCCGAGGGCATCGGCTCCTTGCGCAACGGCGTCGTCGACGAAGCCTGACCAACAACTGAAGTGGAATGATGCAATGACCACCCTCACCGGCGGCGAAGCGATCGTAAGCGGGCTTGTCGCCCATGGCGTCGACACCGTGTTCGGCCTGCCCGGCGCGCAGATCTACGGCCTGTTCGACGCCTTCCACCAGGCCCAACTCAAGGTGATCGGCGCGCGGCACGAGCAGGCCTGCGGCTACATGGCGTTCGGCTATGCGCGCGCCAGCGGCAGGCCCGGCGTGTTCAGCGTGGTGCCCGGCCCCGGCGTGCTCAACGCCAGCGCGGCGCTGCTCACCGCCTATGGCTGCAACGAGCCGGTGCTGTGCGTCACCGGCCAGGTGCCGACGCAATTCCTCGGCAAGGGCCGCGGCCATCTGCACGAGATGCCGGACCAGCTCGCGACCCTGCGCACCTACGTCAAATGGGCCGACCGTATCGAGACGCCCGGCAACGCACCGACCACGGTGGCGCGCGCCTTTCAGGAGATGACGTCCGGCCGGCGCGGCCCCGCCTCGGTCGAAATGCCCTGGGATATCTTTACGCAGCGCGCGGACACGGCCGCAGCCCAGGTGCTGGAGCCCTTGCCCGCGCCGCTTCCCGACCCAGACCTGATCAAGCAGGCGGCCGCGCTGATCAAGGGCAGCAAGGCGCCGATGATCTTCGTCGGCAGCGGCGCGATCGAGGCAGGCGAGGAGATACTCGAGCTCGCCGAGATGATCGATGCCCCCGTCGTCGCCTTCCGCAGCGGCCGCGGCATCGTCTCCAATGCGCATGAGCTCGGCCTCACCATGGCCGCGGCCTACAAGCTGTGGCCCAACACCGATCTCATGATCGGCATCGGCTCGCGGCTGGAGTTGCCGACCATGTCGCGCTGGCCGTATCAGCCTGCCGGCCTCAAAAGCATCCGCATCGACATCGATCCGGTCGAGATGCGGCGCTTTGCTGCCGACACCGCTGTTGTCGCCGATGCCAGGGCCGCGACCGCCGATCTCGCTGCTGCCGTGCGCAAGGCCGGCTACAGCAAGACATCCGGACGCCGCGCCGCAATCCGCGAGGCGACTGCGAGCGCGCAGGCCGAGATCCAACGGGTCCAGCCGCAGATGGCCTATCTGAACATCCTGCGCGAGGTGCTGCCGGCGAACGCGATCGTGACGGACGAACTCTCGCAGGTCGGCTTCGCCTCTTGGTACGGCTTTCCGATCTACCAGCCGCGCACCTTCATCACCTCGGGCTATCAGGGCACGCTCGGCTCGGGCTTCCCGACCGCGCTCGGGGCCAAGGTCGCCAACCCGGACAAGCCTGTGGTGGCCATCACCGGCGACGGCGGCTTCATGTTCGGCGTGCAGGAGCTTGCCACCGCCGTGCAGTTCAACATCGGCGTGGTGACGCTGGTGTTCAACAACAACGCCTACGGCAATGTCCGCCGCGACCAGCGCGAACGCTTCGACGGCCGCGTGGTGGCGTCGGATCTGGTCAATCCGGATTTCGTCAAGCTCGCAGAATCGTTTGGCGTGGCAGCCGCGCGCGTCACCGCGCCCGACCAGTTCAAGGCCGCGATGGAGAAGGCGCTCGCGCATGGCGGGCCGTATCTGATCTCGGTGGAGGTGACACGGGATTCGGAAGTGAGCCCGTGGGCATTCATCCACCCGCCGAAGCCTTGATATCGTTCCGGGGCGATGCGTAGCATCGAACCCGGAACCTCGAGATTCTCAGGTGCGCAATTGCGCACCATAGTTCGCGCTAGCGCGCGCCCCGGAATGACGGTTCCCTATCGCGTCCTGCGAAACGTCAGATTGATCCGCTTCCGTCCCAATAGCGCATGCTCGCCTTCGGCGAGCGGCGCCACGCCGTGATAGGCGAGCCTGGACGGGCCGCCCCAGACCACGACATCGCCATGGACCAGCCGGAAGCGGCGCGGCTTGTCGGCGCGGGCGAGACCGCCGAACAGGAAGGTCGCGGGCAGGCCGAGCGAGACCGAGACGATCGGCGCCGAATAATCCAGCTCGTCCTTGTCCTGATGCAGCGACAGCCGCGTGCCGGGCTCGTAGCGATTGACGAGGCAGGCATCGGGCGAAAAGCCCGCAAAGCCGCCCTGCTCCGCCGCGCGGCGGGCGAGATCGGACAACACCGGCGGCATCGCCGGCCATGGTGCTTCGGTGCGTGGATCGATGGGATCGTAGCGATAGCCGGTGTGGTCGGTGATCCAGCCGCGCTCGCCGCAATTGGTCATGGCCACCGACATCAGGTGGCCGCCGGGCGTGGTCATGCGGCGGAACGGCGATTGCGCCACGATGGCGCGCACGGCGTCGATCAGCTCGCTTTCGATCGGCCTCACGAAGCCGCGCAGCAGCACGGCACCGTCCGCGATCTCCTCGCGCGACGGCTGTGCCTCGGCAACGCTGTCGAACAAATCAGCCGTCAATGGCTCCGCTCATTTCGCGTCGTGAAAGATCACGCCCAGGGTATGGCGCTGGCCGGACCTGATGCGGCTGACGCCGTGGCGGAGATTAACGCGGTAGGTGCCGCGTGTCCCCTGCACCGGGCGGTGGTGCACAGCAAAGGCGACCGCGTCGCCCTGCGCGAGCGGCACCACCTCGGCGCGCGACTGCATGCGCGGGCGCTGCTCGGTCAGCACGAACTCGCCGCCGGTGAAATCGCGGCCCGGTTCGGACAAGAGGATCGCGACCTGGATCGGGAACACGTGCTCGCCATAGAGGTCCTGATGCAGGCAGTTGTAGTCGCCGGCCTCGTATTGCAGCAGCAGCGGCGTTGGCCGCGCCTGCCCGGCCTCGTGGCAGCGCTTCAGGAACGCCGCATGCGAGGCGGGATAGCGAATGTCGATCCCCATCGCCTCGTTCCAGCGGTTGGCGACGCCTTGCAGATGCCCATAGAGCGCCGGGCGAAGCTGCGCGATCGGGTCGGGCAGCGGATAGCAGAAATACTTGTATTCGCCGCGGCCAAAGCCATGGCGGCCCATGACGATGCGGCTGCGGAAATGCGTGTCATCAGGATAGAGCGTGGCGACGGCGCGGCACTGGTCCGGCGTCAGCAGGTTCTTAAGGACGGCACAGCCCTGGGTGTCGAGTTCGGCAGTGATCTGCGGCCAGTCGAGGGCATCGACGTGGGCGGCGAGGTCGGGAACGGAGGGGTGGGCTGATTTTCGTGCGGTCATTGTCATAGCAATCACCTTCGCAGCCGGACGCTCACCCCGCCACCCGATTTCCGATGACTATCTCCCCGTCTTTGCGAGCGAAGCGAAGCAATCCAGGATCTCTCCGCGGAACCAGTCTGGATTGCTTCGTCGCAAGGGCTCCTCGCAATGACGGCGGGGAGACGGTTCAGCCCCGCACCGGCAACGTCACCACGCTATACCCGTGCCTGATGGTCCGCTTCAGCACGGGGTCCTCGAGTTCGAAGTCGAACCGCTCCGCCGGGCGGATGCCGCCCTTGGCGGCGAAGGTGCCGCCGAACATGGCGCAGCCGTCGGGGAACTTCTTGCCGTCGAAGCCGCGCGCGATCAGGTCATTGACCGGCAGCATCGCGTCCAGGGTGCCCTCCTGGTAGAGCACGCGCTCGCCCTTGATGGTGGCCCAGGAGCGCAGGATCATCTTGTCCCAGTGGCCGATGACGTCCTCGAGCTCCCAAAGCGTCGCGGCGATCGGCTTGTCGCACATCTGCTTGGAGACCGTGACGCTGTAGGCCTCGACCTTGCGGTCGGTGTGGTCGGAGCCGCAGCCGACGAAGATGCGGCCCTGCCATCCGATCAGCACGAACTCGACCTCGCCTGAGGAATCGCCGCCGGTGCATTCGATGCTGTCTTCCTGGGTCAGCCGCCGCGCCGCGCCGCGATAGTAGATCGGCGTCGAGGCCGGCGGGGCGATGCCCATCTCCTGCAGCTCCTTGATGTGCTTGTCGCGCGCGACGGGATCGCGGCCGGTCCAGCCCGCGATGACCATCTGGTCGATCGCCAGCGTCAGCGGCGTGGTGGTGTCCTGGGCGTCGACGGTGAAAGTCAGGTCAAACACGAATAACGGCCTCCATGCCGGCAGCGAGTTCAAAGATACGGCGATCGGACCCGCCTGCCCCTGCAAGCATCAGGCCGACGGGAACGTCGCCCTCGCGATGCGCAGGCAGCGAGATGGCGCAGCCGTCGATCATGTTGATCAGGGTGCAGTTGCGCAGCGCGCGCAGGTTCTGGGTGGTGAACGCCTTGTCGTCGGCGAGATCGGCGATCTTCGGCGGCGTGTTGGCGGTGGTCGGCAGCACCAGCGCGTCGTAGGGCGCGAGGCGCGCATTGACGCGGGCGATCAGCGAGCGGCGCTCGTTGAGGAGATCGATGTAGTCGGCCGCGCTCTGCGCCTCGCCGCGCATGATGCGCACGGAGACCCTGGGGTCGTAGATGTCGCCCTTGGAGGTGATGAGATAGCGATGCCAGGCGAAGCTTTCGGAGGCCGCAAAGCCGCCCTTGGCGTTCATCGGGCCGATGTCGTGGAATTCGGCCATCTCGATGCGCTCGATGATGGCACCATGGTCGGCAAGCGTCTTCAGCGCGCGCTCGAACGTCTGGGCGACCGGTGCATCGAGATCGTCGAGCGCAATCGTGGTCGGAACGGCGAGCCGCATGCCCTTCACGGGCCGCCGCTTGAGCGCCGTGACCGGCTCGTCGGCGAGCACCGCATCGAGAATGGCACAGCAACTGACCGATCGCGCCAGGGGACCGATGCTATCGAGCGAGAACGACAGCGGCACCGAGCCGTCGAGCGGCACGCGGCGCTGCGTCGGCTTGTAACCGACGATGCCGTTATAGGCCGCGGGAATGCGGCAGGAGCCGCCGGTGTCGGTGCCGAGCGCACCATGCGCCATGCCGTCGAGCACGGACACCGCGGCACCCGAGGACGAGCCGCCGGGCACGTGGCCCTCCGCCCGGTTCCAGGCGCCCTTCGGCGTGCCGTAATGCGGATTGATGCCGATGCCGGAATAGGCGAACTCGGTCATGTTGGTGCGCCCGATCAGCACGAAGCCGGCCTTGCGCAGCCGCGCCACCGTCGCCGCGTCGTGCTCGGCTGGCGGAGAATCGTCGAGCGCACGGGAGCCGGCGCGCGTCACCTGGCCCTTGATGTCGAACAGGTCCTTGATCGAGATGGGGATACCGGCATAGCGCGACGGCGCCGCCTTGACCTTGCGCAGGGTGTCCATCGCATCCGCGGCCGCGAGCGCGGCGTCCTTGTCGACATGGATGAAGGCGCGCTGCCCCTCGCCTGAGGGATCGGCGATCTTGGCGATGCACGCCTCGACCAGCTTGCGGGAGGTGGTGCGGCCGCTTTCGAGGTCTTCGGCGAGCTTCGCCAGCGTCGGAAAATCGGGCATGTCTGTCTCACGGAATATTGGCGCGCGCAATCTATAGCGCTGGCTCAGTTCGACACAAGCACTGTGCGCATGATGGCATGCATGCGCATTGCTGGACCGTTGACGCGCCATGGTCGATTGTCGCATCAAGATCGAAACAGGCGGGCGCCAAGCCCTTGTCTGAACAAGATTTGCCTTTGGAGGGCGTTCCGAGATGGCCGAACCGCAGCGCGCGCGACCGAAACCGACGCCGGAAACCCAGCATTTCTGGGACGGCACGCAGGCGGGCGAACTGCGCCTGCAGCGCTGCGACGCCTGCGCGCATGTCTACTTCCCGCCGCGCCCGTTCTGCCCCTCCTGCGCCTCGCGCAAGGTCAGCATCTTCAAGGCGAGCGGCAAGGGTTTTCTCTACAGCTACGTGATCAACCACCGCCCCGCCGCGCCCGGCTTCACGCCGCCTTACGCGATCGCCGTGGTCGAGCTTGCCGAGGGACCGCGGATGATGAGCAACATCATCGACTGCCCGCAGACGCCGGAGGCGCTCGAGCTCGACATGAAGCTCGAGGTCGCCTTCGAGAAGCTCGACGACAAGATCACGCTCCCCGTGTTCCGTCCGGCGAAGGGATAAGGCCATGCGCAGGAACCAGGTTGCCGTCGTCGGCGCGGCCGAGACCACCGAGCTCGGCGTCATTCCCAATGCCTCGCAGCTCCAGCTCCATGCGGACGCCGCGCTCAACGCCATTGCGGATGCCGGGCTGAAGCTGTCCGACATCGACGGCTTCGCCACCGCGGTCGAAACGCCGCAGCAGGTCTGCCACTATCTCGGCATCAAGCCGACCTGGGTGGACGGCACCTCGGTCGGCGGCTGCTCCTTCATGCTGCATGTCCGCCATGCCGCCGCGGCGATCGAGGCCGGGCTGTGCAAGACGGTGCTGATCACCCATGCCGAGAGCGGCAAGTCGATGATCGGCAAGCAGCCGCGCTTCACAGCGGCCGACAGCCTCAACGGCCAGTTCGAGGCGCCCTACGGCGTCTACGGCCCGCCCAGCATGTTCCCGATCCCCGTGCTGCGCTTCATGAAGACCTACGGCATCACCCATGAGCAGCTCGCTTCGGTGGCGGTGATGCAGCGGGAATGGGCCGCGAAGAATCCGCGGGCGATGATGAAGGACCCGATCACGGTCGCCGACGTCCTCAACTCGCGCATGATCGCCTATCCGTTCCGCCTGCTGCAGTGCTGCCTCGTCACCGACGGCGGCGGCGCGCTGATCCTGACCTCGGCGGACCGCGCCAAGGATTTTCCGCGGAAGCCCGTCTACATCATGGGCACCGGCGAGAGCGTGGAGACGCCCATGGTCAGCCAGATGGAGACGTTCAACTCCTCGCGTGCGTTCAAGACCGCGGGACCGCTGGCGTTCAAGGAAGCCGGCATCGCCCACGGGGATGTCGACCATCTCATGATTTATGATGCCTTCGCGCATCTGCCGCTGTTCGGGCTCGGCGACCTCGGCTTCATGCCGTATGAGGAAACCGGCAGGTTCATCGCGGACGGCAACACGCGGCCCGGCGGCAAGCTGCCGCTCAACACCAATGGCGGCGGACTGTCCTACATGCATTCCGGCATGTACGGCATGTATGCGCTCCAGGAGAGCGTGCGCCAGATGCGCGGCATCGCGCCTGCGCAGGTGCCGAATGCCAAGATTTCAGTGTGCCACGGCGTCGGCGGCATGTTCGCCGCGAGCGGCACGATCGTGTTTACGAACGAGAGGTAATTTCTCGTCGTTCCGGGATGGTCCGAAGGACCGGACCCGGAACCTCGAGATTCTCAGGTGCGCAATTGCGCACCATAGTTCGTGCTTCGCACGCCCCGGAATGACAGAGACAACAGGAGGCATCCCATGAGCAAATCACTGCAAGACAAGGTCATCATCGTCACCGGCGCAGGCCGCGGCATCGGGCGCGAGATCGCGCTGCTCTGCGCGGCGGAAGGCGCCAAGGTCGTCGTCAACGATCCCGGCGGGGCCGCCGACGGCGCCGGTTCGAGCGCGACGCCTGCCGAGGAAGTGGTCGAGGAGATCAAGAAGCGCGGCGGCATCGCCGTGCCGAACTTCGAGTCGGTGGCGGAAGCCGTTCCCGCCAGCAAGATCGTGAAGACCGCGACCGACCATTTCGGCCGGCTCGACGGTGTCGTCAACAATGCCGGCATTCTGCGCGACATGATCTTCCACAAGATGAGCGTGGAGGCCTTCGAGGCCGTCATCAAGGTTCACCTGATGGGCTCGTTCTATGTCAGCCACGCAGCCGCGCGCATCTTCCGCGAGCAGGAGTCGGGCTCGTTCGTGCACTTCACCTCGACCTCCGGCCTGATCGGCAATTTCGGCCAGGCCAACTATGCCGCGGCCAAGCTCGGCATCATCGGTCTGTCGAAGTCGATCGCGCTCGACATGGGCCGCTTCAACGTCCGCTCCAACTGCGTCTCGCCGTTCGCCTGGACCCGCATGATCGGCACCATCCCGACCGAGACTGAGGCCGAGAAGGCGCGCGTCGAGAAGATCAAGCAGATGGGACCGGAGAAGATCGCGCCGATCTGCGCTTACCTGCTCTCCGATGCCGCCAAGGACGTCAGCGGCCAGATTTTTGGCGCGCGCATGAACGAGTTGTTCCTGTTCAGCCAGAACCGCCCGCTGCGCTCGGTGCACCGGAGCGAGGGCTGGACGCCGCAATCGATCGCGGAACACGGCATGCCGGCGCTGAAGGGCTCGTTCTACAAGCTCGACCGTTCCGCCGACATCTTCCCGTGGGATCCCGTGTAAGCATTCCGTCTAGCCGCAATTCCGGCATTCCTGCCCTGCGATCTCCGGTTGTCTTAACCGGAGATTGCTCCGGTTTACGCCCGAATGCGGGCGGATGGTGTCCTCCCAACACAATCTTGGGAGGAAACCATGACAAGAATACTGACCAACTCCGACGACACGACTGACAGCGGCGGTCTCGGCCGCCGCACGCTGCTCAAGGGCGCCGCGACCGTCGCCGCATCCGCCCTGCTCGCCTCGCGCGCCAACGCCCGCGACTTCGGTGCCAATGCCGAGCCGCAGCGCTATCCCGACCCCGACATCGTCGTCATCGATCCCAAGCGCTTCAAGGCCAAGGTCGGCAACACCGCGATCAAGCGGCTCTATACCGGCTGCCTCTGGGCGGAGGGACCGGCGTGGAATGCGCAGGGACAATATCTCGTCTGGAGCGACATCCCTGCCAACCGGCAGCTGCGCTATCTCGACGACGACGGCCACATCTCCGAGCAGTTCCACAAGCCGTCGAACGAGGCCAACGGCAACTCGTTCGACACCGAGGGACGCCAGATCAGCGCCGAGCGCACCCGCCTCGTCCGCTACGAGCACGACGGCGCGGTGACCACGCTGGCCGAGCAGGCGGGCGGCAAGCCGCTCAACGGCCCCAACGACATGGTGGTGCATCCCAACGACAAGGCGATCTGGTTCACCGATCCCGGCTATGGCGCGATCAGCATTTATGAAGGCAAGCTCGCCAACACCGGCTCGCTGCAGCCGCACCAGAAGGAAGCCGTCTATCGTCTCGACACCCAGACGGGACAGCTCGCGAAGGTCGCCGACGAGCCGTTCAAGCCGAACGGCATCGCCTTCAGCCACGACTACAAGAAGCTCTATGTCTGCGACACCGGCATCACGCACTACCCGCAGGCGGAGAACGTGGTGTGGTCCTACGACATCGACGGGGCCAAACTGTCGAACCCGAAAAAGCTGATCGACATGAAGCTCGAGGGCAAGTCGGGCTTCCCCGACGGCTTGCGCGTCGACACCGAGGGCAACATCTGGGTCGGCGCCGGCTGGGTCGGTCCCGGCTATGACGGCGTGCAGGTGTTCGCGCCGAACGACGGCGCGCGGATCGGGCAGATCCTGCTGCCGGAGACCTGCGCCAATGTCTGCTTCGGCGGCAGGAAGCGCAATCGGCTGTTCATGACCGCGAGCCAGTCGCTCTATGCGGTCTATGTGGAGACGCAGGGCGCGCACTTCTGTTGAGGGTATGCACCGTCATTCCGGGGCGGCTCGAAGAGCCGAACTATGGTGCGCAATTGCGCACCTGAGAATCTCGAGGTTCCGGGTTCGCCCTTCGGGCGCCCCGGAACGACGGGGTGAGGCTACCCCGTATTCCGCAACCCCGCCGAGATCCCGTTGATCGTCAGCTGAATCCCGCGCAGCACCTGCTCGTCGGGGTTCTGCGCGCGATGCTCTTTCAAGAGCTCGACCTGAACGTGGTTGAGCGGATCGAGATAGGGGAAGCGGTGGCGCACCGAGCGCTCCAGCAGCGGGTTGCCCTGCAGCAACCGGTCCTGGCCCATGATGTCGAGCAGCGTCTCGATGCAGGAATGCCATTCGCGGCGGATGCGGCCGAAAATCTTTTCGCGCAAGGCTTCGTCGGGCACGAGCTCGGCATAACGCGAAGCGATCGCGATCGAGCTTTTCGCCAGCACCATGTCCATGTTGGACAGGAGCATGCGGAAGAACGGCCATTCCTTGTAGAGCTCTTTCAGGAACGGCATGCCCTGGTCGGGATGCGCCGCGATCCATTGCTCGACCGCGCTGCCGAAGCCGTACCAGCCCGGCAGCATCAGGCGGCATTGCGCCCAGGAGAACACCCAGGGGATCGCGCGCAGATCCTCGATGGCGCGGGTCTTCTTGCGCGAGGCCGGGCGGCTGCCGATGTTCAGCGTCGCGATCTCGTTGATGACGGTGGACGACCAGAAGTAATCGACGAAGCCGTCGGTCTCGTAGACGAGGCCGCGATAGGCCTTGAAGGCGAGGTTCGACAATTCGTCCATCGCGGTCAGATATTCGCGGCGCGGCGCGCTCTGGCGCGGATGCAAAAGGCTCGCCTCCAGCGTCGCGGCGGCCAGGATCTCCAGATTGTTGCGGCCGACCTCGGCGTTGGAATATTTCGACGAGATGATCTCGCCCTGCTCGGTGATGCGGATCTGGCCGTTCACGGCGCCGCCGGGCTGGGCGATGATGGCGTCGTAGCTCGGCCCGCCGCCGCGGCCGACCGAGCCGCCGCGGCCGTGGAACAGGCGCAGCCGCACGCCGTGGCGCTCGAACACCTCGACGAGGCCGATCTCGGCCTTGTAGAGCTCCCAGCCCGAGGTGACGAAGCCGCCGTCCTTGTTGCTGTCGGAATAGCCGAGCATGACCTCCTGCACGCTGCCGCGGCTGTCGACGAGCCGGCGGTAATCGTGCAGCGACAGCATGCGATCCATGATGCCGGATGAGGCCTGCAAATCCTCGATGGTCTCGAACAGCGGCACCACGTTGATGGCACTGCGCCCGGAGGGATGGACGAGGCCGACCTCCTTCAGCAGCACGGCGACCTCGAGCATGTCGGACATGCCCTTGCACATCGAGATGATGCATTGGGGAATCGCGTCCGAGCCGAACTTCGCATGCGCTTCCGCTGCGGCATGGAAGACGTTGAGCTCGCCCATGGTCTCGTCGCTGTACTTGACGAAGGGCGACACCAGCGCGCGCGTCGAGCGCAGCTCGTTGGTGAGCAGCGAGATGCGCGCCTCTTCGCCGAGCGCGAGATAGGACATGCCGGGATTGGCGGCGTCCATCAGCTCGGCGATGGTGCGTTCATGCACGGCGGAATTCTGGCGGATGTCGAGCCGGGCCAGGTGGAAGCCGAAGCAATCCACCGCGCGCCGCAGCAGCCGCAGGCGGCCGCGGGCGATGACGCGCGCATTGTTGGAGATCAGCGAGCGGTGCAGCACGTCGAGATCGGCCTGCAATTCCCTCACGCTCTCGTAGGGCCTGCCCCTGCCGACCGGCCGGCGGGTGATCTCGACCTCGAGCGCTTCGGCCGTCGCGGTGAGGCGCGCATAGATGCCGGAGACCGCGAGCCGGTAGGGCTCGCCGCTCCGGTGCGGGGAGGTGTCCGGCGAGCGCTCGGCGAGGTTACGCAGCTCCTCCGAGACGTCGGCGAGGTGCGCCGCGATCGACAGCTCCGAGCCGAGCACGTGCAGCTCGTTGAGATAGAACTGCATCACGCGGCTCGACTGCAGCCGCAGCGTGCCGCGCATGACGTCGGCGGTAACGAAGGGATTGCCGTCGCGGTCGCCGCCGATCCAGCTGCCCATGCGCAGGAACGAGGCGAGCTCGCTGGCGGCCTGCTCGCCGGCCTCCTCCAGCCGGTCCTCCAGCACGTTGACCAGCCGCGGCACCTCGCGCAGGAACGTGTAGTCGTAGAAGGACAGGCCGTTGGCGACCTCGTCCAGCACGGTGAGCTTGGTCCGGCGGAGCAGATTGGTCTGCCACAGCGTCAGCACCTCGCGGCGGAGCTGCTCGTCGCTGGCGGCGGCCTCCTCCGCGGTCAGCGCGACGCGCTCGCGCCGATCGAGCAGCGCGGCAACCTCCATCTCGCGGTCCATCGTGCTCTTGCGGCGGACTTCGGTCGGGTGCGCGGTCAGCACGGGGCTGACGAGAGCGCTTTTGAAGAACGTCCGCAGTTCCGCCGCGCTCACACCCGCATCCCTGGCATTCGCCAGCGTGTCCGCGAGCACCCCTGCCCCGCCGCTCCTCGAGGCGCTGCGTGCGCGCATCTGGCGGATGTTGTTGTGGTCCTCGGCGATGTTGGCAAGGTGCGAGAAATAGCTGAAGGCGCGCACGATCCGCAGGGTGTCCGGGATCGACATGCCGTCGAGGATCTGCTCGAGCTCGCGGCGGGCGAGCCGGTCCTCGTCACGGTGGAACCGGATCGAGGTCTGGCGGATGCGCTCGACCAGGTCGAACACGTCGGCGCCCTCCTGATCCCGGACCGTGTCGCCCAGGATGCGCCCGAGCAGGCGGATGTCGTCGCGCAGCCGCGCATCCGCTTCCAGCGCCTGAACGTCCTCAGGGCGGTTGGGGCGCTGTTCAACGGCGTCGGACGGTACGGTCTGGAGGGACATCGGCTCGCTCCTCTTCAAGAGCTCCTTGCGGCTCCCCGGTCTGAGGGAGTGTGCGATATTTTTCTACCGCAGTGCAAGATGAACTTGGGGGCGGCGCAAACTGCCGGCGCCATGCGTGTCCCGGACGCGCTGCAACGCCCTTAAGCGTTGCTGCGCAGAGCCGGCAACTGTTATGTCGGCTTGGCCTTTAGGTAGGGCTTCCTTTCGCGCATCATGGCGTTGAGGACGGTTAGTAGC
>NZ_JAFCLT010000008.1:0-446659 GCF_018130885.1 Bradyrhizobium sp. KB893862 SZCCT0404
CCGACCGACTGCTCGGTGGCGGCCTGGATGCTGGAAATCTGCTGGCCGATCTCGCCGGTCGCCTTCGCGGTCTGCTCGGCAAGCGCCTTCACCTCCGAGGCGACCACCGCAAAGCCGCGGCCGGCTTCGCCTGCGCGCGCCGCCTCGATGGTGGCATTGAGCGCGAGGAGATTGGTCTGGCCGGCGATGGTGTTGATCAGCTCGACCACGTCGCCGATGCGCGCGGCGGCCTTGGACAGTTCCCCGACGCGCTCGTTGGTCCTGCTGGCCTGCCCCACCGCCTCGCTGGCGATGCGTGCGGATTCCTGCACCTGCCGCGCGATCTCGGAAACCGAGGACGAGAGCTCCTCGGTGGCCGAGGCAACGGCCTGAACATTGGCCGAGGCTTCCTGGGAGGCGCTGGCGACTTCCGTCGACAGGTCCTGGGCGCGCGTCGCGGTCGTCGTCAGCGTACCGGCGGAGGCTTCGAGCTCGTTCGACGCCGACGACACGGTGTTCACGATCTCGCCGACCGCCTGCTCGAACTGGTCGGCAAGCCTGACCATATCCTGCTTGCGGCTCTCCGCCTGGCGCGCTTCGACCTCGACCTGCTCGTGGCGCAGGCGGTCGGTCTCGACCATGCTCTCCTTGAACACCTGGATCGCCTTGGCCATGTCGCCGATCTCGTCGCGATTTCCACGGCCGGGAATCTCGACCTTGAGGTCGCCACCGGCCAGCCGCCCCATCGCGCGGGTCATCGTGGCCAGGGGACCGACGATGCTGCGGGCAATCAGGAAGGCAACGATGCCGCCGAACAGGATCGCAAGGCCACCGGCGACCTCCTGGATCCAGGTCGTGTTGGCAATGACGCTATCGGCGGCTGCGCGCGACTTCTGGTAATCGGCCTTGAGCCCGGTTTCCGCGACCTTGAGCCTGTCGACGCTTTCGCCGATCAGCGGCGCGATATTGTTGCGGTAGATCTCGTCGGCCTGGAGGATCGCCGCGGAGGTGGCCTCGAAGGCCACCTTGTAGGCCGCAAGCGAGGTCTTGATCGGCCCGAGCGCGGCCTTGACCTCGTCAGGCAATCCCTCCTGCTCCAGCGTCGTGAGGCGCTGCTGCGCCCGTTCGACGTTGGTGCGGAACGTCGCCGGTCCCTTGGCGTCGCGCACGGCGAGGAAACGCCAGTTCGCGACGCGGACCAGCAGGATCTTGGCTTCGAGCTCGGTCACGAAGGCGCTCACATAGGAATCGCCGGTCGCAGTGGCCGCAGCGACCACCTTGCTGGTGTTGGCGGTGAGTTCGTCGCCGCCGGCGAGCAGAGTGGCCTTGCCCTTGGTCGTCGCGTCGATGGCGGCGCCCATGCGCTCGCGCAGGGATTTCAGCTTCTCGATATCGCTGGTGAGGCCGTTGTAGATCTTGAGCCGCTCCTCGGAGACGGTCGATTTGGCCGCGGCCTTCAACAGCTCGACCGTTGCGGTTTCCCGTTCCGCGGCTTCCTTGAAGGCCGGCGCATCGGCGTCATAGATGTAGCGCAGATTGGCGCGCCGGAGCGCCTGCAGGTTGATCGAGATTTCCTGGACGCGCGCGGTGTTGTCCGAGAGAGTGGACAGGCGCGCCATCTGGTCCTGGACCGCCCACAGATTCCAGACCGCGACCGCGGCCATCACCAGGCCAAGGCCCACGAGAACCGAAAATCCGGCGTAGAGACGCCCCCGAATTCCCAAACGCAAGCTCGGCATCGCTGTCACCCATCGCAGCAGGAAAGAGAAAGCAGCCGACGCCCCTCTCGGGATTGCAACGGTGGCCCGCCGCAACCACGCCCTCGAGAATCGTGCTGCACTGCTCACAGTGCGCAACAATTGTTAATTGAGGCTGTATTTTACCGGTGCCGAATACGGAGAAACGACGAAGTCATCGTCAGCTTCAGCAAAGCTGAGCAATAAAGCGGCAGCGCGATCAGTGCCTGATCGCGCAATCGCCTTGAAAGGCCACGCGCATGGGAGTGGCCTTCTGCTTTTGATGTCAGGCGGCGTGGACCGAGTTCAGGAACTTGGTGACTTCCTGCTTCAGGCGGTTGCTGTCCGACGACAGCGAGCGCGCCGCCGACAGCACCTGCGAGGAGGCCGAGCCGGTCTCGGAGGCGCCGCGCTGCACGTCACCGATATTGGTCGAGACGCGCTGGGTGCCGCGGGCCGCCTGCTGGACGTTGCGGGAGATCTCCTGCGTCGCCGCGCCCTGCTGCTCCACCGCCGCCGCAACCGTCGAGGAGATTTCCGACAGCCGCTCGATGGTGCCGCTGATCTCCCTGATGGATCCGACCGACTGCTCGGTGGCGGCCTGGATGCTGGAAATCTGCTGGCCGATCTCGCCGGTCGCCTTCGCGGTCTGCTCGGCGAGCGCCTTCACTTCCGAAGCCACCACCGCGAAGCCGCGGCCGGCTTCGCCTGCGCGCGCCGCCTCGATGGTGGCGTTCAGCGCGAGGAGATTGGTCTGGCCGGCAATGGTGTTGATCAGCTCGACCACGTCGCCGATGCGGGCGGCGGCCTTGGACAATTCGCCGACGCGCTCGTTGGTCTTGCTGGCCTGCCCCACCGCCTCGCTGGCGATGCGGGCGGATTCCTGCACCTGGCGCGCGATCTCGGAGACCGAGGAGGACAGTTGTTCGGTCGCGGAGGCAACGGCCTGCACGTTGGCGGTGGCCTCCTGCGAGGCGGACGCAACTTCCGTGGAGAGATTCTGGGCGCGCGAGGCGGTTGCCGTGAGCGTGCCGGCGGACGCTTCGAGCTCGTTCGAGGCCGACGACACGGTGTTCACGATCTCGCCGACCGCCTGCTCGAACTGGTCGGCGAGCTTGACCATGTCCTGCTTGCGGCTCTCGGCCTGCCGCGCCTCGACCTCGACCTGCTCGTGACGCAGGCGCTCGGTCGCGACCATGTTGTCCTTGAACACCTCGATCGCCTTGGCCATGTCGCCGATCTCGTCGGTCTTGCCACGGCCGGGGATCTCGACCGCCAGATTGCCGCCGGCCAGGAGGCCCATCGCGCGCGTCATCGAGGTCAGCGGCCCCACGATGCTGCGGGCGATCAGGAAGGCGACGATCAATCCAAACAGCGTGGCAAGTCCGCCCACGACCTCCTGCACGGTGGTGGTGCCGTCGATCGCGGCCTCGGCCGCGGTGCGCGACTCCTTGTAGTCCTTCTTCAGGGTGGTTTCGGCGGCCTTGAGCTTGCCGATGCTATCGACAATTAGCGGCGCGAGGTTCTTGTGGTAGATCTCGTCGGCCTGAAGCATCGCCGCCGACGTGGTCTCGAACGCGGATTTGTAGATTCCGAGCGCGGTCTTCACCGGGGCGAGCGTGGTGCGCAGCTCGCTCGCCTGCGGGCTCTTTTCGAGCGCCGAAAGACGCTGCATCGCCCGGTCCACATTGGTCCTGAAGGCGGCGGGTCCCTTGGTGTCGCGCAGGGCCAGGAAACGCCAGCCGGAGATTTGAACCTGAAGCAGCCTGGATTCGAGGTCCGCGACGAGGGCCGCGGTGTCCTCATCGACCGCGGCGCGCGCCACGTCGACCAGCTTGCCCATCTTGACGGTCAGCTCGTCGCCGCTCGGCAGCAGCGTCGCCTTGCCGGTTCGCGCCTCGTTGACGGCGTCCCCGAGATTGTCGCGCTGGCTCCGCATTTTGGCGATGTCGCCGACGAGGCCTTCGTAGAGCGCGCGCCGCTCCTCGGACGCCGTCCCCTTGGACCCGACCTTCAACAGCTCGGTCGCCGCGGTTTCACGCTCCGCAGCCTCCTTCATCGCAGGTTCGCTGGCGTCATAGATGTAGCGCAGATTGGCGCGCTGGATCGCCTGGAGATGGGTCGATATCTCGAGCACGCGCGCCGTGCTGTCCGAAAGCGCCGATTGCTTGGCGACCTGATCCTGTACGGCCCGCAAATTCCAGACGGCGACCACCGCCATCACCAGACCGACGACCACCAGGGCCATGAAGCCTGCGTACAGGCGTCCCCTGATCCGCAAACGAAACTTCGGCATTCCCATTCCACCAGATGCATGCGACTTCGAGCGGCCGAATTCGTTCGACGATCGTCAGCGGCCACCCCGGCAGCCGCGTCTCGCATCTTTGCGATCCACGCTGCACCGCGACACAATGGAGGACACTCGTTAATTGAACCTTCCAATTTTTCGCGCAGACTGTTTGCGACGCGCACAACTTATGCTGATTTTATAGCCAGAAGCCGGCGCCACGCGCCGGCCTGCCAGCAATCGGCGGCCGTCAGGCGCTGGCCTGCGTCATTTTGCCGAGCGCGTTCTCGACCACTTCCAGCGTGTAGGGCTTCTGGATCACCGGCGCCGAGGCGAGGTCCACCGGGATCGGCGCGCGCTCGCCATAGCCGGTCGCGAAGATGAAGGGCACGCCGATCTCCTTCAGCCTCTGCGCCACCTTGATGCTGCTCTCGTTGCCGAGGTTGAGGTCGAGCAGGGCAAAGCTCGGGCGGGTGCGCTCGATCGCCCGCAGCGCCTGATCGACGCTCGCGGCGGTGTCGACGTGGCGCGCGCCGAGGTCGAGCAGGATCACCTCCGCCGCCATCGCGATGATGAGATTGTCCTCGACGATCAGCGCCGTGTCGGAAATCCGCGGACGGGCGGCTTCTTGTTCTTCTATGCGCATGGCGGCTCCCGCAATGGATGGCACCAGTTCGACGAAGTTCGGGGGAATGACGAATTTGGCCTGGACCCCCAATAGATCGAAGCGGATCTCGGCCTCGCCCTTGAGGTCGAACGGCACGGAGCGTTCGATGATGGTGGTGCCGAAGCCGCGCCGCGAGGGCGGCTGCACCGGCGGACCGCCGCTTTCCTTCCACTCGATCACCAGACTCGAGCTCGGGTCGAGCGTCCAGACCACCTCGACCTGGCCGGTGGAATCGGCGAGCGCGCCGTATTTGGCGGAATTGGTCATCATCTCGTGCACGACGAGCGCGAGGGTCGCGAACGCCTTGGGATCGAGCGCCACGTCGGGCCCGCCCATCTTCACGCGCCCGGCGCGTGAGCCGAGATAGGCGCCGGCCTCGGATTCGACCAGGCTTCGGAGCGCGACCGGTGCCCAGTTCAAATTGGTGATCTGGTCGTGGGCCCGCGCCAGGGCCTGGATGCGGCCGCCCAGCACGCCGGCGAACTCCTCCACGCTGGTGGCGGTGTCCTTGCTCTGCGCCACCAGCGCGCGAACGAGGCTCAGGATGTTGCGGACGCGATGGTTGAGCTCGGCGATCATCAGCTCTTGCCGCTCCTGCGCGCCGCGGCGCTCGCGCGCAGCAAGGTCGGACAGTTGCAGGATCACCTCGAGCAGCGTGACGCGCAGGCTCTCCGCGATACGGATATCGGCCGCCGACCACGGCTTCGACTGGCCCGCCACCGTCTCCTGCCAGAGCTCGAAGCTCTTGCGCGGGGTCAGGCGCGGCCCGTTCGGTCCCTCCTCGTAGACCTTGTCGGCGGCGCCGGCCCAGTTCACGGACCGCGTGACCTCGCGGCGGAAGAAGATCAGGCAATCGCGCGGGGTTCGCGAGATCGGAATGGCGAGAAAGCCTGCGGCGCGGTCACGGAAGGACTGGCCGGCGGCATAGACCTTGGCGATCTCGGCACTGGCGAAGATCCGGCCCGGCGAGGTCCGGTTGATGAAGGCGACGAGATCCTTCACCTCCTCCTCGGTCGGGGTCTCCCCCTGCAGCGCGATCTTGTTGTCGGACCAGACCGCGACGCCGTCGCAGTCGATCATCTTGCGATAGTCGCCGAGGAAATCGACGATCGCGCGCCGGCTGTGCTCGTGCGAGGCCGCGGTCTCGATCAACCGCTCCTGGACCTGATGGGCGCGGCTCTCATAGGCGACGTCGCCCTCGCGCTCGCGTCCCTCCACGATCCAGGAGAACATCTGGCCGAACAGCTCGGCCGCCGTGCGCTTCTCGAACGAGATGTAGCGCGGCGAGTAATGGTGGCAGGCAAACAGGCCCCAGAGCTTGCCGTCGCGCAGGATCGACACCGACATCGAGGCGCCCACGCCCATGTTGCGCAGATACTCGATATGGATCGGCGAGACCGAGCGCAGCACGCTCATCGAGAGATCGAGCAGCGCCGCATTGTGCGTGGCGGTCGAGACCAACGCGGCGGGCCTTGCATTGATGTCGGCAATGATGCGCAGCCAGTTGCGCTGATAGAGAATGCGGGCCTGCTTGGGAATGTCGGAGGCCGGATAATGCAGGCCGAGGAAGGATTCGAGTCCCGTCTCCGCGGTCTCGGCGATGACCTCGCCCGACCCGTCCGGATGGAACTGATAGACCATGACGCGGTCGAAGCCGGTCAGCACCTTGAGCTGGCGCGCGGCTTCGCGGGCGAGGTCGCTCATGCCGCGCGTCTTGCGGATGCGCTCCAGCATCAGGCGGACCAGTTCGCCGGAATTGACACCGGGCTCGTCGACGCTCGGCTCCGCCTCGATGACGAGATAGGCGGCGGAGAAATGAATGGAGACGTCGTAAGGCGGCTTGCCGGCCTGGAGCTCGACGCCGAACAGGCGCTCGGTCGCATCGGGACCGCTCAGATGATCGACGCGGCTGCGGATGGTCTCGACCGCGGCGTCCGTGAAAACGCGCGACAGCGGCTGCTGCAAGAGGTCGGCGACATCCGTCCCGAGGAAGTCGCCGGCATTCTCCGAAGCCATGCAGATCGTGAAGTCGGAGAACACGGTGAGCAGGAAGCCGTAGGGCTGCACGCTGCCGGGAACGTGGATCGGCTCGCGATCGCAATTGGTGAGATTGACCGCCTCGTTCATGCGCGGTCCGCCGCCTGCTCGAACGCGGCGAAGGCCAGGCGCGCCGCCTCGATCGCTTCGTCCTCGTCGCAACTTCCGTCGTCAGCGAGCTTCGACAGAAAGCTCTGCCAGAGCCGCTTGCCGGTGCCGTGGCTGAGATAGGCGGTCGCCTCCCCGACGCGCGGATCGGCGGAATCCGCGACCGTCTTGAGAAGGAATTTCGCCCCGAGCCTGGAGCCCTCCAGCACATACATGGTGCCGAGCACGCCGCTCTGCGTCAGCGGCGACACCGGAACGGGCCATGGCATGGCGCTGCCGAGGCGGCCGAGGTCGGCCGCGATCGCGGCACTGCGCGACCGTTCCGTCCAGTCCGGAAACGTCCTTGCGACGCCGGCGTCGACGAGCGCAGCTTCGAGCGGCAGCAAGGCGGCGGCACTGGCTTGCAGGAAGCGGCGGTAACCGGAAAACACCGTGAGATCGAACGCCGAGAGCTGCGCGTCGAGCTCGCGGTGCGCAGCCGACGTTGCGTCTCGTAGCCGTTCGCGGAGTCCGGAGAAGCTGCGGCCTACCTGCGTTGAAACGTCCGAAGCCCCAGCCAGCATGAATTTCCCGAGAACGCAGGTTGCCACGGGCGCGATTGCGCCCGGAAACCAAGGGAACGCCGGCGGAACGCAAAGGTTCCCGCCGGCGATGGCGCCTCGGATGACGCGGACGGTCAGTGTCCGCTTTCCTCTATTTCCGCCGGATGGGCTTCCTAAGCTCGTACTCGATCTCGGACCGCGACATCCCGAAATCCTGAAGCTCCCTCTCGGTCATCGCAGCGAGCTGGCACCGGACCCGGGAGCGCTTTCGCCTGATGCGCAGGCGGTCCACCAGCATCTGCCAGGACCGTGCGAGCACCCCGGGCTGTGAACAGCGATGACCGGTGGACGCGACATCGTCCAACCCGATCAGCTCGCCGCTCTCGCGGGCGCTTGCGGAAATTGGCCAAGCGCCTTCTCGGTGAGGACCGAGTCGCAATATTCGCGGATCTCCTTGATCTTGCCGTCCTCCAGACGAAACACCAGGCAATAGTCGTTGTCGTAACGCACGCCCTCGGGCGTGAAATTGTCGCCCTTGGCTTCCACCACGACGATGTCGCCGTCGGCGATGAAGCGGTGGGCGACGGTGCGCGTCCGGTCGCGCAGGCGGGTGCGCACATAGCCGTGCAGGTCGTTGAGGATCGCCTCCTTGCCCGTGAAGGTGCGCGACCAGGAATACTGGCCGGTCACGACCCATCTGGCATCGTCGGCCAGGCTTGCGGTGAACAGGGAGCGATCGCGCACGGCCGGATCGGCGCTGGCGGCGGCGGCGAAAATGTCCTGCAGCAGTTTCTTGTTGGCGCTCGCACTCATGGCGGCATCTCCTTTGGTGAGTACGGAGAGATCATCGCTGCAGGTTGATAATTCTTCAAATCGATAGCTGGTATGATATGTATTCATCTCATGAATTTGACTTCGCTCGACCTCAACTTGCTGACCGCACTGGATGCGCTGCTGCGCGAGGCCAATGTCAGCCGCGCGGCCATGAGGATCGGCCTGTCGCAGCCGGCGACGAGCCACGCGCTGCAACGCCTGTGCGACATCTTCGGCGATCCGCTGCTGGTGCGGACCGGCGCGCGGATGGAGCTGACGCCGCGGGCGCAGGCCCTGCGCGCGCCGCTGGCGCAGGCGCTCGACCAGGTGCGCGGACTGTTCGTGCCCGAGGAATTCGATGCCGCACGCAGCGAGCGGCAATTCCGCCTGATGATGCCGGACCTCGCGGTCGAGCTGTTGATGCCGCCCTTGATGGAGAAGGTGACGCGGGCCGCCCCCAACGTCCGCATCGACGTCGTGCCGTGGCGGGGGTCTGCGATCTTCCATGCCGAGTTCGCCCGCACCATCGATCTCGTGATCTCGATCGGCAACGGCTTCAAGGGCTTTCATCGGCAATTGCTCTACACCGACGCCGACGCGCTGGCGGTGCGGCGCGGCCATCCGATGGCCGCGAAGCTGAAGCGGCGCGAGACCTTCCTGGCCGCCCGCCATGTCGGCGTGATCATTCGCGGCGGGGCTGAGGACCTGATCGACACCTGGCTGCGCACCAAGGGCATCAACCGCCACATTTCACTGGTCGTGTCAGGCTATCTCGAGGCGCTGCACGTCGCCGCCCGCACCGACCTCGTCGCCTTCGTGCCGCGCCGGCTGATCGCCGCGCTGTCGAAGCAGCTCGGGCTCGTCGCGGTGACGCCGCCGCTCGATCCGGGGATCGACGAGCAGTTCATGTTCCATCCGACGCGGGCCCAGATGGACCCCGGCTCGATCTGGCTGCGAAGGCTGATGCTGGAAACAGGGCGGGAGCTGGAGCAAACCAGGCGCAAGTCGCAGGGCGGATGAGCTGCCGTAGGGTGGATTAGCCGAAGGCGTAATCCACCACTGTTTGTCTCCGCGGAAACGAAAGTTGGTGGGTTACACCCAGCAGATGCGCGTCGCGCATCCGCTGGGCTAACCCACCCTACGAGAACGATTACGCCTTCTGCGCGGCCATCACCTTGCGCACGGCCGGACGGTCGGACATGCGCTTGAAATGGTCGGCGATCTTCGGCGTGGCGTTGATGTCGACGCTGTCGCCTTCGAGCCAGGTCGAGAGCGTGTAGAGATAGGGGTCGCAGATCGTGAACTGATCGCCCATGACCCAGGGTCCCCTGAACATCTTCTCTTCGATCAGCTTGAAGCAGGCGGCCATGGTCTGCGGCACCTTCGCCTTCATGTCGGCGAACGAGCTCTCTTGCGTCGCCCAGCGCGCGCCGCGCATCTTGTGGGCGTGGTTGATGTGCACGGTCGAGCACAGATAGGAGTTGAACGACTGCACCTGGGCGAAGTCGAAGGGGTCGTCGAGCGGTGCGAGCTTCGCCTTGGGGAAGGTCTGCGCGATGTAGGCCAGCATCGCCGGTGTCTCGGTCAGGACGCCGCGGTCGGTCACCAGCGCCGGCACCCGGCCTTTCGGGTTGATGGCGAGATAGTCCGGGCTGTTCTGCTGGTTGTCCTTGAAGCTCAGCCGTTCGGCCGTGTAGTCGGCGCCGGCCTCCTCCAGGGTCATGTAGGTGGCGAGCGCGCAGGTGCCGGTTGCGTAGTAGAGCTTGAGCATGTCTGACCTCATGGGAAAGCCGGAAAATAACGGCTGCCGTCCCCCAGGTCTATAGCACGACATTCTACGTACCGTGCTCTTCGCAGTTGCCCACATCCGCCCGCCTGTGCCAAGACGCCAGCAAGTGGAGGGGTTTGGACATGACGGTACTCATCGCCGGTGGCGGCATCGGCGGACTGACGCTTGCGCTGAGCCTGCATCAAATCGGCGTGTCCGTGAAAGTGTTCGAGAGCGTCGCGGAACTGAAGCCGCTCGGCGTCGGCATCAACGTGCTGCCGCACGCGGTGCGCGAGCTGATCGAGCTCGGGCTGATGGACAGGCTCGACGCCAGCGGGGTGCGCACCCGCGAGCTCGCCTATTTCTCCAAGCACGGCAAGCCGATCTGGAGCGAGCCGCGCGGGCTGGAGGCCGGCTACAAATGGCCGCAGTTCTCGATCCATCGCGGCACGCTGCAGCAGCTCCTGCTCGACACCGCGGTGGAGCGGCTGGGGCGCGAGAACATTCTCACTAGCCATCATCTGACCGGATGGACCGAGACCGAGAACGGCGTCCGCGCCGACTTCATCGACAAGGCGACCGGCAAGGCCGCCGGCACCTACGAAGGCGCGATCCTGATCGCCGCCGACGGCATCCACTCCGCCGCGCGCGAAAAGCTCTATCCCAATGAAGGGCCGCCGATCTGGAACGGCCGCATCCTCTGGCGCGGCGTGACGCCCGCCAAGGCCTTCCTCACCGGCCGCACCATGATCATGGCCGGGCACGAGATCCTGAAATTCGTCTGCTACCCGATCTCGAAGCAGCCGGACGCTTCAGGCAACCATTTGATCAACTGGGTCGCCGAGCGCCACATGCCGCCGACCTATCAGTGGCGGCGCGAGGACTATAACCGCACCGCGCGGCTCGAGGAGTTCCTGCCCTGGTTCGAGAGCTGGCAGTTCGACTGGCTCGACGTGCCCGGGCTGATCCGGAATTGCCCGCACGCCTATGAATATCCGCTGGTCGACCGCGATCCGGTCTCGCAATGGACTTTTGGCAAGGTCACGCTGATGGGCGATGCCGCCCATCCGATGTACCCGATCGGCTCGAACGGCGCCTCGCAGGCGATCCTCGATGCCCGCACCATCACCCGCGAGATCCTGACCCACGGCCCGACGCAAGCGGCGTTGCTCGCCTATGAGGCCGAGCGCAGACCCGCGACCACCGACCTCGTCCTGCTCAACCGCAAGAACGGCCCCGAGCAGGTGATGCAGCTCGTCGAGGAGCGCGCGCCCGACGGCTACAAGGTCGTCACCGACGTGCTGTCGCAAAAGGAGCTGGAAGACATCGCGGCGAACTACAAGCGTGTCGCGGGTTTCCAGGTCGAGGCGCTGAACGCGAAGCCGCCGATCGTGAGCAAGGACGCGCGGGCAAGGGCGTAGGACTTCGCGCCAAGCGAGATGCGCATGAGTGCGCCCTCGCCCCTTGCGGGAGAGGGCAGCTCCGCTGGTGCATGCAGACTCGCCTTTGGTGAGGGGTTGTCTCCGCGCGCATCTCTCCCAATTGAGTACGCGGAGAGAGACCCCTCATCCGGCGCCGTAGCCGAAGCTTCGCTTCGGCGTTCTTAAGCACGGCGGCCGAAGGCCGCCTATGCCACCTTCTCCCGCAAGGGGAGAAGCGAAGAGGAGCGCGCAGCCAGACTATTTTCCCACCACCCGCGCCGCCTCGAGCAGCCGCTCGCTCGCGCTGGCCGTCGCCAGCACCGTGCCGTCCTCCGCCATCAACTTCGCCTCGACGAATGCAATGGTCTTGCCGAGCTGCGTCACCCTGGCTTCGCCAATGATCGTCCCAGGCTTTGCGGGGCTGAGAAAATTCACGGTCATGCTGATCGTGGTGGTGTAGAGCCGGCCTTCGCTCATCACCAGCACGGCCGGGCCCATGGTGTCGTCGAGCATGGCCGAGAGCATGCCGCCCTGGATGAAGCCGGCGGGATTGCAGAACTCCGGCTTGCCCTCGAAGGCAAGCCTGATCCAGCCCTCCTGGGGGCGGGCGTCGAGCAGGCGCCAGCCGAGCAGCTCGGCGCAGGGCGGCCGTGGGAAGTTGTCGAGCGCGGTCTTGATCATGCGAGCCTCCGTTGCCGCCGACATCTAGCGTCATCCTGCTGACACCCTAGTGGCAGCAGGCGACGCCCCGCAGCGCTGCGTCCCCGGCGAAATACGGAGAACTGTACGGATTCGAGGCATTCCGTGCGGCATTAAGCCGGTTTCAACCACCCGGTTTCACGACAGATTCAATACGATCCAATTGGGAAATCCGCCGGTAAGCGGTTGGAAGTTACCAGCATGGGACAAGCGACGGTCAAACCGGAGCCTTCCATGCGAGCCCTTCTGAAGCGGGCGGCAGACCGCCTGCACGCGATCGAAGATCGACTGACCGTGCGGACGCAGATCGCCGCCGCCGTCGCCGCGCTGTCCATCGTGCTCGTCGGCACGCTCGCCGCCGGCGCCGCCCTCGTCAGTTACCGGCACACGGCCGCGCTCATCGAGAGCAACCTCGCCGGGATCGCCTCCACCACCTCGGCCCGGCTCGACCGCTTCATGGCGACGCGGCAGCAGGAGATGAAGCTCTTCGCCGAACTCCAGCCGATGCAACGGCTGTGGCAGGGCAATCCCGCGGAATTGCGCAGCGCGCTCGAGGCGCTGCAACACTCGTTCGACTTCACCTGGATCGGCTTTGCCGATCTCGACGGCAATGTCGTCGCCTCGACCGGCGGCCTGCTGCAGGGCAAGTCCGTCGCTGCGCGTCCGTGGTTCAAGCAGGGTCTCGAAAGGATCGCCGTCGGCGACGTGCACGAGGCCATGCTGCTGGCCTCGCTGCTGACGCAGCGCGCCAACAACGAGCCCTATCGCTTCGTCGACATCGCCGTTCCCGTCCGCGACGCCTCCGGCAAGCTGCTCGGCGTGCTCGGCGGCCACCTCGACTGGAACTGGGCGAGCAACCTGATCAAGGACGTCGAAGCCAATGACGGCGACACCGACACGCAGCTCTCGATCCTGAGCAAGGGCGGCGTGGTCCTGGTCGGGCCGCAGAAGGAAACGACGCGCTATGCCGGCGAGGATCTCTCCGGCATCCTGAATGCCCGCGACGGCACGTTCCGCGAAACCGCGGATGGACGGCAGTTGCTGACCGCCTTCCATGTCGGCCGCGGCTATCGCGATTATCAGGGGCTGAACTGGATCGTCACCGCGAGCCAGCCGGCGAGCGTCGCGCTCGCCGCCGCGATCTCCTCGGCGCAGATGATCATGGCGATCGGCGCGGTCACCGCCCTGATCGCCTTGTCGCTGGCCGTGCTGTTGGCGCGGCGGATCGCAGGCCCGATCATCGCGATCACGCAGGAGGCCGACCGGATCGGACGCGCCCATGGCCCGACCATGCTGGCGCGGCAGAGCGGCTCGGCCGAAGTGGTGCAGCTCTCGCGCGCGCTGCGCTCGCTGCTGCGCCGCATCGGCCTTGCCGAGGAGCGCACCAAGGAGGCCGAACTGCGCGCCACCGAGAACGCGATGCAGCTGCAGGAGGACATGCTGAAGCTGCGCCAGCTCGCCGACACCGACTTCATGACCGGCCTGATGAATCGCCGCTCGTTCCTCGCTGTCGCCGACGACGCCGTGGCGTTCTGCCGCCGCTACAAGCGCAACATGGCGACGCTGATGATCGACATCGATCATTTCAAGAAGATCAACGACACCCACGGCCACGCCGCGGGCGACGACGCCATCAAGCGCGTCGCCGAGATCGTCAACCAGTCGATCCGGACCACCGACAAGGCCGCCCGCTTCGGCGGCGAGGAATTCGTGGTGCTGCTGCGCGAGATCGACCAGGAGACCGCGATCCTGCTCGCCGACCGCATCCGGGCATCGATCGAGAGCGCGACGGTGCGCCACGGCGACACCGTCATTCCCCTCACCGTCTCGGTCGGGCTTGCGCTGTTCGACGAAGGTGACCGCGACGTCCAGGACGTGATCGAGCGCGCCGACCAGGGCCTCTATGTCGCCAAGAAGACCGGGCGCAACCGCACCTTCCTGATGCCGGCCGAAGACGAGCGCGCCGCGCGCGCAGCGTGAGGCGTTTCAGTCCAGCGCGTGCGCGATCACCTTGCGCATGACGTTGGGCAGCGCTTCGCCGGCCAGCGTCGCAATCGGCACCCAGCGCATGCCCTCGGGCGCGCGGGTGCGGGCCTCGGCCTTCGCCGTGTAGACCACCAGCTCCAGCGGAAAATGCGTGAAGACGTGGGTGACGACGCCCACCTTGCGCTGCCAGCGCGACAGCCCCTTCAGCGCGGGCGCCTGCTGTTTCGCCGTTGCATCCTCATGTCCGGCGAGCCAGTCCGAGCCCGGCACTTCGGTCATGCCGCCGAGCAGGCCCTTTTCGGGCCGCGAGCGGACCAGCAGCTCATCGCCGCGCGTCACCACGAAGGCGGCGCCACGCCGCAGCGTTCCGCTCTTCTTCGGTGCCTTGCGCGGAAACGTCTCCTGCGTGCCCAGCGCGCGCGCGGTGCAATCCTCGGTGAACGGGCATAGCGAGCAGGCCGGCTTCTTCGGCGTGCAGATCGAGGCGCCCAGATCCATCAGCGCCTGCGCGCTATCGCCGGCGCGCGAATTCGCCAGCAGTGTCGTTGCCAGTTGCTGGATCAGCGGCTTTGCTGCCGGCAGCTCTTCTTCAACGGCAAAGAGCCGCGACACCACGCGCTCGATGTTGCCGTCCACGGGCATGGTGTGGCGGTCGAAGGCGATCGCGGCGATCGCCGCCGCCGTGTAGGGGCCGATCCCCGGCAGCGCGCGCAGCCCCTCCTCGGTATCGGGAAAGGCGCCGCCGTGCTCGCACGTCACCGCCACCGCGCAGGCGTAGAGATTGCGAGCGCGCGAATAATAGCCGAGCCCGGCCCACATCCGCAGCACGTCATCCTGGGACGCACGCCCCAGCGCCGTGACATCAGGCCAGCGCGCGACGAATTTCTCGAAATAGGGCCCGACCGCCTTCACCGTGGTCTGCTGGAGCATGATCTCGGAGAGCCAGACGCGGTAAGGGTCCGACGCCTCTCCGGGCCCGGCGCGCCAGGGCAGCCGGCGGCGGTGGCGGTCGTACCAGGCGAGCAGGAGGGTCGGACGGGCCAGCGACGCGCTTGCCGCCTTGCTCTGTTCCTTCTTGCGCGCAGTCGTGGAGGACATGCGCCCTTCCTAGAGGAGGATTTCGGCTGTGGCCAGCGGGACCGGACCGTTGCGTGCTATAACGTCATACGTTATACACAGACATGATCCAGAGCTTCGCCAACTCCGAGACAGAGTTGATCTGGTCCGGGCGGCGAAGTCGAAAACTGCCGCCCGACATTCAGAATGCAGCCTTGCGAAAACTGCGTCTGTTAAATCAGGCGCGGGTGTTGGCCGATCTCAGGGTTCCCCCGGGCAACCGGCTCGAAGCCCTGAAAGCCGACCGCCAGGGCCAGCATTCGATCCGGATCAACGATCAGTGGCGCATCTGTTTTGTTTGGGACGACGGAGGACCGAGAGATGTCGAAATCGTCGACTACCACGACTAGGAACGGGCTCCTCCGCAATCCCCATCCCGGCGAGATCCTGCTCGAGGAATTCCTGAAGCCGATGGAGCTCAGCCAGAACGCGCTGGCACGGGCCGTTCACGTTCCGCCGCGGCGGATCAACGAGATCGTGCTGGGCAAGCGCGATATCAGCGCCGATACCGACCTGCGGCTCGCCCGCTATTTTGGTTTGTCGGAGGGCTTTTTCCTTGGGCTCCAGATGGACTACGATCTGATGCAGCGGCGGCGCGAGATTGATCGCGACCTCAAGGCCATCCGGCCTCGCGCGGCGGCATAGCGGACGCCCCATGTCCAAATCCGGCCCCATCTACAAGCCAGGTCCGATCAGCGCCAAACCGCTCGGGATCCTGCTCGACGACGTCTTTGCCGAGGCCTATGCCAAGCAGGGCTTTGCGGCGCGCGAGCTGGTGACGCGGTGGGCGCAGATCGCGGGGCCGGAGATTGCGGCCCATGCCGAGCCGCTCAAGATGCAATGGCCGCGGCCCGTCGAGGGCCAGCCGCAGGAGCCGGCGACGCTGGTGCTGCGGGTCGAGGGTCCCATGGCGCTGGAGATCCAGCACTCCGCGGACGTAATCCTGGAACGGGTCAACCGCTTCTTCGGCTGGAGCGCGGTCGGCAAGCTGGCCTTCCGCCAGGCTCCCCTGTCGCGGCCGCGGGCCCGGAAACGGCCCGGCCCGCCGGACCCCAAATCGGTCGCCAAGGTGGCCGAGAGCCTAGGGGAGATCGAGGATGAAGAACTGAAGACGGCGCTGGCCCGGCTCGGGGCCGCCATCAAGCGAAATTGAGCCTCATTTCGCGGGCAATCTGGGCCCGTTCCTGCCGCTCGCCATTGCCTCAAACCACGTTTCAAGCTAGCGACAGGCCGCCCGGGAACCTTGCCAAACCTCGGGGCGAGACCACGCCAATTCGGGAGCCGACCTTGATCATCACCCGCCGCGCCTTCACCACGATGCTGTCGCTGACCGGGCTCGCCGCGCTCGCCGGGCTCTCGCCGCTGCGGTTCGTCTCCGAGGCCTTCGCGCAGTCCGCCGCCGATGTCGCCAAGCCGGTGTCGCTGCCCGACATGGCGCTCGGCCCGAAGGATGCCGCCGTCACCATCACCGAATACGCCTCGATGACCTGCCCGCACTGCGCGGCCTTCAACGAGCAGGTGTTCCCCAAGATCAAGTCGGAATACATCGACACCGGCAAGGTGCGTTACATCTTCCGCGAGTTCCCGCTCGACATCAAAGCCGCCGCCGGCTCGATGCTGTCGCGCTGCATCGCCAAGGACGACGCCGCGAAATACTTCGCCGTCACCGACATGCTGTTCCGCCAGCAGAGCGACTGGGTGATGAAGAACACCACCGAGACCCTGACGCGGATCGGCAAGCAGGCCGGCCTGACCCAGCAGCAGGTCGAAGCCTGCCTGAAGGACCAGGCGCTGCTCGACAAGATCGCCGCCGACCAGAAATACGCCAGCGACGTGCTCAAGGTGGATTCGACGCCGACCTTCTTCATCAACGGCGAGAAGATCAAGGGCGAGGCCTCGTTCGAGGAGTTCGCCAAGAAGATCAATCCGCTCCTGAAGAGCTGATTCGCTCGTCAAGATCCTGATTCGCATCTCGAAAGCCGTATCTTTCCCGGCATAAATCCCTTGGGAAAAGCGGCTTTCGCCGGTTGCCCTCGCGGCGCACCGCGGCCATTGTCCAGCCGCATGAGGCGCCTCGCGCGACTCGCCCGGATAACGACAGTGCCTTCCATGGTATTGTCCCGGCAGGGGGATTCGCGCCTGCCAACAGAGATGCGTGCTTATGAAAATCACCCGCCTGCGCCTTCACGGCTTCAAGTCCTTCGTTGAGCCCACGGACTTCGTCATCGAGCCCGGACTGACCGGCGTTGTCGGCCCCAACGGCTGCGGCAAGTCGAATCTCGTCGAGGCGCTGCGCTGGGCGATGGGTGAAACCTCGTACAAGAGCCTGCGCGCCGCCGACATGGACGCGGTGATCTTCGCGGGCTCCGGCAACCGTCCGGCGCGCAACCACGCCGAAGTGACGATGACGATCGACAATGCCGATCGCACCGCGCCGGCGGCGATGAACGACAGCCAGCTGCTCGAAATCTCGCGCCGCATCGAGCGCGAGGCCGGCTCGGTCTATCGCATCAACGGCCGCGACGTGCGCGCCCGCGACGTGCAGATCCTGTTCGCGGATGCCGCCACCGGCGCGCGCTCGCCGGCGCTCGTCCACCAGGGCAAGATCGGCGAGATCATCCAGGCCAAGCCCGAGCAGCGCCGCCGCGTGCTGGAAGACGCCGCCGGCGTCGCCGGCCTCCACGCCCGCCGCCACGAGGCCGAGCTGCGCCTGAAGGCCGCCGAGACCAACCTCACCCGCGTCGAGGACGTGATCGGCCAGCTCTCCGGCCAGATGGAAGGCCTGAAGAAGCAGGCCCGCCAGGCCGTGCGCTACCGCGAGGTTGCCGCCAAGGTCCGCAAGGCCGAAGCCACCCTGTTCCACCTGCGCTGGATCGGCGCCCATGCCGACGTCAACGAATCCGGCCAGACCCATGATCTCGCCGTACGCGAGATGGCCGAGCGCACCCAGCACCAGGCCGAAGCCGCCCGTATCCAGGCGATCCGCGCCGCCGAAATGCCGGCGCTGCGCGATGCCGAAGCGCGCGCCGCCGCCGGCCTGCAGCGCCTGACCAATGCCCGCGAGCTGCTCGACCGCGAGGAAGAGCGCGCCAAGGAGCGCGTCGCCGAGCTCGAGCGCCGCCTCGCGCAGTTCGAGGGCGACATCTCCCGCGCCCAGCAGCAGACCATGGACGCCGACGTCGCGCTGCAGCGGCTCGACACCGAAGACGCCGAGCTGAAGGAAGAGATCAAGTCGCGCGTCGAGAAGCGTTCCGGCGTCGACGAGCGCGTCGGCGAAGCCGAGGCCGTGCTGACCGAAACCGAGCAGCAGTTCGCCGAGCTCACCACTGCGCTCGCCGACCTCACCGCCAAGCGCAACCAGCTCGAAGCCAACGTCCGCACCCATCGCGACAAGCTCGCCCGGCTCGACCAGGAGATCGCAAACGTCACCGCCGAAGAGCAGAAGCTCGCAGCCGATACCGGCGGCTTCGGCGATCTCGACGAACTGACCGCTCTGGTCGAGACCGCGGAGCAGACGCTGGCGGCCTCCGAAGCTGCGGCGCAGGCCAGCGAGGCCGCGCATGTCGCCGCGCGCCAGACGCTGGAATCCTCGCGCTCGCCGCTGGTCGAAGCCGACAAGCGCGCGCAGCGGCTCGAGACCGAGGCGCGCACCATCTCCAAGATCCTCAACGGCGAGACCAAGAATCTGTGGCCGCCGATCATCGACGGCATCACCGTCGACAAGGGTTTTGAAAAGGCGATCGGCGCCGCGCTCGGCGACGATCTCGACGCGCCCGTGGATCCGTCGGCGCCGATGCGCTGGACCAATGCCGGCGTCACCGAAGGCGATCCGGAGCTGCCCGAAGGCGTCACCCCGCTCGCCAACCACGTTCAGGCGCCGGCCGAGCTGGCCCGCCGCCTCGCGCAGATCGGCGTGGTGCCGCGCGAGCGCGGCGCCGAGCTGGTCTCGCAACTCAAGACCGGCCAGCGGCTGGTCTCGCCCGAGGGCGACGTCTGGCGTTGGGACGGTTTCGTCGCCGCGGCGCACGCCCCGACCGGTGCCGCGCGCCGTCTCGCCGAGCGTGCCCGTCTCGTGGACATCGAGAACGAGCTGGAGCAGGCCCGCATCGACGCGCAGATCAAGCGTCAGGCGCTGGAGAACGCCGAGTCCGAATTGCAGATGGCTGCGAGCACCGAAGGTGCCAGCCGCGAAGCCTGGCGCGCCGCGCAGCGCGAGCTGAACGTCGCGCGTGAACGTCATGCCACCGCCGAGCGCGAGATCAGCCGCCATGCCGCGCGCAAGGCGACGCTGTCGGAAGCGCACAGCCGTCTCGCCGCCGACCGCGCCGAGGCCGAAGCCGCCTACGAATATGCCGAGGCCGGCATCTCCGAGCTGCCGTCCAGCGAGGACACCGAGACCCGCCTCGCCGCCGTCCGCAGCGACATCGAGGCCCATCGCCGCATGGCCGCCCAGGTCCGCGCCGAGGCGCAGGCGCTGGCGCGCGAGGCCGAGCTCGCCGACCGCCGCGTGCAGGCGATCCTGGCCGAGCGCACCGAGTGGGCGAACCGCAAGGAGAGCGCGGCCTCCCACATCGACACCATCCAGGCCCGTATCGCCGAACTCACGATCGAGCGCAGCGAGCTCGAAAACGCGCCGCAGGTGTTCGCCGAGAAGCGCAGCGCGCTGATCACCGAGATCGAGTATGCGGAGAACGACCGCCGCATGGCCGCCGACGCGCTCGCCACCGCGGAAACCGCGATGGCCGAGACCGACCGCGTCGCCAAGCTGACGCTGGAGGCGCTCTCCAGCTCGCGCGAAGCCACCGCCCGTGCCGAAGAGCGCATGGAAGGCGCGCGGCGCCGGCTCGAGGACATCGAGCGCGAGATCCGCGACATGCTCGAGGTTGAGCCGCAGGCCGTCGCCGGCCTCGCCGAGCTCGAGCCCGGCGCCGAGTTGCCGCCGCTGCACGACATCGAGGAAGACCTCGAAAAGATGCGCCGCGACCGCGAGCGCCTCGGCGCCGTCAATTTGCGCGCCGAGGAAGAGCTGCGCGAGGTCGAGACCCAGCACACCGGCCTCGTCACCGAACGCGACGACCTGGTCGAAGCCATCAAGCGGCTGCGCCAGGGCATCCAGAGCCTCAACAAGGAAGCGCGCGAGCGGCTCCTGACCTCGTTCGAGGTCGTCAACAACCACTTCAAGCGCCTGTTCGTCGAGCTGTTCGGCGGCGGCGAAGCCGCGCTGCACCTGATCGAGAGCGACGATCCGCTCGAAGCCGGCCTCGAGATCATCGCCAAGCCGCCGGGCAAGAAGCCGCAGACGCTGTCGCTGCTCTCGGGCGGCGAGCAGGCGCTGACCGCCATGGCGCTGATCTTCGCAGTGTTCTTGACGAACCCTTCGCCGATCTGCGTGCTGGACGAAGTCGACGCGCCGCTCGACGACCACAACGTCGAACGGTACTGCAACCTCCTGCACGAGATGACCGGCTCGACCGATACGCGCTTCATCATCATCACGCACAACCCGATCACCATGGCGCGGATGAACCGTCTGTTCGGCGTCACCATGGCCGAGCGCGGCGTGTCGCAGCTGGTGTCCGTCAGCCTGTCCGAGGCCGTGGACATTCTCGACCAGAACGTGGCGTGATATCTCCGGCGTCATTCCGGGGCTCGCGAAGCGAGGACCCGGAATCTCGCGCGACAATCTCCAGATCCCGGGTTCGCGCTTCGCGCGCCCCGGGATGACGGTGGGCAAGCATGATCTCACCCACCCTCCCCGCCGAACTGAAAGCCGCCCTCGACGGCAAGCTGCAGGGCTTCTCCCGCACCGACGCCGCACAGCGGTCGCAAAAAATCTCCACCACCTATCGCAAAGGCGGCGGCTCCGGCACGATCAAGTCCGAGGCCGATGCCCTCTCCTACGCGCTGGCACGCATGCCGGCGACCTACGCGGCGGTCGCTGCGAGCCTGAACGCGCTGACCGAGATCGTACCTAGCCTTGCCCCGGGAACCCTGCTCGACGTCGGCGCAGGTCCGGGCACCGCGAGCTGGGCCGCAGCCGAGGCGTTTCCGTCGCTGCAGGATTTCACGCTCCTCGACGCCAACGCCACGCTGAGCCGGCTCGCGCTTGACCTCGCGCGCGACAGCACGCGCCTCGCGGAGTGCCGCTACCTGCCGGGCGATGCGGGCGGCAACCTCGCTGAAGTCTCGCAGGCCGACCTCGTGATCGCCAGCTACATCATCGGCGAGCTCGGCGAAGCCGATCAGCGCAAGCTCACCGAGGCGATGTGGGCGAAAGCGCGCCACGCGCTGGTCGTGATCGAGCCCGGCACGCCCGCCGGCTATGCCCGCATCCTCGCGCTGCGCCAGCAACTGATCGCGGCCGGCGCTTTCGTCGCCGCGCCCTGCCCGCACGAAAAGCCCTGCCCGCTCGCCGCGCCCGACTGGTGCCATTTCTCCCAGCGCCTGCCGCGCTCGCAGGCGCACCGCCAGATCAAGGGCGCCGAGGTGCCGTTCGAGGACGAGCGTTTTATTTACGTCGCCCTCACCCGCACTCCGCCTGACAGCCGCGCCGCGCGCGTGCTGGTGCCGCCGGATGTCGGCAAGGCCGAGATCACGGCAAAGCTCTGCACCGAGGACGGTGCAGCACTGACCAAGGTCCCGCGCCGCGACAAGGCTGCCTACGCGAACGCCCGTCGCTGGCGCTGGGGCGACGCGGTGATTGCCGAAAGTTAACCTCGTTCGGGGCTTTCGCCTTGAACTCGGACGGTTCCTGATCCGACCAAGTCTTACCTCCGTTCCGCGCCGGGGCTCTCGCTCTGCGCCAATTTGGTTTACCCTAGCGCCCGCCTTCTTCCCCTTCAGGAGTTCTCCATGTCGACCGGCTGGATCGTTCTCGGCGTCATCGTCGTTCTCGTGTTCCTGGCGTTCAGCGCCTACAACCGCCTGGTCGCGCTGGGCCAGCGCGTCGGCCAGGCCTTTGCCGACATCGACGTGCAGCTCAAGCAGCGCCACGACCTGGTCCCGAACCTGGTCGAGACCGTGAAGGGCTACGCCTCGCATGAGCGCGGCACGCTCGACGACGTCATCAAGGCGCGCAATTCCGCCATCTCGGCGCAGGGCCCGGCGCAGATGTCCGCCGCCGAGAACCAGCTCTCCGGCGCGCTCGGCCGGCTGATCGCGCTGTCGGAGGCCTATCCGGACCTCAAGGCCAACGCCAATTTCCAGCAGCTCGCATCCGAGCTCTCCGACCTCGAGAACAAGATCGCGGCGAGCCGCCGCTTCTTCAACAATGCGGTCCAGGAATACAACACCGGCATCCAGCAGATGCCTGCCGCGCTGTTCGCCGGCATGTTCGGCTTCACCAAGAAGGACTTCTTCGATCTCGGCGCCAGCCGCACCGAGGTCGAGGCGGCGCCGCAGGTGAAGTTCTGATTGCCCCGCATGCCCATCGTTTTCCTCCGTCATTCCGGGGCGATGCGTAGCATCGAACCCGGAATCTCGAGGTTCCGGGTTCACGCCTTCGGCGCTCCCCGGAACGACGGACTTTGATAAAGACGCGTCATGGCCGCGTATGGTCTCTACACGCACATCGCCTCGAACAAGTTTCGTTCGATGCTGCTGCTCGCCGGCCTGTTCGCGCTGGTCTATGTGCTGGTCTATGCCGGCGCACTGGTCGCTGAAGTCCTGATCGACAGCAATCGCACCGTCGCCTTCTACCTGAGCCACGCCTTCAGTGACCTGAAGGTCGCTGCGCCCGTCGCGACGATCGTGACGGCGGTCTGGGTCGTGATCGCCTATTTCTTCCACCAGTCGATGATCGACGCGGTGACCGGCGGACACGACGTCACCCGGCAGGAAGAGCCGCGGCTCTACAACTTGCTCGAAAACCTCTGCATCTCGCGCGGCATCACCATGCCAAAGCTGAAGATCATGGACAGCCCGGCGCTGAACGCGTTCGCGACCGGCCTCAATCCGCGCCAATATTCGGTCACCGTCACCACCGGCCTCCTCAATGCGCTGAACGACAAGGAGATCGAGGCGGTGCTGGGCCACGAGCTGACCCACATCAGGAACGGTGACGTGCAGCTGATGGTGGTCGCCGTCATCATCGCCGGCGTGGTCGGCTTCTTCGGCGAATTGTTCTTCCGCGTGTTCACCAATTTCAGCTGGAATTCCGGCGGCTCGTGGTCCTCGGGCTCCTCCTCCTCGTCGCGCTCGTCGTCCTCGTCGTCGAGCGACAGCAAGAGCTCCGGCGGCGGCGCGGTGATCGTCATCATCATCGCGGTCGTGCTGATCGTGGTGGCCTGGCTGATGTCGCAGGTGGTGAAGCTGGCACTGTCGCGCTCGCGCGAATATCTCGCCGACGCCGGCTCGGTCGAGCTGACCAAGGATCCCGATGCCATGATCTCGGCGCTGCGCAAGATCGAGAATCGCGGCGAACTGCCGGGCGCGACCTCGGCGGTGATGGAGCTCTGCGTCGACAATCCGCGCGAGGGCTTTGCCGACCTGTTCGCAACCCACCCCTCGGTGCAGTCGAGGGTCGACGCGCTGGTCAAGTTCGCCGGCGGCCATGATCCCGGTCCGCTGCCCGACCCGGCCGAGGAGACGGATCAGTCCGAGACGGAACAACCCGCGGCGCAAGCCAATCCACAGGACGCCCCGCCGGCGCCCCCGCATGGCCCGTGGGGCGATGCGCCCGCCCCGGCCAGCCCACCGCCCATTCCCGCACCGAGCCCCTCAGGAGCCCCGGGCGGCAATCCGATGGGACCGTGGGGCCGTCACTGAGCGAGGTGATCGGCCGCGGTGCGTGGCGGGTTTCACACTGACCTGGAAAAACCTCGGGAATTGCCGCAAGCAGGGCTCGAGGAATTGAATTCTCCCTTGTTTCTGCCATGTTCGCGCCCAACAGCAGACTTGGGACCTTCTTGGGACATCGATTTGGGGCCCGGCCGATTGCGACCTCGCGATCGGGGGCGCGCGTTAGGGGACAGCAATGGCAAAGCCGGCAGTGGTTGTGGTGGGCGCGGACAAGGGCGGGGTCGGCAAGACCACGGTGTCGCGCACCCTGCTCGATTATTTCTCAGCCAACAACGTACCGACCCGCGCGTTCGACACGGAGTCGCCGCGCGGAACCCTGAAGCGCTTCCACCCCGATATCACCGAGATCGTCGACATGACGACGACGGCCGACCAGATGAAGATCTTCGACACGCTCAACGCGGTCAGCCCTTCGGTCACCGTCATCGACGTCCGCGCCGGCCTGCTCTCGCCGGCCCTGGCTTCGCTGCGCGACATCGGCTTCCTCGACGCCGCCAAGGCCGGCCAGATCACCTTCGCGGTGTTCCATATCCTCGGGCCCTCGATCGCCTCGCTGGAGGAGATCGCCGAGACCGCCGGCTTCATGACCGGCGCAAAATATTTCCTGGTGAAGAACTTCATCAACGACACCCAGTTCTTCCAGTGGGACCAGGCGACCTACAATTCCTATTTCCACCGCATCAAGGACGCCACCGAGCTGACCATCCCGAAGCTCAACGAAATGGCCTATGAGCAGGTCGAGGTGTCCTCCGTTCCGTTCCTGAAATTCGTCGCCAACAAGGGCATCAACGACGAGGCCGCGAACTATTCGTTCGTGCTGCGCGGCTATGTCCGGCACTGGCTGGCCAATGTCTGGAGCGAATACGACCGTATCCGCCTGACCGACATCGTCGGTTCGAAGCCCGCGACCCGCAACAGCGAAAAATAGTTGCACCACCCGGGCTGATACGGCTGGATTGGGGCGGCAAGTTCGCTCAGATAATAGCCGCAATGCCCGTGACACCCGTCTACATCATCTGCTCGCCCCGCCCGCAGGTCGGCAAGACCCTGCTGGCGCGGCTGCTGGCCGAATTCCTGCTGCTCAAGAACGGAAACGTCGCGGCCTTCGACGTCAATCTGAAGGAGCCGTCGCTGCTCGATTACCTGCCGAAGGTGACCGAGACCGCCGACGTGATCGACACCTACGGCAAGATGCAGCTGATGGACCGCGTCATCGTCGACGACGGCCTCGCCAAGGTGATCGACCTCGGCTTCCACGCCTTCGACGAGTTCTTCAAGATGACCGACGAGATCGGCCTGCTCAAGGAAGCGGCGCGCCGGCACGTCGCGCCGCAGATCATGTTCGTGGCCGATACCGACCGCGTCTCGGCCCGCGCCCACGAGATGCTGCGTGGGCAGATCCCACGAATGAGCCTGATCACGGTGGACAATGAATACGTCGTGCGCGGCGAGTTGCCGCCTGCGATGGAAGGCGGCCGGCTGTTCCGCCTGCCCGCCCTGCCCGGTTTCCTGAAGACCTATATCGACCGGCTGAACTTCTCCTTCACCGGCTATCTGCGGCAGGAGAAGGATTCCTCGACCGAGCTGCACCAATGGACCCGGCGGAACTACCTTGCGTTCCGGGAGCTGGAGCTCAACCTGATCCTGCAGCGGTCCTAGCGCGAAGCGCCCCTCGCCGTTCAGTGCCCCTCGAACGTCATCAGCGTGCGCACCGGCACGTCCATGGCGCGCAGCTTGGCGGCGCCGCCGAGCTCGGGCAGGTCGATGATGAAACAGGCGGCGACCACGTTGGCGCCGATCTGGCGCAGCAGCTTCACCGCGCCTTCCGCGGTGCCGCCGGTGGCGATGAGGTCGTCGACCAGGATGACGCGCTCGCCGGGCTGGATGGCATCGACATGCATCTCCATCTCGTCGATGCCGTATTCGAGCGAGTAGGCGATGCGCACCGTGGTGTGCGGCAGCTTGCCCTTCTTGCGGATCGGCACGAAGCCGGCCGAGAGCTGGTGCGCCACCGCGCCGCCGATGATGAAGCCGCGCGCTTCCATGCCTGCGACCTTGTCGATCTTGTTGCCGGCCCAGGGATTGACGAGTTCATCAACCGCGCGGCGGAACGCGCGCGCGTCCGCGAGCAAGGTCGTGATATCGCGGAACATGATCCCCGGCTTGGGATAGTCGACGATGGTGCGGACGCTCGCCTTCAGGTCGTGGTCAAAGGTCATTCGCTTCTCGTTTCGTTGTCATTTCGGCGCGGCTCAAAGAGCCGAACTCCGGTGCGCAATTGCGCACCTGAGAATCTCGAGATTCCGGGTTCGATGCTACGCATCGCCCCGGAATGACGAGCATGAAACATGCACTCAATTCGTCCCCGCATCCAGCCGGAACGCATTCTCGACAATCTTCAAGCCCACCTCGCCACTGAGCGACATCAGCGATTCCGGGTGGAATTGCACGCCGGCGACCGGCAGGGTCTTGTGCTCCAGCGCCATGGCAACGCCGTCCTCGGTGCTGGCGGTGACGCTCAGAACGTCCGGCATGCTGTCGCGCTCGACGAACAGCGAGTGGTAGCGGCCGATGACGATCTCGTTCGGCAGATTGCGCATCAGCCGTCCGCCGCGCACCTGCACCCGCGAGGGCCGGCCGTGCGCGGGATGGGTGAGCTGGCCGAGCTCGCCGCCGAAGTATTCACCAATCGCCTGCACGCCCAGGCAGACGCCGAACACCGGCAACTTCTTCTCCAGCGCCGCGTCGATCGTCTTCTTGATCCCGAAATCCTCGGGGCGGCCGGGCCCGGGCGACAGCACGAGCAAATCCCACTTCTTCTGCTTGAGCATGTTGAGCGCATGCACATAGCGGACCACGGTGACGTCGGCGCCGACCTGGCGGAAATAATCGGCCAGCATGTGCACGAAGCTGTCGTCGTGGTCGATCAGCAGCACCTGCTTGCCCGATCCGGTGGCATCGGGTGCGAAGGTCGAGAGGGGCTTTGGCGGATCGCCGCGCAAGGCCTGGAACAGGGCGGCGGCCTTGACCTGGCACTCGCGGTCTTCCGCGGCGGGATCGGAGTCGAACAGGCAGGTGGCGCCGACGCGCACTTCGGCGAGACCATCCTTCATGCGGATGGTGCGGATGGTGAGGCCGGTGTTGATGCTGCCGTCGAAATTCACCGCGCCGATGGCGCCGGCATACCAGCGCCGCGGCGAACGCTCGTGGTCCTCGACGAACTGCATCGCCCAGAGTTTTGGCGCGCCGGTGACGGTCACCGCCCAGGCGTGGGTGAGGAACGCATCGAGCGCATCGAAGCCCGGGCGCAGCATGCCCTCGACGTGATCGACGGTGTGGAACAGTTTTGAGTAGGTCTCGATCTGGCGGCGCGCCAGCACCTTGATCGTGCCTGGCACGCAGACGCGCGCCTTGTCGTTGCGATCGACGTCGGTGCACATGTTGAGCTCGAACTCGTCCTTCTCCGAGTTCAGGAGCTTGCGGATCTGCTCGGCATCGCCGATCGAATCCGTACCGCGCGCGATCGTGCCGGAGATCGGGCAGGTCTCGACGCGGCGCCCGTCGGAGCGCACGAACATTTCCGGCGAGGCCGAGACGAGGAATTCACCCTCGCCGAGATTCATCAGCGCGCCATAGGGCGACGGGTTGATGACGCAGAGGCGCTGGAAGACTTCGGCCGGCGAGCGGTCGCAGGGTTCGGCGAAGAGCTGGCCCGGCACGGCTTCGAACAGATCGCCGCGGGCAAAGGCGGCGCGCGCGGTCTCGACCGTGGCCTGATACTCGCCGGGGGCGTGATCGGCAAAACCCTGACGCGGCGTCTTCTGATACGGGCTGTCGGCGGTCTCGCGCGGCAGGCCTTCGGTCGATTTGCCCTTCCAGGCGAAGTCGTAAGAGAGCACCACGCCGCGGCCGGTGGCGCGGTCGTAGGCCAGCAGGCGATCGGGGACATAGAGCACGATGTCGCGCTGGTCGGCCTCGCGCGGACGCTTCTGCACGAGATCCTCGATCTGGAAGACGAGGTCGTAGGCGAAGGCGCCGAACAGGCCGAGCAGGCCGTCATCGTTGGCGGAGAAAGCGGCAATGATGTCGCGCACCAGCGACATCACGCTGGCGCGCCGGGTACGCTGGTCTTCCTCGACCGGCGCCTCGCCGCGGACGATGTGGCCGGCCAGGCGGTTCGCCGTCTTCTCGGAGATCACGACGCAGGGCTCGCGCAGCACGTCGCCGAGGAAGGCGATCAGCACCTGCCCGCGCCCGTTCAGCGCTTCCAGCCTGAAATCGACGCCCGTGGTCTCGAGCTTGAGCGGCGGATCGGAGAAGCCGAGGTCGAAGCTCTCGTAGCGGCCGGGCACGGTCGTGCCCGAGGACAGCACCACGCCGCGGCGGCGGTCGAGCAGGTTGATGAGATCGTCGAGCCTGTTGGCGCCGCCGGTAAACTGCTCCGCCACGCGCGTGATCGCCAGACCCGCGCGGGTCACGTAGTCGCTTCGGGCCGGGAGGGCAAAGACTGTCCTGTTCATGGGGTCCTCTTACGAAACTTGCCGAGGGAACGCCACACAGGACAAACGAGAAGGCCGCCGCGCTGTGCAGGCGACCTCAGACGATTTTGGGAAAAAAAATCGCACCGGCCACCTCTTAGGAGGTGCGCCACCAACGACGGGATGGGCGGGCTGCGGTGCTCATGGGCGGATACTCACCATGGCGAGGGGGCGGCGTCAAGGGTGGCACGGTGCCGTAGCCCGGATGGAGCGCAGCGTAATCCGGGGTTCGTGCCACGACGAGACAGCCCCGGATTACGCTGCGCTCCATCCGGGCTACAAGACTCCAGCGCCCCTACCCCAGATGCTTCCGGAAAAACTCCGTGGCCCGGCCCCAGGCCAGCTCGGCGGCTTCGCGGTCGTGCACGGCCTGGCGCTGCTCGTTGACGAAGGCGTGCTCGGCGTCATAGCGGAACAGCTCGAGCGACTTGCCGGCGGCCTTCATGGCCTTCTCGAAGCCGCTGACCAGCTCCGGCGTGCACCAATCGTCCTTGTTGGCGAAATGGGCCTGCAGCGGGATCTTGACGTCGGCGGGCTTGGCCGCCTGCTCCGGCGGGATGCCGTAGAACACGACGCCGGCGGCGAGCTCCGGCACATGCACCGCGCCGATGATGGTGACGGCGCCGCCGAGGCAGAAGCCGGTCAGCCCGACCTTGGCGCCGTTGCGCGACAGGTACTGCGCGGCGCCGCGCACGGTCTGCGTGGTGGCGTCCATGAAGTCGAGCGAGTTCATCTCTTTGCCGGCCGCATCCGTGTCGTGATACGGCACCACCTTGCCCTTGTAGAGATCGGGCGCGAGCGCATCGAAGCCGGCGAGCGCGAAGCGGTCGCACAGGCCCTTGATCTGGTCCGACAGGCCCCACCATTCCTGGATCACGACCACGCCCGGCGCGTTGCCGCGCGCGGCATTGGCGAGATAGCCCGAGGCGTCCTTGCCGTCCGGGCGCTTGAAGGTGACGGTGGTTCCCATGGTGGTCCTCCGGTGAGTGTCTGGGGGAGCGGTTGGCGGTATTTTGGCGGGTGCTGGCGCGTGAGGCAATCCACACTCTCGTCATTCCGGGGCGGTGCGCAGCACCGAACCCGGAATGACGGAGACCCGAGCAACAAAAAAGCCCCCTTGCGGGGGCTTCTTCATTTTCTGTCTCGCGCCGCTCAGTGCGAGTCGGCCCAGACCTTCTTCTTGGTGAAGTACATCAGGCCGGCGAAGATGATCAGGAACACGAACACCTGGAAGCCGAGGCGCTTGCGGGCTTCCATGTGCGGTTCGGCGGTCCACATCAGGAACGTGGTGACGTCCTTGGCGTATTGCGCGACCGTGGTCGGCGAGCCGTCGTCATAGGTCACCTGGCCGTCGCTGAGCGGCTTCGGCATCTTGATGGCGTGGCCCGGGAAGTACTTGTTGTAGTACGAGCCCTCCGGGATGGTGACGCCCTCCGGCACCTTCTCCTCGAAGCCCTGCAGCACCGCCGCGACGTAGTCGGGGCCCTGCTCCTGGTACTGGGTGAAGAAGTCGAAGATGAACCAGGGGAAGCCGCGTTTGTAGGAGCGTGCCTTGGTGATCAGCGACAGGTCGGGCGGCGCCGCACCACCGTTCGCCGCACGCGCGGCCTGCTCGTTCGGGAACGGCGAGGGGAAGTAGTCCGCCGCCCGGCCCGGGCGCTCGAACATGTCGCCCGCATCGTTCGGACCGTCCTTGACCTTGTAGTCGGAGGCGAACGCCGCCACCTGCGCCACCGAATAGCCGGGGCCGCCGGGGTCTCCGAGATTGCGGAAGGCGATGAAGGACAGGCCGTGGCAGCTCGCGCAGACTTCCTTGTAGACCTTCAGGCCGCGCTGGAGCGCACCGCGATCGAACTTACCGAAAGGGCCCGAGAACGACCATTTGTTGCCCGGAGGCTGGTCGCTGCCTTCGGATGCGCGCGCATCCTGCATGCTGCCGAGGAACAGCGCGCCGGCGGCGACGATGGCGACCATCACGGACGCCACGGCCTTGCCGCCCTTGCTCAGGATCGCCTCCGAGATCGAGTTCGGTACCGGCCGCGGCGTCTCGATGCGCGAGAGCAGCGGCAGCACGATCAGGAAGTAGGCGAAGTAGCACACCGTCAGGACCCGGCCGGCGATCACGTAGATGCCTTCCGGCGGCTGTGCGCCGAGATAGCCGAGCAGGATGCAGACCGCGACGAAGATCCAGAAGAACTGCTTGGCCAGCGGCCGGTACTTCGACGACCTCGTCTTGGCGGCATCGAGCCAGGGCAGGAAGCACAGGATGATGATCGCCGAGAACATCCCGATGACGCCCGCGAGCTTGTTCGGGATCGAGCGCAGGATCGCGTAGAACGGCAGGTAATACCATTCCGGCACGATGTGCGGCGGGGTCACGCCCGGGTTCGCCGGAATGTAGTTGTCGGCATCGCCCAGATAGTTCGGCATGTAGAAGATGAACCAGGCGTAGAGCAGCAGGAAGCAGCTGACGCCGAACATGTCCTTGATGGTCGCGTGCGGCGTGAACGGCACCGTGTCCTTTTCCGTCTTCGGCTCGACGCCGTCAGGATTGTTCTGGCCGGCGACGTGCAGCGCCCAGACGTGAAGCACGACGACGCCCGCGATCAGGAACGGCAGCAAATAGTGCAGCGAGAAGAAGCGGTTCAGCGTCGGATTGCCGACCGAATAGCCGCCCCACAGCAGCGTCACGATGCTCTCGCCGACATAGGGAATGGCGGAGAACAGGTTGGTGATGACGGTGGCGCCCCAGAAGCTCATCTGGCCCCAGGGAAGCACGTAGCCCATGAAGCCCGTCGCCATCATCAGGAGGTAGATGATGACGCCGAGGATCCAGAGCACCTCGCGCGGCTCCTTGTAGGAGCCGTAATAGAGGCCGCGGAGCATGTGGACGTAGACCGCGAAGAAGAACATCGACGCGCCGCAGGCGTGCATGTTGCGCAGCAGCCAGCCGAAGTTCACGTCACGGACGATCAGCTCGACCGACTTGAAGGCGAGATCGGCATGCGGCGTGTAGTGCATCGCCAGGATCACGCCGGTGAGGATCTGCATCCCCAGCATGAAGGAGAGGATGGCGCCGAAGGTCCACCAGTAGTTCAGGTTACGCGGGGTGGGATAGACGACGAAGGAAGAGTGCATGAGGCCGAGGATCGGCAGACGCCGCTCGATCCATTGCAGGGCCGGATTGCTCGGCTGGTAGTCGGATGGTCCGCTCATGATGCGATCCTGAGGAAATAGTACGACGAGACGGCGCGAAACTTCGGACGATGGTCCGAAGCTCAGCCGATCTGGATTTTGGTGTCGGAAACGAACTGGTACGGCGGCACCGGCAGGTTCGCGGGCGCGGGCCCCTGGCGGATGCGGCCGGACGAATCGTACTGCGAACCATGGCAGGGGCAGAAGAACCCGTCGTAGTTGCCTTCATGAGCGATCGGGATGCAGCCGAGATGGGTGCAGATGCCGATCACGACCAGCCACTGCTCATGGCCGGCCTTGACCCGGGCCTCGTCGGTCTGCGGATCGGGCAGGCTCGCCACGTTGACGGCGCGCGCCTCGTCGATCTGCTTCTTGGTGCGGTGGCTGATGTAGATCGGCTTGCCGCGCCAGAACACCTTGATGTCCTGCCCCTCGGCGACCGGGCTGAGATCGACCTCGATCGGCGCACCGGCGGCGATGGTCGAGGCATCCGGATTCATTTGAGAGATAAAGGGCCAGAGCGCAGCCGCGCCCCCTACTGCTGCAGCTGCCCCCGTTGCAACGAATAAGAAATCACGGCGTGTCGGATGGTCCGCCGAAGACGCTGTCGTCACGATTCCAACCCTTTCTTCTTATGCTGCCGGCGGAACCGCTCCAGGAGCCCCCCAAAGGTCCCCGGAACAGAGCTGCCGGCGCCCGCGGCCCCCCGCGGCGGCAGAACTTCGCTTGTCCCCACCAGAATAGGGCGAAAACAGCAGTCCAGAATCGTTCTATTGGCACCCTTGCCGGGCGAGCGCAAGCCCGCTAACGGCGGGGAAGCGTGCAATGCACGAATTCCCGGGCCTGCGATGTTTTATTGAGACATTTCCGGCCCTCAACCACCCCGCCGATGCCCATGCAGATCGCACTTTTCCAGCCCGACATCCCCCAGAACACCGGCACGATTCTCAGGCTCTGCGCCTGCTTGGGGCTGGCTGCCCATATCATCGAGCCGGCAGGGTTCCCGGTCTCCGACCGGCATTTCCGCCGGGCGGGAATGGACTACCTCGACCACGTCAGCATCACCCGCCATGTGTCCTGGACGACCTTCGAGGAATGGCGCGCGGCACAGGGCTACCGGCTGCTGCTGTTCACCACCAAAGGCGCCACCGATTACCGCGATTTTCATTACCAGACGTCGGACATCCTGCTATTCGGACGCGAGAGCGCCGGCGTCACCGACGCTGTGGTCGAGGCCGCCGACGCGCGGCTGGTGATCCCGATCAATGCGGGGCTGCGGTCGCTCAATGTCGCCATGACCGCGGCGATGGCTGCAGGCGAGGCGCTGCGGCAGATCCGGAACCCGGCAAGTCCGATAGTTTGAGGAGAGACCATTGAGTTACGCGGTCAAGGAGATCTTCCTGACCCTGCAAGGCGAAGGCGCCCATGCGGGACGCGCCTCCGTGTTCTGCCGCTTTGCCGGCTGCAACCTCTGGAGCGGCCGCGAGGCCGACCGCGCCGAGGCGACCTGCAAGTTCTGCGACACGGATTTCGTCGGCACCGACGGCACGCTCGGCGGCCGCTACGCGTCGGCTGCGGAACTCGCCGACACCATCGCCGCACAATGGACCGCCTCCACCGCCAACCGCTACGTGGTGCTGACCGGCGGCGAGCCGCTGCTCCAGGTCGACGACGCCCTGATCGCGGCGCTGCATGCGCGCGGCTTCGAGATCGGGGTCGAGACCAACGGCACGATCGCGGCGCCCGAAGGGCTCGACTGGATCTGCGTCAGCCCCAAGGGCGGCAGCGAGCTGGTGCTGCGCCGCGGCCACGAGCTGAAGCTGGTCTACCCGCAGGCGCTCGCCGCGCCCGAGACCTTCGAGGGCCTCGCCTTCGAGCGCTTCTCGCTGCAGCCGATGGACGGCCCCGAGGTCGCCGAGAACACCGCGCGGGCGATCGACTACTGCCTGCAGCATCCGCAATGGCGGCTCAGTGTGCAGACGCATAAATCGCTCGGCATCAGATAGGGATTGGGTTTTCGAACAGATGTGGGAATTGACGAAATCGTTCCGCTTCGAGGCGGCGCACTCGCTGTCGGGGACGACCTTTGGCCCGGCGAGCGAAGAGATCCACGGCCACTCCTTCCGCGCCGAGGTGACGGTGCGCGGCACGCCCGATCCCGACACCGGCATGGTGGTCGACCTCGGCCTGCTCCAGCGCGCCATCGAGGACGTGCGCCTGACGCTCGACCACAAGTTTCTCAACAAGATCGAGGCGCTGGGCAAGCCGACGCTGGAAAACCTGTCGCGCTTCGTCTGGGAGCGCCTGGCACATATCGGCAAGCTGACCCGCGTCAGCATCCACCGCGACAGTTGCAACGAGAGCTGCACCTATTACGGTCCGCAAGGCTAGTTACGACCTCGGTCTCGTAGGGTGGGCAAAGCGGAGCGTGCCCACCATTCGAGACGACGGCGAGAGATGGAGGGCACGGCGCAAGGGCGCCTTTGCCCACCCTATGTGAGATGTGGAATGCAGATGGACGCCTCGACAATCGAAGACCGCAAGTCCCGCGCCCGCGCCTGGTTTGAAACCTTGCGCGACGACATCTGCGCGAGCTTCGAACGGCTCGAGGACGACGCGCCGCAAGGTCTCTATCCGCTCGAGGCCGGCCGCTTCAAGCGCACGCCCTGGCAGCGCACCGACCACACGGGCGCGGCGGGCGGCGGCGGCGTGATGTCGATGATGTCCGGCCGCCTGTTCGAAAAGGTCGGCGTGCACTGCTCGACCGTGCACGGCGAGTTCGCGCCCGAGTTTCGCGCGCAGATCCCGGGCGCGGCGGAAGACCCGCGGTTCTGGGCCTCCGGCATCTCGCTGATCGCGCATCTGCGCAATCCGCACGTGCCGGCCGTGCACATGAACACGCGCTTCGTCGTCACCACAAAAGCCTGGTTCGGCGGCGGCGCCGATCTCACGCCGGTGCTCGACCGCCGGCGTACGCAGGACGATGCCGACACCCTCGCCTTCCACGCCGCGATGAAGGGCGCCTGCGAGCAGCCCAACGGCATTGCCGACTACGACAAGTACAGGAAATGGTGCGACGAGTATTTCTACCTGCCGCACCGCAAGGAGGCGCGCGGCATCGGCGGCATCTTCTACGACTGGCACGACAGCGGCGACTGGGACGCCGACCTCGCCTTCACCAAGGATGTCGGCCGCGCCTTCCTGAAGATCTATCCTGACATCGTCCGGCGCAATTTCGCCAGCGCCTGGACGGAAGCCGACCGCGAGGAGCAACTGATCCGGCGCGGGCGCTATGTCGAGTTCAACCTGCTCTACGACCGCGGCACCATCTTCGGGCTCAAGACCGGCGGCAATGTGGACTCCATCCTGTCGTCGCTGCCGCCGGAGGTGAAATGGCCATGAGCGCAATCAAGCAACTGCCGCGCGCCATGCTGATCGACATGGACGACACCATCCTGTCGGCCTATGGCCGGCCGGAGATCGCCTGGAACACGATCGCGGAAGAATTCGCCGAGGAACTCGCGCCGTTGCCGCCGGCGCAGGTCGCAACCACGGTGCTCGCCTATGCGCGGCAGTTCTGGTCGACCGCGGGAGCGGAGTGGCGCATGAAGCTTGGCGAGGCGCGGCGGCTCACGGTGCGCGGCGGCTTTGCGACGCTTGCCGCCGAAGGCCACCGCGCCCTGCCCGACGACCTCGCCAACCGGCTCGCCGACCGCTTCACCACCTACCGCGAGGAAGCGATCTTCGTTTTCCCCGGCGCGCATGATGCGATCGACGCCTTCAGGGCGCGCGGCGTCAAGCTCGCGCTGGTCACCAACGGCGCCGCCGACATGCAGCGCGCCAAGGTCGAACGCTTCGAGCTGACCCATCGCTTCGATCACATCCAGATCGAGGGCGAGCACGGCTTCGGCAAGCCGGAGGAGCGCGCCTATCTGCACGCCATGGAGGCGCTCGGCGTCACGCCTGCGGAGACCTGGATGATCGGCGACAATCTGGAATGGGAAGTCGTGACGCCGCAGCGCCTCGGCATCTACGCGATCTGGATCGACGTCCATGGCGACGGCCTGCCCGAAGGCTCGGCCGTCAAGCCCGACCGCATCATCCGCTCGCTGACCGAGCTGGTGCCGGGGCCGGTCTAAATCAAAACTTCGAAAACAACCCCATGCACAGTAGAGCGCTGCTGCAAGATCAAGGGGTTACGGATTTTACGAAACCCGTTTGCGCCGTCGGGCAAAACAGGGGCATAATGCCATCCTCGCCGGGCTTGCGAGCGGCCATTTTGTGAGCGGCCCTCGCCTGCTTCCATCCTTCGAGACGCCCGCTGACGCGGGCTCCTCAGGATGAGGTCGTGTGCTGCGGCGGGATATCAAACCCTCATGGCGACAAGCCTGCCGATCGATGATCCCGCATCGCCGCGGCCGTAAGGCACGTCCGGCGACCTTCCTACGGTCGTGTGCGATCGGCTTTCCGCCGTCCGTTTTCAGCGTGTCATGACCGCCTGCTAGCTTCCGCGCCGCGTCGATCAACCGAAAGGACAATCCATGGAATTGAAAGCCGGCGATGTCGTGATGCTGAAATCCGGCGGGCAGCCGCTGACCGTCGCGGAGATCAAGGAGGAGGAAGTGCTCTGCGTCTGGATGGGCATGGAAGGCGACCTGTTCCGCGAGACGCTGCCGCTCGCCACCCTCGCGCGCGTCGAAGAAGAGGACGACGAAGACGAGGATGAAGACGAAGACGAGGACGACGAATAGGCGCACCCCAAGCCGCATCCTTGCCGAAGCATTCCGCTTTTGAACTCCCGATGTCCGCTGCTCTGCGGTAGCAGCGCAATAGCGGACATCGCCGGATGTCGAAGGACCAAGATTAGAACACGCCGGCAGGCATTCCACGCGAAACTCAGGGCAGACATCTTGCTGTCCACTCCGCCTGCGAGCTGCGAAGCGCAATGCGGCGCGTCCTGCCACCGCTGCCGCTAGGTTCGCGGCGTTGGCTGCGGCGACGGTGTTGCGGCGGGCTGCTGCGATGACGGAGCAGGAGCTTGCTGCTGAGTCGTGACCGGCTGCTGATCGCCGCCGCCATGTGGAACACACGTTCCCACATTGCTCAACAACCGCTTGGCTTCAATTTCACGAGCCTTCTTGTAGTCCCTGCGCCTGTCGATCCCTGCCGCGGCCATGCGATCCCATGCGTCGAAGGCGTCGGCATAGTGCTGTCGCATCTGCTGTTCAGCGGCAAGACACTCGCTGAACTTGTCGAACACCAGATCCGTGTTGATGGGCGAGACGCCTCCGACCAGGACCACCAGCATCCACTTCATGGCTTCTACCTACGTTCGCACCCGCTGACCGGGAACGACGAGGGAGCGGCAAAGTTCCGAACCGAGACTCTCCGAGCATACTGGTCTCTCGGCTCGCCCAAACCATGCTGTCGAGAGCAAAGCCGATCGGGAGGCCGTCGATGCTCTTCATGTTCTTCAGGCGCAAGTACTTGCGCAAATCGTCGACGCCCTGCGCCACCCGGTCGTGCCCGATCTCAGCGGACGGCTGGAGTAGGCGTTCCCGGGGACGCAGACAGGGCGTGAACGCCATCGGGATTCAATGAAATCAGCGGCAGGAAGTTGACTGCGGCCGAAGCGCTTGTCACTCGCGCGTGCCGATTATCCAGTATGTACCATTGGCCCTCGATAAAGGCTGCCAGGACAGCGTGATCCAGGCCGGCGTCGCGGTCGCGGCCCAATATGATTGCAAGCTCATCGCGCGAGGTGCCCGCTTCGAGAAGCGCAACATATTTCGCGATGGCGTAATCCTCGCAATCGCCCTTGGCGGTTGCGAAGGTCGCAAGCGGCGGTGTCCATCGATCGATTTCACCGTGCTGGACAATGTCCCTGACGTAACGGATGGCGAGATTGACGCCCTGATTGGCCTCTTCGAGTCTGTCGCGGCCGGACTTCGATCTGACGGCATTGACGAGGCGCAGGAATTGCGCGGCATTCGAGGGACATCGCGATGCGTCGGCACGGCAGCGTTGGAGAACGCTACGATCGTTGTCGATGCCGGCTTCGAGGGCGCGCCATTTGCGCGACAGCATGCCCTCGGGAGCCCGCAATGCGAGGGCGCCGAACGGCTCGTGACCTGCATCCCCTGATCCGGACACGACGGGGCGCCCTTCAGTCACGACCTGCGCAGAAGCGGACGGCGTCTGACTGACGGCATCGCCGTGGAGGCTGCGCTCGCGGTCGCGCGCCGCAAGCACCTCGTTGATGGTGAAAGTGAAACGGGGGTCGACGGACTCGCCGGCCTGCGGCCGCAATAGGTCATTCGTGTTGACGCTAGCCTGCTGGCCAGATGAGGGAGATATCGACGCAAGCATCGAAGCGATGAGAGCAATGGCCGGCGCGAGCAAGCGCAGCCGCAGGATGAGGTGCGGCATGGCGTCCCCAGGGTGAACCCAGCTAGCTGATCGTTCGATCACTCCGAGCCGCGCATTGAAGCGGGGCATCGTGACCGGAACCGTTCCGTTGATGGCAAGGAGTCTGCCTCAGCTTATTCAACCTAAGCTAGACGAGAAGGTTCCGGGCGCGCGTCGAAATTCTATTCAACCTGCGAGGTCTCCGAAGGTCGTCGCCTTCGGCCGCACCAGAAGGACAGCTCGCTGATGGAAAGACAGGCCGGCTGAAACGGCCCTTGCTTCGTCGTCCTGACCCGCCCCTCATCGTCGGCGAGCGCTTCGTAAGCCGGCGGATGGGGCGCGCGCTACCCTATGACGCGGGCTACTGCTTCGCCCCTTCGGCGGCAGCCGTGGCCATATATTTCGAATAGAATTCGGCAACCCGCGCGCGCCACATTCCGACGAATGCTCCGGATGTCAGCTTGTCGACCGACTTCCACGCCTGCTTGACGGCCGGGAGAGTATTCCGCCAGATCGCACGCTTGCACCATTTCTCGCCTTTTTCCCGGCCCTCGCCGGTGGCGCACATGGATTTCCAGGCGATGCGATCGGGCTGGCTGATGTGCTCGGCGGCACCTTCCCAGCCCTGTTGATGGATCAGGTAGAGATCGCTCAAGGTCGGCTTCTGGTGCGTCACCCACTCGAACAGCACACCTTCTGTGATGACCTTGTAGGCCGCCGCAACGGCGTTGTCGCGGGGACTGCGGATCTGCCCCGACCCGAACTTGCTGAACTCGTATTCGCTCAGCTGGAACAGGCCGATATACGAGCCGGTGCGTTGCTTGGGATCGAAGCCGGACTCGATCTTCGCGACCGCCTTCATGAAATGGAAATCGAGGCCGAAGGCATCGGCCGCGCGCTTGATCTCCTCGATCGGCGTTCCCACCACAGTGTCCTTGAGCGACTTCAAGACCGTCTCGGCCGGCTTCTCGGCAGGCGGAGATTCGGACCACACGTAATAGATGAGATACCGGAAGTCCTGGCTCGCCGGTGCGGGGCTGGACGCATCATCGAATGCACCGGGCATTGCCGGCGCCGGCTGCGCGGTATCACGGTGCTCCAATGCTTCCGATGTCGTCGCGGCGGAGTCGTCATCGATCTTGGCTTGGGCCATCACTGACAGACCGGAAGCCTGCCCGGGCGCCGCGCCAAGCGTTGCTCCAGGCTGTGCTTCAGGTCGCGCAGGCATCTCCGATACGGCGGCGGAGGACGAAGGCGCAACAGGCGTCTCGGCGCTCACGGCCCCCGTGGCACCGGGCACGCTCGCCCCTGGCGTGCTTGCGCCGGCCTCATGAAGCATCCCCGTGAATGCAATGACACCCACGATGCAGGCAGCCTGCAAGGCTTTCATTGCCCCCAACTCCGCGGCAGGGTTCCCGAAGGAAGGCTACTCCCATATTCCCCGCCGTCCAAGGCGGGACGGCCGCGCTGACGCTTAACCGAAGCTCGCTGTTACCGAAATGAGACATCTTTATCGCCGCACCGCCGTCGTCCCCAGCGGTACGCCCATGCCGCACGAGGTCTGGCTAGAAGAACCCAGCGCTGAGATCCAAACCTGATGTCAGCGACAACAGCCACACGAACAGGATGGCACCGCACAGCAGCGCGGTCTGCTTGAGCAGCTCGGCCCGCAGCGACGATACGGGAAACGCCCGCATGAGAGCGTTTGCGATGACGGCAGCGACGAGAGCCCGCATGACGGCTTCCAGCGGACTACCGGCCTGCCATCGAGCGACGCGCGTCCCGCACGAGCTCGCGCATCTGCCGCCGATGTCTGCGAGCGTCTTCGATCTCCCAAAAGGTCCAGACGAAGCACGCTCCAAGGCAGACTGAGATCGCAACGAGCAGGAATGCCTGATCGGCGGCGCTCTTGATCATGAAATGTCCAATGCAAATCGAATTTCAAAACGAACGAAATGCGTTGAAGAACGCTCCGGTCAGGGAACGTTGACGTCCGGCATCGGAGCGGTGGGGCGGATCGAGACCTCGGCCGGCTGCAGCAGCGCAAAGGCTGCCAGCACGATCAAAGCGGCGCATGGCAGCGTGATGAAAAAGCCGGGAAACCATCGCCTCTTCGCGTCGCCGGGCGTGTCGAGCCGGCGCGCGCCCATTGCTGTGCGCATCGTTGATCTATCTCAATATCGCTACGGTGAGAGGACCGATCCTCCCAGCACCCAGGCCGACTATGGCGTCACGCGATACGCCTGAAAACTACCTAGAAAGGTGGCCTGCCGTCGCTTATGAATGTTCGCGCGGGTCGCGATCCGCACATGCTTTGGTAATGAGATGCACCTCTCCACGGATCCCACCAATCCGCACAATCAAGAAATCTACGCACTCTGGGATCAACTCGCCGACTTCTCGGTCGGCAATGGCGATGCCGCGCTGACGCACCTGCTGTCCGCACTGTGCACGATGTTGTCGGCACGCAATGCGCTATGGGGCGTGCTGGTGCGGTTGCCGTCGCCGAAGCGGGCCGATCCCCTGCTCGGCTGGCGTCCGCGCCTCGTCCGGGTGCTGGACCCGATACCGGCCGTCGCAGCGTCCGTGCAGAAGCAGTACGACAAGCTCTGGTCCGACAACGTCGATTTGTCCCAGATCATCTCCATGGCGGGAGACGAGCCGTTCCGCGTCCGCCTGCTGTTCGAAGCGCTGCCGCCGGCATGGTTCGAGGGCGAGCACTATCGGCGGCACTATCTGGACGTCGGCTTCGCCGACAGCATTTCCGTGCGCATTGCGCTCAATGACGACGTGAGGGTTCGCCTGTTCGTGTTTCGCGATGCGCAGGCCCCCCGCTTCACGGCGCAGGACGCCCAGCTTCTGGGCTTCGTGATGCGCGGCTTGAGATGGTTTCAACGGCAGCAACTGCTCAGCCACGGCCTGCTCATCGCCAACGCGTCCCTGACGCCCGCCGAACGCAAGGTGCTGCTCGCCCTGCTCGACGGGCACACGGAAAAGCAGATCGCGCAGAAGCTCGACCAGAGTCCGAACACCACCCACTTCCACGTCAAGTCGATCTACGGCAAGTTCGGCGTCAGCAATCGCGCGACGCTCACCGCGCTGTGGCTCGGCAAGCTGCGATAGCGAACTGCGGCCGCGGTCTCATGGTGATCCGGCCGGGGCTTCCAGCGTCCTCACTCGATCACTTCGTCGATGCGGGCGAGAAGTGCCACTCGTCTCGGGCTCGGAAAACTACGTTTGCGAATACTCGCGCCGGCGAGTTTCGCGCCGCATCTGAGCGATCAGGAATTCACGTGACCGTGCTTGCGGTGAGCCGGCACCTTCGTCGCGTCAAGCGCCTCGCATCAGCAATTGGACCGGTTAATTGCGAAATCATACACCGGCCTGCCATCCGGCGACACGTAGACCAGATGTAGCGTGACGCCGCGGAATATTTCCGTACGAAACGTGGGACAAAAATAGTCCTTCTGGACGCCCTCGTGGTGAGCGCGATCTGCAAGCATGGCATTCATCGCGGCCGCGTCTCGTATTGTATAGCTTTCCTCGACCACGCCGTCGTGGGCGGCCGCCTGGTCAAGACGAAACCATCCACTCGGCCGTGCTTTTCGTGCCTCCTCGACGCTGGCGACTTTCCTGGCCAGTTCCACAAGCGTGGCAGGATCAGCGGGCTCCAGCTTCGGCAACACCTCGCACACGGACATATCGATCCTGTAGTCGAGCGGCTCGCTGCCATCGGAGGGCGTCAGGATTTCGTGGATCACGACGCCCTGCGCCATCGCGGCCATATTGCGTTCGGTGCAATAGCGCGTGGCTTTGGTTACGCGGACCCGCTCGCTGTTGAAGCCATTCCTGAAGACTGAAAAGAGGGACGGATCTCTTGTCACCCACCTCAATTCCACGATCTGATCGTGGGACGTCGCGGATTCAAACGCGACCGGTGTGTTGGGCGGCATCCTGGTCCCGCGCACGTCCATCTCATGCGCGATCTCTGCAGCCAGTCGCTCGGCAAGTCTTGGCCGCTGACTGTCGGCGGTTTGGCTTTTGACCTCGGCCCCGCCGGCCATCGCGACGACGAGCACGAAGAAGAATATCGGGCGTAATCCGATCATGACTTGCCCCACAGCTTGTAGTTGAGGAAATGACTAAAGTGTCAGCAGAAGTCAAGCTTGTCGCGATTGTGCCGGCATCATCTAAGCGATCAGTTGCTTCGCCGCCGCGGAGATCATCACCAGCCCGCCGGTGATCACGGCGACATCGAGGATCGCGGCGTGGATATGCACCGGCATCCGCTCGACGAAGGCCTTGGCGAGGAAGGCGCCGGGGATCGCGATGCCGCCGATCAGGAGCGCGAAGGCGAGCACCTGCGCGGTCACCGCGCCGGCGAGGCCGAATACGGAGATCTTGATGAGGCCTGTGCCGAGCGAGATCAGCGCGTCGGTGGCGATCACGGCGGCGCCCTCGAGGCCCGCGGCCATCAGCAGCGAGAGCAGGATCACGCCCGATCCCGACGTGCCGCCGACCAGCACGCCGTAGCCCACCGAGCCGGCAGCAAGACCGGTATCGCCGATCCTGACCTGGCGCCGTCGCAGCACGCGGCGCAGCGGCACGCTCAGGATCAGCATGCTGCCGATCACCAGCGCGGCGCCGGCATTGGTGAGGCGCGTATAGCCGTAGGCGCCGAGCGCGGTCGTCAGCGCCGCGCAGGCGAGCACGATCAGCGCACGGCGGCGGTCGGCATAGCGGAGATAGGCAACAGCACGGCTCGCATTGGTCAGCATCGCCGAGATCGCGATGATCGGCACCACCGGCTCGGCGCCGACCAGCGGCACCAGCACCAGCGGCATCAGCGCGCCGGTGCCGTAGCCGGCGAGACCACCGATGATCGAAGCAAACAACGCCATCAACGCGACCAGCAGGAGCTGAAAAATCGAGATGTCGGCGAAGCCTGAGACGATGGTCACGTTTTCCCGTCGCGGCTGACGCGTGCCGCAGCTTGATCGGCGATGGAAGCGAGCGCGGCTTCCTCTAGGGGAAAATCCGCCGCAAGCCAAGCGTCCTCGGCCAGTGTCAACACATATTGAGCGGTTGATGATCGCAGGCGGGTCTGCGCCTTGCGATCACTCCTGCAATCAGAACCGAACAGGCTCTAGAAGCGATAGTTGAGGCCGACGCGCGCGGTGCTGAAGGTGGCGCGGCCGACATTGGCGCTGATCGAGGCCGGCGTATCGCCGGGAATGAAGACCGCCAGAGCCGTTTCGGTGATTTTCTTCCCGGCAAGGCTTACATATAGATATTCGGCCTTGAGGGTCGTGCGCTCTCCGAGAGCGTATTCAAATCCACCGCCCACGGTCCATCCCGCAGTGACGTCGCGCGACACGCCGGAAAAGCAGGTGGCACCGCTCGCGCATGTGAAGCCGCTGTTGTCGGGCAGTCCATTGGCTGTGAAACCGACGGTACTGTTGTTGATGTAGCTTCCGCTGCGCGTGACCTGGCCATAGGCCAGACCACCGGTGACATAGGTCAACAGCGTGCTGGTCGGCAGGTAGCCGAGGCGGGCCCGCACCGTGCCGAACCAGTCGACCCGCTCGTCAAAGGGTGCCGAGTATGGGCCTGGAATGGGCACTGGGGGCATGACACCGGAACTGATGCCTGAGCCTTTGATGCCGGACCAGTTGAAATCGGCCTCAAGGCCGACAAGCCAGACCGTGCCGAGCTGTCGGTTGTAGCCGAACTGCAGTCCGCCGAACGCACCCGACGTCTTGAACGACGCTGCTGGCGGGATGCCCCCAAAAACAGACCAGAGACGGGTCGCGTCATCGTTCGGGGCAAAACTCAGGTCGCGATCGGCCCAGCCGTAGCCAACGTTCACACCGGCGTAAAATCCGGTCCAGTCATAGACGGGGACGGGCTTTGCCTTCACCGGCAGGTCGGCAGCCGACGCCGGCGACAGCATCATGGCCGAAACGACAGATCCGGCCGCGATCAATTTTCTCATGCTTGGCATTCCCAGCGAGTCCCTCGTTCGGAATCACTACCGGGTCGCGCCCGGGTCGTCTTGTCCGCGAAGGTGCCGGAGTTGATCGAAACGGCACGGCAGCGGGATCGCCGCTGAATGTTGTTTGGGCGCAACGGTCGGCAGCCGCAGACTTGACCTGTCCGGCGCTGAACTTGACCTGAGATGCACGACTGTCCGCTTTTGCGGCAGCTTGGTGGAAAGGGAGGTGGATGCCTTTCGCGCGGCGATCATGATACGAGTGGAACCGGCGCGCGAGGATTTTGGACGGATATGCCTAAGATTGAATTTTCATCGGACCAGCTTCCATCACATCTGAATGACAGAGCCCGATTCCGCCTTTGGCACGACATATGGATGGAGCAGCTCGGCAATGCGGACATGAAGCATGCCGAGGACCAGCCATTCTACACCGCGTCGACGAATGTTCTGCTCGGCGAGTTGAGCGTCAGCCGGTTTGCCACGACGACGGGGCATTACGTGCGCACGCGCAAGCACGTGACCAATGATCGCGACGATATTCTCGTCGGCTTTTATCGCAGCCCTCAGCCGCAATTGTGGACGGTGGGAAACCAGGGCGTCGAGCTGAAACAGGGAAGCGTGGTCGCCTTCAACGTCGCCCAACCGGTCTCGAGCTTCACGAACGGCCTCACGGCCTGGAATCTGGCGTCCATACCTCGTGCGCAAATTCTGAAGCTCGTTCCGCATGCCGACAACCGTCCGGCCACGTTGCTCGACCCGGCCAATCCGGCGGTACGACATCTCGAGCGCACCATCGATTTTCTCCTCGATGCCGACGAGGTCTGCGAAGACCAGGCGTTGACACGTCACGCGCAAGCCATGCTCGGGGATTTGATCGTGCTGGCACTCGGCGCGCGCGGTGAGGTCGCGGAGGTTGCGGCGGAACGCGGCTTGCGCGCCGCGCGGCAGCGCGAGCTGACCGCGATCATCGAAAAGCGCTTCGCCGAACCGTCCCTGTCGATCACGACCATCGCGGATGCCCTTCATCTGTCGCGTCGCTATGCAAGCGATTTGCTGCTCGAAGGCGGCGCGACATTCTCGGAGCGCGTCCTCGAACTGCGCCTGCAGAAGGCACGGGCGATGCTGTCGGACGTTCGCTACGACGACACGAAGGTGAGTGACATCGCTTTCGCCTGCGGCTTCAATGAAGTGACCTACTTCAATCGCCGCTTCCGCGCTCACTTCGGCTGCTCACCGACGCAATATCGCATGGGAACGAACCACAGCGACCCATAATCGGATTTTCCGCCGGGCGCGGACCCGACGCTCTGCGCAAGTCTGCAAACAACACCATCAACTGTCGGCGAAGCCTGAAGCGATGGTCACGTTTTCCCGTCGCGGCTGACACGTGTCGCAGCTTGATCGGCGATGGAAGCGAGCGCGGCTTGCTCCAGGGGAAAATCCGCCGCAAGCCAAGCGTCCTCGGCGAGCGTCAACACATGTCCGAGCGCGGGCCCTTCGGCGAGACCGCGCGCGATGAAGTCGGCGGCCTTCAGCGGGAACTTCGGCGCAGTCCAGCGCTGCGGCAGCCCGGCGAGCGCGCGCCAGCGCGGCGAATGCACCTCGCCCGCGGCCCGCGCCCAGCCGAGCAACGCGCGATCGTGATAGCGCTCGGGGCCGAGCCGGTAGAGCAAGCGCCGTGCATGGGCCTCGTCCATGGCGGCGAAGCGCCACCAGCGATGGCCCATCGAATCCAGCGCCTTGGCCTCGGCATTGGAGAGCCGCAGGCGTGTCGCGACGCGCTTGGCATCTTCCGTGACGGCCACCGTCAGGGCGGCGAGGCGCCGCGTGGCGCTGGCGGACAGACCGAGCTCGCGCTCGATCACGATCATCGCTTCGAGCGGCCCGGTATAGGCGACGCCGCCGATCAGCGCCTGCAGCAATCCGCCATCGGCCATCGCCAGCGCGGCCGCGGAGGCGCCGCCTGCGACCAGCAGCTTCAGCATCTCCATGCGCACGCGCTCGGCCGACAGGCTGGCGAGCCCCGCGCGGCCGCGGATGCAGGCGAGAGAGCCGTCGCGGTCGGGCTCGCCGGCGCCGAAGGCGGCGTGGATGCGGAAGAAGCGCAGGATGCGCAAATAATCCTCGGCGATGCGCTGGTCGGGATCGCCGATGAAGCGGACGCGACGCGCCCTGGCGTCCGCGATCCCGCCGACATAGTCGTGCACGATCCCTGCCGCATCGACCGACAGGCCGTTCATGGTGAAGTCGCGCCGCTCGGCGTCCTTGACCCAGTCGCGGCCGAACGCGACCTTCGCCTTGCGGCCGAAGGTCTCGGTGTCCTCGCGCAGCGTCGTGACCTCGTAAGGCAGGCTGTCGATGACGAGCGTGACCGTGCCGTGGTCGATGCCGGTCGGCACGCTCTTGATGCCGGCAGCCTTGGCGCGCCGCACGACTTCGTCCGGCAGGGCGGTGGTCGCGATGTCGATGTCGCCGGGCACGAGGCCGAGCAGCGCGTTGCGCACGGCGCCGCCGACCACGCGCGCCTCCTCGCCGTCCGCGTTGAGCAGTTGCAGGACGCGCGCGGTGCCGCCTGCCGTCAACCAGGGCGCATCGGCAAGGATCGGTGCAAGGATCGGCTCCGCGCTCATCGCCCAGCCCCTATTTTTCCGTGCCCGGCACGAACTTGCCGTTGTCGATATGGGCGGGAATGTAGGTCGAATCCGGTCCGCCGCCGGAGAAATGCGCAAGGCCGATCAGGCCGGCGATCACGAGCGCCAGCGCGACCAGGGCGAGGCGGGCGACGATGGTGACCGGCCAGGACGATCGCGCGAACAGGCCGGACCGGGTGGCGGCCAGGAACAGCGCATAGACGGCAAAAGGGATGAGGAAGATTCCGATCTCGGTCAGGACCGGCCGGATCATGACGAGTAGATCCGCTCATACAGCACGCGCAGCATCCCGGCCGTCGCACCCCAGATGTAGCGCTCCGCGAACGGCATGGCGTAGTAGAAGCGCTCCATGCCGCGGAATTCCTTGCTGTGCAGCTGGTGGTTCGCCGGGTCCATCAGGAAGGATAGCGGCACCTCGAACGCGTCATCAACCTCCGAATGGTTGATGGTGAGCGCAAAGCCGGGCCGCACTTTCGCGACCGTCGGCAGGATGCGGAAGCCGAAGCCGGTGCCGTAGAGATCGAGATAGCCGATCGGCTCGACGAAGTCCCTGGACAGGCCGACCTCCTCCTCGGCCTCGCGCAGCGCCGCATCGAGCGGCGACGAGTCGGTCGCGTCGATCTTGCCGCCGGGAAAGGCGATCTGGCCGGCGTGGTCGTTGAGATGGGCCGAGCGCTGCGTCAGCAAAATGGTCGGCTCGGGATGGTCGACCACCGCGATGAGCACCGCCGCGGGGCGCACCGGCTGCTCGCGCGCGATGATCTCCAGCATCTTGTCGGTGCCGGGATCGCCCGAGGCCGGGATGATGTTGGGGTCGTAGAGGCCGGGCGGCACGTCGAAGCCGAGCCGGGCCCGCGAGCGGGCGAAGAAATCCGCCGCGCCGGTCGTAACGGGGTCGCTCTTCAGAATAGGCTTGTTCAAAGCGCGGCCCTCACCTGCTCCGCGTCGGCCATGGCGAAGAATTCGCCGGCCGACTCGACGCCGAACATCGGCTGGCCATCGACCATCCGCTCCTCGCCCATGTCAACCAGATCGTAGTAGAGCGCGCGGGTCACCTTGGCCCAGAGATCGGCGCGGACGTGCAGATACGGCGTCAGCCCGCCGTCCGCCGCCTGCTCGAAGCGCAGCCGGTGCGCGGCGTCGCAGGTCACCCAGTCGTCGACATTGGTGCGGAAGCTCAGCACGCGATGGTTGTCCTCGCCCGCCTTGAGCATTTCGACCGCCATGAACGGCGCGTCGTCGACGCGGATGCCGACCTTCTCCACCGGCGTCACGAGGAAATGCTTGTCACCCTCGCGCTTCAGGATGGTCGAGAACAGGCGCACGAGGGCGTGACGCCCGATTGGCGTCCCCATGTAGAACCAAGTACCGTCGGACGCGATTCGGATGTCGAGATCGCCGCAAAACGGCGGATTCCACAGATGCACCGGAGGCAGGCCCTTTTTGGCGCCTTCGGCACCGGCAGCACTTCTGGCGGCGGCAGTCAGCCCCTCGAGACCACGATCGGCGCTCTGCCCTTGGTTCGCCATGGTTTGCCCTGACTTTGTCATTTGGCACGGATGTCGTTTGGCACGATTGGTGCAGGTCTACGTTGTATGCCGGTGGACGGTTCCACCCCGGATTTATCCGGTGTGGGAGGTCGCCACTTCGTGATGCCGTACATAACCCGAAGCCGATAAGGTGGGGATAGGTTAATTCAACGAATACATGGCCTTCCTGCAAGTCTAGCATAGGCCCATGATCTGGCGTGATGACCTGACGTGACCACGCAAGCGAGCCGCATGGCGGGCTGAAGGAGCGAGCGAATGGCGGAGAGTGTCGAGAAACTCGAGGACGGGATCGTTCGTTCGGCCGAGCAGGTGTCGGGTCAGATTCGCGCGGCGAAAGAGGCGATCGGCTCCGTCATCTTCGGCCAGGACCGCGTGGTCGAGAACACGCTGGTCACGATCCTCTCCGGCGGCCACGCCCTTCTGATCGGTGTCCCCGGCCTTGCGAAAACAAAACTGGTCGAGACGCTCGGCGTCACGCTGGGTCTGGACGCCAAGCGCATCCAGTTCACGCCCGACCTGATGCCCTCCGACATCCTCGGCGCCGAGGTGCTGGACGAGAGCACCGCGGGCAAGCGCGCCTTCCGCTTCATCTCCGGTCCGGTGTTCGCGCAGCTCCTGATGGCCGACGAGATCAACCGCGCCTCACCGCGCACGCAGTCGGCGCTGCTGCAGGCGATGCAGGAGCAGCACATCACCGTCGCCGGCGCGCGTCATGACCTGCCAAAACCCTTCCACGTGCTCGCGACGCAAAACCCGCTGGAGCAGGAAGGCACCTATCCGTTGCCGGAAGCGCAGCTCGACCGCTTCCTGATGGAGATCGACGTCGACTATCCCGACCGCGACGCCGAGCGCCGCATCCTGTTCGAGACCACCGGCGCGGAAGAGACGCTCGCCAAGGGCTCGATGAGCGCAGATGCGCTGATCACCGCGCAGCGCCTGGTCCGCCGCCTGCCGGTCGGCGATTCCGTGGTGGAGGCGATCCTCTCGCTGGTGCGCTCGGCCCGTCCGGGCGCAGAGAGCGGCGAAGCCGGCAAGTTCATCGCCTGGGGCCCCGGCCCGCGCGCCAGCCAATCCCTGATGCTCGCCGTGCGCGCCCGCGCGCTGATCGACGGCCGCCTCGCGCCCTCGATCGACGACGTGCTCGACCTCGCCGAGCCCGTGCTCAAGCACCGCATGGCGCTGACGTTCCAGGCGCGCGCCGAAGGCCGCACGATTCCGGACGTGATCCGGCAATTGAAGACACGGATCGGTTGATGGCGGCAGAAAACGGGCACACGGCGAAGGAGATCATCGCGATACGACGTGCCGATGGCGAAAGCCGTACGCTCGCCGCATCGCTGCCACGCCTGGTGCTCGAAGCCCGCCGCATCGCCGCCAACGTCATCCACGGCCTGCATGGACGGCGCCGCGCCGGCTCCGGCGAGAATTTCTGGCAGTACCGCCGCTTCGTCTCCGGCGAGCCGGCGCAGAACGTCGACTGGCGCCGCTCGGCGCGCGACGACCATCTCTATGTCCGCGAGCTCGAATGGGAAGCCTCGCACACGGTCTGGATCTGGCCGGACCGCTCGCCGTCGATGGCCTTCGCCTCGAAGGCCGCGCGCGAGTCCAAGCTCGAGCGCACGCTGATCGTCGCGTTCGCGCTGGCCGAGCTGCTGGTCTCCGGCGGCGAGCGCGTCGGCATTCCCGGGCTGATGGCACCGACCGCGAGCCGCAGCGTCATCGACAAGATGGCGCAGGCGATGCTGCATGACGATGCCGACCGCCTCAGCCTGCCGCCGTCCTTCGTTCCCGCGGCGCTCGCCGAAATCATCGTGCTGTCGGATTTCTGGTCGCCGATCGCGGAGATCAAGGACACGCTCGCGGGGCTCTCCAGCTCCGGCGCGCACGGCACGCTGGTGCAAGTCGTCGATCCCGCCGAGGAATCGTTCCCCTATTCCGGCCGCGTCGAATTCGTCGAGCCGGAAGGCTTTGGCGTCATCACCGCCGGCCGCGCCGAGACATGGGCGCAGGACTACACCGCGCGCCTCGCGCTGCATCGCGACCAGATCCGCGCCGAGACCTCGAAGCTCGACTGGCTGTTCACGACGCATGCGACCGACCGCTCCGCCGCCGAGCTGCTGCTGTATCTGCACGCCGGCATGCAGGTGAGCAAATCGGGCGCGCGCACCACCACCATCAAGGCGGGGCCGGCCGCATGATGGGATTGCCGCTCGCCTTCACCGAACCGCTGCTCCTGATCGGCCTCGTCAGCCTGCCGGTGCTGTGGTGGCTGCTGCGCGTGATGCCGCCGCGGCCGCGCCGGATCGAGTTTCCGCCGACCCGCCTGCTGTTCGACATCGCCCCGCGCGAAGAGACGCCGTCGCGGACGCCGTGGTGGCTGACCGCGCTGCGCCTTTTGGCTGCGGCTCTCGTCATTTTCGCCGCTGCCGGGCCGATCTGGAATCCGCAGGTTGGAGCTGCCGGCAGCAAGGCGCCGCTGATGATCATGCTCGACGACGGCTGGAGCGCGGCCTCGAACTGGGACGTCAGGGTCAGGGCCGCCGACGAGCTGATCGCCAACGCCGACAACGACCGCCGCGCCATCGCGCTGGTGCCGCTGTCCGAGCCGAACCGCGACATCACCCTGATGCCGGCGGGCGCCGCGCGCGTCGCGCTACGCCAGCTCGCGCCAAAACCCTATTCGATCGACCGCGTCGAGACGCTCGCCGCCGTCGACCGCTTCCTGAAAGCCAACGGCGATTGCGAGATCGCCTGGCTCTCCGACGGCGTCGACACCGGCCGCGGCGAGGAGTTCGTGGCCGGCCTCGGCAAGACCCTGGGGGATCGCAGCCTGACCATCTTCGAAGGCGGCACCTCCTCGCCGCTTGCGCTGGTGGCGGCCGAGAACGCCGCAGCGAAGATGACGGTGAAGGTGCTGCGCACCGACAGCGGCATCGCCGCCGGCACCGTGCGCGCGCTCGACCAGAAGGCCTCGCCGATCGGCGAAGCGCGCTTCGCCTTCGGGCCGCAGGACAAGGAGACCGACGCATCGTTCGACCTGCCGGTCGAACTGCGCAACGACATCACCCGGCTCGAGATCTCGGGCGAGCGTTCCGCCGGCGCGGTGCAGCTGCTCGACAAGCGCTGGCGCCGCCGCGCCATCGGCATCGTCTCGGGCTCGACCAGCGAGACCGCGCAGCCGCTGCTGGCGCCGACCTTCTACCTCACGCGCGCGCTGGCGCCGTTCGCCGACGTCAGGCTCGCCGACAAGGGCTCGCCGCAGCAGGGCATCACGCAGTTCCTCGACCAGAAGCTGCCGATGATCATCCTCGCCGATGTCGGCACCATCGCCCCCGAGATCCGCGAGCGCCTCAATGCCTGGATCGACCAGGGCGGCGTGCTGGTGCGCTTCGCCGGCCCGCGGCTCGCGCAAGCCGAAGACGATCTCGTGCCGGTCAAGCTGCGCAAGGGCGGCCGCACGCTCGGCGGCAGCCTGACCTGGGAGAAGCCGCAGCATCTCGCCTCCTTCGCCGCCGACGGCCCGTTCGCCGGCGTCACCGTGCCCAAGGATGTTACCGTGAGCCGGCAGGTGCTGGCCGAGCCCGACGCCGTGCTCGCCACCAAGAGCTGGGCCTCGCTTGAGGACGGCACGCCGCTCGTCACCGGCGAACATCGCGGCAAGGGCATCGTCAGCCTGTTCCACGTCAGTGCCGACATGCGCTGGTCGGACCTGCCGATGTCCGGCATCTTCGTCGAGATGCTGCGGCGTGTCGTCGACATGTCCGGCTACACCTCCAAGCCCGGCGCCGGCGTGGCCAGCGAGGGGACCACTGAAACAGTGGCGCCGCTGCATATCCTCGACGGTTTTGGCGCCTTCGGCCCGCCGCCGGCGACCGCGAAGCCGCTGCCTGCGGACTACCGCGACCGCGCCACATCAGATCATCCGCCGGGCTTCTATGGTCCTGCAGAAGGACCGCTCGCCGTGAACACGCTTGCCAGCGCCGACCGCATCGCCGCCCTGAACACTGCGAGCCTGCGCGCCCGGCACGCCACCTACACCAATGCCGAGCCGCGCGATCTGCGCGGCTGGCTGCTGTCGACCGCGCTCGGCCTGTTCCTGATCGACGCCATCATCGTCGCACTGCTCGGCGGCGGCCTCGCCGCGCTGCTGCGCCGCCGTGCCGCCCCCGCGATGATCGTCCTCGGCCTCGTGCTTGCGGGCTCCGTTGCGCTGTCGCCGGCGCCGTCGCGTGCCGACAGCGCGGCCGACGAGTTCGCGATGAAGGCGGTGTCGCAGACACGTCTCGCCTATGTCGTGACAGGCAATGCCGACGTCGATTCGATCGTCAAGGCCGGGCTCACCGGGCTGACGCTGTTCCTGGCGCAGCGCACTGCGCTGGAAGCCGGAGATCCCGTCGGCATCGATCCCGCGCGCGACGAGCTCGCCTTCTTCCCGCTGATCTACTGGCCGATCGTGCCCGGCGCGCCGAAGCCGCCGCAGGACGCCATCAACAAGATCGACGCCTACATGAAGCAGGGCGGCACCGTGCTGTTCGACACCCGCGACGCCTACGAGGCACCTCCGGGCGACAACACCGCCTCGCAGACGCCGGGCATGCGCACCTTGCGCGAAATCCTGTCCTCGCTCGATGTGCCCGAGCTCGAGCCGGTGCCGCGCGAGCACGTGCTGACCAAGACCTTCTACCTCCTGCGCGACTTCCCCGGCCGCTTCAACACGGGCCAGACCTGGGTCGAGACCCTGCCGCGCGATGAGGACGACGACAGCGCACAGCGCCCCGCGCGTGGCGGCGACGGCGTCTCGCCGATCATCATCACCTCGAACGATCTCGCCGGCGCCTGGGCCGTGCGCCCCGACGGCCAGTACATGCTGCCGGTGACCAGCGGCGACCCCCGCCAGCGCGAATTCGCCTACCGTGCCGGCGCCAACATCGTGATGTACACGCTGACCGGCAACTACAAGGCCGACCAGGTGCACGCGCCGGCCCTGATCGAACGGCTGGGGCAATGATGCGGGTGTTGAAATCGAATGTCCGCCAGAATGAAGCCGTCATGCCCGGCCTTGTGCCGGGCATCCACGTCCTTCTTGCCGCATGGCAAGGCGTGGATGGCCGGGACAAGCCCGGCCATGACGATGCCGAGAGAGTGACGCCATGAATTACGGCATCGCGTTCACGCCGCTTGTTCCCTCGATCGTGCTCTGGCTCGCGCTGGCTGCGATCGTCGTCATCGCGCTGCTGCTGGCGGTGGCGCGTGCGCGCGGCGCAGCCGTGCGCGTGGCCGCGCTGGCGCTGTTCCTGCTGGCGCTCGCCAATCCCTCCTTCACGCGCGAGGACCGCGATCCCCTCACCTCGGTCGCGGCGATCGTCGTCGACAAGAGCCCGAGCCAGAATTTCGGCAACCGCAATCGCGAGGCCGCGCAGGCCCAGGAAGCGCTAGTCGACGGGCTGAAGAAGATCAAGGGGCTCGAAGTCCGCGTCGTCGAGGCCGGGCAGGCCGACGGCGAGACCGACGGCACACGGCTGTTCGGCGCGCTCGCCTCGGCCCTGGCGGACGTGCCGGTCGATCGCGTCGCCGGCGCGTTCCTGATCACCGACGGCCGCGTCCACGACATTCCCGCGAGCGCCTCCGCGCTCGGCTTCCAGGCGCCGGTGCATGCGCTGATCACCGGACAGAAGGACGAGCGCGACCGCCGCATTGCGATCACGGCGGCGCCGCGCTTCGGCATCGTCGGGCAGACCCAGACCATCACCTATCGTCTCGACGACCAGGGCGTCTCAGGCGAGCGCGCCAAGGTCACGGTGCGCCGCGACGGCGAGGTCATCAACGAGCGCACGCTCTCCAGCGGCCAGAGCGCGAGCGTCAACGTCGACATCAAGCATGCCGGTCCGAACATCGTCGAGATCGAGGCCTCGCCGCTCGAGAAGGAACTGACGCCGGTCAACAACCGCGCCGTCGTCGCCATCGACGGCGTGCGCGACAAGCTGCGCGTGCTGCTGGTCTCGGGCGAGCCGCATTCGGGCGAACGTACCTGGCGTAACCTGCTGAAGTCCGACGCCAGCGTCGACCTCGTGCACTTCACCATCCTGCGTCCGCCGGAGAAGCAGGACGGCACGCCGATCAACGAATTGTCGCTGATCGCGTTTCCGACCCGCGAGCTGTTCCAGCAGAAGATCAACGAATTCCAGCTGATCATCTTCGATCGCTATGCCCGCCAGGGCGTGCTGCCGATCGCCTATTTCGATAACATCGCGCGCTATGTGCGCGCCGGCGGCGCGGTGCTGGTCTCGGCCGGTCCCGACTACGCCTCCAACACCAGCATCTGGCGCACGCCGCTGGACTCGGTGCTGCCGGCCGAGCCGGTCGGCGTGAGCGAGAAGCCGTTCTATGCGCACCTGTCCGACATCGGCAAACGCCATCCGGTGACACGCGGGCTGGAAGGCTCCGCATCCGAGCCGCCGCGCTGGAGCCGCTTCTTCCGCACGGTGGACACCCGCAATTCCGTCAACCCGCCTGTCATGACGGGCCTCGACGGCAAGCCGCTGTTGTTCCTGTCGCGCTTCGGCGAAGGGCGCGTCGCGCTGCTGCTCTCCGATCACATCTGGCTGTGGGCGCGCGGATATGAGGGCGGCGGTCCGCATCTCGATCTGCTCAGGCGGATGTCGCACTGGCTGATGAAGCAGCCGGACCTCGACGAGGAAGCGCTGCGCCTCCAGGTGCAAGGCAAGAATCTCGTCGTGGTTCGCCAGACCATGTCGGACAGCGTCCAGCCCGTGAGCGTGACCTCGCCGTCGGGCGTGTCGCAGGACCTGACGCTGAGCGCCGGCGATCCCGGCGAGTGGCGCGCCACCCTGCCCGCCAACGAGCTCGGCCTGTGGCAGGCGACCGACGGCACGCTGAAGGCGCTGATCAATGTCGGCCCGACCAATCCGAAGGAGTTTTCGGAGGTCACCTCCACCACCGAGACCCTGAAACCGCTGACGCAAGCGACCGGCGGCAACGCCGTGCGCGTCGTCGACGGCAGCAGCGTCGAGCTGCCGCGCATCGTGCCGTCGCGCTCGACCAGCGTCTTCGCCGGCGACGGCTGGATGGGCGTGCGCATGCGCGACGCCAGCGTGGTGAAGGGCGTCGGCGTGCTGCCGATCTTCGCCGGCCTCATCGGCCTCCTGCTGCTGCTCGGCGCGTTCGCGGCGACGTGGATGCGCGAGGGGCGGTAGGCCGCTGGATTGAAGTCGGATCGAGTTCTGCCACCAGCGTAGCTCTCTCCGTTCCCTCCCCCCTTGCGGGGGAGGGGCAGGGGGGTGCCACACGGGGATTCTTTCCGTGACTCACTACTCGCGATGCATCGTCAACAATCGGTACCTTTTGCTGGGCTACCCCTCTCCCTAGCCCCCCCCGCAAGGGGGGAGGGAACGCACCTCCGTCGCGGCGATAGGCCGGGCTCAAGTCGCTAGTTGCCCGAACGACACATCGGGCCGGCTGCCTGAGCTCGGGGGGCCGACCGCCGTTGACATCCGCCGACCAATCGCGCGATGTTACATTATAACATCGCAACGCCCTCGGATTGGCGCCTCGCGATGTGGGGTGGCAGATGAAGTGGTTCCGGTCGCATATCAGGCACGGTGCCCGGCTCGCGTTGTTCGCGATGCTGGTGCAGCTCGCGCTGACGTTCGGCCACAGCCATTGGTTCGCCCAGGCCGCCCCGCTCGCAGCAAGCTCGTTCCAGCAGACCGATGGCGCCAAGGCGGTCGGCTCGGTCGACCGGCTTGGGGTCCAGAAGCAATCGCCCTCTGCCCCCGACCGCGAGCAGCCGGGCGACGACAATTGCGCGATCTGCGCCATCATCGCGATGGCAGGCACAGTCCTGTCGGCGACGCCGCCGCTGCTGCAGCTGCCGCAGGCGATCGAGCTGCTCTACCGCACGACCGATGCCGAATTCATCCATCTGAAATCGGCCAGCACGGCATTCCAGCCGCGCGCCCCTCCCGCGTCCTGACTCCAGCCATCACTTGATCACGCCCGCCCTCGCCGCTTGCAGGCGATCGGCCGGGAAAAGCTGAAGTCGAATTCCGTCGCGCCGCGACGGCAGGCCGCCTCCGATCAACACATCCATATGCGGACGGCGCCTGAGTGGAATCAGGACCATGTCATTTGAATTGCGACGCGTGCAGCGTCTGGGCGGAGCGAGCCTGCTCCTGCTCGGCGCCGCCGCCACATCCGCGCTCGCCCAGGAGCTCGCACAGGCACCGGCACAGGCGCCCGCGCAGGACAAGTCGTCGACGGAGATCCCGGCCGTCACCGTGACGGCGCCGAGCCCGATCGTGCGCCGGGTGGTGCCGACCCGCAGCCCGGTCCGCGTCGCGCGCACCGGACGCTCGCGCAGCCAGCAACGCACGGCGGAAGCTGCGCCTGCGGCCCCCGCGCCGGCCGCGCCCCAGCAGGGCGTGCTGTCCGTCGTGACCAACCAGTTCGCCACGGTCACGGTGGTGCCGAACGAGGAGATCCGCCGCGAAGGCGGCGGCCAGCTCGGCGATCTCCTGTTCTCGAAGCCCGGCATCACCGGCTCGAGCTTCGCGCCCGGCGCGTCCAGCCGGCCGATCATCCGGGGTCTCGACGTCAACCGCGTCGGCATCGTCGAGAACGGCACCAATTCGGGCGGCGCCTCCGATCTCGGCGAGGATCATTTCGTGCCGATCGATCCGCTCGCGACCAACCAGGTCGAAGTGGTGCGCGGCCCGGCCGCGCTGCGCTACGGCTCGACCTCGATCGGCGGCGTCGTCAGCGCCACCAACAACCGGATTCCGGATGCGCTGCCGTCCTGCGCGCCGTCGTTCCAGACCTGGGGCTTGCCGACCAAGGCCCCGCTCGCAAGCACCGCGACGTCGCCTTGCGTCACCGCCGAGACGCGCACCGCGTTCTCTTCGGTCGATCGCGGCGTCGAGAGCGGCGTGCTGCTCGACACCGGCGGCGGCAATTTCGCCTTCCATGCCGACGCCTATGGCCGCACGACCTCGGACTACAACATTCCCGCCTATCCCTATCTGAACGACCAGACGCGTCCCGTGAACGGACGTCAGCCGAACTCGGCAACGCGCTCGGACGGCGCCTCGATCGGCGGCTCCTATTTCTTCCAGGGCGGCTATATCGGCGCGGCGATCACGCAGAACGACTCGCTCTACCATATCCCCGGCATCGACGGCGCCGACCACCAGACGCGGATCGACGGTCATCAGACCAAGATCAACGTCAAGGGCGAGTACCGCCCCGACGCGACCGCGATCGACACCATCCGCTTCTGGGCCGGGGCGACCGACTACCGCCACAACGAGATTGGCCTCGCCGATCCCGCCGACCTCAACAGCGACGGCATCAGGCAGACCTTCACCAACAAGGAGCAGGAAATCCGCACCGAGGTGCAGTTGATGCCGTTCAACGCGCGCTTCGCCGAGGTGACGACGGCGCTGGGCTTCCAGGTCGGCCATCAGGAACTGAGCGCGCCGAGCCCGGACAATCCCGGCACGCTGTTCAACGGCTTGTGGGACCCGAACAACAGCACGCGCGTTGCCGGCTACGCCTTCAACGAGTTCAGGTTCACGGAAGCGACGCGGGCGCAGATCGCCGGCCGTATCGAGCATGTCGAGCTGCACGGCACGACGCCTAACTTCCCCGCCGACTATTTGCCCGACGGCACACCGCAGGCTGCGATCTCGCGCAATCCCTCCTTCACGCCGAAGAGCGGCAGCATCGGCCTGCTGCAGGACCTGCCCGGCGGCATGGTCGGTAGCATCACCGCGCAATATGTCGAGCGCGCGCCGAAGGCGGCCGAGCTGTTCTCCCGCGGTGGCCATGATGCGACCGCGACCTTCGACATCGGCAACCCCAATCTCACCATCGAGACCGCCAAGTCGGTCGAGCTCGGCGTGCGCAGGGCGACGGGACCGTTCCGCTTCGAGGCGACCGTCTACTACACGCATTTCGACAATTTCATCTATCGCCGGCTCACCGGCGTGATGTGCGACGACGACTTCGCCTCGTGCGGCAATCCGGGCGCCGAGCTGAACCAGGCGGTCTATTCGCAGCGCAACGCCAACTTCCGCGGCGGCGAATTCCAGTCGCAGCTCGACGTCGGCGCGTTCCAGGGCGGCATCTGGGGCATCGAGAACCAGTTCGACTTCGTCCGCGCCACGTTCAGCGACGGCACCAACGTGCCGCGCATTCCGCCGCTGCGGATGGGCGGCGGCGTGTTCTGGCGCGACGACAACTGGCTGATGCGTGTCAACCTGCTGCACGCCTTCGCGCAGGACAATGTCGCCGTGATCGCGGAGACGCCGACAGCGGGCTACAACCTGCTGAAGGCCGAGGTCAGCTACAAGACCAAGCTCGATCCGAGCCGGTTCGGCGCACGCGAGATGATCGCCGGCATCGTCGGCAACAATCTCCTCAACGAAAGCATCCGCAACTCGGTGTCCTACACCAAGGACGAGGTGCTGATGCCCGGCATCGGCGTGCGGGCGTTTGCGAACTTCAAGTTCTAGGCTTGCGACAGCCGAGGCCCACAGGCCCCGGTACACACCGTCGTTGCGAGGAGCTCGCGACAAAATTGCGAAGCAATTTTGCGCTGATGCGACCAAGCAATCCAGACTGCCTCCGCGGAAAGATTCTGGATTGCTTCGCTGAGCCTGTCATCGGGCCGCGCTACGCGCGGACCCGGTGGCTCGCAATGACGGAGCATGAGGCGCCGATGCGCTTCTAAATCAAGGGCTGTAGCCCGGATGAAGCGCAGCGAAATCCGGGCTACGCACTCACGCCGAGCGCGTCAGCCGCTTCTCGAAGCGCCACTGGTCCACCGGAAACGGCCCGTTCGACGTGTCGGACATCATCACGAATTGGCCGGCGTTGCGCCAACCGCTCTTTTCGTAGAACCGCGCAGCGCGATTGTTGCCGATGGCGCAGGCCAGCCACGCCAGTTCGACGCCGCGCGCGGCGAGCCGCGCCTCTGCGTCGGCGATCAGCGCCGCGGCGACGCCCGTGCCGTGCGCCAGCGACGACACGAAGAGCTGGTACAATTCGTCATTCCTGATGGCGCAGAAGCCGAGCGGTGCGCCGGCCGGGCCGGCGACGCTGATGCCGGGAAGCATGACCGCCAACCGGTCGCGAAAGCTTGCGAGCGTACGGAGGCGGACCAGTTCGGGCGGCGCCAGCGCGGCATGCGATCCATGCCAGGCGTCGTGCCACACCTGCGCGAGATGATCGATCTCACCGGTACTAGCGGGCCGCACCTGCATCGCCGTGACTCCGAATGATCGTAGCCCGGATGAGCGAAGCGATATCCGGGAAACCTGTCGCGACAGAGCTTCTGTCCCGGATGTCGCTTCGCTCATCCGGGCTACGAAAGACGATCCCTACCCTGCCCGCGCCTTGCTCCAGTCGGGGATCACCTGCCCCGAAACGCCATTGAAGGCGCCGTCGACAAGCTCGAACACCAGGATGCGGGCGGCATCGACCGGGCCCGGCATGGCGACGCGGCCCTTCGGGACCGGCTTGAAACCGACGCGACTGTAGTAGGGCTCGTCGCCGACCAGCAGCACGAGGCGGTGGCCTTTCTCCCCGGCGTCCTTCAGCGCACGCTCCATCAACTGGCGGCCGATGCCGCGGTCGCGGAACGGCGGCTCGACCGTGAGCGGCCCGAGCAGCAGCGCTGGCGTGTCGCCGACCAGCACCGGCAATTGCCGGACCGAACCAACCAGCAGCGTGCCGATGCGCGCCGTGAAGGACACGTCGAGCAGATGGTCGACATGCTCGCGGATGCGATAGGCGCTGAGCACGAAGCGGCCCGGACCGAAGGTGCGCTCGTGCAGCCGTTCGATCGCCTGGGCATCGCCGGCGGCTTCGGGAAGGATGGTGACCGAGAGATCGTTCATTTGGGCATGCGTCTTCGAGCGAAATGGACCCGGGTTCGCGTCACGAAAACGCGTCAACGAGGGGAGCGGGATAACATCTCGGCGGGCCGGGGTCCATCGGCCTCGTACCGGACTCGACCACCAATCGGGCTTCGGGCGAAGATGGTCGCAAACAGCAGGGTCCAGAACGAGAGCATCACGACCGGCATGACGTAATACTGCGTGAAGACCGGGTGCGTGGCAAAGAACGCCAGATTCAGCGCAAGATTGCCCGCCACCAGCAGCGCCAGTTGCCGGGCGCCGGCCTGGTTCGCGAAACGCCAGAGCAACGCGGTCCAGGCGCAGGCCATCACCGCCAACTGGAATTGCATGTCGGTCAGATATGCGTGCAGGACGGCGGGATCGAGGTGCGGTGCGGCCGTGTCGGGGCCGCCATAGGCCGAGACCAGCGGATTGCCCGAATTGACCAGGTTCGCTGCCAGCACCGGTAACAAACCGACTAGGAACGCGAAGCCGAGCGCAAGGCCCGACACGAAGCTTTCGCGGTTGCGCTGGATCAGGAACGACAATCCGAAGAACAGAAAATAGCCGGCCGCAAGCACGACGTTGGCGATCCTGAAGCTCGCGGACAGGCCGAGCAGGACACCAACGATGGCGATCGTCGGCAGGCGGCGGCCTTGGCCGGCGAACAGCCTTGCTGTGAAAAGACCTGTCAACGCACAGACGACCATGGTCGGCGCCATCGAATAGCTGGCCTTGGTCGGATTGATCATGAAGTAGATCGAGAGCAGTCCGAACATGGCGACGAGCGCCAGCGATACGGACTCCCGCGCCCGCCACACGCCGTACAGCGCAAAGCCGGCGATGATCATGTTCGCGAGCGCGTAGAGCGGAACGACCTGGAACCCCTCGGGGAACAGCGCCAGCACGAAACCCGTGCCTGGCGGCGGTGTCATCACCGATTTGCTGCCGTCGGCGGTCAGGGTGTGGCAAGGCGCGCGTGTCGCGTCGTTCCAATCCGGATAACCGATGCTGCGCAACTTGCCCGCGAGATAGCCGTCGGTTTCATGGGCGAGATTGGTGTCGAGCCCCTGCCATCCGAAGCGCTGGAACAGATGCGCCTGCCTGAGATAGCAGATGTCGTCATAGACGCCGCGGCTCTCGCTCCAATACGAGATCAGGCGAACATTGCTGGCCAGAATTGCCAGAAACAAAATCGAAATTAGTATTTTTACGGATTTCATAATGATCTGCCAGGCGCGCCTGGCGCAGCTTGAAAAGGGTTCTGCCGCCTGTACAGGAAAAGCATCGGCAAGTATAGCAAGGCTGGAGCGCGATCAGACCTTGATCGATCGTCATCGCGCTCAGGGTTGTTGGGGCATGATACTTTCGGAAAATCGATAGACATCTTTCCGGATCATGCGCCAGGATTTGCGGGGGCAAGGGGGCGTGGCCAACAGGGAATTGGGTTCGACCGGCATGTGCGTTGCTGATGCACCGTCGGGTTCCGCACCGCGGATCCTGCTCGTCATCCCCTGTTTCAACGAAGCGGCCTCGATCGGCAATTTGCTGAACGAGATCGCTGCGACCGGCTGCGACTACCACACGCTGGTCGTCGACGACGGCTCGTCGGATGCGACGTCCGCGGTGGCGAGCCGCTCCTCGCCGGTGGCGCGCCTCACGCAGAATCTCGGCATCGGCGGCGCGGTGCAGACCGGCATCAAATACGCGGCGCGTCAGGACTTCGATTTCTGCATCCAGATCGACGGCGACGGCCAGCACGATCCGCGCGCGATCGCGACGCTCCTGAACGCCCATCGCAAGGACCCCGCCAACATCACCATCGGAAGCCGCTTCATCGACAATTCCGGCTTCTGCTCCACGCGCATGCGCCGCGCCGGCATCCGCCTGATCGTGCTTGCGCTCAACGGTCTCTTTGCAGGCGGCCGCATCACCGATCCGACCAGCGGCATGCGGCTGCTCGACCGTTCCGCCATCGCCTTCTTCGCCAGATCGTATCCGACGGATTTTCCGGAGCCGATCTCGCTGGCCTGGGCCATGCGGGCAGGGCTGACGGTGAACGAGGTCCCGGTCGAGATGCGTCCGCGCGAGACCGGCGTCAGCTCGATCGACGGACTGAAATCGGCGAGCTACATGATCCGCGTTCTCGGCTACATCCTGCTCGCGCGCCTGGTGCGAGCGCCATGACGCCGCGAACCCGGTTTGCCCATTCGAACCCATCAACCATCGAAGCAGTCTGAGGAAGCGCCATGACAATCGTCCTTCCGAGCCTGGAGACCGTCGTCGTCATCTCCGCTTTCGCGTTGATCTACATGCTGGTGCTGCTGAAGAAGACGATGCAGGGAAAGTTCGATCTCTACGACTTCCTGATGCTGTCCATGGTGGCGATCATCCCCGCGGGCTTCGCGCTGTTTCCCAGCCTCGCCTATCTCGTCAGCCACCTGACCGGCGTCGTGTTCCCGTTCGTCGTGATGTTCGGCGCGCTGTTCCTCGTGGTGTTCGCCTTCATGCACAACATGACGGCGCGGCTGCACAAGCTCGAGCGGCAGAACTGCGCGCTGATCCAAGAGCAGAGCCTGATGGCGCTGGAGCTGCAGGCGAAGGAGCGCGGCCGGTCCGGCGGCTAGATCTCACCGCCACGTCGCGATCAGCTTCTGTCCGCCAATCACCTCGGCTATGCGCTGCCGCGTGCCCTGCGTGGTGCCCTCGGGCAGCGCCGTGACCGCGAAGAATCCGCATTCGACGATCTCGTGGTTGGGCGCAGGCAGCCGGTCCTGCCGGAAATGCCTGACGACATAGACCGCGACGTGGTCGCGGCGCGAGACGTGGTCGTTGAAGAAGATGCCGTGCAGCACGGCCTCGCCGGTGAGATCGATGTCGCCCTCCTCCTTGAGCTCGCGCCGCATCGCCTGCTCCATGGTCTCGCCGAGATCGACGCCGCCGCCGGGCAGATACCAGCCCTGGATGTAGCTGTGCCTGACCAGGAACACCCGGTTCTCGGCGTCCAGCACCACGGCGCGGACGCCGAGGGTCATGCCGCGCGCCAGCAGGAACCAGGTGTGGAAGATCCGCCGCAGCAGCGGCTCGAATTTCCGTCGGACGCGGTTCAGACGCTCCCCCATCAGGCTCCCTCAAATCCCCTCGTCAGGCCCTGCTTGCGCAGTTCGCGCGACCTTGCCATTACAGCTCAGCAATAGCGAGGCAATCGCGCGTCATGGCTCCCTTCACGCTCGCCCATCTGTCCGACCCGCACCTGCCGCCGCTGCCGAAGCCGCGGCTGGTCGAGCTCGCCGGCAAGCGCGTGCTCGGCTACGTCAACTGGACGCGCAACCGCCACAAATACCAGCGCCGCGAGGTGCTCGACGCGCTCGTCGCCGACGTCAGGGCGCAGGCGCCCGACCACATCGCCGTGACGGGCGATCTCGTCAACCTCGCCATGGAGGCCGAGTTCGCGCCGGCGCGCGCCTGGCTCGACGGGGTCGGACCGCCCGACCGCGTCACCACCATTCCCGGCAATCACGACGCCTATGTCCGCGCCACCTTTCATCGCTTCGGCGAGACCTTCGCGCCCTATCTTGCCGGCGACGACGGCCGCATCGGATTTCCGAGCCTGCGCCGGCGCGGGCCGCTGGCACTGATCAGCCTGTCCACGGCGGTGCCGACCCTGCCGCTGATGGCGACGGGCACGCTCGGGCGCGAGCAGCTCGCCGCGCTCGCCGCGCTGCTCGAAGGGCTCGCGACTGAAGACGTCTTCCGCGTGCTGCTGGTGCATCATCCATTGAAATCCAAGGCGCGCCAGAAGCGGATGACGGACTCCGCCGATCTGCTGGCGCTGCTGAAGCGCCACGGCGTCGAACTGATCCTGCACGGGCACGACCACATTCATTCGACCATGTGGTTCGAGGGTCCCAACGGCAACATTCCCGCGATCGGCGTGCCCTCGGCCTCCGCGCTCGCGCACGGCCACTATCCGGCGGCGGCGTATAATCTGTTCAGCATCGAGAAGGACAACACCGGCTGGCGCTGCGAGCAGACCGTGCGGGCGCTGGGATCGGGATTCCAGATCGGGCAGATCAAGCAGGTCAGGTTGGTCTGAGGTCACGCCGTCATTCCGGAGCGATGTGCCGGCATCAAATCCGGAAGCTCGAGATTCCGGGTTCATGCTTCGCATGCCCCGGAACGACGGCCGAGAATCACCAGCTCCGCAAGGCCGCCAGCAAAGCGAGGCCGAACAGCGCGGCCGCCCCGAGCACGAAGCCAAGCACGAACGGCCAGAAGCGCGAACGTTGCGGCGGCGGCGCGACCTCGGCTTGCGGCTCGGGCGGGACCACCATCGCGCGCTCGCGCTCGACAATGCGCCGCGCGACATAGTCGGTGACGGCCTCGACGATGACAGCCGTGTCGTGCGACTCGGCGAGCACGATGCGGCCGAAGCGCGTATCCTGGACGAAGCGGTACATCCGCTTGTCGCGCCCCATCATGATGTGGGCGACGACGTCGATCCAGAGCCGCGGCGTATCGCCCTGGCTGATGCCGCGGTCGAACAGGTCGATCTGATCGGGCACCTGGGCGAACAGTGGATCGAGCGCGTCGTTGAGGATCTCGAGCCGCGCCACCTCGGCGTCCCTGAGGTCGACGACCACGCCGGTCCGGTCGGCGGCCTCGATCCGCGCGCGCAGCAGCGCATCGCGCAGCCGCACCGGGCGCGGCTGGCCGGGATGGGTCCCGCTGGTCTCGGGCTCTGACATTGTCGGCCTCGTCCTCGACTTTTCGCGGTTAACCTATCAGCAACCAAGCTGCCCGCAAAGGCCCCACAATTCCAGATACTTACGGCACCCACAGGCGCGTAACCTGTGCCAAAAACAGACGATCCCACCCAGGCAGAGCCTGGATGGGACCATCCGTCCTTGGACGTCTTCTTAGTTCAGGTCGGCGACCCGGCCCTTAAGCCGAGACGCGCGAGGGCTCTTCCACGATCGAGAAGCGGACGCCGGCCTTGTGGCGGCTCTCTTCCGAGACCTCACGCCAGCAGTCCTCGGCTTCCTTGCGGGTCTTGAACGGACCTTTGACCTGGGCCGAGCCTTCCACGAGCTTGTGGAAGTTCATCGAACCGAACTCGCCGCCGATCACCCAGAAATTGCTGCCTTTGGTCATTGTCAGTCTCCTCTCGAAACTCGTGGTGCGTTAGCCGAACTGGTTCATCGTGTTGTGGGCGCCGCCCGCCTTCAGGGCCGCCTCACCCGCGAAGTACTCCTTGTGGTCGTCGCCGATGTCGGAGCCGGCCATGTTCTGGTGCTTGGCGCAGGCGATGCCCTGACGGATCTCCTGGCGCTGCACGTTCTTGACGTAGCCGAGCATGCCCTGGTCGCCGAAATACTCCTTGGCGAGGTTGTCGGTGGACAGCGCGGCCGTGTGATAGGTCGGCAGCGTGATCAGGTGGTGGAAGATGCCGGCGCGCTTGGCCGAATCCGCCTGGAAGGTGCGGATGCGCTCGTCGGCTTCGATCGCCAGCGGCGTGCTGTCGTACTCCGGCTTCATCAGCTCGGCGCGGTTGTACATGCTGACGTCCTTGCCGGCTTCCTTCATCGCGTCGTAGACCTGCCAACGGAAGTTGATGGTCCAGTTGAACGACGGCGAGTTGTTGTAGGCGAGCTTGGCGTTCGGGATGACCTTGCGGATGCGGTCGACCATCTTGGCGATCTGCTCGATATGCGGCTTCTCGGTCTCGATCCACAGCAGGTCCGCGCCGTTCTGCAGCGAGGTGATGCTGTCGAGCACGCAGCGGTCTTCGCCGGTGCCCGGACGGAACTGGTAGAGGTTCGAGGGTAACCGCTTCGGACGCATCATCTTGCCGTTGCGGTTGATGATGACGTCGCCATTGCGGGCGTTCTCCGCGGTGATCTCCTCGCAATCGAGGAAGCTGTTGTACTGGTCACCGATATCGCCCGGCTTGTGGCTGACGGCGATCTGCTGCGTCAGGCCGGCGCCGAGCGAGTCGGTGCGGGTGACGATGATGCCGTCTTCGATGCCGAGCTCGAGGAAGGCGTGGCGGCACGCGCGGATCTTCGCGATGAACACCTCATGCGGCACGGTGACCTTGCCGTCCTGATGGCCGCACTGCTTCTCGTCCGAGACCTGGTTCTCGATCTGCAGAGCGCAGGCGCCCGCCTCGATCATCTTCTTGGCGAGCAGATAGGTCGCCTCCGCGTTGCCGAAGCCTGCATCGATGTCGGCGATGACGGGGACGACATGGGTCTGGAAGTTGTCGATCTTCGCGATCAGCTCCTGCTCGCGGGTCTTGTCGCCTTCCTTGCGCGCCTTGTCGAGCAGGCGGAAGATGTCGTTGAGCTCGCGGGAATCCGCCTGACGCAGGAAGGTGTAGAGTTCCTCGATCAGGGCCGGCACCGAGGTCTTCTCGTGCATCGACTGGTCGGGCAGCGGGCCGAACTCGGAGCGCAGCGCCGCGATCATCCAGCCCGAGAGATACAGATAGGTGCGATCGGTCTTGCCGCCGAAATGCTTCTTGACCGAGATCAGCTTCTGCTGGGCGATGAAGCCGTGCCAGCAGCCCAGCGACTGCGTGTACTTGGTCGGGTCCTTGTCATAGGCCGCCATGTCGGCGCGCATCAGCGCCGCAGTGTAGCGGGCGACGTCGAGGCCGGTCTTGAAGCGGTTCTGCAGGCGCATGCGCGCGACAGCTTCGGCCGACACGCCGTTCCAGGTCGGCTGGGTCTCGAGGAGCGCCTGGGCCGCCTTGACCTCGTCCTGGTACGAGGACGGGCCCTGGAGGGTGCTGATGCCGCGGGGCTGGTAGTTCATGTGCCTGATCCTTCTCGAGTGATGGCGAGCTAGGCTCGTCATCGACATTTTTGACAATGCATTGCGAAATGCGTGTCATGAGATAAACGCGAGAAAGGGAAGCTCGTACAGATGGCTTGTATTCGAATGGTGATGTCATGTAACATCAGAACATGTAATAGATGTTATTTTGTAAAAAATGTAACAAATAGGTCAGCGAGACTGTCCTTTACGCGCACGGAGATCTGAGAATGCCCGCCGAGTCCGGGAAGAAACTGTTCGTCGGCCCACGCTTCCGGCGGATCCGGCAGCAATTGGGGCTGTCGCAGACCCAGATCGCCGAGGGGCTCGGGATCTCGCCCAGTTACGTCAACCTGATCGAGCGCAACCAGCGCCCGGTGACCGCCCAGATCCTGCTCCGGCTGGCCGAGACCTACGACCTCGATCTGCGCGACCTCGCCACCGCCGACGAGGACCGCTTCTTCGCCGAGCTGAACGAGATCTTCTCCGATCCGCTGTTCCGCCAGATCGACGTTCCCAAGCAGGAACTGCGCGACCTCGCCGAGCTCTGCCCCGGCGTCACCCACGCGCTGCAGCGGCTCTACGCCGCCTATACCGAGGCCCGCCAGGGCGAGACGCTGGCCGCGGCCCAGATGGCCGACCGCGACGTCGGCACGCGCTTCGAGGCCAACCCGGTCGAGCGCGTGCGTGAGCTGATCGAGGCCAACCGCAACTATTTTCCGGAACTCGAGCAGGCCGCGGAAAACCTGCGCGACGAGCTGAACGTGCCGGCCGAGAGCCTTTACGCGGCCCTCGTCGCGCGGCTGCGTGAAAAGCATTCGATCCAGACCCGCATCATGCCCGTGGACGTGATGCGCGAGACGCTCAGGCGCTTCGATCGCCATCGCCGCCAGCTGCTGATCTCCGAGCTGGTGGACCCGCCCGGCCGCGCGTTCCAGCTCGCCTTCCAGCTCGGGCTTGGCGAATGCGCGCAAGCCATGGAGACCATCATCGGCCGCGCCGGTCCGCTCGACGATGCGCCACGGCGGCTGTTCAGGATCACGCTCGGCAATTACTTCGCGGCCGCCGTGATGATGCCCTACCCGGCCTTCCTCGCCGCCGCCGAAGCGCTCAACTACGACATCCACGTGCTGGCGCAGCGCTTCAATTCCGGCTTCGAGCAGGTCTGCCATCGCCTCACCACCCTGCAGCGGCCGAACGCGCGCGGCATTCCGTTCTTCCTGCTGCGCGTCGACAACGCCGGCAACGTGTCGAAGCGCTTCTCATCAGGCACGTTCCCGTTCTCCAAGTTCGGCGGCACCTGTCCGCTGTGGAACGTGCATTCGACCTTCGACACGCCGGATCGCCTGCTCAAGCAGGTGATCGAGCTGTCCGACGGCACGCGCTATTTCTCGATCGCGCAGATGGTGCGACGTCCCGTGGCACCGCATCCGCTGCCGCAGCCGCGCTTTGCGATCGGCCTCGGCTGCGAGATCCGCCACGCCGCGCGCCTGACCTATGCGGCCGGCATGGACCTGGAGAAAGCCGAGGGCACGCCGATCGGCGTCAACTGCCGCCTCTGCGAACGCGAAAACTGCGCCCAGCGCGCCGAGCCGCCGATCACGCGCACGCTGATCCTGGATGAGACGACGCGGCGTGTGTCGAGCTTCGCGTTCTCGAACGCGCGGGAGTTGTGAGGGGGCAGAGGTCTCGTGTCCCGGACGCGCTGCAGCGTGCAACGCTGCTGCGCAGAGCCGGGACCCAACGAGCCAGGCGTGCAGCAGCATCTGGCCCCTGCTCTCTCATCCGTCATGGCCGGGCTTGTCCCGGCATGACGACCAAAAATGCAGCCGCCCTCGTCACTCTCGGCGACAAGGCCTCAGGCCAGCGTATGCACGATCACCGGCCCGGCGGCCGCGCTCGCGTGGCCTGCCAGCAGCGGGCCGAGATCCTTCTCGATCCAGGCGATGGCGCGCTTGTTGGCCTCCTCGGCCTGCTCGAACTTGTCGAAGATCGAGATCGCGGTGACCGTGTCGTCGCCGGCATAGACGACGTAATAGGCGCGGAAACCGTCGACGTCGCTGATGATGGGAACGGCACCGTCCTTGATGCGGCGCGCGAGCTCTTCCGCGCTCCCGCTTTTCGCCTTGGCCTGACGGATGGCGGCATACATGGCTTCCTCCCTTCCGGCTGTCTGATCGGGGCTTGCTGCCCTCCGATGAATCTATACCTCCGTGCTCATTCCGTCATCCTGAGGTGCGAGTGGCGCGATGCAAATGCATCGCGCCGGGAGCCTCCAAGGATGCACGGCCCAGATGCAGCCGGGCCGTCGCCCTTCGAGGGCCGCTGAAGAAGCGGCCACCTCAGGGTGACGGTGACCGGCTGGCGTCCGCGGCCTTGGCCTTGGTTAACCCAGCCCTAATCCATCCCCGCGATCTGCAACCAGCGGTTAAGCACGCCTCAACATCGCTGCCCTAGTCTCGCCTCACTCACTTTTCGCAAATAACGGCGGCCTATCCTGCCGGGCGAAGTGACATCAGGGGGTTCATCATGCGCATTGCGTTGCTGCTGACCGCGACCATCGTCGGCGCGCTCTTTGCCAATCCATCCAACGCCGGCTCGCTCGATGCGTCCGGGGAGGCCGCGCAGGCGCTGCCGCCGGGCTTCCAGAGCTATCGCGGCTACATGTTCGACATTTCCGAGAACCGCGACCGCAAGGATGTCGACAAGCTCACCGACAATCTGAAGGCTCAGATCGACGTGGTCGAGGGCGTCGGCCTGTCGCCGCGCGTGCTGCGCTTCTTCCACACGGTTCCGATCGTCGCGAGCGAGCTCGCCTGTCTCGACGAAGGCGCCGCCACCGCCTGCTACGGCCGGGTCACGCCGGACATGCAGCGCACCGCGCCGCGGACGCTGACGGTCTGGGATCCCGCCAAGCAGCGCTGGACCAATCCCAACGCGGTCGACCTCGCGGTCGATTCGGGCCTCGGCGTGATCATGCTGCGGCCGGACATGATGCGTTACGAGAAGGAGGTCGTGCTGCTGCACGAGCTGCTGCACGCCTATCACGCGCGGCTTCTGCCGGACGGCTACGCCAACAAGGGCGTGATCGGCTATTATGCCCTCGCCAAGTCCAAGGACCTGCTGCCCAAGGAATCCTACGCGCTGAAGAACCCCATGGAGTTCTTTGCCGTGACCGCCAGCATCTTCCTCTCCGGAAAGAGCGAATTCCACGACCCGAAGTCGCGCGAGGTGCTCAAGGAGAAGATGCCGGACTATTACAAATATCTGGTCGGCGTGTTCGGCTTCGACCCCGACCCGGCAGCGTCGAGCGGCCCGGTTGCCTCGTTGAAATAAGACGGCGGCACTCAATCACCCCAAAAGCCGCGCAAAAAATGCGCGGCTTTTTTGTTTTGCGGGCCGGAAGCTGCGGATGACGGGCGGCCGGCAATTGCCAAGGTGGGGCCCGATCTGCATAGTCCCGCCCGCATCGATACCTGTTTTCAAGAGGATGGAAGAACATGGCGGACGCCGACCTGGATGTCGTGATCCGGCAATTGGCCAGACAGCTGCATACGGGCCTGATGACCCGCGCCAAGGAGCGGCGGGATCGCTTCAACGGCCTTGCGGCCAAGGCCAAGGGCAAGGAGACCGGCGACCGCTTCAAGATGATGGCCAAGGCCACCATGGAGCAGGCTAACGCCGCCGCCAAGCGCCTGCAGATGTCCGCCGACAACGTCGCCGACAGCTACGCCCGCGCGATGCGGCTTGCCGCCAGCACGCCGGTCGCGGTGAAGGTCGAGAAGAAGGCCAAGGAAGAGAAGCCGGCGAAGAAGGCCGCCAAGGCCAAGAAGGCGAAGGCCAAGAAAGCGAAGTAGGCGCTTTCTTCCTTCTCCCCATGCGGGAGAAGGTGGCGTAGGCGGCCTTCGGCCGCCGTTCTCGAGAACGCCGAAGCGAAGCGTTGGCTATGGCGCCGGATGAGGGGTTCTTTCCAGCCGCAATACTGTTCGTGAGGATGGAGACCCCTCACCCGTCTCGCCGCTAACGCGGCGAGCCACCCTCTCCCGCAAGGGGAGAGGGGTACAGCGGCGAATGCGGCTTTGAAAGCTCACCTTCTCGGCACGGTGACCGGCGTCGCCTCTGCGCTTGCGAGTTCGGCGAGCTTGGCGCGCGCCGCCTCGCGGGTGCGGGCATCCTTGCCGGCCGGCAGCGCCAGGGCGGCTTCGAAATCGGCGCGCGCATCGTCGGCCTGGCCGCGTGCGAGGAATGCGAGGCCCCGATCGAGGCGGGCCTGCGCATCGGAGGGATCGAGGCGCACCGCTGTGTTGTAGCTCAGGATGGCGCGGTCGAGATCGCCGGTGGCGGCGAGCGCGAGGCCGCGCTGGTGATAGGGCGCGGCGAGCTTCGGATCATGCGCAATCGCCTCGTCGTAATCCTCGATGGCCAGCTCAAGATCGCCGTTCTGCCGGCGTGCGAGCGCGCGGTCACGATAGAGCGCGGCGCGGTTGGGATTGAGATGGATGGCCTCGTCGAAATCCGCGATCGCTCGTTGCCAGTCGCCATGGCGCAGCGCAATCCGCCCGCGCCCCTCATAGGCAAAGGCGATCAGCGAGCCGCGCAGCGGCGAGAAGCCGATCACCGCGGCGCAGATGTCGGGATCGTCCTCGTCCCCGCAATTGACGACCATATGCGTGGACAGGCCCAGGAGCACGGCCAGGACGATCAGCAATGGTACGGCAACTCTGGTCATCTTCGACCGTGGCCAGCTGAGGGCCGGCCACGCATCCCCTTTCGAAGCAAATCTCACGGCGAGGTGTTAGCACCCGCCGCGACAATCCTGTGTGCGCCAGGTCACAAAGCCCAGCGCAAAACCCCGAGGGTTCCGTCAGCCCCAAGGACCACGTGAAGGACCACCAGAAGGACCGCGCGAGGACGAGCGGCCCCACGGGCCCTGCGACGGATAATTCTCGTTGGCGCCGACCGAGGGCGCCGCATGCGCGCCGAGCTCGGCCGCAAGCCGCTGAAGCGCCGCAATACGGTTCTGCGTCGAGGGATGGGTGGCGAACAGATTGTCCACGCCGTGGCCCGACAGCGGATTGATGATGAACATGTGCGCGGTCGCGGGGTTTCGCTCGGCGTCGAAATTCGGCACCTGATGCGCAGCGCCCTCGATCTTCATCAGCGCCGAGGCCAGCCACATCGGCTGTCCGACGATGCGCCCGCCGAGATCGTCCGCGGCATATTCGCGGGTGCGGCTGATCGCCATCTGCACCAGCATGGCGCCGAGCGGTGCCAGGATCATCATCAGGATCGAGCCGACGATGCCCGGGCCGTTGTTGTTGCCGCGATTGCCGCCGAAGAACATGCCGAACTGGGCGAGCATGGAGATGGCACCGGCAATGGTCGCGGTGATCGTCATCAGCAGCGTGTCGTGATGCTTGATGTGGGCGAGCTCGTGCGCGATCACGCCGGCAAGCTCCTCGCGGCTGAGCTGGTGCATCAGGCCGGTGGTGACGGCGACGGCGGCGTTCTCGGGATTGCGGCCGGTCGCGAACGCGTTCGGCTGCGCCTCGTCCATCACGAACACGCGCGGCATCGGCAGACCGGCACGGCCCGCCAGCTCGGCAACGAGGCCGACCAGTTCCGGCGCGCTCGAACGGTCGACCTGATGGGCGCCGTACATCGACAGCACCATGCGGTCGGAGTTCCAGTAGGTGAAGAGATTGGTCGCGGCCGCAATCACGAGCGCGATCATGGCGCCCGAGGCTCCGCCGATCAGATAGCCCACGCCCATGAACAGGGCGGTGAGGCCTGCAAGCAGCATTGCGGTACGAAGATAGTTCATGGCCGTCTCCTGGGGCGGCCGCGGGCAAGCCTCCGGCCGGCACATTCGAAGTATGAACGCAGGATACCACTGCAAGGTTCGTGCGTCGCCGGGCCGCAGATGTGCAGATGTATCGCCGCACGGCCAGCCTTTCCCGCCTCGCTAAAGCTTGACCGGGATTTGCGCAAAAACACGCGTGCGGGCTTAGCAACCTGGAAAGCGCAGCTTGGGCTTAATCCACGGTAACCGGGCACGCTGCACGGACCTTGCGCATTGACCGGTTCCGTTGGCCTTTCGTCAACAAGGTGACCGTCATGGCAGATCGCTCGTTCGCCGCTTCCGTCGACCCGGCATCCACACCCTCCCCTCAGGACACGAAGACCGACGCGAAAGGATTGCAGGACGCGCTGCACGAGCAGCTGTTCGCCAATGACGAGCCCGGCCACCCGCCCGAGGCGCAGGCCGGAGCCGAACCCGGACCGCGCTGGCCGCATTTGCGACGTGGCGCCAAGATCGCGATCGGACTTGCGCTCATCGCCGTATTCGGCTGGCTGCCGCTGCGCGCGATCTGGGAATATTCCAGCGTCGAAGCCGTGCTGAACTCCCGCCTGGTTACCCTGCGCTCGCCGATCGGCGGCCGCGTCGCAGCCGCGCAGCGCATCACCGATCAGGCCAAGCTGGATGCCGGCACCGTGATCCTGCGTGTCGTGAATTCGCGCGGCGACCGCACCCGCCTCGACGATCTCCGGCGGCAGAAATCGCGCCTGGAAAACGAGCGGCCGAGCCTTGCCGCCAAGCTCGCCTCCGCGCAGGCCGCGCAGAAGGATCTGGCCCGGCAGGCCGCGCAGTTCCGCGACGGACGGGTGCTCCAGCTGGAGGCACGCATCGCCGAGATCCAGACCTCGATCGAGGCGGCGGCGGCGCGGCGGGACGAGGCCAGCGCCGCCGTCGAGCGCGCTTCGTCGCTCGCGAAGTCCGGCAACGTCTCGACCGTGGAGCTGGCGCGGCTGACGCGCGAGCTTTCGGTGTCGCAGCAGACCGAGCTCGGCGCGCGCAAGCGGCTGGACGCTGCCAAGGTCGAGCTGACCGCGGCACAGAACGGTTCCTTCCTCGGCGACAGCTACAACGACCGCCCGAGCTCGGTGCAGCGCGAGGAGGAGATGCGCCAGCGCGCCGCCGACCTCGAGGCCGATCTCGCGCGCACCGACACCGAGATCGCCTGGCTCGCCAACGAGATCATCGTCGAGGAGGTCCGCTTCTCCGATCTCGCCGAGGCCAACATCACGACGCCCGTCGCGGGCCGCGTCTGGGAGATGATGACCTCGCCGGGCGAGGACGTTCAGGCCGGTCAGCCGCTGCTCAAGGTGCTGGATTGCAGCAGCGCGGTCATCACGGCCAACGTCACCGAGAGCGTCTACAACCGCCTGCAGCTCGGAGACCGCGCCACGTTCGAGCCGAATGACGGGGGCGCGCCGATCTCCGGCACCGTGGTCAATCTGACCGGCGCCGCGGGCGCACCGGCCAATCTCGCCATCAATCCCGACGCGCTCAGCAAGGAGCCGTATCGCGTCACCGTCGCGCTTGCCGATGCCGCCGCCCACGGCTGCACGGTGGGCCGCACCGGCCGCGTCGTGTTCGGCCAGCGCGCGAGCGCATCGTGACGATGGCACTGACGCCCGGCCTGATTGCGCTCGGCGCCTTCATGGCGATCGTGCCGCTGCTCAAACGCGACAGCACGATGGCGCGCTCGTTGCTGGCGGTGGCGTCGCTGGCTTTGCTGCTCCGTTACCTCCATTGGCGCGTGACGTCGACGCTGCCTCCGCCGCACCTGACGTGGGACGCCGTGATCGGCTATCCCTTCATGCTGCTGGAAGGCGCCTCGCTCGTCGCGGTCGCGCTGTCGCTGTTGTTCCTCAGCCGCACGCGCGACCGCACCAAGGCGGCCCGGATCGACGGCCGCGCCACCGACCCGCACGCGCCGCTGATCGACGTCTTCATCTGCACCTACAACGAGGAGCGGTCGATCCTCGAGCGCACCATCATCGGCGCGACCGGAATGGAATACGGCAATTATCGCGTCTGGGTGCTCGACGACGGCCGGCGGCCCTGGCTGCGGCGGCTCGCCGGCGAGCTCGGCTGCCACTATCTGACGCGGCCGGACAACCGCCACGCCAAGGCGGGCAATATCAATCATGCGCTCCGGCATGTCGGCGCGCTGCCGCAGCCGCCGCAATTCGTCGCCATTCTCGATGCCGATTTCGTGCCGCGGCCCGATTTCCTCGCCCGAACCGTCTCGCTGATGGACGATGCTTCGGTCGGCGTGGTGCAGACGCCGCAGCACTTCATCAATCCCGACCCGATCCAGACCAACCTCGCCGCGACCGACGTCTGGCCCGACGAGCAGCGCTTCTTCTTCGACATCCTGATGCCGGCCAAGGACGCCTGGGGCGTCGCCTTCTGCTGCGGCACGTCGTCTCTCATCCGCTATGCCGGGCTGGTGCAGATCGGCGGCTTCCCGACCGACTCCGTCACGGAAGATTATCTCGTCACGCTGCGCCTGAAGGAGCATGGCCTCACCACCATCTATCTCAACGAACGGCTGACGATCGGGCTCGCGCCGGAGGGGCTGAAGGAATACATCACCCAGCGCGCCCGCTGGTGCCTCGGCTTCATGCAGATCATCCGCGGCCGCAGCGGCCCGCTGTCGCGGGAGTCGAAATTGACATTCATCGACCGGCTATCGTTGGTCGATGCCTTCATGAGCTGGTCCGCGGTCTACACGTCGAAGACGGCGGGCCTGGTCGTGCCATGGCTGTTCCTGCTGTTCGGCATCAAGGCGGTGCAGGCTGATCTCACCGAACTGCTGCGCTTCTTCCTGCCGTTCTATGTCTGGCACGGCCTCACCATGGCCTGGCTGTCGCGCGGCCGTTCGCTGGCGATGATGACGGACGTCTCGCAGCTGATCGCCGCGCCCGCCGTGCTGAAGGCGGTGGCGGCCGGCCTGCTGAAGCCGCAGGGACACAAATTCAAGGTCACCGCAAAGGGCGGCGACCGCGACAACAGGTTCGTCGAGTGGCCGCTGCTGCGACTCTACGGCACCGCGCTCCTCATCACGCTCGCGTCGATCGCCTATGCCTTCATCCTGCATTTGCGCGGCGAGAACATCGCCTATGGCGGGCTGGCGCTGGCGTGGAGCCTCTACAATGCGTTCATTCTCACCGTGGTCTGCTTCGTCTGCATCGAGCAACCGCGCAAGCGCAAGGCGGAACGCTTTGACCGCAACGAGCCGGTGCTGCTGCGCCAGGACGGCAGGTCGCATCTGGCCAAGCTCGCCGACATCTCCATCACCGGCGCGCGGCTGATCGATCCCGCCCCGCCGCTCCCGGGCAGCACGATCGAGTGCCGGATCTATGGCCGCTCGATCGCGGCCATCGTGGTGCGGCGGACGGCGGATGGCTTTGCGGTGCGCTTCGAGGAAGGCATGGACACGCGCGTGCACGCGATCCGGGCGTTCTATGCCGGCGAATATGTGCGGGCCTATCGCGGCGTCAGGGCGCTGCCGGTCGGCAAAGCACTGCTGATGCGGCTGTTCGGTTAGAGCTGTGCATCTCGTGAACGTCGATGCAGCCAAACATGGTTAACGCTTCCGGTCCGAGCGCTTCGAGGTTTGTTAAAATTTGCTCGGTACCTCTTCCAGACGCAGTGAGCTGGAGGACGACATGGGTAAGCGGGCCAAGCGCGGAAAGGCCGAGACGCTCGCAATACCAATGGTCGCGAGAGTCGGCATTGGCGCCGTAGCCGTCGCCGCACTGGGATACGGTCTGCTGTCGTCCCCGGAGAGCGTGCAACCGGCACGGAAGCCCGCCGCAGAGCAGGCCCGCGCATCGTCCTCTCCAGTCTACGTGGCAGCTCCAGTTCCCGCATCGGTACCAGTGCCGACGCCCGCTCCGGTTCCGGCTCCGGCGCCTCTGGTCGAACCGCCAAAGGCCGCTGAAGGTCCCGGCGCATTCGTCCGGCAGGTGGTTGACTACGCAAGCCGCCAGCCGCCGGGCACCGTGATCATCGATACCGGAAACACGTTCCTCTATTACGTCCTGAACGACAGGCAGGCGATGCGCTATGGCATCGGCGTCGGCCGCGAAGGCTTCACATGGTCGGGCGAGCAGACTGTGGCTCGTAAAGCAGAATGGCCGGACTGGCATCCGCCCGTAGAGATGATCGGACGTCAGCCTTATCTGCCGCGGTTCATGGCAGGCGGTCCCGGCAATCCGCTCGGCGCGCGGGCGATGTATCTCGGCGAGACCGAATATCGAATTCACGGCACCAACAAGCCCGACACGATCGGCAAGCGGGTCTCGTCCGGCTGTATCAGGCTGACCAATGAGGACGTCACGGACCTCTATGAACGGGTCAAGGTCGGCGCGAAAGTGATCGTGATGCCGGCCAATCGGCCATCCCCGGCCCCGATGCCCGACGCCGCGTCGCGAGCGACCGACCCGGCATCGCCGTTGAAGCGACCGCTGGCAGCCAACGCGCAGATGCTGTCACCCCAGGCAAAGATCGCCGACGCCCAGTAACCGCAATTTCTCTATCGAGAAGACAAGCGGACCTTGGCCCTGAAGGGATGGCCTGAGGCCGTCACTTCCCCTAGACTTCCGGCGAATCCACGCCTGCCCCTCCCCGCCGGAACCCCTATGCTCCAGACCCGATTTGCGATCGCGGCCGTCGCGCTCCTTGCATGCTCCGCCACCGCCTCCGCCCAGTTCGCACCGCCGCCCGCAAGGCCCGCGGCGCCCAAGGCCAGCGCGCCGTCGCCGCGCGCGGCCTCCTGCCATAACGGAGCGAGCTTCGATCGCTTCCTCGCCGACGTGAAGAGCCAGGCGGTCGCCGCCGGCGTGTCGCAGCGGACGATAACCGAGGCTTCGCCGTACCTCGTCTACGACCAGGGCATCGTCAACCGCGACCGCGGCCAGCGCGTGTTCGGCCAGCTCTTCACCGAGTTCGCCGGACGCATGGCCGCGCCCTATCGCATGCAGAACGGCCAGCAGCACATCAAGAACCACGCCTCTGCATTCGCGCGCGCGGAAAAGGAATACGGCGTGCCGCCGGCCGTGATCGCCGCGTTCTGGGGACTGGAGAGCGATTTCGGCGTCAACATGGGCAATCTGCCGACGCTGAAATCGCTGGTGTCGCTGGCCTATGACTGCCGCCGCTCGGAGATGTTCGTGAAAGAGACCATCGCCGCGCTGAAGATCGTCGACCGCGGCGATCTCACGCCCGACGAGATGGTCGGCTCCTGGGCCGGCGAGCTCGGCCAGACGCAGTTCCTGCCGGTGCACTATGTCAACTATGCCGTCGATTATGACGGCGACGGCCGGCGCGATCTGTTGCGCAGCGAGGACGACGTGATCGGCTCGACCGCGAACTACATCGCCAACGGCTTGAAGTGGCGTCGCGGCGAGCCGTGGCTCGAGGAGATCAAGGTGCCGCAGAACCTGCCGTGGGATCAGACCGATCTCACCGTGCAGCTACCGCGCTCGAAATGGGCGCAACTCGGGGTCACCTATCCCGACGGCCGCGCGCTGCCGAACGACAATCTGCCGGCCTCGGTGCTGTTGCCGATGGGACGCTCCGGGCCGGCCTTCATGGCGTATGCGAATTTCGCGGCCTATACGGAATGGAATAACTCGCTGATCTACTCGACCACCGCGGGCTATCTCGCCACCCGCATCGCGGGCGCGCCGCCGATGCGCAAGCCGGCCCAGCCGGTCGCGCAACTGCCGTTCAACGAGCTCAAGCAATTGCAGCAGCTTCTGGTCCAGGCCGGCTTCAACGTCGGCAAGGTAGACGGCGTGCTCGGCCAGCAGAGCCGCGCCGCGGTGAAGGCGATGCAGATCAAGTTCGGCCTGCCCGCGGATTCCTGGCCGACCGCCGAACTGCTCGCGCGGATGCGCGGCGGCACGGCACAGGCGCAGCCGGGGGCCGTGGTGCGGTAGCATGCTTACTCGGTGACGCCTCACGCGCTGTCATGCCCCGCGAAGGCGCGGCATCCAGTACGCCGCGGCCATAGTTGGTTCGCACAATTCCCGCCGCGGAGTACTGGATCGCCCGGTCAAGCCGGGCGATGACAGCGGAGGAGGTGGCGCCGATGGCACCACGAGCTGGCACAATAGAATTTTCGCATCGCACAAGCCCTCCCCGCGATTGTATTTTTCCATGAGGCTCCCATGTGAGTGGCTCAGGTTTTCTCCTGAGATTTCCACTCATTGAAGCGAGCATCACATGTCCTTTTACGACGCGGTCGTCCCCGCCTACCTGCAAATGCTGAACAGCCTCACCGGCCTGCTCACCAAAGCCGAGGCGCATTGCGCGGCGAAGAAGATCGACCCGAGCGTGCTGCTCGGCTCCCGCCTGTTTCCGGACATGCTGCCGCTGTCGAAGCAGATCCAGCTCGTCAGCGATTTCGCCACCAAGGGCTGTGCGCGGCTGACGCATAGTGAAGTGCCTTCGAACCCCGACACCGAAAAGACGTTCGAGGAATTGAAGCAGCGGCTCGCCAAGACGATCGACTACGTGAAGTCGTTCAAGCCGGAACAGTTCGCGGGCGCCGAGGCCAAGGACGTCACCTTCCCGACCGGGCCCGACAAGACCACCACCCTGAAGGGCCAACAGTTCCTGAGCGCGTTCTCGCTGCCGAACTTCTATTTCCACTGCGCGACCGCCCACGGCATCCTGCGCCACAACGGCGTCGAGGTCGGCAAGCGCGATTTCATGGGCTTGAACTGATCGGCTTGCCCTGATTTGCGCAATCGCACGGCCGCGTAGTGGAATTCTGCTGCCGCGGCCGAAATTGCACATCAATTGTGCTGCGCGGGGCTTGCCGCGCAGCTCGCTTGCACTTTCCGTATGGCTCGTCACTTGCGCTGGATATCGCGATGCACAAGTGTGATTGACCTCTCACCGCCTGGAAGCATTCCCATGAGCCGTTCGACCAAATTGTTTGAGACCTACAAGCTCGGCCCGATCACGCTGGCCAACCGCTTCGTGATGGCGCCGCTGACGCGCAACCGCGCCGTTCCCGGCACCTTCGTCCCCGGCTCGCTTGCCGCCGACTATTACAGCCAGCGCGCGTCCGCAGGGCTCCTGATCACCGAAGCAAGCCAGGTCTCGCAACAGGGCCAGGGCTACCAGGACACCCCCGGCATCTATTCCAAGGAGCAGGTCGCGGGCTGGCGCAAGGTCACCGACAAGGTCCATGAGCGCGGCGGCAAGATCTTCATCCAGCTCTGGCATGTCGGCCGCATCTCGCATGTCGATCTGCAGGCGAATGGCGCAGCCCCGGTGGCGCCGAGCGCGATCCGCGCCAAGGGCAAGACCTTCGTGAACGGCACCTTCGCCGACGTCTCCGAGCCCCGTGCGCTCGAGCTGTCCGAGATCCCCGGCATCATCGACGACTTCAAGCGTGCGACGAAGAACGCGCTCGAAGCCGGCTTCGACGGCGTCGAGATTCACGGTGCCAACGGCTACCTGCTCGAGCAGTTCGCCAAGGACGGCACCAACAAGCGCACCGACGCCTACGGCGGCTCGATCGAGAACCGCGCCAAGCTGATGCTTGAGGTTTCCAGGGCCGTCGTCGCTGAAGCCGGCGCCGACCGCACCGGCATCCGCATCTCGCCGGTGACGCCCGCCAACGACATCTCGGATTCCAATCCGCAGGCGCTGTACGATCACATCGTCGACGGCCTCAGCGCGCTCAAGCTGGTCTATCTCCACGTCGTCGAGGGCGCCACCGGCGGACCGCGCGACATCGCGCCGTTCGACTATGCCTCCCTGCGCAAGCGCTTCAGTGGCGCCTACGTCGCCAACAACGGCTACGACTTCGATCTCGCCACCAAGGTGCTTGACGCGAACGCGGCCGACCTCATCGCCTTCGGCAAGCCGTTCATCTCCAACCCCGACCTCGTCGAGCGGTTGAAGAAGGGCGCGGCGCTGAACGACTGGGACAAGAACACCTTCTACGGCGGCGGCGCCAAGGGCTACACGGATTACCCGGCGCTGGCGGCCGAGCCGGCGGAGTAGCGGAGCGTCGTCGCTCTATCCTCCGTCATTGCGAGGAGCTCTTGCGACGAAGCAATCCAGACTGCCTCCAAGGAAAGACTCTGGATTGCTTCGCTTCGCTCGCAATGACGTTGTGGTGACGGCTGCGCCACAAACAAAAAGGCCGGGATCGCTCCCGGCCTTTCGTTTTGGATGGATGGCCGGGTCAAGCCCGGCCATGACGTCTACGACGTCACTTCGCTTCTGCGCGCTTGGGCGGGGTCGCCGGCCACGACTTGATCAGCGTGTCGTAGTCGACCGTCTCGCCCTTCGGCTTCTCGTTGGCGAGCTTGCGCTGCGGGGCGATGGTGCCGTCCTTCTGGGCCTTGGCGAACCAGTACTCGGCCGACTCCTTCTTGTGCAGCTTCGGACCGCACTCCTTCTGCACGCCGGACTTCTCCAGGCGCTCCATCACGGAGTCCTGGGCCGCCGCGAGAGCGTCCATCGCCTGCTGCGGCGTCTTCGCACCGGACGACGCGTCGCCGATGTTCTGCCACCAGAGCTGCGCGAGCTTCGGATAGTCGGGCACGTTGTTGCCGGTCGGGGTCCACTGCACGCGCGCGGGCGAGCGGTAGAACTCGATCAGGCCGCCGAGCTTCGGCGCACGCTCGGTGAACGACTTGTCCCAGATGTCCGACTCACGGATGAAGGTGAGACCGACATGGCTCTTCTTCAGCGACACCGTCTTGGAGACGATGAACTGCAGATACAGCCAGGCCGCCTTGCGGCGGTCAGCCGGGGTCGACTTCAGAAGCGTAAGCGAGCCGGCATCCTGGTAGCCGAGCTTCATGCCTTCCTTCCAGTACGATCCGTGCGGCGACGGAGCCATACGCCATTTCGGCGTACCGTCCGCGTTCATCACGGCGATGCCCGGCTTCACCATGTCGGCGGTGAAGGCGGTGTACCAGAACATCTGCTGGGCGATGTTGCCCTGCGCCGGCACCGGACCCGACTCGGAGAAGGTCATGCCCTGAGCCTGCGGCGGAGCATACTTCTTCATCCACTCGAGATACTTGGTGATCGAGTAGACCGCGGCGGGACCATTGGTGTCGCCACCACGCTCCACGCTCGAGCCGACCGGACGGCAGCCTTCCATGCGGATGCCCCATTCGTCGACCGGCAGACCGTTCGGAATGCCCTTGTCGCCATTACCGGCCATCGACAGCCAGGCGTCGGTGAAACGCCAGCCGAGCGAGGGGTCCTTCTTGCCATAGTCCATATGGCCGTAGACCTTGACGCCGTTGATCTCCTTGATGTCGTTCGTGAAGAACTCGGCGATGTCCTCATAGGCCGACCAGTTCACGGGAACGCCGAGCTCGTAGCCATACTTGGCCTTGAACTTGGCCTTGTAGTCGGGGTTGGTGAACCAGTCGTAGCGGAACCAATAGAGGTTGGCGAACTGCTGGTCGGGCAGCTGATAGAGCTTGCCATCCGGCGCGGTGCCGAACGACTTGCCGATGAAGTCGTTGACGTCGAGCATCGGGTCGGTGACGTCCTTGCCCTCACCGGTCATGTAGTCCGACAGCGCGATGGTCTGGCCGTAGCGGAAGTGCGTGCCGATCAGGTCGGAATCGTTGATCCAGCCGTCATAGACGTTCTTGCCGGACTGCATCTGGGTCTGCAGCTTCTCGACGACGTCACCTTCCTGGATGATGTCGTGCTTGAGCTTGATGCCGGTGAGCTCGGAGAACGCCTTGGCCAGCGTCTGCGATTCATATTCGTGGGTGGTGATGGTCTCGGAGACGACGTTGATCTCCATGCCCTTGAACGGTTCGGCGGCCTTCGCGAACCACTCCAGCTCCTTCTTCTGGTCGTCCTTCGACAAGGTCGACGGCTGGAATTCGGTGATCCACTTCTGGATCGTGGCATCGTCGGCGGCGCGGACCGGCGCCGAGACGGCGAACGACACCGCAGCGAGCGCGGCGACGCTGGACATGGTCAGAAAGCTATTCTTGGTCAATGGACCTTTCCTTCTCCTAAACTGTCGCATGTTGTTCCTCCGTTGCAGCGACAAACTTTTATATACAGACCCGGTTGCCCCGGATCTGGCCGTCCCTTCGCGAAGCGTCAGACCGTGCGGAAAATGAGCACGGCCGTGGCCAGCGAAATTCCTGATGCGAGCCACAGGCTCGAAATCTCAAAACCCTCCTCACCGATCGGCAGCGTGGCGATCGCATCGGTGCCGGCGAAGGCGATCCATAGCAGGTGGATGACGGCCGCCGTGATCAGGGAAATGAACAGGCGATCGCCCCGCGTCGTCGGTATGCTGAGCACGCCGACGCGCTCGGCTTCGGGATAGACCGCGGCCAGGTACGTCATGACCCCGAGGGTGCAGGCGAGCGCCACGAAGAAAATCGCCGTCGGCAGCGTCCAGGCCATCCATGCAATAGATTCCATTGATGCCTCCCTAGACGCGACCGAGCGCAAAGCCGCTCGCGATGTAGTTGCGGACGAACCAGATCACGAGAGCGCCCGGAATGATGGTGAGCACGCCGGCGGCCGCGAGCAAGCCCCAATCCATGCCGGCCGCCGAGACCGTGCGCGTCATGATCGCCGCGATTGGCTTGGCATGAACGGAGGTCAGCGTGCGCGCGAGCAGCAGCTCGACCCAGGAGAACATGAAGCAGAAGAAGGCGGCGACGCCGATGCCGCTCGCGATCAGAGGCACCAGGATCTTGATGAAGAAGCGCGGGAAGGAATAACCGTCGAGGAAGGCGGTCTCGTCGATCTCGCGCGGCACGCCCGACACGAAACCTTCGAGGATCCACACCGCCAAGGGTACGTTGAAGATGCAATGCGCGAGCGCGACGGCCCAGGGCGTATCGAACAGCCCGATCGCCGAATAGAGATTGAAGAACGGCAGCGCATAGACCGCGGCCGGCGCCATGCGGTTGGACAGCAGCCAGAAGAACAGGTGCTTGTCGCCGAGGAAGCGGTAGCGCGAGAAGGCGTAGGCCGCCGGCAACGCCACCGAGATCGAGATGATGGTGTTGAGGACGACGTATTCCAGCGAGTTGATGTAGCCGGAATACCAGCTCTCGTCGGTGAAGATGCGCTTGTAGTGCTGCAGCGTCGGGGTGTGCGGCCACAAGGTCATCGTCGAGACGATCTCGGCGTTGGTCTTGAAGCTCATGTTGACGAGCCAGTAGATCGGCAACAGCAGGAAGATCAGGAACAGCCCCATGATGAGGCGGCGGCCGGGAATCGAATGCATCAGGCCACTCCTTCCTTTGGCTTGAGCGCGGGCGCGGGCTTGAGCGCAGCCGACGACTTCGGCTCCGCCGCCGGCTCGCTCTCCGCCTGAACCTTCCGCTCGACGCCGGCATTGGTCATGACGGTGTAGAATATCCAGCAGACGATCAGGATGATCAGGTTGTAGACCAGCGAGAGCGCCGCGGCCTTGCCGAGGTCGAACTGGCCGAGCGCGATCTTGACCAGTTCGATCGACACGAAGGTCGTGGAGTTGCCGGGCCCGCCGCCCGTCACCACGAACGGCTCGGTGTAGATCATGAAGCTGTCCATGAAGCGCAGCAGCACCGCGATCAGCAGCACGCGGTTCATCTTCGGCAGCTGGATCGCCTTGAACACGGCCCAGCGCGAGGCGCCGTCGATCTGGGCGGCTTGGTAATAGGCTTCGGGAATCGACTTCAGGCCGGCATAGCAGAGCAGCGCGACGAGGCTGGTCCAGTGCCAGACGTCCATCACGATGACCGTGACCCAGGCGTCGATCTCATTGGAGACGTAGTTGTAGTCGATGCCGATCGCGTTCAGCACATAGCCGAGCAGGCCGATGTCGGGCCGGCCGAAGATCTGCCAGATCGTGCCGACCACGTTCCACGGAATCAAGAGCGGCAGCGCGAGGATGACGAGGCAGGCTGCCACCGTCCAGCCCTGGCGCGGCATCGACAGCGCGACGACGATGCCGAGCGGCACCTCGATGGCGAGGATGACCATCGAGAAGAACAGGTTGCGACCGAGCGAGGCGAGGAAGCGGCCGCCGAGATCGGTCGAGGGATCGAGCAGCTCCTTGAACCAGCCGACACCGTTCCAGAAGAACTGGTTGTTGCCGAAGGTGTCCTGCATCGAATAGTTCACCACCGTCATCAACGGCAGCACCGCCGAGAAGGCGACGACCAGGAACACCGGCAGCACCAGGAACCAGGCTTTTTGGTTGACGGTCTTGTCCATCAGGCGGCTCCCTCCACCAGAAGGCTGTCGGCATAGACGTGAACATGCGACGGGTCGAACTTCAGCCCGGCCGTGCCGTCGGATGACGTGAAGCCCGCCGGCGCGCGCGCCGCAAGCTTGGCCTCGCCAAGGCGGGTCCGCGCAAAACGGATGCGGCCGAGATCGTCGATCCGCTCGATCCTGGCGGTGAGCAGGCCCGGCCCGGGCGCGACGGCCTCGACGAACTCCGGACGGACGCCGATCTCGATCTTGGCACCGGCCGGAATGTTGTCGTAGCTGCGGTTGAGCGCAATGACGTGACCGTCGATCCGCGCCTCGCGCCCCCTCACCTCCGCCGGCAGGATGTTCATGCCGGGTGAGCCGATGAAATAACCGACGAAGGTGTGCGCCGGCTTGTCGAACAGCTCGGCGGGCGTGCCGCTCTGCACCACGCGGCCGTCATGCATGACGACGACGGTGTCGGCGAAGGTCAGCGCCTCGGTCTGGTCGTGGGTGACGTAGATCATCGTGAGGTCGAGCTCGCGATGCAACGCCTTCAGCTTGGAGCGGAGCTGCCATTTCAGCTCGGGATCGATCACCGTCAGCGGCTCATCGAACAGCACGGCGGCGACGTCGTTGCGCACGAGGCCGCGGCCGAGCGAGATCTTCTGCTTGGCGTCGGCCGTGAGGCGCGTTGCCTTGCGGTTCAGATAGGGCTCGAGGTCGAGCAGGCGGCCGATCTCGGCGACGCGCCTGTCGATATCCGCCTTCGGCACGCCGCGGTTCTTCAGCGGAAAAGCCAGGTTCTGCCCCACCGTCATGGTGTCGTAGATCACCGGAAACTGGAACACCTGGGCGATGTTGCGCTTCTGGGTTGACAGCGGTGTGATGTCGACGCCGTCGAACAGGATTTTCCCCCGCGACGGCGTGATGATGCCGGAGATGACGTTGAGCAGCGTGGTCTTGCCGCAGCCGCTCGGGCCGAGCAGCGCATAGGCGCCGCCCTGCCGCCAGGTCATGGTGACGGGCTTCAGCGCAAAGCTTTCCTGCGGCGCAGCATTGCCGCCGTAGGAATGGGCGAGATCGACGAGGTCAATGCGGGCCATGGCGCATCTCCCTCAGGAAGCCGGTGCAGCGACCAGGCGGTCGGCCGCATCGAACACGAAGACATCATTGGGGTCGAGCACGGCGTCGATGGTCTGGCCGGGCTCGAACTCGTGCACGCCGTGCAGCACCGCAACCCAGTTCGATCCGTCGCGGGTCAAATGCACAAAGCTCTCCGAACCGGTGATCTCGGTCACCGTGACAGTGGCATGGAAGGCGTGGCGGTTGGCCTCGCCATTGGCGAGCGCGAGCTGATGGGCGCGGAAGCCGACGCGATAGGCGCCGTCGGCCAGCGACGAATAGAGGCCCGAGGCCGGCGAGGACGTGCCGCCGGCATAGGCGACGTGCCCGTTCTTCTTCTCGATGCCGACGAGGTTGAGCGGCGGATCGGAGAAGACCTGGGCGACGCGCAAGGTCTGCGGCCGCCGGTAGACATTGGCGGTCTCGCCCATCTGCAGCGCCTGGCCCTCCCACATGCAGACCGTGTTGCCGCCAAGCAGCAGCGCCTCGGTCGGCTCGGTGGTGGCATAGACGAAGATCGCGCCGGAGGCCTCGAAGATGCGCGGCAGTTCGGCACGCAGCTCCTCGCGCAGCTTGTAGTCGAGATTGGCGAGCGGCTCGTCGAGCAGCACGAGATCGGCGCCCTTGACCAGCGCGCGCGCGATCGCGGTGCGCTGCTGCTGACCGCCGGAAAGCTGGAGCGGCGTGCGCTTCAGGAACGGCTCGAGCCGCAGCAGCTTTGCCGCTTCCGCGACCCGCGTCTCGATCTCCTCGCGCGGCTTGCCCTGCACGCGCAGGGGCGAGGCGATGTTCTCGTAGACCGTCAGCGAGGGATAGTTGATGAACTGCTGATAGACCATGGCGACCGAACGCTGGCGCACGTCGGCGCCGGTGACATCCTTGCCATTGACCAGCACCTTGCCCGTGGTCGGCTTGTCGAGGCCGGCGAGCAGCCGCATGATCGAGGTCTTGCCCGACAGCGTCGGCCCCAGCAGCACGTTGAGCGTGCCGCTCTCGAGCGTCAGGGAGACGTCGCGGATGTGCGCGACACCCTCGACGGTCCGGGTCACGTGATCGAGTGTCACGCTCATGAGCGTCCTCCTGCTTCCAGCAGGGGAGTTTGCGGCACGGCGTGGGTCCTGATCCAGTCGTCCAGGGCAGCGATCTCGTCGGCAGATAGTCGCAGGCCGAGCTTCGAACGGCGCCAGACGACATCCTCCGCGGTGACGGCCCATTCATTGGCCATGAGGTACCGCACCTCGCGTTCGGTCAGCGTCGCGCCGAAGGTCTGGCCGAGATCGGCGGCCGATTTGGCATCGCCGAGCAGCTTGATGGCGCGGGTGCCGTAGGCCCGCGCGAGACGGCGCGCGTGCTCATGGCTGAGGAAGGGATAGCCGCGCTGGAGCTCGGCGATCAGGCCGTCGATATCGGACACGTTCATGTCGCCGCCCGGCAGCGGCCATTTGCCGGTCCAGCCCTCACGCGCCTTGGCGCTGCGCAGATAGGGCGCAAGCCGCTCCAGCGCCTCCTCGGCGAGGCGGCGATAGGTCGTGATCTTGCCGCCATAGATCGACAGCAGCGGCACGCCGCCGGGCGTGTCGAGCTCGAACACATAGTCGCGCGTCGCGGCCTTGGCCTCGCTGGCGCCGTCGTCATAGAGCGGTCGCACGCCGGAATAGGTCCAGACCACGTCCGCCGGCGTCACCGGCTTTGCCAGATATTCGCTCGCCGCGGTGCAGAGATACTGGATCTCCTCGGCCGTCGCCTTCACCTTGGCGGGGTCGCCGTCATAGTCGCGGTCGGTGGTGCCGATCAGCGTGAAATCGTCCTGGTACGGGATCACGAAGATGATGCGGCCGTCCGCGTTCTGGAACATGTAGGCGCGGTCGTGGTCGTAGAGTTTCTTGACCACGATGTGCGAGCCCTGCACCAGGCGCACCTTGGCTTTCGCATTCACGCCGGCGCCGCGGCCGAGCACGTCCTCGACCCAGGGGCCGCCGGCATTGACCAGGGCCTTCGCCTTGATCGAGGAACGCTCGCCGGTCAGCGTGTTGACCATGCTGACGGTCCAGACGCCGTCGGACTGCTTGATATCCGTCGCACGGGTGCGGGTGCGGATCTCGGCGCCCTTGTCGGCGGCGTCGCGCGCGTTGAGCACGACGAGACGGGCATCGTCGACGAAGCAGTCGGAATATTCGAACGCGCGGCTGTAGCGATTCGGGATCAGCGGCTTGCCGACCTCATCCCGCTTGAGATCGACCGAGCGGGTCGCGGGCAAGAGATGGCGGCCGCCGATGTGGTCATAGAGGAAGAGGCCGAGGCGCAGCAGCCAGGCCGGGCGAAGGCCGGCGTGATGCGGCAGAACGAAACGCAGGGGGCGGATGATGTGGGGCGCGATGCCCCAGAGAATCTCGCGCTCGATCAGCGCCTCGCGCACAAGCCGAAACTCGTAATATTCGAGGTAGCGCAGGCCGCCATGCACCAGCTTGGTCGACCAGGACGACGTCCCGCTCGCCAGATCGTTCATTTCGCACAGGAAAACCGTGTTGCCGCGGCCCACCGCATCGCGCGCGATGCCGCAGCCGTTAACACCGCCTCCAATGATGGCGAGATCGAAAATACGCTCCAACAGACGCATCCCCCGGCGACCGCTCGTTCCTTCGAGCGGCTACTTTCGTTTTTGATTAGATCACACCGAAAAACGAAAGCAAGATGAAAGAGAGGCGAAAGGAAGTGAAAGCGGAACTTTTTGGTGGGCAAGGAGCCACGCAAATGCGCAGCTTGGACAGCAATTCGAGAAGCAGCCACGCCCTTGAATGGCCAGCCACGCAGAATTATAGTCATAATAGTCATATTGGTTCCAGCTCGCATGACCGATCGCAACACTGCACCCGACACACCTCCGACCGATGACACCTGGACGCTCGCCAACGCCAAGGCACGACTGTCCGAGGTGATCGACCGAGCCCAAGCCGGCCCGCAGGTCATTACCCGCCACGGCAAGCCGAATGCCGTGGTCGTTTCCGCCGAGGAATGGGCGCGCAAGGTCGCACGCAAAGGCACGCTCGCCGAATTCCTGCTGGCCTCGCCGCTGCGCGGCGCCGACCTCGAGCTTGAGCGCGCGCACGACGCGCCGCGCGACGAAATGCCGTGAATCTTCTGCTCGACACCAACGTGCTGTCGGAAGTACAGCGGCCCACGCCTTCGCCGAAAGTCCTGGCGTGGCTGGATACGATCGATGAGGATCGTGCGTTCATCAGCGTCGCATCGATTGCCGAGCTTCGCCGCGGAATCGCATTGCTGGAGGATGGGCGCCGGCGCACCACGCTGGCCGCCTGGCTTACCCATGATCTTCCGGCGCGATTTGCCGAACGCGTCCTGCCGATCGATCACGCGGTGGCTGAGCGCTGGGGCGACCTGATGGCGCAGAGCCGCCGCAGCGGGGTTGCGTTGTCAGTGATGGACGGCTTCTTTGCAGCCACCGCGCTCGCGCACGGCCTCACACTCGTCACGCGCAACGTGAAGGATTTTGCCGCGTTCGGCGTCCCGCTGCTCAATCCATGGGACGACGTTTGAGCCCTATCTCAGCCGCACCACCGGCGCTGCTTCGGGCGCGGCGTCCTGCACATCGGCTTGGGGATCGTCGATATCCGCCCCCTTCGGCATCGCTTCCACCACCTCGATGCCCTTGCTGTGGCAGATGGTGGCGAGGCGCTCGGGCAGCTCCTGGTCCGTCACGAACGTCTGGATCTGGGTGATGTGGGCGATCCGCACCGGCGCGCTGCGGCGGAGCTTTGTGGAATCGGCGACCAGCATGACGCTGCGGGCATTGGCGATGATGGCCTGCGCGACCTGCACCTCGCGATAGTCGAAGTCGAGCAAAGCGCCCTCTTCATCGATCGCGGACGCGCCGATGATGGCGTAGTCGACCTTGAACTGGCCGATCAGTTGCGTCGCGGTCGAGCCGACCACGGCGCCATCCGCACGCCGCACCGTGCCGCCGGCGACCACCACCTCGATGCGGGGATGGCGGTAGAGCAGCATCGCGACATTGAGGTTGTTGGTGATGACGAGCAGATCCTCGTGCGAGGTCAGCGCGCTCGCGACCTCCTCGGTCGTGGTGCCGATGTTGATGAAGAGCGAGCAGCCGTTCGGGATCAGCGAGGCCGCCGCGGCGCCGATCGCCTTCTTCTCGTCGGCGGCGACGAAGCGGCGCGCCTCATAGGCAAGGTTTTCCACGCCCGAAGCGATGATGGCGCCGCCATGGATGCGGGTCAGCGATCTCCGTTCGCAGAGATCGTTGAGATCCTTGCGGATGGTCTGCGCCGAGACCTCGAACCGGCGCGCGAGCTCCTCGACCATGACGCGGCCGGAAGCACGCGCGATGTTGAGGATTTCGGCTTGGCGATGGGTCAATCCGGTCACGGCAGCGGCCTCGAGTCAGGATGATGCATGGTGCGGCGGATCGCGGCTTCGGTCAATGCGCGCGCCGATCACGGTTAACCACAGCGCTCACCACGCCATATCCTACCAAGTCAGGGCGCGCGCCAGATGCGCGAGCAGCTGCGGATCGTCGAAGGCGCTCGCGGAGGCGACCGCGCCTGACGCAACCAGGTCAGCATGGCTGAGGCTGGTGCGGATGCCGATGGTGGGAATGCCGGCCGCCGTGGCGGATTGCACGCCGGTGCGGGAATCCTCGAAGGCGATCGAGCTTTCCGGCCGCGCCCCGACGAAACGCAGCCCCTCCTGATAGGGCAGCGGATGCGGCTTGCCGTGCGGCAGCTCGGCGCCGATCACGAGCGCCTTGAAACGGTGGGTGATGCCGAGGCCGGACAGCAGCAGCTCGGCGTTGAGCCGCGGCGCGTTGGTGACGGCGACCATGGGAATGCCGGCGCCGTCGGCCCGGTCGAGCAGCGCCATCAGGCCCGGCAGCGGCGCGATCTGCCCGGCCACCAGCGCGCGGAAGACCTCTTCCTTCTCATCGAGGATCACGGCGCGCCGTTCCGGAGCCTCGTGAGGCAGAAAGCGCTCGCCGATCGCGACATTGGCGAAGCCTTGCAGCTCCCTGGAGAAGCGCGCGTGGTCGAAGACATGGCCGTGCGGGCCGAGCACCTGGTTGAAGGCCTTCAGGTGCAACGGGTCGGTGTCGGCAAGCGTGCCGTCGATGTCGAACAGCAACGCCCTGCCCGTCGCATCGTGTTTTGCCTCGATCATTTCCGTACTTTCCCAAATGCGCGACGCATCGATGCGCGAGACGTATCAATACGGCCTCGATCGCGCAATGACGCATCCACATGACCACAATGCGACACTCGACAAAGTCGCGCGCGACTGCAACACTCCGGTCAAGATCAAAAAGGAGGAAACGAATGACGATCAACCGACGCGATCTGGCTCTCTCGACTCTCGCCCTCTCGGCGCTCGCGCTCACGACACCGGTGCTGGCGGCCTCGGCCGACGAAGAGGCCGTGGCGAAGAAGGTCGAGGCCTTCCGGCTCGCCCAGATCGCGGCCGACCCGAAGGCGCTCGGCGCGCTGTGCTGGGACGATCTCAGCTACAGCCATTCCAGCGGCAAGGTCGAGGACAAGGCAACCTTCATCACCAACGCCACCGACGGCAAATCGAAGTTCCTGTCGATCGAATACAAGGACCCGACCATCAAGGTCGTCGGTCCCACCGCGATCGTCCGCTTCCACTGGCTGGGCGAGCAGGAAATGGCGGCCGATGGGAAAAAAGTATCGACCAACCTTCACATCCTGATGAACTGGCAGAAGCAGGGCGACGAATGGAAGCTCTTGTCGCGTGCCGCGACGAAATTGTGATGTGACTATTCACCCTCTCCCCTCATGTCCGCCGAAGCCCAGGCGAAGGCGGATGTTGGAGACGGTGGCATAGGCGGCTTCGGCCGCCGTTCTTAAGAACGCCGAAGCTTTGCTTCGGCGTTTTCTTAGGAACGACCGCCCGAGGCGGCCGACACCACCTTCTCCCACAGAAGGAGACAAAAAGTGCAGCGGCATCAAGGACTGCAAAAAATTCCGACCACGCGCTGTGCAAGAGCGGGCGCAAAATCAAGAACGGAGAATACGATGACATCAAATCGCGATCGTGCTGCCACGGCGGACCACGAGGCGGTGGCAAGGAATGTCGAGGCATTTCGCCTGGCCCAGATCGCAGCCGATCCGAAGGCGCTCACCGCGCTGTGCGCGGATGATCTGAGCTACAGCCACTCCAACGGCTTCCTGGAGGACAAGGCGGCTTTCGTCGCCAACGCCACCGACGGCAAGACGGAGTTCCTGTCGATCACGTACAAGGACCCGACCATCAAGATCGTCGGCCCCGCCGCGATCGTGCGCTTCCACTGGCTGGCCGAGATGATGACCGGCGGACAGAAGGTGGCCAACAGCCTTTACATCCTGATGAACTGGCAGAAGCAGGGCGACGATTGGAAGCTGTTGTCGCGCTCCGCGACAAAGATGTGATGGCGACTCTTACCCTCTCCCCTCATGTCCGCCGAAGCCTAGGCGAGGCGGATGTGGGAGAGGGCGGCATACGCGGCCTACGCCACCTTTTCCCACAAGGGGGAGAAGGAAGTGCAGTCGCATCAAGGGCTGCAAAAATTTCCGACCGCGCTCGGCGCGTCGGAAAACCACGGCGGCAGGCGCTTACGCCGCTTCCTTCACATCGCCGTTAACCAGCTTGCGCGCAGCGCGCTCGGCCTCGCGGGCGTTGCGGAAAAGCTGGCCTTCGAGGCGGTTGAACTGGTTGGACGAGGCGAAGAAGCAGTAGCCACCCTGGCCGCGAACGACGATGCCCGCGGTCTGCGAGTTGACTTCGATGATGTAGCTGTCCGGCATGCCCGTAGATTCCTCAATGCGGGCAGATAACGGCATCTCTGCCCTTTGGTTCCTAGGGCAAATCAACCGGTTTCCACCCCGAATCGACACGCAATTGAGTACGCCGGGACCTCATCCGTTTTATGACTTGTTGTTGGCGAAGCCGCGACGCGTTGACTCATCGGCGCCGCGTTTGGCGTGCTGCAACTCTTCGTGAGATGGGACGCAAAGCCGCGCGCGATTACGTCGCGATCGGCGCATCGGTCGAGCGGACTTCCTGCGGCCGGCCATGCTCGTCAATCGACACATAGGTAAAATTGCCGTCGGTGACGAGGAACGGATGCTCCTCCCCGCGCCGCAGCGCCCAAGCTTCCAGATGCACGGTCATCGATGTGCGGCCGACGCGGACGAGGTTGGCATAGACCGAGACGAGATCGCCGACATAGACGGCCTTGCGAAAGTTCATCGCCTCGATCGCGACGGTCACGGTGCGCGACTTCGCGACCTTCGAGGCGAATACTCCGCCGCCGACGTCCATCTGGCTGAGCAACCAGCCGCCGAAAATGTCGCCATTGGCGTTGGTGTCGGCAGGCATCGCCAGCGTGCGGATGCAGAGATCGCCGCGCGGCGCGCTGTCGGACTTCTCGGTCATCGGATCTCTCTTGGCGCTCCCTCTTGGAGCTCTCACTTGAAATTGTCCCAGCCCGGATCGGGCGCGAAGCGCTCGCCGAATCGCTCAGTCAGCGCACGCAGGGTGGATACAATGTTTTCCACGCCGCGCGTGCGCGCATAATTCAGCGGACCGCCGCGGAACGGTGCATAACCCGTGCCGAAGATCATGGCCCCGTCGACCGTATTGGGGTCGTCGACGATGCCTTCACGAAGGGCTGCGACGCAGACGTTGGACATCGGCAGCACCAGCCGGTCGATCATCTGGTCGGTGACGCGCGGACCGGTCTCCTGCAACGGCGCCTTCTCCGCCTTGCCGTCCTTCCAGGTGTAGAAGCCCTTGCCGGTCTTGCGGCCGAGCTCGCCCTTGGCGACCTTCTCGCGCAGCCAGGCCGGCGTCGGCGGCAGCAGGTCGCCGAACTTGGCGCGCAGCATGTCGCCGACGTCGAGGCAGATGTCGAGGCCGACCTGGTCGGCGAGCTCGATCGGCCCCATCGGCATGCCGAACTGCTCGGCCGCGGCGTCGATCAGGCGCTGGTCGGTCTTCTCGTCCAGCATCACCATGGCTTCCAGCATGTAGGGCGTCAGCGCGCGGTTGACGAGGAAGCCCGGCGAGCTCTTCACGGATAGCGGCAGGCGATCGATCGCGCCGACGAAGGCGAGCGCTTGCTTCAACACCTCGGGGGCGTTGCCGTCATGGCTGACGACCTCGACCAGCTGCAGGCGCGAGACCGGATTGAAGAAGTGCAGGCCGACCAGCCGTTCGGGCCGCGCCAAGGTGGTGCGCAGGTCCTGAAGCGGAATGCTGGAGGTGTTGGTCGCCAGGATCGCGCCTGGCTTCATCCGCGGCTCGAGGCCGCCATAGACCTTCTGCTTCAGCTCGAGCTTTTCCGGCACCGCCTCGATGATGAGATCGGCATTGCGGACACCCTCGCCGTCCATGTCGGGGATCAGGCGATCGAGCGCGTCGCGCACCTCGGTCGGCTTGCGGATGATCTTGCCGTAGAGCTCGGCGGCGCGCTTCACTGCACCCGCGATCGGCTCCGGCTTCATATCCGCAAGCGAGACGCGAAGCCCCTGCCCGGCTACCCAAGCCGCGATGTCGCCGCCCATGGCGCCGGCGCCGATGACGTGGATATGCTTCACCGTGTTGCCGGAGCCTGCGGCCTTCTTCATCTGCTCGCGCAGGAAGAAGACGCGGATCAGGTTCTGCGCGGTCGGCGTCACCATCAGCTTGGCGAACGAGGCCTGCTCGGCCTTCAGCATCGCGGCCTTGCTGCCGCCGTGGGTCTCCCAGAGATCGATCAGCGCATAGGGAGCCGGATAGTGCTCGCGGGACGCGGCCTTTGCCGCCTCCGCGCGCATGCGTTTTGCGAGCAGCCCGCGCACGGGCCCGAGATTGGCGGCGCGCGTCAGCAGGCCGGGCCTGGTCCGCTTCTGCCGGCCGAACAGCACATCTTTCACGGCGCCGCGGACATGACGCTCTTGCGTCACGGCATCGACGAGGCCCAGCGATTTGGCACGGCGCGCATCGATGGTGCGGCCGGTCAGCATCAGCGCCATCGATTGCGTCGGATTGACCAGCGCGGTGAAACGTGCGGTGCCGCCGAGGCCGGGATGCAGGCCCAGCATCACCTCGGGGAAGCCGAAGCGCGCATTGTCGATGGCAATGCGCGACTGGCAGGCGAGCGCGACCTCGAGGCCGCCGCCAAGACAGAAGCCATGGATCACCGCGACCGTCGGAAGCTTCAAGGCTTCCAGATGGTCCACCACCGCATGGGCGGCGCGGATCCGCGTCTCCACCATCTCGGTATCGCTGGCGCCGCGGAATTCGTTGACGTCGGCGCCCGCGATGAAGCCGGAGGGCTTTGCGGAACGGATGACGAGACCGGCCGGGCGCTCGGTCTCGATCGCCGCAAGCACGGCGTCGAACTCCTCCATCACGTCCGAGGAGAGCGTGTTGGCGCTGGCATCGGCGCGGTCGAACAGAAGCCAGGCGACGCCGTCGGCATCGCGGGTCAGCTTGAAGTGCTTGTAGGGGCTGTCAGCCGCAGGCTTGGGTCCCAGCTCCAGCACGCGGTCGCCGAGCACGGTGATGATCCTGGAATCCATGGTCACACCGCCTCGATCAGCATGGCGCCGCCGAGCCCACCACCGATGCATTCGGTGGCAACCCCTCGCCGCGTGCCGAGCCGTTTCATCGCATTGACGAGATGCAGCACGATGCGGTTGCCCGAGGTGCCGACGGGATGGCCGAGCGAGATCGCGCCGCCATCGACATTGAGCCGTTCACGGTCGATCTCGCCGGCGGCACCGTCAAGCCCGAGAATTTCCCGGCAGAATTTGTCATCGTTCCAGGCGGCGAGACAGCCGAGCACCTGCGTCGCAAAGGCCTCGTTCAATTCCCAGGTCTCGACGTCCTTGACGGTCAGGTCGTTGCGCTGGAGCAGCGGCGTCGCCGACATCACGGGCCCAAGCCCCATGATGCTGGGATCGAGCGCGGCCCAGTGGCTGTCGACGATCACAGCTTTCGGCGTCAGCTTGTGTTTTGCGACCGCCGCATCGGAGGCGAGGATCACCCATGACGCACCGTCGGTGATCTGCGAGGAATTCCCCGCGGTGACTTGGCCCCAGGGACGTTCGAACACCGGCCGAAGTTTTGCGAGCGTCTCCGCCGTCGAGTCCGGACGCACGCCGTCGTCATGATCGAAGAATTTTCCGTTGCGGGAGAACGCGGTCTCGACCTCGCCTTTCAGATAGCCTTCGGCCTGTGCATGCGCGAGGCGGCGATGGCTCTCGGCGGCATAGGCGTCGGACTGCGCACGGGTGATGCCGAAGAGATGGCCGACGACCTCGGCGGTCTGGCCCATGTTGAGGTCGGTGATGGGATCGGTGAGCCCGCGCTCGAGGCCGATGATCGGCTTGAGATCGCGCGGCCGCAGCTTGAACGCGGCGGCGAGCTTCGCCGCCATGCCCTTGGCGGTGGCAAGGCCGGCGAACCAGCGCACGCCGGAATTCGGCCAGACCAGCGGCGCGTGGCTCAGCGCCTCGGTGCCGCCAGCGAGGATCATGTCGGCATGGCCTTCGCGGATGTAGCGATAGGCGGTGTCGATCGACTGCATGCCGGAGCCGCAATTGATCTGCACGGTGAAGGCGACCATGTCCTCGCCCATGCCGAGCCTGAGCGCAGCAACGCGCGCCGGGTTCATCTCGTCGGCGATCACGTTGACGCAGCCGAGGATGAGCTGGTCGAAATCTGCAGGCGAAAACGGCTGCCGCGCCAGGAGCGGCCGTCCGCACTGCACGGCGAGATCGACCGGCGTGAACGGGCCCGGTCCGGAGCGCGCTTTCAGGAACGGCGTCCGGCTGCCGTCGACGATGAATACCGGTCGTGCCATCAGCTCGCCGCCCTCTGTTCACCGAGTTCCTGGAAGAACTGATGCACGTCGGCGGTTTTCTTGTAAATCGGCGACAGCGCCTCCGGCGCGAAATCATCGACTTCTATCACTTTTGTGACGGCTTCATGCGCCGCGGCAAGCTGCTCGCCTTCAGCTTGCGTGATCACGCCCTTGGTGACCGCCTCCTTCCAGTCGCGGATATGAGCCCCACGCATGCGCTTGGCGATCGCGTCGGTCGCCGCCACCAGCTTGAATGCGCGCTCCAGCCGGGCAAAGCCGCCGTCGTCGTCGACATGAGCAAGATCCGGCGTCAGCCGCTCGCGTGCTGCCGATGGCTCCAATACGAGGCCTGCGCATTGGTGCACGACGCGGTCGGACGGGCCGAGCACGCGGGCACCGAATGGCTGGACGACGAACTTCAGAAGGGCCGCGACGAAGCGGTTGGGCAGATTGGCGAGGATCTCGGCCAGCCGGTTCTCGATGGTCCTGAAGCCGGTCGCCATGCACCATGCCAGCGCAGCAAAATCCTCCTTCTGCCGGCCCTCGTCCTGCCAACGCTTCAGCGCGGCCGAGAGCAGGTACAGCTCGGACAGGATGTCGCCGAACCGCGCCGACAGCATCTCCTTGCGCTTGAGCGCGCCGCCGAGCGTGAGCAGCGCCATGTCGGCGCAGAGCGCGAACGCCGCGGAGTAACGCGAGAGCTGGCGATAGAACGGCGTGGCATCGCCCGCATCGGGCGCCATGGCGAAGGCGCCGAAGCTCCAACTCCGGCCGAAGGCGCGGAACAGCGTCCGGAAACTGTGGCCGACATGTTTCCAGAACGCCGTATCGAAGGCGGTGAGCCCGCGCTCGCGATCGGTGTCGGCAAGCGCATTCATCTCGTCGAGCAGATAGGGATGGGCGCGGATAGCGCCCTGCCCGAACACGATGAGATTGCGGGTCAGGATGTTGGCGCCCTCGACCGTGATGCCGACAGGCACGGCGCGATGCAGATTGCCGAGATAGTTTTGCGGGCCGTCGATCACGCCCTTGCCGCCGTGGATGTCCATGGCGTCGTCGATCGCGGTGCGCATCCGCTCGGTCGCGTGCAGCTTCATGATGCCGGAGATGACGGCGGGATGAACGCCGGCGTTCAGCGCCGCGCAGGTCAGCCGCCGTGCCGCGTCGAGCTGATAGGCGGTGGCGACGATGCGCGCGAGCGGCTCCTCGACGCCCTCGAACTTGGAGATGGAGATGCCGAACTGCTCGCGGATGCGGGCATAGGCGCCGGTGGTGCGCGCGGCATAGGCGGCGCCCGCCGCCGACAGCGACGGCAGCGAGATGCCGCGGCCGGCCGCGAGCGCCGTCATCAGCATCTTCCAGCCCTGCCCGAGGCGCTCCTGGCCGCCGATGACGTAGTCGAGCGGGATGAAGACGTCGCGGCCCCAATTGGGACCGTTCTGGAATACCTGCATCGACGGCAGATGACGCTGGCCGATCTCGACGCCGGGCAGATTGGTCGGGATCAGTGCGACGGTGATGCCGAGCTCTTCCTGATCACCCACGAGATGGTCGGGATCATAGGCCTTGAAGGCAAGGCCAAGCAGCGTCGCGACGGGACCGAGCGTGATGTAGCGCTTGTGCCAGTTCAGCCTGAGGCCGATGACCTCGCGGTCCTCGAAATGACCCTTGCAGATGATGCCGGTGTCGACCATCGAGGCGGCGTCGGAGCCGGCTTCCGGGCTGGTGAGACCGAAGCAGGGAATGTCGCGGCCATCGGCAAGGCGCGGCAGCCACCGCTCCTGCTGCTCTTTTGTGCCGAAGCGCATCAGCAGTTCGCCGGGCCCGAGCGAGTTCGGCACCATCACCGTGACGGCGGCGGCGATCGAGCGGGTCGAGATTTTCCGCACGACTTCCGAATGCGCATAGGGCGAGAAGCCGAGGCCGCCAAATTCCTTCGGAATGATCATGCCGAAGAATTTCTCGCGCTTGACGAAATGCCAGACTTCCGGCGGCAGGTCGCGCCATTCCCAGAAGATCTTCCATTCGTCGAGCATGGCGCAGAGCTCGTCGACGGGACCGCTGAGAAAGGCCTGCTCCTCGTCGGTCAATTTGGCCGGCGCAATTTTCAGCAGTTTCGTCCAGTCGGGATCGCCGGTGAAGAGATCGGCATCCCACCAGACATCGCCCGCCTCCAGCGCCTCGCGCTCGGTGTCGGACATCGCCGGCAGCACGCCGCGCGCCCAGGAGAAGATCGGCTTTGTGATGTTGTCGCGGCGGAAGCTCATGGCGGACCTCATGGATCGGCGCGGTCAGGGCATTTTAGCGGAAACTGGCCGGAGTGAGTGAACACTTCGCAGGCAAAAAGAAGCGAATTGACGCGGCCGGGCGGCCGCCCCCGGGGACCATAACGGCCGGGGCGTGGGGGCAGTTCCGGGAGGGGGATGACGGGTGATCGTAGCCCGGATGGAGCGAAGCGTAGTCCGGGGTGGTCCATCCGCGAGGAGAGAACCCGGATTTCGCTTCGCTCCATCCGGGCTACAGGACCTGATCGGCTGGCCTAATCCGGCCGGACCATCTCGAACATGTTTTCCGGCTTGATCTCGAAATAATCGCCGCGGCGGCCGGCGCGGACGATCGGGCGGGCGGCGGCGGTCTGGTAGACGCCGTCCTTGATCATGGCCTTGTCGATATGGACGGCGACGACCTCGCCCAGCGTCAGCCAGGCGTCCGCCGCCTTGCCGTCGGCGCCCTTGAGGCGGACGATGTCGGACACCTTGCACTCGAAGGCGACGGGGCTCTCGGCCACGCGCGGCACGTTGACGAGCTTGCCGGGGACGGCGGTCAGGCCTGCGATTTCGAACTCGTCGACCTCAGGGGCGACATGCGCGGCGGTCGCGTTCATGTGCTTCGCAAGGTCCATCGTGGTGAGATTCCAGACGAACTCGCGGGTCTGCTCCATGTTCGACACCGTGTCCTTCCAGTTGGTGGAGGAGAAGCCGATGATCGGCGGCACGTAGCAGAAGGCATTGAAGAAGCTGTAGGGCGCCAGGTTGACGTTGCCCTTGGTGTCGCGGGAGGAGATCCAGCCGATCGGACGCGGCGCGATGATGGCGTTGAAGGGATCGTGCTTGAGGCCGTGGCCCTTGGAGGGCTCGTAGAAGTACAGGTCTTTGTCGGTCACGCTGTTTCCTCCTCGTCATTGCGAGCACAGCGAAGCAATCCAGAATCCCTCCGCGGAAAGACTCTGGATTGCTTCGCTGCGCTCGCAATGACGGAGTTTGTTGGTCCGTCCTGGGCTGCCGCCTGCCGGTCATTCCGGGACGGCAGGTGGGCTTATAGGAGGAAACCAGCCGCCCCGTCAGTGGCGCGGCGACAGACCGGCGATGACGAAATCGATCATCTGGTCGATGGTCGGGCCCGGCTTGGTGGCGCACTGGGCGATCATCTGGGGGTGGAAGAAGCGAATCATCGCGGTGCAGGCGCACAGCGAGGCCAGCTGCAGGTCCGGCGCCTCGAACTCGCCGGAGGCGACGCCTTGCGTGATCATCTGGCCGATCACGCCGGCAATGCACTCCATATGAGCGACGCAGACGTCCCAGTCCTCCTCCATCGCGACCGCGACCATCTCGTGCAACTTGTTGTCGGCGACATAGCGCTCGGTGTTCATGCGATGGATGGTGGTGAGCAGCTCGCGGAAGCGCGGCAGCACCGGGCCGGGCCGGGTCACGATCCGCTGCGCCTCCAGCTCGACCTCGACCATCAGCCCCCGCGCCACCGCCTGGTGGATCGCCTTCTTCGATTCGAAGAAGCGATACACGTTGGCGGGGCTCATCCGGAGCTCCTTGGCGATGTCGCCGACCGTGGTCTTCTGGTAGCCGATCACACGGAACAGCCGCTCGGCCACCTCGAGGATACGATCCCGGGTGTCGACTTCGATATGTTCCGAAACAAGGGCCATCAGTCAGGACTCGTTGGTCAGCAGTCTTCTCATCTATTCAGCCGCTTGGGCAAGCGGAATTGCGTGCTGGTCATCGCTCCCATGCTGCGGCGCGGCAGGCTGCTCGGGGGTCCCCGCCTCGTCCAGGCTCTTGCGGAACCACAGAGCATAGAGGCCCGGCAGGTACAGGAGCGTCAGGAATGTCGCGACAAACAGGCCTCCCATGATCGTGATCGCCATCGGGCCCCAGAAGGCCGAGCGCGACAGCGGGATCATGGCGAGGATCGCGGCCAGCGCCGTCAGCACCACCGGGCGGGCCCGGCGGACGGTCGCCTCCACGATCGCCTCGCGCCGGGTCAGGCCGTGGCTGACGTCGGTCTCGATCTGGTCGACCAGGATGACCGTGTTGCGCATGATCATGCCGGCGAGCGCGATCAGACCGAGCAGCGCCACGAAGCCGAACGGGGCATTGGCGACGTTGAGGCCGAACGAGGCGCCGACGATGCCGAGCGGCGCGGTCAGGAACACCAGGATCAGGCGCGAGAAGCTCTGCAGCTGGATCATCAGCAGCGTCAGCATCACCATGACCATCACCGGGAAGAGGATGAAGATCGAGGCATTGCCCTTGGCGGATTCCTCGAACGCGCCGCCCGCCTCGATGCGGTAGGCCGGCTCCAGGTGATCCTTGATCGCCTTCAGCTTCGGCGTGATCTGGTTGGTGACGTCGGGGGCCTGCACGCCGTCGACGACGTCGGAGCGCACGGTGATCGCCATGTCGCGGTTACGCCGCCACATGATCGGCTCCTCGTGGGCATATTCGATCTTGGCGATCTGCTGCAGCGGCACGGCGACGCCATTGCGCGAGGTGATGGTGAGATCGCCGACGCCGCCGAGATCGAGGCGCTCGGACGGGATCGCACGGGCGACCACGCCGACCTTCTCGATGCCGTCGCGCACGGTGGTGACCTGCGAGCCCGAGATCAGCATCGCGAGCGCCTGCGAGACCTCCTGCGGGGTCAGGCCCATGGCACGGGCGCGATCCTGGTCGACGACGAGCTTGAGATAGGGCGACTGCTCGTTCCAGTCGAGCTGGACGTCCTTGACGCTCTTGTTCTGCCGCATGACGTCGCGGACCTGGTAGGCGATCTCGCGCACCTTGTTGGCGTCGGGGCCGATCACGCGGAACTGCACGGGGAAGCCGACCGGCGGACCGAAGTTGAAGCGGTCGACGCGCACGCGCGCCTCGGTCAGGAAGCCGTCGGCAGCCGCGTTCTCGATCTTGGCCTTGATGCGCTCGCGCGCCTCGACGCCCTTGGCGACGATGACGATCTCGGCGAAGGCCTCGTTCGGCAGCTGCGGGTTGAGGCCGAGCCAGAAGCGCGGCGAACCCTGGCCCACATAGGAGGTATAGGTCTCGATGTCCTTGTCGTCCTTGAGCAGCGTCTCGGCCTTCTTCACCGCCTTCTCGGTGACGTTGAACGCGGTGCCCTCGGGCAGGCGCAGCTGCAGGAACAGCTCGGGACGCTCCGACAGCGGGAAGAACTGCTGCTGGACATGGCCGAAGCCGACGATCGAGACAATGAAGACGCCGACGGTCGCGACCACCACGGTGATGCGGTGGTTGACGCACCATTGCACGATGGCGCGCAGGCCGCGGTACATGCGGGTCTCGTAGACCGCGTGCGGGTCGTGGTTGTGGTGCGCCTTCATCTCCGGCAGCAGCTTGACGCCGATATAGGGCGTGAAGATCACCGCCACGAACCAGGAGGCAACCAGCGCGATCGCCACGATCCAGAAGATGCTGCCGGCATATTCGCCGACCGCCGAATTGGCAAAGCCGATGGGGAGGAAGCCAGCGGCCGTGACCAGCGTTCCCGTGAGCATCGGAAACGCAGTGGATTCCCAGGCGAAGGACGCCGCACGCATGCGGTCCCAGCCCTGCTCCATCTTCACCACCATCATCTCGACCGCGATGATGGCGTCGTCGACGAGCAGGCCGAGCGCGATGATCAGCGCCCCCAGCGTGATGCGGTGCAGGTCGAGCGACATCGTGTTCATGACGACGAAGACGATGCCGAGCACGAGCGGCACCGACAGTGCGACCACGATGCCGGTGCGCCAGCCGAGCGCCAGGAACGAGACGAACAGCACGATGACGAGCGCTTCCATGAAGGAGTGCACAAACTCGCCGACGGCGTGCTCGACCACCTTGGGCTGGTCGGCGATCAGCTTGACGTCGATGCCCTGCGGCACGGCCTTCATGAACTCGCTGGTGGCCTTCTCGACCTCCTTGCCGAGCTCGAGGATGTTGGCGCCCTTGGCGGTGACGACGCCGATGCCGATCGCGGCGTTGCCTTCCTGGCGGACGACGAAGCTCGGCGGATCGACATAGCCGTGGGTGACGGTGGCGATATCGCCGAGGCGGAACACGCGGCCATTGCTCTCGACCGGCGTCTCGGCGACGGCCTTGGCGCCGTCGAGCGCGCCGGTGACGCGCAACGGCACGCGCTGCGACGATGTCTCGACCGTGCCGGCCGGGGTCACGTTGTTCTGCTTGGCGAGCGAGTCGAACAGCGCCTGCGGCGTGATGCCGAGGGTCGCGAGCTTGGCGTGGCTGAACTCGACGAAGATGCGCTCATCCTGGTTGCCGTAGACGTCGACCTTGGTCACACCGGGCACCTTCAGCAGGCGCTGGCGGAAACCTTCGGAGACCTTCTTGAGCTGGGCATAATCGGCGCCGTCGCCGGTCATCATGTACAGGATGGAATCGACGTCGGAGAACTCGTCGTTGACGACGGGTCCGAGGATACCTGCGGGCAGCTGGCCCTGCACGTCGGCGAGCTTCTTGCGCAGCAGATAGAAGAGATACGGCACGTCCTTCGGCGGCGTGGAGTCGCGGAAGGTGACCTGCAGCGCGGTGAAACCGGGCTTCGAATAGGTCTGCACCTTCTCGAAATAGGGCAGCTCCTGGATCTTCTTCTCGATGGGATCGGCGACCTGTGCCTGCATCTCCTGCGCGGTCGCGCCCGGCCACAGCACGGAGACGTTGACCACCTTCACCGTGAAGAACGGATCCTCGGCGCGGCCGAGCTTCTCATAGGAGAAGAACCCGGCGACGCCGAGAATGATCATCAGGAAGAGAACCAGCGTCGGATGGCTGACGGCCCAGGCCGAAAGGTTGAAGCGCTTCATCGCTCTCTCCGAAAAGACGATCCAGTTGCAAAAACGGCAGCCGCCCGTTCAAACCATCGTCGCGAGGCAGCGAAGCAATCCAGGGGGCTGGGCAGGTTCTGGATCGCTTCGCCGCTTCAGCCTTTGCTTAGGGACAAGGGCCGAAACTCACCTCACACGACGTAACTCGACTTTCCCTTGTCATTCCGGGGCGCCCGCGGGGCGAACCCGAAAACGACAGACGCTAGAAACTCAATGACGACACGACCCGCACCCGCTGGCCCGGATCGAGCTTCTGCACGCCGAGCGCGACGATCTTCGCGCCCTCGTCGACACCGCTGGTGATGACGACGTCGTTGCTCTCGTAGGACTTCACCACGACCGGCTTCAGCGTGACCGAACCGTTGTCGTCGACGACGTAGAAGGACGGCTTGCCGCCTTCGTTGAACAGCGCCGACAGCGGCAACCGCGCGACGCGTTCGGTCGCGGCATCCGACAGCGACAGCGTCGCGGTCATGCCGAGCGCGACCTTGTCGTCGGCTTCGGGCAGCGAGAACTTGGCGAGATAGGTGCGGGTGGCAGGATCTGCCGCCGGCGCGATCTCGCGAAGCTTCGCCGTGTATTTCTTGTTCGGCTCGGACCAAAGAGTGACGCTGGCGACGCCCGACTTGGCGCGTCCGACCAGCGTCTCAGGGATCGCGACGACCGCTTCCTTTTCGGCAAAGCGGGCGACACGGATCGAAGCCTGGCCCGCGGCGACCACCTGGCCGGGCTCGATCAGCGTTGCGGTGACGACGCCACGGGCGTCGGCAACAAGCGTCGCGTAGGAAAGGGAATTCTTGGTCAACTCGACCGAGCGGACGGCGCGGTCGAGGCGCGCACGCGCTTCGTCGGCGGCTGCCCGGCTCGAATCGAGCTGCGCATCCGTGGTCCAGCCCTTGGCCTTCAGATCCTTGGCGCGCTGCTCGGCGGCGCCAGCCTGGGCCAGGACGCCAGTGGCGGCGGTCTGCTCGGCGACGGCCTGCTCCGCCTGAAGCTTCAGGTCGACCTCGTCGAGGGTGGCGAGCGGCTGGCCGATCTCGACGGTCTGGCCGACCTCGACCAGGCGCTTGGCGACCTTGCCGGCGACGCGGAAGCCGAGATCGCTCTCGATCCGGGGCCGCACGGTGCCGACGAAGCTGCGCTCGGGGGTCTCGGCATCATAATGGGCGGTCGCCACCAGAACCGGCCGCGGCGGCTCGGCTTTTTCAGCGACGGTGTCATTGCACCCAGCCAGGGCCGCGGCCATCAGGGCCAGCGAAACACCCGCCAACAGCTTGGAATAGCTGGACAAAACGGACCGAACGAACATCGGAGGACACTCCTGCGGCTGCAATGAGAGGAATGTCGACTAATCACTGATAAAAGTCAATAATCGTCAGTCATCAGGAAAGCGTGATCGTTAAGGGGTGGTAAGGATTGGGAGGGATTGTCAGGAAGGTGTGATGGTAGGGCGACCTGAGGCCCCCTAGCCTGGTCAAGGGCCTCAGGCGAGGTGCCGTAGGGTGGGCAAAGGCGCGCTAGCGCCGTGCCCGCCGTCTCTCATTTACAGATCGCAATAACGGTCTGGTGGGCACGCTTTCGCTTTGCCCACCCTACGGGACCGTTTGCTCGGCTTACCGCTTCTGCTCGACGAACTCGTGCTTGGTCTCGTGGCCGCCGATGAAGACGAGAATGCCGGCGATCAGGGGCAGCACGGCGAGCACCAGCAAGCCGTGCGAGGTCTGGCCCGTCGCTTCCTTGACCCAGCCGATCAGATAAGGGCCACCGAAGCCGGCGAGATTGCCGATCGAGTTGATCAGCGCGATGCCGCCGGCCGCCGCGGTGCCCGAGAGCCATGCCGTCGGCAACGTCCAGAATACGCCGAAGACGCAGAACACGCCGATGGCGGCGAAGGTCAGCGCCACCATCGTCATGGTGGGGTCGGTGAGATAGCTGGAGACGGCGAGCGCGATCGCGATCAGGATCATGGGCGCGCCGACATGCATCACGCGCTCACGCGTGGCATCCGAGTGCCGCGCCCACAGGATCATGGCGATCGTGCCGAACAGATAGGGGATCGCGGTGACGAAGCCGGTCTGCGCATTGGTGAGACCGAACGCCTTGACGATCTGCGGCAGCCAGAACTGCATGCCGTAGAGCGCGCCGACGAAGCCGAAATAGATCAGGCTCAGCATGATCACCTTGGGCGAGGACAGCGCCTCGCCCAGCGTCAGATGCTTCGCGGCCTGCTTGGCCGCGGTCTCAGCATCAAGCTTCGTCTTGAGCCAGGCCTTCTGCTCGGCCGAAAGCCAGTCCGCCTTCTCCGGCCTGTCGGTCAGGTAAAACCAGGTGACGATGCCGAGCAGCACCGAGGGGATGCCCTCGAGAATGAACAGCCACTGCCATCCCTTCAGGCCCATCAGGCCGTCGAGCCCGAGCAGCAGGCCGGAGATCGGCGCGCCGATCACGGTCGAGATCGGCACCGCAACGGCGAAGGCCGCAAGGAAGCGGGCGCGATATTCGGCCGGATACCAATAGGTGAGATAGAGGATGATGCCGGGGAAGAAACCGGCTTCGGCGACGCCGAGCAGGAAGCGCAGGACATAGAAGCTGGTGACGCCGCTGACCATCGCCATCAGCGCCGAGATGATGCCCCAGGTCACCATGATGCGGGCGATCCAGCGGCTGGCGCCGAACTTCTCCAGCGCCAGATTGCTCGGCACCTCGAAGATGAAATAGCCGATGAAGAAGATGCCCGCGCCCCAGGAGAAGATCAGCGGCGTGAACTTCAGCTCCGCGTTCATGGTCAGCGCGGCGAAGCCGAGATTGACGCGGTCGAGATAGGAGAAGAAGTAGGCCAGCACCAGGAACGGAATCAGGCGCCAGGAAATGGCGCGGATGGTCGAGGTCTCGATTTCGCTCTTGGCTCCGCCGGCGGAACCGGCATAGGTCGTGGTCTGGCTCATGGCTTCCCCCGGGGTTGTTGCTTTTATGGGCTTGAGCCGTTTTGAGCATCGCGGGCCAAGAGTCAATGGAGCGAGCAATGCATGGGACGCAACCGGTCAACTCCGCAGCCCCGCTCCGGACATCGCTGATCCGCGCCGCCCTCGCCTTGGTCGTGATCGCCTGCGGGCTGTCCTTGCGGTGGTACGGCTTTCCCCTCGGCCTTCCCGCCTTCGTGGTGAAGTATGGCGGCTCGCTGCTGTGGGCGACGATGGTGTTCTTGCTCGCCGGTGTTCTGTTGCCGCGACTGCCCCCGGCACAGCTCGCGGCCATTGCGATGGCGATCGCGCTCGTGGTCGAACTCTCCCGGCTGGTCCACACGCCATGGCTCGACGCCTTCCGTCTGACCACGGCAGGCGCGCTGCTGCTCGGGCGCATCTTCTCGCTGTGGAATCTGGTGGCGTATGCGGCGGGGATTGGGTTTGGGGTTTGGATCGATCGGTTCGCCCAACTTCGTAGGGTGGGTTAGCCCGGGCTGCGCGAAGCGCAGTCCCTTGGCGTAACCCACCTCTTTGGTTTCCGCGGCGGGAGAAGTGGTGGGTTACGCTGCGCTAACCCACCCTACGGGACCGACACCGTGGCGAGCATCTCACTCCGCGAGCTGAAACCGCTCGAACCGATCGAGCTCGTCCTCGATCACGCGCTTCAGCTCCTTGCGCCCCGCCGTCTTCTTCCCCTCGCCGACCCAGGTCCATTTCTGCATCAGCAGCTTCTTCGCCTGCCTGTCGGTCTTGAGGTCCAGCGCGGCGACGATCTCGTCGCCGACCAGCACCGGCAGCGCGAAATAGCCGAGCTTGCGCTTGGCCTTGGGCACATAGGCTTCGAACAGATGGTTGTAGCCAAAGATGAGATTGGTGCGCTTGCGCTGGATGATCAGGGGATCGAACGGCGAGAGGATGTGGACGAGGTCGGGCGACGGCCCCTCGCCGCCCGCCTCCAGCACCGCGGGCTGCGCCCAATGCTCCTGCTTGCCGGCGCCGTCGATCGCGACGGGCACGAGCTCGCCGCGGCGGACGCGCGCGGCGATCAGGCCGGCGACCGCCTTCTTGCTGGGCGCGTCGAGATGGCAGATCGAATCCAAACTGACAACACCTTGCGAGCGCAGCGCCCGGTCGAGCAGGTAGGTTGTGATGTCCCTGGCCGATGCCGGCTTCGGCAGCTTGTCCCAGCCGAAATGCCGCGTCATCAGCTCATAGGTCTTGAGCATGCCCTGGCGCTCGCTGACGGTCGCAACACCGGTGTAGAAGGCGAGCTGCAAGGCGCGCTTGGAGGGCTTGCGACTCTGCCACAGGTGCTCCTTCTCGGTGAGCACGTCGTCCTCGATATCGCGGATCGTCAGCGGGCCGGCGCGCAACAGCCGCATCACCTTGCGCGTGTCGGCCGGCTTGACCGAGGCGTACCATTTATGGCCCTCGCGCTTGTGCTCGCGCATGGCAGGGAGGAAGAAGCGGAAGTCACCGGCCGGCACGTAGGACAGCGCGTGGGTCCAGTATTCGAACACGCTCCTGTCGGCGCTCTGGGCCTGGCGCAGATCGGCGCGGCGATAGGACGGGATGCGGCTGAACAGGATGTGGTGGTGGCAGCGCTCGATGACGTTGATGGTGTCGATCTGGACATAGCCGAGATGGGAGACCGCGTCCGCGACGGCCTGCGCGCCCTCGCCGAAAGGGGTGCGCTCATCCAGGCGCTGGGCACGCAGCCAGAGCTGCCGGGCCTTGTTGGTGCTGAGGGGGAGCGGTTTGGGCGCGCGTGACATTGCGGGACACAATGTAGCGGGATTCGCGCCGGGAAAAAGGGAGATCGAAAAGACGAAGCCGCGCTGCCATCTGCTGACAGCGCGGCTGGATGATGCGCGCGGCGCGCCTACTTCATCGACATCGCCTTCTGCGACTTCATGTAGTGCATGCAGGCGCTCTTCATCTTGCCGTTGCTCATGTCGGTATTGGCCATGGCCATTTCCTTGTTCGCCGCCATCTTGGCCGGCGTGTCCGGCGTGCCGCCCATCGCGGCGGCGGACTTCATCATGTTGTCCGAGGTGCACGCCATCATCGCGGCGGATGCGGGGGACAGCGAAAGAGTGAACGCGACAAAGGCTGCGGTCGTGAGCAAAATCTTCATCGAAAAGTCTCCTCCGTAAAACGAAACCGGCGTCATGCCGGCCTCGCAGTTACGTATTCTCTCGCGCGGACGTTTCCCGGAGAAGACAATTTTCTTGCTGCGTTGCGAAGGGATCAGCGCCCATCCTTCGGCGCCTTGGGCTGGCCTCCGATGCTGCCGGTCGCAACGTCGGGTTCGCAGGCCGCCTTGCCGCGCCCCTCGGCCTGGCAGCGATAGACGCTGCCGGTGAGGCGGTCCACCAGCCACATGTTCTCGTCGTTCGGCGCTTCGAGGCCGACATAGCGGGAGGTCAGCCCCGTGATCAGCGTCGACAACAGGATCGCCACCGCGATCATGGCCGCGCCGACATAGATGGGCAGGGAATTCAGGAACACAGTCCGATCCGGCAGGCCGCTGCGATAGAATTGATAATCACTCGGCCTCGGCACTGGACGGAACTCGGCTCCTTCGTCTGCGATTGGTGGCGAAGACCCCTGCTAGGCGCGCATCTGGCCGATTTGTTGTTCGCGAGCAGGCCGCGCCGGGACGGCTTTGCGACGATCGGTGTGCAGAGGTTTCCGCAAGTGAACCGGGCCGCATGGTCCGGCGCGCGCCGGCTTCGACTTTCGCCGCCGGGCCGCCGGGCAGCGCCAACGTGATCCGGATCACGCCGGCGCTGCAGCGCCTCGAACCCCTAGGGGGAGCGGGCGCGACCATCGAAGTTCACCCAGCGCGCCGGCTCGAGGACCAGAGCAGCGGCGGCCTGCTTCCGGCAGCCAAAACGCCCCGAAACCCAAGGGATCGCCACGGAATCTGCCGTTGACACCGTGACCAAGATCACACCCGGGCTTTTGAACCTCTCCTATGCTCGCAGCATCAAATCGCCATCAGGCGTAACATCGAGGATACGACAATGACCCGTTTCGATAAGTTTTTTGGACTGAAGGCGATTACTCTCTCCGCGGCGCTGTCGATGACGGCAGGCCTGGCTCTGGCCGGCGACAACAACGTCTCGACCGACAAGATCCTGGATGCGCTCAAGCCGAAGCCGGCGACCCGCGGCCTGTCCGTCGGGCCGCAGGCCGACCCGACCGCGCAGGCCAAGGAAGCGACCTTCCTGAACACGGTGCGCAACCGCTCGACCCGGTCGCTCTCCACGGGCGAGCGCGAGCAGATCGCCGAGCTCGCTGCGACCAAGCCGAAGATCGATCTGGAGATCCAGTTCGACTACAACTCGGCCGACATCGCCAAGACCTCGGTGCCGTCGGTGCAGGCGCTCGGCAAGGCGCTGTCCGACCCCGCGCTGAAGGGCTCGACCTTCGTGGTCGCCGGCCACACCGACGCGGTCGGCGGCGAAGACTACAATCAGGGCCTCTCCGAACGGCGCGCCGACACTATCAAGAAGTACCTGGTGCAGAACTACGGCCTCAACGGCACCGATCTCGTCACCGTCGGCTACGGCAAGACCAAGCTGAAGGACACCGCCAACGGTGCCGACCCGATCAATCGCCGCGTCCAGGTCGTGAACATGGACACCAAGACCGCGTCGAAATGATCTGAAAAGTCATCGCCAATCAACAAGCCGCCTGCCGCGCGAACGGCAGGCGGCTTTCTGCTGTCAGATCCAGCTCTGGAACAGCATCAGCCGATTGAAAGTCTGCATCGACGTGCCGATGAAGGCGGCCGAGATCGGCAGCATGACCGCAAAGCCGATCGCGGCGATGCCGACATAGGCCCAGAGCAGCCAGCGCGGCAGCTCCTCTCTTCGCAGCACATAGACCAGTGCAAGTGATGCGAGCGTTGCGGCGGGCAGATAATAGTAAATGAAACCGAGCGTGCGCGGCAGCAACGCCCAGGCGAGCCAGCAGCCAAAATAGAACGCCGCGATCAGGAACGCATCCCACCGTCGCGCGACGAGGACGTCGCGCAGCACGACGACGAGCGCGGCCAGTGCCGGCCACAGCACCAGCGGATTACCGAGGAAGACGATGGCGGCGACGTTATCGTCCGACGTCTTGTCGAACAGGAACCACACCGGCCGCGCGAGCAGCGGCCAGGATGGCCACGAGCTCATATAGGTGTGGCCGGCAATCGCGGTCGTGGTGTTGTCGGCAAAGATCCGGCGCTGCGCCTCGATCAGATCGGGCAGCGACAATCCGTAAAGCGGCACGAACGCGGCAAGATAGGTCAGGGCCGGCAGCACGGCGAAGCAGAGCACGGCATCGCGCGCCCTGAAGTCGGACCAGAGGTCGGGCCGGTACCAGTCGTCCGGCCTCGCGTCGGCGAACAGCGTGCGCCAGCCCTGCAGCAGACGGATCAATGCGACGATGACGATGCAGACGCCGAGGGGAAACAGCCCGCTCCATTTGCAGGCGGCGGCACAGCCGAACAGGGCGCCCGCCACCGCGAACAGCGCATGCGGGCGCTCCCTGCGAAAGCCGTGCATGAAGGCCGCGATCGCGAGCAGGCCGAAGCCGAGGGCAAAGATGTCGAGCATCGCAACGCGCGCCTGCACGTAGAGCATCTGGTTGAAGGCGGCGATCAGCGCGGCGGCGATCGCCGGCCCTTGCGCCGCGAACAGCGCAAGGCCGCACAGATAGATCGCGACGATGGCGAGCGCGCCGAACAATGTCGCCGGATAACGCCAGCCCAGCGCGTTGTCGCCGAAGGTCGCGATCGAGGCCGCGATCAGCTCCTTGGCCAGCGGCGGATGCATCGGATTGAGCATCGGCTGCGACATCACGGGCGTCAGCATCTGCCGCGCCGCCGGTACGTAATGCACCTCGTCGAAGACGAACTTCTCAGGCGTGGTGAGTCCGATCAGCAGCGCCAGATGCGCGATCAGGAAAATCGCGACAGCGATCACTGCGCTTCGCGACATCATCGGAACCGGCGCTGCTTCAAGCGACTCTTGTGGGGATTTTTTACGTGGCAAATCTGCTTCACCGCGGAGAAAAACAGGGACGGCACTTTTCATTGAACGCATTCTGCCGCAACTGTCACTAAGCATAGCGCAGGTCCCGCGCCGCTTGTGATAATTTCGCCACATCAGAAGCGCGCGCGATCCGGTACGATCAGGGACACATCGATCGGTTGCGAAATGAATTTGCGTTTCTGGCTTTTCCCCACACTGCTGTCGGCCGCTCTGTGCGCGGCGCCCTGCGCACAGGCGCAGACGCGCGTCGGCGAAGCAGTCGTGATCCAGAATGAAGTGGTGCGCGTCGCCGCGACCACGACGCCGATCAGCGTCGGCGACAGCATGCTGCGCGACGAGACCGTACGCACCGGCGCCGACAGCGCCGCGCGGTTCGTCATGGCCGACAGCACCAATCTGTCGCTCGGCCCGAGCGCGACGCTGAAGCTCGACCGCACCGTCTTCAACGACGAGCACAGTTATCGCGACGTCGCGATCCGCATGACGACCGGCGCATTCCGCTTCGTCACCGGGCATTCCGAAAAGACCGCCTACAAGATCACGACGCCGCTCGCGACCATCGGGGTGCGCGGCACCACGCTCGACATCCTGTCCCAGCGCGGCCGCTCCGTCGTCGTGCTTCAGGACGGCGCGGCCAGCGTCTGCACGACGAGCTTCCAGTGCGTGCAGCTCACCCAGCCCGGCGACACCGCAATCATCACGTCCACCGGCGGCAAGGTCTCGATCACCAAGACCAATACGCCGCCCTGGACCTTCGCCGCCAACTGCGCCGCGAGTGCGGGACTGTGCGCGGTCAACCAATATGCCGACGCCTCGCCGACCATCACGCCCGCCGTCCATGACGACGGCATGCTGTGCGGGCGCTGACGATGGCAAAATTCCACTTTGGACGGCTCATCCTTGCCGGCGTGCTGACCACTGCACTTGCCTTTGTCGCGCTGGACATCCACCCGGCTGCAGCCCAGGCGGCGTGCGAGTCCGAGTGCACCACCGGACCGACTCCCACACCGACCTATTCTCCCTCACCTTCGCCCTCTCCGTCGCCGATCCCCTCTCCGTCACCATCGCCGAACCCGTATCCGTCCCCGAGCCCGACACCGACGGGCGCCGACTCCAGCGGCAATTCGATCGGCGGCCTCGCCAATCAGCGCTTCAACCAGATGATCACCAACCGGGTGCTCGGGACGGTGCTGCTCGGCGTCAACGAGCAGGTCAATTGCAGCGACTGCATCAGCGCGTTCGGCTCGGCGGGCTCGTTCTCGGCCGGCATCCACGGCCGCAAGGAATTGACCAACAATCTGTCGCTGCTCGCCGGCATCGCCTACACCCAGTACAACGAGGGCGGCTACAAGATCACCAGCGCGCCGATCGGTGCCTTCGCGCTGCGCTACGACTTCACCGATTGGGGCTCCTCGCGCCCGTTCTTCGACGTCGGCACCATCCTGACGCCATGGGAGAAGGCGCGTTACACGCGCAGCTACGACACCAGCCTCGGCCCGGTGAGCGTCACGAGCTCGACCAACGCCTCGAACTACGCGGTCTACGGCCGCGCCGGCTGGATCAGCCGGGTGTCACCGCGCGACGAGGTCGCAGCTTCGATCGAGGTCTGGCAACTCTGGCAGCGCGTCTCCGGCTATAGCGACAGCGCCGTGGCGTTCAATCCATTCGACGCCAGCATCGCGACCGGCACGGATCGCACCAATCTGGTCAAGATCGGCGGCCAATGGACGCATCTGTTCGCCGGCAACATCGAGACCAACATCAATGGCGGCTGGGTGCAGTCGTTCGCCAGCCATAGCGGCATCGTCGCCACCGTGACCGGCAACGGCACTGTGGTGCCGACGATGGGCAACCAGGGCTGGTTCGAATATGGCGGCCGCCTCGGCTTCCGCGTGCAGAAGGGCTGGATCGTGGACCTGTTCGCCAACGGCACGCTGGGCCCGCAGCCGGTGGGGAATACGATCCACGGCGGCGTGGGGTTACGGATCAATTATTGAGACCATGCATGGTCTCGTAGGGTGGGCAAAGGCGCGAGAGCGCCGTGCCCACCATCCGTCTCCATTTGCGAAAGGTGGTGGGCACGCTTCGCTTTGCCCACCCTACGGCACTAAGTACGTGGCACGAGTCACGCCGCCGACTTGCCCTCGAACGCCCGCCGCAAGGCATCCGAGTCCAGCTTCACCATCTTCATCATGGCCTGCATTGCACGCGCGGCGGCGGCCCGGTCGGGGCTCGACAGGAACTCGAACATCACTTTCGGCACCACCTGCCAGGCCACGCCCCAGCGATCCCTGAGCCAGCCGCACTGTTCTTCCTTGCCGCCGTGAGCGAGGAACGCGCTCCAGACGCTGTCGACCTGGGCCTGGTCGTCGCAATGGATCATCAGCGAGATCGCGTGGGTGTACTCCATCTTCATGCCGCCATTGAGCGCGACCAGCGGCTGCCCGGCCACCGTGAACTCGACGACGAGCACCGAGCCCGTCTTGCCGGACGGGCCGTCCGAAACATTGCGCTGAACGTGCGTGATCTCGGAGTTCGGCACCAGCGAGGTGTAGAATTTCGCGGCGTCTTCGGCATCGCCGTTGAACCACATGCAGGGCACGACCTTGGACATCGTGAATGCTCCTCTTCAGCTGACTGGGGTTTCGATCAGGCGGGCGCCATGTCGGACTGCGCGGCGAAGGCCGCGAGGTCCATCCAGTTCACGCCCCACATGTGGCCGTCGGGGTCCTCGAAGCTGCGGCCGTACATGAAGCTGTACTCGTCTTTCGGGCCGGGGTCGGCGACCCCGCCGGCGGCTTCGGCCCTGGCGACGATATCGTCGACCTCGTCGCGGCTGTCCGCGGACAGGCAGAACAGCGCCTGGTTCGAGGTCCTAGCGTCCGAGATCGGCTTCGGCGTGAACTGGCGAAACTTGTCGTGGGTCAGGAGCATGACGAAAATGGTCTCGGAGAGGACCATGCAGCTCGCCGTGTCGTCACAGAATTGCGGGTTCCTGACCGCGCCGACCGCCTCATAGAAAGCGGTCGCGCGCTTGAGGTCGGTCACCGGCAAATTGACGAAAATCATCCTGGGCATCGGAAGCTCCGTGGGCGGGGTTCTGCCCAAGGACGGATGGCCCGACGGCCACCCGACACCGCTTCCGGATATTTTTATCAGATGCGCCCTGCGTGGTTCTGCCGCACAGGGACCAGCCGGCGCTCAGGCCGGCCTTACTTCTTCTCGTTGGGATCCCGGTGCACCGGGTCGATCCACAGCACCGTCTCGGGCTTCTCGACCGGCTCGATGTCGAGGTTGATCGCCACCGCCTCGCCGTCGCTGCGCACCAGCACGCATTCCAGCACCTCGTCCGGGCTGGCATTGATCTCCTGGTGGGGCACGTAGGGCGGAACGAAGATGAAATCGCCGGGGCCGGCTTCCGCGGTGAATTGCAGCTTCTCGCCCCAGCGCATCCGCGCCTTGCCCTTCACCACGTAGATGACGCTTTCGAGATGGCCGTGGTGGTGCGCACCGGTCTTGGCATCGGGCTTGATGCTGACCGTGCCCGCCCAAAGTTTCTGCGCGCCGACGCGCGCGAAATTGATCGCGGCCGCGCGGTCCATGCCCGCCGTCGACGGCACGTTGGTGTCGAGCTGGTTGCCGGGAATGACGCGCACGCCATCATGTTTCCAGCGATCCTCGTGATCGTGATCGTGGTCATGGTGGGAATGCGAATGGTCATGGCCGGTCATGGGACTTGCTTTCTGTTGGTTCCGTGCGCGGCAAAGTAACCCAAAGCCATATCTTCAAGCCATACCAAAATCGGAACTCTCGTAGTTGCCTGACGTTGTCCTTCCGAGCGAAATGGAAGGAGAGTTTCATGGGTAGCACGACCGACAAGATCAAGGGCAACGCCAACGAAGCGATCGGCAAGGCCAAGCAGGGCATCGGTGAAGCCACTGGTTCGGATCGCTTGCAGGGCGAAGGCGCGGTTCAGGAAGTCAAGGGCAAGGGCCAGAAGGCCATGGGTGATGCCAAGGACGCCGCGAAGGAAGCGATGGATCGCGCCGCAGCGGCCGCACGTCGCGCGGCGGAATAACGCGCGTCCGTCTGAAAGCGAAAAGACCGGCCGCAAGGCCGGTCTTTTTGTTTTGCTTGTCTCGCTCTCTCCGTCATGGCCGGGCTTGACCCGGCCATCCACGTCTTAGCCACGTCAAAGAAAGAACGTGGATGCCCGGGACAAGCCCGGGCATGACGACGTGGAGACGTGAGTTACTTCACCGCGAGCAATTCCACGTCGAACATCAGCGTCGCGTTCGGCGGGATCACGCCGCCGGCACCGCGCGCGCCGTAGCCGAGCTGCGGCGGAATGATCAGCGTGCGCTTGCCGCCGACCTTCATCGACGCGACGCCCTCGTCCCAACCCGCGATCACGCGGCCCTTGCCGATCGGAAACTCGAACGGCTCCTTGCGGTCGACGGACGAGTCGAATTTCTTGCCCTTCTGGCCGTTCTCATAGAGCCAACCGGTATAGTGCATCACACAGATCTGGCCGGGCTGCGGCGAGGCGCCGGTGCCGACAGTGCTGTCGATGATCTGCAAGCCTGAAGCTGTGGTCATGGTCTTTCCTGCGGTCTGGGCCGAGGCCGTGGTGGAAACAAAATCGGACACGCCGGCGATCACCGTGATCGCGAGTGCCGACATGATAGCGAGGAGCATGCGCTGGAAACGCTGCATATGACACCTTCCATTTGAGGCGGGAGGTGTCTAACCCAACGCCGTTGCCGTTTCCACCCCCTTTAGACCTCGATATTTTCCAGCCGGACCGGGAGCTTGCGGATGCGCTGACCGGTGGCGTGGTAGATCGCATTGCAGATGGCGGCATTGGTGCCGACATTGGCGAGCTCGCCCAGGCCCTTCGCACCCGCGGAGTTGATGTGATCGTCTTGCTCCGAGAGCAGGATGACCTCGACGCCAGGCACATCAGCATTCACCGGCACGAGATAGTCGGCAAGATTGTCGTTGACGTAGCGCGCGTAGCGCTCGTCGATCTCGGTGGCCTCGAGCAGCGCCGAGGACATGCCCCAGATCAGGCCGCCCATCAGCTGGCTGCGCGCCGTGCGCGGGTTCATGATGCGGCCGGCCGCGAAGGCGCCGACGAGGCGCGGACAGCGGATTTCGTGCGTGAAGCGGTTGACCCGGACCTCGACGAACTCGGCACCGAAAGCGTAGGCGATCCTGTCCTTCATCTGGTGACCGCCAACCAGCCGGGCGTGCCCGCTATGCATGGCCTTGAACGAGTCAAGCGGCGCGCCCTCCGGCTTCCACTCACCATATTCCTCGACCACACCGACGCCGAGCGCATCGAACGCCTTCTCGATATCGAGCGGACGATCGCTCTTCGCGGCCTGGGTGGTGGGCGCCGGGCTGATGCCGACGGTCTCCTTGGCCTTGTCCGTGAGGCTGTCGCCCGGCATCACCGCCTTGAACAGCCGCTGGCGAATCTGGTCGCACACCATCATCACCGCAGAGCAGGTGCTGGCGGTCGAGTTCGAACCGCCCGCGACCGGCCCCGGCGGCAGGTCGCTGTCGCCCATGAACACCGATACCTTCTCCAGGGGCACGCCGAGCCGTTCGGCCGCGGTCTGCGCGATGATCGTATAGGCGCCCGTCCCGATCTCATGGCCGGCGATCTCGACGCGGGTGCGGCCGTCGCGCTGCAGGCGAACGCGCGCCGCGGACGGCGCCATCTGGGTCGGGTAGCAGGTGGCGGCACAGCCATAGCCGATCAGCCAGTCGCCCTCCGACATCGATTTCGGCTGCGGCGATCGCTGCGACCAGCCGAACGCCTTGGCGGCCTCGTCGAAGCACGCCATCAGCGACCGCGATGTGTAGGGCTTGCCTTCGATCGGCTCATTGGTGGTGTCGTTGATGCGGCGCAGCTCGACCGGATCCATGTCCAGCTTCACCGCGAGCTCGTCCAGCGCGCTTTCCAGGGCGAACAGGTACGGCACTTCCGGCGGCGAGCGCATGAAGCCGGGCGTGTTGCGGTCGGCGCGCACGATCGACACCAGGCTGTCGACATTCGGACAGGCATAGAGCCGCGTCGTGGTCTTGGTGCCGCCGACGCAATAGGCGTCCGGCCGCGAGGACACCTCGGCGCCCTCGTGCCTGAGCGCGGTGAGCTTGCCGTCGCGGCTGGCGCCGAGCTTGATCTCGTGGCGGGTCTCCGCGCGATAGGTCGCGATGGTAAATCCCTGGTCGCGGGTCGGAACCAGCTTGATCGGCCGGTTCAGCCGCCTGGCGATGCCGGCGATGATGGCCGTGCGCGGCGTCATCGACCCGCGCGAGCCAAAGCCGCCGCCGACATAAGGATTGACCACGCGCACCTTGTCGGCGTCGATGCCGAGCTGCTCGGCCACGCCGTTCTTGAGGCCATAGACGTACTGGCTGCCCTCGTAGATGACGAGCTCGTCGCCCATCCAGGCGCAGCTCGTCGTGAACAGCTCCATCGGATTGTGGTGCTGCGTCGGCGTATCGTAGGCGGCGGTCAGCTTGACCTCTGCCGCATCGAACGCCTTGGCGAAGTCGCCGACCTTCGCGTCTTCCTTGAACTGCGCGTTCTGTCCTTTCGCCGCAGCCGTGGTCGTGCCGGGCGAGTCGAAGGTGGCGCTGGGTGCAGCTGCGGTATAGCTGACCTTGACGCGGTTGGCGGCTTCGCGCGCGGCTTCATAGGTTTCAGCGATGACGACCGCAATGATCTGTCCGTCATGCGCGATCTCAGCCGATCTCAGCGGCTGGATCGTGGTCCCGGCATACCCGCCATTGCTGAACAGCTTCGACTCCTTCAGCTTCGGCGCATTCTCGTGCGTCACGATGTCGATCACGCCGCGGACGGCCTTGGCATCGTCCAGATCGAAGCCATCGACGCGGCCCTTGGCGATCGCGCTGGTGACCAGGAACGCGTAGGCCGGACCGGGCAAGGGCATGTCAGACGCATAGGTCGCCCGTCCCGTGACTTTCGAGACCGCGTCATAGCGCGGCACCGGCTTGCCCATATTCGCCTTCGGCTCGGGAGCTGCAGCGGTCATGGTCAGATCTCCATCGTTACGGCCTGCTGGAGCGCGCGTGCCATCACGCGCTTGCCGAGCTCGATCTTGAAGCTGTTGTGCCGGCGGCCGCGCGCGTCTGCAAAGGCGGCGTCGGCCGCGCGCTGCGCGAGGCTGTCGTCAAACTTCTGTCCCTTCAGCAGCGCCTCCGCCTCGCGGGCGCGCCAGGGGATTGTGGCGACGCCGCCAAGCGCGACCCGCGCATCCCGGATCGTGCCATCCTGCACGTCGAGCGCGATCGCAGCCGACGACAAGGCGAATTCGTAGGACTGCCGGTCCCGCGCCTTGAGATAGACCGACCGCGGCCAGCGGCCGGGGACGGCAAAGGCCGAGATCAACTCACCCGGCTGAAGCGAGGTCTCGATGTCGGGGGTGTTTCCCGGCGCCTTATGCAGCTGTGCGAACGGCAGGCTCCGGCGACCGGACTTCCCGGTGACTTCGACGGTTGCATCCAGTGCGATCAGGGCCTGGGCGAAATCGCCGGGATAGGTCGCGATGCACTGGTCGGAGATGCCGAGCACGGCGTGCATGCGGTTGACGCCGTCCATCGCGGCGCAGCCCGAGCCCGGATTGCGCTTGTTGCAGTTCTCGTAGGAGACATCGCGAAAATAGCTGCAGCGCGTCCGCTGCATCACGTTGCCGCCGAGCGTCGCCATGTTGCGCAGCTGGGCGCTGGCGGCGAGCTTCAGGGAATCGGCGATGACCGGATAGCTGCGCTGGATCTCGTCATGCGCGGCGACATCGGACATCCTTGCCAGCGCACCGAGCCGCAAGGCGTCGCCGCCCGGCTCGATTGCCGACCAGTCGCGCGCAAGCGGATTGATGTCCACGATCGCACTCGGGCGCATCACGTCCAGCTTCATCAGGTCGATCAGCGTCGTGCCGCCGGCGAGCGGCTGCGCCGCCGCCTTTGTCCGCGGGTTGCTAGCGACCGCGGCCGCGCTGAGCGCCTGCACCGCCGCATCGGGGTCCGTCGCCCGTTGGTACGAAAAGGGTCGCATGCGCCTAGCCTTTCATGATCTCGGGCGCGGCCTGCTTCACCGCAGCGACGATGTTGGGATAAGCGGCGCAGCGGCAGATGTTGCCGCTCATGTATTCGCGGATGTCGGCGTCGCTGCTGGCGTGGCCCTCCTTCACGCAGGCGATCGCGGACATGATCTGGCCCGGCGTGCAGTAGCCGCATTGGAACGCATCATTGTCGACGAAGGCCTGCTGCATCGGATGCAGGCGATCGTCGGTGGCGAGGCCCTCGATGGTCGTGATCTCCTGCCCTTCGGCAGCAAGCGCGAGCGTCAGGCACGACACCACGCGGCGGTCGCCGATCAGCACCGTGCAGGCGCCGCACTGGCCGTGATCGCAGCCCTTCTTGCTCCCGGTGAGCTTGAGATGCTCGCGCAGCGCGTCGAGCACCGTAGTGCGCGCATCGAGTTGAAGACGCTTGTCCTTGCCGTTCACCCGCAGCGTGACGTCAACAGGGAGCGCTGGATCCTGCGCGGTCGGCGCTCTCGCATCCTGCGAGGCGGCCCGCGCCGTCATCGGAACAAGCGCGCTGCCGGCGGCGCCTGCCATGAAGGAGCGCCGATCGAATCCGGATGGTCGGGAACTTGAATGGTCGGACATGGACGGCCTCCGCCGCTGCAAAACAAAGCAGCGCACGCCTGCACCGCTCACCGCCCACCAACTTGGGGCCATGAGCTCCGTTCCGAACGGGAAAGGGCGGCGCAGCCAATGCCGCACCGCCCTTCGTCAACTTTTCCTGATGTTCGCGCGAGGAACTTTGCCCGGCGCAGCCAGAGATCAGTAGCCCAGCGCGCAGCCGTCCTTGCGCGGGTCCGAGCCGCCGGTGAGCGTGCCCTTGTCCCAGTCGATCCAGATCGCCTGGGCGCCGCCGAGCGGGGCGACCACGCTGGTGGTCTTGTGGCCGAGCTTCTTCAGGCCCTCGACGATGTCGGCGGGAACACTGTCCTCGAGCTGGTACTGGCCCTCGTAGTGCAGGCCACGCGGCATATCGATCGCCTCCTGCACGTCGCAGCCATAGTCGAGGATATTGGTGATCACGTGAGTCTGACCGGTCGGCTGGTACTGGCCGCCCATCACCGCGAACGGCATCACGGAGCGTCCGCCCTTGGTGAGCAGGCCCGGCATGATCGTGTGCAGCGGGCGCTTGCCGCCCTCGATGCAGTTGGGATGGCCGGGCTGGATCCGGAAGCCGCCGGCGCGGTTCTGGAACAGCACGCCGGTCTTGTCGGAGACGATCGCCGAGCCGAACGAATGCGCGACCGAATTAATGAACGAGCAGACGTTGCGGTCCTTGTCCACCACGGTGATGTAGATGGTCGAGGGATTCATCGGCGGCGCGACGTTCGGCAGGTCGAGCATGCCGTCCATGCGGATCTTGCTGATGTACTCGTCGGCAAAGCCCTTCTCGAGCATCTCGGCGACGTTGATCTTCATGTGCTCGGGAGACGCGACATGCATCTCGCGGTTCATGTAGGCGATGCGCGCGGCTTCCGCCTCGAGATGGAAGCGCTCGACGCTCACGGGCGCGTACTTGGTCAGGTCGAAGCGCGACAGGATGTTGAGCATCAGCAGCGCCGTGACGCCCGGACCGTTCGGCGGGCATTGCCAGACGTCGTAGCCCTTGTACGTGCTGCCGATCGGCGTCGTGGTCTCGGTGGTGTGCGCGGCGAAATCGTCGAGCGTGTGCAGGCCGCCGATGCGGCGCAGCGTCTCGACCATGTCCTCCGCGATCTCGCCCTTGTAGAAGGCGTCGCGGCCGTTCTTGGCGATCGCGCGCAGCGTCTTGCCGAGCTCGGCCTGACGGATGACGTCGCCCGCCACCGGCGGCTTGCCGCCCGGCAGCAGGTAGCGCACGCTGTTGGTGCCGTTCTTCAGCTTCTCGAACTGGTTCTTCCAGTCGAAGGCAATGCGGGGGGCGACGACATAGCCTTCTTCGGCCGCCTTGATCGCGGGCTGGAGCAGGCGGTCGAAGCCGAACTTGCCGTGATCGCGCAGCACGGTCGCGAAGGCGTCGATCACGCCGGGGATCGAGACCGCATGCGCCGAGGTCAGCGGCACGGAATTGATCTTGCGCTCGAGATACCAGTCGGCATTGGCCGCCTTTGGCGCCCGGCCGGAGCCGTTATAGGCGATGATCTTGCCTTCGCCGCGCGGCTGGATCAGCGCGAAACAGTCGCCGCCGATGCCGGTCGATTGCGGCTCGATCACGCCGAGCAGGGCCGAACCCGCCACGGCCGCGTCCACCGCCGTGCCGCCCTCGCGCAGCACCTCGATCGCGGCCAGCGAGGCCTGCGGATGCGAGGTCGCGACCATCGCGTTGGTGGCGTGGACCGTGGACCTGCCGGGGAAATGGAAGTTTCTCATCGAATTCTTGCTCTCGTTAGGCTTTGTTGGCCGTGGATGCGCGCGCCGGGCGGTCGCGGAAAAACCCGGTCTACATGACACATTCCGCCCGGTCGGGGCAATGCTGGCATACCAGGGAAATGGCTGCCATCCGCTGGGCGTATAGACCTTTTCCGGCCCGGGACCATGCGGGTTTTCCGGGCTGCGCCCGCCTGCTAAATGAGCCGCCATGATCACCAAGGTCTGCGCCTTCTATCAATTCGCCGCCCTTCCCGATTACCGCGAGCTGCGCGAGCCGCTGCGCGTGTTCTGCGCCGGTCTCGGGCTGAAGGGCAGCGTGCTGCTGGCCGAGGAGGGCATCAACGGCACGATCGCAGGCGCAGCCGAGGCCATCGACGCCTTCGCCCGCGAGCTCGCACACGGCGACATGTTCGGCGGCCGGCTGGACAATCTCGAATTGAAGTTCTCGACCGCGGAGGCAATGCCGTTCGGCCGGCTCAAGGTGCGGCTGAAGAAGGAGATCGTCACGCTCGGCGATACGGCCGCCGATCCGACGCGGCAGGTCGGCACCTATGTCGATGCGCGCGAATGGAACGCGCTGATCGCGGCGCCCGACACGCTGGTGCTCGACACCCGCAACGCCTTCGAGGTGGCGATGGGCACGTTCGAGGGCGCGGTCGACCCTGATATCAAGAGCTTCGGCCAGTTCAAGGATTTTGCCGCCGAGAAGCTCGATCCGGCCAAGCACCGGAGGATCGCGATGTTCTGCACCGGCGGCATCCGCTGCGAGAAGGCGAGCGCACACCTGCTCGCGCGCGGCTTTGCCGAGGTCTATCACCTCAAGGGCGGCATCCTGAAATATCTGGAAGTGGTGCCGGAGGCGCAGAGCCGCTGGCGCGGCGAATGCTTCGTGTTCGACGAGCGCGTCGCGCTCGGCCACGGCCTGCAGGAAATCGGCTTGCGCGAACGGGACAAGGGGCACCACGGTGACGAATGACATGAAAGTCCTGAGCGAGCGCATCGACGCGCTGGAGATGCGCATCGCCTATCAGGACGATACGATCGAGACGCTGAACCAGACCATCACCGCGCAGTGGAAGCAGATCGACGCGCTGACGCGAAAGGTCTCGGAGCTCGGCGAGCGCCTGCAGCAAGCCGAGGCGAATGCGCCGGGCCCCGCCAACGAGCGCCCGCCGCATTATTGAGCGGGGTTACTCGCCGACCGCCTTCGGCAGGTGCGTCACCTCGATCGACATCATCAGGCGGTTGCGGCCGGCTTCCTTTGCCGCATAGAGCGCCTGATCGGCAGCCTCGACGAGCGTGCCGACGCCGGCGGTGCGCTCGAACGCCGGCCGGCAGGTCGCGCCGCCGAGCGACGCGGTGACGTAACCCGACGCAGAATTGGTGGTGTGGACGAGGCCAGCCGCACGGATGGCCTTGCGGATCCGCTCGCCGATGCGGGCGCAGCCTGCAGCATCGGTGTTCGGCAACAGCATGGCGAACTCCTCGCCGCCATAGCGCGCGGCCAGGTCGCCGGGCCGCTGCACCTCGGCCGCCATCACCTGCGCCACCACGCGCAGGCAGGCATCGCCAGCGGGATGGCCGTATTCGTCGTTGTAGGCCTTGAAGCGATCGACGTCGATCATCAGCAGCGCGAGCGTGGAGCGGTCGCGATAGGCGCGCGCCCATTCCTCGTTCAGCCGTTCGTCGAAGCGGCGGCGGTTGGCGAGCCCGGTGAGGCTGTCCTCGATCGCAAGCGTCTCGAGCTTGGTCTCCAGCTTCTTCTGCTCGGTGATGTCGCGCGAGATCGCGACCACGCCGTCGACGCGGCCGTTGTCCTTGCGCGTCACCCGCATGGTCGATTCCAGCCAGACCTCGCCGTTCTGCCGGTGCGAGTTGCGGTAGGTGACACGCGCCTCCTCCTTCTCGCCGCGCTTCATGGCGTCGACGAGGGCCTGGACCTGCGGCAGGTCGTCGGCGTGAATGCCGGCAAGCGCGGGCGTTCCGATCAGCTGATTGGCGCGCCAGCCGACGACGCGGATCGACGAGGGCGAGACGTAGCGCAGCCGCTCGTCGAGCCCGATCCGGGTCACCATGTCGCTGGAGCCTTCGGCGAGCAGGCGGAAATGCGCCTCCTTCTCGATCAGGGCGGCCGCCATGTGCTGGCCGCGCTGCAACTGCCGCACCAGCACGGCGCCGATGATCGCGATCAACATGACCAGCGCCAGGACGTAGAGCATCCGCGAGATCGCGGCGGCGCGCCACGGCGCCAGCAATTCCTCCCTGTCGACGGTGGCGAGCAGGACGAGCGGATAGCGGCCGGAGCGCTTGAAGAAGCTGACGCGTTCGGCTCCGTCCAGCGGCGACTTGAAATGATAGGCGCCGCTCGGCCGTTGCAGGCTCGCGTCGCGGAACAGCGGTGCGTCGGCAACGCTGCGGCCGACATATTTCTCGTTGCTGGGATTGCGCGCGATGATGAGGCCGTCGCCATGCGTCAGCGCAACCGAGCTGTTGCGGCCGATCTCGAACTGCTCGTAGAAATGCGAAAGATATTTCGAGCTGATGGTCGCGAGCACCACGCCACCGAAGCTGCCGTCCGGCTTGTTGAAGCGGCGCGACAGGGTAACGACCCATTCGCCGTCGATGAGGCTCTTCACGGGGCGTCCGAAATGGGGTTCGCGCTTCGGCGAGAGCTGGTGGTGCCGAAAGAACGCGTCGTCGCTGAACGTCGCGCCGATCGTGCCGGGTGAAGTCAGCCAGTTGCCGTGGTCGTCGATGATGGCGAAGCTGTGCACGCGCTCCATCGCCTTCTTGCGCACCTCCAGGAGGTTGCGGAGCTTTGCGATCGTGGCGGGTTCGGTACCGTCCATCTCCAGACGGCTGACGACGCCGACGACGCCGGAATCGAGCAGATCGAGGCTGTCCTCGGCATGCTGCGTCAGCGAGCGCGCGACGTTCGCCATCTCGGTCTCGGCGCCCTTGAGCACCGCATCGCGCGCAGCCCATTCGCGCCAGCCGCTGACGCCGAGGATGGTCGCGCATGTAAGCACGACGAACGCCGCCGCGCGCAGCGGCAGGCGGCTCCATCCGGCTCTCTGGGCTAGGACGTTCATGCGGCAGGGTTTCTCCGATCGTTTCGGAAACTCTGCCGCTTCTATTAGTGAACCCTGAAACCACTACTGGAATACGTAGCTAACTCCCCGCTTTCCAGTAGTCCTACGGACGCCGGGATCGGCGCATCGCTAACAAGACATTAGCGAACCTATCGGAATCCGGGCGTGCCTCGCCGCTAGCTGAAGATCGCCTTAACCTTGTCCCAGAGCGAGGGGGCATCTGCCTCCGCGTCGGCCTTCGACGGCGTCGGCTGTGCGGCGCTGACGGGATCCGATGCCGGGAAAGTGTCCTTCAGGCCGGTATCGAGCTTGGCGTGACGATCGGCGGCGAGCGCGTCGCGCAGATCGTCGGCGTGCTTGTCGTGCGGGGCGGGATTGAATGTCTCAGCCATGATCTCCTCCGTTGGCTGGTCAACGCCGCCCGATTGCGCTGGTTCCCCTGTTCCGCTGGACGCCGGGGCGGTGTATCAGGGGCCATAACCCGCTTCAGGACCCTTCGTGCCCCAGTCTGCGACAAAGCCCTTCATCGACGTGCTCTCCGGCCAGCGCCAGCCCGTCCCGCCCATGTGGATGATGCGACAGGCCGGCCGCTATCTGCCGGAATATCGCGAGGTGCGCGCCAAAGCCGGCGGCTTCCTCGATCTCTGCTTCAATCCGGAACTGGCCGCCGAAGTCACGCTGCAGCCGATCCGCAGGTTCGGCTTCGATGCGGCGATCATCTTCTCGGACATCCTGGTGATCCCCTACGCGCTCGGCCGCTCGGTGCGCTTCGAGGTCGGCGAAGGTCCGCGGCTCGATCCGCTGGACGATCCCGCGAAGGTCGGCACGCTGGCGCCGCGTGCCGACTTCGGCAAGCTTCAACCGGTGTTCGACGCCTTGAAGATCGTGCGCGGCGCGCTCGATCCCAGGACCGCGCTGATCGGCTTCTGCGGCGCGCCGTGGACGGTGGCGACCTACATGGTCGCTGGCCAAGGCACGCCCGACCAGGCGCCGGCGCGCATGATGGCCTACCGGCATCCCGAGGCGTTCTCCAAAATCATCGACGTGCTGGTCGACAATTCGATCTCGTACCTGCTGGCGCAGCTCGCTGCCGGCGCCGACGCCTTGCAGATCTTCGACACCTGGGCCGGCGTGCTGCCGCCGGCCGAGTTCGCGCGCTGGTCGGTCGAGCCGACGCGGCGCATCGTCGAGGGCGTGCGTGCGAAAGTGCCGGATGCGAAGATCATCGGCTTTCCGCGCGGCGCCGGCGCGCAATTGCCCGGTTATGTCGAGGCGACCGGCGTCAACGGCGTCAGCATCGACTGGACCGCGGAGCCGGCCTTCGTCCGCGAGCGCGTGCAGTCACGCGTCACTGTACAGGGCAATCTGGACCCGCTGGTGCTGATCACCGGCGGCGCCGCGCTCGACCGCGCGGTCGACACCGTGCTGGCGAACTTCGCGCAAGGGCGGTTCATCTTCAATCTCGGCCACGGCATCCAGCCGGAGACGCCGATCGCCCATGTCGAGCAGATGATCAAGCGGGTGCGGGGGTGACGATCTTTTTGTAGGCCCAAACAAAAAGTGCGAAAACAACCCCATGCACAGTACAAATCGTTGAGGAATTTCGCCCCGCGCGGCTTCGTGCCCGGCAGCGTCGCGGTTTGACCCGTCGGGCAAAACAGGGGCATATTGCCACCATCGCCCCGATCAAGAATTCGATGAGAGTCTAGCGCGGCCGGCTGCGCTCGATGATCTCGGCTGCACCCTTGCCCAGCAGGTCCAGTCCCACCGCGCGGCCGAGCTCGCGCGGGCGGTTGGCCGGGCCCGTGCGCGCGGCTTCGATGATGGTGTTGCCGGAGAGGTCGAGCACGGACGCGGTGAGCGACATCTGATCGCCGGCGATGGTCGAGAAGCCTGCCACCGGTGAATTGCAGTGACCGTTGAGCACCCACAGCACCTCGCGCTCGGCATCGGCCGAGGCGTGCGCGGCGGCATCGTCGATCGATGACAGGATCTGTCGCGTCTGCCAGTCCTGCGCGGCGCATTCGACCGCGACGATGCCCTGCCCTGCCGCGGGCAGCATTTCGGCCGCGGTGAATTCGTAGGCGATGCGGCTCGACAGGCCGACGCGGTCGAGGCCCGAGCGCGCCATGATCAGCGCATCGGCCGGGCCCACCGCGCCGCCGTCCGGCAACTTCTGCATCTCGCCATTGTCGAGCTTTCGCACGCGGGTGTCGGCCGCGCCGCGGAAATGGATCACCTCCACATCCGGAAACAAGCGCCGCGCATAAGCGGCGCGCCGGACGGCATTGGTGCCGATTTTAAAACCCTTGCCGCGGGACTGGCGCAGCGCCTCCAGCGTCACGCCGTCGCGCAGAACCAGCGCGTCGCCGGGCGGATCGCGCGACAGCGTTGCGCCGATGACGAGGCCGGGCGTGTCCTCGTTGCCCGGCATGTCCTTCAGCGAATGCATCGCGGCCTGCAATTCGCCCGACAGCACGGCGGCGCGGATCTGCGCGACGAAGGCGCCGCCCTTGCCGCCATGCGGCAGCAGCTTGCTGGTCTGATCGAGATCGCCCGTGGTGTCGAACTTGACGATCTCGACGTCGAGACCGGGCACGGCGGCGGTCAGGCGGCGCGCAATTTCTTCCGTCTGCGCCAGCGCCATGGCGCTCTTGCGTGTGCCGATCCTGAATCGCGTCGCCAAGTCCAAATGCTCCTAATTCGCGTCCTGCAATATCATATCGGACGCCTTCTCCGCGATCATGATGATCGGCGCGTTGGTGTTCCCCGAGACGAGGTCCGGCATGACCGAACCGTCGACGACGCGGAGGCCTTCGAGCCCCCTCACCTTCAGCCGCTGGTCCACCACCGCGAGCGCATCGTTGCCCATACGACAGGTCGAGGTCGGATGGTAGATGGTGCTACCCCGCTCGCGGCAATAATCCAGGATCTCGGCATCCGTGGATACCTTCGCCCCGGGATCGTACTCGCTGATCACGAACGGCTTCAGCGCCGGCGCGTTCAGGATCTTGCGCAGGATCTTGATGGCTTCGACGTTGGTGGTGCGGTCGGTCTCCGTGGACATGTAGTTGATGCGGATTTCCGGCGGCACCGTGGGGTCCGCGCTTTTGATGCGCAGGGAACCCCGGCTCTCGGGGCGGAGCTGGCACACCGAGGCCGTGAAGCCGGAAAAATCATGCAGCCTCTCGCCCATCTTGTCGGTCGAGAACGGCAGGAAGTGGACCTGGATATCGGGCGAGGCCAGCCGCGGATTGGTCTTGAAGAACGCGCCCGCCGTGCCGGCCGCGATCGTCAACCAGCCCTTGCGGAACAGTGCATAGCGCGCGCCGGCGAGCGTGCGGCGGAGCGGATTGTTGACGGTGTCATTCAGCGTGATCTTCTGCGAGCAGCGCATCACGATGCGGACCTGCATATGGTCCTGCAGATCATGGCCGACGCCTTGCGCATCGAGCACGACGTCGATGCCGTGCTTGCGCAGGAGATCGGCAGGGCCGACGCCGGAGAGCTGCAGCAGTTGCGGCGAGTTGTAGGCGCCGCTCGACAGCACGACCTCCTTCCGCGCACGCGCGCGGCGCACATTCGCGCCCTGGCGATATTCAACGCCGACCGCACGGCGGCCCTCGAACAGCACGCGCTGGCCAAGTGCCTCGGTCTCGACCTTGAGATTGCCGCGCGCCCTCGCGGGGCCAAGATAGGCCACGGCCGTCGAAGCGCGGCGGCCGTTGCGCGTCGTGGTCTGGAACAGGCCGACGCCTTCCTGCGTGGCGCCGTTGAAGTCAGGGTTGTAGGGCAGACCGGTCTCGACCGCGGCGTCCATGAACGCCTTTGACAGCGGATCGGTCACGACCATGTTGGAGACCGGCAGCGGCCCTCCGGTGCCGTGATATTGGTCGGCGCCGCGCGTCTGGTTCTCCGCTTTCTTGAAGTAAGGCAGCACGTCGTCATAGCCCCAGCCGGCGTTGCCGTGCTGGCGCCAGCGATCGTAATCCTCGTGCTGGCCACGCACGTAAAGGAGCCCGTTGATCGAGCTCGAGCCGCCCAGCGTCTTGCCACGCGGCTGGAACACTTGCCGGCCCTTCAGCTCGGGCTCCGGCTCGGTCTGGTACATCCAGTTGACGGACTTCTCCTTGAACAGCTTGCCGTAACCGAGCGGCACGTGGATCCAGATGTTGGAATCCTTCGGGCCGGCCTCGAGCAGGAGCACGCTGTGCTTGCCGTTCGCGGACAGCCTGTTCGCAAGCACGCAGCCGGCGGAGCCTGCACCGACGATGATGTAGTCGAACTCGGGATCGCCAGAGGCGAGAGAGGAATTTGCGTTCATGCGCTACACGTCTTCTTGTTGTGGGCGTTTCCGCTTCGTCACTAGCACAATCATGGTGTGACGCGCAGCGCCTCGACCAGCGACCTGAACGCACGGGCATATTCCGCGCCCGCCCTTGCGATATCGGCGCGTCCGGCGCAGGCGACCGCGGCCTCCGTCACCGCGCCGAGCAGCAGCCGCGCCAGCGGCTCGACCGGCTGCCTGGCGATCAGGCCGGCCTCCATCGCAGCGGACAACGCACGCGGCATCTTGCCGCCGAAATGCTGCGCGTCGATCTCGCGCCAGCGCTCCCAGCCGAGCACGGCGGGACCATCGCGCAGGATGATCTGGCCGGTCGGTCCCTTGGCGGTCGCGGCAAAATAATGCTGGGTGCCGGCAACCATCGCGGCGAGCACGTCCTTCTCGGCGCGCGCGGTGCGATCGATCTCGGCGACGAGGTCGCGCGAGACGGAATCGAACACCGCTTCGAACACCGCCTCCTTGGTCTTGAAGTGATGATAGACCGCGCCCTTTGCGACCGAGGCCGCTTCCGCGATCTCGTCCATCGTGGTGGCGGCGAAGCCCTGCGTCCCGAACAGGCGGCGCGCGGCCGTCAGGATCGCCTCCGATGTCGCCGCCCGCCGCTCTGCCTGCTTTGCCATGTCGTTCCTGTCTAAGCGCGGGGCTCGGCCACGGGCTCGCTGCACCTCTCCCGCTTGCGGGGGAGGCATAGGCCGCCTTCGGCGGCCGTCCCCTTAGAAACGCCGAGGCGCCGCCTCGGCTATGGCGAAGCGCCGGGTGGGGGCTCTCTCCTCTTGGGGGTCCTTCCTTGCGGAGACCCCCCACCCCAGCCCTCCCCCGCAAGCGGGAGAGGGAGCAGACCTCCATCGTGGACGCACCTCGATCTGATCTCGTGATGCTCTAATCGAATTCGTCTCACGCCACCAGTTGACTTTTCGACTACCGGTCGGTATTTACCGACTATCAGTCGGTTTTAACTGTGAGGTGCGCCATGCCCAGCCGTGACATCGTCGAAGCGTTTGCGAAGCGGTTGGAGCATGGCGACTTCGTCGGGGCGATCGAGCAGTTCTACACGCCAGATGCCGCGACCGACGAGAACAACGCTGCGCCCACGATCGGGCGGGACAAGCTCGCGGCAAAGGAGCGCGGCGTGCTGGCCGCCTTCAAGGAGGTCAAGGCCGCCCGCATCGGGCCGAGCATGATCGAAGGCGACCATGTCGCCACGCGCTGGGTCTTCAGCTTCACCAATGCCGAAGGCGTCACCCGAACGCTGGACGAGATCGCCTGGCAAACCTGGCGCGGCGATGAGCTGATCGAAGAACGGTTCTATTACGACCCCAAGCAGCTAGGCCGCTGACAAGCCACGCTGTCGTAACCGACTTCAGCCCTGCTCGCCCGGCGCGACCATCGCGTCTGCGAGCTTGCGCATCAAGCGCACGAGATCCTCGATCTCCTGATCGTCCCAGCTCGCGAACATCCCGCCGACAATCCGTTCGCGTGCCCTGTCGACCGCATCCGTCATGGCCTTGCCGCTCGGCGTGATCGTGGCTTCGCTGACGCGGCGGTCCGCTTTGCTGGCGTGACGCTTGACCAGGCCCAGGCTCTCCAGCTTCGCGACCTGCCGGCTCACCGTGGTGTAATCCCGCCCCATGCGATCGGCGAGGTCGACGACGCCGATCGGTCCACGCCGCTCGATGCCGACGAGCAGCGGAAACAGCGCGCGATCGAGCGATATCCCCGCCTCGCGGATCATCATCTCGTCGCCCTGCCGGCGGTTCATCACGCTGATGATGTCGATCAACGCCTCGTGAAGCGATCGCACCTGTTTTTTAATATGTGTATTTTGCACGCTTCTTGACATCCGGCCGACTCCTCTCTTAATATGTGCATATTACACATATTGAGGATCCCATGACAAAGCAATTCACGGCGGACGTCCTGATCTCGGGTGCAGGCGCGGCCGGCCTGACACTCGCCATTGATCTCGCCCGGCGGGGCGTCTCGTTTCGGCTGATCGAGCAGAAAGACGCCCCGTTCCACGGCTCGCGCGGCAAGGGAATCCAGCCCCGAACCCAGGAGATTTTCGAGGATCTCGGCATCCTAGACCGTATCGTCGCGGCCGGCGGCCCCTACCCGCCGGAGCGCAAATACCGCGATGACGGCAGCTTCACCGAGTCGGCGGTGGCAGAGCACATCGACCCGACACCCGCCGAGCCCTACCACATGGCGCTGATGATCCCGCAATTCCTGACCGAGGGCGTGATGCGCGAGCGCCTGCGCGAGCTCGGCCATCGCGTGGAATTCGGCTGCGAATTGATCGGCCTCGAGCAGGACCAGGACGGCGTGACCGCGCGGCTTTCGAGCGCGGCCGGTGCCGAGACAATACGGGTGCGTTACCTCGTCGGCGCTGACGGCGGTCGCAGTTTCGTACGTCACGCGCTCGATATCGGCTTCCCAGGCAAGACGCTCGGCGTGCGTGCCATCGTCGCCGATGTTGTCCTGACGGGGCTCGACCGCACGGCGTGGCACCGGTTCAACGACGGCGCGATGGACCGCCAGATCGCGTTGTGCCCACTGGCCGGAACGGAGCTGTTTCAGTTGCAGGCACCGATCCCGCTCGAAGGCGAGATCGATCTATCGGCCGAAGGTCTTTCGGCGATGATCGCCGATCGCACGGGCCGCAAGGATATCCTCGTCCAGTCCGTGCTGTGGGCCTCGGCCTATCAGATGAACGCAAGGCTCGCCGATCGCTACCGGGATCGCCGCGCATTCCTGATCGGCGACGCCGCTCACATCCACCCTCCGACTGGCGGACAAGGTCTCAATACCAGCGTGCAGGACGCCTACAATCTCGGCTGGAAGCTCGCTGCAGTTATCGGCGGCGCGCCGGAAACTCTGCTCGACAGTTACGAGAGCGAACGGCGCCCTGTCGCTGCAGGCATGCTCGGCCTTGCCACGGATCTGCTGGAGGCCGCGAAACGCGGCGACATGAGACGCGGCCGCGAGGTGCAGCAACTCGTCATCGGCTATCCCGGCTCGCCGCTGGCGCTGGAAGAGCCGGAGCGCGCGGCAGGCTTGCTCGCGGGAGATCGTGCACCGGATGCGCCGCTGCGCGGTGCCGCCGGACAGCCCATCCGCCTGTTCGACTTGCTCAGGGGTTCCCATTGGACGCTGCTCGGCTATCGGGTGGAACGAGGCGCCGTGCCCGCACGCGCTGGACTGCATATCCACTGCATTGGTTCGAACGGAGAGCTCATCGACGAAAGCGGGCACTTCCGGAGCGCCTACGCCGTGTCGTCAGGGGATTGGGTGCTGGTGCGCCCCGACGGTTACATCGGCGCCTTCGTGGGCCCGCAGCAGACCGGCAAGCTCACCCGGTTCCTGGACGAACAGGGCCTGGTCTGATCGAGGCGCTGTTCGCGCCTTCCTGACATCGGTGTCATCTCCCGCCTTGTGCGCGCTTGCGCACTAGGCGGGGCATGAGAGGAGTCAGTGGCGGACGCTCGACCGCAGCCATAATGCGGGACGCCGCATTTGTATCGATTTGTTATCGATACCCCCGATCGAACACGCAGAAGTGGTCACGGCGAACGTGGTGAACGGGGATAATTCATAGTTCGTCAAAGGTTTGCGGCGAATTCTCGCGATCGCGCCGGACCAACCGCCGTGCTGCCAGGCTTTGACATGCGGACTCAACTGACCAACTATGTCGCGCGGCTGTTCGCCGGCGATCTGTCGGCGTTCGGCGGTCCCGGAACGGACGAAGCCGTGGCCGGCCACATCCGCGCCGAACAGATGTCGCTGGTGCTCGGCTATTCGGTCGGCATCATGCTCGCCAACGCCTGCAACGCCGTGGTGCTTGCGATCGCGCTGTGGCATTCGCCGGACTGGAGGCTGGCCCTGATCTGGGCCGTGCTCGTCGCCGGCGCCGCGATCGCGTTCGGCGTGCAATCCCACGCCTCCCGCCGGATCACCAAGCCGCAATTCGTCTCGCGTCGCGCGATGCACCGGCTGGTGCGCAACGCCTTCGTCCTCGGCACCGCCTGGGGCTTCGTGCCGGTCGCCTTCTTCGCCGACGCCTCCTCCGGCGGCCAGCTCGTGATCACCTGCCTCTGCTCGGGCATGCTGGCCGGCGGTGCGCTGGCCTTCGCCACCATCCCGATCGCGGCCATCGCCTTCACCGCGCCGATCTTCGCCGGCATCGCGATCTGCCTCAGCCGCGACGGCGATCCCGCCTATGTGCTGGTGGCGATCCTGGTCGTGGTCTACGGCACCGTGCTGCTCCGCGCTGTGTTCGTCTATTCCTTCACCTTCGCGCGCCGCGTGATGCGGCAGATCGAGGCGGAGCGTACGGTGCGGCAGGACCCGCTGACGCAACTGCCCAACCGCTTCGCCTTCAACGAGACGCTCGATGCCGCCTTGAAGCGCCTTGCCCTCTCCGGCGAGGAGTTCGCGGTGCTGCTGCTCGATCTCGACCGCTTCAAGGAGGTCAACGACAAGTTCGGCCATCCCGCCGGCGACGAATTCCTGATGCAGGTCGCAAACCGGCTGCAGCGCTGCACCCGCGCGGCCGAGCATGTCGCGCGCATCGGCGGCGACGAGTTCGCGCTTGTGATGGCCAATCTGGCGCGGCCCGAGGATGCGCTCGAGATCGCCGAGCGCTTCGTCGCGGCCTTCACCGAGCCGTTCCAGATCGAGGGCCGCCAGATCTCGGGCGCGACCAGCGTCGGCATCGTGCTGGCACCGCGCGACGGCAACACGGCGCTCGACATCATGAAGAACGCCGACGCGGCGCTCTACCGCGCCAAGAAGGCCGGACCGGGCTCGGTGTGTTTCTTCGAGCAGGCCGACGACAGGCTGTCCCGCGACCGCAAGGCGCTGCAATCCGACCTCGAGGGCGCCGTCGCGCGGAACGAGCTGTTCCTCGTGTTCCAGCCGTTCCTCGAGCTCGGCAAGAACAGGATCACTGGCTTCGAGGCGTTGCTGCGGTGGCAGCATCCCACGCGTGGCCTGGTGCCGCCGAGCGAGTTCATCGCCATCGCCGAGGAGACCGGGCTGATCCACGAGATCGGCGAGTGGGTCATCCGCCGCGCCTGCGCGACGCTGGCGGACTGGCCGGAAGACATCCGGGTCGCCGTCAACTTCTCGGCGGCCCAGTTTCACAACACGGCCATCCTGCAGACCATCGTGCAGGCGCTCGCCGATGCGAAGGTGTCACCCAGCCGGCTCGAGATCGAGATCACGGAATCGATGCTGCTGTCGAAATACGGCTCCGCGGCGTCGATCCTGAATGCGCTGCTGCAGCTCGGCGTCACCGTGGCGCTCGACGATTTCGGCACCGGCTTCTCGTCGCTCACCTATCTGCGCAAGCTGCCGTTCAGCCGCATCAAGATCGACCAGTCCTTCATCCGCGACATGCTGGCGCAGCGGGACTGCGCCGCGATCGTGAAGTCGGTGATCTCGCTGGCGCGCGACCTCGACATCGGCGTCGTCGCCGAAGGCGTCGAGACCGCCGACCAGCTCGAATATCTCAGGCAGACCGGCTGCGACGAGGTGCAGGGCTATCTGATCAGCCGGCCGGTGTCGGCCGATAACGTGCTGGCGCTGCTGAATACGCGGAAGCTTCGGGCGATCTACGCGGCTTAGGCCGTTTGGCCGTCATCGACACGCCGCTATCCCCAGACGAAAGCCGAATGGCGCTGCAACATCCACGCGCCTAGATTGAAGGCTTGAAGGCAGGTTGTCGCCGGGCAAACGGGGATACCGCATGATCAGCAGCTTCCTTTGGCGCGTGTGGCAACGGTACAAGAAGAACACCCGGGATTTGGACGGGGCCGAGCCGTCCGCCGAACATTTCGACGACAGGCATCGGCGGCACATGCTGCAGGCGCTGTCCGCGCTGGTGGCCGGTGGTGCTCTCGGCGGAATGTCGCACCCGGCCGCAGCAAAGGATTCGAGTGATCTGCCGGCACCAAAACGCGCGCTGACCGGCCGCGACGAGACCGGCAAATCGGTCTTCAAGTCTTTCGACGTGACGTCGAAGGTGGTCGAGATCGATGCAAATCCCGGACTGACTTTCTACGAACTGTACATGACCGAGGGCGTGCCGGAGCTCACCGGCCGTGAGCCGGACCCGATGTTGAAGGGCACGAAAGCCTTCCCGGGTCCCGGAGGTACGATGTTTCGTCTCATCTCGTACCCGCCGAAGCGCCCGGAAGGCTGGAAGCCGCCGCCGGGTGTCACGTTCGAGAGCGGGCTTCGCGAAATGTCGGACAAGATCCCTGGCATGGGAGACCATTTCGACCGCAGCACGCCGGGCATGCACACGACGGACACCATCGACTACGGGGTCGTCGTTCGCGGCGAGATGACACTGGAATTGGACGACGGGCAGAAGATCCATCTGCGTCAGGGCGATTGCGTCGTGCAGAACGGCACGCGCCATCGCTGGCGCAACCCGCTGCCGGAGCCCTGTCTCATGGCGTTCATCTCGGTCGGCGGCAAGCGCGCCTGAGTCCGGAGCGAATTCGGCTCAGACCGCGTCCGCGCGCAGCAGCGTGTCCACCGTGATGGTGCCCCGCGCGCGGGAGACGCAGGCGCAGATCTTCTCGTTGCTCTGCTTCTGGTGGTCGCTGAAGAAGACGTCGCGGTGGTCGATCTCGCCGTCGACCGCGACCACGTCGATGGCGCAGAGGCCGCATTCGCCGCGCTTGCAGTCGTACATCACCTCGTGACCGCTGGCATTGAGCACATCCAGCATCGAGCGCTCGCGCGGGATCTCGAGCTCGACATCGGAGCCCTTCAGGCGCACGCGAAACGTTTCGGTCGGCAGCGTGCCGCTGGAGCCGAAGGTCTCGTAGCGGAGATCGGGAAGCGGATGGCCGGCGCCGACCCAGGCATGGCGCGCGGCATCCAGCATCCGCATCGGGCCGCAGAACAACGCCAGCGCGCCCCGCGGCGTTGAGGCGAACAGCGCGTCGAGATCGAGGCGCCCGCCTTCGTCGCCGGCATGCACGACGAGGCGCTCGCCGAGCATCCCCGAGAGATCGTCGAGATAGGCCGCCTCGGTGCGCGAGCGCATCGCATAATGCAGGGTGACATCGGCTCCGCGCCGCGCCAGCGCCTGCGCGGCGCCGAGGATCGGCGTGATGCCGATGCCGCCGGCGATCAGGCAATAGTTCTCGCGCGCCCAGTCCACCGCGAGCAGCGAGGCGGGCTGCGTGATGTCGAGCCGCGCGCCGGGACTGAGCTGCCACATGTAGCGCGAGCCGCCGCGGGAATCCTCGGCGCGGCGCACGGCGATGCGGAGGCCGTGCGGCGAGGCCTCGCCGACCAGCGAATAGGACCGCGTTTCCGGCATTCCGTCGATGGTCACGCTGACATTGATGTGGCTGCCGACCGGATAGGCGGCGCCGTCGAACTGATCGGGCCGGATCAGGAATTCGCGGATGCCGGGCGCAAGGTCGCGCGTCGAGACCAGCGTCGCCGGGGTCCAGGTTTCGATGAAGCGCATGGCGATGCCCTCAGTCGGTTGCGGTCTTGATCAGCGCGAGCGCCGGCAAGAGGTCGAGATGGGTGCGGTTGCGCAGCGCGAGCCGCAAATTGCGCACCGCAAGCCGCGCATGCTCGCGCATGATGGCTTCGGCGCGGGCGCCTTCACGATTCTCGATGGCGTCGATGACGACCCGGTGATGCTCCTGCCCGATGATCAGGATCTGCTGCGCTTCCGGCAGCGCCGACTGCGCCATCACGAAGCCGCTCGGGGAGGCAAACGGCAGCGCCGAGGCGCGGTCGATCTGCCGGATCAGCGGCGCGCTGCGCGACAATTCCGTGAGCACGGCATGGAAGCGCGCATTCAGCGTGACGTAGGACGAGAAGGCATCGACCGAGATCGGCACCTGACGCAGCAGCTCGTCGATCGCGGCCGAGCATTCCTTCAGCGGCTCGAGCTCACGCGCGGAGACGCCGCGCTCCGCGGCAAAGCGCGCGGCGAGGCCCTCCAGCGTACCGCGCACTTCGATGGAATCGGAGATGTCGCGTTCGGAGAACGCCTTCACCATGAAGCCGCCGGAGGGGATGGCTTCCAGCAGGCCCTCCTCCTCCAGCCGCACCAGCGCCATGCGCACCGGGGTGCGCGAGGCGCCTGTGGTCTCCACCGCCTGCAGCTCGGAGATGCGCTCGCCGGGACGCAAGGAGCCTGCCAGGATCTGGTCGCGCAGCGCGAGCTGCGCCTTCACGGTCTGCGAGACGGAGCGGTCGACCTCGCGCTCGGGCGCTGCTTTCACCTGCCCTACTCCGCGGCCTGGAGGCGCGGAGGCGGGTTTTCCTTCGCTACCATCTTGTCGATCAGCTTGCGCGACCACATCGCGCCGGCGTCGATGTTGAGATTGTAGAACACGCGATCGGGATTCTCGTCCATCGCGCGCTGCTGCGCCTCGAGGATCAGTTCGTCCTCGTGGAAGATGCCGGAGACGCCATCGCGGATCTCAGTGGTGATGCGCTGCTCGCCGATCTGGTAGTTGCGGACGAAGGCCCAGAAGTAATGGCAGGTCTTCTCGGTCTCCGGCGTGATGGTGTTGAGCACGAAGCCGTTGACGCCTTGCGAGCGGTCGCCTTCCGGCGCGCCGGTGCCCGTCGGCGCGACGCCGACGTCGATCGCGATGGTGCACGGCGCCTCGAAGCGGATGATCTGCCAGCGGTCGACGAGGCCGGACTTGCCGAGTTGTTTCGCCCAGAACGGCGGCGCCTCGATGCCGCGCATCCAGCGCGTCACCGTCACGGTCTTCTCGCCATGGGTGACGTCGAACGGCGCTTCGGCGACCGCTTCGTTGCCGATGGAGGAGCCGTGCACGAACGTCTCGTGGGTGAGGTCCATGAGATTGTCGAGCACGAGACGGTAGTCGCAATTGACGTGAATGGTCTTGCCGTCGCCGGCCCAGGCCGGATCGTGATTCCAGTGCATGTCGGGCACCAGCGCGGGATCGGCCAGCGCGGGATCGCCCATCCAGAGCCAGATGTAGCGATGGCGCTCGACCACGGGATAGGCGCGCACGCAGGCCGACGGATTGATGGTCTCCTGCGAGGGCATGAAGGTGCAGCGGCCCTGCGCGTTGTACTTCAGACCGTGATAGCCGCAGACGACGGTGTCGCCCTCGAGCCGGCCCTTCGACAGCGGCACCAGGCGATGCCAGCAGGCGTCTTCCAGCGCGGCCACCGAGCCGTCGGCCTTGCGATACATCACGATGTGCTTGCCGCAGATCGTGCGCGGCAGCAGCGCCGGCTTCACGTCCGCGTCCCAGGCGGCGGCGTACCAGGCGTTCATGGGGAAGGGCTTGGTCATCGGTCTCACTCCCGCGGCTTATGTATGCGTTATGTATACAATAGCGGAGGGATAGAATCGTTCAAGGCCGAATTTTGCGTATCTAATTACCTATTTCTGATGTGATGTATACATATGTAAACAACCAGTCATTCCCCGCGAAGGCGGGTGATGACGGCGGAGGATGCGGCAGCCCCTCCGGAGGGAGAGGATAAGAGAGAGCGCCTCGGCGCTTTACGCCTCGAACACTTTCTTCAGCCCCGCCTGCGCCTCTTCCTGAATCCGCTTCAGGTGCTCGGTGCTGCGAAAGCTTTCCGCATAGATCTTGTACACATCCTCCGTCCCGGAAGGCCGCGCGGCGAACCAGCCGAAATCGGTCTCGACCTTGATGCCGCCGAACGGCTGGCCGTTGCCGGGCGCCTTGCTCAGCGTCGAGCGAACCGGATCGCCGGCGAGATCCTTCAGGCCGAGTTGCTCGGGCGTGACGGATTTCAGGATGTTCTTCTGCGGCCCGGTTGCCGCGACGTCGATGCGCGCATAGTGCGGCACGCCGAGCTCGGCGGTGAGGTCGTTGAACAACTGGCTGGGATCGCGGCCGGTCTTCGCCATGATCTCCGCGGCGAGCAGGCCGAGGATGACGCCGTCCTTGTCGGTGGTCCATACCGTGCCGTCGCGGCGCAGGAACGAGGCCCCTGCACTCTCCTCGCCGCCGAAACCGAAGCTGCCGCCGACGAGGCCATCCACGAACCATTTGAAGCCGACCGGCGTCTCCACCAGCTTGCGGCCGAGCTTCTTGGCGACGCGGTCGATGATCGAACTCGACACCACGGTCTTGCCGATCGCGGCATCCTTGCCCCAGTTCGGCCGGTGCGCGAACAGATAGGAGATCGCGGTCGCCAGATAATGATTGGGATTCATCAGGCCGCCGGTGCGGGTGACGACGCCGTGGCGGTCGGCGTCGGTGTCGTTGGCGAAGGCAACGTCGAAGCGGTCGCGCATGCCGATCAGGCTGGCCATCGCATAGGGCGAGGAGCAGTCCATGCGGATCTTGCCGTCCCAGTCCACGGTCATGAAGCGGAAGGTCGGATCGATCGCCTCGTTCACGACGGTGGCCTTCAGGCCATAGCGCTCGATGATCGGATGCCAGTAGTGCACGGCGGCGCCGCCGAGCGGATCGATGCCGATATTGATGCCGGCGGATTTGATGAGATCGAGATCGACGACGTTGCCGAGATCGGCGACGTAGGGCGTGATGAAGTCGTAGGGGTGAACGTTCGCGGCCTTGCGCGCTCTGGCGTAGTCGATGCGGTTCACGCCCTTGAGGCCGTCGGCGAGATAGGCGTTGGCGCGTTTCTCGACGATTCCGGTCACGTCGGTGTCGGCCGGGCCGCCATGCGGCGGATTGTATTTGTAGCCGCCGTCCTCGGGCGGATTGTGCGACGGCGTGATGACGACGCCATCAGCCAGGCCAGACGTGCGCCCCTTGTTGTAGGTGAGGATCGCGTGCGAGATCACGGGCGTCGGCGTATAGCCGCCGTCCTTGTCGATCATGACCTCGACGCCGTTGGCGGCGAACACCTCGACGGCGCTCGCCAGCGCGGGCTCGGCCAGCGCATGGGTGTCGATGCCGATGAAGAGCGGGCCGGTCAGCCCCTTTTCCTTGCGGTAATCACAGATCGCCTGCGTGGTCGCGAGGATGTGGCCCTCGTTGAAGGTGTTCTTGAACGAGGTGCCGCGGTGGCCGGAGGTGCCGAACGCCACCCGCTGCGCGGGGTCCGCCACGTCGGGCTTGCCCGCGAAATAGGCCGTCACCAGCCGTGGAATGTTGGTGAGCGCGTCCGGCGAGACCTGCTTGCCCGCCGCGGGATGAACATCAGCCACTGGAAAGATCCTCGTCTGTCGTGAGTGCGGGACACCATAGCATCGGCAGGGCCCCCGCCAAATGCACAACACGCGCGAGGGGGAAGGCGTTCCTTGGGTGTGACGACGACCGAAGTACCGTCATCCTGAGGTGCGAGTGGCGCGATGCCACGCATCGCGCCGGGAGCCTCGAAGGATGGACGGCCGGGATGCAGCCGGGCCGCCGCCCTTCGAGGGCCGCTGAAGAAGCGGCCACCTCAGGGTGACGGGGATGAATTGGAGCGCGCGGCCTGCGCATCCGCTGGTTCATGCTATGCTTGCTCCCATCGAGGCCCCGTCGAATCGTCGCATGATCCTTCAGCGAAAACTGCTTCTGCTGATCGCCGGTCTCGTCATGGCCGGTGCGCCTGCAATGGCCGCGGAGTTCTACACCGAGGATCTGCGCATTCCGATGACGGAGGCGGGGCCGCAGGGGCTGGAGGCGTTCCTGGTGCGTCCGGCGGGGACGAAGCGTTATCCGCTGGCGCTGCTCAGCCACGGCTCGCCGCGCAAGTTCGACGACCGCGCGGGAATGTCGGCCCACAAATATTACGGCCTTGCGCTCGAATATGCCCGGCGCGGCTTCGCCGCGCTGATCGTGATGCGGCGCGGCTACGGCACCTCGCCCGGCGGCCGCGTCGACAGCGTCGGCGGCTGCGCCAATGCGGCTTATCTGCCGGCAGCGGCGGTTGCGGTCGCTGATCTGCGTGCCGCGATCGACGCGATGGCAGGGCGAAGCGACGTCACGACATCAGGCATGATCGCGGCCGGCCATTCCGCCGGCGGGCTCGCCACCGTCGCGCTGACGGCGCAGGCGCCGCCGGGTCTCGTCGCCGCGATCAGCTTCGCCGGCGGCCGCGGCTCGCGCGACGACGACGACGTCTGCAACGAGGATGGACTGGTGCAGGCCTTCGCCACCTTCGGCAAGACCTCGCGCGTGCCGATGCTGTGGGTCTATGCAGCCAACGATTCCTTCTTCGGTCCCGATCTTGCGCGCCGGCTCTATGACGGGTTTCGCAAGGGCGGCGGTAACGCGAAGTTCATCGCCGCGCCGCCCTATGGCGACGACGGCCACTATCTCTATTCGGTCGTCGCGCGTCCGCAATGGACGCCCTATCTCGACGCTTTCCTGCGCGAGCGCGGGCTGAACCACGACATCTTGAGTCCGCCCGATCCGCTGCCGCCGCCGAGCCAGCTCAACGAGGCCGCGCGCGCCGAGTTCGCGCGCTATCTCGCCAGCATGATGCCGCACAAGGCGTTTGCGGTGTCTCCGAACGGCGGCTACGGCTGGCGTTCGGGGCATACGACCGCCGAAGACGCCCAGCGCGATTCCCTCAATGCCTGCATGAAATGGTCGGCGACCTGCACGCTCTATGCGGTCGACGACCGGCTGGCCGGACCTGCGCGGAAGCCCGCGGCGGACCAGAGCGCCCGCGCGCGATAAGACGCTTAGAGGCGCTCGCTGAGTGCGAGCTTGTAGCCGACGCCGGTGACGGTCGCGATCACGGGCGTGCCGCTGCCGACGAGCTTGCGCCGCAGCCGCGCCACCAGCGCATCGACGGTGCGGATGTCGACCTCGGCCTGGCGGTTGCTGACGACCTCGATCAGATAGTCGCGGCTCAGCGGCCGGCCGTCGGCGCCGACCAGCGCCGCCAGCAGGTCGAATTCGGCGCGCGTCAGCGCCACCGGCTTGCCATCGGCGCCGAGCAGCTCGCGCCGCGTCAGGTCGATGATCCAGTCGCCGAAGGCGATCGAATTGTGGTTGCGCGCCGCCTTGCGATCGATCGAGCGCCGGCGCAGCACGCTGCGTGCGCGCGCGAGCAGATCGCGCAGATTGATCGGCTTGGTGACGTAGTGGTCGCCGGCGATCTCGAGGCCGAGAATGCGGTCCACATCGGTGTCGCGGCGGGTCACGAAGATGATGCCCGCGTTGTTGGTCGCCTGGATTTCCTTGGCAAGCTCGAAGCCGTCGCCGTCGGGCAGCTGCACGTCGAGGAAGACGAGATCGGTGCGCGAGCGCAGCGCCTGGCGGCACTCTGCGCAGGAGCCGGCGCCGACGACGTCGAAGTTGTTCTCACTGAAATAGCCGACCAGCATGGTCCGCGTCACCGGATCGTCTTCGACAACGATCAGCCGCTCGCGGCCCGCCGGGCGCACGTCCTGACGTGAAGCATCAGCCACGATGTTGGATGTCCTGTGTGCGGGCGACCCGGTGTGAAAAGTCACGCTGTCGCGCAACGCATTGTCTTGTGAACGTACATTCACAGCTGGTTCGAGCCCCCGAAATTGCCTGCCGAATATTAGGCGTGTTGTGCAGCCCGAACAATATTGTTCACGGTATTGCCGCATTAAGTATGAATTGCCCCACATTTCTCATCCGGCGCATCATCATGCAGGCGCGCCTCGCAAAGCGCCGCGAGAGCGGTTTCATGCCGCCCACCCCGCACATCCGTCATTTTATGCAACCTCTGGTTATCAAAATTTTCGGATTCCTGGAAACGACGATATGCCGCGGGCTCGCCGGGCGTGATGACGAGCCACCTTCGGCAATGCGGGCGCGCGAACAACCATCGCGTCGACCTCGGCTCTTATGCGGTTGAAATGCTGACCTGTTCGACATCGTCAGGGCCACGACGATGTCGCCTGGCATGGACGCGACGCGCGAAAGCCAGCGCGCTACGCAAGTTCTACATCCGCTTGCCTCGCCGCCGCCTTCGACTTTACTCTGTGCACTCAAAACATCTGCGCGCTGGAGTGAGCGCCATGGAAGTCATATTGCTCGGCACCGGCGGTCCGCGCCCCGACCCACGCCGCATGGCGACGACCACGCTGATCAGGCTCGGTGATGAGAACATCCTGTTCGACGCAGGCCGCGGCGTCATGGTGCAGCTCACCAAGGCCGGCGTGCCGCTCGGCGCCATCAACACGGTCTTTCTCACCCATCACCATTTCGACCACATCGGCGACCTCTACGACGTGATGCTCAATTCCTGGATGCATGGACGCAAGGACGAGCTGCGCATCTACGGACCGCCGGACACCGAACGGCTGGTCAACACGCTGGTCACGCAGGTCTACGACAAGGACATTGCCTGGCGGGATCAGGGCGAGCCGACCTTCGGCGGATGGAAGCCGGTCGTCGCAACCGACATCATTCCCGGTCCCGTTCTCGACACCGGCCGCTGGAAGATCAGCGCCGAGCTCGTCTCGCATGGCGACGGGCTCGACATGTCGCCGGCGTTTCTGGCGCGCTGGATGTGTCTCGGCTATCGCTTCGAGGCGGAGGGGAAGGTCATCGCAATCTCCGGCGACACGGTCCCCTGCCCCGGCCTCGAGCGGCTGGCCGAAGGCGCCGATCTGCTCGTCCAGGTCTGCTTTCTCGCAACGCCCGAGATCAACAACGAGCATCTGCGCCGGCTGGCGAAATACACGATCGCCTGTGGCGACACCGTCGGCAAGGTCGCCGCCAAGGCCGGCGTGAAGAAGCTCGCGCTGACCCATCATCGTCCGCGCACCGACGATGCCATGCTGGAGGCGCTGCTCGCCGATGTCCGGCGGGATTATTCCGGTCCGGTCGTGCTCGGCGAGGATCTGACGCGGATCGAAGTCTAACTCAGGACGATGCGACCTCGATCCGGAACGACAACCGCTCTTCGGCACCGGGCGCGATATGCATCAGGCCGGGCTTGTCGCTGAACTCGCCGTCGAAGCCGGCCGGGCTGGCATGGCCACGCCAGGGCTCGATGCAGAGGAACGGCGCGCCCGACGGTTTCGACCAGACGCCGAGCTCGCGAAAACCCTGCCATGACATTTTCAGCGAGGGACCGGCGGCTGCGCCCTGCCCGGCCGCGTAGCGCACTGAATGGCTCTCGATCCGGTCGAAGATGATCGCATCATCGACGAACAGGGAGTCGGACAAGGCAAGTGCCGCGCCCTGGACCGGGCTAGGCTCAGGCGCTGCCCGCAGCAGGCCGCCGTCGAGACGGCGAACGGGAGAGGACTCCGCGTTCGCGAAGGTCAGCGCATAGCTCTCCTTCGCCGCGCCAGGCTGGAGCGGCCAATTGAAGGCGGGATGACCGCCGAGCGACGCCGGCAACGTCTCGCTGCCGGTGTTCGCGACCGTGAGCGAGAGATCGAGACCGGTCTCGTCGATCGTGTAGACGGCCGTCAGGCGGAACGCGAACGGATAGAGCGCCCGCGTCGTCTCGTTGTCTTCGAGCACGAGCACGCAGCGGCTTTCGCCGCGCTCCGCCCAGCGAAAGCGGCTGTCGCGCGCGAAGCCGTGCTGCGTCATGCGATACGTCTTGCCCCGGTGCCGCAATTCGTCGTTGGCGAGACGTCCGACGATCGGAAACAGCAGCGGTGCATGGCGCGGCCAGGCCGGCGCGGCCTGCCAGACGAATTCTATCCCGGCGTCGCTCCTCAGCGAGCACATTTCGGCGCCCTGCGCCTTGACGGTCGCAGAGAGGCCACCGCTGCGGATCGTGTGCGTGTCGTCGGTCATGGTCATCTCCATGGAAGCAGCGAGGCTGACGAAACCAAGCGCGGGTCGCCGCGCGCGGCCCGATCATATCTCATCAGAAACGATTTCGCCCGCCCCAGGATGAGGCGGGCGAAGCTCAACTGCAAACAGCTTGCTCAGGCCTGCGGCGACCGTCCGACGCTGTCGTAGGTGAAGCCGGCGGCAACCATCTCTTCCGGACGATAGATGTTGCGGAGATCAACGACGACGGGCTGTGCCATGACGCTCTTCAGCCGATCGAGATCGAGCGCGCGGAACTGTACCCATTCGGTGACGATGACGAGTGCATCGGCGCCTTGCGCACAGGAATAGGCATCCTCGCAATAGGTGATGTTCGGCAGCTCACCCTTGGCCTGCTCCATGCCCACGGGGTCGAACGCTTTCACCTTCGCGCCCATGTCGATGAGGCCCGTGACGAGCGGGATCGACGGCGCGTCGCGCATGTCGTCGGTGTCGGGCTTGAAGGTGAGGCCGAGCACGCCGATGGTCTTGCCGCGCAGGCCGCCGCCGAGCGCCTGGCTCACCTTGCGGGCCATCGCACGCTTGCGGTTCTCGTTGACCGCCAGCACGGATTCGACGATGCGAAGGGACACATCGTAATCCTGCGCGATCTTGATCAGCGCCTTGGTGTCCTTCGGGAAGCACGAGCCGCCGAAGCCGGGACCGGCATGCAGGAATTTGGTGCCGATGCGGTTGTCCAGGCCAATGCCGCGCGCGACCTCCTGCACGTTGGCGCCGACCTTTTCCGAGAGATCGGCGATCTCGTTGATGAAGGTGATCTTGGTGGCGAGGAACGCGTTCGCGGCGTATTTGATCATCTCGGCGGTGCGGCGCGCGGTGAACATCAGCGGCGCCTGGTTCAGCGACAGCGGACGATAGATGTCGCCCATCACCTTGCGGCCGCGCTCGTCGGAGGTGCCGACCACGACGCGATCCGGAAACTTGAAGTCGCGGATCGCCGCGCCCTCGCGCAGGAACTCCGGGTTGGAGGCGACGACGACGTCCGCCTTCGGGTTGGTCTCGCGGATGATGCGCTCGACCTCGTCGCCGGTGCCGACGGGCACGGTCGACTTCGTCACCACGACGGTGAAGCCGGACAGCGACTGCGCGATCTCCTTCGCGGCAGCATAGACGTAGGACAGGTCGGCGTGGCCGTCGCCGCGGCGCGAGGGCGTGCCGACCGCGATGAACACGGCATCAGCGTCGGCGACCGGCTTGGAGAGATCAGTGGTGAAGTCGAGCCGCTTGGCCTTCACATTGGTTGCGACCAGCTCGTCGAGGCCGGGCTCGTAGATCGGGATCTCGCCACGGTGAAGGGCTGCGATCTTCTTCTCGTCCTTGTCGACGCAGGTGACGTCGTGACCGAAATCCGCAAAGCAGGCTCCGGACACCAGTCCCACATAGCCCGTTCCGATCATCGCGATTCGCATGAAAAACTCTTTCCGTTGAAGACGGATGTTCCACTGAACACCCTAGACATTTCTCTATCAGGCCGCACGCACAACATTAGGGCACGCTGCTTCGCTGAACGAACAAACCTTAGCCGCATCGCGTGACAGGAATTCCGGACATCTTTTTGAATACGGGACATGCAATTGTGCATTCTACGTATGCGAGAGATGTGCCGGATATGCGCGCGTTCCAAGTCGAGGCGCGTCTTCACACGCGCCGACGTTCGCAAGTGATCAGACACGCAAGAACCACGACACGAACGGAGGTTCACGGACGGCGCACAGGCTGTCGCCGATTGCGGACTCAGAGGTCGTGATATTTGCGATACCACGCGACGAAACGGTCGAGCCCGTCCGCAATGGACGTCGACGGCGAGAAGCCCACATCGCGCTGGAGCGCGGAAATGTCGGCGCGCGTTTCCAGGACGTCGCCCGGCTGCATCGGCAGCAACTGGCGGATCGCGGGCTTGCCGATGATCTTCTCCAGCGTCTCGACGAACTCGAGCAGCTTGACCGACCTGTTGTTGCCGATGTTGTAGACGCGGTACGGCGCATAGCTCGACGAATTCTCGGGCCGCTCCGCGTTCCACGCGGGGTTCGGCGCCGCCGGCCGGTCGAGCGTGCGGATCACGCCTTCGACGATGTCGTCGACATAGGTGAAGTCGCGCCACATGTCGCCATTATTGAAGATCTTGATCGGCTCATTGGCGAAGATCGCGCGCGTGAACAGCCAGGCGGCCATGTCGGGCCGGCCCCACGGACCGTACACGGTGAAGAAACGCAGGCCCGTCACCGGCAGCTTGTGAACATGCGCGAAGGTGTGCGCCATCAGCTCGTTCGCCTTCTTGCTCGCGGCGTAGAGGCTGACCGGATGGTTCACCGAATGCTCGGTCGAATACGGCAAAGTGCGGTTGGCGCCGTAGACGGAGCTCGACGAGGCATAGACGAGATGCGCAAGGCCATGACGCCGTCCGGCCTCGAGCACGGTGACGAAGCCGTCGCAATTGGCGCGGATGCTGGTGATGGGATCGTCGATCGAGGCGCGCACACCGGGCTGCGCCGCCAGATGCACGACGCGATCGGGCGAGACCTCATCAAAGACACGCGTCACCGCGGCGAAATCGGCAAGATCGATTTCGTAGAACTTGAATCCTGGATGGTGCTCGAGCGTTGCGAGGCGCGCGTGTTTCAGCGCGGGATCGTAGTATGGCGTGAACGCATCGATACCGACGACTTGTTCTCCGCGCGCGAGCAGACGCTCACACACATGCATGCCGATAAAGCCGGCAGCGCCGGTCACAATCACAGGAGCCATGATCAACTCGTCGCTTCGTCCTTACCGCACTGCAATGCCAGACTGATACGTCCGAAGCAAGGCTCGGATTTCGGCAGTTTCGTGCACGGCACCATCGGGGCGCCGGCGCTTCATGCGCGACAGGAAACTTGCCACTAGCCGCGGACGGGATTGCCGGGTTCGGCGAAGCACGCATGCGTAATGCGCAGCCCGCGGCTCTCGGCAAAGCGACGGAAGATGAGCCTCACCTCGACCGGATCGGTGCACATGCCCTCGAGCAGCACCGCCTGGGTCGCTTGCGATGCGGCTTGATACATCAGAACCGCGGTCGGAAACAGACGAGCTCCGATAATGTCGTCGAAATCGGCGCGCGTCTGCCGCTTGAGGTCGTCAGGCAGGAAGCCGTAGGCACGTAGCGCCAGCGGCGCGCGGAAAAGCTGAACCCAGATCTCGTGCGGTCCGAAACGATAGGACTGGGTGAGATAGGAAATCGCGGTCGGGCCAAAGCCCCCGGCTCGAATCTCGACCCAGTACAAGGCCAGCCAGGCGATCGATTCCGAGGGCGAGCACGCGATCAGTTGCTTTGCCGAGCGCGTCACGTTTTGCAGGCTCGCATCGAGCGCGTCGATGCTGCCGGATTCCAGGTGATTGCTCAGGAGCCGCAGATTGATCAGGAGCAGGTTGCGGCGCTGCCTGGCGTCGCAAAATACGACCGAGGCGTCCTCGTAGCGGGACGCAATCCGTTGGAGCACCTCGTTGTCGTAGTTCTCGCCGCGGCTCAGACGCGCGGCGAGATCCTGCAGCGTGGGACGGAACGTATAGCTCGCGACCGACAGCAGCCAGACCAGCGCCATTGCGGCGACAACGACGTTGACGACAGCCGCAAATACCGCAGACGGGCGGCGCGTCCCCTGCTTCCGATCAGGCCTGCTCGACGTAATAGTCGGAATAGTGCCGCCCCTTGTACGACTCGATGCGCTTCAGCGTCTTCGGATTGGCGCGATTCAGCACGATACCGACGACCTTGCTCCGGAACACTTCGAGATCGAGGATGGCCTCGTTCACCGCCGCACGGCGGGTCTTGCCCCATTCGACCACATAGACGATGGCGTCGACCAGATGGCCGGCGGCCTTGGCGTCCGTCACCGGAAGCACGGGAGCGAGATCGACGAAGATATAGTCGTACTTCTTCTTCGCTACCTTGAGGAAATCCGACATCGACTGGGACGACAGCACATCGGCCGAATTGACCAGCCGCGCCCGCACGACCGACGGCAGGAAGTTGAGGTTGGACTGCCGATCGACCTGGATGTGGTGCTCGAACTGCGCGGGATCGGCGAGGGCCTCGACGAGACCGGACTTGGCGCCGGGGGCGAGCTTCCGCGTCAGGGACTGGGTGTGCAGATCGCCATCGATCAGCAGCGTGCGATGCCCGGCGAGGGCAGCCAGGTGCGCGAGATTCGCGGCAACGGTCGTCTTGCCCTCCTTCGGGAGCGAGGAGACGACGGCAATGACGTTCGTTTCCCTGGTCAGGCGCGACAGGTCGACGGCGGTCTTGATGTTGCGCAGCGTTTCGGCGAATCGCGAGAACGGATGTTCGAGCGCGTATCGCGTCAGCGCCGCGCCGCGCACGTCCGAGGACGAACCGTCCGCGGCGTCGGGGCGAAGCTCCGGCAGGGTGCCAAGGCACTGCAGCGCCGTCTCGGCCTCGACCTCCGACGGCGTGCGCAGCACTTCGGTCAGCATTTCCTTGCCGACGGCACCGCCGAGACCGAAGCACAGGCCTCCGATGAGGCCGCCCAGGAGCAGCAGGCCCGTCTTCGGCCAGCTCTTCTTGTCCGCCTTCTGGGCCGTGCTGATGATTCTGGCTTCGCTGATCGGGAAGCTCTGGTTCTGCGTCGCTTCCTGCAACTGCTGCAGGAAGTTGTTGTACAGCGTCCGGTAGGTGTCGGCGGCGCTCTCCAGATTGCGCAGCTTCACCTGGGCCTGGCTGGCGCTGCCGGATTGGCTCACGAGCTTGTTGAGATCCGCTTCCAGCGAACTCTCCCGGCTGCGCGCGATCTCGTAGTCGCTCTTGTAGGCGTCGGCGATGCGTTTGACCTCGTCCTTGATCGCCCGCCGCAGTTCCTGCATGCGGGACGCCAGGTTGACCGAGGCCTGGTGGTCCTTGCCGTACTTGTTCGACCAATCGGCATACTGGGCGGCGAGATCGAGATATTGCGCGCGCAGTCGCGTGATCACGGTGTTGCTGAGAGCGTCCGTCACGGTCGGCTGCGCAAGATCCTGGTCCGTGATCGCGTTGATTCGGTCGAGTCTGGCCTTAGCTTCCGCCGTGCCGGCGCGCGCCTGGATCAACTGGGTGTTGACGTCGGAGAGCTGCTGCTCGTTCATCAAGCCCTTGCTCGTGCCGACGATGTTGTTCTCGGCCTTGAAGGTCTGGACCGCCCGATCGGCCTCCATCGCCTGCTGCTGCAGCTCGGCGCTTCGCCGTTGCAGCCATTCGCTGGCCCGCTTGGTGGACTGGTACTTGGCTTCAAGGACGCTGGTCATGTACGCGTCCGCCAGGGCGTTGGCGATCTTCGCGGCCTTCTCGGGCACCGTCGAGCGGAACGACATGGTCAGCACGTAGGTGACGCCGACACGCTCCACCTTCAGATTCTTCTTCAGGCTGGCGACCACCATCCGCTTCACGAAATCCTTGGATTCCGGTTCGCCGAGACCGAGCAGATTGACGATCGTGCCGACGACGGAGGAGATCATGTCGGGCTGGGTGTATTCGGGATCGCTGGTGAGGTTCAGCGAATCAACGACCGAGCGCACCAAATCGTCGGACGTGAGAATTTCGACCTGGCTCTCGACGAAGCCGGGATCGATCAGCGTGCTGTTCGCCGCGTCAGTCGACTTGTTCAGAACGGCCTGACGGGTATCGACGAGGATGCTGACGGAACTCGTGTAATAAGGTGTGGCGGTCAGCGCATAGGCCACCACCACGGCCAGACAGACGCCCACGACAGAGGCGATCAACGGCCACTGCCGGCGCACGATGTCGAGCGTCCGCTCGAAGGTCAACACGGCCGTGTTGAGCGGCAACGACGAAGATTGTCCGGCGTCGAAGGTATTTCGCGGCTGATACATGCTGCTCTATCGCGGCAATTCGAGAGGAAGCGGGACGGGGGCGAACGGATTGCCGACATCCATGTTCCATTCTCCCTCAAATAAAGAGTTGGACTGGGGGGCCGGCTTGCTCTGTGACGAAATCTGAACAGGTGCGTCGCTCTCGATCGACGCATATCCGGCGCTCACCGACGAATCCTGCAACTTCCGGACGTAATCGATAATGCTCTGCACGACTTTGGGCTCGATCGGGCCACAATGCTGCGCGGCCCGAGCCATGCCGCGTCCAATTGCCGACCGGCTCGACTCCGGAGCCAGCGAAACCAATTTCCCGATCTGCGGGAGCAGATCGGGATCACTGGCCAGATATTCGGTGACCTTGCCTTCGATCTTGGTCTTGTCGTTCTTCGCGTATTTCAGGACATGGCCCGGATCAGCCGAGAAGAGGCGAAGCTCGACAGGCGGAGTCCTGAGCAGCAACGGCAAACAGTGTGCCGTCGCAGACGACACACTGGCCAGCGTCACGCACGCCACGGCTAGGATTGATCGTGCCAGGATCGGAGCACGCGAATGAAGGCCCAACAGGCGACTGCGGTCTCTACGAAGCACTGGGTCTCACCGTAGTTAAAGGATTAGCCGCGATTAGCGGATAAATACGGCAAGTCTTTGTGCATTGCAAAAGAAAACCGATCGGGACTTTTCGCGACGCTCCTTACTTGCTCACGACTTCGGCAAAATCGCGATGATCTTGCTTGGCGATCGAAACCCAGAAGCGAGGATCCTCGCCGGATTCCATCGACACCCACTGATAGCTCGATCCACGCCAATCGCGAACGACGGAGGTGAGATTGTCCAAAACATAGTCACCGTCCTGCAGCCGCGCGATCAACACGAGGTGTCCACCAGCGGGCGCATAGACCACTGCAAGACGCAACGCGCTCGCGGGCAAGCCCTTTTCGAGCAGCAGATGCCGCTTGGTGATCGCGTAGTCGTTGCAATCTCCCGACGACGGCGAGATGGTCCAGCGCGCCAGCAGCGGCTCGGTCGATTTCGTCGCAGGCGAGATCGCCTGGTTCACGCTCGCATTGACCTCTTCGAGCATCGCAAAGGCGACGTCGCGGGCCGGCAACTGCGCCTCAGGCGAGCTCCGCTCGCACTCGCGCGAATAGTTCATGCAGAATTTCACAAACTGCAACGGAGCCAGAACGTTCTGCGACTCCTTCAGAAAGACGCCCTTGCTCGTCGCTTGCTCGGCCGCAAGGCACGGCAACGAAGAACTCAGAACCAACAGGGCTACAACCAGACGCTTCATTACCGCCTCCCGCGATACACTTGATCGCTAGACGGTAGCCTCGAAACTTCTCAACCCAATTGCGCAATTTCGTAAAATTGCGCGTAATTGGCGCCCTCGCTCAGTTCGTCGGGCTGGTTTGAGCGAGCGGATTGATCGAGGTGACCGAGGCTGCCGAGAAGAACGTCGCCGTCGACGGAGCCGAAGCTCCGGCAAAAGTTGTGCTCGTTGAACTACTTACCGAGCCAGCGGCCGGCGCCGCCGTGGTGGCGCGCCCACCTCCCGCGATCGATTCGCCATTCGGGTCGGAGCCGGGAATCGCGGTCGTCGGAACATCGCCAGTGATGCTTACAAAAGACTGAATCAGGTCGTTGTTCTCGGTCTTCAGGACGGCTTCCTGGATGGCCATCGCGGTCGCCGGATGACTCAGCACGCAGGTCGATGCTGCCGTTCCGAGTCCTGCGCCAATCGCGCGGTTCTGCGCCGGGGAACTGGCGCTCGAGAGCGAGCCGATGCCTTCCACCGTCTCGGGACGCATCGTGGCGAAATCGCGAACCGCCGCGGAGAGTCGGCCTTCCTCGCCTTCAGCGATTCCTGCGAGCAGCCCGGCGGGATTGTCGAGAAACTGAGTTGCCTTTTCGGCGGTCACACCTGCGGCAGCAGGCGCGCAGGCTACGTCGACGGCTGTCGCCGCGTTGGATGTCGATGGTGCCAGCAGCAATGCAATCACCAACCCGGGTATCATGCGCATCTGGGAACCCCAATTCCTTCCAAGAAAAGACATGTGTCAGACATACAGGATTTTAGAAGATGCGATTGACTATATTTAACGGATGGTAAACTGCCTAGCGTCTTTGCGGACGTCGTGTCGTCGAGATCGATTGCGCCAGGCCGCAGCCTGAAATAGCCGCGAACACCACTGCAAAGCCAGCAATTTGTAGCGAGAAATCGATACACGAATGCAACACTCCGAGCAGAAACACCGAAGCGGCCATTGCAGGAATTTCCCGGTCACGAAGTCGCGAGAAAGCGCCCAACAGCATTCGCGCCCAAAAGAAAGCCGCGATGACGCATATTGTCGCTCCCAAGGGAAGTCCGACCGACACGATCATTTCCGCCGGCGTGCTGTGCACCTTGTCCCAGATGCCCTGACTGCCGAGACTTTCCGGACGGTAGGGCGGAAATGCAGTCTCGAAATTTCCGACGCCGATGCCGAACAATTCGTGCCCACGCAGCATCTCGAGTGCGGTCCGATAGACCTCCGCACGCTGACCGTCGGTTAGGCCGAACAGACCGACTCGTCCGATCACGCTGCCGCCGATCACCAGGAAACCCACGATTGTGGCGGCCGCGATCGCTCCCGTGGCCAGCCAGTAATGCCTGGATTGGAACCGAAGTTGCATGAGATGGAGATTGGCGAGGCAGGCAAGGCTCAACAGTGTGAGCAGAACTCCAGCCCGAGAGCCTGTCATGCCAGTGGCGACAAGACATGTCAGAAATCCGACAGCGAGAGTGGCCGGATGGTCTGTGAATGAGTAGTCATGGCGCGACGGCTTGGACATCAAGGCGTCCGATACAATCGGGGCCAGACGGCCCAGGAACAAAACCGAGCAACTGCCCCAAAAAACGGCAGCCGTGTTGCGGTTCACGAATGTTCCCGTCGCATAGGGGAGATAATATTCCTTGCTCCTCCAGAGCAGCATGGCCGGCGCCACCAGATGCGCGAGGATTCCGTAGAGCGCATAGGCAAATCCCGCGTATGCGATCGCCTTCAACACCTGCCTCGCCACCTGCTCGTCGGTGGCAAGCAGATAGGCCCGCAACAACGTGAGTCCGAACAGCAGGCTTGAGCCGAAGGCAATCCAGGGCACCGATGCCGTCGCGGAAATGCGATTCGGCTCAGTCATCCCCGCGACATCCCTGGCAATCCGCCAGGAAGGATCGGCGAGCGCCTCACTCGCCCCGGGAGAGATTTGAAGAACCGTGAGTGCACATAATAGCAGCAGGATCGCCCCAACCGGTCCGACAACCCAGAGGTCCGAGTTGCAAACGCGAGAAAGATTGGCGGTCAACAAGCTTGCGATCAGAAGCGCCGTCCAGATCCAGATCCAGACCAGATCGACCGACCCGAAGGGCAAAGGGGCCAATACGAAGACTACAATCGCGATGAACCGGGATATACGAAGCACGGAATTTCTATCGGCAAGCTGCGGAATCGGCGATCACTTCATTGAGCCAGACGTGTAGAATGACCAAAATCGAGACAATTTGCTACGCTATCGACCAGGCCTATCGGTCTCTGACAGCACGCGCGATCTAACCGAAGGCCCCACGATGGATCAACCTACAACGTCGCTCGCCGAAAAGCGCGAGTCCGCACTTTCGGTCTGGGCGCTGCCTACCCTCGAAGGCTGCGCGGTGCTGCTCTATTTCAGCCGCGACGCCTTCGCCGGCGTGTTTCGCTATTATGCGAGCCTCACGCATCTGGATGCCCTCTGGTTCGTTCCCGACTTGTTTGCATTCGCCTGCGTCGCGGCGTTCACGTACAGATATGCGTTCAAGCAGGGCAACATCATCGCCATCCTGCTCGTTCTCTATACGATCTTCGCGCTGTTTCTCGGCTGGGTGTTCCTGGGGGAGACGAAGGGGCTCGCCTCCTCGATGAAGATGATCGCGCCCGCTTTCGTCGGATTCTGCTTCTGCGGCCGCGAGTTCAAGGACCAGAAGCTGCTCCTGAACGTCATCTATTTTCTGTTCTTCGCGTCGATGATCGGGATCTTCTGGTCCGCGCATTCGCGGCTGCCGTGGGTCGCCTTCTCATACGAATCCTTCGGCGCGACCCGGACCGCGGCGCGGCTCTGGTGGACGGGCGGCGAAAGCCGCATCTCGGGGTTCGCTGCCGACAGCACCATGGCTGCGTATTTCGTGCTGATCACCTATGTGTTCACGTCGATTCGCAAGAGCGTGCTCTGGTGCCTGCTCTGGGCAGGTCCCGCCCTTTATGCGATCCAGGTTTCGACCAACAAGACCGCGCTGGGCGTCCTGGTGATCTACATCGGCGCCCTGCTGCTGGTTCGCGCGTTCGACGAACGCCATCGTTTCGCTGCGCTTCGCTCGCTCGCGCTCTGGTCCTTTGCCTGCCTGCTCGTCCCGCCGGCCTTGATGCTGGCGTTCAGCGGGACCAATCTCGGCAGAATCGCCAAGAGCCTGTACAGCCTGCAGGACCGCATCAACAACAGCTGGCAACTGCCGTTCGTCTACATGAACGACCTGATGCCGCTGGGATATTTCACCGGTTGTGGCCTCGGCTGCTTCAACTATCCCCAGCAGCTGTTCTCGAACAAGGTCAGCTACTACGTGCCGGTGGATAATTTCTACATCGGAACCTACCTGATGTTCGGTCCGATCTTCGTGCTCTTCGTGGTTTTCGTGATCATGGCCGTGGCCAGGACCCGCGACATCTACAAGCTCACCGCCATCTTTGTGATGAACTTCTACACCATAACCGTTCTCGGTTACGGCCCTGCGAGCGGTCTGCTGGTGATCACCATGGCGTTCAGTGAAGTTTTCGGCAAGGCGTCGCCGCTGCCGCGCGCGAACCGCAATGCCATGACACCGCCGCCGCAACTGCTGAAGGTTGCAAGCGGGTGATGGCTCTTCTCGAACGGCCATCGGGTCCGGAACGGGCGAAGGATCTCGCCAAGAGGATATCCGACGGCAGGCACAATATCTTCGCGCAGCACGGCTCCGCCGCCCAGGCCCGGCTCTTTGAACCGTCGATCCAGGGGCTGCGCGGCCTTGCCGCGCTCAGCGTCCTGCTCGTCCATCTCTATGACATGCCGCTCACGGCCGGCTTCCTGCCACAAGTGCCGTCGTGGTTCGATGCCATTATCGGAACTTTCGGCCGCGGGGTCGAAGTGTTCTTCATGATCAGCGGCTACCTGATCCCGGCGAGCCTCGTCCGGCATCAACTGGTCTCGAAATTCTTCCTCGACCGCTGCCTGCGCATCCTTCCCGTCTTTGTGATCCTTCATCTCGCCTTGTTCGTCGTCGGGCCGCTGGTCGGATACAAATTCTTCAAGGGGATCGACGCGCTGGAATATGTGAAGATCTTCCTCGCGAACCTGTTCTTCCTTCCCGACATCCTCAACCTGCCGCTCGGGCAGCAGAATGCATGGACGCTGACATACGAGTGGATCTTCTATCTGTGGTTCGCGGCGGCCTTCTATTTCGCGACGCGCTCCCGGCTGGTCACCGCCCTGCTCGTTGTGGCGGGCGTCGTCACCGTTCTCTGGTTTCCGATCTCGGCCTATTTCCTGATCGGATTCGCGCTAAGGGCGATCGACCTGCGTATCGGAGCCCGCGGCATATCGGGGCTGCTGCTCAGCGTCGCGTGCCTGGCGCTGATGTACATGCTGCTGGAGTATGTTCATCCGTTCCTGGGGCTGCTTCCAGGCCTCATCCTGTTTTCGACGGTCCTGAACCCGGCCTCGTCCTTCGCGCAGCTGATGTCGAAGGCCACACCACAATTCGTGGGCAAGATCAGCTACAGCCTGTATCTCGTTCACCCGTTCGCGCTCTACCCGCTGCAGGTCATCGGAGCACGGCTGGTTTCCCAGGGCTATTCACCCTGGATGGTCTGGCCCATGTTCGTCGTTGTCGGGCTGCTGACCTCCGTCATCGCCTCGACGATCACCTATGAGCTGATCGAGGTCCGGCTGCGGAATGCCATCGCAGCCCTGCTTGGCACGCACGATCGCAAGATCGCGGCCGAGGTCCAGGGTGCGGCCGCCGGCGACATGCGCGACCACGCCAGATCTTGATCGTCAGGTCTTGATCGTCAGGGGCGACGGCGTGAAGGATGCTTCACCTGGACTGCCTCGACGGGAAGCTTCTTGGCTGGTGCGGTACGCCGCTTTTTCGGCACGATGCTGGGCGAGATCGTCTCTGGCGGAGCGTCTTCACCGAACATCTCGATGTAATGCGCCAGAGGCATATAGCCTGCGTCGACAAGCGCCCTCGCGCTATCGCGCGTGAGTTTCGCCTTCATTCCTCCCTCCCCTTGGTTAACCCGGATCTTCTATTTTCACGCCTTTTGACCAGCCTAGGCCCGGAACGGTAAAAGGTGCGTTGACCATTTGCCCGGAATCCGGCAATCGCGCCGCGAAGGCTAAGATCGAATGAACGGCACGATCGGCCTTCGCCTGCGACGACCAGCCTTGCGCCGATGCGTCAGGAGGGAACCGTACGGGCTGAAACCCGGCCGTCCAGTTGGACTTTCGACGGACGGCGCATGGCCTCCCACCGCGCCAGCCGTGCCGGCTCTCGAGCTTCGCGATCGCGATGGAAGCCAGCCAGCCGATCGCCTCACGACACAGGCAAACGACAAGCCGGCACGCACGTCGCATCCGGGATGCCTCCCTGCATTCCGGCCGCGCGCGAAAACCCTCCGGCCGCTCTGAATCACGCCTCTCTATCCTGGCAACCGCGTGCCGGGACCTGACCTGAAAGCGCTCTTGCGCAATCGGTTCTGACAACGTCTCTGCCTGCGACGAGGCACAGCGGCTAAAACTTCGGCGGAGCAACGGACGATCGAACGTTTTCGCGCATAACGAGCAAACACTATTCCGCGCGATGACGCTTCGCCTTTGACACCGCTCGGATGATGTGCTTGCCCTGCGCCATCACGGATGATCGGTGCCCTGACAATGCAAGTCCCCCAGAAGCTGGTTGCCTTCGCGAATGTGCTCATTCGACTGGCGACGCTCGGGCTTCGATTCCTGCTGTCCTTCTACGTCATCAAATATCTCGGCTACGACGCGGCGGGTGTCTATGGGTTGACGGTCGGCGTGACCGGCCTTGCGCCGGCGGTGATCGGATGGGGCCTGAATTATTTCGTGGCGCGCGAGGTCGTCGGATTGTCGCCGGCTGAAGCTGCGATCCGGGTCAGGAATCGTCTGTTTGTCACAATCGTTTCGCTGAGCCTGGCTACGGTCCTGGCGGTAGTGCTGTCGTTCTACCTGCATCGGTCGATCACACCCCTCTACGCGCTGATCGCCGTCCTGGTGTGGCTCGAAACAATCGGGCTCGACCTGCATCTGCCGCTGATCGGCCTCGACAAGGCGATCGTCGCCAACGTGCTGGTTCTGCTTCGCTCCGCTGCCTGGATTCCCTTTGTCATCGGCCTCGGCCTGCTGTTCCCGCAATTCCGCTCGATCGAGACGGTGCTGTGCGCCTGGATCGTCTCGAACGTCTTTGCCCTTGTCGTGCTCGGCATCGTGGCCCGACAATGGAAGCTCGGCAGTGTGCTCTCGCGGGACGTCGATTTCGACTGGATCACCAACCGTCTCAAGAAATCCTGGCACATCTATGTGAGCGACGTCAGTCTCGTCGGGCTTATGTATCTCGACCGATACATCGTGAGCTTTTTCCTCGGACTGTCGGCGACGGGCATCTACACGTTCTTCTGGTCGCTCAGCAATTCGCTGCAGACGCTGGTATCGACCGCGGTCGTTCAAACCGCCCTGCCCGTTCTCGTGGCGACCTATGCAAGCGGCAATCGCGAGGCATGGCGCGAAGCCCTTCGCGTGGAATTCATCAAGGTCGTCTCGATTTCCACGGGCGCGGCCGTCGCCATTTTCGCGGCAAGCGAAGTCGCGTTGCGCTACATGGCCATGGAAGGGCTGAGCGAGCATCGGGGCCTGTTCCTGCTGCTGCTTGCGGCAGCCGTGCTGCGTTCGTGCTCAGACCTCGGCAATGTCGGTCTCCTCAGCACGAAAAAGGACGCGTCCTACGCTGCCATCAACACCATCGGGGTCTGTCTTTCGACCGCGATGACCTGCGTCGGCATTGTCGCCTACGGCCTTACGGGCGCGGGAATTGCAATTTTCCTGACCGCGATTATCCTGCTGCTCATGCGCGCCTGGTTCCTGGCAGGAGCGTTTCGCTCGGCCGGTGCGTCGCCCTCCTCCGACGGTGGCGCATGAGTGGAAACGAAGACCGCCTTGCCGACCAACGAGGCCATATGGATCTAGCCGGCGCCCAGGCGGCGCTGCGGAGCTCACATTGATGACCCAGAAGACCAAGATCGTCGACAAGATCAAAGAGGATCTTGCCCACTACGCCTCGCGCGAGCACACCCCGGTCACCCCGGCATTCGTTATACGCATGCTGTTGTTGACGCCGGGCTTTCAGTTCGTCTTTGCCTGGCGCATCCAGGAGGCACTCTTCCGCGTCCCGCTCGTCGGCAGGATTCTGCGCCGCATCGTCTGGTGGTTTTCGTGCCTGCTGTTCGGCTCGGAAATCGCCCTCGCAGCGAATGTCGACGGCGGCCTTTATATCCCGCATCCCTATGGAATCGTCGTCGGCGCCAGCGATATCGGAAAGCGCGTGACGCTGCTGCAGCACATCACGATCGGCCGAAAGGACCACTCCGACCGGGGCAGGCCGCGGATCGAGGATGGGGCTTCCCTGATGGCCGGATGCGTCGTCCTCGGCAGCATCACCATCGGCAGCAATTCCATGATCGGCGCGAATGCGGTCGTGCTCAAGGACGTGCCGCCCAATTCCATCGCGGTCGGCGCTCCCGCCAAGATCCTGCCGCGCTCCGACGTTTCACCGAAGTCCGAGGACGCGTTGCAAGGCCTGGCGCCGGAAGCCGCCTAGCGCGACGACGCCGCCCGACCGACGTCCGCGGCCGGCAGCGCGTCGTCCGGTCTCGACGTGCGGATGATGCGCGCAGGCGCGCCCACGACCGTGGCAAAGTCCGGCACGTCTGACAGCACCACCGAATGCGCCGCGACGATTGCGTTGCGTCCGATCCTGATCGGGCCGAGCAATGTCGCGCCGGCGTAGATCACCGCACCATCGCCGATCGACGGGTAGGCGTCGACCTCATGCGAGGCCCGGCCGAGCGTGACGCCCTGGTAAATCGTGACGTCGGTTCCGATCACACTGCCTTCGCCGATCACGACACCGACCGGGTGCGGCAGACACAGGCCGGCTCCGAGCCGTGCGGTTGGGGCAATGTAGCATCCGTAATTCCTGACGGTGGACCGCCAGACCAGCCGCGAAAGCAGCCTGCCAACCTTGCCCCGGGCGTTCAGCCAAGAGGCGAGCCTCGCGCGTGACATGAGGGCGAAGCCGGGTGACGTGACGTAAGCGATCAACGCGCCCTTCAGACCGTTACGCGCGGCGTTTCGCTTGAGATCCTGTCTCCACATGCTCATTCATCACCCTGCTGGACGGTTCGTGCCGATCTTGCGACCGGCCTCGGAACAATGATGTAGCAAGTTCCACACGCTTTCCAAGCATCCATTGTTATGCAGACATCCTTCAATGCTTCGTCGTTGTGCAAGCAAGACGCAGACGATCTTGCGCCGTCACGACAACGGCGACATGAAACACGCAATGAACATCTGGCCAACAACACTTGAACAACGCGCGGCCTGAATTGCGTGATCGATTCACAAGTCGATGCGACACGGCCGACCAGGAACGAAGCATCTGCCGGCTTTTTCATCGCAACCGACATCGTCGTTGTACGTGAGAGGTGCGGGTTCCATGACGGTGCCGTGCGAACGAGCAGATGCGCGCGTTGCGGAACCGTCGCGCACACGTTTGCCGCTGCGACGCTCACGCGATCATCGCGCTCATCGAAACAGTGCGACAAAAAGTAATTCCAATCTCTTCAAACATGAAAACTTCCAAGTTGCGTGAGAGAGGTGAATGAAAGCCTTCAACTTGGAATCGCATCATGACGACGACCAGTACATCTTCCGCCGTCCTCTCCGCTCATGCATTCGTCGATTCAATCGCAGTCAATGCGCACGCGGCCTACTCGGCGGCATCCTCGTACGGAACCTACGCCAACTCGAGCCTCATCATCGATGGCCTGCGCTATCTCGGCGTCACGACCGTCCGGGATTCGCTGCCGACGGACCCGTCCGCAATCCCCGTGGTCGATGCGCTTGCCGCGGCCGGCGTGAAGTTCGACTTCGTCGTGACGTCCAATCTGCCGGCTTCGGGTTCGGCAGGAATTGCTCAATTCCTCGCTTCCCTCGGCAGCTTCAAGGCAATATATCCCAACAGCGTCATCGCGATCGAAGGTCTCAACGAGGCCAATATCCAGGCCTTTAGCTACAACGGCAGCTCCTCCCTCCATGCTGCCGCCGAGTTTCAGAAGGCCCTCTACACGGCCGTCAAGGCCGATGCACATCTCGGCGACGTCGCCGTCTACAACCTGACGCTGGGACTGAACGACGAGAAGGGCTACGCCAAGCTCGGCGACCTCTCGAACTATTCCGACTTTTCCAATGCCCACGCCTACGTGGCGACAACCACACCCGAGAACTACGGCATCAAGTTCGCCGTCGACCTCGCGGCCACCAGCTCACGCAACAACCCTTCCGTCATCACCGAGACGGGTTACACCACGCTGGCGAGCTACAATGGCCTCGGCGTCGACCAGTTGGTGCAGGCCAAGTCCATCCTGAATTCGCTCGTCGATGCCTTCAGGAACGGCGTCACCACGACGTATCTGTACCAGTTGCTCGACCACGGCAGCAGCTCCGACCCTGAAGGCAAGTTCGGCCTTTTCAATACGGACGGCACGCCGAAGCTGGCCGCGACTGCGATCCACAATCTGACGTCACTCCTCGCCGACGATGGCGACGGCGGCCGCACGCCCACCAAGGCGCTCGGCTATACGATCGACAATCTGCCCGCGACGGGCAACAGCATGGTCCTCGGCAAGAGCAATGGAGCCTATGAGCTGGTGGTTTGGGCCGAACCGCAGCTCTGGAACGACGCCAAGGACGTCGAGATTGCGAACCCGACGAAGCAGGCCAAGGTTCACCTGAACAGCGTACACAAAACCGTCACGATCTATGACCCACTCAAGAGCGGGAAGCCGATCGCGACCTACAGCAACGTCCAGGATTTCACCGTCCCGGTGAGCGACCATCCGCTCATCATCGAGATCGACGCCCCCGCGCCCTCGGCGCCGCCGCCTCCCGTGACCGACGTCACCGGCACCGCGGCCGAAATCGTGGCCGACCTGTCCGATCTCAATGCCGCCGGAACCGTCAAATCCATCACGCTGACCGACACCCATGTTCTTGCCGTGTCGACGAAAGAGACCATGGATTACATGATCTCGCACTATGGCGGCGTGCTTTCGACGATCAAGGGCGGCTATTCGTTCGCAGTGACCACCTCGGCGTCCACCTGGAGCCTCACCGAGAATTACGATTCGACCGGCAAGCTCACGTCGACCGAGCAGGTGGCCTATCAATCCGGTCTCCCGGTCTACGATCTCGTGACCTACGCGGACGGATCAACCGCTGAATCGTCCTATGCAAAGGGGATCAAGACGACGACGACCGTCACCCATACCGACAAGTCGAAGGACATCTTCGTCTATGGAATCACGGGTCAACCCTATGTCACCGAGGTGACACACAAATCCGCGTCGGGCGCCGTGACCGGGAAGACCTATATCGCCGCCGACGGAAGCTCGACCGACGAGCATTACAATTCGTCCGGCACGCTCGTGTCGGAAACCAAGACGAACGCCGACGGCTCGTCGAGCACCACGCTCTTCAATGCGGGTGTCAAGACAGCTATGTTCGTCACCCATACCGACCATTCGAACGACAATTTCTTCTACAACATCAAGGGAAAGAGCTATGTGGCGGAGGTTGTGCACGTCGACGCCAACGGCGTTGTCACATCCGTCGTCCGGACCCACGCGGACGGAACCCTGGACTACACCGAGACGCGCAGCGCCGACGGCACGACGACATCGACCAGCTTCGATGCCAAGGGCGTGAAGATCGCCGAGGCGATCTCGCATCCCGACGGGACCAAGGACATCTACGCGCTGAACATCAAGCAAAAGGCCTACGTGACCGAGCACAGCGGATTCGACGCGGCGGGTCACCTTGTGCTGTTCGAGCGGCTGCATGCCGACGGCAGCTACGCGCAGAAGGTCACGATTGCTGACGGCATCAAGACCACCGACAATTTCGATCCCGCCGGCGCGCTCCTCAGCGAAACCGTGGCCGTCGCGGGTGGCGCCAGAACGACGACGTTCTTCAGCGACGGCCTCAAGACGAAGATGTACGTCACGAACGCCGATCACAGTCAGGACAACTACGCGTTCGACATCAAGGGCCAGCCCTACGAGAACATCGTCCAGCACGTCGACGCATCGGGGCAATTGACGTCGATCGTCCGCACGCATGCCGATGGCACCCTCGAATCCACCGAGGTCATCGACTCACAGGGCACGAAGACCGGCACGCAGTACGACGAGCACGGCCAGAAGATCGCCCAGACGGGGCACCATACGAATGGCTCGTTGGTCCACGAATTGTTCAATGCCGCCGGGGCGATCACGCAGGAGATCGTCAAGATCGCGGATGGACCGACCTCGACGTCCCTCTTCACGGACGGCGTGAAAACCAAGATGTACGTGCTGCACGCCGACAACAGCCAGGACAATTATGCCTATGGCGTCGCCGGCCAGTCATACGTAGACATCGTTCAGCACGTCGACCCCGCCGGCAAGCTGACGTCGGCGACGCGCACCCATGCCGACGGATCGCTCGACTACACCTTCAAGGCGGGCGCGGACGGCAGCACGACCGCGACCTACTACGACGACGCCGGCCAGCTGGCGTCCAAGGTCGTCACCCAGAGCAGCGGCGTGAAGGACGTCTATACCTTCCTGTCGTCCGGCGTGCAGGACAAGACCTACAACGCCTCGGGCGTCCTGCAGAAGACCGATTTGCTCAAGACCGACGGCACGCATGTCGAGACGGCGAATGCAGCCGGCGTCACGCTGAAGGGCGGCAGCGGCGACGACGTGTTCACGGCGGCGGCTTCGACGACGTTCGTCTTCAACGGCGGCAACGATCAGATCTCCGGCTTCCACGCCGGCGCCGCTGCGAACCACGACGTCATCCAGCTGTCCAAATCGTTCGCACCCGACTTCGCTCATCTGAACATCACACAGGCGGGAGCAGACGCGATCGTCCATCTGGGCGATGGCGCTTCGATTCTGCTCGCGCATGTCAATTCGACCAGTCTTACGCACGACAATTTCCTGCTCGTGTAGGCTGCACGGATCGCGCGAGACTGCCTCTCGATCCGGCACTTGTCGCTCTTCTGTCATTTCGCGCGCCGGTAAGCGCGCGAAGTGCCGTTATATTCGCGTTGCAATCATACGAACGGAAATATAGAGAATGACCCGTGAACGGCGGGTCGAATGGCGTGACCATTCGAGGCCGAGTTGGTGCCTACGTATACGATCCAGAGATCAGCAAAGGGTGGACCAGGAAGCCGCATCCTGCAAAATTCAGCGGGGGCGCTGAATTGCCACAAAGCTCGTTTTGGTTAAGTCTGTCAGCGAAGGATGCTCGGCCCGCACTGGGCTTGCCCGGGGTGGAAGCAGGAATATCGTTGAAGACCGGGTGTTTGTTGTGTGGGTTGCATATGTCTCCATCAAGTCAATTTCCGAATGACGTCTGATTCCCCTCGGCTGAAGATCATCCACGTTGCCGAGACTATCCGCGGTGGGATCGCGACCTATTTTACCGAGTTGCACGCGCTTCAATGCCAGACTTTCGGCAAGGAGAACGTGTGCTATATCGTGCCGTCGGACCATCGGGCCGACCTGATCGGGATTGCAGACTCCAATATCGTCGCCTTTGACCGCTCGGGCCGGAATTTGCCCAGCCTGCTGAGGCTCGCGCTCGAGACCATGCGGCAGGTGCAGATCACCAAGCCGGATATCGTGCACGTTCACTCCACGCTCGCGGGCCTGATCGTGCGGACGGCGTTCGTTTTCATGCGCAAACGCCCTGCCATCGTTTACTGCGCGCATGGCTGGGCCTTTTCCCGCGAAACCTCGCGCTTCAGCAACGCCGTCGCCAAGCTGGCGGAGCGGTTGCTCGCCAAGGTCACCGACAGAATCATCTGCATCTCGCAGAACGAGTACGCCGCCGCCCGCGACGCCGGCATCCCGGAAAGCCAGCTCAGCCTCGTCCTGAGCGGAATGCGAAACGAACGCCCAAATATCAGCCATGATGACGCCGGTTGGAGCACGTCGAAGCTGAAGGTGCTGTTTATCGGGCGCCTTGACCGTCAAAAAGGATATGACTTCCTGATCGAGGCTGCGCAGCAGCTCGAGTCGTCGATTGACGTCCGAATGATCGGATCCGCGGTCGTCAGCGAAGAAGGCAACCACAACATGCCTTCGAATGTCACCCTTCTGGGCTGGCTCGCGCGCACGGACATCGAGGCCCAGCTCGACCAGGCAGACCTCTGCGTGATTCCATCGCGATGGGAAGCCTTCGGCTTTGTCGCGCTGGAGGCAATGCGCGCCCACAAGGCGATCCTTGCATTTCGGGCAGGCGCGCTGCCGGAAATCGTCGAAGACGGAACGACTGGCTTGATCTGCGATCCCGCCGGAACGAAGGCACTTGTGGCGGGACTGAGGCGAGCATCAACACATGTTAATTTGAGAGCGTTGGGCGAAGCTGGTTACGAACGTTTTGTGTCGGTGTTCAGTATCGACAGAACGCATCATGAGCTGCTTAAAGTTTACGCAGCAGTGATCACGACATCGCCGAAACATCTGGCCAAGTTTGTCTTCTAGCGCAACGAAGTGGCCCGAATGCAACAGTGACTTTCAATGGTCCGTTGCTACCTCATCCAGACTTGGTCTCAATTGGTGCGACTGCTAAGAACTTCAAGCAGGCTAAGAGTGAGATAGGACGCGCGTTTTGTTGGCATCGATTTTCAGATTTTCTCCCACGCTTGCGATCTCTGCCATTTGCTTGGCCGGCTGCGCGGGGTTTACGCCACAAGATGCGCCGAACGGGGCTTCAGTCGTCACCAATGCGGCGCTGACGGTCGCGCCCAGCCCGCCTGTGCCTTACGCGCTGCTCGCGGTCGATCCGAATATCCTGAAGTCGGCAAATTCGATCAGCGATCATGTCAGCGGCAATTTCCGCAATCTGCCGGGTGGTGACTACAAGGACATCACCATCGGCGTCGGCGATATCGTCACCGTCACCGTGTTCGAAGCCCAGTCGGGCGGCCTCTTCATTCCGCGCGAGGCCAGCGTCCGGCCCGGCAACTTCGTTGACATCCCGCGCCAGCAGGTCGACCAGTCCGGCAACATCACCGTGCCCTATGCCGGCACGATCAAGGCTGCAGGCCTGACCGCCCGTGCGGTGGCCGACATCGTTCGCGAGCGGATCAGGAATCGCGCGATCGATCCGCAGGCGGTCGTTTCCGTCGTCGAACAGCGCGGCAACCAGATCAGCGTGCTCGGCGAGGTCAATGCGCCGCTCCGATTCCCGGTCGATCCGGGCGGAATTCGCGTGATGGGCGCTATCGCGCGTGCCGGCGGCCCGAAATATCCGTCGTGGGAAACCAAGGTCAAGATCAAGCGCGGCAGCAAGACGTATACCGAGACGATGAGCTCGATCGTGCGTCATCCCGAAGAGGATGCGTTCCTCGCGCCGGGCGACGTCGTCTATCTGTCACGGGAACCGCGGGTGTTCATGGTCTTCGGATCGACGCCTTCGCCTGGCTCGATCGGCGGCACCAACAATCGCAGGTTCACGTTCGAAAACGACCGGATGACGCTGGCTGAAGCGATCGCGAAGGCCGGCGGCCTCGACGGCGCGCGCGCCAATTCGCCTTCGGTCTACGTTCTTCGACTCGAGCCGCGCAATCTGCTCAAGTCCGCCGGAATCGACGTGCAGCGCTTCCCCGGCGAACTGGTTCCGACGGTCTACAACTTTGACTGGAGCAAGCCGGACGGGTTGTTCTTCGCCGACTCCTTCCAGATCCGCGATCACGACGCCATCGTGGTGTCAGAATCGCCGAGCACAGAGCTGATCAAGTTCTTCTCGCTGATGCTCGCCGGAACGGACACGGCCGTTAACGTTCAGACGCTGACGCGATAACAGACACAAACTGGTGATACGGGGAACGCGGCGCTGCAATCATGCAGCGCCGCGTTCGCTTCCAGTACTCCTGGTTGTGCGTCGCTCTGCTGCCTCATTTCATTGTGACTGAGCGGCGAACCAAGCACGTGGCCCGGATACTGCAAGATGGCCCGGGCACGTCATAAAAAGGCGCTGGGTCTGCAGCTAAACGAACCCGGATCCGCTGATCTTCTGGAGCTTGAACGTATGCGCATTCTGGTCGTCTCGGCCATGTTTCCTCCGAATGTGCTCGGTGGTGCTGAAATCTCTGCTTTCAACCTCTCGTCCTGGCTCCTGAAGCAGGGACATGAAATCGGCGTACTCACGGCTGCAAAGTCGCGCGAAGAGGAGAAGTTCGGCGAGCTGGTCGACGGCATGAGACTCTGGAGCATCTACATGCCGCGCCCCTACCCGATCTACAAACAGGGGCGCGTCGACGAGACCTATTTGAAGCCGTTGTGGCATCTGCAAGACCACCTCGACCCGAGAAATGGACGCATCGTCGGCCGCGTGCTCGACGAGTTCAAACCCGAGTTCTGCAATGTGCACTATCTGACCGGCATCGGACACAACGTCCTGCAGGAGTTCGCCAAGCGCGATCTGCCGATGATGTACGTGATGCCGGACCTGGCGCTGTCCTGTCTGCGGCTGACGATGTTCGTCGACGGCAAGACCTGCGAAACGCAGTGCGGCGTCTGCAAGCTGTCGGCGGGCGTGAAGCGGCGCGGCATTCTGTCGATGCGCCGAATCGGCTTCTGCTCGCCGTCGCGCGCCAATCTCGAGCGGAATGCCGAGTTTCAGCCGCTCAAGCAATTTCCGACCGCTCACATTCTCAACGCGAACAAGTACCCGACGCCAACGGTCCAGCGCGTCGAGTCCGAGGCGGTCCGCTTCGTCTACGCCGGGCGTCTGCACGAGGCCAAGGGAATTGATTGTCTGCTGGAAGCCGCCGAGGGGCTGGTGGATCGCTGGCCGTTCACCTTCACGATCGTCGGCGGCGGCGGACATGAGCCTGCCTTGCGCAAGAGGTTTGGCCATCATCCGTGGATCAGCTTCACGGGCCACGTTCCGCTGCAGGAGGCCATCAATCACATCGCGACGAGCGACGTGCTTTGCATTCCCTCGATCTGGCTGGAGAACTCGCCGGGCGTCGTCATTCAGGCCCTCGGCGTCGGCGTTCCCGTGATCGGCAGCAATTTCGGCGGAATCCCCGAGCTGGTCGAGCACGATGAAACGGGACTGCTGTTGCCGCCGGGAGACGTCCAGGCCTGGCGCGACGGCCTCGAAAAGGTCTTGTCGGACCGCGACACGCTTCGCCGCTACCAGGCCAACGCGATGGGGCGCGCCGGCGAATTCGATCAGGACTATCTGGGCGCAAAATACCTGAAGTTCATCGACGAGATTCGCAACTTCCGCGGACATGCGAGCCAATGAGGCTGATGAAAATCTTGACCGGCAAGCCTGCCCATGAGGCTACGGCGTCGCATCCGGCACGCCGCGGCGCGCCGGTCTCTGCGGTGCTGCGTCGTGGCGTCGCATGGGGCCTGTTGTTCGGCATCACGATTGCCGGTGCCGATCGCGCCGTGGCTGCGGAGAAGACCGTCACTCTGGCGCCGGTCGCTCGCACCAATCCGTCAGGCACGCTGCTGATCGGATCAAACATCCATTTTGGCCTCGTCCGCACGCTCGGCTACGATTCCGCAAGCACGGCGCTGCATGAGCTGGCACAGATCGGGGCTGCATCGTATCGCGACTACCTGCCCTGGCAGTCCTTCAGCTTCCCGCCGCAAGGACCGGTCCTCGTCAAGTCGCAGCGGCTGATGAATTTCATGCCGCAAACGAAATTGAAGCCTGTCCTCAATGTCGGGGCCGCAAACTCGTCCGTGCCGGGCGGCGTTCCGCCGATCTCCAATGACGCGCTCGGCGTATTCGATGCCTATCTCAAGAAAGTCGTCGAGGTGACACGGCCATTTGATCCGATCTACGAGATCTGGAACGAGTGGAATATCGACATCGGCACGGGCACGCGCCTGCCGAGGCTGGTGGGCGAAGGGCCGGACAGCGATCCCCGATCGGCGGTCAACTATGTCCGCGTCGCAAATTCCGGAGTTCGAGCCCTCAAGAGCGCCAATCCGCATGCTCAGGTGATTGTCGGAGCGGTCGGAGACGACATCGACTGGAAATGGACGAGGGCCATTGTCCGCGACGGCGTCCTGAACGGCGCCGATGGCCTGTCCGTTCATCTCTACAATCATTGCCTGAAGCCGCAAAACAGGACCGCCACCGAACTGATCGGCCGGGTCAAGCGTTTGCAACAGGAACTGATGCATGATCGCGGCGGGGCCGTCACGCCGATCTACGTCACCGAATTCAGCTGGCCGACCTCCAATGAACCGTGTGGGGTACCACCCCTCGTTGCCGGCAACAATTTCGCGCAATTCATCATGCAGAGCGCCGCGATCCCGTGGATCAAGGGCATCTGGGTGCATGAATTGAAGAACATCGGCCCCAGTCCGACGGACAGGGAGAACAATTTCGGGCTCTATACGTTCACCGACGAGCCGAAGCCGGCCGCCTGCTTCGTACGTGAAGCAACGGACCTGGTTCGCGGGGCCGATCACGTCGACATCCAGGAACCGCTCCCGGACGTGTTCGTTTTCAGGGCGCGACGCGGCGCGCGGCAAAGCGTCGTTCTCTGGTCCTCGGGCTCGACCGTGAAGGCACGATACGCCCTGGCCAGCCTGACTGAGGCATCTGGACGGCGGATGTGCGACGAGACCACGCCGGCCGCGGGCCCTCAGGGCGACGTGGGACCAAATCCGATCGTCTACGACCTGGATGCGTCCGCACCGGTCACCATTCGGGTGCTGAACTGATGCTGTCGCGAAACCGCCCTCGAAAGAGACCTCAGCTCATTGTTGGCACGATCAAAGTCAAGCGAAGCAATGCCCAGTGAACTCACCATTCCGCTGTTTGCGATACATCATCACAAGATCGGCGGCACTGAATCGGCGATCTACAACCTCATTCACGGACTCGACAAGGCGAAGGCCGCGTTGACGCTCGCGTTTTCCGATCCGGGCCGCCTGTCGCCCGAATTCCTGCGATGGATGGCGAAGAGCCCTGCCATCGCGCAGCAGCGGCAATACCCGCTTCCCGGCAAGAACAGCCGCTTCGCCGAGGAACTCCTGTTCGAATGGCGAAGGTCGGGGAACGGCTGGGCGGTCTATCCGAACTATTTCCTTCCGCCGCGGCGCCCCGGCAGCCGGGCGAAATCGGCCGTGATCCTCCACGACATCCAGTACAAGGTGCTGCCGCAGTACCATTCCAGCAAGAGGAAGGCCTGGCTCGACTTCTATCTCCCGCGCATGTTCCAGACGGCGGACCTCGTGTTCCTGATCTCCAATTCCGAGAAGGAATATGTTCGCCAGCATTTCGGCGACGCGGCGGCCGACAAGTGCAAGGTGATCTACAACGCCATCGAGTGGGCCCGGCTCGAGCAGGGCGAAATCAGCGAGGCAACCCGCAAGCTTGCGGGCCGGCCTTACATCCTCACCGTCAGCCATCCCTTCCCGCACAAGAACCTGGGCGTCCTCATCAAGGCTTTCGACCGGGTGGCCCAATCGAATCCCGAGATCGAACTGTATCTCGCCGGCAAGGCCTCGGACGAGAAGACGCGTCTGATCCGCGAGAATGCGAGTGAGAAGACCGCGGCCCGCATCGTGATGACGGGTATCTTGTCGGATGCAGATCTCGGCGAACTCTACCGAAACGCCCGGCTCTTCGTCTTGCCCTCTCTCTACGAGGGCTTCGGCATGCCGGCGGCGGAGGCGATGGGCTTCGGGGTGCCGACGCTGGTCAGTGGCGTGACATCGCTTCCCGAAGCAACCCTGGGCAAGGCGGAATACGTCGCCGATCCCACCAATGTCGACGCGTGGGCGGAACAGATGACCGCTTGTTTGAATTCCGGCGAACGTCTGTCCACAGAGACCGTCGCCGAAGTCCGAGATGCGTTTGCACCTCACAGGGTTGCGCAGTCGCTTCTTCAGAATCTGGATTAGTGCATGTTAGTCGTGCAGCTTCTCGCTGAAAATAGAGGCTCTCCGGCTGAGTTTGTGACGGGGGTCAGTCGGAAAGTTATGGTATGACCGCATCAAGATCGACAAGAGCCGCCGAGCACATCCAGGAACATCGGAACCCATGCCAAGGATCAGCAGCAGTTGTGACGTCACATGGAGGCGGCAATCCCGCCATGGACGCGGCTTGTCATAGCGAGCGCGTGTTTGCATGACCAAGGCTTCAACTCTGCAGGAATCCCGCCCGGTGAGCAGCTCTGGCAAGGTCCAGGCGGTCATCGTCAACTTCAGAACCGCTCGACTGACCATTCGCTGCGTCAAGTCGATGCTGGAGCATGGCGTGGTGGATCCGGACGGCGTGCTGGTCGTTGACAACTGCTCCGGAGACAACTCGATCGACGAAGTCCGCAAGGCGCTGCCCGACATTCGAACTGTCGTCTCCGACCACAATGGCGGCTTCGGAGCCGGCGTGAATCTGGGCGTGGCGAACACCACCGCCGATTATCTTCTCATCCTGAATCCCGACACCTATTTCGAGTTCAACAGCGTCGCTCCGGTCGTCGACTTCATGGAGCAGAGTCCGGAAACCGCCCTGGTCGGGCTCGACCTCGTCAATCCCGACGGAAGCCGGCAATACTCGGCCCGGCGCTTCTACTCGGTGTTTGACGTCCTTGCCCGGCGCGTCGACTGGATCGGAGCCATGGTGCCCGGGCGCACCGACCAGCACCTGATGAAGGACGCCTGGGAGACCGGCAAGCCGTTCGATGCGGAATGGGTGATGGGCACGGGCTTTGTCGTCCGGCGCACCGCCTATGAGCAGATCCAGGGAATGGACGAGAGCTATTTCCTGTACATGGAGGATGTCGATCTCTGCGCTCGTCTCTGGCGGGCGGGACACAGGATCAAGGGCATCCCCGGAGCCAAGCTGGTGCACGACCATCAGCGGTCGAGCGCCGCCGGGCCTCTCACATTCGCAGGAAGGACGCATATTCGCAGCCTCCTTCTGTTCAAGTCGCGCTTTGCCGTGCCGCTGTTCCGGCCCCCTGGCGTGGACAGGATCAGCAAGCGCACGGGCTGAGCTCCAGGCATCGGCCTCCTCACGCTGCGACTTGACGAAGGAAGTCATTTTTCATGAAGCCCGAACTTCCGAGAACGACCCAGGCGCCACGCCAAGGACAACTGCTGCAGTTGAACTGGATCCGTGGCATCGCGGCGCTGCTCGTCGTGGGCTATCACTGCGAGGTGACCATGCTGATGCCGAAATATTTCGGCACCGGCACGTTTCCGTTGTTCAAGGCGGGCCATTCGGGCGTTCAGCTGTTTTTCGTCCTGAGCGGCTTCGTCATCTACCTGGCGCATCATCGCGATCCCGAGGGTAACGGCAGCGCCATCGCCCGGTTTGTGGCCAAACGCTTCCGCCGCCTCTATCCGTCGCTCTGGATCGTGCTCGTTCCCCTGATCATCCTGTCGTTTCTGGGCTTTTCCACGCGGGTGCCTGATGGCAGCGACGTCATCCTGTCTCTGCTGATCCTGCCGGTGAAGGAAGAGGTCATCCTGGCGACGGAGTGGACGCTTCGTCACGAAATTCTGTTCTACGCGATGTTCGCCGTCTTCCTGTGGAATCGACGAATTGGCTTCGGCCTTCTGATCGCCTGGGGTCTTGTCGGACTGCCTCTCGCGCTGATCGACGGTAAAGGCTGGTTGATCGATTTCATCTTCAACAACAACCACCTGCTTTTCCTGGCGGGGGCCGGCATTGCGTGGCTCTACGTTCGCAAATATTCCGCCGGCGGCCCGTTCTTCCTCTTCGCCGGACTGATCGTCTTCGCCGTCACGTTCTACTTCGGGATCTCGAAGCAGATTCCTGCAAAGGCCGAGCTCCTGCTGTTCGGGCTTGGCGCGGCGGGAATCATCTACGGCGCGTGCTCGATGCCGTACCTGAACCGGCGAATTGCCCCGCTGGAGGAGGCAGGCGCGGCGTCATATGCGCTCTATCTCATCCATTATCCGCTGATCTCGCTGCTCGTGAAGGTCGCGGTCAAGATCGACCAGTCGGTCGCGATACCGCACGCCGTGTATTTTATGGCGATCCTGGTCATCTGCCAGCTGGCGGCCTTCGCTTTCCATCGCCTGATCGAAGCCCCCCTGCTGAATGCCCGCTCGATGCAGAACCTGTTTGCCCCCACGAGGACCGCGACGGCCGCATCGAACTACCAGGGACGCGCGCCGGCACCCTCGTCTGACTAGTCGACGCCGCCACGTTCCTGGCGAGCTTCAGATCGCGGTTGCTGCGTCAGGCTGCCCCGCCTGCCCGTGGCATGAGACGCGGCTATATCGAGTTCAGCAACGCGAGAGCCGAGGAGGTCCAGGTGTATTGCGCCAGCCGCCCGGCCTGACGTTGCTGCTCGGCGGCAGACAGCGGCCCCTTCTCGATCCGGTCGAGCATCAGGCGCGACAATTGGCCCGCATCGGTCGGGCTGCAAAATTCGGCCGCGTCACCGCAGATTTCGCGGAGCACGGCGATATCCGAGGCGATCACCGGGCAGCCGAACAACATCGCCTCGAGCGGAGGCACGCCAAACCCCTCATAGAAGCTCGGAAAGATCAGTGCCGCCGCGTGCTGGTACAGTGCGGCGATCGCCTCATCGGAGATCTGCCCGACACGCACCACGCGCTCATCGGCGATCGGACCCGAGTGCCGGAAGACGCGTTCATCCTGCCCGCCGACGATCACGAGCCGATGGGTTGCCGGGATCGACTTGATCGCGTCGGTTGCGAGCCGGATGTTCTTGTTCTTTTTCGTCGACCCGATCGCCAGGAAATACTGGCCCTGACCGAGTTCGAACCGCTCGAGGATCGAAGGGTCCGGTTTGATGCCGGCGAGATGTTCCGCGCTGTTCGAGCAGACCGTGATGGCATCCGACGGAACGCCGAGCACAGCCGACAGTTCGTTCCGGGAGAACTTCGACACGGTGATGAGGTTCGCAGTCCTCGCATAAAGCCATCCAAGGCCGCGATGGAAGGTCGCATAGCTGCGGCTGAAGAACTCGGGATGGCGAAACACCTGCGCATCATGGATGACGATATGATGCCGGCGATGGAGCACGGGTCCGGAATTGGCGAGGCTGATGAGCGTGCCCTTACGCGCCGCCATCGCGAGATCGATCTGGTCCCAGGCATGTCCCGTTCGCGTTCCGACCCTTTCGATGCGGATGTGCTTCAGCGCTAGACGCTCCTCGGCGTTCGAAGGCACCAGCAGGGTCCAGCGCGCGTCACTCAGCCCGGCAGGCAGTTGCTGCCGATCGATCAATTGATCGATCGCCTTGACGATTTCCGCGGCAAACCGCTGAACACCGCTCAGGGACTGCGAGAGGAACCGGCCATTCAGGAAGACATCAGCCATGCTTCAACGACTTCGCGGGCTTAGGTCGGCTTCGAACGGCTGAGGACCATGAGGGACCATCCGCCCACGAGCCGAACCGTGGCGTCGGGGGCGGCACGAAAGGCCAATCGCCGTGGCCATGCGGCCAGCCGCTTCTTCCAGGTCTTGTACGACTGGTCGATGGCCCAGGCCGTATAGAAGCTGTCGATCGTCTCCAGGCCTGCCTCCGCGATCATCGACAGCGCGCTGTCCCGCGAGAAATAATGGATATGCCCCAGTGCGCGACGGGCTTCGGGCAACACCCAGCCGCGCCCGACCGCAAGAGCATTCATGTCGAGCGGAATGTGGATGACCTGCCAGCGCGACATCGTCCGCATCGCCCTGAGGAATTCGAAGGGATTTTCGACGTGCTCCACCACGTCGATCGCCATGGTCACGTCGAACTGCTTCCCGCTTTGGAAAGCATTCTCCATGCTGAAGCTCAGGTTGTCCGACGCCCGCTTGCGCGAGAGGTCGTGGGCATAGGGCGAGACCTCAAATCCTTCCATCCGCGATTGCGGGTAGTTCTTGGAGAGGATTCCGACGATCGCGCCCGTCCCGCAACCGATGTCGGCAAGCGTGCTCCACGGGATGTTGTTACGCTCGAGGATCGTCCGGATATGCGCAGCCTTCCACAGCGCGTCGTCCTCGTGCCAGTCAGGATTGTCGACCGCGTAGTCGTCCTGGCTGTACCTGCTTGTTGCGCCGGCCACCGGCTGCTCAGTCGAGTGGGAATTCATGCCGGTTGCGTCCTCACTTTTTCGTAGAAGGCAACAACGCGCCGCCCCAGAGTATCCTGATCGAATTCCTGCATGGCTGCGTCGGCGCTGTCCTTGTACGCGTCGAGACGCTCCGGATGATCGAGGATTCCCTCTATCGCCGCGCTCCAGGCTCTTACATCGCCGGCCTCCACAAGGACACCGTTTTTCTCGTGTGTCACGAGCTCAGGTATTCCGCCCGCGTTGCTTCCCATGACGGGAAGGCCGCGCCCGAGAGCTTCGATGATCACGCCGGGCGAATTTTCGAACCATACGGACGGCACGAGAAGGAGGTCGCTCTGCATCATCCGGTTGGTGACGTCCTGGACCAAAACGTGCCCGGTGAATTCGAGCCAGCGATGGTGACCAAAGCGCCGCTTGAGATCTTCTTCGCTGGGGCCGGTCCCCACCAACGTCAGCTTGAACTCGTGGCGGGCCGCCAGCGGCTCGATGGCCTCGAGCAGAACGTACAATCCCTTGGATTCATGCAGCCGTCCGACATACAGGAAACGGACGGTCCCGGACGGGCCTCTCTCGACGGTCGGCGTCGGCGACTTGTTGGGATTGAGGATGTGGGCCTGGGCCCAGCGCTGAAGCGGCTGAAGTGCCGATAAACGGCGAAGAATGGCGAGCGAAGGCGAGACGAAGCCCAGCCGTGGAACGGAGCGAAGAAATGCGAGTTTCGCCCTGGACGAAAACGCGCATGGCGCGCAGAGGCTTTCGCATTCCCGGCCGTCCTTGAACATCGCCATCCTCACGCAAGCGAGGCTCAGATCGTGCAGCGTGATGACGACCGGGATGTTCCTCGCACCGATCACGCGAAGGGCATTCCAGCCGAGGCCCTGCAGGACGTGGATACTGACCAGATCAGGGCTAAATTCGTCGAGCACCTGACGCATGATCCGTTCGTTACGCGGATCAAAATGGTCTTGAAGATGCCAGACGGATTTCTGTAAACCGCCTTTCTGAGCCGCTTCAAACACGGTGTACGGCCGAGGCATATGAAACCGCCAGACCTTGAGATCGTCAACGATCGCTCCCCTCACCTCGTCCGCGGGCGTCGGCGCTGTGGTCAGGACTGCGATCTCATGGCCGTTCGCATGGAGCCACGCCGCCAGATTGCGCGCGGAAATTTCGGCTCCACCTTGGACAAAGGGGGGAAAGAAGGCTGAGACGAAGAGAATCCGCATGTACGTTCGTTACCTGACACAATAGAGGCGAAGATGGTCCGAGCTGCGAAAATTGGGTTGGCGGTTGCATTCATCGCAGCAGGTCTGCTCTTCAGCAAAATCTATGCTGCCAATCAAACGACATCCTTCTGGGTTGGCAAGCAGCCGTTGCCCGAGCGGGCCGAGCGGCCGATCATCGGTCTTGGCGTGCACTTCGGGATAGGGGGAGAATATGGCTATTCTCCTCAAAAGTCTGCGCAGGTGTTGCGTTCCGATGCCTTCGATTCGGTCAGGGACGATCTTGCCTGGAGCCTGTTTCAGGCCGCGCCGCTGCCCGGCGGCGGGTCGACGCCGGTTGCCCGCGAGCCAGCCAAGCTGTTCTCTTTTCTCGACCAGACCCAGGCAAGGCCATTGCTCATCCTGGGTCACCCAAATCCGCTCGTTCCCGATGGTCAGCCTCCGCTGACCGAAGTCGGCCGAAAGAGTTTCGCCGACTTTGCGGCGAAAGCCGTTGTGGCGACCGCCAAGCGTAACCCGATCTACGAGATCTGGAACGAATGGAATATGAACGCCGTGCTGGGGCGCCCTTTCCTGGTCGGTGAAGGCGATCCGAGCGATCCGCGCGCCGCGGCCAATTACTCCGCGCTCGCGAAGGAGGCGGTTGCCAAGATACGCAGCGTGGCGCCTCAGGCACAGGTGCTGGTGGGTGCGGTCGGAATGGACCCGGACTGGAAATGGACCATGGCGCTCGTCCGGTCCGGAGCGCTGGAAGGTGCGAGCGGCTTGTCCGTTCACATCTACAATCATTGCGAGCGCGAGGTGTCCAACCGGACCGCCGAGGCTGCGATACGCCAGGTCAGCGCCTTGCGGAAGTTGCTGGATGCGGCCGGATCGAACCTCCCCGTCTACGTCACAGAGGTCGGATGGCCGACGACGTCGAAGATGTGCCCCATCTCCACGCAAACGGCCGCAAACAATATCGCGCAATTCCTGTTGTGGACGGCGGCCACACCCTGGATGAAAGGCGTCTGGGTCTACCAGATGAAGGATCAAGGTCAGGATCCCGCCGCTCTCGAAGACAATTTCGGCCTGTACGACTACGCCTACGCGCCCAAGCCCGCGGCATGCGCAACCCGCGAGGCCATTCGCGTCATCAAGGCCGCGGGCCCGATGAGGCTCGAGCAGCCCTCCCCCGGGCTCTTCGTGATCGAGACGACGACATCGGCAGGAAAGCAGCTGATCGCCTGGACCTCGCAAGACAACTCGTCGGCGACGCTCGAACTTCCGGGCGGCACAGAAGCGGAATTCGCACCACTGTGCCAGCAAGGAGCCAAGTCGAACACGATACGGCTGGGGCCCACCCCCGTCGTCATCAACCTGCCGACGACGGCTCCCTTCGAGGTAAAGGCCACATTGGATCGCTGATCCGTGCTCGGCAGATTTTCCCCCGAAGTGCCGAGCCAAGCTCGGCACTTCGGGGAGAATGGTTTCTACATGAAGATGACGAAGCACGATGCAGGCGCCAGCCGCGTTGCAGGCAACGCCGGCAAGACGCGGCAGGATGACACTTCGGCGAGCGTTGAGGAATATCGGCTCAGCAGCTGGCCTTCACCAGCGGCTGACCAGCGACCTGCAGCGGGCCGTCAGTAGGCTTCCTGATGGACCAGAGCCAGGGCCGTCTTGAAGATGATCTTGATGTCGAGCCAGATGCTCCAGTTGCTGACGTACCAGACATCGTATTCGACGCGCTTTTCCATCAGATCGATCGTCGGCGTCTCACCGCGGAATCCATTGACCTGGGCCCAACCCGTCAGGCCCGGCTTCATGTGGTGGCGGTAGACGTAGTTGCTGATCATCGGATCGTAATAATTGTCATGCGCGAGCGCGTGCGGGCGCGGTCCGACCAGGGACATCTCGCCGCGCAGAACGTTCCAGAGCTGCGGAAGCTCATCGATGCTGGTCCGACGCAGCACGCGGCCGACACGGGTCACGCGCGCATCGCTCTTGGTCGCCTGCGTCACGACGTGGCCGTTCTCGGCCACCGTCATCGAGCGGAACTTCCAGATCTCGAACTGCTTGCCGTTGAAGCCGCGGCGCGACTGCTTGAAGATGATCTTGCCCTTCGAATCCAGCTTGATCATGATCGCCGCCGTCACCAACAGCGGCGCCAGCAACAACAGCGCGAACGAAGCCAGGCCGATGTCGAGGCAGCGCTTCTGCGCCTGCTCGAACACGCTGAGCGGCGCACGCTGGATCTCGATCGCTACCGTGCCGCTGACGGGCTGGAACGGACGCGAGACCAGATCGGCGATCGGGAAATCGGGCAGAAGGCGGATCGGCTGAGGCACGACACGCAGGTGCTGGCTCAGCTTCTGGAGAAGAGGCATCTCGTCCCAGTCGATGACCAGGAGATATTCTTCCACGTCCGCGGTCCGGGCCTGGCGAATGATGTCGCGGATCTCGCGCTCCCAGCCCGCACCATCTTCGGAGGGCTCGAGCACGAAATGCCGCACGACGTTGAAGCCGTGCTTGCGCAGATCCTTGAAGCGCGTCGAGGTGAAGTCGAGCGGCTTGAGGCTCAGCAGCACGACCTTGCGGTCGACGAGACGGCCCTTCGCGTAGCTCGACGTGAGGGCGAGGCGCCAGAACACACGAAGCCCACCGAGGGCCATGACGCCGGTCGCGGCGAACAACAGCGTGGTGCCGCGCGACAGCTCGGCGGAGGACTTCAGCAGGAACGCCTCGACCGCCAGGATGGTCAGCGAGATCAGCCAGATGGCCAGCGTCTTGCGCAGCTGCCAGACGGTGCTGAGCAGGCGATGGTGGTCGTAGACGCCCTGGAAGTAAGCGATGGTCACGAACACCGCGCCGACGACGAGCCCGGCGCCGACGGACGAATCCTGCTCGGTCACGAGCACGCGATAGAGGCCGCTCGCGACGAAGTAGCTGAACAGCACCGCAGCGAAGTCACCGGCGATGAGCGCAATCTGGAGAGGTCTTTGAAGGGCACCGCGCCGATTCGATATAACCGAATAGTAGTTTTCCGAACCGTAAGTTGCTACAGCCATCCGAACCTCGCTGCCTCGTCACGCACTCGCAGTCGATACTGCGAGCAAATCGATCCAAATTTTAAACGCGCGCCGAAGTATATCTTAACTAAACAAAGCGACATTGCGGCAGTGCAATGGAAAAATCAAATCGATTTTTATGCATCGCAGCACCGCAACGATGGAATGCACAAACGACTGTCACACACGTGACAATTATGCGGGCAGCTCGCCACGATTTCCGTCAAATAGCGTCATATGCGCGCAGCGCGACGCGCGCATTTGAACGACTGTTCAACCATGCCGCTTAAGCCGTTATTAGCGCGCGGCCATTAACACTCGCGACCAATTCGTGGGAGTTGTGTCGTGAGTACGGTTGCCGTTTTCAGCTTGTTGATTGGATCGTTGCTGGGAGGCCGATTCCGAATCTTCATTCTTCCGCCCGCCATCGTGTTCGGTGCAGCGATCCTCGGTTCGGGCCTACTGTGGCACGGACATGATTCGGCCTACGTCGTTGCCGCGATTCTCGTTTTCGCAACGGTGCTCCAGCTTGGCTATTTTTGTGGCGCCGCTCTGGTGCGCGCACGAACAAGCGCCTATCGCGAGAAGGCCGCGCCTTCGTTCGACAGCCGCGGCTTCGGCTAGCGGGGCCTCGACACGCCGGGGATTGGCGTTTCCACGAGCACCGATCAATCTCCGCCGGCCAGAAGCCGGGAAAAAACGGCAAGTGGTCTTTCGTTTTCGTCGATACCATATTGACATCCGGGGCGAAGCTCTCTGAAAGAGTTGCACCCCATGGTCACGACTGCGCCCAAAAATTCGCCACGGCCGAAGCTCCCGAACGGCGTGCGCATCTATGCGATCGCCGACATCCACGGATGCGCGCATCTGCTCGAGCAGATGTTCGCCGTGATCGATGCGGACATGGCCAACAGCCGGCCTTATCGCGCCATCGAGGTGTTCCTCGGCGACTACATCGATCGCGGACCGGACTCGCGCCACACCCTCGACCTCCTGATCCAGCGCAGCCGCCGCCGTAACACCGTGTTTCTGAAGGGCAATCACGAGGCCTATTTCACCTCGGTGCTGGAGGACCCCGCGCGCGCCACCGAATGGTTTCAGTTCGGCGGCATCCAGACCATGATGTCCTACGGCGTGTCGGCCGCGCCGGGCCTCAGCAAGGACGAGCAAGCCGACCTGGTGCGCGAGCTCACATCCGTCATGCCGCCGGAGCACATCGCGTTCCTGCGCCAGTTGCGGCCGACCTTCACATGCGGCGATTTCTTCTTCGTCCATGCCGGGGTGCGCCCGGGCATCCCGCTCTCCGAACAGCGCGAATCCGATTTGCTGTGGATCAGGGACGAATTTCTCCAGAGCAAGCGGCGCTTTGGCAAATACGTCGTGCACGGCCACACGCCGGTGCGGCAGGCCGAGTTGCTGGAGAACCGCGCCAACATCGACACCGGCGCCTATGCGACCGGGAATCTGACGCTGCTGTCCATCCAGGGCAACAGCATGCTCGCGATCTAGCGGGCCGCGCTCGCTGGATTCTAGTTGGTGGAGCTTGCCGGAGGCTTGTATTCCGGAAACCGGCTCAGCATTGCCGCCTTCAGGAACTTGAAATGAGCGATGGAGGCGCCGAGCTCCTTGAGCCGGCGCTGGCCGTTCAGGATTTCCTTGTCGAACAAATCCTGGTGATGGTTGTCCAGCGCCTCGCGCTCGAGATATTCGTCGTCGCCGTTGCCGAAGGTCACGGCCGCGCGCGCCAGCACGTCTTCCACCCGGCGGTTCAGGCCCGACTGCTCACGCTCCGCTGCGTGGAGAGCGTCCTCGATCGCGCTCATGATGGCTTCGATGCGGGTGCGATCGGTTTCCGCGTCCCGCTCGGGCGAGCGCGCCCGGAACGTCTGCTCTCCGGCGAAGCGATCTTTCAGGAAGTTATGGGTGCGGGCCCGCAGGAAGAGCTGGAACATGCGTGCATTTCCGGGTTGAAGCGCCAAACCAGAAAATGGCTCCGAGATGGTTAACAAACACTGAAGTCCCCGGATCATCCGCTCGATTCGAGGGACGGCGCGGAGACAGTGGCCATCACATTGTTGCCTTGAGAGCGTCCAACTCGCGATCGAGCGCCTGCTGCCAGGTCGGCATCGCGATATCGAACTGCTCCCGCAGACGCGTCAGGTCCAGTCGGGAATTGGAGGGGCGCTTCGCCTTGACCGGAAATTCGCTCGAAGCGATTGGAACGATCTGCTTCACGGCGAATTGCGCCCCACGCGCCTTCAGCCCGGAGACGATCGCGCTCGCAAAGCCGTGCCAGCTTGTCTCGCCGGCGCAGACCAGATTGACGACCCCGCCCCGCTTTTCGAACATTGCGGCAAAATCCTCGTCTGCCGGCTGCAGCATCGCAACCATCGCGCGAGCGATCGCATCCGCAGTTGTAGGTGCGCCAATCTGATCGGCGACAATCCGCAGTTCTTCCCGTTCTCCCGCCAAACGCACGATCGTCTTGAGAAAATTTGCGCCCGTCGCGGCATAGACCCACGATGTGCGCGCGATGAGATGAGGTCCACCTGCCCCGGCAATCGCGAGATCGCCGGCAAGCTTGCTCTCGCCATACACAGAGAGCGGACGCGGAGCGCTGTCCTCGCGCCACGGACGCTCGCCCGAGCCGTCGAAGACATAGTCAGTCGAGAAGTGCACCAGAGGGACGCGGCGGCGCGCGGCCCATTGGGCCATGACCTCAGGTGATTCCGCGTTGACCCGAAACGCCGTCTCGCGCTCGTCTTCGGCGCGATCGACGGCCGTGTAAGCCGCGGGATTGATGATCAGATCCGGCCCGATCGAGTCCAGCTTTTCAGCGAGGCCCGCCGGTTGCGACAGGTCGAACGTCTCGCGCGTCGGCGCCACGATGTTCGCGCGATCCTGAAGCAATCGCCGCAGCGCGCCGCCGACTTGCCCGCCGGCGCCAGTCAGAAGAATTTTCATGTCAGACCTCGCCGTAGCGGGGGAGCCCCTTCACGTCCGCCAGCAGCGGCGCATCGGCATCCTTGGGCGAAAGTGACGGTTCTGCGACACCCCAGTCGATGCCGATCGCCGGATCGTTCCAGCGCACGGAGATTTCATCCTTCGGACTGTAGAGCTCGTCGCATTTGTAGAAGAAATCGGCTGTCTCGGAGAGCACGGCAAAACCGTGAGCGAAGCCACGAGGAACCCACAATTGCCTGCGATTGTCTTCGCTCAGTTCAACGGCAACATGCCGCCCAAAGTTTGGGCTGCCCACACGGACATCGACTGCAACATCCAGAACACGACCTCGCAGCACCGTGACAAGCTTGCCTTGCGTCACGGGATTTTGCAGATGCAAGCCACGCAGCACCCCAAAACGCGAGCGCGAGAGATTGTCCTGCACGAACGGGCGCGTAATGCCGTTCTGCGCGTATCGCTCGAATTGATAGGACTCCAGGAAGAAGCCACGTTGATCGCCGAACAGCTTCGGCTCGACGATCAGAACTTCGGGTAGATGTGTCGTGAGAACGTTCATTCGCAAGGCTTCAGCTTCAGCATCGACAATAATCTTGTGCAGCGCACTCTATCTGATATTTTCGCGCTCGCAAACCAGAGAGGACCGATGAAGGGAATAATACTCGCTGGCGGAACAGGTTCGCGCCTTTATCCCGTCACGACTGTGGTGTCGAAACAACTGCTTCCGGTTTTTGACAAGCCGATGATCTATTATCCGCTGTCAGCTCTGATGCTTGCTGGAATCCGCGACATCCTCATCATCTCCACGCCGCAGGACAAGCCGCTGTTTCAGCGTCTGCTTGGCGACGGAACGGATATCGGCCTCAAATTTTCGTATGCCTCGCAGGAAACGCCGCGCGGGCTTGCTGATGCTTTCATCGTGGGACGCGAGTTCGTAGGACAAGATTCGGTCGCACTTGTCCTCGGAGACAATATCTTCTACGGACACGGACTTCCGGAACTGCTGGCCAAGGCCGCAGCACGCCCGAGCGGCGCCACGATCTTCGGCTACGTCGTCAATACACCCGAGCAATATGGCGTGGTCGAATTCGGCCCCGACGGACGCGCGCGCTCGATCGAAGAGAAGCCCGTGCAGCCGAAGTCGAATGTGGCCGTGACCGGTCTCTATTTCTACGACAATCGCGTGGTCGACATCGCCGCGAAGATCAAGCCTTCCGCGCGCGGCGAGATCGAGATCACCGACGTGAACAACGCATATCTCGACAGCGGCGACCTGTTCGTCGAGGTGCTCGGGCGCGGGTTTGCCTGGCTCGACACCGGAACGCATGCCTCCCTGGTCGAAGCCAGTCACTTCGTGCAGATCCTGGAACAGCGACAGGGACTGCGCATCGCTTGCCCGGAAGAAATCGCACTTCGGCGCGGCTACATTTCCCTGGACGCCTTCACGAAGGTTGCCGAGAAGACCGCCAAGAGCAGCTACGGCCAATATCTGCAATCGGTGGCGCGCTCTTTCGCCGCCCACGGTCTGAACTGAGGCAAGGCGACACATGCGTTTTGAAGGCTCCACGATCTTCGTCACCGGCGGTGCAGGTTTCATCGGCTCGGCAGTCGTCCGGCATCTTCTCCGGGATACGAACGCCCGCGTCGTCAACATCGACAAGCTCACTTACGCGGCGAATCTCGAGTCGATCCCGAATGCCGCCGGCAACCCGCGCTATGCGTTCGAGAAGCAGTGTATCTGCGAAGGACAATCGCTGCGGAAGCTGTTCGAACGGTACCAGCCCGTCGCGGTGATGAATCTGGCGGCCGAAAGCCACGTCGATCGCTCGATCGACGGTCCCGGCGAATTCATCCAGACCAACATCGTGGGCACGTTCACGCTGCTGCAGGAAGCCCTGCGGTACTGGAAAGGCCTGTCCCCGGATCGCCGTTCGCGATTCCGCTTCCTTCACATCTCGACCGACGAGGTGTTCGGATCGCTCGGCAAGGACGGTTACTTCACGGAAACAACCGCTTATGCACCGAACTCGCCCTACTCGGCGAGCAAGGCCTCGTCCGATCATCTGGTCCGCGCCTGGCGCGAGACCTACGAGCTGCCGACGATGATCACGAACTGCTCGAACAATTACGGGCCCTATCACTTCCCCGAGAAGCTCATCCCCCACATGATCATCAAGGGGCTCGCCGAGGAAGCGTTGCCGGTTTATGGCGACGGGCAGAACATTCGAGACTGGCTCTACGTCGAGGATCATGCCAAGGCGCTTGCGTTGGTGCTCGAGCGGGGCGTGGTCGGCGAAACCTACAATGTCGGCGGGCGAAATGAGCGCAGCAACCTCCACGTCGTGGAAGGCATCTGCGATCTGCTCGACGAAATCTCGCCGTCCGGGTCCGGTTCTCGGCGAGAGCTGATTGCGTTCGTCCCCGATCGTCCGGGCCACGATCGCCGTTACGCGATCGATGCCTCCAAGCTCGAGAACCAGCTCGGATGGCGCGCGGACGAGAATTTCGAGAGCGGCCTCGCCAAGACGGTCAAATGGTTCGTCGACAATCGGATGTGGTGGGAGAACATTCTCGGTCGCGGCTATCAGCAGAAGCGCATTGGCCTCGGCTGACCGCATCGATCTCCCTTTGCGAAGGGCCGAGCGGACATGCAGGACATGGGCGGGTTCTCCGCCCATGATCCGAAAGCGGCGCAGGAATGGATGAATACTATTTCGTGTGGATCCGCGGCCTCGACGGACGTCCGAAGCCGCAGATCTGGGCCGCGGATCAATTTGACGGACCTGAATGGAGATTTCGCCGCGTCATCGCGCGGCGCGTCCTCGTTGCCGAGGAACGCCGGATGGGCGTGGATGGCCTTGCGAAGCTTTTTCCAGCGCCACCCGCTCAGGATGACTGCTGACTGCTCGGCTTGACAGGCCTGCAAGGCCATTTGCGCGTTGCGAACACGCGGGGGGATCAAGCGCCGCATCCGGCTCCGTGATCGGACTATGGGTTGGTCGGTGCGTGTTGCACCTTCCATGTCCTCCAGGCGCCCTCATGCTTCTCGTAGAGCTCCAGCCAGCGCTGCTCACCGGCCGCGTGCCAGATGTCACGGCCGCGGAGCTCGTCCTGGCCGTCCTCCGGATCGAGCCCCAGCTTGCTGTCAAGCCGCTCGAACTCGAATGTCTCCTCCGAGGTCAGACCGATCAGAACACGCCGGCCCGTGGCGTCGACGAAATATCGCCGGTGAGCGTTGTTCGTAGGCCTGGTCATCGCAGCCTCCAATCATGCCGAGACGGCGGTGGCGGAGGCTGACGGTTCCGCATGTTCGGACGCGGAACGACAACCAGCCACACCATCGATCGCGTCAATGGTTGTATTTCCTCAGAATGCTCGCCATCCTCGCGCCGACGACGCACTCTGCGGAGACAAGGCCGGATCATAGGGCTGATAGAGCGGATGACGCACCCTGCGCCGACGCGATCGCCAGGCGCGCGTCGCATAGCCGCCGCCAAAGCCGGCGAGAATCGAGAGCAGGATCGCAGCTACAATCATTCTGACTTCTTCCACTTGCCCAGCGCGCTGTCTTCGTGACGCAGCATTCTCAGCTTCGAGTTGTGTCGACATCATGATGGGCGTCGCTGATTTTGTCGCCATGCCGGGATGTTTTTTCGGCATCACAATGCATGCGAAGTGATCGTTTCGCCTGCGTCAGCCGAAGAACCAGAGAAAGAATCTCACCAGCAACAGCGTGATGAAATAGACCCACCCTGCCATCGCGATCAGCGCGACGCCGAAAAACACGCCTTCAAATGCCCGTTCTCTCAGCCTGGTGAGAGGGAACGCCGCTCGCGCTTTCTGAAGCATCTTGGTTTTCTGGAAGGTCCGCTGTTGTTTGCGCGATCATAGCCGGGTGAATTGGACGATCTCGTGACGACACACTGAGTTCAACGCAATGCTGCTCGTCGAGACCGGTGCAGTGTGCTCACTTTGCAACTGCTCCATCACAAGCTGCATTGTGGTGATCATGACGGTGGCGGGCTCGATCGTGATTCGCTCGCGTTGACGGCTACGGGTTCGTCGCGTGGCGCGCGCGGCGGCGCTCCCAAATTTTGCGCGGAGCCGACGGCCATGGCGGCGAGGAGCCAACCGTCCTTGCCGCCATCGCTGGCGGACGTGAGGTGCGTCTCGAAGTGAGCTCCGCGGAATCCCGAGCGGATCCAGCCGGCGCTCGCGTACCCGTCGTCCAATGGACGTTCGAGATCGAACTTCGAGGCTGGAGCTGGCGGCCGATGAACCTCGATCGAGATCGAGGCTGCGCGGATCGACCTCTGCCGTCGGAAATGCCCGTGGTTATACGGAGCGACACGCATCGATTCATGCCGGTAAGGTTGAGCAGTTAGCTTAATTCTCGTTGCTTGTTGCGAAGTCTCTCCCATCGCTTATCCATTTAGCACCGGGCTTCCCCCAAAGGTCCGGCCCCACCCAAGCAAGGCCGTCGAGCGCACATGGTCCGCTTGGCGGCTTTGTCTTTATTGCAGTGAGAGGAATATTTCGGTTATGGCGCGCAAGCCCTGGTCGTTCAAGGAAGACCGCCGGCTCATGGAGTTGGCAAAGTCGTCGGCTTCGCTGGAAGAGGCGGCGAGACAGCTCGGGCGATCGCCCGACGCAATCAAGCGCATGGCCCTGCGGCTCGGCCTGTCACTGAAATCGAAGGCGACGAAGAAGGGCTGAGGGCGCCGAGGACGATCCTGCCCGGGCCGGCGCAACAGCACGGTTGCCTCGATGCAGGTTTCGGGTCTACGAACGCCGTCGCTGCGCAGCCTTCGACAAGCCCAAAAGCCATGACGCCATCTTGAACAGCGGTTCAAGCACGCGAACCTTTCTTCCGATCCTTAACGATATTCACGGCTTTCGGAAGCATTGCCCCGGCCGGGCGACTATGATGCTGCGATGCGCCAGAATCATCTCATTGCAGCTGCAGTCATCTGCCTTGTGCTGATCGTCTACGCCACGCTCGTCAAGCTCGCTGGCAGACCGGCGCTCATCGGACACGCTGAAGCCTATTGGGTCGTGGTGATCGAACGGTTCAGCGCCTACGGGCTGCTGGGCTTTCTGCTAGCCTTCCTGTTGCCGGGCCGCATCAGGCTGGCCTGTGCTTTCGTGATTACCGTCGCGGTCGCGCTCGAGGTCTTCCAGGCGCTGACGCCCGACCGCGATCCCCGCTTTATCGATGTGCTGCAAAAGGCCGCCGGCGGCGCCGTCGGTGTTATTCTCGCCCAGACAATTCTGGCTTTCCTGCCGAGGCCGCCGCCGTCGTAGCAGGAAGCACCTGCGCGACCCAGGTGCTGCCGGTCACGGGAACCGTACGCGGCGAACGCACGCGCTCGATCCAGGAGCCGAGCCAATCACGCACCGGCTGGTCGACGAATTTCGTCGCGACATAAGCCGCGCCGAGGCAGGTGATCACCTCCAGCACGATCGAAAAGGCGAGCGCCGTCTTGCCGAGGGCGAGCTTGTCCTGAAAATAGAAGAAGACGCGCGTGATCGGGTAGTGCACCGCGTACAGCGGATAGGAAAGCTCGCCGACGAAGCTGCAGGCCTGCCTCCAATCCGGCGGCACGGCCGTCGCGGCGCTCCTCCATATCAAAAGCGGGAATACGACAAGAACGCATGCGATATCATAGATCGGGTGCAGGGGCAGGGGTACGAACAGCACAGCGATCAAGACCGCGACCGAGATGATGGCCGTCCTCCCGCTGACGGTCGGCGCCGTTCCGATCCGCGACATGAGGACGCCGGCGAAGAACGAGAAGCCGACACGGAGGAAGCCAGCCGAGATTTCTCCGGTTCTCGCGCCAAGTTCCAGATCGCCCTGTTGCAGCGATATCACCACCAGACCGCCGCCGCAGAGAATCACAAGGATTGAGAGTACCGGTATGCGCAGCCAACGGAACGCGAAGCCGTATGCGGCATTCGCCACCACTTCATAGAAGAGCGACCAGAGCGGCCCATCGAATGGAAAGATGGAAGCCGTCAGGGGCATTCGGCCAAAGGGCAAAAGGAGCAGACCGAACGCCAGCACCAGGGCCATGTTGCTCAGGTCCAGCGCATGCCCCCTCAGGAGGCTACCCGTCGCAACAAATGCGCCGACAAGGGTGCCCAGGACGATCATCGGCCAAAGGCGGACGAAACGCAGCAACAGGAATTCAAGCCTGTACGACGGATCTTCCAGCCGCGCGCCGTAGGCACGATCGATGACGAAGCCGCTCAGAAGGAAGAAGAAGTCAACGGCAACATAGGCGTGACTCGCCATGCCGGCGATCTCAAGCGATCCGGCAATATGGTAGAGCACAACGGCGAAAGATGCGATGGCGCGATAGAGATCTAGAATCGGATAGTGCCGGCTTCCCCGAGGTATCATCGCTCACACGCGCTATTCGGAAACACGTAAAAAACTGTTCGCAATATAGTGGAAATTGAACGTCAGCCAAGACTAAACCTTGGCCATGGAATAGCGCGCTCTGGATAACGATGCGGCAGGTCGAGCAAAGACGAGACCGGCACGGGCTTTCGAGCGACTCGCATCAATGCGCTTGCTCTTCGCACGACGCCTCGCCGGACTGGCGGCGACGAGTGCCTTCAGCTTCGATTGCTGATTCTTCGCGGAATGGGAATGCATCGACCGTTTGCGGCGGCCTCGTTTCATCGATGACCAGAATATGTGCAGGACGATCGCCTGCCCTTTCCGCAAAGCGCGGAACCCGCGCCCACGCCTAGCATTGTCTGCGAAAGGAATGCGGAAGCAGAGTCATGACAAGCTCTTTCCTGATCGCGATCTCGGTCTGGTTCGGAATCAACATCCTGTTCGTGACCGTGCGGCTATGGGTCACGAGACCCGAGAGGTGGCAGCTACGCGATGCCGCCGCGAGCCGGCTCGGTGTCATCCATGTGAAATCCCGACTGCATCGCCCCGTCTAAGGCCGCGCCGATGCGCGAGCGTGGGAACCGGCCCCCCCGGCCGGCTGTAAACCCTGGTCCACGCAACCGGAGCATTCTGGTCTAAACCTTATCTTAGCGCCTCCCTGGTTAGGCTTCGGGTCATCCTTTCTTAACCGGTAAGGCCGGGATGACGTCGGCACGGCCGAAATTTACGATGGCGGCGCTCGTGTTTGCGAGCATGGCCGCATTCGCCCTTGCCGGTCACATCGCCACGACGCGCTTCATCCAGGACCAGCAGGCGCACCATCTCGACGAATTGACCGAGGTCGTGCTGCGCCGGTCCGAATTCGCGGTCGACTTCGCCGCCGCGAGCCTCGACGAACTCGCGGGCCGCGGACTCGCCACCTGCGATCCGGCCTCGCTCCAGGCCATCCGCCTCCACGTGTATCAGCGCTCCGCCGTGAAGGACGTCCGGCTCGTCAATTCGGACGGCTCGGTGATCTGCTCGGCCTATTCCGAGACGCTCGAGTTCGACAAGGGCTGGGTCGAGCGCGGCGACATGCTCGCCTCGCGCGATTCCAGACTGATGCTGTTCCGTGTCGAGCAGTTCGGGGGTGACGCGCTCGGCGTGCTCAGGGACATCGGCAAGAACAAGGCGCTGGTCGCCATCCTCGGCGTCAATGCCAGCCTGTTCGACATCATGCCGGCCGAGCTGCGGGCACATAGCGAGGTGGTGCTGGCGCTCAACAACGGCGCACAGCTCGGCGAATTCATCCTCGACGCCGGCAAGCCCCTGCCCCATCCAGTCGAATTCACCAAGAGCTCGACGCGGTATCCGCTGCGCACGGTCATCCGCATCGACAGGACGGCGCTCTCAACCTGGAACAACGAGGCCTACTGGCCCGCGATGGCCGTCGCCCTTGCGCTGGGCCTGCTGTTCGGCGTCCTGCTGTCGCGCAGCCGCCGCATGGAGGGACCCGTCGCCGATCTCGATCGCGGCCTGGCGCGCGGCGAGTTCATGCCGTTTTTCCAACCGATCTTCGATCTCGGAACCGGCCGGATCAAGGGCTGCGAGATTCTCGCACGCTGGCTGCGCGAGGACGGCTCGATCGTTCCGCCGATGAACTTCATTCCGCTGGCGGAGTCCAGCGGACGCATCGAGGCCATGACCTGGCAGATTCTCGGCCGCGCGCTGGCCGACCTCCATCCGCATCTCAGGTCCGACAAGGAATTCAAGCTGTCGTTCAACGTCGTGCCAAAGCACCTCCTGAGCGCCGGCTTTGTCGAGACCCTGCGCAGCGTCGTCACCGCGGCAAAAGTCTCGGCGCGGCAGGTCATGGTCGAGGTGACCGAGCGCGACGAGCTCGACGATCTCGGGCGCGCCGCGGCCGTGGTGCGTGAGCTGCGCGACTACGGTTTCCGCGTCGCCATCGACGACGTCGGCGTCGGCCACAGCGGGTTGTCACGGCTGAAGGAGCTGGGCGCCAACACCATCAAGATCGACAAGTTCTTCGTCGACACCGTCACGGTGGACGCCTCGACCACGACGATCGTGGAGATGCTGGTGGCGCTCGCCAGGGATTTCCAGATGACGGTGGTCGCCGAAGGCATCGAGACCGAGGAGCAGGTTCGTGCCCTGATCTCGTGCGGTGTCGAGGAAGGCCAGGGTTATCTCGTCGCAGCGCCCCTGCCCTTCGCCAGGTTCAACGCGCTACTGGCCTCCCGTGCCGCGACCGTAGCCACAGCTCCGGTCGACGACGCTGTTCTGGTGGCCTGAGCGCGTCGCCGGCCCGACTTCGGCCAGCCTGCCGCGGGTCGGATCGCCGGCCTACTTCGTCATCTGGCCGCGCAGCTCCCCGCCGGGATTGGCTCCCGTATGGATGTTCGCGTACCATTTGCCTTCCAGAAGATCCGTCGCCTGCGTCTCGGTGAGAGTCGCCGTACCCTGGATCGGGCTTTGCGCCGACTTGAACGGAAGTGCGATGCCGGCATTCTTGCCGGGCTCGCTCGGCCCATGGAAATGCGCGCCCAGCGCAGGACCGCTCAGGCCGGAATAGGTGACAGTGTAAGTCAGAACCTTCGTCGCGGTGTCGAACGCCGCCTCCGCCTTGCCGGAACCGGCGCTGGCGTTGGGCGGCACCTCATTGCTGCCCTTGAGCTCCGCCTGCAATTTGATCACTTCGGCGGTGGCGGCTGTCGCAAGGCCAAGCGGGAGCGCAAAGACAATCGCGCCCGCAAGGTACAGGGCTTTCTTCATGGCATTCCTCCCAGCCGTGACGTCCCGGATCCGGTGTAGAACACCGGGGATCACGCCAAATTCCGGCTGGGCGATTATGCCTGATTCGAAAAGATGCCGCTGTTGGCCAAACGGCGGACTTACGCCACCCCGCGCCTGAGGCTCTCCTGTTCAGCCGCGAGAATGCCCGACATCTGCCGATGGGTCTCGCGAAGCGCCGCGACCGCATCATCCAGCGCGGAATCGGTGCCTCGGATGGTCTCGAAGAACCGGTCCATCAATGCGGGGGTCAGCTTGACGCGGGTGTTCCCGTCGCGGCTCTTGCGGCGGTCGAGCGACAGCTGCAGCGCCTGCTGCCGTGCTTCCGCAGCGGTGCAGCCGTTGAGTGTCGCGAGTTCGTCATATGTCATCCAGATCTGAGGCATGTCCCTGTCCGCCTTTTGTTATGGCCTCAACCTAGAGGCCAGCTCTGAAAGCAGGGTTGCTGCAGTGCAGTCTCACGATGTTTTCGCGGCAACAGCGTCAATGCAACGCTAAGGCGCCGGCGCCTCAGGACAGGGGAGTCTTGGTCGGCGTGAAGGAAGGGCGCGGCCGGCTACGGCTGTCGAGGCCCTTCGGCAATTTGTCGGCATTGAGCCTCACGACCGCGCCGCGGGCGTCGGAGGCCGGCGCATCTTCCTGGCTGTAGATCAGCGTCGCCTCGAACTTCACGTCGGGTGCTTCCCGGGCCGTTCCCGAGCAGGTCGCCACCAGGCCGTTGCACACGCCGGAGAGAGCGACCTCGACCTCGTCCGGCCCGAACACGTTCGCCGGGCCATCGGAGTGGCGGTTCACGGTCAAGACCGCCGAGAAGTGCTTCTCATCGACACGATACGAGCCGCCATAGGTGAAGAAGCTGTCGCTGCCCGAAATCCGGCCGTCGGTGAGGTCCACCTGGCCGGTGCCCTGACCACGTGGGGTCCTGAACCAGGCAGCATATTTGCCGTCTCTCAACATCCGGAATTTCTCGCCGCGAAATTGACGAGGTATTTGCAACCAACTCTGGGGCGCGACAATGACCAAAGCGCCGACGCTCACGGCAAGGTTAACGCCCTGAAAACCCAATCTGTCGAATTGCCGCCAGCGCGCGAGGCCCCGCCGGCGCGGCGTCAAAACAGTTCAATGCCGTCATCCGCGGCCTCGACGACCTCGACGCGCCGCGTGGTGGCGATCGATGCGAGCCCGAGTGTCTGCAGGAATTCGCGATGGACGTCCCGCTCACGCTCCATCGTGTAACGCGCAAACAGCGCGTCGAGCATGGCCTCGTCCTGCGCTTGCGGCTGCGGCCGCTGCGCGCCCGCGCTCGCCGTTTCGAGGCGCGCGGCAACCGCGGGCAAGGTTGCGGAGCCTTCGCCGAGCCTGGTCATCAGGCCTTCGGCCGAATTCATCAGGCCTTCGAATTCGGCGCCTTCGTCGACGAGCCGGCTCATCAGCTTGCCGAGCCGTTCGTTGCCGGCCTCGACCTCGCGCAGCGCCTGGAGGATCTGCGGCTCGAGCTCCGCGAGCTGCGTGGGATCGCCCTGCACGCGCAGCTCCTTCAGCTCCTTTGCCGAGCGCTCGATGCCGTCGAGCACCGGCCGCAGCCGGCCGGCGCCCGCCGAGACCTGGTCGGCGGTCGCCTTGAGCTCGTTGGCGATCACAACGAAGGCGCTGCCGCGGCTGCCGAGATGGCTCGCCTTGAGGCCGGCATTCATGCCGATCAGCGTGATGTCGACGGTGGCCTCGGCAAGCCCCGCGATCGCCTGGCGAAACTTCGTCAACGTATCCTCGACGATCGCGAGCGCCTCGTCCACGGCGCGGCCCGCGCCCTCGCAGGTCGAGATCAATGTCGAGGCATGCGCCAGCGTCTGCTTGATGCGCGCCAGGAACGACGACGAGCCGCCCTCCTCACCGCCGAACAGCGTGCGGCCATGGCCGACGACACTGCCTGCGTCATTCAGGATCGCCGTCAGTGCCCGGACGATCTGGCCGATGTCGCCGCCGAACTCGCGCTGGGCGTCCCTGAGCAGGGCCGCCTGCAACTGACAAATGGCGCGCGCGCCGTCATCGCTGGCGACCGGTTCGGGCACAAGGCTCGGGGCCGATCGCGACGCAAGGGCGAGGCCATGACAGACATGCTCGAGACGCTGGCGCGTGCTGTCACCGGCCTGAAGCGAGATGATCGCGCTGCCGACCGCCTCGGCGATCTTTTTGGTGCTGGCGCCAGCGAGGTCGGCGAGATGGCTGCTCTTGCTGCGCTGCTCGCGCAGCCCGCTATAGGCCGCGCCGAGCTCCGCGCTCTCCGAGACCAGCTGATTGCGGTAACGGCTCTCGAATTCCTTCTGCCGGCTGGAGGCCGTGGCGACGGCGTCCGACAGCCGCTGCTGGTCTCTCCCGCACTCCTCGAGCGAGCGCTGCACGGCCTTGCCGAGATCGTACGCTTCCTGGGTGAAGGCGAGAAAGCCCTCGCGATCGCCGTCGAGCGAGGCCGCCTCGATCCGCGCACTGCGCGCGATGATGGTGATCATCTGGATATGCTTGAACAGCGGCTTGAGCAGCGAGGAAGCCTCGGCCGTGCTCGTGCCGATCGTCGCAAGCAAGGCGCTCTCGGCCGGCAGCGCCTGCGCGAGCTCACCGAGCCGCGCGGCGATCTCCTGCAACGCGGTCGCGGCGCCCTCGATCTCGGCGCCCGAGAGTTCCCCCGAGAGGGTCGCGAGGCCCTGGTTCAATTCCCCAAAGATGATGTGGCCGCGGCCAAGCTCTTGACCGACCCGCGCGAAAACGTCCTCGATGCGCGAGGAGACGCCCTCGATCGCGGCGATCGCCTCGGTGAGCGTGTTGGGTGGAAGGGCGGACATCGCGCTCAACCTGCCATCACGGTATGCCCGGCCTGGTACCAGAGCATGATCTCGCGCGGGATGTTGTGCAGCGACACGACCTTCTCGACTCCGCCATGGGCGATGGCTTCCTTGGGCATGCCGAACACCACGCAGCTCTCTTCGTCCTGCGCCCGTGTCGAGGCGCCGAGCTTGCGCATCTCCAGCATGCCGCGCGCGCCGTCATCGCCCATGCCGGTCATGATGACGCCGAGCGCATTGGCGCCGGCATGCTGGGCCGCCGAGCGGAACAGCACGTCGACGGAGGGGCGATGCCGCGACACTGGCGGGCCGTCCTTGATCGCGATCTGATAGCGCAGGCCGATGCGCTGCAGCAGCATGTGACGGGCGCCCGGCGCGATATAGGCACAGCCCGGCAGCACCGGCTCGCCGTCCTCGGCCTCCTTGACCCGGATCTGGCAGACGCTGTCGAGGCGCCTGGCAAACGCCGCGGTAAAGCCCGGCGGCATGTGCTGGACGATGACGATGGGCGGACAATGCGCCGGCAGCATTTCCAGGACGTCGTTCAACGCTTCCGTGCCGCCCGTCGAGGCGCCGATGCAGACGATGCGTTCCGTCGTCGGCCGGACCTTGCCCTGCACCGGCGGCGGGATGATGGCGTCGGCCGTCAGCTTCCTCTCGATCACGCGACGCTCCGCGCGCGGGCGGACCCGCGCACGCGCCGCCGATTTGACCGCCTCTCGCAGTCGCGTGGAACATTCGAACAGGGCCTGGCGCGTGTCGATCTTCGGCTTCGGCACGATGTCGACCGCGCCCGCCTCGAACGCCTCGAACATCACGTGGGAGCCCTCTTCGGTCAGGGAGGAGCAGATGATCACCGGAATGGGACGCTGCGCCATGATCTTGCGCAGGAAGGTCATGCCGTCCATGCGCGGCATTTCGAGATCGAGGATGATGACGTCGGGCAGTTCCTTCTCGAGGCGCTTGGCCGCGACGAAGGGATCGGAGGCCGTCGCCATCACCTCGATATCGGGATCTTCGCAGAGGATCGTCTGAAGGATTTGGCGCACCGACGCCGAATCGTCCACGATCAGCACGCGAACTTTCTCCCTCGGCATTGTGGTTGCGCTCCGGCTAGACCTGGAAAATGGTTGGCTGAACTTGCTTCAAGCCCGGCACTGCACTGTGAATCATCGATTCCGAATGTCCGACCAGCAGATAGCCGCCCGGCCGCAAATGGCTGCACAATTGCTCGATCACCTTGCGCTGCGTCTCCCGCTCGAAATAGATCAGGACGTTGCGGCAGAAGATGATGTCGACGTCGCGATCGACGGGATAGGACGCATCCATGAGGTTCATCCGCATGAAATGCGTCATGCGCCGCAGCTCCGGCACCACCCGCACCTCGCCGCGCGACTTGTCTCGCGACGACAGGAAATATCGCTTCACGAAGTTCTCGGGCACCGGTGACAGCACGTCGCGGGTGTAGATCGCGGTCTTGGCGAGGCGCAGCACCGCGGTCGAGATGTCGGTCCCGAGGATGCGGTATTGAAACCGCGAGCCATTCCGCGTCATGTCGTCCAGCACCATCGCGGTGGTATAGGCTTCCATGCCGGTGGAGCTCGCCGAGCTCCAGACCTTCAGGTTCGCGCTCCGGCGGCCATGCGATTTGAGCAAGGCGGGAACGGCGACCTCCCGCATGAAGGTGAAGTGCTGGGGTTCGCGGAAGAAGTCGGTCTTGTTGGTCGTCACCACATCGATCAGATGGGTGAGCTCGGTGTCGAAATGGTCGGCCTCGAACAGGTTGTCGACATATTCGTTGAGGTCGGAGAAATTCAACGCGCGCACACGCTTGTGCAGCCGCCCCTCCAGCATCAGCCGCTTGCCCTGCGGCAACTTGATGCCGACCTGCCCCTCGATCAATTCGGCGATGGTCCGGAAGTGGCGGTCCGACAGATGCACGGCCGTATCCTGCATGGCCGGCATCATGGCTGCACGCCCCGGTCCATGGCCGGCTGCACTGAATGTCGGGCCGTACGGGCCATCTGCAATCCTACACGTTTACGCAATGACTGAAGGCAGACCGGCCCCCAATGGGGGCCGATCCCTTAAGAGGCTCAGCGCTGGAAGTCGGCGTCGCGGTCGTCCTCGCCGTCGTTCATGTCGAAGGCGAAGCCGCCGCCACCGGCAGCCTTCAGGGCGCGTGCGGGCTTTGCCACCGGCTTCTTGGCCGGACGCTCGACCGCCGCCATGGTCGCCGCCTTCGCGCGCAACTGGGTCACCGCGCGGTCGATCGGCGCGGCCTGGCTCTTGCCCTGCTCGATACGGAAATAGGCGATGGTCGACTGCAGCTGCTCGGCCTGCGAGGCGAGCTCTTCCGAGGTCGAGGACACCTGCTCGGAGGCGCTGGCGTTCTGCTGGCCGACCTTGTCGAGCTGCTGGATTGCCTGGTTGATCTGCGCCGAGCCGACGTCCTGTTCGCGGCAGGCCGCCGTGATCTCCTCGACGAGCTCGGCGGTCCGCTTGATGTCGGGGACGAGCTTGGAGAGCATGCTCCCCGCCTCCTGCGCCACCTTGACGGTGTCGGCCGAGAGCGTGCCGATTTCGGCCGCCGCCGCCTGGCTGCGCTCGGCGAGCTTGCGCACCTCGGAGGCGACCACCGCAAAGCCCTTGCCGTGCTCGCCGGCGCGCGCGGCCTCGACCGCCGCGTTGAGCGCGAGCAGGTCGGTCTGGCGTGCGATCTCCTGCACGATGGTGATCTTCTCGGCGATGGTCTGCATCGCGTTGACGGCGCGGCCCACAGCGGCGCCGCTGGCCTCGGCGTCCTTGGCCGACTGCGCGGCGATCTTCTCGGTCTGGTTGGCGTTGTCGGCGTTCTGCTTCACGTTCGAGGCCATCTCCTCCATTGAGGAGGACGCTTCCTCGGCAGAGGAGGCCTGCTCGGTCGCGCCCTGCGAGAGCTGCTCGGCGCTGGCGGACAGCTCCTGGCTGCCGGCGGAGACGTTCTGCGCCGCGGTCAGGGCTTCCGACACGATCTGGCGAAGCTTCTCGACCATGCGCTCGAGCGCGAGGCCCAGCGTGTCCTTGTCCGACAACGGTTTGGCCTCGACCGTGAGATCGCCCTGCGCGATCTGATTGGCGAGCGCCGCCGTCGCATTGAGGTTCACCGTCATCGCATTCAGCGACTTGATGAGATCGCCGATCTCGTCGTTGCTGGAGGACTCGATCTTGTGGCTGAGATCGCCGATCGCCACCGCATCGGCAAGACCGACGGCCTGCGCCAGCGCCCGGCTGATGTTGAGCGCGATCCAGGTCGCCGCAATCGCGGCAATCAGGAGCGAGGCGATGACCAGGCTCATCAGGATCAGTTCGGCGCGGGCGCCGTCCTGCTTCGCCTGCTCGGCCTGCTCGGACATGTTCTTCTTGACGTTCTTGATGTAGCCGTCGGCCGCTTCGATCGCGTCCGCGACGACCTTGCGGCCGTCGTGCATGGAGCGGTCCAGCGCCTGCGGCTTGTCGACCTTCGCGAGCCTGACCGTCTCGTCCTGATAGGCGTTCAGCTTGGCGAACGCGACATTGAAGCTCTCCATCAGCTTCTTGCCGCTTTCGCTGGCAGCCGCGTAGATTTCGTCCTTGGACTTGGCGACCGCTTCGCGGTTCTTGATCAGGTCGGCCCGGAACTGCTCGTGCTCGGCATCTGACGACGCCAGGATCGAATTCTTCTCCGCGCGGACGAGGAACAGGATGCCCTCCTTCAGCTCGGCGGCCTTTTCCATCCGGCCCGCGCGGCTGACCAGCAGCTCGGTGGTGGCGACCATGTCGGCCAGCTTCAAATAGCCGACCGCGCCGGCGATCATGGACAGCAAAATGACAACGCCGAATGCACTGGCAAGCTTGGCTTTGACGGTGAATCTCATATCAGTCTCGTTTGGTTCGAATTGGGGTGCTACGCTTGATCACGCACTGGCAAACTCAGGCGGCGCGGGATGAATCCGCGGCCGCATTACGTCCCTCCGGGATCTCGTCATTCGCCATCAGCTTGGCGAGGTCGAAGATCACGACGAATTTCTCGCCCTTGCGGCCGATACCGGCGGCATAGTCGGACTGCCATTTGCCGCCGACCTCGGGGATGGGCTCGATCGCCTGCTCGTCGATGTCGGTGACCTCGAACACGCAATCGGCGACGAAGCCGACGCCGACCAGGCGGTCCTTCATCGGCACGTCGAGGATGATGATGCGGGTCGCCTCGGTCGCCGCGACGCTGGGCAAGCCGAGCTTGGTCCGGAGATCGACGATCGGATAGCCGGCTCCGCGCACGTCGATCATGCCGAGCAGGAAGTTCGGTGCATGCGGCAGCCGCGAGATCGGCCGCATGTCGAGGATTTCGCGGACGTTGCGGATGCTGATGCCGAACGTCTCGCCGGCGAGCCCGAGCGTCAGATATTGCGAGGTTGCGGCCATGATGCAGTCCAGAGGTCCCGGGGTTAGGAAACGAGGACGGTCCGGCGCGAGCCGGACCGTTTGATCAGCGTTGAAACTCGGCGTCGCGGTCGTCTTCGCCGTCATGCATGTCGAAGGCGAAACCGCCGCCGCCGGCGACCTTCATCGCGCGTGCCGGCTTGCGGACAGGCATGGGCTTTTTCGCGCCGCGATCCGCCGCCGCCATGTGCGCCGCCTTGGCGCGCAGCTGGGTGACGGCACGATCGATCGGCGCGGGGGCAGCGCGCTCTTGCCGGCCGGCATGTTCGATGCGGAAGAACGAGATGGTCGACTGCAGCTGCTCGGCCTGCGAGGCGAGCTCCTCCGAGGTCGAGGACACCTGTTCGGAGGCGCTGGCGTTCTGCTGGCCGACCTTGTCGAGCTGCTGGATCGCCTGGTTGATCTGCGCCGAGCCGACGTCCTGCTCGCGGCAGGCCGCGGTGATCTCCTGGACCAGCTCGGCCGTCTTCTTGATGTCGGGGACCAGCTTGGAGAGCATGTCGCCGGCTTCCTGCGCGACCTTCACGGTCTCGGTCGACAGCGTGCCGATGTCGGCTGCCGCCGCCTGGCTGCGCTCGGCGAGCTTGCGCACCTCGGAGGCGACCACGGCAAAGCCCTTGCCGTGCTCGCCGGCGCGCGCGGCCTCGACCGCCGCGTTGAGCGCCAGCAGGTCGGTCTGGCGCGCGATCTCCTGCACGATGGTGATCTTCTCGGCGATGGTCTGCATGGCCTGGACGGCCCGGCCCACGGCGACGCCGCTCGCTTCGGCATCCTGGGCCGATCGCGCTGCGATCTTCTCGGTCTGGTTGGCGTTGTCGGCGTTCTGCTTCACGTTCGAGGCCATCTCCTCCATCGAGGAGGAGGCTTCCTCGGCGGACGAGGCCTGCTCGGTCGCGCCCTGCGACAGCTGCTCGGCACTCGCGGACAGCTCCTGGCTGCCGGCGGAGACGTTGCTCGCCGCGGTGAGCGCCTCCTCGACGACCTGCCGAAGCTTGTCCACCATCATGTTCAGCGATTTGACGAGATCGCCGATCTCGTCATTGCTGGAGACGTCGATCGTCTGGCTGAGATCGCCGCTTGCCACCGCACCGGCGAGACCGACCGCGCGGCCGAGACCACGGGCGATGCTGACGGAGATCCAGATCGCGGCGATCAGGCCGATCGCGAGCGATGCCACGACGGCCGACACCAGCAACATGTGGGAGCGATTGCCGTCCTCGTGCGCCTGGGTGGCCTGGTCGGCCATGTTCTTCTTGACGTTGGCGACGTATGCGCCGGCGGCTTCCATGGCCTCGCCGACGGCCTTGCGAACCTCGGTCATCGAGCGCTCGGCGGCTTTCGCCTTGTCGGTCCGGGCGATCTTCAGCGCTTCATCCTGAACCGCATTCATGCGCGCGTAGGCGGCGCCGAAGTTCTCGATCAGCTTCTTGCCTTCGGACGATGCCGCCGCGTGGATCTCTTCCTTCAGCTTGAGAAGCGTTTCACGCTGCTTGGCGATCTCGGCGAGGAAACGATCCGCGTCACCCTCGGGAGCCATGATGAGATTCTTCTCGGCGCGAACCTGGATCAGGATGCCCTTCTCGATTTCCGCCGCACGGTCCATCCGGCCCGCACGCGACACCAGGCTGTCGGCGGTGTCGATCATCTCGCTCAGCTTCACATAAGCGAGACCGCCCGCCGCCATCGAGAGCAGCAGGACCACGCCGAACGCGCTGGCAAGTTTTGCCTTGACCGTAAATCTCATTTCCAGCCCCTACCCCAGTCTCGCCCGAGACCTCATTTCAATTCAGGATGCGTTCCATGTTGGGAACGATGACGAATTCCTCACGCCATTTGGCGATGAAGCGAATGAACTCCGGCTTCCAGTGCATGCCGACGCGCGGCGTCTGCTGTACGTCGGTCTGCGATATCTCCGTGACCTCGTAGACCTTGTCCGCGGTGACGCCGACCAGAACGGGCTCGCCGTCGAGCTGGAGCTCGATGACGACGATGCGCGTGTCTTCCGAGTCGTCGAGCTGCGGCATGCCGAAGCGGATGCGCAAATCCGCGAGCGGAATGACGTTGCCGCGCACGTTGATCACGCTGGGAACAAAGGCCCGCGCGCCCGCCACCTTGGTGACGGGGACGGGGTCGATGATCTCGCGCACGAGGCCCGCATCGAGCGCGAACTTCTCTTCGCCGAGCCCGATCATCACGACCTGCATCGCGCCGGTCTGTTGCTCGCCGGCCAAACCTTCGTTCATCACGCCGCCTCGCTGATATGCTGCTTCTCGACCTTCGACTGCGCCAGCGTGACGAGCTGGGCGACGTCGAGGATCAGCGCCGCCGTGCCGTCACCGAGAATGGTTGCGCCGGAGAAGATCGTGACGTCGGAATGCAGCTTGGAGAGCGACTTGATCACGGTCTGGTGGTTGCCGATGATCTGGTCGGCGACGAGGCCGACGCGGGTCTCGCCGGTCGAGATGATGATCGTCTTCTGGTGCCGATCGGGCGATCCCGACGCGGTCAGGAGCTGGCGCAGGCGCAGGAACGGGACGAGGTTGCCGCGCACGTTGAGGAAGTTGCGGCCGCGCGAGCGCTCGTCTTCGGCCGTCAGCTCGACGCATTCCTCCACCGCCGAGAGCGGGATGATGTAGCGGCCTTCGCCGACGCGGATCAGCAGGCCTTCGATGATCGCAAGGGTCAGCGGCAGGCGCAGCGTCACCGTGGTGCCCTGGCCCGGCCTGGTCGTCAGGTCGATCGAGCCGCGCATGTTCTCGATGGTGCGCTTGACCACGTCCATGCCGACGCCGCGGCCCGACAGCGCCGAGATGGTCTGCGCGGTCGAGAAGCCCGGGTGGAACAGGAACTGGTGGATCTCGTGATCGCTGAGGACGGCGCCGGCGGCAATCAGCCCCTGCTCTTCCGCCTTGGCGCGGATGCGCGCGGTGTTGAGGCCGCCGCCATTGTCCTTCACGGTGACGAGCACCTGGGCGCCCGAATGAACGGCAGCGAGCTCGATCCGGCCCTGCTCGGTCTTGCCGTTGGCAGCACGGGTTGCGGTATCTTCGATGCCGTGGTCGATGGCGTTGCGGATCAGGTGCACCAGCGGATCCGCCAGGCACTCGATCATGGTCTTGTCGAGCTCGGTGTCCTCGCCCGAGGTGACGAATTCGACCGGCTTCGACAGGTCGCGCGACAGATCATGCACCAGGCGACGGAAGCGGCCGAACAGCGAGCCGATCGGCACCATGCGGGCGCCCATCGTGGTGTCGCGCAGGGAGGACGCGAGGCGCTCGATCTCTTCGGCAATGATCTTGATCGAGAGATCGGAGCCCGAGGCGGCGAGCTGGCTCAGCCGCGCCTGGGCAATGACGAGCTCGCCGACCCGGTCCATCAGTTCGTCGAGGCGCTCGGCCTGCACGCGAACGGTGGCGATGCCGCGCTCATCGCGCTTGGCCTCGGGCTTGGCTTCGTGCTTGGGCTCCGGCTTCGACTCGGATTTCGGCTCTGCCTTCGCGACGGGCTGCGCGGCGACCGGCGCGGCAACAGCCTCCAGCACCGGTGCAGGAGTCTCGGTCTCCGGCGCCGGCTCCTCGTCGAGGAGCTGGAACAGCGGCATCGGCGCGGGCGCTTCGACCTGCTCCAGCGGCGAGAGCGTCAGCTTCATCTCGTCCGAGACGAACATGAAGACGTCGTCGATCGCGTCCTTGCCGCAGGCCGCGTGCAGCTTGACGTCCCACTTCAGATAGCAGTCTTCCGGCTCCATCTCGTCGAGGAACGGGATGCCGTCGGTGACGGGCACGACGAAGCAGGGGCCGAGCTTGCAGAGATCCTCCAGCAGGTCGAGCGGGTTCGAGCCGTTGCGCAGGATGTGGGATTCGAATTCGAGATAGAGATGCCAGCCGGCCTGCTTGCTCTCGGCCGGCGGCGGCGGCGGCGCCTCCGCGATCGCGTCGAGGGGAGCCGCGGGCTGGTCCGACGACACGAAGCGCCTGAGATCGTCGAGAATGGCCTCGCCGATGATGTCGTCGGTCGATTGCGGATCCTCGATCAGCGCGCGGATATAATCCTTGGCGGCGAGCGCGACCGAGATCAGCTCCTGGGTCGGCTTGATCTCGCCCTTGCGGACGCGGTCGAAGGCAGTCTCGAATTCGTGGGTGAAGGAGGCGACCTTGTCGAAGCCGAACATCGCGCCCGAGCCCTTGATCGTATGCAGGGCACGGAACGCGGAATCGACCAGCTCGCGGTCGTCGGGACGCTGGCCGAGGTCGAGCAGGGCCCCTTCCAGGACCTCGAACAGCTCGCTGGCTTCCTGGCGAAAGACCTCGGTCGGGTCCATCGCGTTCATGCGCGCACCAGCTTGCCGACGACGGCGAGCAACTGCTCGGGCTTGAACGGTTTGGTGATCCAGCCGGTGGCGCCGGCGCTCTTTGCTTCCTGCTTCACCGTGTCGTTGGATTCGGTGGTGAGGAACACGATGGGCATGCCGACAGCGCTCGGCAGCTTGCGCAGGGCCCGGATCAGCTCCAGCCCGTTCATGACGGGCATATTGAGGTCGGTGATGACGAGATCGAGCTTGCCGGCCTGCGCCTTGGCGAGCCCTTGCGCGCCGTCGCCGGCCTCGATCACGTTGTGACCGGCCGGCTCGAGCACGACCTTGATCATCTGCCGGATGCTGGGGGAATCGTCGACCGTGAGAATCGTGGCCATTAGGTGCCATCTTTCTTTTGCGGGAAATGCTGATCGATCATCGCATCGCTGGCGAAGCCGGCGCGGCGAAGGGTGTTGCGCAGAGATTGGGAAAATGAAGTGAGCACCACCGGGCGGCCCTGGGCCTCGCCCGTCTTGGCGGTCGACAGCAGAAGCTGGATCGATGTGACGTCGGCCTTGTCGACGCTGGAGCAATCGATCTCGAGCCGGTCCTGCCGGCCGAAAGCTTCGCGGATCAGGTCATAGACACTGCGGATCGCAGCGATGCTGCAATCTGCAGGCAGCCGTAGGGACCACTTCGGCTCAGTGACATCAGACGACATTCGTCCCCCAGAAATTCCGGGGACTCGCTGCACGCATGGCGCGAATCCCACGCGATGACTATTCGGTATGGAGAGTGTGCAAACCCCTAATGGGGTCCCCCGTACAACTACGGGTCACATATCGAAGAACTTCGCGTATGCATGCAGACGTGCATGGCGCGCTCAAATCTCATGCGTTGCGCGCAGTGATGAAGCAGCTTGTCGCCGGTGAAACGTTTGCTTCGCGTTAAATCGCAAAGGCTAGTTGTTGAGGTCATGCCTCGCCATCCGAACGAGTCCGGCCGCCGATGCTGACCCAAGCGCTTCTGGTTGATGACAGCCGTTCCGTCCTCAACTTCCTGAAACGTCATATCGAGGCCGAAGGCCTGGTCGAAGCCACCACCTTTCTCGATCCCGTCGAGGCGCTGGCCTGTGCGCGCGAGCGCGTCTTCGATCTCGTGCTGGTCGACTACGAGATGCCGCACATGGACGGCATCAGCTTCATCCGCACGCTCAGAACCCTTCCCGGCTGCGCCGACATTCCGATCGCGATGATCACGTCGCGGCAGACGGACGACGTGAAGATGGAAGCGCTGCAGGCTGGTGCAACCGATTTCCTGCCCAAGGCGCCGCAGAGCGTCGAGATGACGGTGCGCCTGCGGAATTTGATTCAGCTTGGTGCAGCCGTGCGCAAGCTCAACGACCGCGCCGCGCATCTTGCGAGCGAGGTCGCAGCCGCGACACGAAAGCTCGGCGAGCGCGAGGAGGAGATCATCCTGCGGCTCGCGCTCGCGGTCGAGTACCGCGACAACGACACCGGCGAGCATACGCTCCGGGTCGCCCGCTACAGCCGCATCATCGCCGAGCAGCTCGGCCTGCCGGCCCGGCTCTGCCGCGACATCTATCTCGCCGCTCCCCTGCACGACGTCGGCAAGGTCGCCATTCCCGACAACATCCTGCTCAAGCCCGGCAAGCTGACCGATGACGAGATGGCGGTGATCCGCACCCATGCCACGATCGGCGAGCGCATCCTGGCGGACTCCAGCTGCGAGCTGATCCGGCTCGGCGCGCAAATTGCCGCAGGCCATCACGAGCGCTGGGACGGGGCGGGCTATCCGAACGGCCTCAGGACGGACGAGATCCCGGTGGCCGCACGCGTGGTCGCGGTCGCCGACGTCTTCGACGCGCTGACGACGCGGCGGCCCTACAAGGAGCCGATGCCGCTGGAAGTGGCGCGCAATTACCTGGTCGAGAACAAGGGACGGCAGTTTGACCCGGCCTGCGTCGACGCCTTTCTGTCGCGCTGGGACGAGGTCGTGGAGATCGCCTCCGGGCAGCAGGCGACGCCGTTCCTGAAGACGGAGCCTCCGCTCACTCCTTATATAGAGTGTGCGGCAGAAAGCCGCCCGGCCGAAGACGTCCCCGCCTGACATTAGCCATCCCGCCAACAGCTTGGCACAGCTCTGTTTTCTCCGGTCGCCGGGTTGAACCTGTTCCTGCTAGAGTGGCACCAAGAATAAAGAGTGATTCTGGTCACACTTACCTGGGCGCCCTGCTGCTAAGCATCGAACCAGGACAGGGACCGGCCAAACATCGGTCGAATTGGATGAGAATTCCCATGAAAAGCCTGATCGGCGCCGCTGTCGGCGCGCTCTGTGTTGCGACCCCCGCTTTGGCGGAGACCCCGGCTGCGATCGTCGAGGATGTGCAAGGCAAGGTCGACGGCATCGCCTTCATGGACTATGTGGCGCCGGGCAAGATCATCAAGCTCGGGCCCAAGGCGAGCATCACGCTCAGCTACCTGAAATCCTGCCAGCGCGAGACCATCAGCGAAGGCGTCGTGCTGGTCGGCGCCGAGCAGAGCACCGTGCAGCTCGGCGAGGTCAAGCGCGAGAAAGTGCCCTGCGATACCAACGCGGCAAAGCTGTCGGAGCGCGAGGCCAACCAGAGCGCTGCGACCACCTTCCGCACGATGCGATCGGACGCCAAGGGCGCACCGGCCAAGCTGCCGACGCTGTACGGCAGCGCCCCGCTGGTGCAAGCCAAGAGCGGCAGCACGCTGGTGATCGAGCGCACCGACGGCAAGGAGCCCGCGATCACCGTGCCGCTGAAGACCGAAACCATGATCGGCGGCAAGTTCTATGACTTCGCCAAGGCTGGAAAGTCGCTGACCCCGGGCGGCAGCTACCTCGCCATCCTCGGCGCCAAGCGCTACGCCTTCCAGATCGATGCCGGCGCCACGTCGTCGCCGACGCCGATCGTCGGCCGCCTGCTGCGGCTCGAATAGGCTATCTAGCGACGGGGCGATGCGGCGGATCGGCGGGCGGGACATCGTTGCGGCTATCCTGATCGCGCTCCTTGCGGGCGCGGTCTTCACGTCGCCGCCGTTCCAGAGCCTGCAGGGCCTCTCCCTCGACATTCTCACCGCGTTGCGCGGCAAGCTCGTCAGCGATCGCCGTGATCCCGCGACATCGCCGGTCGTCGTCGTGGCGATCGACGGCGAGACCTACGACACCCCGCCGTTCAAGGGATCGCCGACCCAGACCTGGACGCGCGAGATCGGCCGGGTGCTCGGCAGCCTCGCCGAGGGCGGCGCCAAGGTAATCGGCTTCGACGTCATCTTTCCAAGCTCGATCGAGCAGTCCGAGATCCCCTTTGGCGAAGCACCGCTCGGCACGCGCATGAGAGGCTTTGACCGGGACTACCTCATCGCGCTCCGGCAACTCTCCGACGGCGGCAAGCTCGTGCTCGGCGAGATCCTGAGCAACGATCATCCGGACAGGCCCTATCGCGCGCAGCAGCTGGCGGTGAAGAACAACATCCGCGCCCTCAACGTCCATACCGATGCCGACGACGTGATCCGCCGGATGCCGCTGAGCTTCTCCATTGACGGCAAGCCCGTTCCCGCGATGGCGGTCGAGCTCGCCGCGCGGGCACTCGGCACCAAACCCGAGATCGGGCCGTCCGGTACGACCGAGTTGGCCGGCTATGCCGTTCCGAGCGCGGTGCCCAACACCCTCACGCTGAACTTCCGCGGCCTCGGCCGCGACGTCCCGGCCTATTCATTCGCCGACCTGCGCGCCTGCACCGAGAAGGGCGACCGCGATTTCTTCCGCCGCGCTTTCGACGGCAAGGTCGTCTTGCTCGGCACCATCCTCAATTTCGAGGATCGCAAGCTTACCTCGATGCGGCTGTCCGGCGGACATGACGGCTCGCCGGCACCACGATGCGCCCTGCCCGCCCCGGCCGGCGCGGCGCAGAAGGCGCGGAGCGACATCGCGGGCGTGTTCGTGCACGCGGCCGTGGTGAGAAACCTGATCGAGCACGACGCCGTGACCGAGCTCGGCTTTCCCTTGCGGAGCATTCTCACGATTGCGCTCGCCGCGATCATCGCCTGCGCGGCCTGCATGCTCGCGCCTACCGGCGCGCTGATCGCATGGATCGGCCTCACCGCCGTTTACACGGCAATTGCCGTCGGCGCGTTCGTGCATGCGCTGGCGCTGCCGCTGACCGAGCCCGCGCTCGCAAGTCTCGCGGCCCTCGCGATGATGATCGGCTACCGCTTCGTGCTGGCCGACCGCGACGAGCGTTTCCTGCGCAAGAGCTTTGCCTATTATCTCGCGCCCGAGGTGATCGAGACGATGGTCACCTCCGGCAAGATGCCGGCGCTCGGCGGCGAGATGCGCAACGTCACCATGTTCTTCTCCGACCTCAGCGGCTTCTCCTCGATCGCGGAGACGATGACGCCGGGCGAGCTGGTCACGCTGATGAACGAATATCTCTCCGCCATGACCGACATCATCGAAAGCCATGGCGGCTATGTCGATAAATATATCGGCGATTCCATCGTCGCCATGTTCGGCGCGCCCGCCGACGACCCCCTGCATGCAGGCAACGCTGTCCGCGCCGCGCTGAAATGCCACGAGAAGCTGGCGGAGCTCAATGCCAGCCATCCCGCCTTCGCCGGTCGCGGCCTCTCGCACCGCATCGGCCTCAATAGCGGCGCAGCCGTGGTCGGCAATATCGGCTCGCGTCGCCGTTTCAACTACACCGTGATGAGCGACACCGTGAACGTCGCCTCGCGGCTCGAAGGCGCCAACAAATATTACGGCACCGCGATCATGGCGTCGGAAGCGACGGTCGCGCAGACCGGCGACGTCTTCGCCTGGCGCGAGCTCGATGCGATCAGGGTGATGGGCCGCGGCGAGGCAATCAAGGTGTTCGAGCCGCTGGCGGAGAGAGGCGCGGAGAGCGCGGAGCAGGCCAAGGTCGCCGCGGCGTATGCGGAAGGGCTGGCCTGCTGGCGCGCGAAGGACTTTGCGAAGGCGGCTGATGCGTTCGGGCGAATGGCGGAGAGCGATCCGGCATCGGCGCTGTTTGCGAAGCGCGCCAAGGCCCTCAGCGCAAATGCGCCACCGCCGGACTGGACGCCGGTCAATACGCTGGAAGGGAAGTAGCGAGCCAAGCGCTGTCTTCCCCCTCTCCCCTTGTTGGAGTTGGTGGCTCGCCGCGAAGCGGCGAGACGGGTGAGGGGTTCTCTCCGCGAGCCCATCCCGCAGTTGGGTTCGCGGAGAAAGCCCTCATCGGGCGCTTCGCGCCACCTTCTCCCGCAAGGGGAGAAGGGACAACCCCAATCCTAGAACGGCAAGCCCACATAATTCTCCGCGAGCAACCGCTGCGCCGTCTCCGAGGACAGCAGATAGTCCAGCTCGGTCTGCTGTAGCCGATCCTCATAGTCGAGCCGGTCGGGGAAACGATGCAGCATCATCGTCATCCACCAGGAGAAGCGTTGCGCCTTCCAGATCCGCGCCAGCGCCTTGGCCGAATAACCCGCGAGGCCGGAATCATCGCCGCGCTGATAATGCGCGAGCATGGCGTGGTAGAGATAGTAGATGTCGGAGGCCGCACTGTTGAGCCCGCGCGCGCCGGTCGGCGGCACGATGTGGGCGGCGTCCCCGGCGAGGAACAGGCGGCCATAGCTCATGGGTTCGGCGACGAAGCTGCGCAGCGGCGCGATGCTCTTCTCGATCGACGGACCCGTGATCAGGCGGCCGGCGACTTCCTCCGGCAGGCGGCGCTTCAGCTCGGCCCAGAACGCATCATCGCTCCAGTCCTCCACCTTGTCGGTCAGCGGCACCTGGATGTAGTAGCGGCTGAGCACCTGCGAGCGCAGGGAGCACAGCGCAAAGCCCCGCTCGTGCTTCGCATAGATCAGCTCGGGCGACACCGGCTTGGTGCGCGACAGCACCCCGAGCCAGCCGAACGGATAGACCTTCTCGTATTCGCGCAACACGTCCTTCGGGATCGATCTGCGGCTGACGCCGTGGAAGCCGTCAGCACCGACGATGTAGTCGCAATCGACGCGAATGATCTCGTCGTTCGAGCGATAGGTGACGTAGGGCCGGTCCGAGGTCAGATCATGCGGCGTCACGTCCTCGGCATTATGCACGACCTTGCCGCCAAGGCGGTCGCGCGCCTCGTAGAGGTCACGCGTCAGCTCGGTTTGGCCGTAGACCAGCACCGAATTGCCGCCGGAGTGCTTGTAGAGGTCGATCTGGGACAGCACGCCGTCATGGGCGATCTCGAATCCCCGGTGGATCTCGCCCTCGCGGTCCATCCGCTCGCCACATTGCGCCTCGCGCATCAGCTTTGCAAAGCCGTGCTCGAGCACACCGGCGCGGATCCGGGCGAGCACGTGGTCGCGGCTGTATTTCTCCAGCACGATCGTGTCGATCCCCTTCAGATGAAGGAGCTGGGACAACAGCAGCCCGGACGGCCCACCGCCGATGATGCAGACCTGAACTTTCATTTTTGCGTCCTCCCGCCGGCACTTTTTTGCAGATTTTGTCCTGCACACCGATGGAGGGTTTTGCCAATGTCTTGTACTATTCGAACATGAGGACCACAGCCCCCGCCCCAGCGATCCGGGTCTACAATCTGTTCGGCGAATCCGGCGATCTGCCCGACGTCGTGCATTGCGAGACGATCGCGTCGCGCTCGGTGCTGCACGACTGGACTTTGGCCGTGCACCGTCATGCGAGGCTGCACCAGGTGCTGCTGATCGAGCGCGGCGGCGGCGAGGCGACGCTCGACGGGCGCGTGGCGCCGCTGAAGCCGATGCAGATCGTCAATGTGCCGGTCGGCCACGTTCACGGCTTCCGTTTCGTGCCCGACACCCAGGGCTGGGTGCTGACCATCGCCGCCGAAATCCTGGACGAGGCGCTGCTCGCCGCAGAAGGCTTGCGCGGAGCCTTGTCGCGGTCGGCCGTCGTGCGCGGCACGCCGCAGATCCGCGCCACCATGAAGCAGATCTTCGCCGAGCACGCCGCCCGCGATTTCGGCCGCGCGCATGTGCTGCGCGCCCTGTCGGCGGCCATGATCGGGCTGGTCGCCCGCGCGCTCACCGGGGAGAGCGGCGGCAACGGCACCGCGGAAAGCAGCCTGTTTCGCCGCTTCGAAGCGCTGCTCGAGCAGCATCATCTGGAACGCTGGAGTGTCGCGGACTACGCAGGCGCGCTGTCGATCACGCCGACCCATCTCAACCGGGTGACACGCGCGGCGACCGGCGACACCGCTTCGCACCTGATCCTCAACCGCCTGATCCGCGAGGCGCGGCGCAACCTCGTCTACACCAACCTGCCGGTCTCGACGATCGCCTATGCGCTCGGCTTCGAGGACCCCGCCTATTTCAGCCGCGTCTATGCCGCGGCTACGGGACTGTCGCCCCGCGCCTTTCGCGCGCAGCTGCATGACGGTGAAGGCTGACCATCGGACGTTGCCGGCGCGCCCTACTTACCTTCGTATATGGGGTGCTATCCTTTGGATAGACGCCGTTTACCTCCGTACAGTTGAGCAGGGAGTGCGCGCGCCTTAACGTGGCTGCATTCGGCGCCCAGCGCCGGTGGCATGGAACCTCCCTGACCTGGGCGCAAGGCGGCTTCCCCTCCAGTCGCCTGCGCCGCTTTTTAAGCGAGCCGCGCGCACTGGTGTCTTGCCGCCGACACACCGTATCTTTGCGGGGACAGGCTGGCTTCGTGCGGAACTTGGGATTTGTGCAGAATGTCTTCAATTGGGAAGATCGCGCTCTTTATCGATGGCTCCAATTTCTATGCCACCTCGAAGGCGCTTGGCTTCGACATCGATTACCGGCGTCTGCTCGGCGAATTTCAAAGCCGGGGCACGTTGTTGCGCGCCTTCTACTACACGACCCTCATCGAGGATCAGGAGTTCTCGTCAATTCGTCCGTTGATCGATTGGCTCGACTATAACGGATACACCGTCGTCACCAAGCTCACCAAGGAGTTCGTCGACGCCACCACCGGCCGCCGCAAGGTGAAGGGCAGCATGGATGTCGAGCTCGCCGTGAATGCGATGGAGCTTGCCGATCGTGTCGATCAGATCGTGCTGTTCTCGGGCGACGGAGATTTTCGTTCGCTGGTGGAAGCGCTGCAACGCCGCGGTGTCCGCGTGACGGTCGTGTCCACACTTTCCACTCAGCCCCCCATGATCGCCGACGACCTGCGCCGGCAGGCGGACGTCTTCATCGATCTGATAGAGCTGAAACCAAAAATTGGGCGCGATCCGGTCGACCGCCCGGGATCGCGCGAGGTGCGGCAGCCGCCGCAATTCCTCGCGCGGGGAACGGTCAGACGCGACGACCGGGTGGAGTGACCCTGCGGCACCACCGCCGGACGGTCACACGTCGAAGAACACCGTCTCCTCCGCGCCCTGCAAATTAATGGTGAAGGAATACACGGCCTTGCCGCCGCGCTCGCTGCGCGTGGCAATCAGCGTCTTGCGACGCACCGGCGGCTCGACCAGGTTTAGCACGGGATCGGCGGCGTTGGCGGCCTCCTCGTCCGAGAAATAGAGCCGGGTGTTGAGACCGATATTGATGCCGCGCGCGACGATCCAGACATTGATGTACGGCGCGCATTTGCAGCCCGCCTTGTCGATGATCGCACCCGGCTTGATGGTCTCGAAGGTCACGAGGCCGGTGTCGAAATCGGAGCCGCCGCGGCCCCAGCCGCGAAACTCCTGCTCCAATGCGCCGGCCGAGCGGTCGGCCGGATGGTTGTAGCGGCCGGCCGCATTGGCCTGCCAGATTTCGAGCAGCACGTCGCGCAGCGGCGAGCCGCTGCCGTCGAGCACCTTGCCCTCCAGCGTGATGCGCTCGCCCTTTGTGTTCGGCGTCACCAGCACGTTGGAAAAATTCTTCTCGAAGATGTCGAAGCCCGCCATGGCCGGGATCAGGCCGATATGGACGTACGGGCCCGCGGTCTGCGAGGCGGTTTCCTTGAGATAGTTGAGCGGCTGCGGCATGGACGTCAATTCCCCGCGGTGCGATTTTCAAAATAGGTGGAGCGCTGGCCGCGCAGGACGATGTCGAAGCGATAGGCGAGCGAGTCGAACGGCGTCGAGGCGTTGAGATCGAGCGGCGCGACCAGGCGGTCGAGCGCGTCCTTGTCCGGGATCGTCGTCAGGATCGGGCAGACCGGGATCAGCGGATCGCCCTCGAAATACATCTGGGTGATGAGGCGCTGGGCGAATCCCGAGCCGAACACCGAGAAGTGGATGTGGGCGGGACGCCAGCTGTTGACGAAGTTGCGCCAGGGATAGGGGCCCGGCTTCACGGTGCGGAAGTAATAGTAGCCGGTGTCGTCCGTCAGCGCGCGGCCGCAGCCGCCGAAATTCGGATCGATCGGCGCGAGATACGTGTCCTTCTTGTGCCGGTAGCGGCCGCCGGCATTGGCCTGCCAGAACTCGACCAGCGTGTTCGTCACGCCGCGGCCGGTCTCGTCGAGCACCCGGCCGTGGACGATGATGCGCTCGCCGACGGGATCGCCGTCCTTGGCGTAGTTGCGGATCAGGTCGTTGTCGAGCGGCCCGAGATCGTTGTGGCCGAACACGGGCCCGGTGATCTCCGAGACCGAGTTCTCGATCGAGAGCAGCGACTGGCGCGGGGAGCGCAGCACCGATGACTTGTAGCCGGGCGCATGCGCCGGCGGATGGATGGAGCGGTCGCGCTGGAAGAAGCCGCCGTCGCCGAGCGGCGGCGTGAACGGCTCGGGGCGGTTGAGGCGGGGATCCCTTAAGGCTGGCGCCTGGGCATTCATCGGCGTTGTCTCTCCCTGGGGGCGCCCGGTCCGGGCGCGCGGCTTGTTTGGGAGATCATGGGCCGGTCTATTCTCAAGATAAATAGATCGATTATAATGAATTACATGAAGGAAATCGATCATTTGGCCCTCGACGGCCACGCCCTCGAACTGTTCCTGGCCGTGCTGGAGGAAGGCTCGGTGACGGCAGCGGCAACGCGGCTCGGCCTGACGCAATCCGCGGTCAGCCATGGCCTGAACAAGCTGCGGCGGATCGCAGGCGATCCGCTGTTCGCGAAATCCGGCCGCGGCATCGTCGCCACGGCGCACGCCCAGGCACTGGCAGCGAAGGCGCGCGCGCTGATCGACGAGATGCGCAGCTTCGCCGGCGGCGTCAGCTTCGTGCCGGCACAGGCGCAGCTCTCGCTGACGATCGCCGCCAACGATTTCCAGCGCGACCTGCTGCTGCCGCGCTTCTTCGGTCATGTCGCCGGACAGGTGAAGAGCCTGAACCTGCGCGTGATCCCTTCGCAATCGCCCTCGCCCGCGATGCTGCGGGAGAACCGCTGCGATCTCATGATCACGCCGCTGCCACCCGCCGGCGTCGACATCGTGCAGAAGCGCCTGCTCAGCGATCACTACGTCTGCTACTACGATCCGAAGTCGCGCGCGGCGCCTGCCGGCCGCGGCGCCTATCTGGCGGCACGCCACATCACCGTCGTCTATACCGACAACGAGCGGCTCGACTTCGACCGCCGCCTTGCGGCCAACGGCTTCCATCGCGACATCGCCATCTCCGTGCCGAGCTTCTCGGGCGTGCCGTCTTTCCTGCGCGGCTCGCAGATGCTGGCGAGCATGCCGAGCCTGCTGGCATCCGGCGTGATGGGCGGCTTCGCACAGACGCGCATTCCACTGGCGTCGCGCACGCGGACGCTGGCCGAGCTGCCGATGTTCATGGTCTGGCACCAACGCTTCCAGAAAGACCCGGCCCATCGCTGGATCAGGAGCCAGCTCGAGATCGTCGCGACGACGGCGGCGGGCGGCTGACCCCCTGCCTATGCCGCGCGGAAGCCTGCCCTTCGTGAAACCCACTGGTTGCGCGGCGGCGGCCACGCTAGAATTCGGCCATGACAGTGACCGATATTGCGAGCCGGACCTACAATCACAGCTGGCGGCTGGACCCCATCATCCGCAGCCTGCTGGATACCGACTTCTACAAGCTATTGATGTTGCAGATGATTCGGGAGGATTACCCGGGTCAGAAGGTGACCTTCTCGGTCATCAACCGCTCGCGCCATGTGCGGCTCGCCGAGATCATCGACGAGGGCGAGCTGCGCGCCCAGCTCGATCATGCCCGCACCATCCGCTTCAGCAAGAAAGAGCTGATCTGGCTCGCCGGTAACACGTTCTACGGTAAGACCCACATGTTCTCGGCGGACTTCATCCGCTGGCTCTCCGAATTCCGCCTTCCCGAATACGAGCTGCGCAAGGTCGAAGGCCAGTACGAGCTGCACTTCCACGGACCGTGGACCCACACCTCGATGTGGGAGATCCCGGCACTCGCGATCCTCAACGAGCTGCGCTCGCGCGCGGCGATGAAGGGCCGCGGCCGCTTCGAGCTCGACGTGCTCTACGCCCGCGCCAAGGCCAAGCTGTGGACCAAGGTCGAGCGGCTGCGCAAGCTGGAGAATTTGCGGCTCTCCGACTTCGGCACCCGCCGCCGCCACGGCTTCCTCTGGCAGCGCTGGTGCGTCGAGGCGGTGAAGGAAGGCCTGGGCCCGTCCTTCATCGGCACCTCCAACGTACTGCTCGCGATGGACAACGATCTCGAGGCCATCGGCACCAACGCGCACGAGCTGCCGATGGTCGCGGCTGCGCTCGCCAAGGACGACGAGGAATTGCGCTGGGCGCCCTATCGCATCCTCGACCAGTGGCGCCAGACCTATGGCGGCAACCTGCTGATCGCGCTGCCCGATGCCTTTGGCACCAAGGCCTTCCTGCGCGATGCGCCGGACTGGGTCGCCGACTGGACCGGATTCCGTCCCGACAGCGCGCCGCCGATCCAGGCCGGCGAGGAGATCATCGCCTGGTGGGAGAAGAAGGGCCGCAATCCCAGGGACAAGCTGCTGGTTTTCTCCGACGCGATGGATGTCGGATCGATCGAGGAGACCTACCATCATTTCAGCGGCCGGGTGCGGCTCTCGTTCGGCTGGGGCACCAACCTGACCAACGATTTCGTCGGCTGCACGCCGGACGGCTCGTTCAATCTCGATCCGATCTCGCTGGTCTGCAAAGTGTCGTCGGTGGACGGCCACCCCGCGGTCAAGCTCTCCGACAATCCGGAGAAGGCGACCGGCCTGCCTTCGGAGATCGAGCGCTACCTGCGCGTGTTCGGCGACGCCGGCCGCGTGCGCAAGCCGGTGCTCGTCTAGCAATCCTCTCGATCGGGTAAATCGCACAACACGAATCCGCGGCTTCGGTGCGCCGATGCCGCGCCAGTTCCGCTTCGCCGGTATTTGAAGCGATCTGCGGCCATCCACTTCACGACGCCTTCACCCTGCGAGGCGGTCCCCCGCATTTTTCAGGTCGAGTTAAGCAACCTTCCCCTCTACTTGGCGTTGCAGGCGCAACGCTCCGCTGGGGTCGTTGATCGATTTGGGGAACGCAGAGTGTTTCGCAAAACACCGTCGTCGATGAAGGGACGCAGCTTCCTTCATGTCATCAAGCTCGTGTCGCCTTTCGTGATGGTCGTGGTGCTCCAGGCGACGATTGCGGGATTCAGCCTCGAGGTGATGTCATCCGTCCGCGCCTATGTCGCGGGCGAAGCGCTGTGGTCGCGCTCGCAGAAGAACGCCGTCTATTTCCTCAATCTCTATCTGCATTCGGGCGAGCCCAGCCAGTTCGCGCACTACCAGACCTCGCTCGCCGTTCCCATCGGCGACGAGTTCGCACGCTGGGCGCTCGAGCGCGATCCGGTCGACGTCGAGGCGGCCCGCGTCGGCTTCCTGCAAGGCGGCAACCACCCCGATGACGTCCCGGGATTGATCTGGCTGTTTCGCTATTTCAGCGGCGTCAGCTTCCTCCAGGAGGCGATCCGCGAATGGGCCGCCACCGATCCCATGCTGCTGGAGCTGAGCGTGTTCGGCGAGGTCATCCGCTCCGAGCTGGCAAACGGCCCAGTTCAGGACACCGGGCGCCTGCAACATCTGTCGTCGCGGCTCTCGGAGCTCAACGCGCAATTCACGGTGCACGCCAAGCGTTTCTCCACCGTGCTTGGCGAAGGCTCGCGCGCCATCAAGGTGACGCTCACTTGCATCAACATCGTCACGGCCGTGACGTTGATCCTGCTCCTGATCTGGCACACAAGGCGATTGGTGCTGCAAAGGCAAGCGTTCGAAGATGCCCTGCATGCCGAGAAGGAGCGCCTCGCCTGGCAGGCATCGCACGACTGGCTGACGGGGCTCGTCAACCGCCGCGCCTTCGAGGCGCGCCTGCAGGCCGAGTTGGACAATGTCGCGGCGGGTCCGCTGGGACTGATCCTGCTCGACCTCGACCAGTTCAAGAACGTCAACGACAGCTGTGGTCATCTCGCCGGCGACCGCCTGCTCTGCCAGGTCTCGCGCCTGCTGCAGCAGGACCGGCGGCCGCATGATCTGGTGGCTCGGCTCGGCGGCGACGAATTCGGCCTGATCCTGCCGCAGTGCTCGCCGTCGAACGCCGTCGACGTCGCCGAACGGCTGCGGCGGGCGTTCGAGCAGTTCAACTTCGTCTGGGACGATCGCTGCTTTGCGGTGACCGCCAGCATCGGCGTCACCTGCATCGCCGACCGCGGCACCTCGCTCGAGGACGCGATGCGGCGCGCGGACGCCGCCTGCTATCGCGCCAAGGAAAAGGGACGCAACCGCGTTCAGGTCGACAACATTCGGCCCGACGTCATCGTCGTCGCCGCGCGGCCGCGCGAAGCCATCGCGGCGCAAGGCTGATCGCCCTCACCTCGCCGGCTGAATTCCGAGGCCGGCAAGATGCACGTCGATGAATTGCTCGACCTGCTGGCGCAGCATCTGGGGCGGCACCGCCACCATGCGCTCTTCGAGGCCGAGCGAGATGATGCCGTGCACCGCGGAGAACAGGGTGCGCGACAGCAGCGCGACCTTCACGTCGTCCGCAGCCGGTAGCACCCGCTCCAGCGGCGCGTGCATCAGCGCGAAGGCGTCCATCACCATCTGAAGGATGTCGTCCGGATAGGGTCGATCGTCCTCCATCCGGTGCTCGAACAGCGAGCGCAGCAGATTGGCGTGCTCCGCAAAGAATTCGAGATAGGTCTCGGCAAGCCCATAGAGCTGACGAATAGGATCCTCCGCCGGCACCCCGCGCAGCCGGACCGTGAGCGCCTGAACGGTCTCCCGGTTCACGGTCAGGATGACCCCGTCGAAGTCGCCGAACTCGTTATAGACGCTACCGACCGAGCATCCGGCGGCCACGGCAACATCCCGAACCTTGAGCGATCTCAAGCCCTTAGCAGCGATAATGCCGCGGGCGATCTCCAGGATCTGGAACCGGCGCCGATTTTTTTTCTGGTCTCGTGGCGATTCTTCTTGAACATTGTTCATTTTCAAGCTACTCATGTGAACATTGTTCAATTTAACCTGGAGACCTGCAAAATGCAAACCCTCGCTGTTGATATCGCTTCGACCTTCATCGATGACGCCGCGGCTCTCGTGACCGGCCTCGGCCGGGCCCTGCTCAGGTTCGCGATGGCCCCGATCGACCGTATCGCCAATGCCTGCGACATTGCCGGCGTGCTCACCGAACGCCGCGCGACCTTCCGGATGTGGCGGGCAAATCGTGCCCGTGCGCGCCGCGATGGCCGCAGGTTCAGCCTGCTCGGCCGCCTCTCGCCCTTTCGCCACCTCACCCATCTCACCTGAGATGCGCGAAGCGGCTCGAATGCACGACAAGGGTGCAATGAAGGACTTACCATGTCCCGACATTCGCAGCCGATGCCGCAGGCCTTACCGATGCGGTTCAGTTTTTCCTCACGGCCCGTCGCATATCCGGGTCAGCCCGGCCCTTCCGGCCAAAGCTGACCTGGCCGCAACGGGAAATTTGCGAACCTAACCAGACCGTTCGGAGACCAACAGGATCAGAGGGACCAGGGGGACAGAGCAGACCGACGATCATCGTCACTCTGCAATCGTTCGTCCCATGCCCTTCCGGTCGTGACGCTTTCACCGCCACCGAAACAATCTCAGGCTGCCTTTCCAAGACAGGACTAGTCATGATCAGGGAATTGATGTCGTCACGCCGCTTTGCGCCGCTGTTCTGGGCGCAATTCTTCTCGGCGCTCAATGACAACGTGCTCAAGAACGCACTCGTCATCATCCTGCTTTACAGCGCCGTGACCGGCCACGGCGATGCGCTGGTGACGGTCGCGGGCGCCGTCTTCATATTCCCCTACTTCATCCTGTCCGGGCTCGGCGGCCAGCTCGCGGACAAATACGTCAAATCCGTCGTCGCACGGCGGCTGAAATTCGCCGAGATCTTCGCCGCGGGCTTTGCCGCCGCCGGCTTCTTCCTGCATTCGGTGCCGCTGCTGTTCGCAGCGCTCGCATTGTTCGGCACCATCGCCGCGCTGTTCGGCCCCGTGAAATACGCGATGCTGCCGGACCAGCTCGAGCTCGGCGAGCTCGCGACCGGCAACGCGCTGGTCGAAGGCGCAACCTTCATGGCGATCCTGCTCGGTACCGTCGCCGGCGGCCAGTTCGTCGCAGGCTCGGCGCATATGGGCTGGGTTGCATCGGCCGTGGTCGTACTGGCGCTGTTGTCATGGGCCTTCACCTCCCGCATTCCCGCGACCACACCGTCCGCGCCTGATCTTCCCGTCAACGCCAATCCCTGGACCTCGACGGTCGGCCTGCTGAAGACACTGCATGCCGACCACCGGCTGTGGGACGGCACCGTGATCGTCTCCTGGTTCTGGCTGGTCGGCGCCATTGTGCTGTCGCTGCTGCCGGCGCTGATCAAGGAGGTGGTCGGCGGCACCGAAGGCGTGGTGACGTTGTGTCTTGCGGTCTTCGCGATCGGCATCGCCATCGGCTCGCTGTTCGCCGCCAGCCTGAGCCATGTTCGTCCGAACCTCGCGCTGGTGCCGATCGGCGCCATCATCATGGGGTTCTCCGGCCTCGATCTCGCCTGGGCCATCGGTGTGACCACCAAGGGCCAGGACATCGCCGCGATCGATTTCGCGACCTCGTTCTCCGGCCTGCGCATGCTGGCCGACTTCGTCGCCTTCGCATTCGGCGGCGGCCTGTTCGTCGTCCCGTCCTTCGCTGCCGTCCAGGCCTGGTCGGCTCCGAACGAGCGTGCCCGCATCATCGCCGCCGGCAACGTGCTGCAGGCCGGCTTCATGGTGGCCGGCTCGCTGTTCGTCGCGCTGCTGCAGGCGGGCGGATTGCACGTCGGCTGGATCTTCTTCGGCCTCGGCGTCGCGAGCTTCGGCGCAGTCTGGTTCGTGCTGACCAAATGGGGCAAGGAGGGCGTGCGCGATGCCGGCGGCCTCTTGTTCCGCGCGCTGTTCCGCACTGAGGTTCGTGGCCTCGAGAACCTGCCCCCTCCGGGCACCCGCATGCTGATCGCGCCCAACCATGTCAGCTTGATCGACGGCCCGCTGCTGCACGCCGTGCTGCCGATCGACGCGAGCTTCGCGGTGGATACCGGCATCGCCAAGGCCTGGTGGGCCAAGCCGTTCCTGCGCGTGGTGAAGCACTACACCATGGACCCGACCAAGCCGCTGGCCGCGCGCGACCTGATCAAGCTCGTTGCCGCGGGCGAGCCTGTCGTGATCTTCCCGGAAGGACGCATCACTGTGTCCGGCTCGCTGATGAAGGTCTATGACGGCACCGCGATGATCGCGGACAAGGCCGACGCCGTGGTCGTGCCGGTGCGCATCGAAGGCGCGCAGCGCTCGCATCTCAGCTATCTCAACTCCAGCCAGATCAAGCGCTCCTGGTTCCCGCGCGTGACGGTCACGATCCTGCCGCCGGTCAAGCTGCCGGTCGATGCCGCGCTGAAGGGCAAGGCTCGCCGCAATGCCGCCGGCGCCGCGCTCCAGGACGTGATGATCGATGCCATGGTCAAGAACGCCATGCTCGACCACACCCTGTTCGAGGCGCTCGGGCACGCCTATCGCGACCGCGACACCGGCAAGGTGATCATCGAGGACGCGCTCGGCACCAAGCTGACCTATCGCAAGCTGATCCTCGGCGCGCAGGTGTTGAGCCGCAAGCTCGAGACCGGCACCGCCGTCGGCGAGAATGTCGGCGTGCTGCTGCCGAACTCCGCAGGCGTTGCCGTCGTCTTCATGGCGCTGCAAAGCATCGGCCGTGTCCCGGCGATGCTCAACTTCTCCGCCGGTCCCGTCAACGTCCTCGCCGCCATGAAGGCCGCGCAGGTCAAGACCGTGCTGACATCGAAGGCCTTCATCGAGAAAGGCAAGCTCGACAAGCTGATGGCCGCGATCTCCGCCGAGGCGCGCGTCGTTTATCTCGAGGATGTCCGCGCCTCGATCGGCACCGGCGACAAGATCAAGGGCCTGCTCGCCGGCACCGCGCCGCGCGTCGCCCGCCAGGCCAACGATCCGGCCGTCGTGCTGTTCACGTCGGGATCGGAAGGCACGCCGAAGGGTGTGGTGCTGTCTCACCGCAACATCCTCGCCAACGCCGCGCAGGCGCTGGCGCGGGTCGATGCCAACGCCAACGACAAGGTGTTCAACGTGCTGCCGGTGTTCCACTCGTTCGGCCTGACGGGCGGAATGATGATGCCGATGCTCGCGGGCATTCCGATCTACATGTATCCCTCGCCGCTGCACTACCGCATCGTGCCGGAGCTGATCTACCAGACCGGCGCGACCATCCTGTTCGGCACCGACACGTTCCTCACCGGCTACGCCCGCTCGGCGCATGCCTACGACTTCCGCACCCTGCGCCTCGTGATCGCGGGCGCCGAGGCGGTCAAGGATCGCACCCGGCAGGTGTTCATGGAGCGCTACGGCATCCGTATCCTCGAAGGCTACGGTGTCACCGAGACAGCGCCGGTGCTGGCGATGAATACGCCGATGGCCAACCGCCCCGGCACCGTCGGCCGCCTGTCGCCGCTGATGGAAAGCCGCCTCGATCCGGTCCCCGGCATCGAGGAAGGCGGACGTCTCTCCGTGCGCGGGCCGAACGTGATGCTCGGATACTTGCGGGCCGAAAATCCAGGCGTGCTCGAAACGCTTCCCGAAGGCTGGCACGACACCGGCGACATCGTGGCGATCGACGCCGCCGGCTTCATCACCATCAAGGGTCGCGCCAAGCGCTTTGCCAAGATCGCGGGCGAAATGGTCTCGCTGTCGGCGGTCGAAGCCATCGCGACGGCGCTGTGGCCGCAGGCCGGCTCGGTCGCCGTGTCGATCCCCGACCAGCGCAAGGGCGAGCGCATCGTGCTGCTGACGACGGAAAAGGCCGCCGAACGCAGCGCGATGCAGGCCCAGGCCAAGGCGATCGGCGCCTCCGAGCTGACCGTTCCCGCGGCGATCCTGGTGGTCGACAAGGTGCCGCTGCTCGGCACCGGCAAGACCGACTACGTCACGGCAACGACGATGGCCCGCGAGCAGGCGTCCTCGCCGGAGCGCGAGGTCGCGTAAGCGAGATGCATGAGGCGCCTCAATCAGGCGACGCGCGATGCCCCGGAGTGGTTCTGCTTCACGGCATCGCGCGCACCTCGGCATCCCTGGCGAAGCTGGAACGGGCGCTCCAGGGAAGCGGGTTCACGACGCTCAATATCGACTATCCCAGCCGGCGCGAACCGATCGCGGATATCGCGGACGACATCCATCCGGCGATCGCCCGTTTCGCCGAACGCGACGCGCCGCTGCATTTCGTCGCGCATTCGATGGGCGGCCTCGTCGCGCGCGCTTATATCGCAAGACACCGGCCGGCCCGGCTCGGCCGCGTCGTGATGCTGGGCACGCCGAACAGCGGCAGCGAGGTCGCCGACCTGCTGCAGGGCTTTTCACCCTACCGCGCATTCTACGGACCGGCCGGCCTCGAGCTGACGACCACACCTGCGACCGCACCGAACGCCCTGCCCGCCATCGACTATCCGGTTGGCGTGATCGCCGGAAGCCGCTTCATCGATCCCGTTGCCGGTCTCCTGGTTTTGCCGAAACCGAATGACGGGCGGGTCTCGGTGCGAAGCGCGATGCTGGCGGGCATGACCGACCATGTCATCGTGAAGGCGTCACACACCGGGCTTCCACGTCACCCCGCCGCGATCGAGCAGACCATCGCCTTCCTGCGCGACGGCCGCTTCCGCGCCGCCTCCGTCACCTGAGCAGGAGATAGCGGACCGGGTTGTCGTCGCACTGCCCCGCGCCGCATTCCAGCACGGTGGATAGGAGATTTGCCGCGACCAGCAGCGCGAAGATCGCGAAGACCGCGTTGGATGCGAACCCGGTCACGGGCGCATCCCCTTCTCGCTTGCCGGCCGCATCCTTCAGGACAAAGACCAGCGCGACGTAGCAGATGATTCCGACCGCGGCGATCAGCGCCCAGGTGTAGAAATGCAAGCCCCACAGCGCCGAGCCGTATCCGGGATCGCCGGGCGCCAGATGCAGCGAGACCTGCCGCATCGCGATGAAGCCGGTGACGAGGCCGGCAATGAGGATCATCGCGTAGTGCGAGGGACGCTCACCGAGGCGCATGTTGAACAGGAAACCCATGCCGATTGCGATGAACCCGGCCCGTTGCAGCAGGCAAAGCGGACAGGGCAGCTCGCCAAGCGCAAGCTGGTAGGTGAATGCGACCGTGAGGATCAAGGAGATCCCAAGCAAGCCGAGCATATTCAGGATCGCGCCGACCGGTCGTTGCTCGCCCATCTGTGCAGAGTTCATCTCGACGCCGTCAGAACGAGAACTTCAGGGGATCGGTCGCGTGGTGGAAGAACCATGCGACTGTCACGACGATCGTTGCGCCCCAGAGCACATAGCTCAGTCCCGCGCGCGCATGCCAGACGGACGCACAGCCCGCGAGCGCCAGCAGGAACGGCAGAAACATGTACATAAGGCAGGGCTCCTCGACCGATTCGCGCATCGCGCGAACGGCCCAAGAGATACGTCAGCCCGGCATACCCCTCAAGAGCCGGCTTCGCTTCGCCTCTCCTGCGCGTAGCGCACCAGCGCGACAAAGCGATAGATGCCGTGGACGAACTTGCCATAGGGCATGGTGATGAACAGCGCGAACACCGCGCCGAGATGCAGCGCCAGCAGAGGGCCCATCGCAGCGGTCTCTCGCAAGACCAGAAGCAGCATGCCGGTGATGCCGGTCAGGAACAGCATGGCGATGAAGCCGACGTCCATGCCGTAGCGGTTCTCGTCGAGCAGCGCCGGATCGCGCCGCATCTTGGCCGTGAACAGGCCGACCGGCCCGACGATCAGGCCGACACCGCCGAGCGTGCCCAGCACGACGGGCAGGTCCCACCACGGATAGGGCGCCTCGCGGCCAAGGAGATAATGATACAGCGTGCCCACGGACGTCGCGGCGAAGCAGAGCAGGAAGCCGTAGAACGTCAGATGATGATACAGCTTGCGCCGGTCGGTCGGCTTGTCGTCCTCGTTGTAGCAGCCGACGCCGCCGCCATGGAGATAGCGCAGCTCGCCGGCATCGCGGATCGCCTGGAAGATCGAGCCGCCGTCGGCGCGGCCGCCGATCGGCGGGCTGATGTCGCGCCAGAAGGCGCGCACGCTCATGACCAGCGCGAGAATGGCGTAGAGAAAGGCAACGCTGAACAAGGCGGCCATCGCGTTATGCGGCATCAGCTTGTAGAAAGCGCCCGGCCCGGTGTGGACGCCGAACAGCACGCTGCGGTCGTTCAGCGCGGCGAAGCCGAAGATGAAAGCCGCCATGCTCAGCGCGGCAACGACGCTGATAACGAGCCCGTTGCGTGCGAAGGCGCCGGAGAGCGCCTGCGGCCAGGCATAGGCCGCATAGGACTCGGCGCGCGCGACCGCGAGCGTCTGGGGAACGTTGACGTTGAACTCGTGCGGCGGCGAGAACTGGCAGTCGACATAGCAGGCGCCGCAGGAATGACAGAGATTGGCGAGGTAATTGAGATCGCCATCGGAGAAGGCGCGGCGCATCTCCATGGCAGGAAATACCGCGCAAAGACCCTCGCAGTAGCGGCAGGAATTGCAGACCGTCATCAGACGGTCGGCTTCGTCCAAAATTCTGGTTCCGTGCATGGCTCTACTTCGTCAGGCCCTTGGCCTCGAGCCATTTCTGGATCAGGCCCGCGACCTCGAGGTTGTTCTTGTCCATCATGACCATATGCGAATTGCCCTTGATGCCGGTCTGCGGGAGGTCGACGACGTCGACACTGCCTCCCGCCGCCTTGATGGCGTCGGCAAAGGCGATGCCGTTGGCGCGGATCTTGGGCCAGCGCGAGTCTTTCTCGATATAGTCGCCATAGATGATGAGGGTCGGGATGTTCTTCAGCACATCAGCCTTGGCGGGGTCGCCGAGGCCGGCCGGCTCGATCGCGATCAGCGCCTTGACCTTGTCGGGCCGGGCTTGCGCCACCTTGAAGCCGAAGCTGCCGGCCTGGCTGTGGAACAGCAGCACCGAGGGGCCGACGCGATCGATCTCGGCGATATAGGCGGCGATTGTCGCATCATCCGTCGTGGTCCAGCGCGGGACGTTCTGCTTGACGAAGTTCTCGTAGCCCTCGACCGGAAACTGGTTGCCCGGCAGGACCTTTCGCTTGGCGGGATCCGGATCGTAGGAGTTTGGTCCGTCGCCGATGCGGAAGCGCTCGAACGGATTGGACGTGGTGAGGAAAACCGGCTCGCTCTTGAAGATGTCGGGGTATTGCGCCCAGCCTGCGCGCCCGCGCTCCACCGCATCTGAATTGTAGACCGCCCAGCCCTTGCGCAGGAAATAGTTCAGCCAGCCTTCGCGTCCGTCGGGCGTGGTCTCGTAGGTGACGCCGGTCAGCCCGCCGCCGTGCCACATCAGCAGCGGATAGGCCCCCTTCTCATTGGCCGGCAGGAAATACTGCACATACATCTGCTCAACCTGATAGGTGCCGTTGGGATCGACCTTGGCCGGCACGCCACCCGGCGTGAACACGACTGCCTTCACCGGCTTGCCGGAGATCTCGACGAGGCGCCCGCCGACGTGGAACGAACCCATGTCGCGCAGGGTGATCGGCTCGCCGGCGCGGGCTTGGCCGACCATCAGCAGCGCCGCGATCGAAGCTATGGCAATGCGTGACATGGTTTCTCCCTTTGTCGTTCTTCTTGATCTAGTTCTTCGCGTGGCGCGCCGCTTCACGCCCCGCGATGCGCCCGAACACGCTGCCGATGGTCATGCCCATGCCGGCCGCATAGCCCTTGCCGAGCACGTTGCCGGCCATGATCTCGCCGGCCGCGAACATGTTGGCGGCCGGCTTGCCGTCGGCCATCAGCATGCGCGCGTCCTTGTTCACGCGCGTGCCGAGATAGGTGAAGGTGATGCCGGGCCGGACGGGATAGGCAAGATAGGGTGGTGTCTCGATCTTGCGCGCCCAATGCGTCTTCTGCGGCGTGATGCCTTCGGTGCGGCAGTCGTCCAGAATGGTGTGATCGAACGTGCCGGGCTGCACCGCCGCGTTGAATTCGGTGATGGTCTTTTCCAGCGCAACCGGATCGAGCTCGAGCTTGCCGGCGAGCTCGGCAATGGTCTGCCCGGCGATCGGCGGGAACAGCGTCGGCATGAAGCTCGTCACGACCGTGGAATCGAAGATGATGTAGGCGATCTGATCGGGCTGCCCCGCGACGAGGCGGCCCCAGATCGCGTAACGCTTCGGCCAGATATCCTCGCCCTCGTCATAGAAGCGCTGCGCATGCTTGTTGACGACGATGCCGAACACGACGGAGTCGTGGCGCGTGATGATGCCGCCGTCGAATTTCGGTGCGCGCGCGTCGATCGCGACCGCATGGCACTGGGTGGGATCGCCGACCTCCTGCACGCCCTTGTCGAGCAGCATCTTCAGGATCGAGCCGCGATTATAGGGCGTGCCGCGGATCAGGAAATTGTCGGCGGCTTCGCCCCAATATTGCTTCAGCCATTCGATGTTGGCCTCGAACCCGCCGGCCGCGGCGACCAGCGACGTCGCGCGGATCTCGGTCTCACCCCTGATCGGCCGCTTGAGGCGCGCGGCCAGGAACATGCCGTCCTCGATCACGAGGTCGGTCACTTCCGCATCGTATTCGACGTCGACACCGAGCCGTTCGGCGGTGAGATAGAGCGCGTTCAGCATGGCCCGGCCGCCGCCGAGGAAGAAGGAGTTGGTGCGGCCGAGGCTCAGGGTGCCGCCGAGCGAGGGCTGCCAGCGCACACCCTGCTCCACGATCCAGTTCAGGATATCCTTGGACTCCCGGATCATGTGACGGGCGAGCACTTCGTCGGTCTGCCCGCCGGTCACACGCAGCAGATCCTCCCAGAACTCCTCCTCGGTGTAGGGTCCGGTGAGGATTTCGGTGGCGGCGTCGTGGGCACAGCGCATGTTGCGGGTGTGGCGGGTGTTGCCGCCCCGGTAGAATTTTGGCGCGCCTTCGAGCACGAGGACGGACGCGCCGGCACGTCGGGCGCTGATCGCCGCGCACATCGCCGCGTTGCCGCCGCCGATCACCAGCACGTCGTATTTGCTGCTCATGCCCTCTGTCCGATGCGGCGAAGTTGGACACATTCTGCCCGCCGCCGTTCCCGGTCAATGCGGTCCGCCATTGCGCACCTTTGTATACAAAGATATACAAAGATGACGCAAGCGGCATCTCTGCATGGGCAGGATGCGCCCTGGGGGAACATGGCCAGACGTACGGCGAAGACAGGCGGATCGATCGCACGCGGCGCCGGGGTGGCGCTCGGCGAAGCCGTGTTCCGCTCGCTGTGCGAGGCGCTCCAGGCCGGCAGCTATCGCGCCGGCGACCGCCTGCGTGAGGAGGAGGTCGCGCAGCGGCTGAAGGTCAGCCGCACGCCGGTCCGCGAGGCGCTGGGGCGCCTGGCGGCGCGCGGCTTCGTCGAGCCCGCCGGCGGCCGCGGCCTGATCGTGCGCAACCTCGACATATCCGAGGTGCTGGAGCTCTACGCCATGCGCGAGATCATGGAGGGTGCCGCCGCGCGCCTTGCCGCCGAACACGCTTCAGTCACGGAGATCGACGCACTCAGGGACATCGAGCACGCCTTTGTCGAGGCGTCCGCGACCGACGCCGCCGAGATGGCGAAGCTCAACCGCGCCTTCCACGAGGCGATCTGCCGCGCGGCGCGCAACCGCTATCTCGACAACGCTTCGCGGGAGCTTCAGGACTGGATTGCCCTGCTCGGCCCGACCACATTCACCGTGACGGGGCGGCCCGCGACCAGCCACGGCGAGCATCAGGCGATCATCGAGGCGATCGCCGCGCGCGACGGCGACAAGGCCGAGCAGCTCGCGCGTGCGCATATCCGCGAGGCGCTGCGCTGCCGGCTGAAATTGTTGCAGAAGCAATAGGCTACCTGTCCGATCACACCTCGAACATGCGCGTCAGCAGCCAATAGCCGCCGAGCAGCCCGATGGCCGCGGACATCGTGTAGACGATCGCTGCCGCTCTCGCCGGCTCGTCCCGGCCGCGTGCGATGAGCCGGTCCAACAGGCCGAGCACCGGCAGCGCAACCGCGACGATCGCGATCTGCCCGATCTCGACGCCGATGTTGAAGGCCGCCAGTGCCGGGACGATCGCGTCCGGCGGCAGGCCGATCTCGCGAAGCGCGCCGGCGAAGCCGAAGCCGTGGATCAGGCCAAACAGAAAGGCCACGCGCCAGCGCCTGTCGATGTCGCGCGAAAAGAAGTTCTCGGCCGCCACGAACACGATCGAGGCCGCGATCGCGGGCTCCACGATGCGGCTCGGGATCACCAGAACGTCCAGAGCCGCCAGCGACAATGTCAGCGAGTGAGCGACGGTGAACGCGGTCACGATCTTGATGACCGGAACGAGCCGGCGCGCCCACAACACGACTGCGATCAGAAAGGCGATGTGATCGTAGCCGAGAAAGATGTGCTCGATGCCGGTGAGGAGATAGCGCTGCATGGTCGAGAACAGCGGCGGTGCCGTTGAGAGCGTGACTGCCGTCGTGCCGGCATCGAGCAAGGCCTGCGTCTCGGACTGACCTTGCGCGATCAGCACCACCTGGCGCGCGGTCTTGTCCCGCTCGGTCAGCACGGTGGAATGATAGACGATGTCGCCGGCGAGGTTCGCGCAGGCGAAGCTGTTGCGATAGATGATGCCGTCGCCGTCGGGCAGGATGGCGGCATCACCCGGCGCGCAGGCCGTGCCGCCGGCTGTCACGGCGAGGTGCGTGGCAAGATAGGCAAGGATGGCCGCCCGCGCCGCGTCCACAGCGGCCGGATCGACCGCATCCTGCCTCACATCATAGGTCTTCGTGCCGGCCAGGCGATCGACATCGCTGCCCTTCAGCCCGAGCTCGACGCTCACCATGCGCTCGCCGGTCAGCGCGAGCCGCGCCGTCACGAGGTTGATCTGATGCGCCTCGGCCGGAAGGCAGAACCAAAGCAGGGCCTGCAGCCACAGGAGCCGCGGCCACCTCACGATCCCGCCCCATCGCCTTCACGCCAGCACATCCGCGACGACCGCCTTCAGGACATCCCGCACGTCGGTGGGCTTGAGCCGCACCTGCAAGCCGCGCTGGCCGCCATTGAGATAGACCAGGTCATGCGCGAGCGCGCTCTGCTCGATCACAGTGCGGACCGGCTTGCGCTGCCCGAACGGGCTGATGCCGCCGACCTTGAAGCCGGTGACGCGCTCAGCCTCCGGCGGCTTCATCATCTGAGCCGACTTGCCGCCCGCGGCGGCGGCAAGCTTCTTCATGGAAACTTCCTGGTCGGACGGCACGATGACGCAGACCGGCTTGCCGTCGACCAGCGCCATCAGCGTCTTCAACACGCGCGCCGGGTCTTCGCCGAGCGCAGCCGCCGCCTGCAGCCCGATGCTCTCGGCGTCGGGATCGTAATCGTAGGTGTGGACGGTGAAGGCAACGCGAGCCGCGTCAAGCGCGCGTGTGGCTGGGGTGGCTTTGGACATGGGCCACGTTTACCACCGTGGGGCACGCTGACACCACACAATCAGTGTCATCGCCCGGCTTGACCGGGCGATCCAGTATTCAAGAGGGCCGCGTTGGCGAACTCGCTCTTGCAAATTCCGCCGCGGCGTATGCCCCGGACAAGCCGGGGCATGACGGTGGTTGCTTTGACGAGCCCCGTGCGCGGTGACGACGCGGCCTTGCCTACTCCGCCGCGTCCCGCATTTCCGCCCGCTCGGCCCTGGCCGCGCAGAACTTGAACTCCGGGATCTTGCCGAACGGATCGAGCGCGGGGTTGGTGAGCAGATTAGCCGCCGCCTCCGCGTAGCAGAACGGCATGAACACCATGTTCTCCGGCACGTCGCGGTCGGAACGGACTTTGACCTCGACGGCGCCGCGGCGGGTCTCGAGGCGAATGAAATCGCCGGGCGCGAGCTTCTTCTTGCGCATGTCCTTCGGCGACATGAAGGCGACTGCCTCCGGCTCGATCTGGTCGAGCACCTGTGCGCGGCGGGTCATCGACCCCGTGTGCCAGTGCTCCAGCACGCGGCCGGTCGACAGCACCATCGGGTATTCGGCGTCCGGCAGCTCGTCCGGCGGGATGACCTTGGCCGGCACGATCTTGCCGCGGCCGCTCGCGGTCGGGAAGCCCGTGGTGAAGATGATCTCGTTGCCGGGCTTGTTCGGATCGTCGACGGGATAGGTCACCGCGCCTTCGCGCACCAGCCGCTCCCAGGTGATGTTCTTCAGCGACGGCATCAGCTCTGCCATCTCGGTGAAGACGTCGCCGGGACCGGCATAATCCCACGGCAGGCCCATGCGCTTGCCGATCTCCTGGATGATCCAGAGATCCTGCCGCGCATCGCCCGGCGGCTTGATCACCTGGCGCGCGAGCTGCACGCGGCGATCGGTGTTGGTGAAGGAGCCGTCCTTCTCGGCAAAGGCCGAAGCCGGCAGGATGACGTCGGCGTGGAACGCGGTCTCGGTGACGAAGAGATCCTGCACCACGAGATGATCGAGCATCGCGAGTGCCTGGCGCGCGTGCTGCAGATCGGGATCGGACATCGCGGGATTCTCGCCCTCGATATACATGCCCTTGATCTCACCGGCATGGATCGCATTCATGATCTCGACAACGGTCAGGCCGCGGACGGGATCGAGATCCTGCTGCCACAGCTTTTCGAAGCTTCCGCGCAGATCGTCGCGGCCGACCGGCTGGTAGTCCGGCAGGAACATCGGGATCAGGCCGGCGTCGGAGGCGCCCTGCACGTTGTTCTGGCCACGCAGCGGATGCAGGCCGGTGCCGGGACGGCCGACCTGGCCGGTGATCAGCGCCAGCGCGATCAGGCAGCGCGCATTGTCGGTGCCGTGGACGTGCTGGCTGATGCCCATGCCCCAGAAGATGATCGACGATTTTGCGCGCGCATAGGTGCGGGCAACCTCGCGCAGCGTCTGCGCCGGGATGCCGCAGATCGCTTCCATCTTCTCCGGCGTGAACTCCTTGATCTTTTCCTTGAGGTCCTCGAACCCCTCGGTGTAGCCAGCGATGTACTGATCGTCGGTCAGGCCTTCGGTGATGATCGTGTTGATCATCGCATTCAGCATCGCGACGTCGGAGCCGGGCTTGAACTGCAGATGCTTGGTCGCATGGCGCGACAGCGACTGCCGGCGCGGATCCATCACGAAGAGCTTGGCGCCGTTCTGCTTGACCGCGTTCTTGATGAAGGTCGCGGCGACCGGATGGTTCACGGTCGGGTTGGCGCCGATCACGATGATGACCTCGGCGTCCATCGCCGCCGAGAACGGTGCCGACACCGCGCCGGAGCTCAGGCCCTCGAACAGCGCCGCCACCGACGAGGCGTGGCACAGGCGGGTGCAGTGGTCGACATTGTTCGAACCGAAGCCGGTACGCACCAGCTTCTGGAACAGATAGGCTTCTTCGTTCGAGCCCTTGGCCGAACCGAAGCCCGCGAGCGCCTTCACGCCCTTCTCGTCGCGGATCTTGACGAGGCCCTTGGCGGCGATGTCGAGCGCCTCTTCCCAGCTCGCTTCACGGAAATGGGTGAAGGGATTGGCGGGATCGACCTGGTCGTTGGAATCCTTCTTCGCATTCGGCAGCCGCACCAGCGGTTTCGTCAGGCGGTGCGGATGGTGGATGTAGTCGAAGCCGAAGCGGCCCTTGACGCAGAGGCGGTTGTGGTTGGCAGGGCCGTCGCGGCCTTCCGCATAGATCACCTTCTCGTCCTTGACCTCGTAGGTCACCTGGCAGCCGACGCCGCAGAACGGGCAGAGCGAATCCACCTTCTTGTCGGCATAGGTGACGCGGGTCTGGTTCTCGTCCAGCATCACGGCCGGCATCAGCGCGCCGGTCGGACAGGCCTGCACGCATTCGCCGCAGGCGACGCAGGTGGACTCGCCCATGGGATCGTCGAAGTCGAACACGATCTTCGAGCCATGGCTGCGATAGGCCATGCCGATGACGTCGTTGACCTGCACTTCGCGGCAGGCGCGCACGCACAGGCCGCACTGGATGCAGGCGTCGAGATTGACGCGCATCGCCGGATGGCTGGCGTCGGTCTCCCAGCGCTCGGCGGCCGGGAAGCGGCTCTCGGTGACGCCCGTCGTCTCGGCCCAGTGCCAGAATTTCGAATCCGGATCGTGGCTCGTCTCGCGCGCCGGCTGGTCGGCGACGAGCAGCTCCATCACCATCTTCTGCGCCGCCGTCGCGCGCGCGGATTCGGATTTCACCTTCATGCCGACCGACGGCGTGCGCTTGCAGGACGCCGCCAGCACGCGCTCGCCCTCGATCTCGACCATGCAGGCGCGGCAGTTGCCGTCGGGGCGATAGTCGGGCGCCGGCGAATAACAGAGGTGCGGGATTTCGCGGCCCTGGCGCTTAGCGACCTGCCAGATCGTCTCGCCGGGATTGGCCTCGACCTGCTTGCCGTCGAGCTCGAACGTAATCTTCGTCATTCGGCCGCTTCCTTGAACTCGTCAGGGAAATATTTGATCACGGAGGACAGCGGATTCGATGCCGCCTGTCCGAGCCCGCAGATCGAGGCATCGCGCATCGCCTGGCTCAATTCTTCCAGCAATGCCCGGTTCCAGACCGGCTTCTGCATCAACTGCGCCGCCTTCTGGGTTCCGACGCGGCACGGCGTGCACTGGCCGCAGCTCTCGTCCTCGAAGAACTTCATCAGGTTCAGTGCGGCTGCGCGCACGCTGTCCTTCTGCGACAGGATCACGATCGCCGCCGAGCCGATGAAGCAGCCGTATTTCTCCAGCGTGCCGAAATCGAGCGGGATGTCGTCCATCGATGCCGGCAGGATGCCGCCTGAGGCGCCGCCGGGCAGGTACGCGTAGAACTGATGGCCGTCGGCCATGCCGCCGCAATATTCGTCGATCAGCTCGCGCACGGTGATGCCTGATGGTGCCAGCTTCATGCCGGGATTCTTCACGCGGCCAGAGACCGAGAAGCTGCGCAGGCCATGACGCTCGTGGCGACCATGGCCCTTCCACCAGTCGGCGCCCTTCTCGACGATGTCGCGCACCCACCACAGCGTCTCGATGTTGTTGATCAGCGTCGGCAGGCCGAACAGGCCGACCTGGAACGGATAAGGCGGCTTGTGCCGGGGCAGGCCGCGCTTGCCCTCGATGCTTTCCAGCAGCGAGGATTCCTCGCCGCAGATGTAGGCGCCGGCGCCGCGGCGCATGTGCAGCGTCGGGCCCCCGGCGGGAAGCTTCGCGATCTCGCGCTCCAAAATCTCGCGCGAGGCCGGATATTCGTCGCGCAAGTAAATGTAGACGTCGGAGGCCTGCACCACATGCGCGCCGATCAGCATGCCCTCGATGAAGCGGTGCGGATCGCTCTCGAGATAGACGCGGTCCTTGAACGTGCCGGGCTCGCCCTCGTCGCCGTTGATCGCCATCAGGCGCGGACCGGGCTCGCCCAGCACCGCGCGCCATTTGCGCCCGGTCGGGAAGCCGGCGCCGCCGAGGCCGCGCAGCGAGGCATCGTCGAGCGACTTCAGCAGGTCGTCCTTCGACAACTCGCCGGAGCGCAGCCGATTGAGCAGCTTGTAGCCGCCGCCCGCGACATAGGCGTCGTAGTCGACATATTTAGGCAGATGCGCGTGGGTGTCGCCGGCCTTCGCCGCAGCCATGACATTGGCGACCGTGGCATGGTCCACGAAATTGTGTCCGACTTCCGCGGCGGGCGCGGTATCGCAGCGGCCGACGCAGGGCGCGCGGACGACACGGATGCCAGGACCGGACGCACTCTGCAGATCCTCGAGCAGCTTCTCGCCGCCGAGCATCGCGCAGGTCAGCGAATCGCAGACGCGGATCGTCAGCGGCGGCACATCAGGCTCGCCTTCCTTCACCACGTCGAAATGCGCGTAGAAGGTCGCGGTCTCGAACACTTCGGCGAAGGCGAGCTTCATCTCGTCGGCGAGCGCGGCAAGATGCGCAGCCGAGATCTGGTGATACTTGTCCTGGATCAGGTGCAGATATTCGATCAGGAGATCGCGCCGCCGCGGCCGGTCGCCGAGCAATTGCTCGATCTCATGCGCGGCGGTCGGATCGACCTGCCGCCCCTTGGGCGTAGACTTGGCGCGCCGGCGCCCCTCGCCCGGATGCTCGAATTCCCTGACCTTGTGAACGTCGTCGTTGCTGCTCATGGAAACGTCGCGTTCTCCTCAAAAGCGCGAAATCTCAGGGCGGGATTGCCATCGCGATCCACCCCCATTCCAGACCTGGCACTCGGGAACCGCGTCGCACGCGTCCCACGGATCAGGTCTCATTCCAGGCAACTGTAGCCTCTGGTATACCAGAGGCCAAGTAAATTTAGAACGTCTCTATAATCATTTAGAGGCAAGCAGCGTTGCTGCCATGCCCCTTTACGCAAACGCACTGCGGAACCTGATCTCAGCTCTTGTTCATGCACTCTTCGATGAAGAACCAGCGGTCGTCGCCGGTCAGACCCTTGGTCTTCACCTCGCCGCGGCAGGCCTTGAGCTTGGGCTTGTTGGCCGCCCACTTGGCCTTCATGTCCTTCAACTTCTGCATCGTGAGCTTGATCTTGCCCGGCTTGGCTTCGGTCGTGGCAGCCGGTGCGGCGGGCGCGGTTGCAGTCTGTGCGGACGCGGTGTGAACGCTTGCTGCCAAAATCATGGCGGCGAGGCAGATACGGGTGCGAAGCATGGAGGTCCCCCTAAGTCCCATTCCAGGTGATGTCTAAAAGGCGAACGCTGCGGGATGCCGCGAGGGCATCCCGCAGCTGTCTCGACGACGATCAGAAGATCTTGACCGCGCTCTCCAGCGTCTTCCAGACACCCCAGAGCAGGGGAATGCCGACGAAGGCCCAGAACAGCGCCGCCCTGGCATCAAGCCCGCCAAAGCCGATGCCGTAAGAGCCGTGCGGCCCTGCGGCAGCTGCGCTGGCGCTGGCGGCCTGCAGCTTGGCAACGTCGGCTTCCTTCATGTGCCACTTCGCATCGACCGGCTTGATCAGGTAGTTGCAGATCAGGCCCGCGATCAGCATGGCGCACAGGATGTACATCGTCGTGTTGTAGAGCTGGTCGCGGGGAACGCCGGCCGCGAGCTGGAACTCGCGGATGTAGTTCACCACGACGGGACCGATGATGCCCGCGGTGGACCATGCCGTCAGCAGCCGGCCATGGATGGCGCCGACGAACTGCGTGCCGAACATGTCGGCGAGATAGGCCGGCACGGTCGCGAAGCCACCGCCATACATCGACAGGATGATGCCGAAACCGAGCACGAACAGCAGCTTCGAGCCCATCGCCGCGAAGGTCGGCGCCGCCGCGTAGAGCACGATGCCGAGGATGAAGAACGTGTAGTAGGTGTTCTTGCGTCCGATCTTGTCCGACAACGACGCCCAGAAGAAGCGGCCGCCGATGTTGAACAGCGACAGCAATCCGGCGAAGCCCGCGGCGATCGCCGCGATCTGCGCCTTCTGTCCGGCATCGAGCGCGTTGAAGCCGACGTCAGGCAGGCCGATCAGCTTGCCCGCGAAGATCTCCTGCAGCATCGGCGAGGCCATGCCGATCACGCCGATACCCGCCGACACGTTCAGGCACAGCACCCACCAGATCAGCCAGAACTGCGGCGTCTTGTGCGCGTCGTTCAGATGGACGTTGTTCTTCGAGATCATCGCGTTCGCCTTGGTCGGCGGGGTCCAGCCCTCGGGCTGCCAGCCGGGCGGCGGCAGGCGATAGCGGAACGCGCCGATCATCATGAACACGAAGTAGATGACGCCCATCGCCACGAAGGTTTCCCAGACGCCGACCGAGGTCGGGCTCTTGAAATAGTTCATCAGCAGGTTCGCCAAGGGCGCGCCGATCATGGCGCCGCCGCCGAAGCCCATGATGGCCATGCCGGTCGCCATGCCGCGGCGGTCCGGGAACCACTTCACCAGCGTCGACACCGGCGAGATGTAGCCGAGACCGAGGCCGATGCCGCCGATCACGCCGGAGCCCAGCCACAACAGCCAGAGCTGATGGGTGTAGATACCGATCGCACCGAGGAAGAGGCCGCCGCACCAGCACAGCGCCGAGACGAAGCCGGCCTTGCGCGGACCGACCCGCTCCAGCCAGCCGCCCCACACCGCGGCCGCGATGCCGAGCAGCACGAAGAACAGCGTGTACATCCAGCCCATGCTGGCGACCTTCCAGTCGCAGCTGGTCGTGAACAGCTCCTGGAACAGCGAGATGTCGCCGCAGGTCTTGGGCGCGGTCAGTCCGATCGCGCGCGAGAGCGGCAACCAGAACACCGAGAAGCCATAGGCCATGCCGATGCAGAGATGGATGCACAGGGCGGCCGGCGGCACCAGCCAGCGATTGAAGCCAGCGGTCGCGATGGTCCGTTCGCGATCAAGAAAACCCGCGCCGCCACTCGAAATGGTCCCAGCGCTCTCAACAGTTGCCATGCACTCCTCCCCTGCAGCCACCCTTCTGAGCGGCCTGCCGCGACTATCCTGTTCCTCAGCCCGTTACGGTGCAGCTGTTGTCCCTGCTGCTCCGCACAATCATCCGACGCGCGCCAGGATCGTCACGCGCATCCGAGTCGTTAACCCCTGAAGCGGGGCTCTATGCCGATACATCGTGCAAGCTTCTGATGTGGCCCATTGATCCGCGTATCGCAGACAAGACTCAACCTCCGCGCCTGCACGGAGAATGTCAATTGGGGCAGAAGCCATGCTTGATGTCGATAGACAAAAGGTAGGTATCAGCAGAGTGACCGCGCACTACGACGGCAGTGCACCATTCGTTTTCTCTATCGATACATCGACTTTTTCTATCAAGAACACGATGCGCGCCTCGTTGCGCTCCGTGATCTCCACCGTGTCGCCCGTCTCGCGGATCAGGTTCGGAATGTCAATCACCGACAGTGGATCAGTGCAGTGCACTTCGAGTTGATCGCCCGGCTGTAGCGGTTTCAGCGCCTTGCGGGTCTTCAAGGCTGGCAGCGGGCATTTCAGTCCCGTGAGATCGAGCGTCGTTCTGGTCATGGGCGCAACATGGCGGGACGATGTGGCGGCGTCAACGCAACCGCCCTAGAGCAGACCGGCGTAGGATAGGAAACCTACACCCTGCCCCGGCTCGACGCGCGTGATGTCCTCACCGAGCTCGATGAGGCCATCGGTCTCGACCAGTGACGACAACAAGCCTGCCCCTTCGCGCGGGAACTTGACGGCCTCGAGCGCGCCGTCCTCCCCGCGCCGCAGCGAGGCACGCACATATTCGCGGCGGCCGATCTTCTTCTTGTAGGTGAATGCCGCGCGCACCGGGATCGGCAGCAGCGGTTCCGGCAGACCGCCGGCGAGCGCCAGCACGGTCGGCCGCACCACGTGGACGAAGGTGACGAAACTCGCGACCGGATTGCCGGGCAATCCGATCAGCGGCGTGCCGTCGATGATGCCCATCGCCACGGGACGTCCGGGCTTGATCGCCATTCGCCACAACACGAGCGAGCCGATGCTCTCGACCGCCGCCTTGACGTGATCCTCTTCGCCGGTCGAGACGCCGCCGGTGGTGAGAATCAAATCGTGCGCGCCTGCGACCTGCTTCAGGCCATTCGCCAGCGATGTGCGCTCGTCGCGCAGGATGCCGAGGTCGCTGACCTCGCAGCCGAGCCGGCGCAGCATCGCCATCAGCATGAAACGGTTGGAATCGAACAGCTGCGAGGCCGCGCGCGACTCGCCCGGCGAAGCCAGTTCGTCGCCGGTCGAGAACACCGCGACGCGGATACGCCTGACCACGTCGAAATGCGTCAGACCAAACGCCGCCGCCAGCGCGACATGCTGCGGCCGCAAGCGCTGGCCGGCGCGCAGCGCCACTTGCCCCTGCGGAATGTCCTCGCCTGCGGGACGGACATTGGCGCCCGGCTTCAGCCCCGGCGGCAGCACGATGCGGCCGGACTCGTCGATGCGGACGTCCTCCTGCATGAAGACGGTCTCAGCATCGGGGGGCATCGGCGCGCCCGTGAAGATGCGCGCGGTGTGACCGGGCCTAATCGGGGTCTGCGCAAGACCGCCGGCCTGAATGCGGCCGTCGAGCGGGAACGCCTGCTCCGCGGCCTGCGGGAGGTCCGCGTTGCGCACGGCGTAGCCGTCGACAGCGGAGTTCGTGAACGGCGGCAGCGGCAGCGGCGCGGAAATATCCCGCGCCAGCACGCGGCCGTCGGCATTCACCAGGCTCACCGTTTCGAGATCGGCAATCGCATTGACGCGCGTGGTGATCAGGCCAACGGCCTCGTCGACCGACATCATCGGTCCGCCGAAGGCAAAACAATCGTCCGACAGTTGCGCCATGGTGCCTCGTCAGCGCATCGCGGCGCTCTTTGCCACCGCTTCCTCGACCGGCATCGCCGCACGCAGCATCAGCGCCGCGGCAGCCTCGATATCATCGAGATGGACAGTCGGCAGGCGCGTGTCAATCGCGATATCGGTCGCAATCCCGGCAATTCCGGGATCGTCCGGAAACAGCAGCGGCTTGCCGTTGGCGGCGCGATGCACCTCGATCTTGCGATGCGGCTCGCGCTTGAAGCCCTCGACCACGACGAGATCGACCGCCGAGAGCTTGCTCAATAATTCCGGCAGCCGCGGCTCCGCGGCGCCGCGCAGTTCATGCATCAAGGCCCATCGGTTCGACGAGGCCACCAGCACCTCGGCCGCGCCGGCCTCGCGATGGCGCCAGGAATCCTTGCCGGGCACGTCGACGTCGAACTGGTGATGCGCGTGCTTGATGACGGAGACACGCAGGCCTTGCGCGTTGAAATGCGGGATCAGCCGCGTCAACAGCGTGGTCTTGCCCGCACCGCTCCAGCCTGCAAGGCCGATGACTTTCATAACCGTTCGATCTCCGCGGCCGGAACCGCCTTCTCCATCGTCGTGAGCATGCTTATATCGGCTTGACCCGAATGTCATGCTAACGTCGCCGCCATGATGAAGATCGCCAAAGCCCCGGTGCCCCTGATCGTCCCCAATCCGGACGACCCGCGCCTGACCCAGAGCGTGACCGGGACCGACCAGACCGGCGCCCGGGTCGAGATCAAGGTGCCGATGGAGCGGCCGTTGACGCTCTACCTGAACGCCCAGGAGATCGTCACCATGATGACGATCGGCGACTACCCCGAATATCTGGCGCTCGGCTACCTGCTGAACCAGAACATGCTGAAATATAGTGACGTGGTCACCGAGGTCGAATACGACGACGACCTTCAGGTGGTCGTCGTGCGCACCGAGCACCACACCAATTTCGAAGCCAAGCTGAAGAAGCGCACGCAGACTTCGGGCTGCGCGCAGGGCACCGCCTTCGGCGATCTGCTCGAAGCGGTCGAGAGCGTCGCGCTGCCGAAGGCCGAGCTGCGCACCTCCTGGCTCTACCAGATGACGCAGACCATCAACACCATGCCCTCGCTGTATCTCGAGGCCGGCGCGATCCATGGCTGCGTGCTGTGTAGGGAGGGCGAGCCGCTCTGCTATACCGAGGACGTCGGCCGCCACAACGCGGTCGACAAGATCGCGGGCTGGATGTACCGCCACGGCGTCGATGCCTCGGACAAGATCCTCTACACCACGGGACGCCTCACCTCGGAGATGGTGATCAAGACCGTCCGCATGGGCATTCCGATCCTGGTGTCCCGCTCCGGCTTCACCGCCTGGGGCGTCGATCTCGCAAGGCAGGTCGGCCTGACCCTGGTCGGCCGCACCCGCGGCAAGCGCTTCATCGTGCTCGCCGGCGAGGAACGGATCGTCTACGACCAGAACCTCGCTTATGTAGAGGAGGAGTCGGCCAGGCACAAGCGCAAGGGTGAAGGTGGTGACGACTGAGATTCCCGCGACACAAGGCGTACTGCTCGCCGGCGGCCTCGCGCGCCGCATGGGCGGTGGCGACAAGCCGATGCGCACCATCGGCGGCCGCACCATCCTCGAGCGCGTGATCGCGCGCCTGAGGCCCCAGTGCAGCGGGCTGATCCTGAACGCGAACGGCGATCCCGCGCGCTTCGCGGCCTTCGGCTTGCAGGTCATTGCCGACGACGTCCCCGGCTTCCCCGGCCCGCTCGCCGGCATTTTGGCCGCGCTCGACTGGACCGCAACGAACCGGCCGGACGTGGAATGGGTGCTCAGCGCCGCCGGCGACTGCCCCTTCCTGCCGCGCGACCTGGTCTCAAATCTGCACGAGGCGCGGAGCCGGGAGAACGCGCAGCTCGCGGTCGCAGCGTCCGGCGACCAGTCCCATCCGGTGATCGGCCTGTGGCGCGTCGCCCTGCGCAACGAGCTACGCCACGCGCTCGTGGTCGAGGATCTCCGCAAGATCGACCGCTGGACCGCACGCTATCCGCTCGCGACGGTGACCTGGCCGACCGAGCCGCTCGATCCGTTCTTCAACGCCAACACGGTCGAGGACATCGCCGAGGCGGAGCGGCTCGCGGCACTCGACGACGCGGCGTGAGCTCGCCTTACGATTTTGGAAACTCGTTGAGGAGTTGCATCCAGATGATCGCGAAGGCGATCAGGCCGCACAGACCGACGGCCGTGGTGAAACGCGGCAGGCGCCCGATGGCCACGAGCAGCCATGCCGGCAGGAAGAACAATCCGAAGACCATGCCGAGCGGGAATACCGCGAGCCATTGAAAGCCGGAGCCGTCGCCGGGCGGGACATGGGCGATGAAATAGAAGGTGTAGAGCCAGAACAGTGTCCCGGCACCTGCGACCAGCGCGGCGATCTTGCGGAAATTGAGGGGTGTCGACACGGTCATGGCCTGGCTCACAGGCCTTGGTCGCGGCGACGGGCTTCGCGGTTCACGCGGCATCGAACCAGGTCCGGGCGGGCCACGACCAATGAGAGGGACATTGCCGCGGACGAACCATGGCCGACTCTCTCCTGAACGCCGTCTTCGCAGTCGTCGATTTCGTGGTCGAGATGTCGGCCGCGATCGACAACACGAAACGGCTGAGCCGGCAGGCAACCGGAAGCGACAAGATCGTCGAGGTGCCTGAGGACCCGAAGCCGCTGCCGCCCGCCGCGCAGCGTGCGCTTGCCGAAGCGGAAGAACGCGAACGCCTGCGCGATCAGGCCGCCAGCGGCACCGACCAGGCGTCGTAGCCGTAGACCCAGCTGGTATCGGTCCGTTCCTTCAGCCAGATATTGGCGCGCGAGGTCTCCTGCACCCGCGTGGTGCGGCTTTTCCGCGTCGCCTCGAAACGGCGGAATGCATCCGCAACGCCATCGCGATCGGCACCGTCGAGGCAGCGCGACAGCACGGCGGCATCCTCGATCGCCATGGCCGCACCCTGCGCCATGTAGGGCGTCATGGGATGGCAGGCATCGCCGAGCAGCGTCACCTTGCCGACCGCCCAGCGGTCGAGCGCCTCGCGATCCATGATCGCCCATTTGTGCACGTCGGGACACGCCGCGAGCACGTTTCCGACCTGAGGATGGAAGCCTTCGAACGAGGCGCGGAGGTCGCGCACGTCACCCTTCGCTGACCATGACTCGACGCGGAAGTCCGGCTCGGGCTGGCTGGTGACGAGATAGACCTCGCTGCGGTCGGGCTTCACGTAATAGATCACGATGTGGCGGTCCTCGCCCCACCATTTGGTGCAGTCGTCGATCCTCTCCCCGCCGAGCAGCGCGGCCGGATAAGTGGTGCGATAAGCGATGCGGCCGGTGAACCTCGCCGGCGCAGTGTCGAACAGGATGTCGCGCACCGTCGAATGCACGCCATCCGCGCCGACCACCGCATCGGCAACGGCGCTGGTGCCGTCGGCGAATGTCAGCCGGACGCCATCGCCGGTCTCGTCGAGACCAACCAGCTTGTGATTCAGCTTCACGACATCGGCGGGAACGACGCTCGCCAGCGCCGCGTGCAGATCGCCGCGATGGGCGAGCAGATAGGGCGCGCCGAACTTCTCTTCCGCGCTCTCACCGAAAATCATGTCGAACTTGATGTCGCCGCTCTCCCAGTCGCGATTGTTCCAGGAGCGCGGGTAGAACGCGTGCTCGCGCATCCGCGTCTCCAGCCCGAGCGCGCGCAGCACCTTCATGGCGTTGCAGCCGATCTGGATCCCAGCGCCGATGCGCGCGAACTTGGTGGCTTGCTCGTAGACCATGACGTCGACGCCCACGCGTCTCAGCGCCGCGGCGGTCGCAAGCCCGCCCATGCCGGCACCGACGATCGCAACCGAAAGCGGCCTTGCCATCGCGTCCCCCACCCTGTCGCGCGGCTTGAGCGCCGCGTCGTCGTCTACTCTATGCAGGCCGGAAGCCCGCTCGCTCCAGTGCCGCGCGCGCCGCGTCCGAGCCCAGCGCATCGAGAAACGCCTGCACCGCCGGACGGTTCTTGCGCGCCGTCACCAGCACGAAATCATAATGCTCCTCAGCGAGTGGAATGAAACCGAGCCCGGCTGCATGGGCGACCGGCGCAATGGTCATGCCCCAATCGGCGCGGTGCTGCGCGACGGCAGCGGCAACGGCGTTATGCGAGCGCGGCTGGTTCCAGTAGCCTTCCGGGCGCGCACCGCCGAGCAGCCGGTCGATCAGGATGCGCGTGCCGGCGCCCTGGTTGCGGTTGACCATGATGCAGGCGGCATCGGCGAGTGCGGCGGCGACCGCATCCTTCGCGCTCAGGCCCTCGAAGCGGGTGTCGCCCTTGCGGAAGACGATGCCCTGCATCCGCCGCCAGCCAGGGACGAGCTCCAATCCTTCGACCAGATAGGGCGTGTTGTAGGTCTCGCTCTTGTCGTCGAACAGATGGATCGGCGCGAGATCGCATTCGCCGCGCTTGGCCGCCGCGAGCCCGCCGAGGCTGCCGACCGCGATCGAGCGCACCGTCAGGCCGGCATGCGCAAGCTGCGCGGTGACGAGGTCGAGGCCGGTGCAATGGCTGCCGACGATGACGAGGTCGGGCACCCGCACATGCGGCGTGAACAGCGTCACCTCGGTCTCGGTGCCCGCCGGCATCTGGTCGGCGAGCGCGTCGATGCGCAGGAAGCCGTCGGCCTGCGCGAACGAGGTGATCGCACCGGAGCCTTTGCCGGAGGGATAGGCGATCAGGCCATTGCTGCCCTCGACCAGCGAGACCATGACGAATTCGGTGCGGCCAAGCTCGGAGGCGATGCGCACCGGCACGGTTGCGGTCACCTTGGCGTCGGAGCGCGGCGGCATGCCGGCCATCCGGCGCAGCACCGGCACGATCATGTCGTGGAAGGTGAACATCGCCGAGGTCGGAAAGCCCGGCAGGATCACCACCGGCTTGCCGTCGCAGACCGCAAGACACAGCGGCTTGCCGGGCTTGAGCGCAACGCCATGGGCGATGATGCCGGGCTGGCCGAGCCGGCCGATGATGCGGTGAGACAGATCGCCCGCGCCTTTCGAGGTGCCGCCCGAGAGCACCAGCATGTCGGCGTCGGCCAGCGCGCTGCGCATGGCGGCTTCGAGCCTGGCCTCATCGTCGGGAATGGCGCCGAGAAAGATCGCCGCGCCGCCGTTCTCGTCGATCGCGGCCGCGACGATCGCGCCGTTGGTGTCGTAGATCTCAGCGGGCGCGAGGCTTTCGCCGGGCTGCACCAGCTCGTCACCGGTCGAGATCACGGCAATCCGCGGTTTTCGCGCGACCGTAACTTCTGCAATGCCGCAGGCCGCGAGCATGCCGATCTCGCGCGAGCCGATGATCGTGCCGGCGCGCAGCAGCGCCTCGCCGCGCGCGATGTCGGAGCCGGCATAGGACACGAACTGCCCGGGCGAGACGGCGCGGCGGACGTCGATCGCATCTAGGCCGGCCGGCTGGGTGTGCTCGACCATGACCACGGCATCCGCGCCGCGCGGCACCGGGCCTCCGGTGGCGATCGGCGTGGCTGTGCCGCCGGCGACCTGCATCCTCGGCGCGGTGCCGCAGTGGATGGTCTCGCCATTCAACACGAGCCGAACGGGCGTGCCTTCACCCGCAGCGGCGAGGTCCGCCGAGCGGACGGCAAAGCCGTCGACATTGGAGCGGTCGAACGGCGGCACATCGATCGGCGCGGTGACGTCTTCCGCCAGCGCCGTGCCGAGCGCATCGCCAAGCTTGCGCAGCTCGCTCGGGATCGCGCGCGGGAACAATGCAGCCTCGAAGCGCGCCAGCGCCTCCTCGCGCGAGAGGATCTTGAGGAACTGCTCCTGTTCGAGCGCGCTGCGGTCTGGCGGTTTCGGGATCATGGTCATGCCGGAACCCATATCACTCCCGCATCAGATAAGCATCGACCGGCGCGCCCGCCGCAAATCCTTCATGGCTGGCGGGAATGGTCAGCCATGCATCGGCACGGGCGATGGCCTGGAACGGCCACTCCCCCACCGCAAGCGGCTTCCAGGCGCGATGTTCCTCAGCGAGCAGCACGATCTCGGCGATGCCGACGCTGGACGCGATCTTTCGCGCCAGCGGCAGGTCGATTTGTCGGCGCGGCCGCCGTGCCGACAGACGGTCGATGAGCGGAAGCACGAGCGCGAGCCAGCCCGCGAGCGCATGATCCGGCGAGCCGGGCAAGGCGACGGCGGGAACCTTGCCGAGCCGCCCGACCGCAGCGGTGCGTCCGGGCTGAAGCGCGATGCCATGGGCGAGCACCTCGCCGCGCCGAGCCAATGCAGTCACCGCCGCATCCTGGCGGCCAAGCCCGCTGCCGCCGACGATCACCAGCAGATCGCAAGCGGACGCATCGAGCACGGAGGCGATCGATGCTTCATCGCGCGCGGCCGCCTCAAACGTCTGCACCTCGAGCCCTCCTGCGCGCGCGATCCCGCCGATCATCTGCGCCGTCGTCGTCGCGCCCGGCACGTTGACGATGCGCAGCCGCGGCCGCCGCACGCTCAGCCGGTCGATCGCTGCCGCGCCCGCGAGCAACAGGGCGGCCGCACCGACCGGATATCCTTCCGCACTATCTGTCGCGCCCGCGGCGATGTCGCCTCCGGCGCGCCGGACACCCTGCCCCGGCACGGCCTCGGCGAGCACCTGCACCAACGGTCCCGATACCTCCACGGCGTCAGCATCGAGCACACAGTCGCATCCCCCAGGCATCGCATCGCCGGCATCGACCCAGGCGGGTGCCATTGCCAGCGGGAGCGGCGCATAGGCGGAGGCGCCGACGAGATCGCTGGCGCGCAGCGCCCAGCCATCCGCGGCAGCGATGTCGTGGGGCGGATACGACGTTCCTTTCGGCATGCCGGCAGCGACGCAGCCAATCGCCTCCGCCGGCGGCAACGCGACCGGCGTAACGGGATCGACGCCACGCAGCAACGCGGTGAGTGCGGTGTCGAGCGGCGTCAGCGATGGCGGCAGGCGCTGGGTCATGCGCCATGATGGATCACGCATCGTCCGGTTTGGCAACCGCCGGAGACGCGGATGTCAGCCGCCCGTCTTGTCCGCGTTTGGAAAGAACAGCTGCTGCCCGTCGACCTTGAACCCCGCAATCGCGGCCTGCCCTTCCGGCGAGATCAGCCAGTCGACGAAGGTCTGCCCGAGCTCCTTCTTCACGTTCGCGAACTTCTCGGGGTTCATCAGCATCACGCCGTACTGGTTGAGCAGCCGCTTGTCGCCCTCGACGACAATGTCGAGATCGCCGCGATCGCGGAAAGAGATCCAGCTGCCGCGATCCGACAGCACATAGGCGTTCGCCGTGCGCGCGGCCTCGAGCGCCGCCTCCATGCCCTGCTTGGCCTCGCGATACCAGGCGCCCTTGGCGCTCGCGATGTCGATGCCGGCGACGATCCAGAGCGCGAGCTCCGCGGCGTGCGTGCCGGAGCGATCGCCGCGCGTCACGAACGGCGCGCCCTTGGCCTCGATCGCCTTGAGCGCGGTCGCGATGTCCTTGCCCTTCACGCCGGTAGGATCGCTCTTCGGTCCGATCAGCACATAGTCGTTGTACATCACGTCGAAGCGCTTCACGGCAAAGCCGTCGGCGACGAACTTCTCCTCCTGCGGCCGCGCATGCGTCAGCACGACGTCCGCCTCGCCCTTGCGCGCACCGTCGAGCACCTCGTCGGCGCGCCGCGCGATGACCTTCACGTCGATGCCGGTCTTGTCGCGGAAGATCGGCAGCAGATGATCGAGCAGGCCGGATTCCTGCGTCGATGTCGTCGTGGCCAGCACGATTGCGCGATCGTCCGCAGACGACGCCTCAGGCCCAAAGGCAAGGCCGCAGAGAAGCGCGAATGCAACGAACAGGCGGCGAGCGGCCATGAGCTGGTTCCCTTCGATATGACGCGATCATGATGACCGATTGCGCCGCACTCGTGACGCCATCGCGCTGCCGTCCGGGATATTTCGGCAACGTATGACGCGGCACGGCGATTGCAAAACCGCCGATCGCTTGCGCGTTCACAACAGCCGCAAGGTCTGCGCCATTTGCGTGCGCGAAGATCGTTCACCAAAGCGGAAATCGCGTGCGCGGATGTGTTGCAAAGCAACGAGATGATCGGGCATGGTTCCCGCGGACACAAATGAAATGCAGATTTCCACCTGCGACGGAAGTCCAAAAAGAAGCAAGAATTTGCATAGGAATGCAGGATGGAATTCCTGACGACCAGTGAAGCCGCTGACTACCTCCGACTTGGCGAACGCAAGCTCTACGAACTCGTCACCACCGGTGCGATCCCCTGCAGCAAGGTGACCGGTAAGTGGCTCTTCCCTCGCCATGAGCTCGACCTCTGGGTCCTGTCGGGCCTCGCGCGTCCCGCGGGCATGCTGACCACGGAGCCGCCACCCGTCGTGGGTGGCAGCCAGGACGAATTGCTGGATTGGAGCCTGCGCGAATCCGGCTCCGGCTTGGGATCGATGAGCGAGGGCAGCGCGCGCGGGCTCGAACGGCTGCAGCGCGACGAGGTGATGGCGGTGGCTGTGCACTTCCACAGCCTGGATGCCGCCGGCAACCTTGTCGCCGACGCCAGTGTGACGGCGCTGCGGGACGCTCCGGACCTGCATGATGCGCTGCTGGTCGCCTTCGTGCGCCGCGAGCAGGGCCTCGTGCTGCCGCCGGGCAATCCGAAACGGCTGCGCGGCCTCGCCGACGTGCTCGCGGTCGGCGCCAGGATGGCGATGCGACAACAAGGCACAGGCGCGCAGATGCTGCTCGACGCGCTGCTCAAGCGCGCGGACGCGACGGTGCGGGATCTGCGCCGGGTGGAGATGCCGGCCCTCACCGGGCCCGATCTCGCCGAGATGGTCCGCGCGGGTCAGGCTGATTGCGGGGTGGCGACGCGCGCGGCGGCGCGCTCGGCCGGCCTCGATTTCGTGCCGCTGGTCTGGGAGAATTTCGATCTTGCGATGCGGCAGCGCAGCTATTTCCGCCCTGCCATGCAGGCGTTGATCAGGTTCCTCAGCGAACGAAGGCTGCGCCAGCGCGCCGAGGAGCTGACCGGCTACGATCCCTCCCCCGCCGGGCAGGTCCGCTTCGCGGCCTGACATTGACGCCCGCCCCAAAATAGTTGCAAAAGAAACCAATTCAGCCGGGCCGTACCCGGCGAAGGCAACACCGGCCAACGCGCCGGGTCAGGGGAGGACAAGCGTGAAGCCAACGAGATTTGGACTGCCGGTCGCGGCCGCCATTGCAGCGATGCCCTTGGCGGCGACCCTGCTGCCGGGTGCCGCCATGGCGCAGGTGTCCGACGACGTCGTCAAGATCGGCGTGCTCACCGACATGAACGGTCCGGCCTCGGCGCCGACCGGCCAGGGCTCGGTGACCGCGGCGCAGATGGCGATCGACGATTTCGGCGGCAAGGTGCTCGGCAAGCCGATCAGCATCATCGTCGGCGACCACCAGCTCAAGGCCGACATCGGCGCCTCGCTGGCGCGGCGCTGGTACGACGTCGACCAGGTCGATCTCATCGTCGACGTGCCGGTCTCCGCCGTTGGCCTTGCGGTGCAGAACATCGCCAACGAGAAGAAGCGGCTGTTCATCACCCACTCCACGGGCACTGCGGATTTCCACGGCAAGTTCTGCTCGCCTTACGCGATGCAGTGGGTGTTCGACACCCGCGCGCTCGCGGTCGGCACCGCCGATGCCGTGGTCAAGCGCGGCGGCGACAGCTGGTTCTTCATCACCGACGACTACGCCTTCGGCCACTCGCTCGAACGCGATGCCTCCAGCGTCATCACCGCCAATGGCGGCAAGGTGCTGGGCTCCGTGAGGCCGCCGCTGGCAACGCCGGATCTCTCCTCCTTCGTGCTGCAGGCGCAGGCCTCGAAGGCCAAGATCATCGGCATTGCCGCCGGTCCCCCCAACAACATGAACGAGATCAAGACCGGCTCGGAGTTCGGCGTGTTCAAGGGCGGCCAGCAGATGGCGGCGCTGCTGGCGCTGATCACCGACATCCATGGCCTCGGGCTGCAGGCAGCCCAAGGCCTGCTGCTGACGACCTCGTTCTACTGGGATATGGACGACAAGACGCGCGAATGGTCGAAGCGCTATTTCGCCAAGATGAACAAGATGCCGTCGATGTGGCAGGCCGGCGTCTACTCCAGCGTGATCCACTACCTCAACGCCATCAAGGAAGCCGGCACCGACGATCCGCTCAAGGTCGCCGCGAAGATGCGCGAGAAGCCGGTCGAGGATTTCTTCGCCCGCAACGGCCGCTTGCGCGAGGACAATCTGATGGTGCACGACCTCTGGCTGGTGCAGGTGAAGACGCCGGAGGAGAGCAAGTATCCGTGGGACTATTACAAGATCCTCACGACGATCTCGGGCGACAAGGCGTTCGGCCCGCCGGACCCGGCCTGTGCGATGGTGAAGAAGTGACGGTGTAGCTACCTAACCGCGCGGACGGTGCACCCTCTCCCCTTGCGGGAGAGGGTGGCTTCGCGAAGCGAAGCCGGGTGAGGGGTATCTATCCTCACGAACGGCCTTGCGAGAGGAGAGAACCCCTCATCCGGCGCTTCGCGCCACCTTCTCCCGCAAGGGGAGAAGGAAAGGAAGAGACCTATTTCACCACCCCGATCTCGCGAAAATACTTCATCACGCCCGGATGGATCAGCTCCGGCCGCGGCGCGGCAGCGACGGTGTTCGCCGCGGTGGTCTCGCAGGCCTGCGGAAGCGTCTTGCAGAACGTCGCTTCCACGCCATGCAGCGTCTTCGCCAGGCGATAGGCGACGTCGTCGGGCAGATCCTCGCGGGTGAGGACGAAGCTCCACGAGCCGAGCGAGGCGATCGGCTCGGACTGCTTGGGGTAGCTGCCGGCCGGAACCGTCAGCGGCTTGAGGAACGCATGCTTGGCGCGGATGCGCGTGATCTCGTCCGCGCTGGGAGCGATGAAGCGCGCGCCTGATGCGCTCGAGGCCACCGCGGCAAAGCCGGGCCAGCCGATGCCGGCGCCCCACAGCGCAGCGGCGCGGCCGTCCTCGACCATCGCCGGACCGTCGCCGGCGCGGTCGAGATAGATCGCCTTGAAATCCTCGTCCTGCTTCAGCCCGAGACCATCGAGCACATAGCGCGCCAGGATCGGCAGGCCGGAGCCCTTGGCGCCGAACGCGACGGGCTGGCCGACGAGATCGGCAATCGTCCTGTAGGGACTGTCCGCGCGCACCACGAACATGCCGGGGTTGGAATAGATCGCCGTGAGAATCTTCAGCCGCACCGGCGCGCGGCCGATGCCGGCGAAGGCTTCATAGGCGGGCTCGCCGGCAACCAGCGCAAGATCGAGTTCGCCCTTCTCGAGCAGCGGGATGTTCTCGTTGCTGCCCTTGGTGTTGCGCGGCGCGATGGTCACGACCGGATCGGCCGCGTTCATCACCTCCGCGAAGGCGTTGCCATAGAGCGGGAAGCCGCCGCCGGGCGTCGCGGTGCCGAGGCTGAGTGTCGTGGTCGAAATGGCCTTGCCTCCGGTTTGAGCAGCAGCGGGGCTGGAAATCAGCACTGCTGCGAAAAGGATCGTGGATGCGAATCTCATGGTCGTTCCCGGCGAGCCTGCGTCAACACCGACTTGTGACGATGTAGGCAGAAGCCCGTTTTTGTGAAAGCATGCCCCCAACGACAATAGAACAATGGGAGGCGTCATGTTGCGAATTTTGCGTAGCGGTGTTTTTGGGCTTGCAGTTGTCTTAGGTCTTTTCAGCGCCTCCCCTCCCGCCTCCGCCGCCTATCCCGACCGCCCCGTGCACTGGATGATCGGCTTTGCCGCCGGCGGCCCGGTCGACATCGTGGCGCGGATCATGGCGCAGGCGCTCTCGGACCGGCTCGGCCAGCAGTTCATCGTCGAGAACAAGGCCGGCTCCGGCGGCAACATCGCGGCAGCGGCCGCGATCAACGCGCCGGCAGACGGCTACACGCTGCTGTTCGTCGCGCCCAACAACGCGATCTCGACCTCGCTCTACAAGAAGCTGCCGTTCGACTTCTTGCGCGACACCACTCCGGTGGCGAGCATCATGCAGCTCACCAACATGCTGGTGGTCTCCAACGCGTTTCCGGCGAAGACGGTCCAGGAGTTCATCGACTATTGCAAGGCCAACCCGGGCAAGATCTCGTATGCCTCGTCCGGCAACGGCACCTCGGTGCACATGTCGGCTGAGCTGTTCAAGGCGATGACCAAGTGCGACATGATCCACGTGCCCTACCGGGGCTCCGCGATCGCCTTCCCCGACATCATCTCCAACAAGGTGCAGCTGATCTTCGACAATTTGCCCTCCGCGCTCGAGCAGTCGCGCGGCGGCAATGTCCGCGCGCTGGGCGTGACCTCGCCGAAGCGCTGGCCGACCGTGCCCGAGGTGCCCGCGATCGCCGAGACCGTGCCCGGCTTCGAATCGGTCGGCTTCTACGGCATCTCCGCGCCGAAGGGCACGCCGCCGGAGGTGATCGAGACCCTCAACAAGGCCGTCGGCGAAGCGCTGAAGGATCCGAAGGTGATCGCGCGGCTGACCGAGAACGGCGGCATCCCCAGGCCAATGACGCCCGCCGAGTTCGGCAAGCTGGTCGCGGACGAGACCGAGAAGTGGAAGAAGGTGGTGGAGTTCGCAGGCGTGTCGGTCGACTAGGCTCGTCGGCGGGAGGTTTGAGGGGGCCGAAGGGCCCTCTCAAACCAAAAGTGCGAAAACAACCCCATGCACAGTAGCCGAGGCCAGCAATTACAAGGGGTTACGGAGCCGGCGCGATTTGCCTGGCCGAAACCGGTTTGCATCGTCGGGCAAAACAGGATTATAACAGCACAATCGCAAATTTCGGGTATTCAAAAATCCTCCGCGATGCCGCACCGGGCTTCCGTCCCCCGGAGCCAGCATTGCACCCCCGCCTCCATCCCTGTAAACGAACCGCGCACCGTTGCCGGCCGCGCGTTCCCGCGGGGCCACCCCGCGGCGGGGCCTGTAGCTCAATGGTTAGAGCCGGCCGCTCATAACGGTCTGGTTGCAGGTTCGAGTCCTGCCGGGCCCACCACGCTTCGCCCTGCTGTGCGGACACTTTGAAAACGACTCGATTTCACCTTTAGAAACGACTCGATATCGTTTTGAAAACGACTCGATCTCAGATCTCCCTGAAACGCCTGTCGAATTTCTCCTCGGGTTTTTCGCCGATTTTTGAGCGCGAAAAAAGCGGAGGGGGTCTAATCGGCTTCGTCGCGTCTGCAACGCTTGCACATCCCATCCAATCGCCATCGAGGAAGACATGAAGCAGCCAGCATCGCCGTTCGTGTTCCATGAGCAGGAAGTCGCCGGCGTCACGTTTCGCGCCATGTCGAAATCGGACGCGTCGTACTGCAGATGCAGAACTCGCGCGGCCGAGATTCCAGTGTGGATCTCATCGGAAAGGCATTCGCGCTGCCCTGCCTTTGCTATGCCGAGCACGGCTGGCAACGGCGCGGAATGCTTTCGGGGCCACAGGGCTGGGCCGTCTGTCACGACACCGCGCGGGAGCCCCGTATGTTTCTCGGACACCTCCACAGCGACGACGTGCGACTTCTCGCGCACGAATTCGGCCTCCACAATCTGGAGAGCCTGGGTCATCAAGTGGAGTTCAAGGATTCCATTGCCGGCCAGACCCTGAAGCAAATCATGCTTCACGACCCTGTCCGTGCCGCGCTCTTCCGGAAGGCGGACGCGTCGCTCGATAACTGGGCCGAGCAGGTCGTCTCCGAGGAGCCGGCACGTCCGGGGATGTCGGATGCGGCATTTTTGCTTTAGACGTGGATCTCCCCGGACCCCAAGGTTGAAGATCCCCGCGGTATAACTCACGTATTGCGCATCCGTTTTTCGAAGATTTTGAGCCCCCCGAATGTGGTGGGTCTGGTCTCACCGACGACGGCTTTCCGTTAGATCCCCTAGGAAGATGTATGGCGCCGATTGACCAGAAGTCGCTTTTCTGAATCAATCAGGCCGATTGCGGGCTGACACTATCAACTCAGGGGCGGGTATGGATTCGATCCTTCGCGTTCTGATGCCCTTCTTCGGGCCGAAGAACTATTCGGAGATGCTTTGGAAGATCGCACTAGCCGATTTCTGGTTGACCCTGGCCGGCACCTTCGTCGCGAGGTACGACCCCTGGATCAACGGCCTTTTCCTGCGACTTGAGCATCTGCCTGGTTTCAAGGAATTTGCTACCGCCATCAAAGCTCCCGAAGTCAATATTGGCGGTTTTGCAGTCGCTCTGTTGGTGCTCATCTTCAGCAGAGTCACGCGCTTCCACGACCGAATTTCGGACCTCTTCCAAATTAGAGCCAGATTCGACCGGGCAAATATCCTTCTCCCGCTCGCGGTCATGTCGGGCGCACAAATGACGGCGCGTCAGGTCACGCATCTTAAGCGCGACCGCCATCCGCTCATGAGGGAGACGTTCTACAAGTACGCGTCCAGCCGAAGCGAGCACCCCCTCGTCGACAAGCACGACATCGAAAGCGCTTTGGAGGCTTGGCATATGTATTGGGTCGCCCTCGAGTGGCTCTTTATAGTCACCGGCTTTGCGGTCTTGTCCGCATTTGCCAAGGCAGATTGGTTGCTGATCATTTTTTGGAGCGCCTCGATGGGAGCGCTCCTGTTTATGCATCTCCGCTATGGGCTGCTGGAACGAAGGGCTGATCCCCAGATCCAGCAGATTGCCGGCAATGCCGAGGCAAATGCCGCCAACCGCAAAGCATTCGCAGAGTCGGCCACCTGATGCGATACAAGATCGGAAAAGAAATCATCATCCGGAGTGAAAACGCGGCCAAGCCGGATACACAGAGTTCGGCCTATCTTAACAAACTGATTTCGGGACTCGAGCCGGTTCATTCCAGCTTCGATTTCGGGTGCGGAAAACTGCGCTACAAACGGACAATAGCCAAAACCACCGAAGAACTCGCGCTGATCGACTCGGAGGTGCAGCTTTCAAGAACACAAATGATCCGCGGACGTTCGACCACGATCCGCGATCACGTTGGCAAGTCAAACCACGTCCACGCACTCACCGTGAGCCAGTTTGCTTCCCGAGACCAGCAATACGACCGCGGCTTCTGCATAAACGTACTTTCCGTAATTCCGTCCGCGAGCGTCAGGCTCGGCATCGTTCAGTTGATGCGAGCCAAGCTAAAGCCGAACGGAACCTGCTTGTTTGTGACGCTCTACCGCAATTCAGATTTCACAAGGATGCAGAAACTTCCCAATTGCCAGCCGTACGGTAACGGCTTCCTTATGGATTCGCTCAGGGGCTATTCCTTCTACGGCCTCATCCCGCCGGACGACCTCGCCGAATTGGTTAAACGTGCAGGTTTCACGGTCGAGTCCGTCGTCTTAGACGAAGGTACCGCATACCTCTGGGCACGGGCACCCGAAGGACGGAGTGGGCCCGCCCGCTTCCACGTCCGTGAAAGTACGGAAAACTTTCGAATCCGCGCGACGAGCGACCGGCGATAGGCTGAAGGCCCATCAACCGAAAGGCGGCATCAAGGCGGCTCTTAACCTCCGTAAAACGGTGGATTCCCCTTAGGTATCCGTTTATTAGCGTCATCTGACGGTTGCAACCGGCGACGTCCACGTGAGATGTTCTGCTGGCAGGGGGAAAGAGTGTCTCAGCAGCGCATCACCACGATCGAGGAAGAGAAGGCGAGCGAGTTCTCGAGGCGCCTCGATGCGGAAGTTTCGAACAAGCTGACCAAGGAATCCCCCGACGACGATGAAATCCAGGCGGCCTTCGCGGAGGTGGCGGGAGCGTATATCGCCCAGGACGGCGGTCTTCCTGAGTTCGTGCCATGCACGATCAACGACCGGGTGGGCCGCAACAAGGTAACCGTTCGAGGCTACGCGCCGATCGACGACACCGGGACACTGCGCCTTGTCACGACGGCCTACCAGCAGGACGGGGGCGCGGTCGCAAAGGCTGAATTCGAAGGACTCGTCCGTCACGCTTTCAACCTGGTGACGGCTGTGTCTGCCGGCCGAGAGCTCGACGACCGTCCCGAAGTCGTGGAGTTGGTCAAGCACATCAGGGACCACCTCAGCGAGTTGAAAGAGGTCCAAGTCATCGTCGCTTCCAACGCCCGGATCGATTGGGCAATCTCGAACGCCGAAGGTGCCGGCATCTCTTTCCGGAGCGAGCAATACGACATCGATCGCCTGTACCGGATCTCCGACGTCACCATTCGTCGCTCCGACATCCAGGTCGATTTTGAGGAATTGCTCGGAAAGGGCGTACCCTGCATCGAGGTGAGCGGCAAGGACTACAACTACAAGACTTACCTGCTGACGCTCGACGGGGAAACGCTCTACAAGATCTTCGAGCGGTACGGTTCGAAGCTCTACGAACTCAATCTCCGTTCCTATCTCCAGCCGAAGACCGGCGTGAACAGGAAGATGCTGGAGACGATCAAGACAGCTCCTGTGCGCTTTCTCGCCTACAACAACGGCATCTGCGCAACTGCCGACGTTATCGATGCGGGTCTCGACCACGGGCAGACGGTCATCAAGAAACTGGTCGGCTTCCAGATCGTCAACGGCGCGCAGACGACCAGCACGATCCATCGTGCGCGGAAGGCCAAAGAGGACGTCGCCCAGATTCATGTCGCGGTGAAGCTCACCAGGGTCGATGCCGACGATCTGGAAGAGTTCATTCCTCGCATCACCGAATACGCGAACACGCAAAACCCGATCAAGGCGGCCGATCTCCAGTCGAACATCAAGTTTCATCGTCAGATCGAGGATCTGTCGAACGACGTGTGGTGCCCGGACGGAGTGAGCCGCTGGTTCTATGAGCGCGCCCGCGGCGCCTATGAGGCGGCGTACGTTCGGTACGGCACCACCCCGAAGAAGAAGAAGGAATTCCGCGAGGAATGTCCGAAGGATCAGAAGTTCGGCAAGACTGATCTTGCCGCCTACATGATGGCCTGGAACTGCGAGCCGCAGAGGGTGTGCCTCGGAGCCCAGAAGAACTTCAATCAGTTCATGAACAAGCTCGACGAGTTCTTGCCGGGAAGGCAACATCCGGACCAGCAGTTCTACCGCGACCTGATCGCCAAAGGCATCATCTTCGAACAGGCTGCCAAAGCGGTGCGCAGCGCAGGCATTCCCGCTTATCGTGCGCAAATCACCGCGTATCTCGTCGCTCGCTGCGCGCTCGAGTTCAAGGACCGTTTTCGACTCGATCGCGTCTGGCTCGAGCAGGGTCCGTCAGATGAGCTGGCTGAACTATTGAAGCAATGGGCCACAGTGATCCAGAAATCGATCGTGGACTCCGCGAACGGTCAGAACGTCACCGAGTGGTGCAAAAAGGATGGGTGCTGGGACGCGGTAAGCAAAGTCAAGCTTGTCGCGAAGGACATGCCGCCGGAAGCGTTACCCGAGGATCAGGATCCGTTGCTCTCGGCCGCTCCGCCTGCTTCAGGGGCCGCGACTTCAGTGCAGCACGTCAACGGAGATCACGCCAACGGTACCACGGTCGCGGGGATCGACGCCGGTAACATTGAAGACGTCGAGCTGTGCCGGCGGCTGAACGAGCGCGCGTGGACTCAGATTGCCGTGTGGGGCGCAGAGACTCGAGCGCTCAGTGATTTCGAGCGCAAGATCGTCGCCACGATGCAGAATATGGCCGTCGGAGGATGGAGAAAGAATCCATCTCCGGCTCAGGCGAAGCACGCCGGTCGCATTGCCCGCCACGCGATCAGCCATGAAGTAGTCAGGCCGACCTAGCGCTTGCGCTTGCTGACGACGCTGAATTTCAGCTCAGCAGGCTCAACCTTCGGCCCGCTGCCCTTTTCGGCCTTTGCGCCCGCGGCCGGGGCGTCAGCACCCTTGCCCGAGGCCGTTTCTTTCGCAGTCGCAGGCTCGCCGTCCATGAAGGCGTTGCGATTTCGTGCCCGAGATTCCTTCTCGTCCCATTCGGCGGCGGCCTTCAGGAAGTCCTCGTCGCCGATCTTCGAGTTCTTGAATTGCTCGTCGTGCTGGACCTTCACAAGCAGAGGAAACTGCACGGCTTGCCCCGAGACGATCCCCTGACCTGGCCCGAACGTTTGAAGGATATTGGCGTCGGATTCGGAAAGATTCTCCATCACAGAGCGGACGAAGCTCTTGTCCTTCGGATTCACAAGCCGCAGGACAAGGAAGCTGTTGCACTGCGTCAGGATCGTCTCGTCAAGTCGCGCGGGCCGCTGGGAAATGATCATCAGGCCGGTGCCGAATTTTCGTCCCTCGGTGATGACCTTGCGAACCGTGGCCAGCGAGGGAGTCTCGTCTGTCCCCTCCTGGCGGCTGGGGATGAAGTTATGAGCCTCCTCGAGCACGGTTTGGAACGGAGGGATCCTGTTGGTCAGCGACGCCCGATGCGAGAACAGGGCATCGAGCACGATCGACACGATCGTCGACTGCGTCAGGTGATCGTATCCGGCCAGGTAGAATATCGAGACCTGCTTCTTCCGCACGATGTCCTCGGGATCGCGCTTTGGATCCGGCATTTCGCTAAAGACATAGTCGTCCTTCAGCCTCTCGACGAGGGCCTTATTGTTCTGCTCCATCTGCATGAGCGCGCTCAGAACGAAGGTCAGAGAGCGCTTGACCGCGTTGATCGTGCTCGCACCAAACTTCTTGGGAGAGTCTTCGGACTCTGCCTCGCTGTCCTTCCGTTGGAGTTTGTTGAAAGTGTTCTCTGCGTGCTCGATGAGTCTCCGGATGTAGTCCGAGGCTTTCATGCCGTCGACCACATTGTTCTCGGTCACGAGCTTGTTGAAGAAGTCCTGCTGTGCCTCGGTCATCTTCTTGCCCATCTTGGCAAGGAGATCGGAGACAATGGTGACGTTCTCTTCCGAGACCTTCATCATCGGATAGAAAAGCTTGACCTCGGTGTCGGGCGGCAGCTTTGACCGATGTTCCTGGAGACCCAGATAATCGCCGTGAGGGTCGAAAATCACGATCGGATAGCCATGTTCGATGAGCGCCAGAATGATCCGGCGGGCGGCGACCGTCTTTCCGCCACCTGTCATCGCGAGTATTGCGAGGTGGCGTGATACGACCTTGTTGGCTGCAAAAGAGACGTCCACGTCTGATCGCCCAAGAAGCGTCCCGACGTGGAGCTTTGGCGCATTGTCCTGTGCGGCTCCGAGCAGCTTCCGAATGCTGGCTGCGGGCGGATTTACGACTCTCGCTGCGGGCTGCACCGGATAGGTGAGGGGCGAAAGATCCGCCCTCGCCCCCGAATCCGCTCCGGACGAACCGAGAATGAGTACCTCCGCGTTCAGATAATCGCGGCTGGTGGAAAGCACCGTATTGATCAGCTCGAGGTTCTGTTCGGCCAATTCCTGTGCGGCCTCGGCAGGGAAGAAAGGGTTGTGCCGATCGATCGAGACGATCCGTCCCCAAATGATCGCGTCTTCGTGTTTGCGACTGTCATCCGGGATTTTGGACAACGTTGCGACGATGTCGCCGACCTTGGCCCGGAGACTGCGCAGGATGAAGCGGTAGCTGTCGGTCGACGTGTTGCCGACGACGGTGCCGATCATGTTCTCTGGGTCGGTGATCCACGTCATCTCGAGCGCGCCTCTTACGCCTTGGGCCTGAAGAACCAGTCTCTACTGCTCACGGAGAGCATCTTGATCGCATATTCCTGTAGTCGCCGGTCATCCTGTTCGAAAGCCTTTCTGAGTAGCACGGCTTTGTGTCCGGCGCCGATTTCCCTGCTGAGCCAGCTAGGCACCTTCGCGTACTTATCGACGATGTCGAGCGCCACCGGGAAGCCATAGCCGGGCAGAAGCCGAGCCGTCGCCAGGATCAGCGTCATCGCCTCCTGGTAATCCTCCGTCCCCTCGAATGTCTCCACCCTGAACGGGCGGACCGTCTCTGAAGGTTTGAGGTAGGTCGTCAAAGGATTCGGATAGAACTTCAGGCTCTCCTCCCAATCCTTCGGCCACTTGTTGCTCGGCTCCTGGCGGGGAACGACCTTCGGTTCAAGATATTCACCCGGACCCAGAACAACATCGAGGATCTGCGTGTCCGACAGGTCGTACTTGCGCAGCAGAGCGTCGCCCGCGGCGTAGTTCTTGTCCGGCAGGTCGCCGGCCCGGTTCATCTCCTCGAGCACCCTCAGGAGAAGTACGCGGCCGCCTCCGTCGCGCTCAACGACTCCGAACGCCTGCGCGGAGCAAGCCTTCACCTGCTCGAGGATGTCGCGGTAGAGCGGCACGAAATGACGCTTCTCGCTCGGCACAGGGGCACCGAACAGGTTTTCCGCGGTATCGGCGGTAAAGAAAGGAAAGCCCGGCGGCCCATAGGGCGCGGCGGGATTGATCAAGGGGCCGTGCACCAGCACCGTCTTCACGTCGGACCGTCTGCGGATCAAGGCGAGCGCCGCCGCGATTTCCGAGATGATCCTGGCCGCATCGCGCAGCTTGGCCCGATCGCCGTAGCGGTCTTCGAGGTCGTCGGGTACGGCAAACGTGGACGGGCTCTCAGCGTACAGATCATCCACGATGGAGAACTCGATATTGAACTCTTCGCGGCGGTCCGTTTCGTCTCCCGGTCGCACCACGTAGCTCCCGACCCGGATGCCGAGAGGCGATGCGCCCGGCAGGTCGATGGAGGCGACGCCGCCGTCGACGAAGCCGAATGCCCGGCCCTTCTGTTGGGCCCAGAACTTGGCCGGCTCATATTCGGCCTTCCGGATGAGGCCGTTGCTCCGGAGGAAATGGCTAAGCTTCTCGGCCAGGTTGCCGACGTGTTCGATGAAGGCCTGCTCCAGACGCGGCCCATCTGATCGCGCCACGCGCAGCATGTTCACAAGGAAATCCCCTTGTGTGACCTTGCTTTCGAGCCGATCGTGGACTTCCATACCTAAAATGCCCCCTTATTCTAATTCTCCTATCCATCAATGACTTACGCAAGCCGTTCCAAGAAAAAAGCGGTGGGAGAACCTCCGATTCGACTTCACCGGGGGGACATTATGAGTCCTGAGACCCGCAGCGCCCTGATGTCCAGGATCCGGGGCAAGGGCACTAAACCCGAGCGTGCGGTAGCAGAACTCATGGCCGGCGCGGGCCTGCAGTGGGAAGAGCATTGCAAGGACTTGCCTGGGCGCCCCGACTTCGTGCTGCGCGACATCAAGGTCGCGATCTTCGTCGACGGAGATTTCTGGCACGGCTGGCGGTTTCCCGCGTGGAGGCTGAAGCTCTCGGAGCACTGGGAACGGAAGATCGAGGGCAACATCAGGAGGGACCTGAAAAACTTCCGCGCTCTCCGGAGGGCGGGCTGGAAGGTGGTCCGCATCTGGGAGCATCAGGTCCGCAAGTCCCCTTCCCTATGCCTCGAAAGAATTCTGTTGGCGAAGGACTCCCGCAACCTGGCGTAATGCGGGGCGGCCTGGCATGGTGACCCGACACACAAGGCAGACGGTCATGTCCGGCGATCAGAGCACTTCATCAAACGGCGAATGGGAGCCGATATTCGACGTTCCTGACAATCTGCGTCGGGACGGGTCGAACTACGTGGAATGGATCTGGTCGCTCCTCGCGACGGCATCGAGATCCCGCTGGCCGGATCTTTCGCCGATCTGCGGACCGACGCGGGCGCCCCCCTGCTCGACGCCGACATCGCCGCCCACCTGGACGAGCAATTGGAAATCGCGCGACGCGCCGCGTCCGCCGTTAACCATGACCTTCAGGACGTCGTCACCTGCTGCAGGGCCGACGGCCTGGAAGCCGGACCGCTCGCTGACGAGCTCTCCCGCCGCTTCTTCGTCGATGCCCAAGGGGCCATCGCTCGTGCCAAGGCCATCGGAGAGATCTGCGAAGTCGCTGAGGAGTTCTGCAAGGACGCCATCTACCTCAAAGCGACACTTGCAAGTGAACCGAGGATTCCTAGCCCGCTTCGCCGAGCCATGAACTGGGCCGTAGGCAGTTCTTAACCCGCGTAAACCATGTTCGGTCGCCGAATGCGATCGTTCGCTGAACAGCTGATAGGTAAGGCGTTCGAACGCCAAAGGGACTGCAAATGAAGGCGATTGATCTCTTTTCCGGTGGTGGTTGCGGCAGCGCTGGTGCGCGGCATGCCGGCCTCACGATGGTTGGCGCCGTCGATGCCTGGGACATCGCAGCCGAGACCTATCGGTCGAATTTCCAGGAGGCCGAAGTCGTCAACGCCCGGCTGTCGGATCGCAGCGGTCCGGAGATCTTCAGTCGCGTCAGCAAGGTCGACATGCTGATCGCCTCTCCTGAATGCACCCATCATTCGGTGGCGCGCGGCAACAAGCCGGTCGATACCGAGAGCCAGCGTTCCGGTTGGTACGTGATGAACTTCATCAAGAAGCTGGACCCGCGTTGGATCGTTCTCGAGAACGTCACGCCGATGCGCCATTGGCCCGGTTTCGACGACCTGATCGCTTCCCTGAAGAAGACCTATCATCTCAGAATCGAGCCGCTTGACGCCGCCGACTTCGGAACGCCGCAGAACAGGCGGCGGCTGTTCATCATGGGCGACAAGCTGGGCACGCCGTCGATCGTAAGGCCTATCATCCGAACCGAACGAGACGCTTGGAGCATCCTCGATCGGGTCGGCACCTATTCGGCCGAGCCCGTCTACAACGGCAGGCGGGCCGCATCGACCATAGACCGTGTCGAACGTGGCATTGCCGAACTCGGTCGCAAGAAGGACTTCCTGATCGTCTACTACGGTTCTGATCGCGCCGGGGGCTGGCAGCGGCTTGATCGCCCGTTGCGGACGCTCACGACCTTGGACCGTTTCGGGCTGGTTCAGTGGATCGACGGCGTCCCTACCCTGAGGATGCTGCAGGTGCCCGAACTCAAGCGAGCAATGGGACTGACCCACCTGAAGGATCATCGCGGTGAAGGGATCAAATTCGAGCTCGACCATGGGACGCGTCGAGACAAGATCAAGGTGCTCGGGAACGGCGTCTGCGCTCCGGTTATGAGGGCTGTCGTGGGGTCACTCCTGGGCGGCGGAAGCACCGATGTGCTCGACGAAGAAATAGTGCCCCGCCGGGCCCGCTCGGCTGCCGCGACGAACCGGATCCCGCGCAAGCGCTCAGGCCAAGTAGTGCGGCACTGAGCGGCGGCAGCGGCCACTACCGTTCGAACGCATCTTTCTTCCTCCGCTTCAGGAACTCCCTCGCCGCCTGCTCCATCACATCCCACGCGGCCCGATGCTCATCGATGGCCACCTGCTTGATGTCGGCGATGACGTCCTTGTCCATCATGGCGATGAACGTCACCCGATCGCCGATCGGGGTTCGCTTTCCCCGTTTCGGCGCCTTCCTTTTCCCAATCATCCGTCCGTCCGCTACGCGACTCCCTCCATTAACCATAGGGCCGTAGCGGCGCTGGCGCCAGTCTCGGTCGAGATCTTCTTATATAACAAGGCGATGGCTTCTTATATAAGAACGAAGCGCTAGGCCCTTGACTCCAGATGACCTTCCTGTCTTGAATATTCTTGTTTTGTTCACGGTAGGTTTGATTTCGGTCATGTCGGGCGTCCTTCGGAATTGGCGTCGAGCTGTAGGCGGCTCTACCGGACTTCTTCGAGCCGACTGGCCGTCGCTTAGCCCCAGGGTCCCTGCCGGAGTGCGGGCCGGCTGGCAGGCCATCATCGACCGGTGCTGCGTCCGGATCGATGCCGCGCTGCAGGATCACGAACACTTCAATTTCGAGAAGATCGTGGAGCGGCAGGGCTGGCTCAGGTTCTATTGGCGGCAGGCTCTCCAAGAACGAACTGACGATTCCCGCGTGCGGTAAACTTCACTGATTCGATAAGAAAGCGAGCACCACGATGACCGCCTACCGCTTTGTCCATGCGGCGGACATTCATCTCGATTCACCTCTGCGCTCACTCGCTCTGCGCGATCCGGCCCTGGCCGAGTTCATCGGCAACGCCAGCCGTCTGGCTTTCACGCGCATCATCGATCTGTGTCTCGAAGAAAGGGTGCAGGCGCTTCTGCTCGCCGGAGACCTTTACGACGGCGAGCAGACATCGATGAAGACCGCGCGTTTCCTGTTCGAGCAACTTCGCCGTCTGGATGCTGCCGGTATCAAGGCCTTCGTCATCCGGGGCAACCACGATGCGCTCTCCAAGATCACGAAGGAGCTCATTCTTCCGAAAAATGTGCACCTGTTTGGCGGACGGGCCGAGTCGATCGAAATCGAGCGCGACCGCGGAGAACGAGCGATCGTGATGCATGGCCTCAGCTTCGCGAAACCGCAAGCGCCCGAAAGCCTTCTCGCCAAATATCGTCCGCCGGTCGATGGCGCTATCAACATCGGACTGATGCACACCAGCCTGGGCGGATCGCCACCTCACGACGTCTACGCCCCGTGCAGTACGAACGACCTCCTCAACTCCGGTTTCCGCTATTGGGCCCTCGGGCACATCCACAAGCGCTCGGCGATCGAAGGATCCTGCGCTATTGTGATGCCCGGGATTCCCCAGGGGCGGGATATCGGCGAAAGCGGCCCCAAATCCGTGACCTTGGTGGGCGTGCTCGACGACGGTTCGATCGTCCTCGACGAACGGATCGTCAGCCTGGCGCAATTCGAGCGCATCAGCATCGACACTTCCGGAGCGGCATCGTGGCCCGAACTGGTAGCAAGGCTCGAGAGGACGCTCGGCGACGCCGCGGCCCGATCCGCGTCCGACCATCTCGTCGCTCGGCTGGCGATTTCGGGAACGACGCCCTTGGCTTGGAACATACGCCGCGATGCCGACCTATTGCGGACCGAGTCCGAAGGCCGTGCGCAGTCGATAGGCAACATATGGATCGAAAAGTTGGAAATCGACTGCCGGCGTCCTGTCCCCATCGCGGCCGAAGATGCAGACCCTGTCGAAGACCTTCGAAGGATGATGAATGACGAGGTCATCGGATCCGAAGGATTTCGCGCAGAAGCCAACGATATCGTCAACAATCTGATCGCGCAGTTACCTCCAGAATGCCGGCGCAACATCGTCCCGGACGATAGCGGGCTCAACCAGCTCGTCGAACGGTTGGCGGCCGAGGGAACTGAGGAAATTCTTGCGCGGCTCGCGGCCAGCGACCCAGACGGAGCCCGCTGATGCGCATCCGCAAGCTAGGCCTGCGTCGATACGGCAAGTTTACGGACGCCTTCATCGATTTTGGGGAGCCAGCCGCCGGCAAGCCCGACATGCACATCGTCTATGGGCCCAACGAGGCCGGGAAGTCCACGGCGATCTCGGCATGCACTGATATGATGTACGGCATCCCGCCGCAGAGCAGGTTCAACTTTCTTCACCCCTACGCGACGATGCGGATCGAAGCCGAGATCGAAATCTCGGGAAGGGTCCGCGGCTTCTCCCGGATCAAGCGTCCCAACAACAGCTTGCTGGATGAAGCCGGCAATGCCGTTCCCGACACCCTGCTTGTCGGCGAGCTCGGAGGCCTCGACCGCAACGCGTATCAGACAATGTTTTGCCTCGACGACGAGACCCTCGAGGCGGGCGGAGAGAGTATCCTGGCGAGCAAGGGCGATCTCGGCCATCTGCTGTTCTCGGCCACCGCCGGGCTCGCAGGTCTGAGCGATCGATTGGGCTCTGCACAGGAGGAGACGGATGCCTTCTTCCGGCCGGGTAGACGATCGGGATTACTTGCCGAGCTCAAGAAGACCCTGGCAGAACTCAAGGAGGAACGGGAGCGGATAGACACGCTGGCAAGCGCATACGCTCGCTTGGTCATCGAGCGGGACGAGGCAGCCGCAGCCTATGCTCAAGCTCTCTTCCAACGGAGCCGGACGCAGTCGCGAATGGACGAAGTGCAATGCCTCATCAGCGCCATGCCGCGGCTCCAGTCCTTTCGGGCCCTACGCGCGGAGCTTCTTCCTCTCGCGCTGCTGCCCGAAGCGCCGGCGTCGTGGAGCCTAGACCTCCCCGCATTGATGATCCGGCAGACGAGACTGGCGGCGCAGACACAATCGGTCGCAGAAACCATCGCAGATCTGCGGAAGGAACTCGAAGGTCTCGTCGTGAACGCTTCGGCTTGCGGGCTGAAAAGCCGCATCGAATTGCTGACGGATTTGCGGGCGCGCTACATCACGGCCGAGAAAGATCTGCCGGAACGCCGCCTCAGCTTGGGGCTTGCCGAGCAAACGATCGCGCGCGTTCTGGCACTTATCGATCACGTCTCCGAGCAGAACCCCGCGCGACTTGTCCTGTCGGCCGCCGTGACGGGATCTCTCCGCGATTTGATGGAGCAACGATCGGGCGTCGATGCAGCCTTGGCGTCGGCCGAAGCCGAGCTCGCGAAGGCCACCGAGGCCCTTTCGGAGGCCGAGGCGACGGTTGGCGAGCAAGGCGCCGGACTGGATGACGCGACCACGGCGACATTGACCGCGATCATCGCGAGCGCCCGCCAGGCCGACGACGCGGCTCGGCTGCGTGCGGCGGATCGCGTTCGCGCAGAGCGTGCCGACGAACTCGAGGATTGCCTCATCGAACTGCTTCCCTGGGCCGGAGGCAGGAACGAGCTCCTTTCGGCCCCGGTGCCGACACCGGACAGGCTTCGCCAATGGATATCGACCGAAGCTGATATTTCACGCGAAATCGCGGTACGGGAGGGCGAGTTCGAGCGCCTTGACGCTGAGGTAAAGCGCCACCAAGCGAAGATCGAAGTCCTACGCTCCGTCGCGGGCGTGATCAGCGACCGAGAAGCGGGAGATGCCAGGTCCGCGCGCGAAGTAGCTTGGGCCGTGCACAAAACGACGCTTGACGCAGCGACGGCGGCCGACTTCGAGACCGCGATGAGGAAGCTCGATCTGATCACAGAGCAGCGAGCAAGCCAGGTCGCCGGCATTGCGGATCTGAACCGCGCGCTTCTTGATATGGCCGAAGCCCGGGCGTCTATGGAGCAGGCGCGACGGCGATTGGACGAGAGCCTCGGGAGACGCGCGACGTTGGTCGGCCAAATCGGGGAATGCGTCCGCGCCATCGGCAATGGGCTTGAAGATGCCATCGATCTTGCCGGGCTGAATTTGTGGATGCAGAAGCGCGACCGGGCGATCGACGCGCAAGGAAAGCTGTCCGCCGCCGAACGGGAATGGAGGCGCACGCAGGATGATGCGGCCAGTTCGCGCGAGCGGATCGTGGAGGCTATCCGTGCGGCAGGTGTCGAGATCTCGCGTAGCGACGACATCGCCGCGGTGCTGGCGGCAAGCCAAGCCGCTCTGGACCGTGCCGCCGGCGCCAGGAACTTGCGTATGATCGCCGACGCGCGAGCTCGCGATCTCAAGGCTCGCGAGAGAAGTCTCGATCAGGCCAGATTGGCAGAGCGATCTTGGAACACCGCTTGGCGAGAGGCTTGCATGGCGTGTTGGCTCGGCGAACGCGGGAGTCAACCCTCGATGGCCGTCGTGCGAGATACATTGGAAGCGCTCATCGACCTGGGGGCGGCGCTTGAGAAGAAAGCCGAATTGACCGGTCGAATCTCGAAGATGGAGCGCGATCAAACCCGATTTCGTGCCGAGGTGGAGGATCTTGCAAATCTGATCTGCCTGCCTCCGAATCCTCAGGACGTTCTCGGGCGCTGCGAGGCCATCGTTGACTGCGTCGCCTCCGCGACGAAGACGCTCGATCGTCGACTCGAAATCGAAGCGCGGCTCGCAGCGGAGCAGGACAAAGCCCGATCGGCGGCAGACGAATTGGCCGAGGTGCAGAGCCGGGCGAGCGTCATGATGAACCACTTCGGAACGGATACCTTGACGGAAGTCGACGGTCATCTGCGGTCGCTTGCTCGCAGGTCGGATATCGAGACCCGTCTGAGTCAGGCGCGCGAGGAGATACTCAAAGGATTGAAGGTCGAGACGATCGAGCAGGCCGAGAATGCGCTCGACGCGGTGGAACGAGGCTCGCTGGAGGCCGAACTGATCGAATTGAAGGCACGGTTTGAGGACGAGGATAACCGAAGCCGCGAACTTTTCGCCTTACGCAACAGGGCGGAAGACAGGATCGCCGCTGTCGGAGGCGATGCCGCGGTCGCGGTCCTTGAATCGAAGCGGCGCACGGTCTTGGTGACGATAGAAGACCGGGCCATCGAATATCTCAAATTGAAGCTCGGAATAGCGGCAGCCGATCGGGCGCTCCGAGCCTACCGCGACCATCATCGAAGCTCGATGATGGCTCGAGCGTCGCAGGCATTCGCGCTGATAAGTCGGGGCGCCTACTCCGAGCTGCTAACCCAGCCCTCGAACGGCAGCGAGCTTCTGATCGCGAAGGGAGTCGACGGCAGCTCCAAGATCGCTTCCGAGCTGTCGAAGGGGACGCGATTTCAGCTCTACTTGGCGCTGCGGGTCGCGGGCTATCATGAGTTCGCCCGAACCCGCGCTCCAGCGCCGTTCCTTGCAGACGACATCATGGAGACATTCGACGATTTTCGGGCGGAAGAGGCATTCCGTTTGCTGGCCGCGATGGCCAGCAAAGGCCAGATAGTTTACTTCACTCATCACCGCCACCTCTGTGAGATCGCGAAGGCCGTCGAGCCCTCGATAAAGATCCATACGTTGAAGGCGGAGCCAACCCGGGGATGGGCTCTCTCGATCTTGAAGGAAGCTGGCGCGATCCGGGAATGCGAAGAACACGGCTGGATGCAGGATCGCGCCGATCCCCATGCCAGGGAGCGTGCCTTGGAGATCGCACGTCGCGAGCCACTCGTCGGGCTTTCAGATCGAGCCGCCGTGGCTCTCATAAGAGATGTTCTCGACGAGCTTGGCGACACGTGCCCCGAATGCGCACAGGAGCAAAGTAGCAAGCTCGCATCATGACTAAGTCCACTTTCGAGTTCCATCATTCAAGCGGCCTCGACATTTGTTCTCTTTATGTTCTAATTCAGTGATGTCCGACCGACCTGCAAGCTGGCGCATGCCGACCCGAGCCCAAATGGAGAAGTTGGCCGCTGCCGTCGGCAGAAAGATGCCTTCTGCGCTAGGGCTGGCACCGAACGACGACCTCCCGCCCGAATATTGGCAAGCGCTCCTAGCCGACGCTCCCGCCGACGGGGCCAATCCGGCCGCCCGTGCATCCGGACGCGCGCTGCGGCTGGACGAAATTCCACAGCATCTACTGATGGTTAGCTGCCGATGCTGCGGCCGGACCGTCGAGATCCAGAAGGTCGACGCCGTAAGGCTTTACGGTCCGGACGCCGTTTGGAAGGGCGTCGGCCAGCGCCTGCTGGACAACACGTGCACGATCCGGACCGGGCGCCATGAGGAAGACGGCTGCTGGCCGTCATACGACTGACGGCGGCCGGCCGTGGCGTCGAAGCACCATCCCACCCCGCTGAGCGGCGGCGACCGCAAGGCGCTGCGGAAGGAGCTCGGCCGGGCCCGCGCCATGACCAGCATCCTCGCGGCCCAAGCCGCCGAGGCCCGCGCCAAAGGCGAGGCCCTGATCCGTCAGGCCGACAAGTTGCTCGCCGAATCCTGGAACGAAAGGATGTGGAGCGACGGCGAGCCCATCGATCCATCGCCGACCGTCGACCAAGCGATCAACGGTGGTCATCCCTGGCTCGAAATAGAGTGCTCGCGCTGCAAGACCAAGCGGGACGTCGACTTGGCCGTGCTGCCCCATCCGCCGACGACCTTCGTCCACGACCTGGCGACCCGACTCCGCTGCAGCAAGTGCGCCAAGGCCAATCGCCGACCGCCTGCCACGCTGCTACAGTTGGCGCAGCGCCCTCGCCAGGCTGCCCCGGAGACCTAACGATGTGCAACCTCTACAGCATCACGACCAACCAGGCCGCGATCAGCGCGCTCTTCCGGGTCGTCAACCGGTACGTCGGCAACCTCGCGCCGATGCCCGGCGTCTTTCCGGACTACCGGGCTCCGATCGTGCGCAATGGCGCCAATGGCCGGGAGCTTGCGACCGCGCGGTGGGGCATGCCGTCCTCGAGCCAAGCCCTCCTGCAGGCGACCAAGAAGCGCGCCGAGAAACTGCAGGCGAAAGGCAAGACGGTCGATTTCAAGGAACTGCTCCGGATGGAGCCGGACGGCGGCACAACCAACATCCGCAACGTGAAGAGCAAACACTGGACGCGCTGGCTGGGCGTCGAGAACCGCTGCGTCGTGCCCTTCAACTCGTTCAGCGAGTTCAACAAGGCGGAGGGCGGCGACATCTGGTTCGCGCTCGACGTGACCCGTCCGCTCGCGTGCTTCGCGGGCATCTGGGCGAACTGGACGTCGGTCCGGAAGGTCAAGGAAGGCGAGACCACGAACGATCTGTACGCGTTCCTCACCACGGAGCCGAACGCAGAGGTCGGCGCTATCCACCCGAAGGCGATGCCGGTGATCCTGACGACGACCGAAGAGGTCGAGACCTGGATGACCGCGCCGGCCGAGCAGGCGCTTAAGCTGCAGCGGCCCCTGCCGGACGGGGCGCTCAAGATCGTGGCGCGCGGCGTGAAGGAAGATCCCGCGCCGGCGACATAGTCTCAGGCCGCCCGCAGCCTCAGGGGGATGGTCTTCTGCCAGCCGTTTGATCTCCGGAATGAGTCTGCGAGGCGGTCGCGCACAGCAGCGAGAACAGCGCCCGCTCCGCCTTGTATCTCGCGGCGGCGCGACTGCACTCCGATCCGGACGCCACGACCTCTCCTCCGGTCGCGACGATCACCCACTTCCATCGGCCCAGTCCGCGCTGTCGCAGCGCTATGTCGTAGCCGAAGAAGCCGTCCTCGTCGGCGGAGGTCATGCCGCATCCCGCATGGGCAAACCGTCACGCAGCTGATCGAGAAGACGTTTCTCGCGCTCGATCCGCTCCAGGTACAACGCGCGTTCCCTTTCGGTCTTGGCGCCGGCGAGCAGAACCCGGTAGTGCCCGACGACCTTCTCGCTGCCGCGGATCAGCAAGTCTCTGACTGCGGTCACGACACGGCTCCCGCGGTCGCCAGTGTGGGCGCTTCAGCCATGTCGAACGTGAGAGGAAAGCTTCTGGAAAGCAGCGCTTCAAGCGCCGAGGTCTCTTCGGACATACGCCGTTCGATGAACCGGCGTTCGAGGTCCGACAGCCGCGTCTTCAACAGCCTGCGATAGCGGTGGATGTTGTTTCGGTGCGCACGGATACGGGCAAAATCTTCGTCGAGCATCGTCGCCACTCCTGACGGTCTTCCAAATCCTTCGAGGTTCGAGAACGGGAAAAGAATTCCCCGTGCGAAAATATTCCACGGCCGGACGCTGTCAAGATGGCAGGGGTGCGAGCGCGAACGCCCCCACGGACCGCTACTCGCGTAGTTCAAAAAAATTTTCGACGACTCTCTTGAACGGGCCTTGCGTTTTTCTATGTCGTTTTTCGCCGCGAGAGCGGTGTGCGGGTCGCCTTCCGGGGCCCGCGCGGGCGCAGGCCGGAAGTCTTCGGACCGACGTCCTGCGTTCCTTCGTAACCATCTTGCTCTTTGGAGGACTTGGATATGAGGACCACCTTCGACTTCGCGCCGCTGTGGCGCTCCACCATCGGTTTCGACCACCTGGCCGGTCTCGTCGACAGCGCGCTACACCAGGCCACTGACGACAACTACCCGCCCTACAACATCGAGCGTTCCGGCGAGGACCACTACCGCATCACGCTGGCCGTGGCCGGCTTCGGCACCGACGACATCTCCGTCACCGCCGAGCAGAACGCGCTTACCATCGAGGGCCGCAAGCCGGACAAGCCGACGGGCGAGTACCTCTTCCAGGGCATCGCCGCGCGGCCGTTCCGCCGCGTGTTCAATCTGGCCGACTACGTGCAGGTCAAGGAAGCCGCCTTCCGCGACGGTCTCCTCGTCGTCGATCTCGTCCGCGAGGTGCCGGAGGCCATGAAGCCGCGCCGCATCCAGATAGCCGGCGCGACCGGAACTCAACAGATCGAGCAGAAGAAGGCCGCCTGACTGCTTGTGGTGGCGGCGACCCCGCCGCCACCGCGCTCGCGAAACCCGTCCCTTGAAAGGAGTGTAAGAACGGAGACGATCCATGACCAATGCGAATACCAACGCCGGCAACCTCCATTCTCTTTACCATACCGCCGCCCACTACGGATATCCGGAAGACGTCCTGAACGACACCGCGCTGTCCGCCCCGGAGAAAGTGGGCGTCGGACATGTTCGCGGTCGAATCTTGTCCCGCATTGCGCGAGATACCCGGCATGGAGCGCCCCATCCGTCTCGCCGACATCCTCGCCGCTTTGCGCAAGCTAGACGGCGACGATGACGATCCGCCGCGCGGCGGGGGCGTCCCGATGCGGTTGCGGCGGCCTTGGGCCGCCGCCTTTCGGAGGTCGCCGGGATGCTGACGCAGGCTGTTCTGACGATGGTGATGCTCGGCAACGTCGCGGCAGCCTGGACCGTGCCATTCGTCGCGATGTCGACGACGCTCAAGATTGGAGGCTTTTCGCCTCCTCGACAATAAGCTCTCGTCCCGCCCAGCCTGTGATCGATCGGACGGAACACGTGGACAAGCTTCAACCCTGCCGATTGCGAATCCCAGACCCGGGCTAACCGCCCGGAACGAGAAGCTGGCGGAAGGATTCATCCAGGCAGGAGCGATCTCGATGCAGATGACGAGGGAACGACCTAAGGCTATCCGGACGCTACGCGGATGGGCGATTCATGTGCTGCAGGAGGCAGGCGCCATCCACGAATGCGAGGAGCACGGCTGGGCCAAGGACCGGGCCGACCCTCACGCCCGCAGTCGGGCGGTCGATATCGCCCGACTCCATCCGCCCGAAGGCGTACCTGCCGACGAGGCAGCAGCCGCGCTTCGCGACGTGCTCGATGGCATCGGAGATACATGTCCCGGATGTCCGGATGGAGATTGCTGAAAGCATGCCGGTATGCACGCAATCGACGTGCGCGTCATTGGGCCTGAACCCGATCTGCAGACGGCCTTCGCCAGAATGCGGGAAGATGACACGCAGGCTCTCCAGGCGCTGGAGAACCCAATCATCGGCGTTCATGCTGCCCAGATCGCGGAGCGTGCCTTGTCGCAGAACGTGCCGGCCCTGGTTGCGCTGGAGCAGGCCGGCGCCGGAGGCCTTTGAGCTATGGCACATCGCTCGGTCAAGCCGCTCACCGCACGGCGGGCCAAGCCTGCCGGCTCCTCGAGGGCCGTTCCGCAACCGAGTTGCCGATCGAGTCCCTGCGTTGCCCGACTCTTGCCGTGGAGATGCGCGCTGCGCGCCGCCTGGGCCTAACGGTCCCGCCCGAGGTGCTGCGGCGCGCGGGCCGAATAATCCAGTAGCTCGAGGTTTCGGGGGCAGGTCGATGGCGACGGTAGTTTTCCAAAGCCTGCCGCCGGCCAGCCGAACGGCGAAACCATTTCGTGGGAGCGCGACACATTCCTGAAACCGAATGGGAGCAGCCTGATCACGCTAGACCGGATGGGATTGGTCATGTGGACATTCATCGAAGTTCTTTATCGCGACTATTGCCTCGCCAGACTGCAAGAGATGCGGAAGCTCGAAGCGTCGCACTAGCCATGGACGACGGCACCAAGTCCGCCTTCGGCGCTGACACCGATCGCTATGGCTTCGAGGATCTGCGCCTGTATCTGATGCGACGCAATTGCGTTCCTCCACCCTTGCGCCGCGCACCGATGCCTATGTCCAGGGTCTCCCGCTCGATCAGCCCGGCCTCCCATAGCCGATCGAGTGTCTTTGCGACTTCAAGCGTTTCTCCGCCGGCAATTCTTTGAATCTCGGCCGCCGTCTGCCAGTCGGGCCCGACCAGATTCCCCAGTCTTCTATCGAGCGGGACGCGTCTACCCTTTTCCATAATTCAAAAGCTTTCTAGCCCTTGGTCGCATTCCAGATCCCAGTGCACTTGGCTGTGCCCGAATATCCGCTCCAAGTGCCCGATCCACTTGTCGGGTCCAGTCTACCGGTGCCCGCGGCATGCTTGTCCTGAACCGTCACGGCGGCCCGCACCGCGCCGCTCCTCGATACGCGGCCCCGAAACCTGACGAGGTTCGGATAAGAGATGTTGCCATTCGAGACGTTGACGTCGAAATCGTAGCTCGAGTCGCAGGATCCGGATCGCGTCTCGAAGATCAGATGCCACGAACCGTCGAAGGCGTCGCTCCGATAGGAACGTGCCTCGGCGGAATCGAGATTGCCGAGAACCAGGCAGACCGCCGTCAAACTGGTAACCAATCGTATCATCGTCATCTCCAAAAACATGCCTAATGGGTCTCGTCAGCCCCTGTCCGGCAGAGAAGCGCCTTGCGGCTCCAGCAGCTTGAGAGCGGTTTCGATCTTGGCGAGCCGCGCCTGGATTTCGGCGCACTCATTCGGGGCCGGGTCGGCTCCGAGCCGCGCCAGCAATTGTTCTTTCTGTGCCGTTAGTCTCGCGAGAGTGGACATACGGTTCATCCCAGATTGTCAACGAAAGGGCCGCTCGGAAAGCGGCCCTTGTCTTGTTCGCCAGTTTCAGCGCCGAAGCCAAAAACCGTTGCTTGGGCTGCCGCTGCAATGGCCCCCAATCGTGGTAGCAACAACCGGAGGCCATCGAAGTCAGCGTAGCGACATCAGTCGATCTCTTCGATGACGCGGCGTTCGCGCGGCTCGACGATGTAGGTGTGGCTGTCGCGGTTGATGTACCGATACTCGCGCAGCGTTGGGGCGTCGCGATACACTTCCTCGGGGAAGGTCTCGACTTCGACGCCCTCCGGCACGCGCTCGCCGGTCCGGATTTCGGTGCGGACGGTACTGCCGGTGGTCACGAGCTTCTCGCGCTCGACCGGACGTGCCTTCGCGTGCTTCCGGATCGCCTCGCGGTCGCGATCGCTGAAGGTCGTCTTGCGCTCCCCACTGCGGGTGGGAGCGGATGCCGTCGACCTGCCGGAATACGGCAGCGTGGCGACGATCTTGTAGCTGGACGGTTCAACGATGACGATCTCGTCTTTCACGACTACGAAATCGTAGCCGCGGTACTGTGGAACGATCTCGACCACGTCGGCTGGCAATTGCTGCAGGCGCACGTCGTGCGGAACCACCGTGCCGACGGACACCGAGAAGTTCACGCTGGTGAGCGGCCTGACGTCAAGACGCGCGATCGACTGGCTGACGCGGGTGCGCTGCTGATCGTTGATGTTGATCGACGCGTTCACGTTGGTCGAGGACCGGTCGGCATTGTTCTGCCTGTCGTCGGTCCGCTGGGCGGCGTTCGTGGAGTTCGAACCGGTCTGGTTCTGCTGCGCCTGGTTGCTGCCCGACGCCGGCGGGTTGGCCGACTGGGTCGAGTTGCCGGACGGCTGGCTGGTCTGGGCCTGGTTCGACTGCGGAGTGGTCGTGTTGGTCTGCGCCTGGCTCGGCGAATTCGAGGATGCCGGAGCCTGCGAGGTGCTGGTGTTGTTGCCCGAGTTGGGCGACTGGCCAGTTGCGCTCTGGCTCGTGGACGAAGGCGGCTGCGTCTGGGCCGAATTGGTCGACGAAGGATTCGAGGTCTGCGCGGAATTGCTGGGCGCGGTGCTCGACGTCGACGGGCTGGTGGTCGAGGCCGATGGCGAGCTCGTTGTCGAAGGCTGCTTGGACGTCGACGTGGAATCCTGCTGACGCTGCGCCGACGGGGCGGTAATCGAAGTGCTCGGCGATGACTGAGCAAAAGCAGCGGTCGCAATCGCGACGAAGGCGGTGGTCGCCAACAAAAGACGTTTGTTCATCTGATCCTCCTGAAACATGGTGCCCATCAACATGCAATGTCGCCTTCAGTTCCAACCGGGAATTAGTGGCAATGCTTTTCGCTTTCTCGCTATTGCTTTCGCGGAAGCCGCTTTCTCAGCCACATCGTAAGTTGGGAAAAAAAGGAACTTTCACCTTGCGCTCTCGTTTGCGTGATACTTGAAACGCTACTGGAGGAGAGGACATCATGAAGAAATTGATCGTGTGCGGCGCTCTCGCCGCTTTCGCTCTTGGCACCCAGGCCGCGAGCGCCGCGGAGTTCTATATCGTGCGCGACGCGACCACGAAGAAGTGCACGGTCGTCGACAGCAAGCCGACCACCACCACCACCACGGTCGTCGGCGACGGCGTGTACAAGACCAAGGTCGAGGCGGAATCCGCTGTGAAGACCACGAAGGTCTGCACCGAGTAACTGAAGGGCCGCCAGGTCCTTCAGATAGAATCGGAATGGAGGAGAACGTCATGCCCGTCATTTTGTTGTGGGCCGTCCCCGCAGTCATCTTCGTCGGCGGTGCCGGATACTTCCTGGTTCACATGCACTGAACCGGTTGACGACGGAGCGGCCCGTCCGGGAAAAACCCGGCGGGCCGTTTTCTTTTGGATGGACGCGTCTGCGTTTCAGCCCTCGACCACGAATCGCAGCGCCATGACGATCGCGGCGGAGGCGAGACAGGAGATCGCGAGCAAAGTCCAGTGAGGCCTGGTGCTTCCGCGAGCCACCCGAACAACGAACATCTTGAGCCGCGTCAGCATTCCTCTCTAGGAAGCCGGTCGAGGTACGCTATTCCGAAACTCGCGAGTTCTTCGGTATCGCTTCCTCGTTCTTCCCATCTCCTCCGCAGATGACGCTGCAGCAGGCAACGCCGGTCATCTCGAGCGTCGATGCCCGGGTGCCGCGACCGGTACACCGTCCATGCGGTCTCCGCGGCAGTCTTCAACACTGTATCTTCGAACATCTTCGCGCTCCGGCCGCCGCATTCCTTTCGACGCAAACTCCACGCGCGGACGAAAGTTTCCAGTTTTTCCCGATCGCGAGGGCGTTTACGCCTTCGCCCTTACTTTCTCGCGTGCCGCGCGGCGGCGCTGCGAGCGCCTGCTTCGGGCGCCCCTTGTCCAGGCGAGGAGCCTTGGAATGGCCTTTCTCGGAGGCGGGGATTTCGGCGGAAGCCCCTAGCTCCGCCTGCGCCTCGACAGGCCCTGCTTCCATGAAGTCGAGCACGGCGCGCCCGTTATGGGTGATCCGCCATCCGCCGTTCAAGCGCTCGACCAGTCCTTGCGAGAAAAGGTCGAGATCGGGGACGCGGGCGGCAATGCGACGAGTTCTGTCTGCCCACTCGCGGCCGCGCTGGTGGCCACCGCGCTGGTGGCCAGGATGGCCATGTCCGCTTGAGATCCGGCCATGACGGCGAACCCGTCGGGATAGCTGACGAGGATCTTGAGCACCGTGACTTGGAAGTTCACGCCGTATCCTGCTTTGCCGAATGCCGCCGCAGCAGCAACCATTGCCTATTTTTCCCGTTAACGGCCGGAGCACGCAATGAGAAAGGAATTCCGATGAAGAAGATTGCAATGTCGGCGCTCATGGTCGGCGCCCTCGGTCTGGCCTCGGTGGCCACGACGTCTCCCGCCGAAGCTCGCTGGCGGGGTGGTGGCTGGGGCCCGGGCATCGCCGGCGGCCTGGTCGCAGGTGCCGTGATCGGCGGGCTTGCGTCCTCGGCGTACGGTTGGGGCCCCGGCTACGGATATTACGGCGGACCCGGCTACTACGGCGCCGGCTATTACGGCGGCCCGTACGCCTACGATTACGGGTACGACGAACCCTATCGCTGGGGCGGCGGCTACACCAGTACGTACTACAGCGCCCCTGTCTCCTATGGCTACCGCTATCGGCGCGTCGTGCGACCCGCATACGCTTACTACGGCGGTTCCTATCCCGTGATCCGGCACCGCTGGCATCGTCACTACTGGTGAGAACGGTCGCTACAAAGCAAAGGGGGCCGCGCTTCGGAAGGCGCGGCCTTTCTACCACCATTGGACTGAGAACGGGTCGCGCCGGTCGAAGGCGAGCTGCCGCTCGGGTATTATTTTCGACGGTTTAGCCGCGCGCTTGCGGTGCGGACGGGGCGCTGCGGAGACGCGTGCCGGCTGATCTTTCTTGGACACTGGAAGAGGCGCTGCGGGCGCGGCGGCCATGGCTTCGCGTACATGCTGCTGCGGCCGTTCAGCCACCGGATCGGCCTGTGCGACGGCTGGAAGGTCGGACCGCGGCCGCGTATCGAAGACGATCTTGTCGGGAAGTCTTCTCGCCGAGGCGATCCGGATGATGGTTCTGTCGGGGTCGGCCGCCGCCGCGCGTTCGACGGGAGGCGGCAGGTATCTGTCGGCGGCGAAGAGCAACGCCAGCAGCAGAGCGCCGACCGAGACGAAGTAGCGGATGATGGGCATGGACGGCCGCTCGCGGGAAAGGCATCAACACTCGGCGGGGGCCGATTGACGTCGGGACGGGCCGCCGTTCGGCGACCCGCCCCGAAGGACTCAGTCGATTTCCTGAACGACCGTGCGGGTCGACGGGTCGACCAGCATCACGCGTTCGCCCGAGTACACGTAGCGATACCGGGTGAGCGAGGGACCCCAGTCGGCGGGCACGGCCTCGAGTTCGACCTCACGCGGCACCGGCTGGCCGATCACGATCTTCTCGCGGGTCTCCACCGGGCGGATCTTGTGTTCGGTCACGTAGGTGCGGATCTTCGTACGGTATTCCGGTTCGATCTGGACCGCGGCGGCGTGACCCGTGCCGGTGGTGGTGACGACCGTGGACTGTGCCATCGCGCCCGTCGAGATCAGCGCGGCAACCGCGCACGTCAGCATCAGCTTCTTCATGAATGTCTCCCTCTCCGCAAAGTGCGGCATGCGAGAACACGCGGATGGTGGCAAGGTTCCGGATTTGCCACAGGTGGTTTGCCTATTTTTCCCGTCGGATGCATTTCCTCGCAGCCTCGGCTTACTGTCGGAGCAAGGAGCGATCCGGAGATCGGGACTTGCGTTCTTAGAGCGCTTCGCCCGTCTTTCCGTTAGGACGATACCGAACCAATGGTGCGTGCCCGGCGTTCCTGTCGCGAGAATCGAGGATCGTCGGTGCGGGACAAAACAAAATCGGTCATGCGGGTGCTGGTTGTCGACGACCATCCTGTCGTCGTGACGGGATGCCGCGCGCTGTTCGCATCGGACCGTTCCGTCGAAATCGAGGAGGCCTTCGACGCGAAGACGGGTCATCAGGCGTACTTGCAGCAGCATCCAGACGTGACCGTCGTGGACCTGAGGCTTCCAGACCTGACGGGCTTCGAGCTGACGCGCCGGATCCGCAAGGACGATCCCGGCGCGCGGATCGTGATGCTCAGCGTGAGCGAGGATCCAGCTTTCGTGGTGCGCGCCGTCGAAATGGGCATTCAAGGATACGTCTCAAAGAGCGACAATCCCAAGATCCTGGCCGAGGCGATACGGAAGGTTGCAGCGGGCGGGCGATTCGTATCGCCTCGCCTGGCCGAAGCGACGACCTTCGCCGGCGCGGAGATCAAAGCAAGCCCGTTGACACGGATGAGCGCACGCGAACTCGAAATACTCAGGCTGCTGGGGAGGGGAGACCGGATAGCGGAAGTGGCGTCCGAACTCGGCATCTCCTACAAGACCGTCGCGAACGTCACTTCGGCGCTGAAGACAAAGCTGGGCGCCAAGAGCCACTCGGACCTCGTCAGGGTGGCGGTCGAGATCGACCTGCACTGACAGTGCAGCGACACCGCTCGCTTCTCGCAATCTCCATTCCTTGCTGCACGGCGCTCCGCGCGTTCCAGCATCGGAACATTTGCCATTTTATCCCGTTGGATGGGTCCGTTACGAAATGAGGAGTTCGGATATGAGGAAGAATCTTGCAATCGGATGTCTACTGGCCGCGACGACGGCGACCGGGGCCTTCGCTGCCACCACCGTGCTGACCACGGCGCCGACGGCAAGCTGGACTGTGACGAACTACTACAAGCAGGCCGTGTACGATCCGAAGGAGAGCAAGATCGGCGACATCGACGATGTCCTCGTTGACAAATCGGGCAAGATCACGGGGCTCGTCATCGGGGTGGGCGGTTTCCTCGGCGCGGGCGAGAAGGACGTCATCGTGCCGTTCAACGCCGTCAAGACCGCGAAGAAGAACGACAAGTGGTGGTTGACCCTCGACGAAACCAAGGACGACCTGAAGGGCGCCCCGGGCTTCAAGTACGATCGGGCCAGCACCACCTGGGTGCCGGAAAAGAAGTAACTGGACCATCGCGAAGGGCGAATGCGAGCGAAGCGCTCGCTCTCCGATCCAGGCGTGGAAATCTCGGTTCGTGCCCCGCCCGTCGCCAATCCAATCCAGAAGAGGCAGCTTCTCGATATTCGGTGCAATGAGGGAAGCTAGGCAGGAAAATAAAAGCGGCGCGTGAACCGATTCCTGAGCCACCCGTTTGGTGGCGGAGGTTCTGCCGATGACCCCGTCTGACCCTGCCCCGATCGCGCACAACGGACGCCAACGAAGGCTGCTGGTGGTGCTGGCGCTGGGTTTCCTTGTCTTCGCCGCAGCCGCCACGGCTCTCTACTACCTCCTGCAGCCGGAGACCTTTCGGATCGCGGTCGGCCCCGCCGGCAGCGACGACCAACAGGTTGTGGAGGCGATGGCCGAGGCCTTCGGCGAGGAAAGCAGGTCGGTCAGGCTATCGCCGATTACGACCGAAAGCGCGGCCGAATCCCTTGCTTTGTTGGGCGCCGGCAAGGTCGACCTCGCGGTCGGTCGCGGCGACCTGAGCATGCCGTCGGACGCGCAGACGTTGGCCGTGCTGCGGAAGAACTACGTCGTCCTTTGGACGCCCTCCGGCAAAACGGGCAAGGATTCCCGGAAGAAGCCGAAGGGGAAGATCGGAGAGATTGCCGATCTTGCCGGCCACAAGGTCGGCATCATCGGAAGAACCGGCGCCAATCTGGCGCTGCTGCGCACCGTTCTCGTCGGCTCGGGCGTGGATCCTGACAAGGTGACGACGGTTCAATTCGCGACCGACCAGATCGAAAGGCTCGCGCAGGACACCACTCTCGACGCCTATCTCGCTGTCGGTCCGCTCGACAGCAGGATCACGGCCGATGCGATCGCTGCGACCTCGCGTTCGCGCGGAGCCCCGAAGTTTCTTCCGGTCGATGCATCCGAGGCCATCGCCTTGAGGCAACCGCGCTACGAAGCTGAAGAGATCCCTGGAAGCGTCTTCAACGCCAATCCGGCCCGGCCGGAGGACAAAGTCGACACCATCAGCGTCAGCCATCTCATTGTTGCCAGGCGGACGCTATCGGAGGCCAAAGCGGCGGCCTTCTATCGCCAGCTGTTCGCGGTCCGCGACGCGATCACGCGACGCGCCGCCGGCGCCGCGCACATCACCAAACCCGATACGGAGAAGGAAACCGAGCCCTCCGTGCATCGCGGTGCCGCAGCCGTCATCAACGGGACGGAGCGGACCTTCCTAGACAAGTACAGCGACTACTTCTGGTTCGCTCTGCTTCTTCTGTCCGGCATCGGGTCGGCCGCCGCCTGGCTGCGTCGCTACCTGAACAGGGACGATCGGGACGATGACACCAGCCGCCGCAACCGCATCCTGGCGTTGGCGTCGGAGCTTCGTGAAGCGGGGTCCGAACAAGATCTGCTGGCATCGCGACGAGAAGTCGATGCGATCATCGCCGAAACGTTGAAGTGCTACGACGACGGAACGATCGAACAAGAGGACATGGTAGCCTTCGGCCTCGTCCTCGACCTGTTCGATCATGCCCTTGCAGACAGACGCGCGGCGCTTGAGAACGGCTCCGCTGATCCGGCGAGGTCTCCGAGCCCAACTCTGGCCTCGCGCCGATAGTCGCACCCGGCAGGTCAAATCCTCATCGCTTCTCCAGTACGGTGGAGAGCACCGGGCCGTTGTTCAGGATTGACAGGATCTCCCGCGAGGACAGATGCGCTGCGGCTTCCTCGAAGGTATCGCTTGCGTCCACCTTGGCTCGGCCGACCGCCAGGTTCGCATCGACCGTGTCAGGCCGGGCGGTGCGCGGAGGTGGAAGCTGCGCCAAGTGGAAGCGCAGGAGCGCGGAGTCTTCGCGCAGCGCTACCAGAGCGGGTTTGATGCCGGCCTCCGCCGCAGCGCTCAATTCGTTGGCCCGGCGCAGGACCGAAGGCGGCTCTCGGTCTTCAGGGGTGGCAAACAGTTTGCCGGGCGCGGGCCCGGCCGTCAGCGCCCCGATAGGGATAGCGAACAGCAGCCCGACGATCACTGGCGCCATCCAGAGCAGAAGTGGCAACGAAACGGCGTAGGCGCTTGCGGCCATCGCGACCCCGCACAAGGTCGGAACGCCGTACTTCCGATAGAGCTCGCGGCGCTCCACCGCGCCGTCGTCGCGCCTTTGCGTCTGCCAGCCCGCATCGCGGCCGGCCAAAATCTCGACGACCCCGATCGACTGAAAGATCATCATCACCGGCGCCATCAACGCCGAGACGATAATCTCTGCGAAAACGCCGGCCGAGGTTCGCAATGCGCCGCCGAATTGGCGTCGCTCCGAGCGCCGTATCCAGACGAGGAGCAGGCTGAGCAGCTTCGGCAACAGCAGCAGTCCCATCGTGGCGACGAACACCCAAATGGCGAGCACGGGATCCTGGGCCGGCCAGGTGGGAAAAAGTGAGAAGCCCTTGGGAAAGTATTCCGGACGCACGAAGCGGGCCTGCAGCGAGATGAGCATTCCCAGCAGCAGGAACAGCAGCCACAGCGGCGCCGTCAGATAGGCCCCAATCCCCACCATGAAATGCAAGCGCGACAGCCAATGGAGACCGCGTGCAGGCACGACAGCGAGGTGCTGAAGATTTCCTTGGCACCAGCGCCGGTCGCGCGCGGCGAAATCGAGCAGCGAGGGCGGAACCTCTTCGTAGCTTCCGCGGAGCATCGGCAGCATGTAGATGCCCCACCCGGCGCGCCGCATCAACGCGGCCTCGACGAAATCGTGGCTGAGGATGTGCCCGCCGAACGGCTTGCGGCCCCGCAGCCGCGGCAGCGCCGCCGCTTCGGCAAACGCCTTCACTCGGATGATCGCGTTGTGGCCCCAGTAGTTGCCTTCGGAGCCGTGCCACCAGGCGACGCCGGCGGCGATCATCGGTCCGTACAGCCGGCCCGCGAATTGCTGCACGCGGCTGAACAGACTTCGCGCATTGACGATCAGGGGGAGCGACTGAACGAGCCCGGCGGTGGGATTGGTCTCGATCGCATGGACCAGTCGGACGATGGTCTGCCCGCTCATGAGACTGTCGGCGTCGAGCACGATCATGAAGTCATAGACGGCGCCGAACCGCGTGATCCACTCGGCGATGTTTCCGGCTTTGCGCGCCTTGTTGTCGGCGCGGTGGCGATAGTACAGCCTCGATGTGCCGACGGCCTGTCGCAATGCGAGCAGTGCCTTTTCTTCGGCGACCCAAATGTCTGGATCGGTGCTGTCGCTCAGAACGTACCAGTCGAACAGCTGTCCGTGCGAGGTCGTCTCCAGGGATTCGATTATCGCACGAAGCCGCGCCGTCAATCGGTGCGGGTCTTCGTTGTAGGTCGGCAGCAGCATGGCGGTGCTGCTCGAAATCGAAGGCAGTTCCGCGCCAGTCGCCGCATCCGGACGATGCGCCAGCAGCACGAAGAAGCCGGCCAGCGCGGATGCGAACGAGAAGGCGACCCAGGCGAGCAGCACCAAGAAGAGCGCCAGCACCATGGCTTCGAGGACGGTGACGCCCCCGACCTCCAGCACGCGATACATCTCGTAGCCGCCGGATCCCGTGAGCGCCGCCGTCGCGAGCAGGATGAGGCCGCGCCGCCACGCCATCGCGGGGCCGGCCGGCTCGGGAATACGGTCGAGTGCCCGATTCTTTCCCAGGTCGCCAGGAGCCATCGCAAGCGGGGCTTCCCGCGGCAGCAGGCGCTGGGTCGCAGTATCGACGACGGCAAGTCGCGGCGCCGGGCTCACGGTGCCCATCGGTAGACCCAGATTTCCGACAAGGGCTTTTCGCCCTCCATTAGAAACGCCCGCAGCTCGATCGGTTCGCCCTTTACCTGGCACTGGAAGCTCAACCGCCACCCACCGGTGTAGGGGTTGGGCTGCGTCACGATGTTCTTCACCTCGGACTTTTCCGCCGTCACCACGCCTTTGACGCCCGCGGGATCGATGCCTTTCAGGTTCTCACCGACCAGATCGAGGACGAAGAGGCGGGCGTCCTCGCCTCGCGCTCCTATTCCGCTTCGCGTAAAGCGGGCCAGCGAATGCGGCTTCGGGCTGTCCGGCCCCCAATGCAGTCGATAGGTGTAGTTGTGTTCGCCCTTGGCTTGCAGCGGATTCTTTGGCCGCCAGAACGCGGCGATGTTGTCGTGGACCTCTTCCTTCGTCGGAATTTCGAACAGGACGACGCCGCCCTCGCCCCAATCGCCGATCGGCTCCATCCAGAGACTTGGGCGTTTTTCGAAGCTGGATTCGATGTCCTGGTAGGCGAAGAAGTTTCTCTCCCGCTGCATCAGCCCGAACCCGCGCGGATTGAGATCCTGAAAGGTGCTGATCTGGAGATCGCGGGGGTTGCTGAGCGGCCGCCAGAGGCTTTCACCCTTCCCATTGAAGATCGCAAGGCCGTCGGAATCGTGGACCGACGGACGGAAGTCATCGATTTCGTTGCGGTCGTTCGGACCGTAGAAGAACATGCTGGTCATGGGCGCGAGACCGGCCCGCGGCATTTCGACCCGCGGGTAGACCGACATTTCGACGTCGAACACCGTCGTGTCCCCGGGCCGCACGGTGAACCTGTAGCTCGCTGCGCAGCTTTTGCTGTCAAGCAAAGCATGGATCACCAACGATGTTGCACCCTGCGCCGGCCGCTCGAGCCAGAAAGACTTGAACAGCGGAAACTCCTCGCCCTTGGCTTCGCCGGTATCGATCGAAAGTCCCCGCGCCGAGAGCCCGTACGTCTGCCCCTTGGCTACGGCGCGGAAGTAGCTTGCGCCGAGGAAGACGCAGACCTCGTCATAATAGTCGGGACGGTTCATGGGCGCGTGGATGCGGAAGCCTGCAAACCCGAGATCGACGTCATCGAACGCCGGGACTTTCTCGCCGAAAGAAAAGTCCGTCTTGCGGTACTTGAGCTCGGTAGCCTTCCCGTCCGCGACCTCGAAGATGGTCACCCTGTTCTTGTAGAAGAAGCCGCGATGGAAGAACTGCGCCTCGAAGGGAAGGTTCTTACCGCGCCAGAGCGCGCGCTCCGGCAAAAAGCGGATCGAACGATACTGATCGTAGTCGAGCTCCTTCAATCCGCTGGGGAGCTTCTCGTCCGGCGCCTCATACGGTTTGCCGGCCAGCGCACGCGCCAAGTCCCTGACCGTGGACGACCCAAACGCGTCATCCGACGCAGCGGCGCAACCGCTGCGCGAGGCGAGCAGCAGCGCCGGCAGCAACGCAGACCCTTGAACAAGTTGCCGTCGGTTCACGTGCACTCCTACCCGCTACTGCTGCCGCGGCCATGCAACGACCGCCAAGCGAGCGAGTTCCACCGCGCGCCCAGCATTGATGCCGCGCCCCCGGTAAATCAAGCAAACGCGCGCGAAGCTTTCTGAAAAGGCGACCCGCCCGGAGGCGGGTCGCCTTTTGACCCTACCGCACGCCTGCGCCGTAGAGTTGGCGCTCGCGGCGGACCTCGTCTGCCCCATAAGGTTGCGCCGCCGGATCGTAGCTCTTCCACCCCGACTTTTGCCAAGCCGCGCTGCGGTCGCGCAGATTGACGGCCGATTGGTCGAGCATCGCTTCGTAGCGCGCACGATCGCCGTCAGGAACGCGGGCCGAAACCATCGCGCCGCCGCGCCTTACGCCTTCGGCATAGAGAGGTGCTTCTTCCTCGGAAACGCCGGCTTGCGTCAGCGCACCGACCACTCCGCCCGTGGCGCCGCCCGCGACCGCGCCCAGCGCCGTCGAGGCGAGCCATCCGGCCGCGACCACCGGACCCAAGCCCGGAATGGCCAGCAGTCCAAGGCCCGCGAGCAGACCGGCTGCGCCGCCGAGACCCGCGCCGACGCCGACCCCCGTGGCAGCCCCTTCCGCACGATCGTCGACACCGTCGCGGTCGCGATCGACTTTATTGTCGGTGCTGTACCAGTTGTCGGAATTGTTCGCGACGATGCTCAAGTCCGAATGCGGCAGACCCGCTGCTTCGAGGTTCGTTACCGCGCGCTGCGCGTCCGAGTAGTTGTCGTAGAGACGTGAAATCGTGACGGTCATTTTGAATCCCTTGTCTGTGTTAGCTACTGCGCTCGGTTACTTGGCCGCGTTAACGTTGCCCTGAAAGTCCAGGCTGACGTTCGTCGATGTGCCGCCCCTGCTGGCCTTGCCGCGCCACACCCCGTTGTCGTCCTTCTTCAGGCCCGAGACGTCGGTGTACCCGGCCTGCTCGATCTTCGATTTGGCCTGGCCTTCGGTAAAACTGTTGGCGCCGGAGACGGGCTTGTCGGAATTGTTCTGGCCGGAACTGTTGACCGCATTGTTGTTCGGACGGTCGGTCGCCGGCGGATTTTGCGCGAATGACGGACCCGTCAGAAGCGAAGCGGCCGTCAGCAGCAGAAGAAGTTTCTTGTTCATGTCGTCCTCCAGTATTGGCCGGGCACAACATGTGCTGAGCTTAGAGGTTCCAAGTTTTCCCGGTTCGGATTGACGCAGCAGGGAGGCCGGGATGCAGGCGACGTCAGCGCCCGCGTCGACGAACGAATTCGCATCAGAGACGCCCGTCGCTCCCGATCGAACCATGAGAGGTAGTCGGCGTTTACCCTTACCATGTCAGACGCATTCGACTACTTCCGCGCCTACGCAGTCCGAGCTCTCTGCAAAGCGAGATCCATGCCGCGGGGCAAGATGAAGCATCTGCAACTGGTGGCCGGCCGGATCTACAATCTCCTCAAGAAGGAGGCTGCCTACGGCCCCAATGTCCAGCACCTTGAGGACTTTCGTGCAGCCCAGAAGCTCGAGGCCTCTCTCGATCGCCGGCCAAGTGAGCGCTCCGGCGGTCGCCTTGCTCCGGCGGCGCCACAAAGCTCGGATAGAGAGGCTAGTTGAATGCCTTCGCTCGACGCGCGCGGTGTGGCAAGCCTTCTGCGAGAGTACGCGCAGCGGACCGCCTTGCGAGGCGGCAATCCCTACCGGGCGAAAGCGTACTCTCGGGCCGCCGACAGCTTGGCGGCCTTAGCCGTTCCTCTGGACGTGCTCGTCGCCGAAGATCGACTTACCGAGATCCCGGGCGTCGGCGACGCGATAGCCGATATCATCACCAAGCTTCATAAGACGGGCAGTCATCCGAGCCTGGAAAAGCTGCGGAAGGAGATTCCCGAGGGCGTGCTCGAGATGCTCGCTGTGCCTGGCCTTCTTCCGGAGAAAGTGCTGCGGCTGTACAAGGATCTTGGCATCGGCTCGCTCGGGGAGTTGGAGGCGGCCGCCAACGACGACCGCATCAAGAAGGCAAAAGGACTAGGTGCCTCACTGCAGACCAAGATCCTGCAGAACCTCGTGATCGCGAAAAGCGGAGAAGGCCGCCTCCACCTCCACCGGGCCGCCGCCCTGCTCGCGCACGCCAAGGCCTCTGTTCGCAAGGATCGCCCCGAACTCAAGCGCGTGACGATCGCCGGCGATTTCCGTCGAGGCTGCGAGCTCGTCGGCGACCTCGCCATCGTTGCGGAGGCTCCACAGAGCGCCAAGGCACAGAATCCGTCAGCCGCCGACGGACTGCAGATTCGGGTGTCGGATCGAAAACACTTCGGCGCCACGCTTCTGATCGCGACCGGCTCCGCCGCTCATATCGAGCAGCTCCGGACGCTGGCCGCCGAGAAAGAAATGCGCTTGGAACCCGACGGCCTGCACAAGGGGCGGACCCTGATCGCGGGCGACGAGGCCGATATCTATCGCGCGCTTGGTTTGCCTTTCATCGATCCCGAACTCCGGGAGGGGCGCGGCGAGATCGAGCGGGCTCTGAAAGGCAAGCTCCCAAAGCTTATCACCGACCAGGACCTGCGCGGCATTCTTCACTGCCACACCGATGCCTCCGACGGCACCGAGACGCTGGAAACCATGGCTAAGGCCACGCGCCAGCAGGGCTTCGAGTATTTCGGCGTAGCGGACCATTCCAAGTCTGCCCACTATGCCGGCGGTCTCTCCGTGGAGGAGATCGCGCAGCAGCACCGGGAAGCCGACCGTCTGAACAAGCGCTTCGGCAAGGACTTCCGGATCCTCAAAGGTATCGAGTCTGACATCCTGGTGGACGGGTCGCTCGACTATGACGACGACGTTCTGGAGCGGTTCGATTTCGTGGTCGCCAGCATCCATGGGCGCTTCAAGCTGGATCGCAAGGCGCAGACGCAGCGCCTGCTTCGGGCTATTTCCGATCCTCACACCACCATCATCGGCCATATGACGGGGCGACAGCTCCAGCGGCGGCCTGGTTACGAAATCGATGTCGAAAAGGTGCTGCGGGCGTGCGCCAAGCACGACGTTGTGGTCGAGATTAACGCCCACCCATGGCGGCTCGACCTGGACTGGCGCTGGCACAAGGCGGCCCTCGACTTCGGTTGCATGCTGAGCATCAATCCGGACGCCCACTCGATCTCCGAACTCGACCACATGCACTGGGGCGTCCAGATGGCCCGCAAAGGCGGCGTCTCTGCCGACGCGGTCCTGAATGCGATGTCGCTCTCGGAGATCATGCGCTACCTGCGCCAGAAGCGGCGCTCGCTCGCCCGCGCCGCTTGATGCCGCAGAAGCACGATTTCTCATTGCAGGGAAGGGTAGTGGCGGTCGCCGCCGACCGCGGGCACCACTTCAGCAAACCAACTCAGGACAGCATAACACTGGTGGAAGGCCACGGCGTCGAAGGCGACGCTCACGCCGGCCCTTTCGTCCGGCACCGCTATTTGGCACGCCGCCGGCCCCGTCTGCCCAATCTCCGGCAGGTCCACCTGATCGCATCCGAACTCTTCCTGTCCCTCCTCGAAGCCGGCTTCGAGGTTGGCGCCGGCGACCTCGGCGAGAACGTCACCACCGCCGGATTGGACCTCGAACGGATGCCGCTAGGGAGCCTGATCGAGCTCGGGCCGTCCGCGATCGTCGAGCTGACGGGCCTCCGGACGCCCTGCGTCCTCATCGACCGCTTCCGAGCCGGGCTTAAGCGGCACGTGCTCTCGTCGGCGGAAACGGCCCCTCCATTCAGATCCGGGGTGCTGGGCGCGGTACGGGCGGGCGGGACGGTCGCGGCTGGTTATGTCGCGCGGGTTCGCCTTCCGTCCTCCTCGTTTCGGCCGCTGCCGGCCGTGTAGAAAGACCCTACCATGGCCCGAAAATCGACCCTGCCTCGTCGCCTGCAGCCCATGCTGGCCACGCTGACCGATTTACCATTCGACGACCCCGATTGGGTCTTCGAGGACAAGTTCGATGGTTTCCGCATGGTGGCCGAGATCCGGCGTGGTCGGGTCGCGCTCTACAGCCGTAATGGGAAGATTATCAGCCACTCCTACGTGGAGGTCGCGAAGGCGCTTGAGGGCGTGAAGGCGGATGCCGTGATCGATGGCGAGCTCGTCGCGATCGGCAAGGACGGCGCATCTCATTTCCAGTTGCTTCAGAACGCTCTACGCCATGAAGCCAAGCTCTTGTACTGCGCGTTCGATCTCATGTTCGCGGACGGCGAGGATCTGCGCGCGCTGCCACTCTTGGAGCGCAAGAAGCGGCTCAAGGCCATCCTGCCACGTCACAAGCTGATCGCGTTCAGCAACCACCGCAAAGGCAATGGAACGAAGTTCTTCGCAGAAGCCGAGCGAAGGCATCTCGAAGGCATCATGGCGAAGCGCGCCGACAGCCCGTACGCGTCCGGAAGCCGGAACGCAGACTGGCTGAAGGTGAAAACGGCGCAGCGGCAGGAGGTCGTGATCGCCGGCTTCACAGCGCCGAGGCGAACTCGGCCCTTCTTCGGCGCTCTCGCGCTGGCAGTGCGGGAAAATGGCGCGTGGCGGTACATCGGCCACGTCGGCACCGGCTTCAGCCACCAGGTTCTCGAAGAGCTTCACGGTAAGCTTCTGAGGCTCCGGACGGCCAAGTCGCCCTTTCCCGCCAAGGTGAAGGATGAGCAGGTCACGACCTGGGTGCGTCCTTCGTTGGTCGCCGAGGTGAAGTTCGCGGAGTGGACCAGCAAGGGAGAGCTGCGCCAGCCGGTCTATCTCGGCCTGCGCTCCGACAAAAAGGCCAAAGAGGTCGTTCGCGAAAAGAGTTGGTCGCGAAAATAAGGCAGCGGATTCGGAGCAAAAGCCCCGGTCAGCCGCCTTCGCGCTCGGAGGCCGATGGCCACGGCGGCAGGGGCGGCAATCCGAGAGCCTTGCGTACAGGCCCGAACGACTTGCGGTGAGCCGCGCATGCGCCAAGCCTGGCGAGAGCATCGTAATGAGCTGGCACCGGATAGCCCTTATGATCCGCGAAGCCGTAGCCGGGGTGGGAGACGTCGAGAGCCCGCATGACCGTGTCGCGCTCGACTTTCGCAAGGATCGACGCAGCAGCGATGCTCGCGGACTTGGCATCGCCCTTGATGATGGCCTGCTGAGGGATGTCGACTTCCTTCAACCGCTTCGCATCGATCAGCAGATGCTGCGGCGTCAATCCTAGACCCCGGACCGCACGCTGCATAGCTTGGATGCCTGCCCAATAGATGTTGATCGCGTCGATCTCCTCGACCTCGACGAACGTCACGCACCAACTCTCAGCCTTTTCCTTGATCTCCTTCGCGAGTTCTTCGCGAGCCGCGGCATCGAGCTTTTTCGAGTCGTCGATTCCGATTATCCGCGTGCCGGGTTTCAGGATCACGGCGCCGGCGGAGACCGGCCCGGCGAGAGGGCTCATTCCAGCCTCGTCCACGCCTGCCACGGCATGATGGCCGCTTTCCCAGAGAGAGGTCTCGAAGCGTAGCATCTTGCGGAGGCGCTGGCCTTCGGACCGGTTTTCGAAGCGCCTCTTATCGATCGAAGCCAGGATGGCGCGGGCCCCCGCTCGGGCGTCAGCCCGCAAGATCTGTTCGACGCTAGTCTCAAGCGGTCTTTTCTCGATGACATAGCGCTGACGCAACGCATCGAGCGAATATTGGAACATAGCGGCCTTCGCACACTGACTGGCAGAGCCATGTCGGTGAACTTTGTGGCGATTGTCTGAAGTCGAGCCATGCCGTCTCTCATCGGCCTGCTTTGCCGAAGGAACCGGCGGCCTGTCGCGCTGTCAGCGAGTTACACATCGCTCCACCGACGTTAGAACGGAACCAACCGGCGTCGTTATCCTTTGTGAAAGGGCGGAGCCTCGATCCCGGAGTGCTTCCGAGGGGACCGACCCATGCTCCGACAGACCAGCAGCGAAGACCAGGTCCTGGACCGCACTGCCGAGGTCGCGGCCACCATTGCGGAAGAAGGCCTTCGTTATGTCAGCGACTCCGCTCCCGGCTACACCCGCAAGCGGACGGGGACTACCTTCAGCTACTACGACAAGGACGGCAAGCGCATCACCGATGCCGCCGTTATCCGACGCATCAAGTCTATCGGTATCCCGCCGGCCTATGACTCCGTCTGGATCTGCCCCTCGGCGAACGGACACATCCAGGCGACCGGGCTCGATGCTCGGGGGCGCAAGCAGTACCGCTACCACGCGAAATGGCGCGAGCTGCGTGACCAGAACAAGTACGAACACATCGTCCAGTTCGCGGCCGCGCTGCCCGCGCTGCGCGACCGTGTCGCGGCCGATATGAAGCTGGAAGGGCTACCTCGCGAGAAGGTTCTGGCCACGATCGTCAGTCTTCTGGAGAAGACTTTGATCCGGGTCGGCAACGTCGAGTATGCCGAGAAAAACAAATCCTACGGGCTCACCACGATGCGACGAAAGCACGTTGCCGTGGGCCGCGGCGTTCTTCGGTTCGACTTCACGGGCAAGTCGGGCAAACAGTGGAAACTTCGCGTCGAGGACAAGCGGATTGCCGCCATCGTGAAGCGCTGCGCGGACATCCCAGGACATGAGCTCTTCAAGTACCTGGACGACGACGGGCAGCCGCGTACCGTCGATTCAGGCGACGTCAATGCCTACATCAAGGACATCACAGGCGAAGACTTCAGCGCAAAGGATTTCCGGACTTGGGCGGGGACGGTTCTGGCGGCGTTGGCGCTGACCGAGTTCAAGAAGTACGACAGCCAGGCCGAGGCGAAGCGCAACGTCGTCGCCGCGATCGAGAGTGTCTCGAAGCAGCTCGGCAACACGCCCGCAATCTGCCGCAAGTGCTATGTGCACCCTGAAGTCTTGAATGCCTACATGTCCGGTGACCTCGTCAAAATCATCGAAGCCAAGATCGCTCGGAAGTTCAAGCGACAGTACGCCAAGCTCACGTCGGAAGAGATCATAGTGCTGGCGTTTCTGCGCAAGCGTCTCGATTCTTTGAAGGCTCTCGCCTAGTCCCGCGATCAGTTCTTAGACGGCGCTCTCCCCATCGGTTGCAAGCCGGCCTTAACAGCACGCGCTTTCGTCGGCGGAAACGAGCTTCGCCTCGAATCGGGGTGCTGGGCGGGTCCGGGCGACGGGACAGTCGCGGCTGGCCATAGCCCCGGGGTCGGCTTCCATCCTTATCCGGCCTTAGCGGGCTCTTTGAAATGCGCGTTCATAAATCGGCGGCCCAATAGCCGAATTGAAGCACATTGGATAGTTCGGAGCGGCATGTCCGCAAACAAGGTAACGGCGGTACGCTTGGGGCTGGGGAGGCAACCGACGGTCCGGGACTATCAAGCCGCCCAGCTCCGCTGGCGGCTTTTTCTTTGACCAAGCTAGGAGGCGTTCGCCCTTGCTCGTTCACGTGCCTCACGGCGACGCTCCCGGCGCTCGCGCCGCCGCTTGGCTCGATCGGCGGGCTGCCGCAGCGGGTGAACGGGCGACGTGGACACCGCAATGGAATCTTCAACCCCGAGCACCTCGACGGCCTCCGACGCCCCTGGGCGGGCCTCCATGAGGTCGAGCAATGCCCGTCCTTTGGTCGTGATCTTCCATCCCCCGCTAATGCGCTCGACCAGTCCTTGTGACCAGATGTCCAGGCCGGGCGCCTTGGCCGCGAGCCGCCTGGTCCGGTCCGCCCAGTCGCGACCACTGGTCGCCAGGATAGCCATGTCACGCTTGAGGTCGTCCATCACGGCAAACCCGCCCGGGTATGCCGCCAAAATCTTCAAAACGGTGACCTGGAAGTTCACGTCCGTCTCCCGGCTCTCAGTTAGCGCCACATCGTGGGTGCATGAGAGAGGGTCTTGCGGCCGACCTGTCTGAGGCCATCGGGCGAGACTTTGCCTCTGGTGGCGGCTTCCAGGATCTTCGATGCGACGTGCGTGCGCGTTCCGATCTCGCCGCGGGAGACGCTTTCGTAGATTTCGTCGAGGATCGCGCGCAAAAGCGCGGTCGTTTCCGTATCGAACATCAGATGCCCCGAGGAGGGAAAACGCCATCCTAGCGCACTCGTCCCGGTTTTTGGAACTCCGAAAATTCACTCGACCCCGGGAAAGCGGATTTCGGTGACGAGCTGCCGACACACCGTGCGGAATGAATTGCAACAAAAGCGGGTGTTCGGGCTTATGAACTCGGCAGGAGTTCCAATTTCATGATCGACCCTTTGGACAAGCAGGCCCTGGAAGTTCGCCTTGCGAGGTGCCTTGAGCTGGGGAAGCAATTCCCGAACGGACCGACCGCCGAAATGCTGCGAGATCTTGAAACCGAGTTGCGCGACGAGCTTCGAAACCTTGGGGGCGGGTCCCGCTTAGAACCATAGCTGACCCCTGCGCCCGTCTCTTCCCATAAGGCATCTGAAGTGTTGAGACCGCCACCGCTTGCGGAGGGCGTCTCATCACCGACGGGTCGATTCCGAGCGCAGTGTCATGGCGTGCGTCAAAGTGCGCTTTCTTCTGGCCCGAAGTAAGGATGCCTTCGACCACGCGAACGCCGAAAGGGCGCCTGCTCGGTGTCAAAGTTGCAGGTCTGCGATGGCCAACGAGGCGACCGCAGCGACATAACATCATGATCTGCACGCTCAGCGCCTTCGTTCTAAGGTGGCGCAGCCGACCATGTCGGATCTTTATTTGGAACCTTGGAACTGGGGTAAGCGTTTCAGGCGCGCTGGGGAAAAATGCTAAATCACCAATTTTACGGTCGAGGGGAGGGTTCGGGCCCGGACAGCCGGGTTGCTGCCAATATCCGTTCCCTGAAGGCTTCCTGATGACCCGGTCACCTGTGAAGCTCGCCGCTCCGCAGCGCGTGCGAACCTACCTTGCGCTGTTCGCCCTTGCCCTGATCCTCCCGGTACTCGCCGTCTCGTTCATCGGCTTGAATCGGATGGCGGCCATAGAGCAGTCTCAGATTGAGCGCCGCGTCATGCAGATCGCTCAGAACCTCCGTTTCGTCGTCGATAGAGAGCTGGATCGGGCGCTGGTCACCCTCGAAACGCTGGCGACGTCATCGGAGCTCCGGACGGGGAATATGAGCGCTTTTCACCGCCAGGCCGTTCTCGCGCTAAAACCGACTAAGGCAGCAATCGTCCTGATCGACACGTCGTATCGACAGCTCGTCGATACGTTGAAGGACTTCGGAGCCGAACTACCTCCGACCTCCGACCCGGTCACCGCGCAGCGGGTCATCGATACCGGTAAACCGCAGATCTCCAACCTTTTCAGGGGATCGGTCAATGGACTGCCCGTATTCAACGTCGAGGTGCCGGTTTTCGACGATGAAAAGCGCGTCCGCTACGTGCTGATCATGTCCTTCCAAGCCGCCTACGTCGCAGAGGTGCTAACCGAGGTCAGACTTGATCCATCGTGGCTTGCCGGCGTCACGGACAGCAAGGGGATCGTTCTGGCCCGGTCTCAGCAGCAGGACGAATATGTGGGCAAACCTCTGCCGCCCGAACTGTTCGAACAGACGAAAAACGCCGAGCAAGTCTATCCGGCCACCAATATTGCCGGCGATCGCATCTTGCGTGCGACTGTTAGGTCCGAGCGGGCGCCCTGGTTCGTGTCCGCAACCGTGCCGCTGTCGCATACGCAGGAACCTTACTACAGAGGCCTCTTCTTCGTCGCTCTGCTGGCGGCGATGGCGCTCGTCCTCGGCGGCTCCCTGGCCTACCTGTTCGCCAGGCTGATGGCGCGGCCGCTCGACGCGGCTACGCAGGCGGCAGCATCTGTAGGCCGAGGTGAGGACGTGAATACCGTCCAGACATCGCTCGTCGAGGCGAACGTGCTCATCGAGACCCTCGCAACGGCATCCAAGGAATTGAACGAGCGCGCGCAGCATTCCGATTTCCTCATGCGCGAACTCGTTCACCGGGCGAAAAACCAACTCGCCGTCGTCAAGGGAATGGCGCTGCAGACTGCACGCGAAAGCGCGACGGTGAACGAATTCATCGACCAATTCGATCGGCGAATCCTGGGCCTGGCGCAGTCGCAGGATCTCCTCCTCCGCCAAAACTGGCGGGGGGCTTGGCTGCACGATTTGGTCCGCGCCCACCTAGAGCCCTTCGGCGCCGGGTCACGCGCCGACATTAGCGGCCCGGACCTCTTCCTGGACACCACGGCGGTCCAGAATATCGGCTTCGCCCTACACGAACTTGCGACGAACGCATCGAAGTACGGCGTCTTGTCGACGGACGCCGGACGCGTGGTCATAGTCTGGCGGCAGGTCGAGGAGGGTGGGATACGGCTTTCATGGAGCGAAAGCGACGGTCCGCCATCGCACATGGAGCGGGAAGGATTTGGCCATCGCGTGATCACAGAACTGGTCCCGCGCGCGCTAAACAGCTCTTCCATACTGGACTTCACGCCGCGAGGCATCCGCTGGGAGATCTTAATACCGGCGGGCCATGTCGCCCGATGAATTGACCAAATAGCTTGAAGGAGCGGGCGTGGACGCCAGAAAATTGAAGGTGCTGATCGTCGAGGACGAGTTCTTCATCGCCCTGGACGCCGAAGATCAAGTCAGGTCGCTCGGTCACACGGTCGTGGGAACGGCAGTCTCGGCCGAGCAGGCGATCCAACTCGCAGGTCGAGAGAAGCCCGACGTCGTCCTCATGGACATCCGCCTCGTTGGACCCGCCGACGGCATCACCGCAGCGCTGGAAATTCGTTCGCGTTATGGCGTAGAGGCGATTTTCGTGACGGCGAACACTGACCCATCTACCCTCGCAAGGGCGCAATCCATTGGACCCGTCGGAGTGCTACAGAAGCCATTGACCAAGGAGCGGCTGGCCGCACATCTTGCGCTGCTGGCAGCGAAGTGACCACGAAGGCGGTGATTTTGATAGCCGAAAGTAGCCCGGCCGAAGCCGGGCTTTTGCTTCAGGGCCTCTGACCGCCCTGCTGCTTGTCGCCTGGCTTGTTCTGGCCAGGATCCTGGTTCTGCTGACCGGGCTTCTGGTTCGGGTTCTGCCCCTGCTGACCACCGCCCTGCTGGCTCTGCTGACCAGGGTTCTGTTGCTTGTTGGGATTTTGCTCGTCTGCCATGAAAAACTCCTATGCTTCATGTGTTCGAACCAAACCGACGAGGTACGAAGCGTTCCTATTTCTTCGACCCTCCGTGAGGAAGAAACCGGCGGAAGGCTCACGGCACGATATTCGGATCAAGCTTGCAAGGATTGTCGGAGGAACAGCAAATAGTTTCAACTGTTCGAACTTCCATAGGTTGGAGAGTTGAGTGTGGAGCAGAGCGTGCGAATTCTTTTAGTGGAGGACGACCCCCTTATCCGGGAGTTCGTGGTCGACGCCTTGCGTGAGGCAGGCTTCCACGTGGTCCACGCAAGTACCGGCGAGGAAGCTATGGCATGGTGCACGCGGCAGTTTGCGGACGTGCTCGTCACCGACATTCGATTACCCGGAAACATCGACGGCTGGCAGATCGCGGAACGCTGCCGGCAGCACGATCCCGCTCTCCCAGTTATTTACGCAACCGGCTTCTCGCCAGTAAAGCCGCGCCCGGTGCCCGGTAGCCGATGCCTGCAGAAGCCCTATCATCCGGATGACATAATCCGAGCCGTGCAAGAGCTCGACGGTGAGAGACGAAGCCGGGCCAACTAAAGCAGAACTGCACGCGTTGGAACCATGCCTCCATCCGAGCGATTGGCCAGAGCGCGAGGTGGACGGTGCTAAAACCAAAGCTTTCCGTCCTGATCGTGCTGGCGTCGTGATTTACCTGTTGCCCGGCGATAAACACGAAGACACTGTGCACGCCGACCCCTGCGTCACGACCGAGCAGACCGCCGCCAAGGCCGGCGCGTGAGTCCTGCCGACCGAACCCGAGCTTAAGATCGAGCCGAAATAGCGTGGAAGGAAACACCAGGCGCGCAAAGCTTCCTATCGGAAAGGCTTCTCCAAAGTCGCGAGCCGAGGTGAATAGTTCACGCGGCTTGCGGGCATCGAGGAAGCGCCAGACAAGGATATCGAGAAAGCGACGGCGCAAGGTGTTGAGCGCGCTGATTAAGCTGCCAGGAACGGGAGCATCCCGTCGCCGTTGGGACGATCCTGGCCGGGCTAGAGCGTGAACGATTTTTATTCCGGGTTCTGACGGTTGCCGGCAAGCCCGCTGGCTTGCCGCGGCAGCGATCGCGCCGTCGTCGGCAGAAGTGCCATCTGTCAATCAAGGAGCCCGCCAGTGCGAATACTCGTCGTCGAGGACGATGCCCTGATACGCGAGTTCGTCGTGGAGGCTTTGCGAGAGGAACGATACGACGTCATCCACGCGGCCAACGGTGAAGAAGCGTTGGCATGGTGCGGGCGGCGCGTCGCGGACGTTCTCACTACGGACGTAAGGCTACCCGGCGGCATCGACAGATGGCAGATCGCCGAGCGTTGGCGAGAGCACAACCCCGGACTACCCGTGATCTATGCGACGGGCTTGTCTCCCATCGTGCCGCGCCCGGTGTCGGGAAGTCTGACGTGCAGGCCCTACCATCCGGAGGACATCGTGAGAGCCGTGAGGCGGCTCGCTGAGGATCGAGCCTAAGCGAACCCTGAGAACTCTAACCTTTAGTCGCGATCAATTCCTTGATGCGCGCCGCCAAGCTGTCCATCGCAAATGGCTTCGTCAGGATACCCATTCCCTCTTGCGGCCGGTCCTTCGCAAAAACGCTTTTTTCCGCATAGCCGGTGATAAACAACACCTTTAGTTTCGGCCGATCCAGTCGGCCGAAGTCGGCCAATTGACGTCCATTCATCCCGCCGGGCAATCCAACGTCAGTCACCAGCAGGTCAATGCGCACATCGGATTGAAGAACACGCAGCGCACTTGAACCATCGGCGGCTTCGATCGCCGTGTATCCGAGCTCGGCAAGTACCTCTGTGACCAGCATTCGCACTGAAGGCTCGTCATCGACGATGAGGACCGTTTCGCCAGCACCAGCTCTCGGAGCGGCGGCAAAATCTCCAACGTCGTCTGCAGCAGATTCCCGCTCGTCATGTCGCGGCAGAAGAATGTGGACTGTTGTACCCGCTCCCAGTTTCGATGAGATGCGAACCTGACCGCCGGACTGCTTGGCGAATCCGTATATCATCGATAGCCCCAAGCCGGTGCCCTGTCCCAACGGTTTCGTTGTATAGAAGGGGTCGAATGCGCGCTGAATTACTTCATCCGTCATGCCTATGCCGGTATCAGAAACTGAAAGAACAACATACTCGCCGGCCTTCATCTCGCGCTCGGCAGCTGCGGGCTTGTTCAATGTGCAATTGTCCGTCTCGATCGTAATCGTTCCTCCATCGGGCATTGCGTCCCGGGCATTAATGCAAAGATTGAGCAGCGCGTTTTCAAGCTGGTTGGGATCCACCAGCGTGGCCCACAGTGAACTTCCCTCGACGGTCTTGACTTCGATCGCGGGCCCAACCGTGTTGTTGATCAGATCTCGCATTCCAGCAACGAGGCGGTTGACGTCCGTCGCCTTAGGGTCGAGAGTCTGCCGTCGTGAAAACGCCAGCAATCGATGAGTCAGCGCGGCTGCGCGGTTTGCGGCGCCTCGCGCCATCGAGATATATCGATCGACGTCCTTGTAGCGGGCCTGTGCGATGCGAATTTGCAAAAGCTCGAGGCTGCCGGAGATGCCCGTGAGCAGGTTGTTGAAGTCGTGCGCCAGGCCGCCCGTCAACTGGCCGACAGCCTCCATCTTCTGTGATTGGCGCAGGGCGTCTTCGGCCTTGGCGAGTGCGTCCTCTTGCCGGCGTTGCTCGGTGATATCTCGCGCAACGCAATACAGCAGCCCGTCCGCATTGACGGCCGTCCATGCGAGCACACGATAGTCGCCGCTTCGAGTCCGCATGGTGTTCTCGAAGTTGAAGGTCTTCTCGGCTGCCGCAAGGCGATCGAACTCCGCGCGGAACGCACGCACGTCGTCCGGGTGCTCAAGCCATTCCGAGGTCTTGCCCAGAATGTCGGCGGAAGACCATCCAAGGATCCGCTCCCAAGCCGGATTGACGCTGATCCAGACACCGTTGATGCTCGCAACACCCAGCATATCTTGACTGACCTGCCAGATCTGGTCCCGCTCCTGGGTGCGCTCCGCCACCCGAAGCTCCAGAGTCGAGTTCAAGGTCCGCAAAGCTTTCTCGGCAGCGTGCCGTTCGTTGACGTCGTGAAGAATTGCGGTCACGAACACGCGGCCGGCGCTGAGCCAGCGGGAAGCCGACACCTCGAGATAGCTGCTAGAACCATTCGCCCGGCGAGCCACAAGTTCGACTGCTCGCGGAGGGCTTGGATTGTCCAGAACGTCTCGCCAGAATTCGTCCCACCGCCTGGAGTTGTCGAACAGAGCCGATAGAGGTCGACCGATCAATTCCTGTTTGGTGTAACCCAACTCGCGAAGAGCCGACGGATTGGCGAACTGAATTAGGCCAAGCGCATCCACGGTGAAGATGGCATCCGGCGCGCTTTCGACCACGGCGTCGTAACGCGCGTTCTGGCGCTCGCGAAGCACCCGCTCTCGATGAGCGGACGCGGTGACGTCTACGATTTGAACAACACAGCTCAGATCGGGCATGGTCCCGAGCGGCCGGACCGAAATATTGTGTAGCATCTCCAGCCCGGCCCGTGTCCTGAGCGGCAACAGGTTACGGTTGAGGGTATGTGTCAGAAAGCTCGATGAATTCAGCTCCAGAGCCTCGGAAATCGAAGCAGCAAGGCGCGTGGAGAGCTCTCCCGGGAAGATCTCGGCGAGCGTCCTCTTACCGGCTTGCGGCGCCGTAACGCCACTGGCCGACGCAAGCCAATCGTTCCAGCCAATCACTCGCTGGTCGCGGTCAAGGATCGCGACGCCAGCGTCGAGCGCGTCGATCGCGGCAAGCAGCAGTTTCCGTTCAAGCTCGATCATTGAGAGATCCGCTCTAGCCGGTCGTCCGTTCGATAAACTCGTCCAGCAGGTGCGTTAGCGCGGTGAGGGAGGGAAGATCCATGATCATGGCGATGTAGCCACTAATATCGCGCTCACGAACGGCAAAGTCTATGTAGAGAAACATCACCACATCACCTGCCTCGGGTGGCGGAGCGAGACTGAAGAACGTGGTCGCATTGCCCCGAAGGACCTCAGGCAAAGACATCTTCAAACTTCGATGCAGCATATTTGCGATGGTCGCAAGACAGCTGTTGAGCAATACGTTGCCGGTCTCCGCCAACGCCTCCTGTTCCAGCTCGATGATATCTTCCAGGGGAAGGTCGCCGCCGGTGATGGCCCTGACCAGCTCCAGACTCTTGGTTTCCGGAAATATCAGGAGAGCGCGTCCGGTAATATCACCTTCGAACACCTGGTGGACAGCAACGAGATTCTTGATCTCTCGCTCCGACAGAATTCCAATCGCCTCGCCCCGACTGACCAGGGCGACGGTTGGTACTGACAAGTGGACCTGCGCACCCACCATCGCTCGCAAGCTATTCGCGGCTTTGCTGACCCCGATGTTGACCAGCTCGGTCAGGGCATCAAGTTGCAATTCCGAGAGCATCACAGTCGGCTTGGTTGTCATTTATTCGCCGCCTGAAGCTGGGCAACTGCAGCTTCAAGAAACGTTCCCAAAGCATGCTGCGTGAGAGGCTTCTGCAAGAAGGTCGCTCCGATGGCGTTCGCCCGCGCGACAATCTCTTCCTGATGATTGGCAGAGACGATTGCAATCGGCATGGATGGATTGGCGGCCTTGAGCTCGGCAGCCAATTGTAGGCCGTCGCGTCCCGGCATGTTGAAATCTAGCAGCGCCACGTCGAATGAGTTGCTGCTTCCCATTGACACCGCTTCGTCGGCAGTCGCCGCCTCGACGCGGGTCCAGTCGGGATAGAGTGCGTTAAGAGCCTTGGCCGCGGACATCCGGGCCAGCTTGCTGTCGTCAACGATGAGAAGCTTGTAGGTCATTCTTGTCTCGCAGGGCCTTTGGTAATAGCAATGGTATCATTCGGCTCTTTCGCACCTCTTGGTTGTTTCGGGAAGGCCGAGTTTACCTCCTGGCCGCGTCGAAGTGCCGGACCAACCATTGCCTCGAGGAAAGAGTTCTTGGGCACCCCCTCTGGAAGCCGGCCGGCCGCCATGAGAACCTGGATGATGGCAGTGTGTGCATTAGTGCACTTAGTCCAGTCTACCGCAACACTGGGGTCTTCCAGCAATCTCTGAATCAGCACATCAGCGTCCTCGACCGAACAGTCGCCGATCAGCAGAACTTCGCCGATGTCGCCCAGCTTTATCGTCACTCGAACAACTCCTGAACGTCCAGCACGATCAGAACGCGACCATCGCCAAGCAGGGTCGTTCCTGCCACACCTCGCATGTTTTTCAGTAATCCATCCATTGGTTTGAGCATGACATCCATGCGCTCACCGAGCCTATCGACCTCGATTCCGCCGAGGTAGCCGGCTGACGATGTTACTACAATCCTGGCTTCCTCGGTTGCCTCTTGCGACCCGGACAGACCAAGGCTTTCGGCCAAGTTTATCAATGGTATCGTCCTGTCGCGCAGCACGAAAGCGCGACCGCGGCCGATGGCGGCGAGATCCTTGCGAGGCACGCTCGCCGTCTCGACAACCGTATCCAGCGCAAACCCGAAAACCTGGCCAGCCGCTTCGGCGGTCATGACCTTGGTCACCATCACCGTAAAGGGCAAGGTCAGCCGTATTCTACTCCCTTGGCCGGGGTGGCTATCGACGCTGACGGTCCCTCCGATCCGTTCGACGGCCGCCTTGACGGAATCCAAGCCGACCCCGCGGCCGGACAATCCCGTCACTTCGGTTGAGGTGGAGAACCCCGGCGCAAAGATCAGCTGCACGATTTCATTGTCGCTCATTTCGCTCAATGAAGCCTTTGGCAGCAAGTCGCGATCTGCAGCAACCTCCCGGATACGCCGGACATCGATGCCGCGCCCATCATCTTCGACTTCTACGATTACGTTCTCAAGTTGTCGCCGGGCTCGCAGGACGATGCTCGCGGACGAGGGTTTCCCGGCCGCCTTACGGGTTGCTGGGTCCTCACTGCCATGGTCAATTGCATTGCGAACAATGTGAAGCAGCGGTTCGAACAGACTCTCGACGATGGTGGCGTCTGCTTCGGTGGATTCACCTTCGGTGACAAACGTGACGGACTTTCCAATGCTCGTCGAAATTTCGCGGACCAGGCGCGGAAAGCGCTGAAAGACCTGCCGAAGCGGTAACACCCTGATCTTGAGTACGGAGCGCTGCAGCTCACCGACGAGCCTGTCCAGGCGCGTTTGCTGTTCCCGCAGATCGGCCAAGATTTCCTTTGGATCGACACCGTTCTGAATGAGTGCCGCGATGTGGCCAAATGCATTCTTGGTCACTGTCAGCTCGCCCGTCAGATTGACCAAGGCGTCGATGCGCGACGAGTCGACCCGCATGACGAGGTTTGTCGGCGCTCGTACACGGACCGTCGTATCCCGATGTGGCGCACTCTCGACGCCGGCAGGCCCATCGAGCATGCTCTGAATGGCCGCGATCAGGGTGGCGGCGTCACCCTTGACCAGACACGTTTCCAGTAATGCAGCGATCCTGGCGGCCGCGTCTAGCAGCCCCTCGTGCTGCAGGACATTGATGGTGACCCTGCCGGCCGCCGCCATACGTCCCAAACGACCTTCCGTCCCGTTCTCATTCAACAGAAGGATTTGGGCTTGCAGCAGGGATTGGAGGTCCTGCCGCAGTTCGACCGCGCCGGCGTGCAATTCGACGATGTCGAGGACGCCGGGTGCACCTTCGAACGCCGCCCAAACCGAATCTTTCGAGGCCCGCGAAACCGCGACGATCTCGAGCACACAGGAAAACGGATCGATGTCATCGAGAACCGTTCCGTCAGGCAACGCGAGATCGACCAAGACGAGCTCGGGAACTCCCGCCAACCGGGCCAAAGGATCCTCGCCGCGGAAAAAGGTGTCGGCTTCGGGTCGGAAATGCAAGGCGACGCCGGCCGCCGGTAATTTGCCGCCATGAATGTTGCGCAAGGTCTCGAACCAAGCCTTGGTGCTGGTGCGCGGGCGGCCGTCGTCGGCATCGTGAGCCTTGACGACGAATTTTTTGACAATGACATCGGCGGCAGCATCCGCGTTGGTCGGCGGTTCGCCGGTAGTTTCCATCTCGTCGAGCCATCGGGAGATCTGATCGAGGCAACCGAGACAATCGTCCACAAGTGTCGGCGATACTTCTCTCGTTTCATTCCTCACTTCCGACAGCGTTTCCTCTGCGGCGTGGAGCGCTCGTCCCATCGCGGCGAACTCCACAATCCCCGCGGCTCCTTTCAAGGTGTGAAATGCCCGGAACAGAGCGTCGATCGTTTCCTCGCGACCTTCCCCTTTCTCCAATGCCAGCAGATCATTCGTGGCCTGCTCTATGAGTTCACGCGCCTCCAGTAGAAATTGCTCGACGAATTCGTTCATCGGGTAACCCCGGTGAGTAGATCGATGTAGTTGGCTAAGGCCTCTTGCGAAATTGGCTTCACGACATAGTAGTTGGCCCCCGCGCGGCGCGCGGCAGCGACGTCTTGCTCACCTGCTTCAGTGCTCGTCACCAATGCTGGGATCCCGGCGAGCGGAAGGTCCTTGGATCGCAGCGTGCTGAGAAACGTCATACCGTCCATTTGCGGCATGTTTACATCGACGATGACGACGTCGAAGGGTTGCATCAGCAGCTTCTCCAGGCCTTCAAGACCGTTCATGGCTTCATCGACCCGATAGCCGGCTTTCTCAAGCGCCTGGCGATAGTAGGCTCGCACCAGAGACGCATCATCGATCACCAGGACGTTCTTCTTGTCGCTTGGTGTCACGGATTCATCTCCCGGGGCCTGCGATAGACGATAGCGTCGGAGTACCGGCAGACCTCGAACAGCGGCGAAATTCGGCTCATGGATTCCGTATGTCCAAGGCAAATAAATCCTCCCGGAAGGAGGTTATCATAGAGGTTTTCGGCGGCAACACGCCGCGATTCGTCGTCGAAATAGATCAGGACGTTCCGGCAGAAGATCACGTCGAATTGGCCCTGTGGGCGCGTCTGGCGGGTTTCAACGAGATTGACCCGGGAAAATTGCACCGATTGCCGGAGATCGTCGAGAATGAGCCATCGCTCATCGTCGAGCTGCTCGAAATATCGGGCAACGAGATCAGGTGGTAGGCGCATCAGCGCGCGCTTCCCGAAGATGCCGGCGCTGGCCGCCCCGAGTACGCGTGTATCGATGTCGGAGCCCACGATCTCGATGTTGAAATTGTCGACCTCGGACCAGTTCTCAAGCAGCCAAATCGCAATCGAATAGGGCTCCTCGCCGGTCGAGCATGGCGCCGACCATATCCGTATCGCGTCCCCGGGCCGCTTTTCCTGGATGCGCTCGCGCAGCAGGTCCTTGGTCAAGCATTCGAGTTGATGATCCTCGCGGTAAAAATACGTCTCGTTGACCGTGAAGGCGTTGATGATGTGTTCGACCTCGTCCCGGATTTCGCTGCGCAAAAAGGCGAAATATGCGGGAAAGCTGTCGATCGACGTCGCGGCCATACGCTCGGCGATGCGTCGTTCGACGTAGTATCGTTTCGATTCGGTAAACACCATTCCAGTCCGCCGATATAGAAACTCGGCGAGCCGGCGGAAATCGTCTTCTGTGACGATCGGGGATTCAGCCACGGTTCGATGCTTGTGAGCCGATACGATCGCTGGCGATCTGAATCGCAAAACCGAGAAAGGGGTCGTCGGGAAAGCGTCCGGCGCATTCCGCCAGAAACGGCAGCAGGTCGGTCCCACCGACCTCAGCCAGCACCTCGACCGCAGCGCCGCAAACGTTGGCTTGGCTTTCCGTCGTGAGAATGGGTCGCAGCAGCCGGTTCGCCTCGCCGACCGGTTGATTGCGGACCAGTTCGCAGGCCAGCACGCGGACATCCGCGTCTTTGTTGGTCAGCAGTCCAGGAAGATGCGGTGCGGTTGCCTCGGGCATAGCGCGGAGCGCATCTAGCGCGCCGGCTCGCAAGCTCGCATCGTCCGAATGCAAATAGGGCAACAACGCCGCAGCGCTTTCAGGTGTCCGCGTGCGAGTGATACTCGTAAAGATCGCCTCTCTAACGCGCGGATCGGCCTCGCGGGAAAGTGCGTCGCTCAGAAGCGAAAGTCCGTTTGGCAGTTCGGCCGCGGCCCGCGCCGCAGTCCAGCGCTCATCGATGGAGCCGCTTGCCAGTGCTGCCGTCACGGTCGACGCCTCGAGCGAGGGGGCCGCTGTCTCGCTGGAGCCTCGTCTGACTAGGGGCATCAGGGTACCAGCCTTTCGAGTTGAGCCGCGATATTCGGTAACGGAACGACAAAATCCGCTCCGCCCAATTTGACGAGTTCGCCGGGCATGCCCCAGACAACGGCCGTTTCCTCGGCTTCAGCAATTGTCTTTCCGCCCCTGCTCTGAAGAAGTGCCATTGCCTCCGCCCCATCGTTGCCCATGCCTGTCATGAGCACCCCGATCAACTGGCCGGCACCTATATGGTTCATCGCGCTGCGGACGAGCCTGTCGGCGCTGGGGTGCCATGGATAGTCCAGCGCTGGCGCGGCGGTGACAACGAGTCCAGTGCCACGTTTCGAGACGACGATGTCCGCATCGCCTCGCCCAATATAGACAAAGCCAGGCTGCAACGGCATCGGCTTGCGGACCTCGGTAACGCTCAGTTCGCAGAGCCCGTCTAAACGTCTTGCCAGCGACCCCGTGAATTTGTCCGGCATGTGCTGGGCAACCAATATGGGCCACGGAAACGAGGCCGGCAGCGCCGTCAAAAGAGCTTCCAGCGCCGGCGGCCCGCCGGTCGAGACGCCGACCAGGACAAGCCCGTCTCCGGAGGCGGCCAGCGCGTTCTTTTTCCGCGACGGGGAAGCGCCGGCAGCCTTGGGCCCGCCGATCTGGTGCCGAACGCGCTCCCTCAGCCGGAGGGATCGCTTAAGGCGCGCTCGAGCGGCTTGGCGAACCTTAATCACCAGCTCCGGCGCCATTTCGTCTATAAGGAGCGAAACTGCGCCGGTGGGTTTCGCGACGAAATCAACAGCCCCGAGCCTGAGAGCCTCCAGGGTCGCGTCGGCGCCGTCCGCTGTCATAGACGAAACCATAATGACCGGGCAGGGGTGCTCGATCATGATGCGATCGAGGCATGTCAATCCGTCCATTTCAGGCATGTGCACGTCGAGAGTCACGACATCGGGAACGAACTCGGCAATCGAAGCCAATGCTTCCTTTCCGTTGCGCGCAAATGTCACATGGAAGTCCGGCTGCTCGGCAAAAACTCTGCCGAACAATTTTCGCGCCAACGCGGAATCGTCCACGACGAGGACGTTGATCACCGGTTTGGTCGCCCGGTCTCTTTCGGAGACGCGGTCTTATTGAAGGAATCCAACAACCCCCGCTCCGCTCGGCTGAGAAGCTCCGACGGATCCAGCAGCAGTAGCATTCTGCCGAATTCCTCAAGGTTGATGACGGAGTGGACCAGCCCAGCCGCCTCCCCCGTCAAGTCGGGCGCTGCCTTGATCGCTTCAGCCGAGCACCGCAAGACCTCCGTCACGCTATCGACGATGAGCCCCGCGCGATGCTGCTCGGTCCGCACGACGACGAGCCGACGGCCGGCGGTGTTCTCGGCAGCCGGCATGTCGAACCGACGTCGCTGATCGACCACGGGAAGCACAACGCCGCGCAGATTGACGACGCCTTCCAGGAATTTGGGCGTCCTTGGCAACCGGGTGATCTGCTCCGGAACACGGGCGACTTCATCCACTGCTTCGATTGGAAGCGCAAACTCATCCTCGTTCAATTTGAATGCCAGGAAACGGAGTTCTCGCGTATCTCCTTCGCCGACATTCACAGTCGGCGAATCCGTCGCGCGATCGGTACGGGTCAATTTCTGCATGACGTCTTCCCGAAAAAGGCGCTCCGGAACCAGGATAGAAATCAATCGCGCTTTACTGGCTCGATAGATTTCCGCGATTTGCGTTTCCCCACCGGCGCGTGCGCTCAAGATCGGGGGAGCCTTCTCGACGAGCGAAGGATCGACGGCAATGAGCGATCTCGTCCCATCGGCGACCAACCCAACCGAGGTTTCGCCGACCCGTGTGACAACGACCTTGCTGCGTTCCAGCGATGCGGCCGGTAAGCCCAATAAGATCCTGAGCGATAGAAGCGGAAGCAACGTATCGCGGTATGGCATCACGCCCAGGACGACCTCGTCGGTGCCCGGCAGCTGAGTCAGGTGATCAGGTAGGGGAACGATCTCTCGGACCGCTTGCAAATCCAGTCCATATTCCTGATCTGCGACGTTGAGCGTGAGCAACCGCCGGCGGTCGTCAATAGCGGCATGCGCGTCATCGACTTTGGTCGCCAAGACGACTGAGGCTCGCTTCGCTTCGGTTTGCGGAAATGAACGCGCGAGAAGCGCGTCTACATCCAATATCTTTGCAATCTCGCCGCCGCGTTGAAATACGCCGCGCAATTGCTCTCCGGCCAAGGTTGTCAGCTCTGTGTCCTCGCGCCTAATCTCGGACTCTGGCACCGTCACCAACGCCGCGACCTCGTCGACCGCTACCGCGACCGGCGCAGTTCCATCGAGCACGATCAGCCTTGACCTCGATGTCGAGGCGGTCTCGTCGCGACCAAGCAGTGCGCGCACGCTCGCAACCGGCATCACGACGCCACGCAGATTGGCAAGGCCGAGCAGGCTTTTCGGCGCTTGGGGAACCCGTGCAAGTGGCGTGATGCGAATCACCTCCGCGACCTCTCCCGCAGGCAGCGCATAAAGCCGCTCTTCCGACCTGAAGGTCAGATAACGTTCGTCGCTGCTGCCTTGGCCTGGATTAGCCATGCTGCTTTTTCAGTTCGTCCGACAAGGAGGCAATCTCTTCGATCGCGGCCGCGAGGTCGTCGGCGCCCTGAGCCTGCTCCGCCGACGCAGTCGCAGCCTGACGCGAGGCCGAATTAGCTTCTTCTGCCGCAGCAGCAATCTGCCGGGCAGCGGCGGCGGTTTGCCCCGCCGCAGTCAGAATCGCTTCCGCCCCCTGTCCAATCGACTGATAGGCGGCGCTCAGCGATGCAACATCCATATTCAGGTTGTCCAGGGCCTTGATGACAGCGCGGTTGTTCTGGACTTCGAGTTCGGCTGCACTGACGAGTTGTTCAAGGTCTCGCCGCAAAACGGATATCTGATCGAGGATGCTGCTCACGCTGTCCTTGACGCGCTCGAGGCTCTCCGAGGCCTCGCGTGCCAAACCGCGAATATCGTTCGATACTAGAGCGAAACCGCGACCGGCATCGCCGGCGCGGGCCGCCTCGACCGCACCGCTAACCGCCAACATGCTGGTCTGGATCGTTACCAAGGCAATCGAATCGACGATCTTCTCGATCTTGCGTCCGACAGATTCAAGCTGAATAATCGTCGCCAGGCTACCGCGCGTCTGTTCAAGAGCGTCACCCACGCCGGCGATCAAGTCGCTGACGGCGGTTCGACTCCTGACAATAACGCTCTCCATCGCCGCAACGCGCTCGCTCGCCAGCCGACTCCGGTCCTGCGCAATCCGCGCGCTCTTTTCGATTTGGGCCAAAGCCGCCGAGGTCTGTTGCGCGGCCGCCGCTTGTTGCGTCGATCCCTTGTTGATCTGTTCGACTGCGGCCGAGATTTCACTGGCCGCGCTCGAAAGTTCTTGGATCGTGGCGGAAAGTTGCTCCGCGGCGCTGGCGATCTGCTCGGGCGCCGATCCTTCGGCCGAACCTGAACGCAGTTTCTCCGAAAGCACGGCGAGACTTTGCGCGGCCTTTTGCCCTTGATCCAGAGACACCGACTGCTGCCGAATAGCGGATCGTGCTTCGTTAGCCGCTGAGGACTGCTCTTCGGCCGCGCTGGCGACGAGTTCGGCTCCCTTCTGCGCCTCGATGATGGCGCGCTCAGCTTCGAGAGACGCGGTCAGCGTGTCCTGAGACCCTTCGGCCAGCGCCGTCATGTCCTTGCGAACGGCCACAAGCTCCTGCGCCACCAGTGAACCGGCCTTGGACTGGGCTATCGCCGTGGTGGCCGCAGCGTTGATGACTTCCACCGCACCGCGGACATTCGAGGTGATCTCTTCGGCCAGGCCTTGTACTTCCAGGGCGCTCTTGTCGGAAACCTCCGCAAGCGCCCGAACCTCCTCGGCGACGACAGCGAAGCCTCGACCATGATCACCCGCGCGCGCAGCCTCGATCGCCGCGTTCAGAGCCAGGAGATTGGTCTGATCGGAGATTCTGCTTACCGTGCCGGTGATCGAACTGACGTCTTGTGCACGACGCTCCAGTTCGCTGATGACTTTTGCGGTCGCGACCTGCCGTTCCGCGTTCTTCTCGATGGCCTGGACGGAGGTGGAAATCTGCGTGCTGGCCTCTGCGAGCAGCACCTGCGTTGCGTCGGTCAGCCGGCGAGAGCTGTCCGCCTCGCGGCGAGCAACGGCAAGATTTTCCGCAACGTTCTTGATCGCCCCAAGCTGTTCCTGGGTCGCGCCGGCGGCTTCTTCCGCACCCGCGGAAATCTGCTCCATCGACCGGCCGAGCTCTTCGGCTGCGGCAGCGGCCTCCGTCAAGCCACTCGCCAACTCCTCCGTGGCCGCCGCTATCCGCTCGGAGACTTTATCTTTTTTTAAGCCCTTGGAGACCGCGGGCGATGTTACGGGCTTCCCCGGAGCGCGGTCCGCTTTGGCGCCGTTTCCAGGCAACGCCCGCTTCGCAGCGGCGGGGGCAATTTTGGTTGTCTTTACAAGGGGCATAGCTCTCTCAGGCTGCCGGGCGGTGGGAACCAACAGTACCATTCTTCGGGCGTCTAATCGCCGTTGTCCATGATCTTGTTTGAAGCAGGCAATTGGCGCGTGGTCTTTTTCCTCTGCCGAGCCGCCGAGGCATGATGCGCGCGTGAACCTATCGCTCCGTCGAGCGAGAAACAGCTAAAAGTCCCCGACTGGTCGAAACCGGCGAACTCCGTCAGGCAAATTACAAATCTTTGTTTTTCGGCGGCTTTCCGCGCGTACCGCGCTACGGGGATGGAACTTCCACTCTCTCCGCCAATTGTGAGATTTTCGGCCCAAGTTATGATTTCTGCGAAAACACGCCAGAAGCGCGGATGCCGAATTCCATGGCAAGGCGCCGCTTCATCCTTTGTCGAACGCGACAAGTTCAGCCTTGAGCTGATCCTCTGCGAACGGTTTTTGCAGAATTTTGCAACCTCGCCATTCTTCCTCGATCCCTGACCCATAACCGGTTGTGAACACAAACGGGACGCCTCTGCTCCGCAGCATCTTGGCTAGACCATAGCTGAATTCGCCGGCAAGATTGACGTCGAGGAGAGCGACATCGAATTCGCCAGTTTCGATCTTAGTCGTTGCTTCTCGGACATTCGTCGCTTTCGCCACAACCGCGTGGCCCAATTCTTCGGCCATGTCTTCAATCATCATGGCAATCAGGCTTTCGTCTTCCACGACCAGCAGCCTCAGCGGCATGGCGATCTCCAAAGGTGCATCTTAGGCAAAGTTAGAAGGGTTTCGCGCCCCATGATCTAGCTGGCGCCCCGTAGACGAACGACTTTGGGATCGTCGAACTCGGCAAATGCTTCGTGGAGCCGGCGCGCCAACTCTTCCTCCTGAAATGGCTTCCTTATCAGCCTCGCGTGATGGATCTCTTCGAGAGCCTTGAGATCGGCGTAGCCGGTCGCAAAAAGAGTCGGAAGATGGGGTCGAAGATCATGTGCCTTTTTGGCAACCTCCACGCCGCTCATCGCTGGCATAGCGTAGTCCACTATCAGAGCGTCGAAATGCTCCTGCCCGGCAAGGATATCCAAGGCGGCGGCGCCGCTACCCACGCTGACAACGAGGTATCCAAGCTCTTCGAGCATCACGCCAACCACTTCGCGAACGGCGCTGTCGTCGTCGACCAGAAGGATAGTCCTGGCTGCAGCCCGATCTAATGTAGGCTCGCTCTTCGGCGTCTGCGCAGGGGTCTGGGAGGCCTTGGCGGCGCGGGGAAGATAGACGCTGACGCTGGTGCCTTCGCCTTCAGCCGTGCTGATCTTGACGCCGCCGCCGGACTGCTTGGCGAACCCAAATACTTGCGGCAATCCAAGGCCAGAACCTTTTCCGACCTGTTTTGTGGTGAAAAAGGGCTCGAACACATGGTCAAGGACATGCGGAGGAATGCCGGTACCGGTGTCACTCACCGTCAGGACCACGTAATCGCCCGGAGGTGGGTCGGCCGGCTTGGTCGGCACTTCCCTGACGATCGCCTGACTGGTTTCGACGGTGAGCGCGCCACCGATTTCCATGGCATCGCGCGCGTTGATGGCCAGATTGAGAATGATCAATTCGATCTGTGTCGGATCGACGAGCGCCAGGCCCAGGTCGCTCTTCAGCACCGTTTCGATGCGAATTGAACCTTTCATTGTGCTCTGTAGAAGCTCGCTCATCCCGGACACGGTTTCGTTCAGATCGACTGGCTTCGGCTCGAGCTTTTGGCGCCGCGAGAACGCAAGAAGCTGTGCCGTTAGTGTTGATCCTCGTTCGGCCGCGGTCCGCATATACTGGAGGCGAGAACGGACGTCCTGCTCGCGCTCCGGCTTATCGAACCGCTTCTCCACGAAAGCGATGTTGCCCAGGATGACTGTAAGAAGGTTGTTGAAATCGTGAGCGACGCCAGCGGTGAGCTGTCCGACGGCCTCGAGCCGTTGCATCTGCCGGAGGGTCTGTTCGACGCGCTCCCGCTCTTCGATCTGGCGGGCGAGTTCGGCGTTACGTTCAGCCAGCGCGGTAGCTGCCGCTCTTTCGGCCGTGCAGTCGCGTCCAATGAGATAGATTGCCTCATCATCCGGGGCCGCATTCCAGGTGACCCAGCGCCATTCGCCGTTCGCCTGGCGGATACGGCTTTCGAAGCGACCGACCGTGCGATCGCGGATCGTATCGGCAAGCTGTCGATTCACCTCGGTGCGCTCTTCGACAGGCAGCAATAGATCGAACATGCTCTCCGTGAGGGTGCCTTCGGCGTACCCGAGCATTGTGCTCCAAGCGGGGTTGAGGCGCCGCAATCGCCCCTCCCGTCCGATCACGGCGAACAGGTCTGGACTGAGCCGCCAAAGGCTGTCTCGCTCAGCCGTTCGTTCCGCGACGCGACGTTCCAGGTCGGTCGTTAGGTCTTCCAGATCCTTCTTCGCTCTGCGCTCGTCGGTGATGTCGCGCACGACCCCGACGAAGCGTTTGAATTCCTTGTCTTCGAACAAGGCCTGACCGCGGGCGGCCACCCAACGCTCGTTCCCGGTTTCCGAGAAGATACGATACTCCGCACCGAACGTGCCATCGTGTTCGCGAGACCATGTCGTCGCCTGGCGGACAGCCTGATGAAGTCGGCCGCGGTCGTCCGGATGACAGGCGGCAAGATAGTCTCGATAATCCGGCGATTTCCGGACCGGCCAACCGAGCATCGCCTTCGCGCTGGCGTCCCACTTAAGCTCTCGCGTCGCCGGATCATAGTCCCACAGGCCGAGCTTGGCCGCTTCCATCGCCAGACGCGCGCTGACTTCGCTGCGGGCCAAAGCATCTTGAATCTTCTTGGCCGATGCGCGCTGGCGAGCTTGTTCGAGCGCGCGCTCTACCGCCGTCGACAGCCGTGTGAGGTTGCGCTTTACCACGTAGTCAGTGGCGCCCCGCTTGAGCGCGTTGGTAGCGAATTCCTCGCCCACGACTCCCGATACGAAGATGAAGGGAAGATCGGGCTGCAAAACCGTGGAGATATTTAGCGCCGATAGGCCGTCAAAATCCGGCAATGAATAGTCCGCCAGCACGATGTCATGGCCGCCGCTTTCCAGAGCCGCCACGAAATCCCGTCTGTTGTAGACGCGCTCGAGCGTGAAACCCAATTGGGCCTTCGAGAGATGCGCGCCCAGCAATTCGGCATCGATCTCACTGTCTTCAAGCAGCAGAATGCGGATAGGCTCTTGCTTCATGATTAGGCCTCGTTGGTGAAGGGACGGGGAGGCGGCTCGTTCAGCACGGCCCAAAACATTCCGAGATCCTGGATGGCTTCGAAGAAGGCGTTGAAGTCCACGGGCTTCACGACAAAGGCGTTGACGCCCAGTTCGTAGCTCTTAACCAGATCGCGCTCCTCTCTCGAGGAGGTCAGCATCACGACAGGGATCTGGCGCTGGTGGCGGTCGTTTTTGACCTTTTCGAGAACCTGCAGCCCGTCGATTTTGGGAAGCTTTAGATCAAGCAGCACAACGGCTGGATCACCGGGCGGCCTGCCTTCGAAGCTGCCCCGCGCGGCCAGGTAGTCGAGCGCTTCGGCTCCGTCGCGAGCAATGATGATCTCGTTGGCCAACTGGCACTTCGCAAGCGCCGCCAGCGTCAGCTCGAGGTCTCGCGGGTTGTCTTCAACAAGCAAAATCGGTCTGAGGTCAGGCAATTAAGAGCTCCTCTTCTTCGAATCTTTAGGGCGCGGCAAAGTGAAAGTGAGGGCGGCGCCGGCCCCGACCTTGCCTTCGGCGCTGATTGAGCCGCCGTGGCGTTCGACGATGCGCTTGGCCAGGGCCAACCCAATGCCAGTCCCCTCGAATTCCTCGGCCCGATGGAGGCGCTGAAACACTCCAAAGAGCTTGTCGACGTACTTCATCTCGAAGCCGACGCCGTTGTCGGCGACGACATAGGTCGTGCTGTTCGCGTCTTCATGGCCTGAGATGGTGATGACCGCGGGGTCCCGCGGCGCTGTATACTTGATGGAGTTGTGAAGCAGGTTCTGAAGGACCTGACGAAGCATGGCGGGGTCGCCATAGCCTATTGGAAGCTTCCCTACCTGCCATTCGATGTTTCGGCCCTCGGTCTCCGTCCGCAACGAATGCCTCAATTCGTTGACGATCTTGGTGACATCGACGTTCGACTTGAGAAGCTGAGAGCGCCCGAGTTGGGAAAAATGCAAAAGATCGTCGACGAGCCTTCCCGCCGAGATCGCGGCGCCCCTAATCGTTTCAATGTAGTGACGCGACTTTTGATCGAGCCCCTTCTCCTTGTCCGATAGAAGCTCTGCGAAACCGACGATGTGCCGGAAAGGGGCGCGCAAATCGTGCGAAATCGAATAGGAAAACGACTCGAGCTCCTTGTTGGCCGCTTCCAGCCGGTCCGTGAGTTCAGCCCGTTCTTCCGCAGCTTTCAGCACAAGAGTCTGAATCGACGCGCGGAAGCCCAGCGCGCTCTCGACTTCTGCCGAAGTCCAAGGCTTCGACTGCTGACGAACAAGTTGTTTCCAGAGGTCAAAGGACTTGCGCGGATGAAGCCGGCCGACCCCGCTCTCCATGGGCTTGTTGGGATTGCCTCCCCAAGCAACCGCCTTGAGGACTTCAGGTCTGAACCAGATGATGTAATCACCCCGGATCTGCGAGATGGAGACCGCCAGTATACCGCTGGCTTTTTCGCTCAAGAACTCGCCGCCCGACCAAATCGAAGCCAGCGAATTCGTTTCCAATACGTCGTGCCCGGCCTCGAAGAGCCACGTCGCCAGTTCACGTATCTGGCGCTCGCTCGGCGTCTGACCGGTCGTCAGTATGCCGCCCTGCACGACGACCGCAGCGCCTTCCGCATCCACAAGCCGTAGCCATTCGTGCGGATTGTTTACCAGGCCGCGCTGAAACGAAGGCGCCACTGAAAGCTTGCTGAGCAGCGACGTCTCCACGCTTTTCAGCTCAAGGCGTTCCGCGGCACTGCTTGCCTTCAAGCGCGAGCCGATCTGCAGCGACACGACTTGAGCGAGGATGTCGCATGCGGTGCGTATCTGCGCGTTGACCATCCGACAGGCGCGGCTATGCCCGGAGATGAGCCCCCACAGCGCACCGTCGACGATTATTGACATCGACATCGACGACGCCGTCTCCATGTTGCGCATGTATTCAAGATGAACGGGCGAAACGCTGCGCAGTGCCGCCTGCGACAGGTCAAGCGGCAGTCCGTTGAGGGGACTGATCGAGGGTTCGATCTGGACCGGATCGTAGCCGGCATCGGGAATGAGCCGGATCCTATTCAGGCGGTAGAGCTCCCGGGCCTGAGCAGGAATATCGGATGCGGGAAATCGAAGGCCGAGGTAGGAAGGAAGAATTCCATTCGTGTCTTCGGCCAACACCGTGCCATCGCCGTTACCGTCGAAGCTATAAAGGAGAATTCGATCGAAATGGGTGATTGCCCGCACCTCGCGGACCACCTCATCAGCGATGCTGGTAATATCGTGAGCACCGGATATGCGATCCAGAAAGTTTCGCAACCGCGGGTAAAGACCATCCAGCGTCGGCTCGCCTCGCCGCGGCGGTGGCTCGAATTCCAACAAGAGTCCTTGGGGGCTGCGGTGGGCGGTGAGCTGAAGCTGCTGCGATCCGACTGCAACCAGGCAGAGAAGCGTGCTTTCGCCTCCCGACAACCACCCACGGATTTCCTCGCAAAGCATCGTCGCTTCCTCATAGGCAGAAAGCAACGCGTCATTGCGGACATCGAACCCAAGCAGCCGCCGAGCGTTCGCGCTCTGTTGCAATATCGTCAGGGTTTCAGGATCGGCGACCACAAGTGCGCCGTGAGGCTGAATCGCTCCTGGGATCTTAATGGGCTCTGCGGCACACGATTCAAGATAGCCGTCATCCAACTCGGTCACTAGGTGATGCCTTCTTCTGACGGAGAGCTTATGACAAGCAAGTGCAGATGGTCGGTAGACTTTGGCGATGTAGTTTTGCGCATGAAAACGGGAACCCAAATAACGCAAGTTCCAACAATTTGTTCCAGGTGCGACGATAGGGTTTTGAGAGTGATAACAAAGGCTTACTGACCCTTCGCGTCTCCCAGGCTTTAGCGGACGACGATTGGCTTCAGCGCTTTGCCGCCTGCGAGGACAACTGCATGTTCGCCACGCGCGCAGGATCGGCCACGATCAACAATTCGCGGAATCTCTTCCTTGGCGTTCTCGAGCACGATCTACGCAACCCTCTCACCGCGGCTTCCATGGGGGCGCGGTGGATTGAGCGGTCGGGTGGCACAAACTCGACCAAGCAAGCGAAAGTCGTGTCCGAACTTATCAAATCGACTGAGCGGGCGACACGCATCCTCGACGATCTCCTCGATCTCACGCGGTCGTCCTTCGGCACGGAGATCCCGGTCTCGAAATTACAGACCGATCTGGCCGTCTTGAGCGAGACGATCGCCGACGAGCTGAGGAGCGCCCACCACAATCGGACCATCGACGTCACGATCGAAGGCGATCCGAACGGTCTTTGGGATGCCGGGCGCCTTGGGCAGGTGTTGTCGAACCTCATGGCGAACGCCATCCAGTACGGGGACGATTCCAAGCCCGTCACCGCGTTGATCGCCGGCCACGATCCTGCGTTCGTGGAAGTGAGCGTGCACAATTCCGGTTCGACGATTCCTCTTGACGTGCAGAAGACCATTTTCGAGTCATGGACCCGTGGGCAGGTGGCCGGTCCCGGAAGGCACCCACATCTGGGGTTGGGACTGTACATTTCGAGACTAATCGCGGAGGCGCACGGCGGCATGATCGCCGTGGCTTCTACGGAAGTCGCCGGGACGACCCTCACATTTCCGCTCCCGAGGGCCTGACGAAGCATCGCCAGATGTCCTGCGTGGCTCGAGGAACGATTCCCTCCGGCTTTTCTTGCCCCGCCATCAGGTATCCGCCGACCTGTGTTCAGCACGAGGTGGTCCGACCCTGTCCCCCGAAAGAACGGACCATGAAGCATTCAGATCAAGGCATCACCAAAACACAGCGCGGCGAGGAGCAGCCCGCGGACAAGCAACGCGCTCAAACGGCGCCCCAGACAGACCATGGCAGGTAGTCGTCGCCGTCGCATCAGGGAACACGTAAGGTTGAGCGCTCGGTTCCGGCTGGCACAGGCCATTCAATGGACCGAGATTAGTCTCGGGAGGCCCAATATGCCCGCTCGCCCGGTGGCAAAAACTGGAGCGCAGTCCCCTTCCGCCCTTCAAAAATCTCTCAAAATCCGGATCGTGCAGCCGGACCGGATACAATCATGAACCCCAGTCGTTCCATCAGACGCGCTCGCCGCTCCATGCCTTACGCATCCGGAGGCAGAACATCGTTGGCGACCGCGTCGACGATCGCAATCGCAGCTTTGGCGATTACGGCACTTCTCAACCGTCACCTGTCAAAAAAAGCAGAACGGGACAATCCGCCGTCGGGGCGGTTCGTCGAAGTGGACGGAGTCCGCCTCCACTACCTCGAACGAGGTACCGGCGATGTGATCGTACTGCTCCATGGGAACGGCAGTATGGCTCAGGACTTCGAATCGAGCGGTCTCGTCGATCTGGCGGCGAAGGAGTTCCGCGTCATCGCGTTCGATCGCCCCGGCTTCGGTCACAGCAACCGGCCACACGGCAAAGTATGGACGCTCGACGTGCAGGCCGACCTCATCGCGCACGTCCTCGCGGAGCTGGGAATCTCGAAGGCCATCGTCCTCGGCCATTCCTGGGGCGCCTCGGTCGCGGCCGCAATGGGGATCAAGCATCCTGCTTTGGTTCGCGCGCTGGTACTCGCGTCCGGATACTACTATCCGACCCTGAGACTCGACGCGATCGCGTCGCTTGCGCCTGCCCTGCCGTTGGTGGGTGACATCCTCAGCCACACCGTGTCGCCCCTGTTCAATCGTGCGATCTGGCCGATGGCGCTGCGGAAGATCTTCGGACCCCAGCCCGTGCCGGAAAAGTTCGGGGCGTTTCCGAAGGAGATGGCGCTTCGTCCGTCGCAGATCAGAGCGTCGTCGGAAGAAGCGGCGATGATGGTGCCCGACGCGTTCGCGATGCGCGGGCAATACGCCGATCTGAAGATGCCGGTCGTAATCGTTGCCGGCGATCAGGATCGGCTGATCGACATCGAAGCCCAGTCAGCCAGGCTGCATTCGGCTGTACAACACAGCAGCCTCCACCGAATTCGCGAAAACGGTCACATGATTCAGCAGACGGCAACCGACCAAGTCATGTCCGCCATCCGCGAAGCTGCGAGCGGCTCCGCATCGCGGGCGGCCGCGGAATAGCCGCCAAGACACCGCCGGCGCCACATAACGCGATGATGGGCGTCTATTTCGCGAGGAGGGAACTCGCGAAGCAGGCCATCAACGTCGCCGGCCCAGGGCGGACTTCGGCGCATCCCGCCTGCCGCAGCGACGCATCGGTAAACCCGCCGCAGAGCACGCCGATCGTCAGGATGCCGGCCTTGCCCGCCGCCTCGGCATCGTAGGGGGTGTCTCCGATCGCGACGGCATCTCCGCCTCCGATCCCGAGCTTGCCCAGAGCGACCTCGAAGATGTCGGGGGCCGGCTTGGATTCCCTTACGTCGTCCGAACTGGTCGTCACGTCGACGAGATTGGTGATGCCGGCGATATCGAGGTACTTCTCGAGTTCATCCTTCTTGGCGGAGGACGCGATCGCGATGCGGATTCCGGCATCGTGCACGCGCCGCAGTAGGTCGGGGACCGCGGAGAAGGGGCGCACCAGCGGCAAATATTCGCTTTTGAAGCGCTTGCCGCGCCATTCCTCCATCTCGCTGCCGTGGTCGCGCTGCGCGTCGGCGGTGAGGAAATGCGGAATCAGCTTGTCCCCGCCCTTGCCGATCTGGCTCCTCGCCTGCTCGAAGCTGACATCGTGACCGAATTTCACCATGGCTTCGTGCCAGGCGAGAGCGTGGAGGTCGACCGAGTCGATAAGGGTCCCGTCCACGTCGAAGATGGCGGCTTTGGGCATTCAGGATCCTCCTGGGCGGGACCGCCCTATCTTCGCATACCAGTCGGCGTAGATCGTGTTCTTAGCCACATGGCGGTTAAGGTCCGGAGCGCCGTCCTCCCACCAAACTGGCCCGCGTTCGCCGAGAGCTCTCTTGGCCTCGTCCACCGCGCGATGGGCGGCCGCTTCGGCGCTCTGGTCGTTCTCGATCTTCGCGGTGCGGACCGCACGCCTGGCCGCCATCAGCCGCTTCGTCAGCCTGGACCGTTCGTCCTCGCCGAGCGCCTGGTTGGCCATCCGCCAAAGACGTCCGCGAACGACGAAGTAGCGGCCGTCTGGTGTCACCGTATACTTCACGCCGACTTTCGCCGGGCCCCTGTGGCCGGCTTCTTCGCAGCCGCTTCCTTCGCGGGCTTCTTGCCCGCGATCGGCATCAGCATCTCCTTCTGGCCGGCCGCCGCCTTGCGCGGCTTCTTGGTACCCTTCTTGGGGCCGGCCCTGGTCTCGGCAGCAGCACCGCCGACACTCTTGCGAAGCGCGTCCATCAGGTCGACGACGTTCTCGCCGCGCGGGCGCTCCTTCGGAGTAATCGGCTTGCCGGCCCGCTTCTGGTTGATGAGATCGACCAGAGCGGTTTCATACTGGTCCTCGAATTTGTCGGGCTCGAACGAGCCGGCCTTCTGCTCGACGATGTGCCGGGCGAGATCGAGCATGTCCTTGGTGACCTTGACGTCATCGATCTCGTCGAAATACTCCTTCGGATCTCGCACTTCGTAGGGGTAGCGCAGCAGCGTCCCCATGAGGCCCTTGTCCAGCGGCTCAAGCGCGATGATGTGCTCGCGGTTCGTTAGCACCACCCGCCCGATCGCGACCTTGTTCATCTCGCGGATGGTCTCCCGGATCACCGCGAAGGCATCGTGGCCGACCTTGCCGTCCGGACGCAGGTAGTAGGGGCGGATCAGGTAGCGCGGATCGATTTCGGTCTTGTCGACGAACTCGTCGATCTCGATGGTCCGGGTCGATTCCAGGGCGACGTTCTCGAGTTCCTCTTTGGTGACTTCGATGAATGTGTCGGTGTCCACCTTGTAGCCCTTGACGATTTCCTCGTTGGGGACCTCGTCGCCGGTGTCCGAGTCGACCTTCAGATATTTGATCCGATGGCCTGTCGCCCGGTTGAGCTGGTTGAAGCTGATCTTCTCGGACTCGGACGTCGCTGGGTACAGCGCCACCGGGCACGTGACGAGCGACAGGCGGAGGAAGCCTTTCCAATTAGCGCGGGGGGCCATTTACGCGGTACTCCGGGTGGACGGTGCTGGATTCAAGACGAACGAGGCCTGCCGGTTCCGACATGCAGCGCGCGGACCAACAGGAAAATTGGTCAGCCGCCCGCAGCGCGCCCGGGTGCATCCGAAAACGTCGTGAATCGCCTGTTTTTCGGGTACCTCGTCGAGGTTTTGGTCGGTATTGTCGGCCGATGAACGTGTTGCCGCAGCCCCTCCGAGATGAGACGTTTTTGGACTTGGCCGCGATGGCCGACGCACTTGGCCGGTCGACGGACTACCGCGTGCTACGGCGCCTGGTCGCGAGACCGACGTACACGCCGGCGAACGGGCAGGAGGTCAAGACCGGCGTCCTGCTCGACACCGAAACGACCGGCCTCGATCACCGCAAGGACGAGATCATCGAGCTCGGTATGGTCAAGTTCGACTACTTGGCTAACGGCCGCATCGTCGGCGTCAGGGATGTCTTCTCCGCCTTCAACGAGCCCAGTGGTCCCATCTCGGCCGAGGTGACGGCCCTGACCGGCATCACAGACGAGATGGTGGCCGGTCACAGAATCGACGATGCGGCGGTCTTGGCCTTCGTCGAGGACGGCGTGATCACGATCGCCCACAACTCCGCTTTCGATCGCAAGTTCGCCGAACGATACTGGCCGGTCTTCGAGGGCATGGCTTGGGGCTGCAGCGCGACCGAGGTCGATTGGCGCGCGCACGGATTCGCGGGTGCGCAACTCGGCTACCTGTTGAACGGCGCGGGCTACTTCCACCAGGCCCACAGGGCCGTCGACGATTGTCACGCTCTGCTCGAGGTCCTGGACTTTGTCCTGCCAACGACCGGCGCGCCAGCGCTCGCGCTCCTGCTCGACAAGGCTCGCAAGCCGACGATGCGCGTCTGGGCCGAGCAGTCGCCGTTTGAGCTGAAGGACTCGCTGAAGGAGCGCGGCTACCGTTGGAACGACGGCAGCGACGGCAGACCCAAGTCCTGGTACCTGGATGTCGACGAGGCCGCCGTCGACACAGAGATCGCGTTCCTGCGGAGCGAGATCTACATGCGCGACGTCGAGCCCGGCGTGCAGCGGCTGACCGCCTTCACCCGCTTTTCTTGCAGGGTCTGAGAAGGGGGGCAGACTTTCGACACCAGCGATTGGGGGCTACCGCCCGAGACGCTTCTCGACCTTCTTGCGGGTGTTGCCGATCTTCTTGACCGCTTTCTTGACGGCGGAAGCGGAGCGGCCGGTCTTCTTGGCTTCGTAGCCGACTTCGTGCTTCTGTCCGCCGGCGACGCGGGCCCGATCCTGCTTGCGTCCTCGCGCCGTCTTCTTTGCTGCCTTTGCCATGGTCGGCTCCTTCGTTGAACGATGCCGAAGCAACGTCACAAGGATTCACTGGTTCCGGAACGATTCGGTGCGTGCCACTTTGAATCACGTTTGTTGCGTGGAGTTCGTTCGTGGCGTTTGCGCGTAGGAAGCCGGCCGACATCGGTGTCAAGGCGCCATTCCCCGATTTCGTCGAGCCGGCCTTGGCAACCTCGATCGATAGGGTGCCGTCCGGAGCGCGATGGATTCACGAAATCAAATTCGACGGCTACCGCGTGCAGGTCCATCTGCACAATGAGGCGGTCAAGGTGTTCACCCGCCGCGGCCACGACTGGACCGATCGCTTCAAGAAGGTCGCCCACGACGCCTGGCGCATTAAGGCGAGCTCCGCGGTCGTGGACGGCGAGATCGTCGTGCCGGCCGCCGACGGCACCACCGACTTCTCGGTGCTGCAGAACGAGCTACGGGGGAGTTCGAAGCGCATCGTCCTCGCCGCCTTCGACTTGCTCTACCTGAACGGCCGCGACTTGAGGAAGCTTCCGCTTTACCAGCGTAAGGCGGAGCTCAAGAAGATCGTCGCCGGGACCGATGTCCAGTTCAGCGAGAGCTTTGAGATCGAGGGCGCCGAGATGTTCGCCCACGCATGCAAGCTCGGATTTGAGGGAGTGGTCTCGAAGGTCCGCGACAGCACGTACGCCAGCGGCCGCGGCAACAACTGGGTGAAGAAGACCTGCGCCCAGCGGGAGACGCTGACCATCGCCGGCTTCGCCTTGGACGGCTCGAAGTGGGACGGCCTCTACGTCGGCCGTCGGAAGGGTGACGATCTCGTTTACGCAGGCAAGGTCGACCACGGCTTCGACAAGGCCTCCACCGCGGAGCTTCGGAGACGTCTGGAGCCGCTCGTCCGGAAGACGCAGGCATTCGCGAAGCGGGTCGCGCACAAAGGCATCTGGGTCGAGCCCAAGCTGAAGGCCGAGGTCGAGTATCGCGCGAAGTCGGCCGAGGGGAAGGTTCGGCACCCCTTTTTCAGGGGACTCCGAGAGGATATCTGAAGTAACGCGGGTTGCTTCGTGAGGTGATCCGGAGGTGGGCCTTGGATGGGCGCGGGGGCATCGCGCGATCGGAGCGGATCTCGCCGACGACGTCGGCGCGGGTCGCCGAGCAGCCGCACTAGGTACCGCTCTTATGGAGCTCGAGCCAGCCTTGATCGCTGCGTGCTTGATACACGGCCGCGTCAGTAGCATCGATCCAGACACGCATGCGTCGGGTAACTCGACCGCATGCACTGGGCATCGAAATCGCCGAGGATGGTTCAAGTCGTGGTCTCGCAAGTTTCATCGGAGGAACTTACCGCCAAGCTGCGCATTTCTTGGGCATCGAGGTCTCAAGGAAGGAAGCTCCATGGCAGAAGGATTCGCACAGACGGCGGCAAAGGAGATCGTCGAACCGTCGGTTGCCGGCGTGTCATGGGCAGCCGTCCTGGCGGGTGCCGCGGCTTCGCTCGCCATAACCCTCGTCCTGCTATCCTTCGGCATGGGCATGGGCTTCGCGGTCGTGTCGCCGTGGGGCAATTCCGGCGTATCGGCGACGACGTTCAAGATCGGCACCGGCCTCTATTTCATCGTGATGGCGATGTTGTCGTCCTCGATCGGCGGCTATCTCGCCGGGCGTCTCCGGACGAAGTGGGTCGGCGTCCACACGACCGAGGTCCTGTTCAGGGACACGGCCCACGGCTTCCTGGCGTGGGCGGTCGCATCCGTCCTCGGAGCGGTGCTGTTGGCCTCACCCGCCACTACGCTTCTCGGCAACGCTCTCGGCGGCGCCGCTCAGGGCGCAGCAAGCGCCGCGAACTCCGGCCCGATGGCCGGTTACGTCGACACGCTGCTCCGTCCCAACGATCCGTCCGCACAGGCACAGGGACAATCTGATCCGCGGCCAGAGATGGTGCGCCTGCTGACTACCGACTTCCGTACCGGAAGCGATGTGAACGCGAACGACAAGGCCTACATCGCTAAAGTAGTGGCCGCGCGCACCGGCCTCAGCCAGGCCGATGCCGAGAAGCGCGTGAACGACGTCGTGACCCAAGCCAAAGCCGACCTCGATGCCGCTCGCAAGGCCGCGATGCAAACGGCCATCTGGCTGACGCTGTCGCTGTTCGTCGGTGCATTTTCCGCGACTCTTGCCGCCACGGAAGGCGGCGGACTTCGCGACGGGACATGGGGGAAGAAGCGCTCCGCGACCGCTCAACCATCACTGGCAAAAAACTGAGGAGATAGAACCATGCCCATTCTGCTTTGGCTCGTCGGCATTCCGATCCCACTCATCATCCTGATTATGCTGCTTCGGTGACGTCACGGCCGTCGCGGGCTTTAAGCGTGCGGCGGCCGCCCTTTCCCTGCCCTCGGGGACTGCAGCACGACGGCCGACGTTCAACTCGACCAAAGCCGGCGGTCGTCAGCATGGAAGCTCAATAAACTCGGTCGTCGAGATACTTTTGGACTCAATCATCGGACTTAGCCGCTTACGCCCTTTGAGCCATTCCTGAAGAGTTCCGGAACGGGTGCGAAACATAGGCGTTGCGCGGCTACGGGTATGGGCGCACGGTTGTGGACATCACAGCCCGGTTCCTGGCTACTATCTGTGATGAGAACGCCGATAGCGCTCCCGCCCTCTCGAGAAAGGGAGCAGCGCCATGCTGAAGCGGCGTCGTTTCAAGCAAACTAGATCGTTGGAAGAGCGTCTCGCCGAAGAGGCAAAACGTCTGCGCGAAGAAGCCAGACTGCTTCCACACGGGCCCGCACGCGAGCAAGTCATCCGGAAGGCCCGACAATGTGAGACTGGCTCGCACATCAGCGAGTGGCTGAAGTCGCCTGGATTAAAGCCGCCCGGTTGAGGCTACTGAACCCAGCAACTGTTGCTCCAAGGGGGCGTTGACCCTCATGGCAGAATCGTTCGGTCAGGAGTTCACTCTCATAGAGGCGACCTCGGATTCCGGGTTCACAACCGAGATTTGGCTTGCCCTGGCTAAGCCAAATCAGGCTGTGACGCTGGTCCTCGCGGCAGTTCCGGAGGGCTGGACAGCGCAAATACTTCCAGCCGTGCTTTCCGAAAAGCAGCAAAGGATGTTCGAAGAGGTCGAGCTCAAGCCGGGCGAAATCTTTAGGCTTTCGTCCGAGTAAGCGTACTTCGCCAACGATCACCTACTCGACCAAGGATCGAACTTCAGTCCCGGTTGCTGCCGTGGCTTGGCGCGGCGCGGGGCCGCCCCGGCACACGCCCGGCGGCACGGCTATCATCGATGAGAACCGGAAATAACATATGTCCGACAAGAGAAGCCCCCCGGAGAGCGAGCAACAACCGTCGATCACCATGTCCGACGACGACAAGAGATCGGTGGGCGAGAGGAGTTCCGGGTCCGCGAAGGTCGTCCACGAGGTGGTACGGCTGCAGGGAGACGAAGAACTCAGCCGATCTCTTCAATCGCTGATACTTTCCGGCTTTGCGGCTGGCGTGGCGATCTCCGCGTCGCTTCTGGTCGAGACGTCGCTTCACATACATCTGCCGAGAGCCGAGTGGGCCGACCTAATTGTCTTCCTCGGCTACCCGGTTGGCTTCATCATCGTCATTCTGGGCAAACTTCAGTTGTTCACGGAAGGCACGGTGACGGCGGTTCTGCCGCTCGCGACCCACCCTACTTTTCGCAATCTGCGACGCCTGCTCCGGCTGTGGATTGCGGTATTCGTGGCGAACATGGCTGGCACTATGTTCGTCGCCTTCTTGATCGCGCGATGCGCCATCGTCGGACGCGATCAGCTTGCCGCAGCCGTCGAAATTTCAACACCGATAATGGCGCACGATTGGGTGACGACGCTGCTGCTCGCCACACCGGCAGGTTTTCTCGTCGCATCGATCGCCTGGACACTGCCGAACGCACGCGGCAGCGAGTTTTGGGTCATCCTGATCGTCACATACGCGATAGCGCTGGGAGGGTTCAGTCACGTCGTGGCAGGCTCGGCAGAAGCCTGGTTGCTGATGCTGACCGGGCAGGCCACGATCGCCGCAACCTGCGGCTTTATATTTCCGGCTCTCCTCGGCAATCTCATCGGCGGGACCGGCTTGTTCGCCGTCGTCGCGCACGGGCAGGTCCGCAACGAAATCGAAACGGGAACCTGATCGAGATCGCACCTCGCGCTTCACACGGCTAACTCTACCCGTTTTTTGGCAAGCGAGGGTAAAAGGAACGAAACATCTGGAGACAGATTAGTCGCTGGACGCCGACTTGCGGCGGCGGCCGCAATGTTTCGGAGAGCACATGGCCAGATTGGCGCCCGCAGGCGGTCCCAAATCACTGCTCCATCCCGGCTTCATCGGCGCCGGATCAACCCTGCTTATCGCCGGGTTGGCCACCGATATCATGTACTGGAATACATCGAACTGGCAGTGGGCCAACTCGTCGGCGTGGTTGATTGCTGCAGGCTTGGTCCTCGCTCTCGTCGCCACGATCGCCCTAATCATCGATTTTCTCACCAGCCGAGCCGGACGGATCAACTGGATGCCGTTCCTGCTCGTCGCAGTGGCGGCCCTGCTGTCCCTCCTCAATGTTTTCGTTCACAGCCGCGATGCCTGGACTTCTGTCGTGCCGCAGGGAATTTCGCTCTCTGCGATCGTGACGATTGTACTCCTGATGGCCGCCGCCAGAGGTTGGAAGGTGACCACGCTTCGTACCACCGCGAGCGGAGACCGCCTGTGACTCATGCAATGCTTCGAGCCTTGCCGGCCCTCTTCGCCCTAGTTGCGCTAACCGCCTGCGACCAAGGCGGCGATCCCATGCGGCAATACGGGGCGGATCCCTACCTTCCGGAGCCTCAGAACTATCTGCTGCCCCCCATGAGCGTCCCCAAGGAGATCGGTTGGAAGCCGGGGGAGACGCCAACCGTCACCGAAGGATTGAAAGTTGAGGCGATGGCCACAGGGCTGATGCATCCTCGCATCGTCTACCCGCTGCCGAACGGCGACGTCCTCGTCGTCGAGGGTAACAGTCCGGGCACCACGCCTTTCCGACCCAAGGATTTCATCCAGGGCAAGGTGAAGGCGAGGGCTGGAACGGCAGGCAAGGGCGGCAACCGCATCACCCTGCTTCGCGATGCCAACGGCGATGGCAAACCGGAGGAGCAGACGATTGTCGTTGACCATCTTCACTCACCCTATGGTGTCACGTATGTGGACGGCACCCTCTACGTCGCCAACACGGACGCGATCATGGCGTTCAAGTACGCGCTCGGGCAGACCAAGATCACCGAGCCCGGTGTGAAGCTCGCGGACCTTCCGGCCGGACCGATCGACCACCATTGGACCAAAGCGATGGCCGCCAGCCCCGATGGGTCCAAGCTCTATGTCGGCGTTGGGTCCAACAGCAACATCACCGAAAACGGTCTCGACGCCGAAGAGGGGCGCGCCGCTATCTACCAAGTCGACCGCCTGACCGGCGCGAAGCGAATCTTTGCGTCGGGCACGCGCAATCCGACCAATCTGGCGATCGATCCCGACACGGGCCGGTTGTTCGCGGTCGTGAACGAGCGTGACGAGATCGGCCCGGACCTCGTCCCAGACTATCTCACCGCCGTTCAGGACGGTGCCTTCTACGGCTGGCCTTACAGCTATTGGGGCCCGCACGTGGACGTCCGAGTCCATCCGCAGCGACCCGATCTGGTGGCCAAGGCGGTCGAGCCGGACTACGGCCTGAGTTCACACGTGGCCGCGCTCGGCCTTGCGTTCAGCAAAGGCGAGACGCTGTCCCCCAAATTCACTAACGGCGTTTTCGTCGGTGAACACGGCAGCTGGGACCGCAGCCCGGTCAACGGATATCAGGTGATGTTCGTACCGCTGGTGCACGGTCGGCCGGAGGGTAAACCGGTCTCGGTCGTCACCGGATTCCTTGGTAGCGACAACGACACGGTGCGGGGCCGGCCCGTAGGTGTGGCACTGGACCGCACCGGCGCGATGCTGGTCGCCGATGACACCGGAAATGCAGTATGGCGTGTCAGCGCGGACAAGTCCGGGCAACAGGCCGGGTACTCGCGCTAACGCCGATGGGGAGTGGCAGTCAACTGCCAGGAAGCGATCCGACCGGTCGGCGAGGAGCGCATCGAAACGCCTCGAAATCAGGCGAGATTGACGGTCCGAATCGCCGAGCCGGTGGTACACAGCGGTGGTCACAGAATCCGGCCGGGCTTTTCGGGAATCCTTGTTTTTCGGCGGTTTTCGCGCGTAGGGCGCTGTAGGGAGGAGATTCCCACTCTCTCCGCCATCTCGTCATATGCTCGGACTGCCGGGTTGCGGTCTGAGTGACCTGCGTACTCCCGCACTATTTCACGGCCGGACTATAGGTCCCTATCGATGGGACCGGGCGCTCCGGCTCCTCTTGCGAGTCCCGCCAGGCTGGCCGAACGATATTGGCAGCAGCTTGTCTCCTCCCGCCTGGAAATCTTAAAGAGAAAAGCCGAAAGTTCAAACGCGCGGTAATTGCGGGTCCGATTTTAACTTCCGCGTTTGGCCTTTCGTCGCTTCAGCCATTCGGTCGCGGCCTCTTCCATAACGTCCCAAGCAGCACGATCCTCCTCGACGGCGGCGTGTTTGATCTGCTTTACAATCTCCGGCGACATCATCGTTAGAAACTGTATGCGATCGCCAACCGGCGTTCGCTTCTTTCGCTTTGTCGTTACTTCCTTAGCCATTCTGGCTACCGTACCCAATCGAGACCCCACAAAAAGAGTCCCATGGCTGGCAACGTACCGCAAGTCCATTTGCCCGCGCCTCCAACGCAAAATATTCGGTTTTTACTCATTCGACGCCTGCCCGGCGCAGATAGACGTGTCAAGGGATCATAAGATACATTTATATAGTTATATATTTATATAAGAACGAGTCACCATCTTCGTGGTGACATTCGATGGCATACACACTCAACTGGAAAGCCGAGCTCATCAAAGCTCACCGCGACCTGTTCTCTCCGCCATGCGATACCACATTGCCGGTCCGGGGCGTGCCGGAGTGCGGCCCTGGGTGGCATGACCTGCTCGACCGGATGTGCCTTCGGATCCGGATCGCGGTCCGCTCCGGCGGCACCTTCAGATTCAGCCAGATCAAAGAAAAGTACGGTAGCCTACGCGTCTATTGGAGCGGCAGGCTACCCTTAGCGGCAACCATCCAGGTCGAAGAAGCCATCGCGCTGGCGGAAGCCCGCAGCGCGACCTGCTGCGAGGTCTGCGGAGAGCTGGGCCGCCTGCACGACGGCGGGTGGTTGACGACCCGTTGCCCTGCGCACGCCGAGGGTCGGACGCCCGCCGGGGTCAAGCCGGGGCTCGAGAACATTTACATCGTCAGCTACGTCGCCGGGAATCGGAGCCAGGTCACGTGCCGGCGCTACCACCGGGACACCGACGCCTTCTCGGAGGTCGATCCCGCCTCCCTTCCGATCGAGGAGGGAGAGTGAGATGGCGATGGACTGGGGACATGACCTTATGCTGCGTCATCGGCGCCTCTTCGTGGTGAAGGTCGACGAGCCTTTGCGCTCGGCAGGCTATCCGTTCTGCGGACGCGGTTGGGCGGACATCATGGAGCGGCTCTGCCGCCGGATCGAAGGCGCGTTGCGCGATGGCGAGACCTTCGAGTTCGTAAGCATCAGGCAGAAGCTCGGCGTCCTCCGTGCCAACTGGACGGCCGAGGCCTCCGAGGACACCGAGGACACGATCGGTCAGGCAGTAAATCTTGCGATCGCCGGGTCAGCCTGCACGTGTGAGATCAGCGGCGGCGCCGCCCGCCTGTACAACAACAAGGGCTGGCTTGAAACCCGCTGCGCCGAGGACGCTGTCGGCGAAATCGTCCCGCCCCGTTACGGGGCGGGATCCGAGAACGTGCGCCGGTTCAGGAGGTGCCGCGCCGAGATCTATTTCGCGCACTACGACCGCGAGACCGACACGCTGACCGAGGTGCCGTCGCCCTCGCGAAGGCGGGAGGGCTGACATGCGCCTCTGGCCCATGTCCGACCTCCACATCGAACTCAGCCGCGGCTGGGACCTGCCGTCCGGAGACGCGCGGCCGGATTTCGACGTCATGATCGTCGCCGGCGACTTGATCCCGCGCGCCGAGCGCGGCGTCCGCTGGCTGATCGAGCGAGTGCCTGACCGGCCGGTGATCTACTGCATGGGCAATCATGAGCCGTACGGACAGGACATCGACATCGATCTTGAGAAGGCCAGAATCGCTGCAGCCGGCACGAACATCCACGTTATGCAGAACGAGACCCTGCGCGTGGGCCACGTCATTTTCGCAGTCACGACCCTCTGGACCGACTTCGCCCTGCACGGCGACCCGCATGGCGCGATGGCGCTCGCCGGCGAGCGCATGAATGATCACAAGAAGATCCGGATCAATCACTACCAACAACGCTTCCTGCCGCATCACGCCCTCACGCGACACCTCAAATCGGTAGCCTTTTTGAAGGAGGAAATGCGCAAGCCGCGCGGCGACGACCGCCTGGTCGTCGTCACCCATCATGCGCCGGTGCGGCAGGCTTCAAAAGCGCCTCGGCCGGAGAGCGACCGCGCCATGGACCCGGCCTACCGCAGCGACCTGACGCGACTGATGGTGCCGGCGCCCGACGACGGCCGCGGCGCGCTGCGGCCTGCGGATCTCTGGCTCTTTGGGCACACCCATGAGTCCTTCGACGCCGTGATCGGCGAGACCCGAGTCCTGTCGAACGCAAAGGGCTACGGCCCGTGGATGCCGCGCGACGTTACTTGGGACAACCCGAATTTCAACGAGAAGCTCATCATCGAGATATGAGGGCCGACCATGACCGACGCCGACTAGAAACACACCGAGATCCGCTTCGCCCTTTCCATAGTTCCGGATGCCTCGTCATGTTCTCCCCCAAGCCCCGCCGCCCCCACCTCTTCTCGTCCGCCAAAACCGCGGCCCCGGTCCCCGCGCGACACCCTGCGCTCCAAGACGCGCTCGCGATCGCATCGCTCGATTCGGCGGTTCAAACGATCTCACACGTTGCGGCGGCGAATGCTGGGTCCGCGCAAGTAGACGTCGACGCCGTCGTCCTGACGCGGCTCGACGGACGCTTCCACCTCGACGTGGTGCCTGCCCGCCGTGTTCGCGACTTGGACGAGGAAGGACTCATCCAAATCGCGTTGCGCGATCTCGGTCTTCGCCAGCTCGTCGTCACCGCCGAGGACCTGAGAGCCGAGCCGCGCCGGTCCAACGTCCGCCTGGTCTGGTCCTACAAGGACAAGCCCGTCGCCCTCCCGCTGCGCCTGCGCATCCTCAAGGCTCTCGCTGACGAGGGGCCGATGGAGCTCGGCCGTCTGCTCGAGACGGTCCGCAGCGACATCGATCCGTCGCCGGCGGTGATGTCTTTCGCCTGTGCCGACCTCCTCGAACTCGACCTGACCTCCGGACCGCTCGGTCCAACCACTCACGTGAGATCCCGCACATGAAAAAACCTACACGAGGTCGCTCCTCCGGCACCGTTATCCGCATGCCCCCGAAAGGCGCGAAGCCCCAGGGCACGGTCCTGATCGACAGCGTTTACGACCGAGAGCTCGGCAGGTTCGAGGACGACGAGCCCGAGATCGAGGGAAACTTCGAGCTCGACCCCGAGGAGGAGGCGGCGCCGCCGGGCTACCGCCCGGAAGCGGTGACCGCTGTCGTCGGAGCGGCCTTCGACGCCGCGACCACTGCGGACCAGCGCCGCCGGCTTCGCCACAACCAGGCGCTATGCGCAATCGTCTACGTGCCGACCCCGGTTTGGGTCATGCCCGTCTCGCTCTACTTCCGGTGTGCTTTCGGCGAACGGTGGCTGCAGCAGACCCGGCACGGTCCCACGGCGGGCGAAAGGGGTTTCGCCACCAGCTCCGCCTCGGTGTCGCTCGCCCTATCGGCCGGCCAGTCCGTCGTGGGCATCGCCGCCGATCTCAGCCTGCTTCCCCGATCTCTGATCGGCGCCGCCGACATGACGATCCAGATCCCGCCTCCCACCGGCGCCGTGCTGAAGGCCGCCATCACCCGCTTCGCCAGGCGCACGCCCGGGGAGTTCGACGATTCCATCGCGGCCGACCTCGACCTCGACGACGTCGTCGCGGCGTTCCGTCCCGGCGCCGGGCCGCAGCGGATCGTGCAGCGGCTCGCCGCGGCCGCCGCGGCGCTACGCCTCCACCGCGACTTCCAGAAGGAGCGCCAGCCATGCTCGTCGTGACGATCGAATTGTGGCCGGGAGGCCTCGGCGCGCTGCGGCGGCCGATCGGGACGCTGCACATCGGCAACGACAGCAACCTGGCGGACGTGTCGGATTATCGCGTCATCGCCATGGAATTGGCCAATCCGTTGATCGGCACGCCGGCCGGCGTCGCCCGATTCCGGGTCCTCGACCATGACCGTCGGCAGCGCGTCTGGGCTCTCCTGCAGCGGGCCAGCGAGGAGGCCATGAAGGCCGATTGGGTCTCCAAGGCATCGGAATAGCAGAGCATGTGGTCCATCCACCAATCGGCAGCGGCAACACCACGCGGTCGGGGGCGTCCCGCCCCGGAATCCGGGGCGGGACGGCTCTCCGGAACGGTCCGGGCCGCGGCCCGGCCTCCGAACGGGAGGGCAACGGACTGTTTTCGGGGAGCCGAGCGCGGAAAAACTGGCTCCGAGCGGCTGGCCACCCGGAGTTTTCCACAGCGTCGTCGGGGCCGGCGGGAATCCGATTCCGAGGGCGGCCGAGGGGGGTGTCGCGGCGCAAACCGACCGCCCGCTGCGACGGGGCGGCGGAGTCCGAGCCGGACGGGATTCCAAGGATTCGAATTTCGGGTCTCCGGAGAGAGAGTTTCGATTCCGCGGCCTCGCAGCGCAGATTCCCTCCGAGCGCGCCCTGCAAACCACAAATCCTTTCGCGCGCGTGCGGGAGGTCCGGAATCGGCGCCGTCCGCCGTCGCCGGACGCGCCGGCGGACGCGCCCAATCTACGATCGCCATTTTCGCGAACACAACTGGCTGGTTGAATCCGGCTGAGATTCCCGTTGCGCCTGGCGATCGCGATCGTCAGGTTCGCGCACGTAGACGAAACCCAGGGCCCAACCGGAAAGGAGACGGACGACCCCGATAGGCCCAAACGAAAAAGGCGACCCCGCGTCAACGGAGCCGCCCTTCGTCAGGGGTAAGTCGAACCTGGGAGAACCCGGGAGCGAGCAGACCGCCTCACTGAGACCCGCAGTCGAGCATTTCGACGCGGGGAAGGCAAGTCTGCTCGCCTCCGGATTTCTCCCAGATCCCCAGCAATTCAGCGCCACCGCCTGAAACCCTTTTCCGGCGAACGGCGGAGCTTTGCCCGGAACCCGGCTGGTCCGCAGCAGCAATGTCGAAGAAGCGTCCCAAGCTCGAATCCGTCCGCATCGTGCGCGCCAAGGGAGGCGGGCCGCTGCGGACCATCGTCGCCGCCGTCGTCGGTAAGCCGACGGGCAACTTCAACTCGCTGAAGGCGGGGCGCACGTTCGGATGGGAATCCATCGCCGAGCGCCAGTTCATGTGGATCTGCGAGGTGCGCTGGGAGGTCCGCAACTTTTTGGCCCAGCCGTTCCGATTCGAATTCCTGATGAGCGACGGCAGCATCCTGCATTACCTGCCGGACTTCGAGCTCTCCTTCGAGGGCGGCGAGATCGAGATTGTCGAGATCAAGAAGACCGAGAAGGATCTCAAGCGCGACCCTCTCTACGGCTTCAAGCTGTGGCTCGCCCGTTCCGTCTGCCGGCTTCGCGACTGGAAATTCCGCGTCGTCGTCGCCGAGAAGGAGTTCGCCGAGGGCCACGCGCTCGCCAACGCGCAGCAGATCCGGATGGATCGCTTCACGGCCGTCACGGCGGAAGATTACCTGCGCCTCGGCGAGGCCGCTTGGCGCTGCGGCGACGCGATGACGTGGGGCGACGCCGTCGCCGCCCTCAGCCGCACCGACGATCCATGGAGCCCGAACGGCGTCGCGCGCCTGCGCGCGCTGATCGTGCGCCGCCACGTGCGCGTCGACATCGATCTTCGCATCACCCAGCGGACTTCCGTCGTGCTGACGGAAGAGGCCGCCATCCAAACCAGCAAATGAGGAGACCCAAAATGTCCGTATCCCGCCCGACCAAGGCCTCGATGCCGTCGCTCCGTCCGCATCTCACCGTGTTCTTCGACCTCGCGACGCGAGCGCCGCTCGGTCACCACGTCGGTTTCGAGCCGCTGAGCATCGAGAGCTCGCTGCTCGCGCTGCGGCAGGCCATCCATGAGACGGAGTGGGACGCCTGGGGATGCCCGACCGAGATCCCGTCGGACCCGGCCCGTCCGGACGGCGCGCCGGACAGCGGCGCGCGTCCCGAGTGATCGCTGGACCACTGCAGGGGCGATGCGAATGTCCACGATCGACGTCAAGAAGGGCGACCTGTTTCAGCACCCGAAAAAGGGGCTGATCCGGTTCGATCGCTGGGAAAACCACAACGTCATGATGTTCAAGCCGCCGGGAGCCAAGGAATTCCCGCTGCTCGAGCACAAGTTCGTCCAGATGCACGGCCGCGGCGAGATCCGGCTCGTCCAGCAGGACGCCGAGGGCAATCCGATCGAGCTACGCGAATTCGGTCCCGGCGAGGGCTGGACCGATCCCGACGACACCGAGGAGAAGAAGGAGGCCAAGAGCACGGCCGAGGGCCGGCGGGCGCTCGCCTTCCAGTTCTATACCAAGAAGTGGGACGAGGAAGGCGGCGGGCCGCTCGGCGACATCGGACTTCAGAATCTAATCAGCCGCTGGCGGCCCATCTGCTTCCAGCTCGGCTTCGAAACCAACGACATCCCCCCGGGCAAGGACAAGCCCTTCCGCGTCCAGGTCGCGCGGCTGCGCCACTATGCCAAGCATTGCGGCCGGCCCGGCGAGCGCCCGCTCGCCGCCTTCAGGAAGATGACGGGCCAGTGCTCGAAGCGCCGCTGCGCCGACGAAGTCGAAGTCGTGATGAAAAAGGCGGTCGGCTATTTCTTCAGCGCCCGTCCGATCACCCACAAGGATGCCTTCGGCTTGCTGGTCGACGAGATCAAGGAGCTCAATCGCGGGCTGCCCGAGGAGAAGCGGTTCAAGCTGCCGAAGGCGGAAGTCCTGCGCCGCCGCATCGACAAGGCGATGACCTACGACAACCTGGCGCGCAAGACGACGCCGCGCGAGGCCTGGCGCAAGATCCACGGCTTCCGCCGGCACATCTCGGCCAAGCGCCCGCTCGAGCTCGGCATCATGGATTCGACGACGCTCGACGTCTTCGTCCTGGATTCCACGACGCTGATGCCGCTCGGCCGCCCGCAGTTCAACGTGTGCCTGGACGTCGCCACCAGGATGCCGCTCGGCTACTGCCTGACGTTCGAGCCGCCGTCGCTGTACTCGGCGCTGCTCACGCTGAAGCGGGTGAACAAGAATAAGAACTACGTCCAGCGCCTCTATCCCTGGATCAAGCGCCCGTGGGACGGCTGGGGCCGTCTGACCGAACTGCTCCTGGATCGCGACTGGGCACACCAGGCGCCGTCTTTCCAGCACGCCATGAGCAACGTCGGCACCGACATCCATTGGGCGCCCGGCGACACGCCCCAATACAAATCGATCGGCGAGCGCTTCTTCAGGACGGTCAACGAAGGCGTCATCCACAAGCTCGCCGGCGCCGTCCGCTACAACCCCTACGTCATGCGTCAGGTCGGTCTCGACCCAAGTAAGGACGCGCTCGTCACGCTGGACGATCTCGACGAGCTCATCCACGAATTCATCGAGGTCTACATCTACGACCGGCACGACGGCATCGGCGCCGTCCCGGCCCGCGTCTGGCAGGAGGGCCTCGCGATCCAGCGCCGCCCGTTCATCGGCGACGTGAAGGCCCTCGACCACATCCTCGGCCGGGTCGACACCGCCACCATCTCCGGCGCCGGCATCAGGTTCAAGAACATGCGCTGGCATGACGAAACCGTCACCTCGCTGCTCCTGAACGATCTCGTCCGCTACGAAAAGAAGCGCAGCCAGGACCCGCGCACCTTCGGGCAGTCGCGCGCGCACGTGATCGTCAAATGGAATCCGGCCGACGCCTCCTCGATCTCGGTCTGGAATCGCGGCGGCGATCCCAAGCCGTATTGGGTGACGATGCCGAACGCCGATCCGGAATTCCTCAAGGGCCTGAGCTTCTGGCATCACGACCGCCTGCGCGAGTTCGCGAAGGCGCAGGACCTCGAGTTCTCGACCGAGGAGCAGCGCTGGGACGCCTACAACCGGCTGCGGCGGCACTGGGAGAAGCTCGCCGGCGAGATGCCGATGCGCAACAGCCGCCAGGCGCGGCGCGGGCTCGCCTGGCACCTCGGTCAGTTCGACGACACCACGACCAACGAGCTGCCCGAGATCACGATCGACGACATCAAGGACGTCGAAGTCGAGGCGTCGACCGCCGGCCTCAACCGCGTCGAGCCCCAAGGTGTCCCCGACCAGCTCGCCGCCGAACTGCTCGACCGCGATCAACAGCCGCCGAAGGGGCGCACGCCGAGCAAGGCGACGGTCGCCAAGGGCCAGCGCACGAAGAAGCGCAAGAAGGCCGAAGCCGAGCAGGCCGAGCAAGACGCCTACGTCAAGAATCGCCGCGGCGATCCGACCGGCGACCCGCACGCGCGCGGCACTCCCGCCGTCGACGACGACGGCGACGACGTCGGCTGGGGCGAGCCCGACGAGGCCCCCGCCACGGCGCCCACCGAGCAACCCGAAGACGAAACCACCACCGAAGAAGGCTGGTAGCAGCAGAAAGGACCACCGACATGCGCACTCATGCCCGCAACATCATCGGCCGCCTCCGCGGTTTGTTCCGCAACGACGAACACGAAGCGGCCGCCGAGCCTGGCTTCGCCGACGCGACGCCGGCCATGGAGGAGGCCGCCGCCGACGTCCCGCCCGTGCCCACGCATCGCACGACGCTGACGCCGTCCGGCACCCTCTTCAACCGCATCCGCTTCGACAGCCCGGAGCTGGCCGAGATGCGGTCGAAGATGCCGCCGCGCAGCCGCGTCGAGTTCAGGATGGCGGACCCCTCAGACGCGTCGAGCATCCTGGTGTGGGACAGCAGCGCCCAGCCCGCGGCGCGGTGGATCACCGTTCCCGCCGCCGAGCCTATCAAGACGTCCCCCTCGAAGCGCGCCGCCGTCGCCGATCACGCGAACGACGTGCCCTTCGCATTCGCCACGGACGCCGAGCGTGCGGACGCAGCCCAAGCGATCCGGCGCCAATGGGAGAAGCTCGCAGCCAAGGCGTCCGAGCACAGCCTCCTCGCCCGCGCCGGCGACAGCATCGAGACGGCCGAGAAGCCTGCCCGCAAACGGAAGCCCACCAAGCCGGCGCTTCTCGCCCCCAAGCGCGCGAAGAGGCCCGAGGCGGCCGCGGCCAGGACCAAGGTCGCGACGCGGGTCTCCCGCGCCAAGCGCAAGTAATCGGAGGAAGTCATGGACAAGGTTAAGGATGGCATCGAGCGTCTGGCGAAGTTCGACTCGATCCTCATCGAACATCCCCGGCTCGGCAATATACGGGAGAAGATCCAGTGGCTGCTGGGCAATACCAGCAGCGTGGTCCACACGAACGAAGCCCGACGGGCGGCGGCCAAGGGCCGCCCCTGCAAGATGCGGGAGCTCTGGGTGCTCCCCATCGTCGGCCCCAGCGGCTCGATGAAGTCGACCTCGATCGGGAAGGTCGTGGACGAGATCAACGCCGACCCGAGCTTCGCCGAGGACGACATCCCCGTGCTCCTGCTGACGATGCGCGGCGTCAGAACTTCGCGCGCCTTCCTCGCGCTGGCGCTCGAGAGCTACGGCGATGCCGCGCACAAGATCATTCCGGGGTCCGGCCCGATCAACGCGCAGGTCGTGGTCCGAAGCATCTACGAGATCGCGCGTATCAAGCGCACGCTCCTGCTCGTCATCGATGAGGCGCACGAACTGCTTCGCCACGACGGCGGCAAGACCGGCCACAACATGGCGATGCTGCTGAAGACCATGGTGAACGAAGGCATCTTCAGCGTCGTCCTGGTCGGGACGGAAGAGATGCTCGGCCTGTTCCGTTCGCGGGAGCTGAAATCCCGCACGGTCGCGGACGAAGACGCCACGCTGCGCCCGTTCGACATCACGAAGGCAGGAGACCGCGCCTACTTCTTCAAGTTCCTGCAGCGTGTCGAAGACGAGATGGTGAAGCGCGGCGTCGTCGACGAGGCGCTCGGCTGGGTTTCCACCCTGGAGGACCGCGCCAAGATCTACGACATGTGCGAAGGCGTGCCGGGCATCGCGTGCCGGGTGTTGCGCATCGCGCTCGAACGCACGTTCCGCCGCGGCCGCACCTCCCTCGAGTGGGCGGATTTCGAAAGCGCCTTCAGGGCGTTCAACGCCACAGAGCTGCGCCCCCTTTTCGATCCCTTCGCGGAAGGGCCGCATAAGGCGACGCTCGGCCGCCTCAAGGCGGAGGCCGAAGCCAAAAAGAAGGGCTCCGGCAAGGACAAGGACGCCGCATGACACTCGCGGCCCCTCTCAAATTCATCGCGACCGTCGGCGCGCCGTTCGTCGACGAGAGCCTGCGCGGCTTTCTCGGCCGCGCGCTCTCGGTCACGGCCGTCAGGAACCACGCCACGTTGCTCAAGCTCGCCGACGTCACCAAGGGCAATGCGGTGTCGCTCGCGACGACGCTGACGGACCCGGACGAGATCGCGCGTATCGCCACCCTGATCGGATGCACGCCCCAGGACATCGCCTTGCGCACGTACCGGACCGGCGAGTTCTCGCACTCCCACTCCGAAAGCATCGATTTCTTCGGCACCCAGATTCGACTTCACTTCCGCGAAACCAGATATCGCCGGGTGTCGCCGAGGGCGCTCGGGATCGCTCAGTATCACCGCGCTCTTTGGGAGCTCCGCCCTCTCCCATACGACTTCCAGACCAACGAGAAGCTGCTCGGCGTCTGTCCGGCGTGCGCGCGGAAGCTCCGCTGGCTGCGCGCCGACGTGCCGACCCTCTGCGACAAATGCGATGCCGACCTGCGGGACTTTCCGCAGCCGGTCGCGTCGGTGGAGGACGAAGAGGCCTACGGTTTCGTGGTCGGGCTCGTCGATCCGGATCCCGTGAAGAAAGCGGCCGCCCGCCGGCTGCTGCCGGAAGCATGGCGCGACTTCTCGAACGGCGATCTGTTCGAGACCGTGATAGCGCTCGCATCGGGCCTCACGCTCGACCCGGCCCGCAGCGCGAAAAGCGCCCAGGGACGCGGGAAGAGCGGCGAACATTTCGACGCGCTGACGCCCGAGCTGCTCGCGATCAGCGGGCGCGCCATCATCGGTGGCGAGAAGGGCGCCGCAGCGCTGTGCGAGCACTACCGCGCCGACATGGAAAAGCGGCCCCAATACTACGGACGTCGTAAGGAATTGGGGGCATTGGCCTACGTCACCTACGACAAGCACATCGAACCGAAAATCCGCAGCCTGCTCGGCGGCATAATCAAGGCGTCCATGCAGACGACGAGCCGCAACGACTACCTGGTGCGCAAGGGCGCAGACGCCGACCCGTCGATGATGACGATCGAGGGGCTGTCCAAGACCTTCGGCATCCGGCGCTTCGTCGTGCAGCGGCTGTCGAAGAGCGGCCTCATTCCCGTCGTCCGTGCGAACGTGCGGTCGCCGGTCCGCATGGCGGTTGCCGACGTGCTGCCTCTCCTCGCCGACATGAAGGACGCCTTGAGCGAGCTCGCCACGGCCGGCCGGCTCGGGCTTCCGGTTACGGTGCTGCCGAGCCTCGTCGACCGCGGCCTGATCCGCCGGCTGAAAGGGCCGGTCTGCGGGCTGGTGCCCGGCTATCGCGGCTACACGAAATCCTCGGTCGACGAGCTCATGGACAAGATCTGGTCGAAGGCCCGCCCCGCCGGCGACAAATGCCACTCGATCGCGTACGCCGCCCGTTCGATGGGGCCCGGCGAGACGCCCTGGGCGGCCATCATCTCGGCCATCGTCGCCGGCGACGTCGAGATCCTCGACAAGGGCACCAAGAGCCGCAATCTCCGCTTCAGCCTCGCCGTCGAGGACGTCGATGCGTTCGTCGCCGGCGTGTCCGAGCACGTGATCGGCGCTCCCCCGGACTGCAACCCGCCCGAATGGATCGCGCAGTCGACCGCCGCCGAAATCCTGCACGTCAACGTAGCATTCGTCTCCCGCCTGGCTCACGCAAGGCCCGAGCTGCTGCCGCCGCGGGGTCCCGGATTCACCCCCTACTCGACGATGGAGGTCCACGCCCTCGCCGGCGTCTACATCTTCGTCGCCGAGATCGCCCACCGGAGCGGCATGCATCCTCGCCGCGTGCCTACCTGGCTGCGGTCCAGCGGCGTCCATCCGGAGATCGCGCTGCAAGAGAACCGCGACTTCGGCTACCTGCGCCTCGCCGTCGAGCCGCTGCTGACCGAGGTCATCGGTGAGACTGCCGGGAAGAAGGCCGCACTCGCGGAGGCGCCCGAGACCGTCCGCACCAGGTTTATCGCCGCGGTCGCCGCCGGCGCCGGACCGAAGGCCACGGCCGAGGCGATGGGCTTGCCTTACCGCAAGGCCAAGCGTTGGTTCGAAGTCTGGCGCGACACCGGCGCCACGGCCGAGCGCAAGTTTGGCTTCCGGTCACAGCTCGATAAGCACGAAGACTTTCTCCGCCTGCTCGTCGCCGCAAGGCCGAACATCAAGCTCGCGGAGATCTACGACGTGGTCACCCGCCGCGGCGTGAAGACGAGCAAGATCGCCGTCTGGAATGCGCTGAAGCGGTTCGGCATCAAGCTCGGCCGACCGCGAGGTAGGCAAGCAGCCGAGATCCAGAAGCTCATCTCCCAGTCCTAGAAGCCAAGAAAGGAATTCAAGATGAAGTTCGACACCACGCCCTTCCTGTCGCCCGCCCGCGGGGCAACCTGCCACAACCGGGCATGGGCCATCGAATTCGCGACCCTCGATCTCGATTGCCGGCCGTTCCTGATGATGGTGGCCGATATCTACGTCGACGCGCGCCTTCCGCTGAGCGTGACCGTGTCGGTCGCGATGCCTGAAGACGTCGTCGGCGCGTTGGAGCGGCTCGTCCACCGTTCGGGGAAGCCGGAGGAGATCTGGATCGATCACGACTTGGGTCACGGTCGCGCCGCGCTCCGAACCTGGGCCGAGCAGCGTCGCATCTCGATCGTCTATGGCTCGAGGCCCCGGACAAAGGCTCTCACCGAGCCCCTTGTCCGTGACCTCGGCGCCTTTCTGCACGGCAAGCGCTTCTCGAGCCTCATCGAGCTCGGTCACGACATCGAACGCTGGCGCCAGTCCTACGGCGCGGCCGACCACACCGTCCCCAACGACAACCAGTAAGAGGAGAACACGATGATCATTATGATGTCCGAGAAGCGCGTGAAGGGCTTGGCAAAGAGGCTGCGCAAAGTGCTGCGCGACCTGGGTGTCGAGTTCAAGCATTACGCCTGCGTCGAACTCGCCGCCCGCCTGTGCGGATTTCGCGACTGGCGGCACTTCCTGAGCCGCGATCTGGAAGCGCCCCTTAGCCTCCTCGACGAAGAGCTCTCGGAGGAGGAATTCGCCGCTCGCGACGCATTCCAGATGGCAGTGTTGCAGGCCGCCGGCCTGGGCGCCGTCGCCCGCGAGCTGCTGGACCGCGCCAACCCCACGGGTTCGTGGGCAACGCACGCCACGCAGGAGCCGTTCGGGGAATCCCTCGCCGGCAACGATCCGGTCTAGCTAGAGAGATAGGAGCGGCGTCCGATGACTGACGACACTGACGGATCAAGGATCCTGACGCCCGAAGTTCGGCGCCCGAAGAGCGGCGCCGAACGACAGCGCGCTTATCGGCAGCGTGAGCGGCAAAAGCGTCAGATTGCGCTGGCTCCGCCCGTTCTGCTCGAGGGTGTGCCGGTTGCTTCGGCCGTCACACCCAACGTCACCGCTACGCCCGTCACCCCCGTCACCGTCACCCCCGTCGCCGTTACGCCCATCACGCCCGTCACCGTTACACCCGTCGCGCCCGTCACCCTCCCCGTTACGTTACCTTTCACCGCGAATGTCACGGACGTCACGGAGCAGTGCCGCGAGGTGACGGTGTGGCGGCCGGTCAGCTCGTACGGTTTGATGGCAGCAGCTCTCGCGCTCGCTGGCGTCGGTCTCACGATGAACGGCTGGTTCGGCCGGACGCTGGGCTCGACCGATCTGGCCGGTTGGCTTTTCCTCGCGATCGGCATCGCGAGCGATCTCGCGGCACTCTTCATACCGCCCGCCGCGGTCCGGCTTTGGCACTCACGTCAGCGGGCCACCGCCACGGTAGCTTGGCTGGTATGGTCCATGACCTTCGTGTTCGCCGTTACCTCCGGCATCGGGTTCGCTTCCGTCAACATCGCCGAGGTCACCCTGGCCAGAGCGTCACGCGTCACCCCCGCAGTAACGATGGCGCACGACGCGCTACGTGACGCCGTGGCGTCACGTAACCGAGAATGCGCCAATGGAGTCGGCCGCTTCTGTCGCGAGCGCGAGCAAGCCGTGACGGACCGACAGCGCGCGCTCGATGCTGCGTTGAGTGCAGTTGAACACACAGCAGACCCGCAGAGCGATGCAGCCGTTAAGGTCTTGACCTGGCTCACTGCGGGAACAATCAAACTGCAGGCCGATGGTTTCGCCCTGCTGCGCCTGATGCTACTGGCGCTGCTGCCGCAGATCGGCGGCATCTTGCTGATGATCGGCAGGGCCCGTTAACCACACCGCGCTCGGTGCCGGCCACCAGAAAAGCGGATTGGGCGTACCCAACTACACCACGACCTTGCGCAAGATGGCTAGGCCCCCTTCCGGCCCGACGAGATCCTGAGCGGCGTCCTCGAACTCGTGCCGATCCAGCCCGCCGAAGTCGTCCCACCAGTCCTCAGCGTACCTCGCCTCGACCATGTTGCCGAGAACGAGAATGAAATTCGCATTCATGACGTCGTTCTCACGCAGCCGGTCCCGCAGCACCGGGATGGCGCCGGCAGCCTCGCTGATGGCGGCGCCTCGCACGGACTCGTCGTGCATGGCCTCCCCGACCTTCTCCTCGATGAAGTCCATGAGATCGAGAACGAAGGCGGCGAATTCGGTACGGCGGGTGTCATGACTTGCTCCTTGATTTCAATCCGGAGCTTTTAGCCGCCGTAGGTTTCACGTGGGTCTCATCGGGTCCAAATCCGCAAGCTTTGCGACACGAAGCCGTCGCTACTAGCGACCTGCGAGCAGGCCGTGCATTGCGGCCCGCTCGCAGGAAACGACGCAAAAAAGCAGTCGAAATGGCCCCGCTTTCGCGAAAAAATCAGAAGAAATAGCAACGCCTTTTCAGCAGCTTACGACATCGAGTCGTTTTCAAAGCGAAAAACGGGGTGATCGAGTCGTTTTCAAAGTGGAAATCGAGTCGTCTTCAAAAGTCGGGGTCCAGCAAAATCAACGGGATAGGCGAGTCGTTTTCAAAGTGGCCCCACAAATGTGTGCGGACACTTTGAAAACGACTCGATTTCCGGTTTGAAAACGACTCGATCGACAAAGATTCAACTACAAGTATCAGCTCTTGTCGTTGATATTGCTAAGCAATCATTTTAATCGGCATCGCAACTACAGATAGCCGCCTCCGCAAAAACGGGAGGGGGTCCGCAACACCCTCCCCGCCTCCGACGACTTCAACGTCGCCATTCCGGTTGCAATACGGCTCTCAGATCCTGCAGAATCCCGGTCGCGGAGCTGCTGCGATGGCTTCCGCGAATTCGGCGGCGTTTCGCTCAACTTTCTCGCGTCATTCGAATTCGAATGCGCGCAAATCGAAGGTTCTGAAATGAAGCCGGTCGCCATTTTCTTTGCCTTGCCGATACTGCTGGCCAGTGGCTTTTGCTACGGTGACGAAATTTCCGCCAAGCTGAGCGACACTTCCTTCTACGTCGAGACCACGGACGGACGTCCAAGCATGTGCGGCGTACAATTCCGCATTTTTTATGCTGACCAATTCAACCGGTCCAGCGGCCTGAGCCAGGTCAGCGGGTCCCTGGTTTGGCTGGAAGACCAAGGAAGAATTCTTTTCCTAGAGAAGATTTCCGGAGCCGACATCCAATCAAAGCAACTCGTCCCGTTTCAGGTTGCCTCCGCCTTTCTCTCGTATGATGGCGAAACCACGCCGGCCAAACGGCTTCCTGGGGGTTGCACGGGCGACACCGCAGCCTTTTGTGGAGCCTATGTGGATGAATCAGCCATCGGCGCCCTTGCCTCGGTCTACGAGTCCACATTTTCCGTATCTTTCCGCCGGAAGGATTCACTAGTCGATACGGTCGTTAGGCTGGATCTGACCTCCGCCTCTCAAGACGAAGAACGCAGAAAGTCGTTCAACAGGTGTACGGACGCCGTGATGGAGCCGATCACACGCAATCTTCGTCAGCGCAGTCCAAACCAGCGGCCCGAAAAGTGAGGCGCTACGCCACCGTCACGACCGTCTGGCTGCTGCCGCCCCTGCTGTTCGCGGCGAACTGCGCGCTGACAGCTTGGCGCTATGGGTTCCACGGGATCCAGGCGACCCATATGTTCGCCCTTTTTGCGGCGACGTTCTCCTTGACCGGCGCCGTCATCGCGGTCCGAGCACAACCTGGCGGCCGTGGACTACGAATGCTGCGTCTGGTCGTCATCGTGCTCATACTCAGCATTCCGGCCGCGGCCTTTTCCGTCGTCCATCTCCGGAGCGTGCTTCCCTTCTCGGCTGCGGCATGGGTCACATCGGCGATGTTCTTTTGGATCGCCTCAACGCCGTTGTGGGGCGCGGTCCTGTTCTATCGTCCAGGTGCGCGCGGAGCATCCCTTCGAGCTCTGGCTACAATCGTCGCCTGCGTCCTTCCGTTCTGGCTGGCAACGTTGCCCTGTTTCTTTGGTTGCACCTACGGCTCTCCACCGAACATATCCTCCCCGACCGGCGGAGCGTCGTTTTGACAGGAGCCAAGCGCTTGCGCGCCGCGATGCCAATCCTTGGAGCTCTGTCCTTCATGGCGACCGCCCCGATGCCGGCCGTCGCCGGCCAGGCTGGAGTGCAGCCGACGACACCACTTCGGATCCCGCCAGCTCCGCCACCTACGCCGCCAGGCCTAACCGACCGAGAAAATAGTTTCATCCCACGCGTTCAGTTTCGTCTACCGGATGGGTATAAAACTCCGCCGCCCAATTCCCCTCTGACATCCGAACTCCCCTCCTCAGAGATACTCAGAGAGAATGCGGAACATGAAGCCGCGGAAGCGACAGCCGAAGCATGCGCAAGAGCCGCCCCACAGATTCCCGGCTGCGGCCTGCCTAACCCCCTTCGGACGCCGGCGCCCAGCACCTCTGTCAGCCGAAATTCAGAGCCAAAATAGCTTCGCTCTGCCAGCCACTTACGCGATCGAGTCGCTTTCAAAACGAAAACAGGGGTGATCGAGTCGTTTTCAAAGTGGAAATCGAGTCGTCTTCAAAAGTCGGGGTCCAGCGAAATCAACGGGATAGCCGAGTCGTCTTCAAAGTGGCCTCACACCTGCGGGCTACGCGTGGCGCAGCCACGCGGAGAGCGAAAGGCGAAGCGTGGTGTCCGGCGTAGCTGCAGCGCAGCGAAAGCGAAGACGGACTGCCGAACGCGGACGAATTTGCACAAATGATGATCGGATCGTTGGCCGTGCGAGACGGCTTGCTCGCACGTCTCTCTGACAACAAAAAGTCGTCCCGTGCGACGTCGGCTTTTGCTCGACAACCGGACATTCGCGGGCGACATCCGCAGGTCCGAAATGGGCCCGGAAGCCGTCATTCGTAACGACGTCTGCACGAGCATGCGCTCATTCGGGTACCCCCGCCTTGCGCAGTCCCTCAATATAGAGCTTCAACTTGGATACTCCGCCCCGGGCAATTAGCGCCGACAGTGTGAAGGCACGGTCGAGCTCAAGCAGACAAGCCACAGCCTCACGCGCCTCAGCATCGCGGTCGATATGGGCAAAAGCGGACGCCAGACAACGGTAAGCTACCGAATACGAACTGTTCCAACGAAGAGCTTTCCTTGCTGCGGCGATTGCCTCCTCGAAACGGCCAAGCTCGATAAGAGCGAACCCCATACCAACAAGCGTTTGGTGCAGCATTGGGTCTACTGGGCTCATGCGCAAGGCACGTTCAAAGCCATAAACAGCATCCTCTGGCCGCCCCGCGGCTTCATAGACCCAGGCTCTGGCGAGCCATGCGGCACGTGAATTCGCGTTGAGCTCGACCGCCCGGTCTGCCATTTCAATCTCACCTTCGATATCGCCGACCATGAAAGCTGAGACCATCGCAGCGAATGCTAGGATTTCCGGATCGGCACCTTCGCTGTCCAATGCCAATCGAGAAAGACGAATCGCTTCGCTGCGCTCGAATTGGGGATCGCTAGCATAACCAAAGAGAACGTTTAGCATGTGGCAGATGCCCGCCAAACCAGCAGCGACGCCGTACCGAGGGTCCAGCTCCAGAGCGCGATGGGCCAACCTGATCGCCTCGGCATGCCCTTCGCGCGTCGCTAGGTAGAACTGGTGCATACCTCGGAGAAAAAGATCGTATGCGGTCAGGTTCTCTGATCGTCGCCGTACGGCAAGTGCGATCTCTGTTTGAAGCAGCTTCGGCTGGATCGCCGACACGACTGCGACCGTGAGCTCGTCCTGTAGCGCGAATATGTCCGTCAGATCACGCTCGAACCTGTCCGCCCAAATATGCGCACCGGTCACCGCATCGATCAGCTGGCCGGTAATGCGAACTTTTCCCGCTGCCTTGCGCACCGATCCCTCCAGAACGTAGCGCACGCCAAGCCTGCGCCCGACCTCCTTGATATCGACCGCTCGGCCTTTGAATGTGAAGCTCGAATTGCGCGCAATCACAAAGAGGAAATTGAACCGCGACAGCGCTGTAATGATCTCCTCGACCATCCCGTCCGCGAAGTATTCCTGTTCGACATCGCCGCTCATATTTTCGAATGGCAGCACCGCGATAGAGGGCTTGTCTGGGCGTGCTGGGCCAATAACAGTTAGTCGGTCGATCAGTGCACCATGCGCCCCCGCGCGAACAGCAAAGGTGCGCACCGGCTTGGAGATATTCTTGAGCTGTTGCTCGCCTCGATCTTCGAAGCCAACGTCCAGCTTGGTCTCGACTTCGAGGTACACCTTTTCGGAGATGAGGATACCGCCGGGATCGGCGAGCCCTTCCAGCCGGACGGCGATGTTGATCCCGTCGCCGAATAGATCACCGTCAGCTCCGACAATAACCTCGCCGAGATTGATCCCAATCCGCAGCTCAAGGGAGCTTCCACCCGATGAGATGCTCTCCTGTATCTCCATCCCACATTGCACCGCAGCCGACGGACTTGCGAACTCGGCGATCGCGCCATCACCCGTTGTCTTGATGAGCCGCCCGTTGTGACGGGAGAGGCTAGGCTTGATCAATTCTCGAACGAGGCGCTCAAACTCAGCATACGTGGCTTCCTCAGCGCGTTGCATCAGCGCGGAGTAACCCACCACGTCAGCAGCGAAGATGGCTGCCAGTCGCCTCTGAACCGCCTGCTCGGACACGGCGCCTCCGCTTCCGCCTCGGATAACTCCCCGGCGGGATAAGGAAGCTTAGCACCTTGTTGCACGCGTGTAAGGCGGCAATCGCAGCAGCGAGTTGTTTCTAGCCTGTCGACCTACCTGCGCCACATGAACGTGGATCAATTCGAACGTCGGCTTCGGGCCATTCGCGTCGTTTCGGCCGCCGCCGCATGACTTCCGGTCTTCCACTGGAAGGCGACATTTTCAATGCGTCCAATGCCACTAACGCAGCGAGACCGCCCACCAGAAATCCCGCAGAAACCCCGTGAACAAACGCGCACGAACGTGCGCAGGAATGCACGAGCTTCATTGAACATGCTCAGATTTTCCGGACAATCGCTCCGCTCATAACGGTCTGGTTGCAGGTTCGAGTCCTGCCGGGCCCACCACGCTTCGCCCTGCGGGCTAGGCGTGGCGCAGCCACGCGGAGAGCGAAAGGCGAAGCGTGGTGTCCGGCGTAGCTGCAGCGGAGTGGAAGCGAAGACGGACTGTTGCGGCGCGCTACTGCCCCGTCGTCCCTTGAACGCCCCGCGCCCGCCTCGCCTTCACGACATCGTCGGCATGACGAACTCGGCACCGGCTCGGATGCCGGTTGGCCAGCGGCTGGTGACCGTCTTCATCCGCGTGTTGAAGCGAATGCCTTCCGGACCATGCATGTGGTGATCGCCGAAAATGGACGCCTTCCAGCCGCCGAAGGAGTGGAACGCCATCGGCACCGGAATGGGAACGTTGATGCCGACCATGCCGACCTTGATCTGGTGAGCGAATTCGCGCGCGGCGTCGCCATCGCGCGTGAAGATGGCGGTGCCGTTGCCGAACTCGTGCTCGTTGATCATGCGCGCGGCGGTCGCATAGTCCGGCGCGCGCACGACCGACAGCACAGGCCCGAAGATCTCCTCCTTGTAGATCTTCATGCTCGGCTTGACGTGATCGAACAGCGTCCCGCCAAGGAAGAAGCCGTCCTCGTAGCCCTGCATCCTGAATTTGCGTCCGTCGACGAGCAGCTTTGCCCCATCGGTGACGCCGGCATCGATGTAGCTGCGAACCTTCTCGAGATGCTGCTTCGTGACGAGCGGCCCCATCTCGGCCTCGGGATCGGTACCCGGCCCGACCTTGAGGCCGCGAACCTTAGGCTCCAGCGCTGCGATCAGCCTGTCCGCGGTTCCCTCGCCGACCGGTACCGCAACCGAGATCGCCATGCAGCGCTCGCCGGCCGAGCCGTAGGCTGCACCCATCAGCGCGTCGACCGCCTGGTCCATGTCGGCATCGGGCATCACGATCATATGGTTCTTGGCACCGCCGAGGGCTTGGCAGCGCTTTCCAGTGTTCGCCGCCCTCGAATAGATGTACTGCGCGATCGGCGTCGAGCCGACGAAGCTGACCGCCGCGACATCCGGGTGATGCAGCAGCGCATCCACGGCTTCCTTGTCGCCCTGCACGACGTTGAACACGCCATCCGGCAGGCCCGCTTCCTTCAACCACTCCGCCATGACGAGGGATGCCGAGGGATCGCGTTCCGAGGGCTTAAGGATGAATGCGTTTCCGCAGGCGAGCGCGACCGGAAACATCCACATCGGAACCATGACCGGAAAGTTGAACGGCGTGATGCCGGCGACCACGCCGAGCGGCTGACGCGTGGAATAGCTGTCGACGCGGGTACCGACGTTCTCCGTCAGCTCGCCCTTGAGCAGTTGCGGGGCAGCCGTGGCGAACTCGACCACCTCCATCCCGCGCTGGACTTCCCCGAGGGCATCGGAGTGAACCTTGCCATGCTCGGCGACGATCACGCCGGCGAGTTGGTCGGCCCTGTCCTCAAGAATGCGCAGGAAACGGTTGAGCACGCGCGCGCGGCGCAAGGGCGTCGTCTCCGCCCAGCCATGGGCAGCGCGGCTCGCGGACGCGACCGCGTCCGCCACGTCGGCTCCGCTGGCAGCGACGACGGCGCCGGTCTGCTCTCCCGTTGCGGGGTTGAAGGCGGGCAGTCTGCGTCCCGCGCCGCCGGCAACCTGTTTGCCATTGATGAAATGATTGATCTGCGTGACCACGAACAGTCTCCTTGTCAGCTTTTGATCTGATGTCGCCTGGCGTCAGGCCGCTTTCATTCCCGCCATGTACTTGCCGATCACGCGCTTGTCGGCGCCGTCGGCCATGGCTTCGTGAACGATCCGGCCCGCGCTCATGACGAGGACCCTGTCGACGAGACCAAGCAACTCGTCGAGGTCCTCCGAAATGAGCAGCACGGCGGCGCCGCCGTTCCGCGCGTCGACGATACGGCGATAGGTTTCCTCGCACGCGACAAAATCGAGGCCGAACGTCGGATTGGAGGCGATCAGCAGCCGGACGTCCTGGGTGAGTTCGCGCGCCAGCACGGCGCGCTGCACATTGCCTCCGGACAGCGCGCTCATGCTCGCAGTCAGGCCCGGAGCCTTGACGCGGAACTGCTTGACGAGCCTGTCGGCCTGCTCGGCCAGCGCTCCGTAGTTCATCGCGATGCCGCGGCAGAGCGGCGCGCGATCGAAATTGCGCAAGGCGAGGTTCTCGGCCAGCGACATCCGGTCGATGCAAGCGTTCTTCAACGGCTCCTGCGGCAAACCATAGACGCCGAGCCGGGCGATCTCCTTGCGCGTGCCGCTGAACGCCGTGCCGGAAACGGCAATCGTGCCGCTGCGATCCCGCTGCCCCATCACGGCCTCGACCAGCTCCAGCTGTCCGTTGCCGGATACGCCCGCGATCCCGACGATCTCACCCTTGCGAACGTCGAGCGAGAGCGCCTTCACGGCCGGCAGGCCGTTGTCTCCGTTCACGCTGAGGCCCTTGATGGAAAGGACAATATCGGGCTTGGGCGGCACTTTCGGCGCATGCTGCATCTTCCTACCGACGGGCTCGCCGATCATCGCTTCGGCGAGCGCGTCGTCCGACAGATCCGCGACAGCGCCCGTTCGCACGGACGCGCCGCGTCGCAGCACCGTCACGTCGTCGGCGTATCGCCGCACCTCGTGAAACTTGTGGCTGATCAGGACGGCGCTGAGCTCGCCCGCCCGCGTCAGGTCCCTGACATAACCGAGCACCTCATCGGCCTCGGCCGGCGTCAGCACCGAGGTCGGCTCGTCCAGGACGAGAAGCTTGCGCCCGAGATAGAGCTGCTTGACGATCTCCGCCTTCTGCTTCTCGCCCGCGGAAAGCTGCGAGACACGAACGTCGAGCGGAACGTGAAACGGCAGCTTCTTCGTGACGTCGGCAAGCCGCGTCAGCTCGCTTTGCCAGTTGACGTAGGCCGGCAATCTCGCACCGCTGACGACGAGATTCTGCGCGACCGTCATGGAAGGAACGAGCGTGAAATGCTGATACACCATCCCGATGCCGAGCGCGTCGGCATCCTTTGGCGAATTCAACCTGTGCTCACGTCCGTCGACCTGGATATGGCCTTCGTCCGGGTGGTAGAAGCCCACGAGGCATTTGACCAACGTGCTCTTTCCCGCGCCGTTTTCGCCGAGCAGCGCGTGGACGGTCCCCGACCGGATCAGGAGCGAGACGTTGTTCAGAGCGAGGTTCGCTCCGAAACGCTTCGTCATGTTCTTGAGTTCGACTTGCGGAGCAGTCATCGGGCGATCCTCCGGGGATGAAGCGTCTGCATGTCTCAGCGGTGGAGCTTGAGCTCGCCGGGCGCATCGGCGAACGGCGCGGCACGCGAGGTCGAGGCCACCATGATCACCAGCGTGAGGATGTAGGGAGCGGCGTTGAACAGGTAATAGTAGCCGGTGACCCCGACGCCCTGCAGCGCAGGACCAAGCGCTCCCGCCCCGCCGAACAGGAGCGATGCACCGAGGGCGTTGACCGAGCGCCAGCGCGCGAAGATCACGAGCGCGACGGCCATGATGCCCTGCCCGCTGGACAGGCCTTCGCTCCAGCTCCCGGGATACGAGAGCGACAGGAAGCTGCCGCCGATTCCGGCGAGAAAGCCTCCCGCCATGGTCGCGACGATACGCACCCGCAAGACCGGAAAGCCGAGCGCGCGCGCCGCATCCTCACTGTCGCCGACCGTGCGGAGCATAAGCCCCCACCCGGTCCGATTCAGGAACACATAGACTGCGAAGGCCAATGCAATCCCGACGAAGAACAGCGCGTTGACGTCGAGCGCTGCCCGCACCTGCGGCGCGCTGGACCAGAATCCGAGCGCGATCGAGGGAAGCGCCGGCGCCTTAGGCTCGATCAGCGGCTTACCGAGAAAGAACGCCAGTCCCGTGCCGAGCACGATCAGGCTGATGCCGATCGCAGTGTCGTTGACGCGCTTCACGCTGCACAACAGGCCATGCAGCAGGCCGAACGCCATTCCGGCGAGTCCCGCCGCAAGCACGCCGAGCCAAGGGGATCCGGACAGATAGGAGATGCCGTATCCCGCCATGGCACCGAGCATCAGCGTGCCTTCGAGACCCAGATTGATGCGCCCCGATTTCTCGGTGATGAGCTCGCCGATGCTGACGAAGATGAAGGGCGTGGAGACCCGGATCGCTCCGCCAAGGATTGCGAGTGGCAGTGCGAGCCAGCCGATTGATATGGCGTCCATGCTTACCTCCGGGAATTTTCTCGGACTTGCTGCGCGATTGCATCCGCTACGAGAACGCATACGAAGATCAGGCCTTGAAACACCAGCATCGTCGCGTCCGGAAGTTCGAGACGCCGTTGCAGCAGGCTGGCGCTCGCCTGCATGCCGCCGATCAACAGCGCGACGGCGACGATCGCGAGCGGCTGGTGGCGCGCAAGGAACGCAACGAGGATTCCGCTATAGCCATAGCCGACGATGAGTGAGGAATTGGCGGTGCCCTGCACGGCGGCCACTTCAATGGCTCCGGCAAATCCCGCCATGCCACCCGCAACCAGGCTCGCTCCGATCACCCAGCGATTCACGGCCAAGCCGACCATCCTGGCGACCCTGGCGCTACCGCCGACCACGCGCAGCGCAAAGCCCCATCGCGTGTAGCGCAGCAGGAGGTGAGCGATGATTGCCATCGACAGGCTGACGGCGAGCCCGGCATGAACGCCAACGCCCGGCAACTGCGGCAGCATGTAGGACGGATCGATCGGATGGGTGGACGGCTTGTCGAGACTCGCGGGATCCCGGAGCAGACCTTCCGTCAGGTGATGAAAGATCGCGATCCCAATGTAGGACAGGAGCAGGCTGGAGATCGTCTCATTCACGCCGCGGTATTGCCGGAGCACGGCGGCGAGACCAAACCATAATCCTCCGGCCAAGGCGCCAGCAGCCAGCATGAGCAACTGCATTGGAAGCGCGTGCGCGCCCGCAAACGGCAGCGTCACGACGGCGCCCGCAAGTCCGCCGAGCACCAGAGCCCCCTCGCCGCCGATCATCACCAGCCCAGCTTGCGCGGGAATCGCAACGGCGAGCCCGACCAGGATTAGCGGCGCGGCGCGCGACAAGGTGTCCTGCCAGGCGAAGGTGCTGCCGAAGCCGCCCTGGACGATCAGACCGAACACCGTAAAGGGGTTCTGCCCGTACAAGGCGACGAAGGCCGCGAAGATGGCCGATGCCAGCAGCACCGCCAGTACAGGCAAGGCCACACTGAGCTGGGCCGCATTCACCATCCGGCTCTGAGGCACGGGCTCGATTCCAGAGATCGAAGACAAGGTTGCCTCCTAGACTTGGCCGATGATCCCCTCGACGAGGTAGTTGATGCCGTCGAGTGCGCGATCGTTGCTGCTCTGCATGGCGCCGGCGGGAATGACGACGTTGCCCTTGTTGTCCTTGAGGGGACCGCTGTAGATCACGAGCGTACCCCCGACGAGGTCGGCTCTCGCCTTGTCGGCCGCAGCACGCGCCTCGGGCGAGACGAGCTTTCCGAAGGAGCTGTTCTTGACGAAATGATCCGCGAGCCCGGCACGCAAGTAATGCTCCGGCTTCTTGCCGGTGCGGACGCTCCCGGCATAGACCATGTACGGCGTGATCCAATTCCATTCGGCGCCGGTGAGATAGCCGTTCGGCGCGACATCCGCCTGGCTCGAATGGTACCCGCACGACATGACGCCGCGCTTCTCGGCGGTCTCGACCACCACTTTTGGACTGTCGACTTGCGCCGCGATGATGTCCGCGCCCTGGTCGACGAGCGTGTTCGTTGCTTCCGCTTCGCGCACCGGCAGCACCCAGTCGCCGGTGAAGATGACCTGCACCTGGATGGCGGGATCGACCGAGCGCGCGCCGAGCGCGAACGCGTTGATGCTGCGCAGAAGATTGGGCGTCGGCTTTGCGGCAACGAGACCCAGCTTCTTGGTTTTGGTCATGTGGCCGGCGACGACTCCTGAGATGTACTGCGCCTCGAAAATGTAGGCGTAGAACGTGCCGATGTTTTCGGGCATGCCCGCCGTCCAGACGCCGCCGGTGTGGGCGAAGGTGACGTCCGGATATTTGGCCGCCATCTCCAGGACGTGCGGCTTGAAGTAGCCGAACGAGGTTGCGAGGATGAGCTGGGCGCCGTCCTGCCGGATCATGCCTTCCATGCTGCGCTGGGCCGCAATCGTCTCGGGCACGCGTTCCTCTTCGACGACCTTGATGCCCGGCAGCTTCTTGAGCGCGGCAGCGGCCTGCGCATGGGACTGGTTGTAGCCGTAATCCTGCTTGGAGCCGGAGTAGAGGATTCCGATCGTAAGGGGCGTTTCCGCGTGTGCAGTCGGAATATCCAGGACGAATGGTGCGGAGCCGGCAGCGGCCAGCATCTGAAGGAACGAGCGACGATCGAAGGGCTTCAAGGTCATTTTGCTCTCCATAGATGATCAGCAGTTCATGACGGGGTTGGTTCGGATGCGGACGGCAGACCAGGCGCATCACATGCGACGAGGTCGGCTTCCAGCTCCCGTCTTTCGGCGGCAGACAGCGGCGTGACGGGTGCGCGCACGGCACCGCCGGCAAGGCCGATGAGATCGCACCAGTGCTTGACCGCGGCGTTGGGCATGTGACCGCGCTTCAACGGATCCATGATCCATTTGTTGAACGCGATCCGCTGCGGAGCCAGTGAGGCAGAGAGGCGCGCGGCTTCCTCGGTTCTTCCGGATGCCAGCAACGCGACGTAAGTCGCGATCGGCCGGAAGTCGCCGCGTTGATAAAGATACGGCTCCGGGTCGGCGTACAGGATCGACTGCCCCTCGACACGCATGTTGTCGAAGAAATTTTCCTCGAGCGGATCGGACACGAGGACGCCGTTTCGCGCGGCCCGGCGCAGCGTCGTGTTCTCGGCTGCATTGCCGGTCGTCTTCAGGAGCCTGAGATTGGGCAGCGCACAGAGTTGCGTGAACACGGCGGGATCGAGCGGACTGCCGGCCGCAGTGCGCGCGTTGAAGATGACGATCGGCATCTCCAGGCGGACGCAGACGTGGTGCAGATACGCGAACTGCTGCGCGGGCGATCGCGGCCCGGAGGTCGGGACCATCAGCACGGCGTGGCTGACACCGAGCCGGCGCGCGTGCTCGCCGAGCTCGATGGTCTCTTCAACCGAAGGGCCCGAGATCACGACAGAGATCCCGAGGCGCCCGCCCGCCTCGTCCGCAATGACTTCGATGACGCGCTTTCGTTCCTGCAGCGTCAGCGACCAGACCTCTCCGATCAGCCCGTTGCAGAACACGCCCGCGAGTCCCGTCGCGATGTAGTGGCGGACATTCCGGCGCATGCCGGCTTCGTCAAGGGCGCCCGACGCATCGAAAGGCGTGTGAATCGCCGCCCATATCTCCGGGATCTCTTGCCCGATCGCCATCTTGGTTCCTCGCCTTTAGACCGGTTCATTATATTTATCATGATAAACCGGATTTGCATGAATATGCCTGTTATGAGAGAAGTGTCAATCGACGAGTCGGCGCTTTTCATTGGTGGGCTTGCGCAATCCGGGGACGGGGACCCCGGAACCCACTGTTTGATCGAGGGAATTTCGGATGACGACGGAGCTGGAAAAAATGCCGCGGCCGCGCACCCGGCTGAAGGTTCAAAAGCGGGCCGATCTCGTCACCGAGGAGATCAAGCAGCTGATCACGCAGAAGAACCTGCGGCCCGGCGCCAAGCTGCCGATGGAGAAGGAGCTTCAGCGGCTGTTTTCGGTCAGCAAGAGCACGATCCGCGAGGCGCTGAAGTCGCTCGAAGTGCAGGGTCTCATCACGATCAGCACCGGCCCGACCGGCGGTGCGACGATCATGGAGGTGCCGCTGGAGCGGACCTTCCAGCTGCTGCAGAACTATCTGTTCTTCAAGGAAGTCAGCATGGAGGACATCTATGCGGCGCGGCGGTTGCTGGAGCCGGAGCTGGCCGCAGGCTCAGTGCCGTTTCTGTCGGACGAGCAGCTCGACGCGCTGGAGCACAATATCCAGACGTGCCAGCCGGCGTCGCAGGAGCCTTCACTTCTGGTCCGTCAACGCCAGGCCGATCTCGACTTTCACGACATCCTGGCTGCGGCAAACCCCAATCCGTTCCTGCGCTTCGCATGCGAGCTGATCAACGAGATGCTGCGCCGGCTGGTCGTCTTCAGCACGCAGACGCCTCCGGAGGAGCACACGAAGTTCGGCTGTGCCAACGTCAAGATTCACACGGAGATCGCGAAGGCCGCGCGCGCGAGAGACAGCGAACGCGTCCGTGCGCTGATGAAGGCGCACATGGAGGAAGCATCTGAATACGTGAAGCGTCTGGACGGACGTCTCGATGGCCGGCTGATCCTCGACTCGGAGATGGCGCCGCGTCCGCGACCACTGTCTTGATAGACCCTATTTGTGCACCGTCACCGTTATCGGCGGCGCGGCAAGCGAAAGCCCTATTGCAGCTTTTCGACCTTTGCCGGCAGGTCGGGATATCGGCCAATTCTGTAGGTCGCGTTCTTGCACGAGAGAACCCAGACATCGTAGTCCGGCTTTGACAGCTTGGCATCGCGGGTCGCCTTCTGCGGCTGGTCGCAATCGAAGCCCTGGCTGCGGATTTGAGCTGCGAGCGTGCCCGTCGCGGTTTGCGCTTTGGCAACGTGTCCGAAAGGCTCGCCGTTCGACAGCACGGCGAGGAAAAGAACGGCCAGGAGCGGAAGAGTTTTCTTTGTGCGTTCCATGCTTGCCCTCCTTTGGGGGTGCGATCACCGTTCGCCCGGCCACCATGTTGACGCCGGATCACTCGCCGAACCTCTATGCTCGTCCTGCGGTCGCAGTCTTTCGGAAATCCCCTTCCGCAGTTTTCTGATCTCAGGTCCTGCGCATCTCAGCATATCCGGGCATTGTCGCCCTCGTCGCAAATATGGCCGGGCCAGCCGCGAACCGATGGACCGAACCATATTGGAATGCCGCCCCAGATCATCCAGCGGCCACCCGGTTCAGCCGGAAGCCTCATAGGCACGCGGATTTTGCCGCGTGGCTCGCGAGCCACGGCGGACGACGTGAGCGTGGCGATCGCGATCAGTCCAATCGACAGGAGCTTGATTGCGGTCATTGAACTTGCCTTTTGGCCCTCGATCGGGCTGCAACCTTAACCCGTTTCTATGACCTCGTGCAGGCGAACCTTTGCCGCCTCGCACGATCATGGGCGTCCGACCTGAAATATTCGCCAGCGTAGCCCTTCGCAAAGCTGTCCGAGCAGATCGCCCCATGTATGGTAGTCTGACTTACTTGCGAGGTTCACCATGAGGAAGACGTTATCGGCTCTCGCTGCCGCCGCGACTTTGGCCGTTTTGGCAGGCTCGCCGGCATATCCGCGCGATGATTACGGACCCGGCGGCAACCCGTATCCGCGCACTTATCCCGGACCGCCCCGCGGCACTCCGTACTGGTCGGGCTATGTCGATGCCCCCGTTGGCGAGGCGATGCCACCCTGCCACTGGAATACCCAGCGCTTCTGGGACGGGCACGCCTGGCGGGAGCGCCGCGTGCGAACCTGCGGCAGCGATCCGGCATGGCCTTCCAGGCCTTAGAAGCTGACCACGGCTCGTGCCGTGTAAGCCTGGCTCCCTCGCCTTAAGGCTCCCAATGAGTGCACTGTCACCGCATGCACGAGCGCGGGATTTGCGTGCGATTGCTGCGCCAAGGCGAGGATCGCCATGCTCGTATCAACGGTGCCGCAGACCGCCATGCACATTCGGAGAGTGCGCCGCGATCAGGTTTTTGTGCTTCCGGGCCGCCGCTTCGGCCTCGCGGGCAAGTCGTTCAGCCTTGAGCCTCTCGCGGTTCGCATGAAACGCCGCCTGGGTGCGTTCATACTCGGACATCGCCACTTTGGCACCGGTTTCCCTGAAGTGCCTTTGCGCCTCACGCTGGGCGGCAGTGGGCGGCTTCCCGTAATTGTGGGCGGTCATTCCCTCCTCCTTCGGTGATAGCCGTAAGGGCTTGTTGGGTCCGACCGTCAAAGTCTCTTCCTGTTTTTCAGTTACCGCAATCGAATATTGGCCCGTCGTTCCTGCGCCGGCCATGGACCCAGCCGGCTGGCTCACGGCCTGTCGGCGGGCTGTAAAATCAATGACTGGGGCCATGACCGGATTTTCCGGTGGACTCGCTGATTTTATTGGACATGATCGAGACCACGACACGTCCCGTTGCGACGCGCGATGTCCGCGAGCGCATCCGGCGGCGCTGCTCCCGCCTCTCTGCTCCTGCCTCTCTCATTCCTGCCTCTCTCATTCCGGGACTGAACATGCGCAAGCTTCTGGCGATTCTGGTGATCTCGTGCTGGGCGACCTCGGCTCACGCACAAAAGGCCGATCTCGTTGTCACCAACGCAAAAATCGTGACGCTGGATCCCGCATCGACGATCGCGCAGGCACTCGCAGTCCGCGACGGCAAGATCGTTGCAGTCGGCGGCAACGATGCCGTGGAAGGGCTGATCGGGCCTGCGACGCGCCGCGTCGACGCAGGCGGACGCACCATCATTCCGGGCTTGATCGATTCCCATATTCACGCCGTGCGCGCCGGCCTCACCTACGCGACCGAGGTCAACTGGATCGGCGCAAAGACGATTGCCGAGGCCATGGAACGCCTGCGCCAGGCGGCAAAGGCGCGCCCGGCGTCCTGGATCATCGTGGCCGGCGGCTGGAGCGAATTGCAGTTTGCGGAGAAGCGGCGGCCAACCCTGGCTGAGGTGATGTCGGCCGTTCCCGACAATTCGGCTTACATCCAGCTGTTCTATTCGGCGCTGCTGATGACGCCGAAAGCGCAGCAGGCCCTCGGAATTTCCGCGGACCAGTTGCCGGCCGGCATCACGGCCGAGCGCGCCGCATCGGGCGAAACCACGGGTTGGTTCAACGGCTCCATCGTCAGCATCTCGGCGCTGTTCGATCGCCTGCCGAGACCGAATTTCGAGGAGAATGTCGCAGGCACAAGGCAGTTCTTCACGGAGCTCAATCGTCTCGGAATTACCGGGATCGTGGATCCCGGCGGCTTCAGCATCTATCCCAGCCATTACGCCGCCCTGCAAAAGCTCTGGCGCGAGAAATCGCTTTCGGTGCGGGTCGCCTATAGCCTGTTCGCCCAGAATGTCGGCGCGGAATTCGAGGAGTACAAGACCCTCACGCCGTTCCTGCCGATGGGATTCGGCGACGACATGCTGCGCTTCAACGGCATCGGCGAGCGGATCACCGGCGCCATGTACAACAACAACGCGCCGGACGCCGCCGCCAAGGACAAATTCCTCGAGATCGTTCGCTGGGCGGCCAAGCAAGGGCTCACGGTCACCATCCACTGGCAGGAAGACAAATCCGTCCGAGAGCTCCTCGACCTCTATGAACAGGTCAACAAGGAGACGCCGATCGCGCCGCTGCGCTGGTCCATCGCCCATCTCGACAACACCACGCCCGAAACGCTGGCGCGGATGAAGGCGCTTGGTATCGGCTGGACCATGCAGGACGCCATGTATCTCGGCGGCGACCGTATCGTGGCGCAGGCCGGCGAGGCCGCGCGCAGCATGCCGCCGATCGTCACGGCGTTGCGCGCGGGCGTCCATGTCGGGGCCGGCACGGATGCCCACCGGGTCGCATCCTACAATCCGTTCGTCGCGCTGCAATGGATGCTCGACGGCAAGACCGTCGGCGGACTACCGACGCGCGGCCCGGACGAAACACCCAGCCGCGAAGATGCCTTGCGGCTGTATACCGTGGGCAGCGCCTGGTTCTGCTTCGACGAGACGCGGCGCGGCACGCTGGAGACCGGCAAGCTCGCCGACTTCGCGATTCTCGACCGGGATTTCATGTCCGTCCCCGTCGAGCAAATCGGCGGCACGGCGTCGCTGCTGACGGTCGTGGGCGGCAGGACCGTCTACGCGACTGATGCTTTCTCGAGCGCAAAATAGGAGTTGGCGGGCCGCCGGCGGTTCATACCACCGCAAGAACCAAATCATCCGTTCCGCGTTATCTCCCCGCTACGGAGCCGTTTCGCGGAGGTCTCGTCATGGACGACCAGGATCGGACGACCCTAGTTCTGTCTGCCATCGCCTTGGCCATCGCCATCGTGGCTGCATCCACGATCACGATTGAGCACGTCAACACGCGCACGGCCAGCAACGACACGCCGCCCGGCACGACCGGGCTTGCGCGGCCGCATCCGCCGCTGGATCGCGCGGCCGGTGAACCGATACAGATGCCGGGCACGCCGTCCGGCGCGAATATCCGGCAGCGTCCCTGACTGAACAGCGGCCGGAAGCAAGGCGACACGGCCGACGCGCCGGCCGCGATGCCGGCCGGCTTGCGTTCTCTCAATAGAGTCCCGAATAGACCTCCTCGGTGGCGACGCGCCGCCAGTGCCGGCTGCGTTTCCTGTAGACACGGGCGACGCCGAACATTTCTCCCGATGCGCGCACGCTGGAGCCCTCCGCATCGCGCTGCCAGGTGCCGACATCGTGCTCGACGATGACGATCGCGGTTCGCCCCGCCGCGTCGAACACGGGCCAGGTGTAGGCAAGGCCGATCCGCGTGGTTCGATCTCCCGGGCGCAATGCGGCGACCGCCGCGTCGCGGCGCGCGCGGCTTTCGTCCTTGCTGCAGAATAACGCGGGGCGCGTGCCGCGCGGATCGAGCACCGCGCGTGGCGATGCCGGCGGCGGCGCAGCGGAGGCACCCTTGGGCCGGCCGAGATATTTTCGCGCGAGGTCGGCGGGTATCGCGTAGTCCATCCATGCCTCGCCGTCGATCCGGCACGGGCCGAGCGTCTTTTCGCCGGCGAGTTCGAGGGCCGCGATCGCGCGCGCGTCGGCGAGGCGCGCCCGACTGCCCGCGGTTTGGCCAGGGACGATCCCGGTCAAGATGATCAGCGCGGCGGACAGGATGAGCGTCCGCAGGGACTGCATGAAATGCGGCGTCAATGTCGCGGCGAGAACGGCCCCGGCACCCGGCGAGCTGCGGCCGGCATCGGATGCCAAGCCCCTCACCCTTCCACCCGGTACAGCCTCCACCGCTCCGGCACGCCCTTGAGCCGGTGCATGCCGTGATCTCTCAGGCCGATGGCAGGCTGCGCCTTCATCAACTCCTTGACCGCGCTCGACACCAGGACCTCACCGCCGCGCGCCTTGGCGGCGACGCGGGTGCAGATGTGGAAGGCGAGGCCGACCATCTCGCCGCCGCTGAGCGTGTATTCGCCGGCATGCAGGCCGACGCGAATTTCGAGGCCGAGCGTGCGCACGGCCTTCTGGATCGCGGTGGCGCAAGTGATGCCGGCGGCGGGCGCCCGGAAGGTCGCGAGCACGCCGTCGCCGGTGGTCACGACCTCCTTGCCGCGTGAGCTCTTCAGCTCCTTGCGGACGGCCGCGTAATAGTGGCCGATCACCTTGGTCCAGCGGGCATCGCCGAGCTTGGCGGCCTTCGCGGTGGAACCGACGATGTCGACGATCAGGATGGTGGCGAGCGCCTGCTTGAGCTCGGCACTGCGCTCGGCGGATCTGCGCCGGTTCGCAATCGGCCCTGTCAGTGGTTCATAACGGTGGTTGCGTCGCTTCGCGATGGCGGCCTTGGCATAGTCCTGGGCGCGCTGCGCGGTGCGGCAGCGGATCGTCTTCTCCTGCGGCAGGCGCGTCCAGTAGACCTTGCGCCCCTTGCCGGCGCCTTCCACCTCGACCGCGCCCCATTTCAGGAAGATCGTCGAGCCGGTGCGCCTGACGCACCACGCCTTCGACGTGTACCCGGAGACATTCGACTGATGGACTCCGATACGAAGATACTTTGGCATGAACGTGCGGCCGATCGCAGGAACGTTTTGGGCGGACCCGGGGCCAAAACGTAATCGGACATTCCTGCGTTGGCAACGGTGCTTCGCGAATCGCGGCCGTGTTCTGCGCGCCTCAAGCGCCCCTGCCGTCCACCCGACTGCCGATCGTGCAGCGCCATGCAGCCAGACGTTCGCCCGGATGCTGCGCCATCCATTCGGCGAGCTGCGGCGCACCCATCAGGCAGGACTGCATCGTCACGTCCGCAAAGTCCGAGGTCGTGACGATCTGCTCGTGGCAGTCCGTCGGAGAGGCGAGACGGCAGAGCACGGCGATGATCCTGATCATCTCACGCAAGCTCCTGCGACCAGTCGTATTCGGCTTTGGCGGCCGAGCGTGCCACCGACCGGGCGGCGTCGGCGCTGGAAGCCTTTTCGGCGCGCCGCTGATAATCATCGGCCAGCATCTTCAGCCGCGTCGCAACCACCTCGTCGGTCATGCCGCGGGCAGCGCGGAGCAGGCTCTGCGCGGTTTCCATATATTGTTTGCTTCGTCCCGAGATCTGCAGCGTCATGGCATCCTCACACAATGGTCTGAAGGGTTTTCGAAAGCGACCGGGAAGCGGCCGACCCAGTCGCGGTCATCCCGGCGGCGCATCGTGAACCGCTCGACGCACTTCTTCGAGCAAAGCGGCTTGCGCCACGCGTAGTACCGAACGAGACCGAACCTGCCGTCGCAGACCGCGCACCGCCCGGTTCGACCATTGAGATTTGCGGAACAAGTTGGCATTGAGGCCTCCTTCTGCCGTCACGCCCGACGTCGCCGATCACCTCGCCTGTTGCACCGGGAGCGAGTCTTGCGTCCCGATGAAGCGGCAGCTCGTGGTACGTGCCCGCCGATGACATCACCATACGAGTCCCGCGCGGCGATCTCTTTCGACAAGGCGCCCTCAATTGCCCAACCGCACGAAGCGCGGCTGCGTGCGCGGCGCGCGCGCCGCCAAACGTGCGTTTGCGCAAGCGGCGCGCAACGCCGCACGCGCCGGAGCATCGTTCGATGGACATGGAACTGAAGGCGGGACGGAGATCGAGTGACGACGGCCGCGCCGATCCGCGCGCGCGTCAGCCGGGAAGCGCGAACAGCTCGATCGGGTCGCTGAAGCCGCGGACCTCGTATTTGCCGACGCGCTCCAGCTCGAATTTCGGCTGGACCAGCTCGGCGAAGTCGCGCGACAGCACCACGTTGCGCCCGATCTGCTTGGTGAGCGCCTCGAGGCGCGAGGCCATGTTGACGGCGGGGCCGATCACGGTGAAGTCGAGCCGGCTCGACGAGCCGATATTGCCGTACATGACGTCGCCGACATGGACGCCGATGCCGTAGTTCAGCGGCGCGCGGCCGCTGCCGTTGTTGCGTTCGTTCAGCCCGGCCATGGCCTGCCGCGCCTCGGTCACGGCGTGCAGCAGATTGATGCAGGCATCGGGCTTGCTCAGCGGGAAGATCGCGAGCAGGCCGTCGCCGATGAACTTCAGGATCTCGCCGCCGTGCCTCGCGATCGGCTCCGACATCGCGTCGAAATAATCATTGAGCAGGTCGATGACGTCGTCGCGCGGCCAGTTGTCGGAGATCTTGGTGAAATCCCGCAAGTCGCAGATCATGATCGCGGCGCGCACGGTGGTGCCGGTGCCGCGCCTGGTGGCGCCGGCCAGGATCAGCTCGCCGGCATGGGCCCCGACATAGGTCTCCAGCAGCGTTCGCGCCAGGCGGTTCTTGATCCGGATCTCGCTGACCAGCGCCAGCACCGGCAGCACGTTCTTCAGGGCCTTGATGTGCGCGTCGTCGAAGCCGCCGGGACGATCGGTGGCGAAGGTGATGAAATGGCGCTTGCCGAGCGTGTGGTACAGCGGCCAGGCCACATAGTCGGTCAGGCCCTTCTCGCGCATCTCGTCATAGAGGGCGTGCTTGCGGCCGAGCGAAGGGTCCCGTTCGAGGTTCTCGCGCACCTCGGTCGCGCCGTCCTGCATCTCGTTGGCGGCGCTGCCGATATATTCGGGCCGCGCGCGAACGTCGTAGTCGACCAGTGCAATCTGCGCGTCCCGCATCCCGTCGGACCAAATGAAGCGGGCGCCCAGCCATTGCGGGTGATTGATCAGGATGTGAAGCGTCGACCGCTTGAGCGGGACGCCGGCCTGCTGAATCCGGTTGCACATCTGCGCGAAGATGTTGTCGATGAAGCGCTCGTCGCGCGTGCCGTTGGTCAGCCAGTCGACGATGCCGTCGGACAGCGTCGGGGCATTTCGGTCTGGCGTGGTCATATCCGGCCCTTTGCGGCAGTCTGCATCGACAAGAGATATCGTGCGCCGGGGCCGCGGCGTCAACCTAGCCAGTTGCACGGATTGTTCGCAAAGGGTCGCCGCAACTTAGCCGACGAGCCGGATCGACGCCAACACCGCCAGCCCCGAAACCAGCGCCAGGCTGGACGCCTCGATTAGCTCGACCTTCAGCGTAGATTCGTGCGAAATCGCAAAATCCTCCCCGCCGAGACGGATGCTGCAATCGCCACGCGCCGCGTAAAGCAAATGCGTGCCGGCAGGCAAGGACCGCTCGCCCGGTTCCCTCACCGCCGCAAGCTCGATGTCGGCTGCTCCCCGCCGCGCCATCAGGTTCACGACCTCGACGGGACCGGCCTCCAGCGCCGTCACGATCTCCATCTCGCCGGTGAAGCGCACCGTCGTGAAAGGCTCACGCTCGTCGAACTCCTGCGTGGGCGACTTCAGCACCAGCCCGCGCCCGCCGACGACCATCTGCAGGCGGTCGATGCCGGGCATGTGGGAGAAGGGACCGGGCGTCACGATCGGCGTGGACGCGAAGCGCCAGAGCAGGCTGTTCCAATCCCTCACCGCGCTGTCAGCGCGCCAGGCGCCCGCAATGTCGGTGAAGATGCCGCCGCCGTTCTTCCAGGGCGAGCGGGTGTAGTCGTCGGGTTTCAGCAGCGTGGTTTTCATGTGTTGGGGTCGTCCGGGATCGCAAGAGGGGCGAGATATCACGCCCGCATCATGCGCGTGGCGAGGTCGCTTTGCCACCCCGTTCGACGACCGTCCCCGATTCAGCGGCTCGAGGCCTTGACCAGCGGACATTTGCTCTCCGCGAGCGGCCAGACCGTCTCTTCAGGCGGAATCTTGCGCACGATCTCGAAATAGTCCCAGGGGTATTTCGAGTCCGACGGCTTCTTGACGCGGACCAGATACATGGTCCGCGTAACGCGCCCGTCCTCGCGGACGCGTGCGTCCTCCGAGAAGATGTCCTCGACGGGGAGCGCCTTCATGGCGGCCGCGACCTTGTCGGCGTCGTCGGTGCCGGCGCTCGCGATGGCCTTGAGATAGTGCCGCACGGCGCCATAGACGCCGGCATGCAGCATCGACGGCATCATCCCGGTTTTCGCGAAGAACGTCTTTGACCAGGCGCGCGTCGCCTCGTTCATGTCCCAGTAGGACGCCGTGGTCAGGTAAGTGCCCTGCGCATCCTTGAGACCGAGGGCGTGCACGTCCTGCAGGAACAGGATCAGCGCGGCAAGACTCTGGCCCCCTTGCGTCAGGCCGAATTCGCCGGCCTGCCGCATCGCGTTGACAGTATCGTTGCCCGCATTGGCAAGGCCAATGACCTTGGCGCCGGAGGATTGCGCGCTCAGCAGGAATGAGGAGAAGTCCGGCGTGTTGAGCGGATGGCGGGCCGCACCCAGCACCTTGCCGCCTGAGGCATTGATCACGCTGGTCGCGTCCTGCTGGAGCTGATGGCCGAAAGCATAGTCCGAGGCCAGAATGAACCAGGTGCTGCCGCCGGCCTTGACCACGGCAGACGCGGTGCCGTGGGAGACGGCGTAGGTGTCGTAAGTCCAGTGGAAGCCGTAGGGCGAGCATTGCTCATTGGTGAGCGCCGTCGTGCCGGGACCCGAGTAAAGGACGATCCGCTTCTTTTCCCGGGCCGGGCCCTGAACCGCAAGCGCAACGCCCGAATTCGGCACATCGACGATCGCATCGACATCCTCGACGTCGAACCAGCGGCGGGCGATCGCGGAGCCGACATCGGCCTTGTGCTGGTGATCGGCGGAAATGATCTGGATCGGCTTGCCCAGAACCTGGCCGCCGATTTCATCGGCCGCCATTTCCGCGGCGACCAGCGAGCCCTTGCCGGTGATGTCGGCGGTCACTCCGGCCATGTCGGTGAGCACGCCGAGCTTGACGACGTCGCCACCGACTTGTGCCTGTGCGGCAACGGGAAGCGCAAACAGCAGCAGAGCGCGCGCAATCCAATTCATCTGTCGTCCCCCTCGATGCGATATCTCAACATTTGACGGCGTCGAGCCAGGCCAGGATCATGGCGGCCAGATCGTCGCTGTTGTCCTCGATCATCATCATGTGACCGTTGCCCTCGATGCCGCGATCCGGAAGCCAGACGAATTCTGCGCCGAGATAGCCGGCCGTTGCCGCATCAACCTCGCGCGGATGGCGGGGATCGCGGTCCCCGGTTACGATCATGATCGGCGTGGACCGCAGCTGCATGGTATCGCCGATCCTGAGCCCGCGGCCGGCGATGTTGAAGCGCTCGTTCAGGATGCGCGCGCTCTCCGGCGCGAATGAGCGGCAGTAGTTTTCGAACGCACCCTGCGGAAAGCGCGGCGCATTGGCCCAATAGGCCGCAGCAAACTCCGCCGTCAGCCGCACCGGCATGGTTTCATCCGAATAGACCGGGTGACCGGCGCTGGCGTCGTCACGCAAGGCGAGGATAGATGCGGGATCGTCGGGCAGATCGCGCAACAGATTGGCCGGCGGCCCCGGCGCGATGCCGATGACGGCGCGGACGAGATCGGGACGCCGCTCCGCCATCCACCAGGCCATCGGTCCGCTCGCCGAATGCACCAGCAGCACGGTAGGGCCGATCTGCTCGACCAGCGCCAGCAGCGAGGTGGCGACGTCGGCGGTGCCCAGCCGCGGAAAATCCGCCGGCTGCGGCGAACGGCCGTGGCCGGGCCAGTCCGGCACGAATACATCCCGGCCAGCCGCGGCGAACCGCACCGCCCAGCCCGGCCGCCCATCCGGCGTCGCCAGGTAGCAGGTCCCGGTGTGACCGCCGCCGTGAACCATGACGACGGGCGCCCTGCCCGTGGCCGCGCGCGGCGATGGCACATGATCGACATAGACCGGATGCGCCGGCGTTCCCGCATAGAAGCACCGAACCTCGCGCTCGCGCGACGGGTCTCCAGCGCTCCGCCCGGCCGGCGTCGCCTCCATCCGTTCCTCCACAACTATCGACGACGGCCGTTCTTGCGGGTCGCGCGGCGATGTTAAGATCATGCCGGATCGAAAAGCAACCAGAAAGTCTCATATGAGACCATCTCGAAAGTCACCGAACGGCACGACCAAAGGCCTCCCACCGGAGCGGGAGCCGCTCGCGACGGTGGTCGGGGGGACCGAGCTCCAGATCGCGTACCGGATGGGCTACGTGTTGAACTTCTTCCGCGAGCCGTCGTTCCGCCGGATCGAGATGGAGCTAGGTCTGACGCGACCGGAGATCGTCACCCTGATCTTCCTGAACTTCCGCGAAGGCGTGACCGCGAGCGAGATCTGCGAATTCTCCGGCCATCTCAAGGCCAATATCAGTCGCGGCATCATCGCGCTGGAGAAGAAGAAACTGATACGGCGTGCCGCCGACAAGACCGACAGCCGTCGTCAGCAATTGTTCATGACGGCGGCCGGCCGCGCGCTCTACGCGCGGTACATCCCGGCCCTGCGCGAGCGGGAGCGCGCCATGCTCGCGTGCCTTACGCGGGCCGAGCGTAACGAATTCGAGCGCCTGCTCGACAAGCTCGCCGCGCACGTGCCGCAATGGGCCGCACTCGACGAGCTCTGAGGTCGGCGCGGGCGGAGATCGTCATTCCCCCTTGCCGCCCTTCAGCTTCGGCAGGGTCTCGACGATCTTCTGCTTGCCGTCGATGATCTCGGCGAGGAAGCTGGCGCGGTCGATGTCGCCGTTCTGGTCCCAGCTTGCTTCCATCAGCATGCCCGGCGCCTTGTCGGGGGTCAGCGTCAAGCCCTTCATCGCGGCGCCAAAGGCCTTGCTGTCGAACTTGCCGAGCTTCTCGGTGACGTATTTGACGAGATAGACGGCGGTGTAGCCCTTGATGCCGTTGTGGTCGGGCCGGTACTTGTAGCGTTCGCTGAACTTCTTCGTGAATTCTTCGATCGCGGGCACCGGCGCGTCGGCGGACAGGCCGACATGGCCGCGCACGCCATTGGCGGCGGGACCGGCGAGTTCGACCACCTTCTGGCTGAGCAGCGTGGTCTCGCCGAACAGCGGCGTCGACAGGCCCTGCCGCTTCGCCTCGATCAGGAAGCGGGCGCTCTCCTCTTCGTTGGTGTAGACGAACACGGCATCCGCCTTGGCGCCCTTGAGCTTGATGACGTCGGAGCCGAAATCGACATGGCCCTGCTCGGTCGAGATATCGGCGGCAATGTCGATGCTGCGCGCCTTCATCTCCTTCAGGAAATTGTCGCGACCGCCCTTGCCGAAATCGTTGTTGACCCAGACCAGGGCCACCGACTTCACCTTGAGCTTGTCGTGCAGATAGTTGGCGATCTTCGGCATCGAGAATTGCTGGCCGAACGCGGTGCGGAAGACCCAGGGATTGCCCTGCGTCGTGATGTCGGCGGCCTCGGCGCCGACGATCTGCGGAATCTCGGCGCCTTGTGTCAGCGCCATGTTGACCTTGACCGAGCCGGAATAGATCGGACCGAGCACGACATAGGGATCCTTGTCGAGCACCTTCTGCACCTGCGCGCGCGAGATGCCGGGATTGCTCTGGGTGTCCAGATGCTCGGTCTGGATCTTGCGGCCCAAGATGCCGCCGCCGGCGTTGATCTCGTCCACGGCGAGCGCGACGCCGTCGCGCCAGTTGGTGCCGGAGACGGCGCCGGGACCGGACAGCTCGATGACATCGGGAATGTAGACCGTGGTCTGCGCGCCGGCCGCGCCGGCCCAGAGCGATGCGGCGATGCCGAGCGTCCCTGCAAGATGCCTCATGATGTTCTCCTCCCCTTTGCTCTTTTTATGATCCGTCGAAGCCGAGCAGTTTTGCCGGCGTTCGCCACAACAGGCGATGCTGATCGCCCGGATCCGGGAACAGCCTAGTCAGCACCGCGAGCAGCGGCCCGTAGTCGAGCCTTTCGGGGGCGCGCAGGAACGGATAGTCCGAGCCCCAGACGCAGCGGTCGAGCGTGAAGGCCTCGACCAGCGCTGTGATGAACGGCCAGGTGTCCTCATAGGGATGCGGCGCCTGCGAGAATTTGTAATAACCGGACAGCTTGACGTGCGCGTCGCGCTCGCGGCCGATGGCGAGCAACGCCTGGAAAGCCCTGCCCTGCAGGCCCTGCGCGACCGAGGGACGGCCGCAATGGTCGAACACCAGGCGCACATCTGACTTGTCGATCAGCGGCAGCAGGTCGAGCAACTGGTCCTGCTCGACCTGGATCTGAAGGAACAGGTCGAGGCTTTTCAGCTTCTCCAGCAGCGGCGCAGCCTCGAGATAATAGCCGGCGCCGTGGAACGGCCCGTTGAAGGCGACGCCGATCACGCCGGCGGCTTTCAGCCGTTCGAGCTCCCCGATGTCGACGTCGTTCTCGACGACGGCGACGCCTTTGAAGCGGCCGCCGCCTTGCGCGAGCGTATCGAGCAGAATGCGGCTGTCGCTGCCGTAGCCAGTGTTGGTGGCCACGACCAGCGCGTGGCGGACATCGAAGGCGTCGAACACACGGAGAAGCTGCGCCGCGGGCGCGATCTCCTGTCCGCTCGGCCGGTACGGCGTGTCGGCGGAATAGGGAAAGCGAACGGGATCGATGGCGTGGATGTGGCAGTCGATCCTGGGGGATACCGGCAGCGTCATGGCGCAAAGCTCCCCGGCTGTTCAGAACGTCGCTTCGATCGCCTTGATCAGCTCGGGCGTCACCTCGGGCATGACGCCGAACCAGGCCTTGAAGGCGAGCCGGGCTTGATTGAGCAGCAGGCCGAGCCCGTTCACCGTCACGCAGCCGCGCGCGCGGGCCGCGGCGAGGAAGGGCGTTTCCAGCGGCGTGTAGATCAGATCGGCGACGAGCGTTTCCGGCCGCAGGCGCGACAGGTCGATCTCCAGCGCATCCTTGCCGACCATGCCGCGATCGGTGCAGTTGACGAGCAGCGCGACATCGCCGAGCGCCGCGCCGCGATCGCCCCACGCAACCGTGCTGACTGCGGAGCCGAATTCCCTTGCTATCGCCTCGGCCTTCTCGGCGGTGCGGTTGGCGATGCGGATCTCGCGCGCGCCGTTTTCGAGCAGCGCGACGACCACCGCGCGCGAGGCGCCGCCCGCCCCCAGCAGCAGGATCGGCCCGGCATCGCCGCGCCAGTCCGCTTTGGCGTCGCGCAGGCTCTGCACGAAGCCGTTGCCGTCATTGTTGAAGCCGGAGAGCGTGCCGTCGGCTTCGACAACGATGGTGTTGACCGCGCCGATGCGTTTTGCGGTTTCGTTGACGCGGTCGAGCAGCGGCATCGCCGTCTGCTTGTGCGGCATGGTCACGTTGCAGCCACGGAAGCCGAGCGCGATCAACCCATGAAGCGCATCCTCGAGCCGCTCCGGCTTGACCGCGAGCGGCACATAGGAACCGCGGATGCCGTGCGCTTTCAGCCAGTAATTATGAATGACCGGCGAGCGCGAATGCGCCACGGGCATGCCGATGACGCCCGCCAAGCCAAATCCGTCCGCCTGCGACATGCTGCGCTTCCCGTCCTTGTCACGCGACCATTTTATTTGGTCATTTGTCCAAGACAATTAGAAGGAATGGCTAGAAGGTGCAATGTGAATCTGGGGGTGGCTGCGCCGCGAAAAATGGGACCGCTTGCCACCTCATTCGTTCCACGAACGAGACGTCATCCTGAGATGCGCGCTCTTGCGCGCCTCGAAGGATGGGCTGCAGGCGCGCTCGTGGCCCATCCTTCGAGGCTCATCTTGCGATGCGAATTCATCGCAAGGTGGGCGCCTGCAGCGACAACCGCTTCGCGGCTGCGCGGGGATGACGTCGGTGGGTGGAATGAGGACCGCCCGGCGCGTAGCAGTCGTAGCCCGCATGAGCGAAGCGACATGCGGGAGCAGCGTCCCGGATATCGCTTCGCTCATCCGGGCTACAAAGCTGGCGAACGACGTTCGCCTTACATCCCGCTCAGGCCGCTATCCACCGCGAGAGTCTGCGCGGTGACGTAGACGCTTTCGTCCGACAGGAAGAACAGCACGGCGTAGGCGATCTCCCACGCGGTCGCCTGCCGGCCGAAGGGGACGTGGCCCTTGCCGCGGTTGGGCCGGCCGGCGCCGGCTTCGCGGCCGTTGGGGGTGTCGACGAGGCCGGGATAGACGAGGTTGGCGCGGATGCCGCGGCGCGATCCGAGATGAGCGATGTTGCGCATCAGGCCGCCGAGCGCGGCTTTCGATGAATCATACACCGCCATCTGCGATCCCGCCTTCAGCGCGGCGATCGAGGAGATGAAGACGACCGAGCCGCCGTTGTCGAACTTTGGCAGCCCTGCGCGGCAGCACAGCATGGGGCCGCGAACGTTGACGTCGTAGATCTTGTTCCACTCCTCGGGGCTGACATTGTCGAGCCCGGTCTTTCCAAAAGTGCCGATGTTCAGCACCATGCCGTCAAGCCCGCCCATGGCGCGATGCGCCTCGTCGATCATGCGCTGCACGTCAGCCTCCGACGTGACATCGGCCGTGATCGCAAAGCCCTCACCGCCCTCATCGGTGATGTGCTTGACGGTCTGCTGCGCGGAGGCGTGGTTGAGGTCGGCCACCGCAACCTTCGCACCTTCGCGTGCGCAAAGGATGCTCATGGCGCGGCCGTTGCCGATGGGATCGGTGGCCGCGTCGAACACGCGCTGGCCGCCGCCGACGATCAGGATGCGGCGTCCCTTCAGGCGCCCCCTGCCCGGCGCTTCGCCCAGCGACTCCGCACTGGGCGGCCGAACATAGCGCTCCGGCTTGCTCTCGGTTTCGCTCATCTCAGCCGGCCGACTTCTTGCCGCCGTCATAGACCTTCATGCCGGCCGCGGGATCGAGATCGGTCTCGGTCGCCTCGGTGAGGCGCGCCATCATCATGTAGAAGCCGAGCGCGACGATGGATTCGACGATCTCCTGCTCGCTGAAATGCTCTCGTGCGGCGGCGAAGGTCGGCTCGGACACGCGGACGTTCTCGACGACCTCGCGGCCGAACTTCAGCAAGGCGCGCTCGGCCTCGTTCAATGCGGCGGCATCGTAGTCCGCGCGCTCGACCGCATCGATCTGGCCCTGCGTGCAGCCGACGCCGAGCGCGATCGGCACGTGCTGGCGCCATTCATAGGCGCCGCCCTCGAGCTGCGCGGCCTGCAGGATCAGCAGCTCGCGGTTGACCGCGGACAGCTTCTGCTTGTGCAGGATCGAATTGCCGAGCCGCATCGCCGGGATCATGTTGGCCTCGGCATGGGCCATCATGCGGAAGATGTTGAGCTTGACCGGCATGCGGTCGAACGAGGCGCGGATATCGCCGCTCGTCGTCTCCGGATCAATCAGGGGCAGCCTTGCCACGCGTTTCTCCCTTGGGCTTTCGTTTCTTGTTGCCGGTGTCGTTGCCTGCCGCGATCAGCGACAGGAAGAAGGCGAGATAGCGGTCGATCGCCTCGATCACCTTCGGCCGTGGCGAGGGCGCCGCGCCCATCACGTAATGCTCGAGGCGGATATAGATGAGACCGGCCGCGAACAACCGCGCGGTCTCGCGCGGATCCGGCGTCGAGATCAGGCCGGCAAGCGCGAAGCCGCGGAAGTAATCCGTCATCATGCTCTGCTCGCGCGCGTAGAAATGGTCGGCGAACTTGGCGCGGATGCCGGGCACACGGTTACGCTCGGCGGTGATGACCTTCTGGAACTGGTGCTCGCGCGGATCGGACCATTGCTCGACGAGGTCGAGCGCGAACTGCCGGCAGAACGCGGCGGGCTGGCGCGCGAGCTGCTTGTAGCGCGCTTCTTCCAGACGGCTCGCCGAGCTTGCGGGGCCGTGCTCGCTGACGATCGCTTCCAGGATCGCCGCCTTGCCGGAAAAATGGTTGTAGAGGCTGCTTTCGCGGATGCCGACGCGGCGTGCCAGCTCGCGCATCGAGGCGCCGCCATAGCCGCTCTGTGCGAACAGATTGAGCGCCTCGGTGAGGATGCGCTCCCGCGTCGTGGGCGCAGCCGCTTCCGCCGCGCTGGAGGTGTGGACAGCCATACGACTTGACTAACGAACGATCGTTCGCTAGTCAACCGTACGAACGATCGTTCGTTTCGCCAGTCTGGCGGCAACGGTCGCCGCCCGCAAGCCTGCTTCGGGCGCTGTTCTCGCGTTTCAACTCCGCCCTCAGAGAGGCGGAGAGCAATCTTGGGGAGACGACGTCATGGCGCGCTTTGCCCGCCTTCGCCTTCGTGCGGCCTGCATCCTGCTGCCATTGCTCGCGGCCGGCGCTGCCTCCGCCCAAACCGCCAAATACGATCCCGGCGCCGACGACAAGACCATCAAGATCGGCACCACCGCGCCGCTGAGCGGCCCGGTCTCGGCCTTCGCGCAGATCGCGAAATCCGCGGAAGCCTATTTCCGCAAGGTGAACGACGACGGCGGCGTCAACGGGCGCCGCATCCAGATGATCATCGCGGACGACGCCTACAGCCCGCCGAAGACGGTGGAGCAGACGCGCAAGCTGGTCGAGAGCGACGAGGTGCTGCTGATCTTCGGCGGCGTCGGTACGCCGACCAACAGCGCCGTGCACAAATATCTCAACGACCGCAAGGTGCCGCAACTCTTCCTCGGCTCGGGCGCGGCGAAGTGGGACGACCCCAGGAATTTTCCGTGGACCGTCGGCTGGCAGCCGACCTATCGCGACGAGGCGATCGCCTATGCCAAGTTCATCAAGACCAGCCACGCCAATGCGAAGATCGGCGTGCTCTACCAGAATGACGATCTCGGCAAGGACTATCTGAAGGCGCTCGAGGAAGGCCTGGGCAGCGGCGAGGCGATCGTCGCACGTGCGGCCTATGAGACGTCCGCGCCGACGGTGGACACGCAGATACTGCAGCTGAAGACAGCGGGCGCCGATGTCGTGCTGGTGGCGGCGACGCCGAAATTCGCGGCGCAGGCGATCCGCAAGATCGGCGAGATCGGCTGGAAGCCGGTGACCATCATCTCCAACGTCTCGGCCTCGATCAGCGGCGTGCTGGAGCCCGCCGGCAAGGACAATTCCACCGGCGTCATCTCCAGCCAGTACCTCAAGGACGCGACCGATCCTGGGAACAAGGACGATGCCGGGTACAAGGAATGGCTGGCGTTCATGGACAAGTACCTGCCGGACGCCAACAAGAGCGACTGGCTCAACGTCTATGGCTACACAATCGCGCAGACGCTGGTGACGGTGCTCAAAGCCTCCGGCAACGACCTCACCCGCGCCAATGTGATGAAGCAGGCGACCAGCCTGAAGGACGTGCGCCTGCCGATGCTGATCAACGGCACGGCGGTGAACAACTCGCCGGAGCGCTATACGCCGATGACCAGCCTGCAGCTGATCCGGTTCGACGGCACGCGCTGGGTGCCGTTCGGCGATCTCCTGAAGAACTGAAGCATGCGGCAGGTCACAATCGGCAGCATGCGGGTCGATCTCGTCAGCGAAATCCCAGCACTTGCGTTCGACAAGACCTGGCTGTTCGCCAACGTCACCGACGCCGTGATCGCGGAGAACCGGAGCTGGCTCGATCACCGCTATATCGAGCCGGAGACCGGCCGCTTCATCCTCAGCCATCACTCCTATCTCGTCCGCACGCCGCGCTGGACGGCCATCGTCGACACCTGCTGCGGTAACCACAAGAAGCGGCCGCGTGTGCCGGTGTGGAACGATCTCAACCAGCCCTATCTGGAAAACATGCGGGCGCTGGGCGTGAAGCCCGAAGAGGTCGACTTCGTGATGTGCACGCATCTGCATGTCGATCATGTCGGCTGGAACACGCGTCTCCTCGACGGCCGCTGGGTGCCGACCTTTCCGAACGCGCGCTATCTGATGGGGCGCGAGGAGTACCGGCACTTCGAGGCCGCGCACAATGCCGCGCCGAAGAGCCCGGTCAACCACGGTTCGTTCGCGGATTCCGTGCTGCCGGTGGTCGCCGCGGGCCTCGCCGAACTCGTCGAAACCGACCATCGCCTGTTCAGCGATCGTGACGCGGCCCTGCGCTTCGCGCCGGCGCCCGGCCACACCGCCGGCAACATGCAGATCCATCTCAATGGCGGCCACGATCACGCTGTCATGTCCGGCGACGTCATCCACCATCCGATCCAGTGTGCCGCACCGTGGCTGTCCAATGCCGCCGATGTCGATCCGGCCGCCGCGGTCGCGACGCGCATGGCGCTGCTTGAAGAACTCGCGGACACGCCAAGCTATCTGCTCACCGGCCATTTTCCGGCACCGACCGCAGGCCGCGTTATCAGGCACGGCGATGCCTACAGATTTCGTTTCGAAGATTAGGGAATGCCAACATGATGCTGCGCACCGTCACGCTTTCGCTTTTCGCCTTGCTGTCGGCCACGCTGCCGTCCCGCGCGGAGGATCCCGCCGCCTATCCCACGCACAAGATCAAGATGCTGCTGCCCTACGCGGCCGGCGGCGGCGGCGACGTGGTCGGGCGGCTGCTGGCAGACAAGATGGGCAAGACGCTCGGACAGAGCATTTATATCGAGAACCACACGGGAGCGGCCGGCACGCTCGGCACGCAGATGGTCGCGGCATCGCCGAATGACGGCTACACCATCACCGTCGGCGGCATGACCACGCATGTGCTGGCGCCCGCGATCTATCCAAAGCTGCCCTACGATTCGATCAAGGACTTCACGACCATCGGCCGTGTCGGCGTCTCCTCGATCATCCTGGTGGCGACCAAGGATTTTGCCGCCAACGACATCAAGGGCCTGATCGCGCTCGCCAGGAAGGGCGAGCCGGTCCAGTACGGCAGCTGGGGCGTCGGCTCGACCGGGCAGTTCTGCGCGGAGATCCTGATGCAGCAGACCGGAATCAAGATGGAGCACGTGCCGTTCAACGGCATCGCCAAGCTGGCCGGCGACCTGCTCGGCGGCCACATCTCGCTCGCGACGCTGGACGTTGCGACCGCAACGCCGCTGGTGAAGGACGGCTCGATCAAGGCGCTGGCCGCCTGCGGCGAGCGCTCGCCGAGCCTGCCCGATGTCGCCAGCTACAAGGAGCAGGGCGTGCAGTTCGACCGCAGCCTGTCCTGGGCGATGTATGCGCCCGCGGGGCTGGCGCCGCCGGTCGCGCAAAAGCTGTCGGCCGCACTGAAGGACGCGCTCGGCGATGCCGAGGTGAAAGAGAAGCTGTTGAAGCTCGGCATCACGCCGCAATTCGTCACGGGCGAGGAGCAGCGCGATATCAACGCGCGCGACATCGCGGCCTGGAAGCACGTTGCCAAGGACGCCGGCATCGAGGTGAAATGAGCAAGCAGACAATGGGAGCGCGGGCATGAGCCGCATCTTCGGCGCGGTGCGCCAGAACGGATATGTGGTGCGGGACATCCACGCTGCGATGAAGCACTGGATCGAGGTGATGGGCGTCGGCCCCTGGTACTACATGGACCGGGTCAAGACCGACTGGTTCCGCCATCGCGGCCGGGATTCCGCCGTCGAGATGAGCATCGCGCTGGCCAATTCCGGCGATCTCCAGATCGAGCTGATCCAGCAGCGCAACGACGCGCCGTCGCTGTACAAGGAATTCCTGGACGCCGGGCACGAAGGCCTGCAGCACATGTCGTATTGGAGCCACGACTACCAGGCGCTCTACGACAAGGCACTCGGGCTCGGCTACAGGATCGGCCACGAGGGCCAGATCGGCGGCGACAAGGGACGGTTTGCCTATTTCGACACGCAAGCGCATCCGGGCACGATCATCGAGATCTCCGACATCAGCGGCACCAAGGGCCCGTTCTTCGAGAAGGTCCGGCAGGCGGCGTTGAGCTGGGACGGCACGCGGCCGATCCGCGAGGTCGGCGGCTCGCGACAATAGCGCCGGTGGCCGGCAGGATCGCGCCCTCGCTGGCGCCAGCGGGAAACCATGCTAATTTGCGGCCTCGCGTCCGAACCTGCAGCGAGGCAAGCATGTCCAGCACTGACAAGGTTTTCGCCGGCTCGATTCCAAAGCTCTACGACGAATATCTGGTTCCGATGATCTTCTCCGTCTATGCGGAGGACCTCGCAAGGCGCATTGCGGCCCGCTCGCCTTCCGTGCTGCTCGAAATCGCGGCGGGAACCGGCGCCGTGACGCGCGCGGTCGCGGCGGCGCTGCCGCGCGGGGTTCGTTACGTCGCGACCGACCTGAACGAGCCGATGCTCGCGGTCGCCGCGCAGCGCCAGGCGGACGATGATCGCATCACCTGGCGCCAGGCGGACGGAATGGCCCTGCCCTTCGGCGCCGCCGAGTTCGACGTGGTGTGCTGCCAGTTTGGCGCGATGTTCTTTCCGGACCGCGTCAAGGCCTACGGCGAGATGAAGCGCGTCCTCAAGCCGGACGGCACGTTCGTGTTCAATGTCTGGGATCGCATCGAGGACAACGAGGTCACGGCCGAGGCAACGGCCGCGCTCGGCAGGATGTTTCCCGACGACCCGCCCCGCTTCATGATCCGGACGCCGCACGGCTATCACGACAAGGCCGTCATCCGATCCGATCTCGAACGCGCGGGCTTCCGCGACATCAGCATCGAAACCCGAACCGAGATCAGCCGCGCGCCGTCGGCCGAATACGTCGCGATCGCACTCTGCCAGGGCACGCCGCTGCGCAGCGAGATCGAGGCGCGGGATGCGAGCAGGCTGCAGGCCGCGACCGATATCGTCGCCGAGGCGATCCGGACGCGCCACGGGTCCGGACCGGTCGAGGGCAAGATCCAGGCGATCGTGATCGAGGCGCGCCGCTAGCGCCGGGCATCAGCCCGGTCGCGCGCTACCACCAGCTCCGCTGCATCGGCTGCGTCGACTGGAAATACTGGTACTGGCCGCGCTGGCGGCGCGGATTGGCCGGCTGCACGTATGGATCGCGCTGCTGGTAGAAGAACCCGAAGCCGTTGCCGCCATTGTCCCAGCCGTCGTCGCTGGCAACGTCCATCGGAGGCGCGGTCGGCTTGCGCGTGATGAAGCCGCCCTGGGGTTGGTGGCTCAGCACCGCGACGAACTCGGTGCGGTAGTTGGTCTCGGCGCTCAGCGGCTCGTCGGAGATGATGATCGACGAGCGCGGCAGCGCGGTCGGCCCGATGCGATCCCAGACGTCCTGCGGGATGGTGATGCGGTCGAGCGCGTTCTTGGCGTCGTCGCCGCTGTCGATCGTGACCACGCTCCAGCGCAGGCCCGCGTCGGACCTCGCCATCGCCGTGAAGATATGCGTTCCGAGCGGCTGGTCGGGATTGCGGATGGTGACAGGCACCTCGATGCTGGTGTCGAACACCTCGCCGCCGCCATCCGGCGCCGGCTTGTGGGTGTTCCGCCGCACGTAAAGCTTCTGCGTCGCGCGGCTGATATAGACCGACACCGGCTCGAGCGCGAGCTTGGCATCGGTCGCGGCCTTCACAGCATCGGCCTTCTTCGTCGCGGCCACCTTCGCCGCCTCTTTCGTCGCGGCGACGGCGTCGCGCTTCGGCTGCGCGGCGGCCTTGGCGGCATCGAGCTGCGTCGTCGCATCCGCGGCCTTCGCGGCCGCCTTCTGCTTCAGCTCCTCGGCCTTGGCGCGGGCCTGGTCGGTCTTTGCGTTTGCAAGCGTCTTGTCGGCGAAGGCAAGCTCGGCATCGGCGCGGGACTTCTGCTGCTCCAGCTTGCGCAGCGACGCCGGAAGCGAAGCCGCCTCCTTCGCGGCCGCGGCCGCCGCCTTCTTGGCCTCGTCGGAGGCCCGCGTGGCTTCGTCGGCTTCGTATGAGAGCTTGTCGGCCCGGCTCGGCACCGCCGCGATGGCCTCCCGCTTCGGCACGAACAGCGAGGGATGCGAAAAATCGGCCGGCGCGGCGTCGTTCGGCGAGATGATCACGCGCATGCCGATGTTGGTCTTGTCGAACAAATTCTCGGCGAAGCCGAACGGCATGCGCACGCAACCGTGCGAGGCGGCATAGCCGGGCAGCGGGCCGCCATGCAGCGCGATGCCGTTCCAGGTGATGCGCTGCATGTGCGGCATCCAGGCATCGTCATACATGGTCGAGCGGTGATCCCGGTCCTTCTCGACGATGGCGAAGACGCCAGCGGGCGTCTCGCGCCCGGTGGTGCCGGTCGAGACCGGCGCGCGCAGGATCCAGCCCTCGGCGTCATAGAAGGTGACCTGCTGGCTCTTGATCGACACGATCGCCATGATCGGCTCGCCGGCCTCGCGCTGCGCCACCTGCTCGGCCACCTGGCGTGTCTGCTTGGCGGCGGTCGCCGGGCCCAGCGCCGCGAATGCGACCATTGCGGCCAATGTCACAATTCCGGGAGGCCCCCAACGCCGCATCGCCACGGTGGATCGCGCCGTTGTCTTCAGGTTTTTCATGCCATCCTCGGTCGAAATGCCAGTCCGCGCGTCCGGTCAAATGTCAGATTGCGACCTCTAAATTAAGAAATCACAGCCGCCATACGTTCCGTCTGTGGCGAGATTCGGCCCGTTCCGGCGGCCAATCTCTCATATACGACCGCCCGCACGGGCGGAAGGGCGGCCGGGGCCATGGCTGGTCCGGAGCTGGCGGTCTTCCGCTGCGGCACAATGTCCGGGGACCGGTGGCGGAGCAGTGCAGCAAGCCCCCTGCCCGACGGCGGTAGCTAAGCGCCGACCGCCTTCCGGTTGAAGCGGCTCAGGAAACGGAGCGACAGGGTGCGGACATTGGCGACGTTGAGCAGCCAGGCCGCAGCCACATAGGCGAACCCGCCCGCGAGACTCACCACGGTCAGCGAAATGAAGCCGGTACCGTCGACCTGCGATCGCGCCAGCAGGATCGCGGCCGCCATCACCGCGGCGGAAGCGGCGACGCCGGCGAGCCGGCTCGCCTCGAACGGCACGGGATGGGCCCGGTGCATCAGGACGATTGCGACGACGAGGCCGATCGCCTCGGTCGCGAGCGTTGCGAGCGCCGCGCCATAGAGCCCGTAGCCCGCCACCAGTGCGAACATCAGGGCGACGCTCACCACCAAGGTCAGGAACGACTGGGCCGCCAGCATAAAGGGCCGCTCGGCAAGCTGGAAACTGATCTGGACGTAGAACTGGTTGGCGATGCCGAAGAAGCGGGCGAGCACCAGGGTCGGCAACAGCGCCGACACGCCGGCCCGGAAGTCGACGCCGACGAGCGTGCCCGCGACCTGGTCGGTTGCGAGCGCCAGCCAGATCGCGACCGGCGCGACGACCACGAGCAGCAGCTCGAGACTCTCGCTCAGCCGCTCGCGCGTGACCTCGTTGTTCTTCTCCGACAGCGACCGGAACACCAAGGGCACGGTCGCAGCCGCGACGCTGGAGGCGATCATCACCATGAACTGGCGCGGCAGGTCGGCGGCGACGCCGAAGATGCCGGCGGCATCCTTGCCGAGGAGATACGCGACGATGAGACGGTCGCAGCTCGAGTACAGCGCGACCGAGAGGCCGGCCAGCGTCAGCGGCAGGCCGTAGCGCGCGAGCTGCATGAACTGGCTGCGCTCGAAGCGCGCGATCCTGGTGCGGTCGCCGACGAGATTGAGGATGATGCCGGCGAGCGAGCCGAGACCAAACGCGGCGAGCAGGCCGATGCCGCCCCAGCCGAGCCAGATGCCGGCGAGGCCGAAGCCCACGCTCGACACGCTGCGCACGATCGAGATCGCCGCGAAGCGATAAGGCCGCAGCTTGGCGCGCTCGAACTCCTGGCCGACATCGACCGCATTGGCCATGATCGCGACGAACATGCTGGCGAGCAGCAGCCCGACGCTGACATCGCTGCGGAACAGGAACACCAGCGGCGTGGTGGCGCAAAGCACCGCAACCGTCAGGCCGAAGGCGACCATCGCCGTGCCGCGGAAGTCCACCTCCGCCGACATCGCCTGATAGCGCGAGACCGACAGCTTGATCCAGGCAAAGAAGATCGCGCCGAGAATGCCGGCAAGGCTGATGCCGACGACATAGACGCCGTACTCCGCCGGGCTCAGCAGCCGCGTGTAGGCGGTGACCGCGAAGAAGCCCACCGCCGCCGGCAGGATGTAGGCCACCAGATAGATCGAGAAATGGCGGTTCAGCATGCGAGCCCGGGACCGGCGGCGTCTTGATGATTAACGGAGCGTTAAAGCAATTGGCCTTTGCTGCGGCATCCGCAACTCACCGCCAGCGCCGGCCAAGATAGTCGCATATGCCTGCAAATCGGATTGCGAATGAAACGTGCCGGCGGTTATCGCGCGTTAGCGTTAAATTTGCCCTGTCCTTGAAGCGACCGTCGGGATCACAGAAAAGAAGCAATAATATCAGAAGGTCGCCCGACCCCTCCGATGCGTGGACGTGACTGACATGGACGTTGCCGAACGAACGCGGGCGCACCCGACCTCCCGGCCGCATGGCGGCACCGACGCTCCGCTGGTTCCGGCGGATTTCGGCACGCAAAGGCGCGAGAGAATGGTCCTCAACCTCTTCTTCGAAGAGCGGGACGACCGCTGGTTTCCCGGTGACCGCCACATCCGGCCGCTGCTGCGGCGGCTCGTCAAGGGCGAGTCCTTCATCAGCGGGCAGCGGCGCGTGCTCCTCAATCTGTGCGCCGGCCTCGACCGGCTCGGCATCCGCTATCGCGTCAACGACTATCGCTACATCCAGAAGCACCCGGAGGAACTCGCCTGCATCATCGGGCGGCCGTTCGTGCTCGACTGGTTCAAGTGGAAGAACCCGCTCCTGCTCGGCGTCGCCATGTATGACCACCCGGTCGATGCGCCGGAGCGGCTGAACGAGCTGCAGGTGAAGCGCGTGCTGGTGCCGTGCGCCTGGTATGCCGACATGTTCCGTCCGCACTGGCCCCATGTCGACGCCTGGCCCGTCGGCATCGACACCGACTTGTGGACGCCGACGCCGGCCGACCGCAAGAGCGTGGACGTGCTACTCTACGACAAGGTCCGCTGGGACTACGACCGATATGAGCCCGACCTGATCGAGCCGATCCGCCGGCATCTCGAGGCCAGCGGCCGCACGGTCGAGGTGATCCGCTACGGTCACTACAAGGAAGCCGACTACAAGGCGGCGCTGGCGCGTTGCCGCAGCATGATCTTCCTGTGCGAGCACGAGAGCCAGGGCATCGCATGCCAGCAGGCGCTGTCGAGCGGCGTTCCCGTCTTCGCGTGGGACCGCGGCGGGCCATGGCAGGACCCGAAGTATTTTCCGCACAAGGTGCAGTACGAAGGCGGCGTGTCCTCGGTGCCCTATTTCGACGCGCGCTGCGGCATGACCTTCACCGATGCGGCCGGCTTCATTTCCGGCTGGAGCGCGTTCTGGTCGCATGTGAGCGCCGGCGATTTCGCGCCGCGCGACTATGTGGTCGAGAACCTGACGCTCGAGAAGGGCGCGCTGCACTATTACGAGATCGCGGAAGCTGCGATGCAGCGTCACGCGTGACGCGGCTCGACCGGCGCCAGTTTCTCCTCGGCAGCGCCGCAACGCTCGCGGCCGGCGCCTCCGCATCAGCCCTCCCGGCCTCGAAACTCGCTCAGCGCCGTCAGGGTTTTGGCGCAGCGGCCACGCTCTGGGACCTGCAAGCCGATCCCAGGCTCGGCGAAGCCATCAGCACCTATTGCACGCAGGTGGTGCCGGTGCTCGAGCTGAAATGGCCGATGCTGCGGCCGGACGCGCACACCTTCGCCTTCGAGCGTGCCGATGCGATCCTGGATTTTGCGCGGGCGAACGATCTGACGATGCGCGGGCACACGCTCGCCTGGTATCACGACATTCCGGACTGGACCAAGCAGATCAAGGATAGCAAGGGCGTCGAGCGCGCCTATCTCGACCACATCGGCACTGTCGTGTCCTATTACAAGGACAAGCTGACGTCGTGGGACGTCGTCAACGAGCCGATCCCGGACAATCCAAAGGGGATCAGCGACCGGCGCGATACGTTCTGGGCTCAACATCTCGGAAAAAACTGGATTCCGTTGGCCTTCCGTACCGCGGCCGCGGCCGATCCGTCCGTCAAGCTCGCGATCAACGAATACGACATCGAGTCGGCCAAGGACTCCTTCATCGCCAAGCGCGCGGCCTATCGCAACCTGATCATGGAGCTGCTCGACCAGGGCATTCCCTTGCATGCGGTCGGGCTGCAATCGCACCTGCATGCCGAGCTCGAGATCGACACGCATGGCCTTGCCGAATTCGTCACCGAGCTGCGCTCCTGGGGCCTCGAGGTGTTCGTCACCGAGCTCGACGTCGACGACCAGAAGCTGACGGGCAGTCCCGCCGAGCGCGACGCCATCGTCGCCAAGCGGGTCGACGATCTGCTGACCGCGATCTCGGCCAGCGGACCGGTGCGCTCGATCCTGACCTGGGGCCTCTCGGACCGCTACAGCTGGATCAACGGCACCTTCGCCCGCAAGGACAAGCAGCCGAACCGGCCCTTGCCGCTCGACGGCGAGTTCAAGCCGAAGCCGTTCATGGACGTCATCAGCAAGTTCACCAGGGACGCCTGAGTCTAGCGCGTCTTCGGCGTCTCGAACGCGGGTGTGTCCCCCATGTGGTCCGGAGACAGGCTCGGGCTCCGGCGATCGCGCGAGCTGAGGCGGAAGACGTCGCGGATGTCGTCGATCGAGGTCGACGAATAGGACTGGATGCAGAGCGCGACCTGCTCGGGCGAAGCAGCATGCATCAGCGCTTCGATCGCCGGACGATCGAGGGGCGTGTCGTCCCAGTGCGAGACGGCGACGCTGTCTTCAGTGACCCGATGTCTCGCCAGATACTCCGGCGAATTGGCGACGAAGTTGCCGTAGAGCAGATATTCGGAGAACTTCTTCTTCCGGCACAGCGCCAGGGTCCAGTTCAGGCCCGTCGCCGATTTGATGGCGTCGGTCATCGCGCGCGCGGCGTCCTTGTCCCAGACCAGCGCATTGCCGACATAGTCGTCGGCCGGGAATGCGCGCTCCTTGACGCCGAGAAGCTGATCGACGGTGCGCAGCCACAGCACATGCAAGGGGTGGCCGGCGTCGATCCCCCTGGGCGTCACGAATAGCGGCGTCTTCTCGCCGCCGGCATATTGGCCGACGTCGAATTCGCGGAAGAACAGATTGTCCGAATCCAGGATGCAGACCCGCTGCTCGGGCGCATTGAGGACGCCGGCGATCTTCAGGATCTGCTGGATGTGCCAGCCATGCACGGGCGAGGACAGCAACGATAGCCAGACCCGCCGCTTGCTGATGAACTGGAGCGCCGGCGGCAGCGCGAACAGCCATTTCGGCAAGTAACGCGAAGCCGGAACGATGACGCGCTTGTCGGACGCAAAGCGCTCGAACAGCGGCACGTCCTCATCGTTAACGAGAACATAATGCCGCGTGTATCCCGTCAGCCAGGTGTCGATGCTTTCGCTGAGCAGCGAAAAGCGCTCGATATCCTTGGCGTAGCTGGCGGTCAGCAGGGCAACGGAATGCATGGGCGCGCTCGCATGGCGATCAGGCCGCACTCATAGCGGCGGCGGGCGGCGCTGCAAACTCACAAACGGAATCAAGGTAAAATGAAACGAAGCGTTAGCCATCCGACGGCAGGCCCTGCTCGATCCCGCGGAAGCGCAGCGGCGCGAGGCTTGATGCCCGCTGCCACCAGTCGGCGACGCGGTCGTCGAGCGCTGTCACGCCGCGGCCCTGGCCGGGGAAGATCCGGATCTGCTGCACGGCTTCGGCTTGGAAGCCCTTGCCGCGCCGCGTGATCATGAGGGCGGCGCCCTCGCGATCCCGCTGGGTCAGCGGCACCAGCAGGCGGCCGCGCGGACGGAGCGACTGGAGCCAGAGCGGATGCGGATGCGGAAAGCCGGCATGCACGATGATCACGTCGGCGGCCTCGCCGACGTCCTTACACCCGTCGCCGTTGACGACCGTGACGTTGCCATAGCCGCGCAGATAGTGCGCTGCGCGAGCCGCGAGCCGCTCGTCGCATTCGATCGCATGCACGCTGCCCTTGGGGCCGACCATCATCGACAGCACCGCGGAGAAATAGCCGAGGCCGGCGCCGATCTGCACGACGCGGTTTCCCCGCTTGACGTCGAGCACATCGATGAAATGCGCCCACAGGCTCGGCAGGCCGGTGTCGAGCTTGCGGCGTGCGTCGATCGCGACCAGCACATTGTCGTAGAGATGAACGGGATCGGCATCCGGCGTCAGCCGATAGCTGCGCGCCGCCTCGCTCTTGATGCGCCAGGGGCCCCTCGCCAGAAAATCCTCGCGCGGAACGGCGGCGAGCGCTTCGAGCAGGCGGGGTGAGGAAATCCGCTCGCGCCTCGCAATCATCGCGACGTAACGCGCACGCGCGGCGGCAAGATCGCTCATTTCACCGCGCTGGCCTGTTCGCGAACCGGCACGTCCGCATCGAGCTCGTTGACCAGCTGCATCGCCTGCTTCAGGTCCGGCGTGTAGAAGCCTTCGCTGAACCTGCCGACGATCGGCACGAGCAGGAGTCGCGCATGCTCACGCCTGCCCGATTGATGCGACAGCCGTGCGAGGCTGACCGCGGTGCGCAGCTCCCACGACAGCGCGCCCTGCTTGCGCGCGGTCTCCAGCGAGAGGGCGAACAGATCCTCGGCCTCCTGCACCGACGCCGGGTCGCCGTCCGACAGCGTGATCTCGCCTTGCAGGCGATAGACCTCGGCGAGATAGGAATGATCGCCGGTCCGCCGCGCGGTCGCGAGCGCACCGTCCAGTGCGCGCAAGGCGGCATCGCGCATGCCGACCTTGACGTAGGCCTCGGCAAGCAGGCAGCGGAACCAGCAGCCTGCGAGCCAGGAATCCATCGCCTCGTATTCGTCGAGGCCGAAGCGCATCTGGCTGAGGCCTTCGTCGGCCTCCCCTAGCTGGGCCAGCGCCCAGCCGCGCAGGATCGCGGCCTGCTGCTTCCAGTGCAGGAAATTGTGCTCGGTCGCGATGATCATGGCGCGGTTGGCGTGGTCGCGCGTGCCCTCGACGTCGCGCAGATGCTGGCAGAGATAGGCGCCGAACACGAGCGCGAAGGCGAGCGTGAAAGGATGGCGGATCTTCTCGGCATTGGCGATCGCCTGCTCGCTGTGCTGGCGCGCCGCATCGGGCCGGCCGAGGAACCAGAGCAGATAGCCGAGATAGGACAGCGAAACCACGCCGGGATCGGTGCCGTGCCGCTCCATCAGATCGGAATGCAGGTCCGGGCTGTAGAGATTGATGCAGCGGTGCAGGTGGTGCTGCGAGGCGGCGAAGCGGCCGCGATAGAGCATGGTCATCGCGATCGAACGATGCGCCTCGATCAGATAGCCGGTCTGCTGCGCCGGCTGCGACCGCTCGTTGAGCCGCTCGCGCTTGGCGAATTTCAGCAGCTCGACGCTGAGATCGTGCGCGCGGGTGAGATCGGCGCGGATGAAGTGGCACACCCACAGGCCACGCGTCGCGGCAAAGGCCTTCTCGTCATCGTCGAGCTGCTGGCCGAGCTCGAGCGCGCGAATGTAGTTCTCCTCGACCTCCTGCACCGCATAGCCCTTGGCCGCGATCAGCGCGTTGCCGAGCGCGATGCGCAGCTCGAGCTCCATCTCGTCGGCGCCCTGCATCCGCGCATTGGCCTGCACGACGCTCAAGCCCCGGCGCAGATGGCCGATCGCCTCCAGATTGGCGCCGCTCCTGGCCGCCTGCTTGCCGGCCTTGAGCCAGAAGCTGGCGGCGCCCTCGCTCTGCCCGGATTCGGTGAGGTGATGGGCCAAGAGCTCCGGCTCGCGATCGGTCTTCTCCGGATACATCTCGGCGAGCACCTGCGCGATGCGCGCATGCAGCTTGCGACGCTCGCTGTGCAACAGGCTCGCATGCGCGGCGTTCTGGATCATCACGTGCTTGAACGAGTAGAGCGCGTCCGGCGGATGGCCGCGCCGCATGATCAGCCCGGCCTCCTCCAGATGGTTGAGCGCTGCCACGATCTGCTCCGCCGGCGTATTGGCCACGGTCTGAAGCGTCTCGTAGGAGAACTCGCGGCCGATGGTGGCGCCGATCTGCGCGATCCGCTTGAACGGCCCCATCCGGTCGAGCCGCGCCATCAGCGAATCCGTCAGCGTTGCCGGGATCGCGAGCTGCCGCCACGGGCCGGACAGCACGTAGCGCCCATGCCGCTCGGTCAGGAGGTTGGATTCGAGAACGGTCTTGGTGAGCTCCTCCAGGAACAGCGGCACGCCGTCGGTCTTGACGATGATCTCCTCGACCACCTCCTTGGGAAGCTCGCGGCCGGCGACGCGCTCGACCAGCGTGGTGCGGAGCTGCCGGCTCAGGCGGTTCAGCACCAGGGTGGTGATGTGCGAATGCGCGTTCCAGCTCGGCTGGAATTCGGAGCGCGCGGTGATGATGACCAGGATCGGCCGGTTCTGCACCCGGTCGACCAGGAGATCGATCACCTCGCGCGAGGTCGGGTCGATCCAGTGCAGATCCTCGAACGCGATCACGATAGGCATGTCGCGGGCAAGACCCAGGAAATGGCTGACCAGCGCCGCCACCGTTGCGTCTTTCTGCTGCTGCGGCGACAGGTCGAGCGGCGGATAGCGATCGCCGGTCGGAATCGACAGCAGCGCGGCAAACAGCGGCGTGACCTGCTCGATGTCGCCATGCGCGGCGGCGATCGCGGTCTCCAGGCTCGCCAGCGACATCGCGGAGGCATCCTCGCGGTCGAGCCCGAGCGAGAATTTGAGCTGCTCGGCGAATGGATAGAACGCGGTGGAGGTGTAATAGGGCGAGCACTGGAACGAGACCTGGCCGTGCCGGTCGCCCGATATCCGCTCGAAGATCTCCTGGATGATGCGGGACTTGCCGATGCCGGGCTCGCCGAACTTGACCACGACCTGGCCGTCGCCATCCTTGGCCTGCTGCCAGCGCCCCATCAGCAGCGCAATCTCCTCCTCGCGGTTGACGAGCGGCGTCAGCCGCGCGCCCATCGCGGCGGCGAAGCGGGTCTCCACCCGCGAGGCCCGCACCACGTGCCAGGCCTGCGCCTTCTCCGAGATGCCCTTCAGGGCATGGACGCCGAGACTGCGGTAGTCGAACTTCCCCTTCAGCAGCGACTGTGTCGAGGCGGAGATCACGACGCCGTTGGGCGGCGCCAGGGCCTGCAGCCGCGCCGCGAGATTGACGGTCTCGCCGACCGCGGAGTCGCGCTCTTCGGTGCCCTGTCCCACGAGGTCGCCGACCACGACGAGGCCGGTCGCGATCCCGATGCGCACCGCGGGCGAATGGCTGAGCGCGCCGCGCGGCTCGATCGCGCGCGCGGTCGACAGCACCCGCACGATCTCGAGCCCGGCACGCACCGCACGCTCGGCATCGTCCTCATGCGCGGTCGGATAGCCGAAATAGACCAGGATGCCGTCGCCGACGAAACGGGCGGCGAAGCCCTCATAGTGCTTGACCACGCGGACGCAGGTTTCGCGGAAGCTCGCGATCATGTCGCGCACGTCTTCCGGATCGAACTGCACGGAGAGCGAGGTGGAATCCACCATGTCGCAGAACATGGTGGTGAGCTGGCGCCGCTCGGCCCCGACCTCGGTCCGCGGTTGCGGGCGCCCCGCCGTGGCCGGTGCGGCTGCCGTTTCAGCCTGAAACAGGGCGGTCATGGCACGCTGGAGCCGCTTGCGGTCGCCGAGCGGCAATCCGAGCTCGACCAGATCGGCTTCGGTCAGGTCTCCCATGACATCGAGATCGAGGCGGTGCTGGGCGAAGAGATCGGCGTAGTGACCAAGGCCGATGCCTTCGAGCCAGCGCTTCAGCCCGCCTTCCGTCTCCGTGCCCGGCTCGTTCTCCAGCATGGTGATTCTGCCCGACTTCACTCCGTCGAAGGGCTTTAGGGCCTCAACCACAGATTTTGGGGCCCGAACTTCACCTCAGACTGGACGCGTTCCCTAACTCTTGGGAAGAATAGCCCAATCAGATCAAAAGGGAATGGCATTGTCGGACATTGCATCCACAGCGGGATCGGCCGGCGCGAGCCTCGAAGCGAAGGCCTTTTCCCATATCGGCGCCCTCCTCGACTTCTACGCACGCAGGATGCCTGCGGCGCCCGCCCTTCTCGCCCCTGGCCGGCCGGCCCTCCTCTATGGTGCGCTTGGCGAGCGGATCGAGGACATGGTGCGCACGCTGCGCGGTCTCGGCATTGCACCCGCCGACCGGGTTGCCGTCGCGCTGCCGCGCGGAGCGGACAGTGCGCTGGCGCTGATCGCGGTCGCGTCGAGCTGCGCCTGCGTGCCCGTCAATCCCGACCTCACGGCCGACGAGCTGCAACGCTATTTCAGCGAATTAAAGCTGACCGCGCTCGTCACCCGCGCCGATATGAACTCTGCCAGCCGCGACGTCGCCAGGGTGCTCGATATCGCAGTGATCGATTTCGTGCCGGGGCCGAAGGACGATCTCGGCGGCGGCACGTTCATCGGCCCGTCCGTCGGGCCGGCGAGCACGCGCGGCGCTTCGCGCGAAGACGACGACGCCTTCATCCTGCTGACGTCGGGGACGGCGGCGCGGCCCAAAATGGTGCCGTTGACGCATCGCAATGTGTGCCTTTCCGCCCAGAATGCCGGCCGCGTGCTCTCGCTCACGCCCCATGATCGCCTGCTCAACGTCCTGCCGCTGTTTCACGCGCATGGCTTGATCTCCGGCCTGCTGACTGCGCTCGCCGCCGGCTCCAGCGTGATCTGCACCGAAGGTTTCGACGCCGCGTCCTTCTTCGGCTGGATGCGGGCGCTGCAACCGACCTGGTACACGGCAGTGCCGACCATTCATCGCGCGCTGCTGACGGCGGCGGAATCCGACCCCGACCGCGCCCGGGCCTCGTCGCTGCGCGTGATCCGCTCCGCCTCGGCCTCGCTTGCGCCCGCGATCCTTGCCGGACTGGAGGCGACGTTCGGCGTCCCCGTGCTCGAGACCTACGGCATGACGGAGGCGGCCTCGCAGATCGCGGCCAATCCGTTCGAGCTGCGCAAGGTCGGATCTGTGGGGCGCGCCGCGGGGCCCGAGATCGCGATCATGGACGAGACGGGCCGTGCGCGCGCGAGCGGCCAGCACGGCGAGATCGTGCTGCGCGGCGCCAACATGACGCGCGGCTATTATAATGACGAGGCGGCGACGCAGACCGCCTTCCGCGATGGCTGGTTCAGGACCGGCGATCTCGGCTATCTCGATTCCGACGGCTATCTGTTCATCGTCGGCCGCATCAAGGACGTCATCAACCGCGGCGGCCAGAAGGTCTCGCCGCTGGAGGTGGAGGACGTCCTGTTGAGCCATCCGGCGGTGCTGGAGGCCGGCGTGTTCGCCGTCCCGCACCAAAAGCTCGGCGAGAACGTCGCGGCCGTCGTGGTGCTGCGGCCGAATTCGGAGGCGAGTTCGGACCAGCTGCGCCAGTTTGCACGCAAACGCCTTGCGGCCTACAAGGTGCCGAGCCTGATCCGCAGCGTGGCGGCGCTGCCCAAGGGCGCCAGCGGCAAGGTCAAGCGCAACGCGCTGGCAGATCTGATCGCAGCGCCGGGCGACAGCCATGACGCGCAGCTTCCGCGCAACACGCTGGAGACCCAGCTCGCGGACATTTGGGCCGGCCTCCTCGAGCTGCCGCAGGTCGGCGTCGATCAGGACGTGTTCGCGCTCGGCGCGGATTCGCTGGCGGTGACGCAGATGCGCTCGCGCGTGCGCGAACGCTTCAACGTCGACTTCTCGTTCGAGGACATCTTCGATTGCGCCACGGTCACCGCGCTTGCGGCCCGGCTGGAGACCGCAGCAACGCGCCGCGAAGCACTGCCGGCCTGGCGCCAGACCACTGCTGCGGCAGCGGACGCGCCGCTGTCGTTCCAGCAGCAGCGTATGTACGTGCTCTCGCGGCTCGACCCGACGCGCTACAATTACAATGTCGTCGAGGTCGCGGTGCTCAAGGGCGCGGTCGACGTCGCCGCGCTTTCCGCGGGCCTCACCGCGATCTGCGCACGCCACGAAGCCTTGCGTTCGGTCTTCGTCGAACGGCAGGGCGAACCGGCGCAGCGCGTGCTGCCATCGCCGCCGCGGTTCGAGCGGATCAAGCTCAAGCCGTGCCCCGCGAGCAAGCAGGCCGCCGTCGTCAGGCGGGAGGCGCTCAAGCTCGCGCAATATGAGTTCGACCTCGCGCGCGAGGCGCCGCTGAAGGTCACGCTGCTGTCGTTCGACAAGACCAACCATGCGCTGGTGGTCAACATCCATCACCTCGTCACCGACGGCTGGTCGCAGCGGCTGTTCTGGGAAGAGCTGGCCGCGCACTACGCCGCCGCCCGCAAGGCAAGCGTGGCGGCGCTGCCCTCGCCCACCTTCCAGTATCGCGACTTCGCGCTCTGGCAACAGAGCTGGGCGCAGACGCCGGCGGCCAGGGAGCAGCTCGACTTCTGGAAGGCCCAGCTCGACGGGGTCACCACGCTGCCGCTGCGGACGGACCGGCCAAGGCCCGAGGTCTGGACCGGCAGCGGCGCCCGCCACTATTTCGAGTTCTCCAAAACCCTCTCGGGCGATATCCGCGCGCTGAGCCAGGAGCAGGGCGTCACGCCGTTCATGACGCTGCTCGCCGCCTTCCAGTGCCTGCTGTTCCGTCACACCTCGCACGAGGACGTCGCGACCGGATCGCTGATCGCCAACCGCAACCAGATCGAGAGCGAGCGGCTGATCGGGCTGTTCGCCAACACCCTGATCCTGCGCAACGACTTTGGCGGCGACCCCGGCTTTGGCGAGATGTTGCGGCGGGTGCGCCAGGTCACGCTCGATGCCTACCGCAACCAGGACCTGCCGATCGAGGAGGTGCTGCGCGCGCTGCAGATCGCGCGAAGGACGGACGGCAATCCGCTGTTCCGGATCATGTTCATCCTGCAGAACGCCTCGATCGAGGCGGCGCGCTTCCCCGGCCTGTCGACGCGGCGGCTGGAGGTCGATCCCAGGGTGGCGCGCTTCGACATCACGCTCGAACTGGTCGAGGCCGAGGGATGCTTCACCGGCTTCTTCGAATACGCCACCGATCTGTTCGACGCGGTGACGATCGAAAGCATGGCCGCGCAGTACAGGACGCTGCTGAAGGCGGTCATCGCCAATCCGGAGCAGCGCATCTCGCGCCTGCCGCTGCTGACCGCGGCCGAACGCCGGCAATTGCTGGCGGACGGCCGGGGCGTGCCGGCCAACTTCACCGCCCGCGGCAATCTGAGCGAACGCTTCGATCGCCACGCCAGGAAGACGCCGAACGCCATTGCGGTGTCGGACGGCCGCATCTCCATGAGCTATCGCGAGCTGGCGCGCCGCAGCCACGCGATTGCGCGCTGGCTGGCCCGCGAAGGCGCCGGGCCCGAGACCGTGGTCGCCTTGCTCGCGGAGCGCGGCCCGGACCTGCTCGCCGCGATGATCGCGGTGCAGCGCGTGGGCGCGGCCTTCCTCAATCTCGATCCCGAGCAGCCGCCGGCGCGGCTCGCAACCATTCTCGGATCGAGCTGCGCAAGCATGCTGCTGACCGGCCGCGCGCAGTCATCCATGGTCGGCTCGCTGCTCGAACCGCTGGTCGGGCGCATCCTGGTCGCCGAGCTCGACGACACGGCCGCGCCGATGGCGGCGAGGCCCGCCCGTGCCGCGCGGCGCAGCGCCGACGGCCTTGCCTATCTCATCTACACGTCCGGCTCCTCCGGCGCGCCGAAGGGCGTCATGATCGAGCAGCGCGGATTGTCGAACCATCTGGCGTCGCTGATTTCCGAACTGAAACTGTCGGCGAAGGACGTGATCGCGCAGACCGCGCCGCAGAGCTTTGTCATCTCGGTCTGGCAGTTCCTCGCCGGGCCGATGGTGGGCGCGCGCGTGCATGTCTGCGCCAACGCGATCGTCCAGGACCCGATCCTGCTTGCGCGGGAGATCGAGCGCGAAGACATCTCCGTGCTGGAGATCGTGCCGTCGCTGCTGCGCGTGATCCTCGACCGCATGGACGAGGCGCAGATCCGCCGCGCCTTCGCGAAGCTGCGGCTGCTGATCTCGACCGGCGAGCCGCTGCCGGTCGGTCTCTGCCGGGCCTGGTTCGCGCGCTGCCCGAAAGTGCCGCTGATCAATGCCTATGGCGCGTCGGAATGTTCCGACGACGTGTCGCTGCATCGCCTGACCAAAGCGCCGGCGATCGCGACCGGCAACGTTCCGGTCGGCGCGCCGCTGCCGAACACGCAGCTCTACGTGCTCGACGCAAATCTCCAGCCGCAGCCGACCGGCGTGACCGGCGAGCTCTGCATCGGCGGCGCCGGCGTCGGCCGCTTCTACGTCAACGATCCCGCACAAAGCCGGCTACGCTTCCTGCCCGATCCGTTCTCGCGCCAGGCAGGCGCCCGGCTGTACCGCACCGGCGATCTCGCCCGCCGCCGCACGGACGGCACGATCGAATGCCTCGGCCGCGCCGACCATCAGGTCAAGATCCGCGGCTACCGCATCGAGCTCAAGGAGATCGAGAATGCGCTTGCCGGCCATCCGGGCGTGCGCGCCGGCATCGTCGAGCCGCGCCGCGAATCCGGCGGCGATGTCAGGCTGATCGCCCATATCGTCGCCAACCCCGACAGCCGGATCAGCGCCAGCGAATTACGCGACTTCCTGAAGAGCCGGCTGCCCGGGCATGCCATCCCGTCCGCCTTCCTGTTCCTGGATCAGGTGCCGCTCAACGCCCATGGCAAGATCGACCGGTCCGCGCTGCTGGCGCCTGCACAACAGGAAAGTTCCGGCCCGGCTGCGGCCGTGCCGGCGCGGCGTTTCACCGAAAAGGTGCTCTCCGACATCTGGATCGACCTGCTGAAGGTCGAGAGCATCGGCATCACCGACAATTTCTTCGACCTCGGCGGTCATTCGCTGCTGGCGGGCCAGGTGATGGCGCGCATCGCCCGGGCGCTCGGCGTGTCGCTGCCGATCAAGACCATCTTCGAGGCGCCGACGGTCGAGGAACTCGCCCGCCGGCTCGACGAGGCCACGGCGGCGAAGCCACCCGTGCCCGCCGCGAGCCTGTCGCGTCTGGTCGCAAGCGGACCACCGACGCTCTCGGTCGCGCAGGACCAGATGATTCGGATCGAGCAGAACCTGCCGGGCCTGCCGCTGTTCAACCTGCCCTTCGCGTTCCGGCTCGATGGCGCGCTCGATCCGGCCATCCTCGCGCAAGCGTTCGGCGACATCGTGCGCCGTCACGAATCGCTGCGGACCGGGTTCGGCTGGAACGGCGACGAGCCCGTCAGCCGCATCGCCACCGCGAGCGAGCTCGGTCCCGTCCTCACCGTCGAGGCCATTGGCGACGGGCGAGTGCACAACAACAAGCGGCGCAAGGCGCTCGAACTCAGGAAGATCGAGCTCCTGATCGAGCAGGAAACCTATGCTCCGTTCGACACCGCGCGGCCGCCGCTGCTGCGGGCGCGCCTGCTGCGACTGCATGCCGAGGAACATGTGCTGCTGCTGACGCTGCATCACGCCGTGGCCGACGGCTGGTCGATCGGCGTGCTGTTCGAGGAATTGTCGAGCCGCTATGCGGCGCTGGCCGGGCGCGCTGCGGCGCCGCTGCCGAAGCCGCCGCCGGCCTTCTCCGACGTCGCACGCTGGCAGCGATGGTGGTGCGGCACCGACGCCGCTCACCGCCAGGCCGCCGAATGGACGGAGAATCTGCGCGGCGCCGTTCCGATCTTCGAGGGCGAGGCATCCCCCAGCGCATCCACCGGGCACCATCCGCTGAGGTTCGAATCCGATCTGATCGCGCGACTCACGACGTTCGCCGGTCAGCACAACGGCACTCTGTTCATGTGCCTCCTCACCGCCTTGAAGGCGCTGCTGCTGGCGCAGACCGGCCGCACCGACATTTCGGTCGCCACCGCCATGGCCAATCGCGCCCAGCCGGACACCGACCGAATCATCGGTCCGTTCGAGAACACGGTGATCGTCCGCACGACGATCACGCCGGATCTGTCGTTCGCGCAGGCCCTGGCCCGGGTACGCCAGAGCGTGCTCGATGCGCATGCGCGGCAGGAGCTGCCGTTCAACATGCTGGCCGACCGTCTCGAGCAGGAGGGAATCGATCCGGCCGCGCTGCTCCAGGTCTATTTCACGCTGCAAAATCCGCTGCGTCAGCCGCTCGATTTGCCGGACATTGCGGTGCAATCGATCGGAAACGTCGCGCGCGAGGGCCAGCCGGTGCTGCCGATCGACCAGACCTGGCTGTCGCTGATGCTCAAGGAGCGCCCGGACGGAATCACCGGTTCATGCAATTACAAGCGCGAGCTGCTCGGCGGCGATACGGTCGGTGGATGGATGGATGATCTTGCCGCGCTGCTCGGCGCCGCCGTCAGCCAGCCCAACACGCCGCTGGGCCAGCTGCTCGCTCGCAAGGCGGCATGACCGGCCGTACAGGACAAGCGAATACGAGTTCACTCGTCAAAGCTGTGAATGAGCAAGTTGCATCTTGATTATTTGGCGCCAGCGCGCAAGATTATTCTCGCGATTTGATTTGGACGATTATTTTCAACCGGGGGAGTGCATTATGGGTTTCATCAAGTTTACCAAGGGTACCTCGTTGAGCGACAAGGACCGCAAGGCCCTGCAGAAGCTGCTGACCAACGAGAAGAAGAAGCTCCAGTCCGCAATGAAGGACGTCGACGCCAGCCTTTCGATGCTGGGCGGGTCGAAGAAGGCCAAGAAGAAAAAGTAAGACTAGTCGGCGGAGACGCCGCAGGAATCTTCAGGCTTATTTTCGGCCTCCGGTTCGAATTTGGCCGCTCGCTCGTCGAGTTGGGGTCTCGCACAAGCTTGCGTCTGTAAACCGGCCTGCAAATCGACAAGAAATTGCCCGGGTGGACCGCTACCAACGGTCCACTGGTTGATTCTTGCTCAGTTGATTCTTCCGTCAGGGCCGGGGATTTGGCCTCTGCCTGACGCCAAAGGCCCAATTGATGGCAGACGACACGATTGAATTGTTTGTCGGACTGATCGAGACCATTGATGCGCCGGGCGCGGCCGATGCGTGCCGGCGCCTGCTCTCGGTCGACGAACGGATCCGCGCGGACCGCTTCATGTTCGAGCGGCATCGGCGACAATATATTTTCGCGCATGCCATGCTGCGGCTCGCGCTGTCGAAGGTTGCGCCCAACGTCGCGCCCTCGGACTGGTCGTTTGGGGCCGGCCGCTACGGGCGTCCGTTTGTTGCAGCGCCCAAGACCTCGACCCCTCTGCATTTCAGCCTCTCGCATGCCGATGGCTGCGTTGCCTGCGTCGTATCGCGGCATGAGACCGTCGGGGTCGATGTCGAAACCGTGTCGCGGCGCGTCGCACCGCTGTCGACCGCGCATCGCTTCTTTGCGCCGGAGGAGGTCGAGACCTTGCGCGGCCTGCCGGAGCCCGCCGCGATCGACCGCTTCTTCGACTACTGGACGCTCAAGGAGGCCTATCTGAAGGCCAGGGGCTTCGGGCTCAATCTGCCGCTCGATGCCTTCGCGATGCAGGTGTCGCGCGAGGCCATCGAGATCAGCTTCAAGCCCGACATCGCCGACGATCCGGAAGGCTGGCGCTTCTCGCTGTGCTCGCCCTCCCCGTCGCACCGCCTCGCGATCGCCGACGGCTCCCGTGCCGACGGCGGCCTCCCCATCTCCCGCAATGACTGGCCGCTCCAGGAAGCGGCTGAATGACGCCCCCGCGGCTGCGCGTCTTTCCCGCAATCTCGCGCAACCGCGATCCCAGGAAATATGTCGCCGAGCTGATGCGGGTGGCCGAGTTTGCCGACCGCAACGGCTTCGAAGGCATTCTGCTGTTCGAAGGCAACGACGTGTTCGTCGAGCCCTGGGCCATGGCCCAGCACATCATGGCGGGAACGACCCGATCTTCGCCGCTGATCGCCGTCAACCCGGTCTACATGCACCCGTTCACGGCAGCGAAATTCGTCTCGTCGTTCGCGCAGCTCTACGGCCGCAAGGTCTATCTCAACATGATCACGGGGACCGCGGTCAGCGATCTGCAGGGCCTCGGCGACGAGCAGAGCCATGCCGACCGGTATGTCCGGCTCGGCGAGTACGTCGCGCTGATGCGCCAATTGCTATCGAGCCCGCGGCCGGTGACGGTCGAGGGCCGGTTCTACCGCGCCGGCAATCTGCAGCTTCGTCCGCGCCTGCCGGCCGAGTTGATGCCGGAATTCCTGATCGCCGGCCAGTCCGAGTCCGCGCAACGCGTGGCCAGGGAGACCGGCTGCATCAAGATGCAGATGCTGCCGCCCGATCTCGATCGCGGGCTCGACGCACCCGGCATGAACTTTGGAATTTTCGTCCGCGAGAAAAGTGACGATGCGCGGCAGGCGGCAAAGGCACGCTTTCGCGACAATCCCGACGATCGCGAGCTGCTCGCGCTCACCGTGGAGAACAGCGACTCCGTGTGGAAGCGGCGGCTCTATGAGGGCCAGAGCGGCGAACTCCAGGACAATGGCTACTGGCTGCTGCCCTTCCTGACCTTCCAGGCCGACTGCCCCTACCTCGTCGGCAGCTACGAGGAGATCGGCGCGAAGCTGAAGACGTTTGCGGCGAAGGGCCTGACCACGATCATGCTGGACATGGTCGCGGACGAGACCGAGATGCAGCACGTTTGCAAGGCGCTCGCGGCGAGCGGGATGTTCTAGATACCACTCTCAACGTCATGGCCGGGCATAGCCGTCCGAAGGACGGCGTCGCTTCCGCTCGCCTATGTCCCGGCCATCCACGCCGTGCGACGCGGTGAAGAACGTGGATGCCCGGGACAAGCCCGGGCATGACGACCTACGCGGGGAGAGGCGAGGAAGAAATCACCTCGCCTCTTCGAATCCCGCCAGCACCGAGGTCAAGTTCGCGCCCAGGATATCGGAGAGATAGCCGCCCTCCTGCACGAACACGGTCGGCAGCCCCATCTTCGCGATGGCCTGGCCGATGCGGCGGAAGCCGGGCGTGGTGACGGCGAGGCCCTTGAGCGGATCATGCTCGGACGCATCGAGGCCGAGCGCGATGACGAGCGCGCCGGGCGCGAACGACTCGATCGCCTTGCGCGCGAGATCCATCGCCTGCATGTAGCCGTCATCGCCGGTGCCGATCGGCAGGGGAATGTTGAGATTGGTGCCGAGGCCCGGACCTTCGCCGCGCTCGTGCGCATAGCCCCACACATAGGGATAGTACGCGATGGGGTCGGCGTGGATCGACACCGTGTAGACGTCGGGCCGCGCGTAGAAGATCCCTTGCGTGCCGTTGCCGTGATGGACGTCGACGTCGAGGATCACGACGCGCTCGTGCTTGAGCCGCAGATGCGCCGCCGCGATCGCACTGTTGTTGAGGAAGCAGAAGCCGCCGGCCATGTCGCGATAGGCGTGATGGCCGGGCGGACGGCAGAGCGCGTAGACCGCGTCTTCGCCGTCCATCACCATCTGCGCCGCCGTGGTCGCGACGTCGGTTGCCGCACAGGCCGCAGCCCAGGTGCCCGGGCCGATCGGCGCTGCCGTGTCGGCGGTGTGCCAGCCGAGCTTGCCGACGATGTGGGTCGGATAGGTCGCGGCGTGCCGCACGGGGTGGATGTTGCCGATCATCTCTGGACCGGAATCGCCGAGCGCGGTCCAGGCGTCCCAGGCTTCGCTCAGGAACGACAGATATTCCGGGCTGTGAATGCGCGCCCGCGGCCCCTGCCCGAACGCGGTCGGCTCGACCAGCTGATGCTTGCCGTCCTTCAATCCCTTGAGCAGGCGGTCGGCGCGCTCGGGCTGTTCGGTGGTGCGCTTGACGACGCCGCGAACCAGGAAGAATTGCGGATCGTGGCTGCGGTGCAGTTCGGTATGGACGGCTTTCACTCAACACTCCGTGGTCGCTCTGACGGTGCCACAGAGTCTTGATCACTGCGGCCGCCAGATGCAAGCAAGAAGAATGCCGCCTCCGCCGCACCGTCCTGCGCCAGAAGCAGACCGCTGCTCTAGCAGCGCCCGCGCTGGAGGCAGTGCTCGCGGCCCGGCTGGTCGGTGCGGAAGGATTCGATGAAGCCGCCCTGGCGCTGGGTGACGAAGACGGTCTTGCCGTCGCTGCCGCCGAAGGCGAGATTGGTCGGCTCCTTGGCCTTGAGCGTGATTTCGCGCTCGACCGCGCCATTGGGCTTCATCAGCGCGATCGTGCCCTTGAGAATGCGCGCGACATAGAGGCGGCCGGCGACGTCGGTGCGCAGGCCGTCGACGGTGTCGGGCTGAAACGCCTTGACCATCTTGGCCGCGGTGAGCTCGTTGCCGTTGATCTCATAGGACCAGATCTGGCCGCTGCTGGATTCCCCGACATAGAGCGTCTTGCCGTCAGGGCTGAGATCGATGCCGTTGGTCGTGCCCATCGCGCGCGGCGCCGACATCACCTGGCCCTGCACCGTTCCGTCGGCAGCCTTCGCGATGCGCCAGATGTGGCCCTCGCGCCCCTTCCAGTTCGGATCGCTCGCATAGATGGTGCCGTCGCGGGCGACGGTGATGTCGTTGGGCTGGTTCATCTCGTCGGAGTGAAACCAGACGGCGGCTACGCTGGCGCCCTTCGGGATCGCGAAGATGTTGTGCTTCTTGTAGTCGGCGACGAACATGGTGCCGCTGCGATCGAAGCGGATCGCGTTGCCGACACTGCCTTCGGGGAGCGTCGTGAACAGCTCCGAGGCCGCACCGCCCGCGGGCAATCTGCCGATGGTGCCCGCCTTGCCGAGATTGACGACGAACAGATTGCCGTCGAGATCGGCGGCGGGCCCTTCGATACCGAACGTGTACTCGCTGGCGGGCGTCACCTGCACGCTGTCGAACAGCTTTGTGTCGGCAGCGGCCAGCGGCGTCGCGACAAGCAGGATGCTACTGCACAGGCACCAGAAATTCCTGCCGGATGTAATAGCCATCGTCGTCGGTGCACTCGCCATTCAAATAGGGATCGGCCGGCCGGAAGAATCGGCTGAAGCCGGGTTTGTCTACAGCGCTCCTTTGTGTCACGACGACGACCTTCCCGGCCGGTATTTCGCCGCATTCCTTGTTGGTTTTGCCGAAAAACTTGCGTTGCGGCGGGCCGGGCTTGATCCGCATCCGCGTGCCCGGGACCATTTTGGCGACGAGCAGGTCCGCGGTGTCGAGCAGGCGCGTGTAGCCGGGCTCGGTCTTCGGCAGGCTCTCGCCGCCCGGCGGCATCAGCTTCTCGGCACCGAGACCGCGCAGGCGCGTGCGCAGCCTGCCGGCGTCGGGATCACCGGGATAGATCCAGCCGTCCTGCGACAGCATGAATCGCAGCACCGCCCTGTCCTTCTCCGCATCCGATTGCCCGGCGTTCAGTCCGAAATCAGAATGGCAGCCGACGCAATGCTTCTCGACGAGCCCTTTGCGCAAGGTTGTGAGGTGAACGCTGTTCTGCGCATCCTTGGCCACGAAGGCCGCGAGCTGATCGATCAAGGCCTGGCTGCGCGTGTCGCAGGGCAGCGGCTGAGGCGCTTCGCCGGCCGCATGATCGATCCGGATCACGGTCTGGTTCTTGTCCTCGACCAGCCAGATCGCGCCGTCCTCCGCGACGGTCAGTCCGACGGGGGCCCCGAGCGGCCGCGCGCCGTTGACGCGGTGCCAGCCGGCGATCAGCTCCTCGAACGGCGCCGCGGCGACCTCGCCGGCGTCGGTCTGGAAGCTGTGGGTCGGATCGGCGGCGCAGCTGACGTGATATTGCACCGGCGGGGGGCTGGGCTTGGGAAACCCGTGGTCGTCGACGTCGTAGACGAGAACGCGGCTGCCGGTCGGGCGATAACCGTGCAGGCCGACCAGCAGCTTGCCGTCCAGCTCCGGGAATTTGGCGCCGTGATAATAGAGCATCGCGAGCGGCGCGCCGTGCGGCGGCATCAGCGACAGCGGCGGCTTGTAGAGCGCACTGGCCGTACAGAACGATTTGTAGATTCCCGATTGCAGCACCAACCTGAATTCGGGGCTCGGCGTCGCCAAATCGTAGCAATAGGGCCAGCCATAGTGCCGGCCCTGCTCGATCGCGTTGATCTCCTCGTTCGGCTTGAAGATGTCAGGCAGGTCGCGGCCGTTCTCGCCTTGCAGGAAGGCGTAGCCGGCATCCGGAAACATCGGATGCAGCGCCAGCGCCATCGAATTGCGCAAGCCGCGCGCGTAGACGGTGTGCGGCGGATCGGGGTCTTTCGGTCCCAATGCCGGGAAGACGCCACCCGCGGGCGGCGCGAACAGCCAGATCGATGCCAGCGCGGAGGCACCTTCCGCCGCGGCGCAGGGTTTCGTGATCGGCGCCGCCGTGATGCAGTCGTCGCTGTGCGAGCCGACATTGACGAACAGGCGCCCGGACCTGTCGAACACGAATTGCTTCAGCGGATGCGCGCTCTCGTCGAGCCTGGTGCCGTCAGGCAACGTGATCCTGCGGCCCGGCATGTGACGGATGATGGTCTCGACCGTGCCCCGCGGATTGTCCGCGAGCGGATCGAACCGGAAGATCGCTTCGGCGGTCGAGGCATAGAGCTTCTTGTCAGGGCCGATCACCAGGCCGAACGGGTATTCGAGCCCCGTCAGCAGCTCCTTGAATCGCTGTCCCTGCGGCGCGCGCGGATCGAGCAGCAGCAGCCGTCCGTCGGTGTGGCCCCAGCCGCCCATGTCGGCCACCACGAACAGGTCGCGGCCAGGCACCTGGACGATCGAACGCGGAAACTTGAGGTGATCCTCTTCGCTGGCGACGAGGCCGGCACAGAACCCCGCCTTCATGTCGATCTGGATCCTGGGGAAAGCGAGATCGCCGCTGCCGCACGTCTCGGCGCCGATCGCGTAGCCGCTCTTCCTGACCGGCTCGGACGATGACGGGGCGGGGCTGAGCAGCGCGCCGATCAGGAAAGCTGCAAGCACGCGCAGATTTCGGCGTTCGCTCCGAAATGTGAACTGGTTCACGGTGGCCCCCCGAATTCCACGCGACGCTTGTTCCACGGCGCCGGAGCGCCGTCCAGTCATCACCTGCCTGTGATTAAACCTGTAACGACTTTGGAGGCGACCAATCTCCGTAGATTCCCTTACCGGGCTCGACCCGAATGTTTCGCGAATGCTTGGGGTGGTATCGGTTTGCCGTCCCAATCGCTTTCTACAGGAGGCGCTAATGGTCCAGGTCTATTTTCACTGCTCGAACCCCGAGGGCACGCTGATCGACCGCTACGGCGCCGCTGTCGCCAATCTGACCGAGGCACGCGACCGCGCCGCCCAGATCATGCACTCGATGATCCATACGCCCGGTGCCGAAGATTGGCGCGACTGGGTGATCCATGTCAGCGATGACGACGGCGAGGAGATCTTCGATCTCCCGTTCACCGCCATGCTCGGCAAGCCCCACTGAGGTCGATGTCATGCTGCTTGCTTCGCTCAGCCTGTTCCGCCAGCCCCTGACCTTCGTCGCCAGCAAATGGCAGACGCTGGTGCGGGTCGCCGGCAACCCCTACCGCCCCGAGCTGCACTACATGCGCGGGCCCGGCCCGAAATGGCGCGCCAAATATCAGGCCAGCCGGCTCGACCGCTCGCTCTGAGCGCTGCGGCTCCGCCACGCTCCTACTGATCTCTATCTTCGTCGTCATGGCCGGGCTTGTCCCGGCCATCCACGTTTTGGGGGGCCGATACGAAGACGTGGATGCCCGGGACATAGGCGAGCGTAAGCGACGCCGTCCTTCGGACGGCTGTGCCCGGGCATGACGGATGGAGAGAAGCCGCCCCCCACCTCACCTCCCCGTAAACTTCGCCTTGCGCTTCTCGACGAAGGCGGTGCGCCCTTCGATCGCATCGGCGCTTTTCCGGATCGTGGCCTGAAGCTCGATCTCGCGGCGGAACTGGGCCTCATAGGTCGCGTGCTCGGTCTCCTCGACCAGCAGTCGGGTTGCGACCAAAGCGCGCGTCGGGCCGTCGGCCAGACGGCGCGCCAGCACCAGGGCCTCGTCCATCAGCCTGGCATCGTCGACAACCTGCCGCACCAGGCCGATCTCCCGGGCGTGCTCGGCCGTCAGCGGCTCGTTGAGCAGCATCAGCTCGAGCGCGCGCTGCCGGCCGACCAGGCGAGGCAGCAGCCAGGTCGAGCCGAGATCGGGCACCAGCGCGATGCGGCTGAACACCTGGATGAAGCTGGCCGAGCGCGCTGCGACAATCATGTCGCCGGCCATCGCGAGGCTGAAGCCTCCGCCGGCCGCCACCCCGTTGACGGCGACGACCACGGGCATACGGCATTCGCGGAGCGCCTTGAAGGCCGGCCAGTAGAACCGCATCACGCCGGCGGCGATGTCCTCGCCGAGCGCCTCGGACGCCTTCAAATTCTGTCCTGAGCAAAATCCACGCCCCTCGCCCGTCAGGATCAGCGCGCGGACGCTCTCGTCGGCGGTCATCCCGGCGATGGCGTCGGCGAGCGCGCCGAGCAGGTCCGGCGTCATCGCGTTCAGGCTCGCGGGCTCATCGAGCGTCAGGATTCCGACCGCCCCATCCCGCGCCTGTTTCACACCTGCCATGTCGCGCCTCCCTTTGTTCTCGTTGGCGGCAATGTGCCATTCTTCACGCTCCCCGCCAATTGCGCCGGCGCGCAGCGCAGCCAACACAGACATCCACACGGAACATCAAGCGACATCATGCCTCATCAGTTCAGCCTCAACCAAACCGTCCGCAAACCCGCCGTCACGTCCAAGGGCGGCATCGTCGCCTCGCAATCGCGGCGGGCGGCCGAGGTGGGAGCGCAGGTGCTGGCGGCGGGCGGCGACTGCGTGGACGCGATCGTCGCAACCACCATGGCGCTGAACGTGCTGGAGCCCTGGAACAGCGGCATCGGCGGCGGCGGGGCGATGGTGCTCTACCGCGCCAAGGAAAATCGCACCGAGGTGATCGACTACGGGATGTGTGCGCCGCAAAGCTTGCGCGTCGCCGATTATCCGCTCAGCGGCGAGGGCGCCGCCTCCGATCTCTTCCCCTGGCCGCGGGTCAAGGGCGATCGCAACATTCACGGCCCCGGCTCGATCGCCGTGCCCGGTGTCGTCGCGGGGATGGAAGAGGTGCATCGCCGCTACGCCAAAATACCGTGGAAGGATCTGGTCGCGCCGGCCGTCGCGCTCGCCGGCGAAGGCCTGCTGGTCGATTGGTGGACCACGGTGACGATCTCGGGCTCGGCCGCCGATCTCAGGCGCTATCCCGCGAGCGCCGCGGCGTTCCTGAAGGACGGGCTGCCGCCCAGCGCGCCATGGGGCGTCAAGGCCGAGACGCGGCTGCCGCAGGACACGCTGAAGGCGACGCTGTCGCATCTCGCCGAGGCCGGACCGCGCGATTTCTATCAGGGTGATCTCGCCAGGAGCATCGCCTCCGACGTCAAGGCCGATGGCGGCTCGCTGTCGGTCGAGGACCTCGCCGCGTTCCGCGCGCATTCGCGCGAGCCGCTGGCGATCCCCTATCGCGACGGCAAGGTCTATGCGACACCCGAGCTCACGGCCGGGCCCACCATGGCGCACGCGCTGCGCCTGTTGCAGCAGGCATGGAAGCCGGGGAGCGCGCCGGATGCGGCCGCCTATGTCGAATATGCGCTCGCCCTGCAAGCGGCCTTCCGCGAGCGGCTGAAGGACATGGGCGATGCCGACGGCAAGCGCTCGCTCGGCGCCGAATATCTGGCGCCGGCCTGCACCACGCATTTCTCCGTGGTCGACCGCCACGGCAACATCGCGGCGGTGACGCAGACGCTGCTGTCGTCGTTCGGCTCAAAATATGTGACGCCACACACCGGCATCGCCATGAACAACGGCATCATGTGGTTCGACCCGACGCCGGGAACCACCAATTCGCTCGCCCCCGGCAAGCGCTGCCTCTGCAACTACACGCCTGTCATCGCGGAGACGAAGAACGGCAAGCGCCTCGCCGTCGGCGCCTCCGGCGGCCGCCGCATCCTGCCGTCGGTGATGCAGCTGGTGTCGTTCGCGATGGATTACGGCATGGACCTCGATACTGCGATCCACCAGCCGCGCATCGATGCCAGCGAAGGCGCGGTGGTGATCGGCGATGCTCGTCTACCCGAGGAGGTGCGCAAGACGCTGGCCACGCGCTTCGACTATGAAGAGAGTCGCGTGCAGGCGCTGCCGCAAAAATTCGCCTGCCCGAGCGTGGTGATGCGGGACGGCGACATCAACTCCGGCGCGGTCGAGATCTTCCAGCCCTGGGCCGACGCAGTGGCCGAATCCTGAGCGCCACGACTCCTCCGCATTTGCGCGCGACACCGCGATCGATGTCGGTTCGTCGAACGGACAGATGCGTGCCTAACAAGAGAGGATTTTCGATGAAGAAGCTCGCCCTCGCCGCAACGGTGATCGTCGCCGCCGGCCTGACGATGCCCGGCGTGGCCCTCGCCAAAGGCGGCCATGGTCACGGCCACGGACATGGTCATGGCCATCATGGCGGATACCACGGCCATCGCCATGGCACCCCGCCGGGATGGCATCATGGACGCAAGGTCGGCTGGCGGGGTCACGGGTGCCCGCCCGGCCTGTGGAAACAGGGCCGCTGCTGACGCGGAGCAGCCATCTTGACGAGGCGCCGCCCATCACGAGGCGGCGCCTTTTTAAATGCCCAGCCGGTCGCGCACGCGGCCCGCGATCACGGCCGTCGTGACACCCACGGGCCAGAACGCGTGTATCGGGATCGGGTTGATACCCGTGATCGGCATGTCGAGCTCGGCCTTGGCGCCGCCGATCAGCCGGCGCGCGAGCTGCGTGCCCATCGCGGTCGAAAGCGCAACGCCGCGGCCGTTGCAGCCGAGCGAGATCAGGACGCTCTCCGCGGGCTCGTGCACATGCGGATAGTGGTCTTTGGTGATCGCGAGGCGGCTGTTCCAGCCATGGGTCCACGACACGCCCTTGAGCTGGGGCCACAGCCGCTCCGCATAGCGCATGAGATAGGCGACGTCGTTCGGCGAGTTGATCCAGCGCATCGGGCCGCGGCCGCCCATCAGGAGGCGGTTCTGCTGGTCGATGCGGTAATAGACGGTGATGTGGCCGCTCTCGTAGAGCACCGGCCGCGTCGGCATGATCGAACGCGCAATCTCGTCCGACAGCGGCACGGTGGCGGCGATCGAGGAGAACACCGGCACGATGGTGCGGCGAAGCGCGGGCCAGAGATCGTCGGTAAAACCGTTGGTGGCGAGCAGCACCTTGTCTGCGTGGACGACCGCACGCGGCGTCTCGATGCGCCAGCGGCTGCCGTCGCGGCGCAATGACAGCGCGGGCGTCTCGCCATGAACTTTCGCGCCGGCCGAGATCGCAGCGCGCGCGAGACCACGGGCGTAGCTCAGGGGATGCAGGTCGCCGCCGCGCGTGTCGAACATGGCGCCGATGTAGCGGTCGGAGCCGGTCATCTCGCGCAGCTGCTCGCGGTTGAGGTACGACACCGGCATGCCGCGACGGATGCATTGCTGCGCCGTCTTCTCGATCGCGGCGGCGCTGGCCTCGTTATAGGCCGCGCGCAGCGTGCCGCCCTGCCGCGCTTCGCAGGGGATCTGGTAGCGGCGGATCAGGTCGTGGGTGAAGTTCGTGGTGCCGTAGGAGAATTCGATCATGCGGCGGCCGAGCTCGGGACCGAAGTCCGCCTCGATCTGATCAGGATCGTGCTTCAGCCCGGGATTGGTGTGGCCGCCATTGTTGCCGGACGCGCCCCAACCCGGTTCCTGCGCCTCCAGCACCAGCGCCTCGACGCCCTGCTCGGCCAGATGCAATGCGGTGGAGAGCCCAGTATAGCCGCCGCCGACGATCGCGACGGAGACGGTCTTGTCGGTATCGAGCGGTGGCGTCGCCACCGGCGCGACGGCGGTGTCGGCATAGAGCGAAGGCGGCAGCGGCAGGCGCGTCATTGCAAGACCCGGTCAGAGCGGATGCAGCACGCGGCGCAGGAAGTCCTGCGTGCGCGGATGCTGGGGTTGGTTGAGCAGCGCCTTGGCCGGGCCCTGCTCGACGATCACGCCGCCGTCGATGAACAGCACGCGGTCGGCGACGTCGCGGGCAAAGCCCATCTCGTGGGTGACGACGACCATGGTCATGCCGTCGTCGGCGAGCTTGCGCATCACGCCGAGCACGTCGCCGACGAGCTCGGGATCGAGCGCCGAGGTCGGCTCGTCGAACAGGATCGCCTTGGGCTGCATCGCCAGCGCCCGCGCGATCGCGACGCGCTGCTGCTGGCCGCCGGACAGCTGCGGCGGATGCGCATCGGCCTTCTCGGCGAGCCCGACCTGGGCGAGCAGCGCGCGGCCGCGTTCCAGCACCTGGGCACGCGGCTCCTTCTTCACGAACAGCGGACCTTCGACCACGTTCTCCAGCACCGTCCGGTGCGGAAACAGGTTGAAACGCTGGAACACCATCGAGACCTGGGTGCGGATGTTCACGATCGACGGCGCGTCGCGGTCGACCTTCAGGCCCTCGACGCTGATCTCGCCGCGATCGTAGCTCTCGAGCCCGTTGATGCAGCGCAGGATGGTGGACTTGCCCGAGCCCGACGGCCCGATGATGCAGACCACCTCGCCCTTCTGGACAGAGGCCGTGATGCCCTTGAGCACCTCGTTCTGGCCAAAACTCTTGTGGACGTCACTGAGCTCGATCATTTCTTGCCCGCCCGCTTCTCGAAATGACGGACCAGCAGGATCAGCGGAATGCTCATGGTCAGATACATCAGCGCCACCAGCGTGAACACGCTGGTGTTCTTGAAGGTCGAGGACGCGATCAGCTTGCCCTGCAGCGCGAGCTCGGCCACCGTGATAGTCGAGGCCTGCGAGGAATCCTTCAGCATCATGATCATGACGTTGCCATAGGGCGGCAGCACGATGCGCACCGCCTGCGGCAGCACCACGCGGCGCATGGTGAGCCACCAGCCCATGCCGATCGACTGCGCCGCCTCGATCTGCCCCTTGTCGATGGCCTCGATGCCGGCGCGGAAGTTTTCGGCCTGATAGGCCGAATAGGCGATGCCGAGGCCGAGGATCGCGGCCTGCAAAGCGCTGAGCGTGACGCCGAGATCAGGCATCACGAAGTAAAGGTAGAACAGCAGCACGATGATCGGGATGCCGCGGATGACGTTGATCAGGCTGGCGCTGAGCATCGACAGCGCCTTGATGCCGGAGACCCGCATCATCGCCCAGATCAGGCCGAGCACCGTCGAGAGCAGCAGCGAGCCGATCGTGACGACGATCGTCAGCGCGACGCCGTTCATCAGGATCGGGAAGAACTCGACGGCGTCGTGCCAGAAGCCTTTCATCGGACAGCCTGCGACGAACCGTTATCAGCCCTGAGCCTTCAGGCCCCATTTATCGAGGATCTTGTCGATGGTGCCGTTGGCCTTGAGCTTGGCGAGCGAGGCATTGATCTTGCCGAGCAGCGCGGTCTCGCCCTTGCGCACGCCGATGCCGACCGAGCCCACGGTCATGGGCTTGTAGCCGTCCACGAGGCGCACTTCGGGGAAACCGCCCTGCTTCAGATTGTAGGCCAGGATCGGATAGTCGGCGTAGCCGGCCTTGAGGCGGCCGGTGTTCACGTCGCGCAGGATGTCGGGAATGGTGTCGTAGGCCTTCACGTCCGCGAACAGGCCGGTCTTTTTCAGCGCGTCGACGAAGGCGGTGCCGACTTGCGCGCCCACGGTCTCGCCCTTCAGATCGTCCTGCGTGGCATAGGCCTTGGTGTCGCTCTTCGGCACGACGAGACCTTCGCCATAGGTGTAGATGGGATCGGAGAAATCGACGACCTCCTTGCGCGGCGCGGTGATGAACATCGCGGCGGCGATGATGTCGATCTTGCTCGACGTCAGCGAGGGGATCAGCGCCGAGAACTGCATCGGCTCGATCTGCACGTTGAAGCCGGCATCCTTGCCGACTTCGGTGACGAGGTCGACCATGATGCCCTGGATGCTGTTGGTCTTGGTGTCGAGGAAGGTGAAGGGAATGCCCGTCGGCGTCGAGCCGACCTTCAGCACCTGCTGCGCCGACGCCGGCGCCACGGCTGCAATTGCGAGCGCCGCGACCGCGGCCAGACCAAAACGCTTCATCGCATCCCCCTTTGGGCTTGGCCGATGGCGGCGCTCGGGCAAAGTCGTGATCAGACGTTGCGGGCCAAGCCGTTTCGGCCTATTTTCACCAATATGAAAATTTGGTCACACTTTCGCGGCCGATGCAAGCGGTTTTCATGCACATGAAGGAAGCGGTTTGACGTGAGCGGTGGCAAAAGAATGCGCAAACCGGCCGCCGCAAAGCCGGTCAGGAAGGCCGAGAACGGCAACAAGAGCGGTAACAGGAACGGCAAGAAGGCTACCGTGAAGCCGACGGAGCCCGCAATGGACGTCGCGGTCGGCCGCCGCATCAGGGACCTCCGGCGCGTCAGGCAATTCTCGCTGGAAACGGTCGCTTCGCGCACGGACCTCTCGATCGGCTTCCTCAGCCAGATCGAGCGCGGCCTGTCGTCACCATCGCTGCGCGTGCTGGCAACGCTCGCCGACGTGCTCGGCGTCGGCATCGCCGCGCTGTTCGGCGCGAGCCCGAGCGCCGACGGCGCTTCGGACCAGGTCGTGACGCGCGGGCTGCAGCGGCCCGAGTTGAAACTCTGGCGCACCGGCGTGTCGAAGCAATTGCTGAGCCCGGCGAGTACCGACAACAAGCTCAATTTGTTCCTGGTGCATCTGGAGCCCGGCGGCTCCACCGGCGACGAGCTCTACACCCATGACGGCGAGGAAGCCGGCCTCGTGCTCGAAGGCGAGATGATGCTGACTGTGGACAGCGAGACATGGTCGCTGAAGACGGGCGACAGCTTTCGGTTTGCCAGCCGAAGGCCGCACCGGTTTTCCAATCCGGCGAACGATGCGAAGGCCGTGGTGCTGTGGGTGAACTGCGTGACGGGGGCGTAGCACTTTCCGTCCACGCGCACACTCCCAGCCCCGTCATCCTGAGGTGCGAGTGGCGCGCTGCAAAGGCATCGCGCCGGGAGCCTCGAAGGATGTACGGCCCCGATGCAGCCGCGCCGTCGCCCTTCGAGGCTCGCCACGCGGCGCGTTGCGCCGCGCAGCTCACGCCTCAGGGTGACGGTGATAGATTTGGATGCGCGGCTGCTTCCACACCGTCATTGCGAGCGAAGCGAAGCAATCCAGACCTTCGCCGTGGAGGCATTCTGGATTGCTTCGTCGCTTTGCTCCTCGCAATGACGAGGGGATAGAGTCTTACCCAAACCGATACTTGTACCGATCCACCGACAGCGCACTGACATCGATGTCCGGCTTCTTGCCGGACAGCATGTCGGCGAGCACGCGGCCCGAACCGCAGGACATGGTCCAGCCGAGCGTGCCGTGGCCGGTGTTGAGGTGGAGATTGGCGTATTGCGTCGGGCCGATCACGGGCGGTCCGTCCGGCGTCATCGGGCGCAGGCCGCTCCAGAAGGTGGCCTTGGACAGATCGCCGCCGCGCGGGAAGAGATCGGTCAGCGAGTGATCCAGCGTGGCGCGGCGGGCATCGTACAGCTTGCTCGAATAGCCCGAGATTTCGGCGGTACCGCCGACGCGGATGCGATTGCCGAGGCGGGTGATCGCGACCTTGTAGCTCTCGTCCATCACGGTCGATTCCGGCGCGCCCGAGGCGTCCTTGATCGGCACCGTGATCGAATAGCCCTTCACCGGATAGACCGGCAGCGAGATGCCGAGCGGAGCTGCAACGCGCGACGACCAGCTTCCGAGCGCGAGCACGTAGGCGTCCGCCTGCAACGTGCCGGCGCTGGTCACGACACCGCTGACGCCCGCGCCGTCGGTGACGATGCGGTCGATGCCGGTATTGAACATGAAGCGCACGCCGAGCGCCTCGGCATGCTTGGCCAGCGCCTGCGTGAACATGTGGCAGTCACCGGTCTCGTCCTGCGGCAGGCGCAGCCCGCCGGCGAACTTCTCCTTCACGCCGGCGAGCGCCGGCTCGACCGCGATGCAGCCCTCGCGGCTCAGCACCTCGAAGGGCACGCCATATTGCTTGAGCACGGCGATATCCTCGCCGGTGCCATCGAGCTGGGACTGGTAGCGGAACAGCTGCAGCGTGCCCTGCGAGCGCTCGTCATATTGGATGCCGATGTCGCGGCGCAGATCGCGCAGGCAGTCGCGGCTGTATTCCGCGATCGGGATCATCCGGCTCTTGTTGACCGCGTAGCGCTCGCTGGTGCAGTTGCGCAGCATCTTGAGCAGCCAGACCCACATGACGGGATCGAGCTTCGGCCGGATCACCAGCGGGCCGTGCTTCATCAGCAGCCACTTGACCGCCTTCACCGGCACGCCGGGGCCGGCCCAGGGCGAGGAATAGCCGGGCGACACTTCGCCGGCATTGGCAAAGGAGGTCTCAAGCGCCGGTTCGGGCTGACGGTCGACGACCGTCACCTCGTGGCCGGCACGTGCGAGGTAGTAGGCAGAGGTGACACCGATGACACCGCTGCCGAGGATCAGAACTTTCACGCTTGGTCAAACTCCCGCGGCATCACGCTCGCCGCTGCAAGGAAACAACTCGCAACGGCGAGAGCAATTATCAGGCCACCTTCTTGATGGCGTCGCCGAGGATCGAGACCATCTGGTCGATATGGCTCTTCTCGACGATGAGCGGAGGCGACATCGCGAAGCTGTCGCCGCTCATGCGCAAATAAAGGCCGGTGTTGAAGCAGTCGACCATCACGTCGTAGCCGCGCGCGCCGACGATGCCGTCGCGCGGCGCCAGCTCGACCGCGCCCATCAGGCCGCAATTGCGGATGTCGACGACGTTCGGCAGGCCCTTGAGCTGATGCAGCGCATCGCGCCAGTATTCGGCCATCGAGGCACCGCGCGTCAGCAGGCCCTCGTCCTTGTAGATGTCGAGCGTCGCGATGCCCGCGGCGCAGGCGGTCGGATGCGCGGAGTAAGTGTAGCCGTGGAACAGCTCCATCGCGTTCTCGGGGCCAACCATCATGCCGTCATGCACCTTGCGGCTCGCGAACACCGCGCCGCAGGGGATGGTGCCGTTGGTGATGCCCTTGGCCGTCGTCATCAGGTCCGGCGTGACGCCGAAGAAGTTGGCGGCGAACGGCGTGCCGAGGCGGCCGAAGCCGGTGATGACCTCGTCGAAGATCAGCAGGATGCCGTGCTTGTCGCAGATCTCGCGCAGGCGCTGCAGATAGCCCTTCGGCGGCGGCAGCACCGCGGTCGAACCCGGCACCGGCTCGACGATGACGGCGGCGATGGTCTCGGCGCCGTGCAGGCCGACCAGACGCTCGAGATCGTCGGCGAGTTCGGCGCCGTGCTCGGGCTGGTCCTTGGCGAAGGCGTTACGGGAGAGATCATGGGTGTGGCGGATGTGGTCGACGCCCGGCAGCAGGGTCGCAAAGGCGCGGCGGTTGGCGACCATGCCGCCGACCGAGGTGCCGCCGAAGCCGACGCCGTGATAGCCGCGTTCGCGGCCGATCAGGCGGGTGCGGCTCGACTGGCCGTTGGCGCGATGATAGGCGAGCGCGATCTTCAGCGCGGTATCGACCGATTCAGAGCCGGAGTTGGTGAAGAAGATGCGATCGAGGCCTTTGGGCGCGATCTCGGCAAGGCGCTCGGCGAAGTCGAAGGCCAGCGGATGGCCCATCTGGAAGGTCGGCGCGAAGTCCAGCGTCATGAGCTGGCGCTCGACCGCGGCGGCGATCTGCTTGCGGCCGTGGCCGGCATTGACGCACCAGAGGCCGGCGGAGCCGTCGATCACCTTGCGGCCGTCGACGGTGGTGTAGTGCATGCCCTCGGCCGAGGAGAACAGGCGCGGCGCCTTCTTGAACTGCCGGTTGGCCGTGAACGGCATCCAGAACGAGTCGGTCTTGATAGTGTTCGGAATCTGATGAAGGGTCACGGCCGCGCTCCTTTGCTGACCCGCTAGCAGAGCCACGGCTTGGAAACCGCAACAAGTCCTTTTCTGGTGACCTGCAAACCATTGATTTTGCTAGGGCAGCCGGTCCATATTTGCGCGATCCGCAACACCTGCAACACGGGACCCCAGGCTATGAGCGTCGACATCGGTGGACGGCTGCGATTCATCCGGGCGCGCCACAAGCTGTCGCAGCGCGAGCTCGCCAAGCGCGCCGGCGTCACCAACTCGACGATCTCGTTGATCGAATCCAACCAGATGAACCCGTCGGTCGGCGCGCTCAAGCGCATCCTCGACGGCATCCCGATGGGGCTCGCCGAGTTCTTCGCTCTGGAGCCGGGGTCCAGGCGCAAGATCTTCTACCGCGCGGAGGAGCTGACCGAGGTCGGCAAGAAACCGATCTCCTATCGGCAGATCGGCGACAATCTGTTCGGACGCAGCCTGCAGATCCTGAAAGAGCGTTACGAGCCCGGCAGCGACACCGGGCGCGTGCATCTCGTCCATGACGGCGAGGAAGGCGGTATCGTGATCTCCGGCAAGCTCGAAGTTACCGTCGAGGACGAGCGCCGCATCCTCAATCCCGGCGACGCCTATTATTTCGAGAGCCGCAGGCCGCATCGTTTCCGCTGTGTCGGCGGCAAGGCTTGCGAGGTGATCTCGGCGTGCACGCCGCCGACGTTCTGACGCGGTCATTCGCCTCATCCGGGATCCTACGGAGTGCCCCGGTGTCTTACGGAGCTTGAGGCATCTCAATTTCCGCGCGCCGGTCCTCTATATGATGCGAGCCGTAGCCGAGAGACATTCCGGCGCCGCTTCTTAACAGGGCCCGCAGATGAAGATCACGCTCGCCAATGCCGAGGCTGCGCTCGACGAAGTGCAGCGCGATGCCGACAAGCTCCATTCGCGCGAGCTGCGCAAGGTCATCGCCGAGTACATCGAGACACAGCGCGAGGCGCTGAAGGCGATCCGCAAGAAATTGCACTAGCAGAACGCGGCGGAGCGAGACGAGCTCGCCCCGCCTTGCCCCACTCAGCGCTGCGTCAGCAACTCCTCGATCTTGATCGGGAAGCGGCGCACGCGCACGCCGGTCGCATGCCATACCGCGTTGGCGACCGCGCCGGCGCTGCCGGTGATGCCGATCTCGCCGACGCCCTTGATGCCGAGCGCATTCACATGCGGGTCGTGCTCCTCGACCGTGATCACGTCGAGCGGCGGCACGTCGGCATTCACCGGAATGTGGTACTCGCCGAGATTGGCATTCATGATCCGCCCGCTGCGGCGATCGGTGACGGCTTCCTCGTGCAGCGCGAAGGACATGCCCCAGATCATGCCGCCGAACAGCTGGCTCTTCACCAGATGCGGGTTGACGATGCGTCCTGCGGCAAAGGCGCCGACCATGCGGCTGACGCGGACCTGGCCGAGTTCGGGATCGACCTTCACCTCCGCGAACACCGCGCCGTGGGCGTGCATCGCATACTCCTCCATCGCCGCCGGGTTCGGCGCACCGGTGCCGCGGGCCTCGACCTCGGCGACGCCTGCGCGCGCGAGGATCTCGGCATAGCTCTCGCTGCGGCTCTCGTCGTCACGACGGATCAGCCTGCCGTCCCGCGCGATCACGCCCGCATTGCCGGCGCCGAACAGCGGCGAGCGCTCATCACCGGTTGCGAGATCGGCGAGCTTTGCGATCACGGCCGCGCCGGCACTGTGGATCGCGGCACCTGCGGTTGCCGTATGCGCCGAGCCGCCGGCGATACCGGCATCAGGCAGATCGGATGTGCCGGCCTTGAAGTCCACGCGGTCGATATCGAGACCGACGGCATCGGCCGCGATCTGGGCAAGCGCCGTCCAGGCGCCCTGCCCCATGTCGTGCGCGCCGATCTCCATCGCGCCCGAGCCGTCGCGGCGGAGCACGGCGCGCGCCTCGGCCTGGAACATCAGCGCGGGGAACGTCGCGGTGCCCATCCCCCAGCCGACCAGAAGTCCGGCATCGTCGCGCATCTGTCGGGGCTGGAGCGAGCGCTTCGCCCAGCCGAAACGCGCTGCGCCCTGATCGTAACAGGCACGCAGCGCTTTCGAGGAGAACGGTCGTCCCGTCATCGGCTCGACCTCGGCATAGTTCTTCAGGCGGAAGGCGAGCGGGTCGATGCCGCAGGCCCAGGCCATCTCGTCGATCGCGCTCTCCAATGCGATCGAGCCCGTCGCCTCGCCCGGCGCGCGCATGAATAATGGCGTGCCGGTGTTGACGCGCACGGCATCGTGCGAGGTGCGGATCGCCGGCGCCGCATAGAGCGTGTGCGAGGCGTCGGCCGCGGGCTCGTAGAAATCGTCGAACGTGCTCGACACGGTCCTGGCGTGATGATCGAGCGCGGTCAGGCGCCCCTCGCCGTCGGCGCCGATGCGCAGCCGCTGACGCGTCGGCGCGCGATGGCCGACCGGGCCGTACATCTGCTCACGCCGCAGCACGAGCTTGACCGGCTTGCCGACAAGCTTGGCGGCCATGATGCCGAGGGTCGGCGGGCCGGACATCAGCCCCTTCGAGCCGAAGCCGCCGCCGAGGAACGGACTCCGGATGTGGATCTTGTCGGGTGAAATGCCGAACAGCTCGGCGATGCGTCCGAGCGACAGCATCAGGCCCTGGGTCGGCATGTCGACCTGCAGGCTCTCTCCGTTCCACGACGCCACGATGGCATGCGGCTCCATCGCATTGTGATATTGCGGCGGCGTCTCGTAGGTCGCGTCGATCTGCTTTTCGGCCACGGCGAGGCCCGCCTCGACATCGCCATGGGTGTTTTCAGTGGGATTGCCGACGCCGACGACCGGCGGCACGTAGCTCTCGCCGGCGTCGAGCCCGACCAGTGCGGGCTGTACCTCATATTGCGGCGCCAGGAGCGTGGCGCCTTCCGTCGCTGCTTCCAGCGTCTCGGCGATCACCACCGCGATCGGCTGGTTGGCATAGCGGACCTCGTGGCTCTGCAGCACCTCCATCCGGAATACGAACGGATTGGTCTTGATCTCCGGATCGATCGCGAGCTTCGGCTTGTGGTCGGGCGCCATGACCTCCACCACGCCGGGATGACGCTTGGCGGCCGCGACATTGAGCGAGGTCACGCGGCCGCGCGCGATGCTGGCGACGGCCATCACGGCAAACAGCATGCCGGGCGGATGATTGTCGGCGGCATAGGTCGCACGCCCCGTGACCTTGAGAACGCCGTCACGGCGGGTCAGCGGCTGGCCGATGTTCGAGCCGTGCCGCAGATGTGCGGGCGCGCTGGTGAGGTTGAGCTCAGGCATGAATGGCTCCGGACGTCGAGGCAAAGGGAGAGGCCGGCAGCGCGGGGATGCGCGCGGGCGTGCCGGCAGCGGCAAGGGTCAGCGCGCGCACGACGATGCGGCGCGCCAGCTCGATCTTGAAGGCGTTGTCCCCGGACGGTTTTGCGTCGGTGAGCGCGCGCCAGGCGGCCTCCTGGAATGCGTCGGCCGTGGGCGCGACGTTTCTGAGAACGTCCTCCGCGGCGCGGCCGCGCCAGGGCTTTGCGGCAACGCCGCCGAGCGCAAGCCGCGCTTCGGCGATCTTGCCGTTCTCGATCCGCAACGCTGCCGCCGCCGAGACGACGGCGAAAGCATATGACGTGCGCTCGCGAACCTTGAGGTAACGCGCATGCGTTGCAAAGCCACGCGCTGCGGCCGGCAGGCGCACGGCAACAATGAGATCGCCGGGCTCGAGCGCGGATTCACGCTCGGGCGTCTGGCCGGGCAGCCGGTGCAGCTCCTCCAGCGCGATCTCCCGGCGGCCGTTCCGGCCCTCGATCTCGACGACGGCATCGAGCGCGACCAGCGGCACGCAGAAATCGGAGGGGTGCGTGGCGATGCAGCTCTCGCTCCAGCCGAGCACGGCATGGCCGCGGTTCTCGCCATCGCGGGCGTCGCAGCCGCTGCCGGGCTCGCGCTTGTTGCAGCGGCTGGCGGTGTCGTAGAAATACGCGCAGCGCGTCCGCTGCAGCAGATTGCCGCCGACGGTCGCGGCGTTGCGCAGTTGCGCGGATGCGCCTGACAGCAGCGCTTCGGCCACGGCCGGATAGGACTTGGCGAAGTTTACGTCATGCGCGAGATCGGCATTGCTGACCAGCGCGCCGATGCGCAACGATCCGTCGGCGAGGGTCTCGATCTGATCGAGCCCGTGAAGATGCGTGACGTCGACCAGGCGATCTGGACGGCTGACGCCGCCCTTCATCAGATCGAGCAAATTGGTGCCGGCGGCAAGATAGACGGCGCCCGGCTGCGCGGCGGCGGCGACCGCGTCCGCGACCGTGGCGGGCCTGACATAATCGAACTGTTTCATGCGGAGCGCCTCTGGTTGGTCTCATCCATGCGTCCTTGCGCGTCCTGCACGGCATCGACGATGCCGGCATAAGCGCCGCAGCGGCACAGATTGCCGCTCATGCATTCGCGGATGCGCTCGGGATCGTTGCCGGCCTGGGCTTCCTGCATCATGCCGATCGCGCTCATGATCTGGCCGGGCGTGCAGAAGCCGCACTGGAAGCCGTCATGGGCGATGAACGCCGCCTGCACCGGATGAAGCTGGTCGCCGCGCCCAACGCCTTCGATGGTGAGGATGTCGGCGCCGTCATGGCTGATGGCGAGCGCAAGGCACGAATTGATGCGCTTGCCGTCGACGAGAATGGTGCAGGCGCCGCACTGGCCGCGATCGCATCCCTTCTTGGTTCCGGTGAGATGGAGGCGCTCACGCAGGAGATCGAGCAGCGTGACGCGGGGATCGTCGAGGACGAAGTCGCGCCGTGCACCGTTCACCGTGAGGCTGATGGAGTGGTTCATACAAGGCTCCGATCAGATATGGACATGGTTCATCGTTCGGCGCGCCACCTCCGTGGCCGCCGTCGATATCGCGCCGCCCTGACGTGATCCGGGCCGGCACATCGAAGAAGATACGGAGGCACCCTCCGCTTAACAAGGGCCGCCCGGAAATATTTGGAATTCGTCAAAAGCCCGTGCGCGTACAACGCGATGCAGTGCTGCAAGGGTTCAACAAGGGTTCAATCTAACCAATTCGTGATCTACATTGCCTGATATGGACGACCACACCGACCATAGCCGAAAGCCTCGCGCCGATGCCGTGCGCAATCGCGAGCGCGTGCTGGAGGCGGCCAAGGCCGTGTTCAGCGCCGGCGGGCCCGAGGCGAGCCTGGAAGCCGTGGCGAAACGCGCCGGCGTCGGCATCGGCACGCTCTACCGGCATTTTCCGACGCGCGAGGATCTGTTCGAGGCGGTGTACCGGCGCGAGGTCGAGCAGCTCAGCGAGCTCGCCGAGCAATTGAAGAATGCGAAGGATCCGGTCGACGCGCTCAGGCGCTGGCTGAATTCCACGGTCGAGTTCGTAGCCACCAAGAAAGGCATGTCGGCCGCGCTGGCGCTGACGTTCCAGAGCACGTCGGAGCTCGCCGCCTTTTCGATGGACCGGCTGACCAAGGCGATCGGCTCGCTGCTCGAGCGCGCGGTTGCAGCCGGCGAGATGCGCGGCGATATCAGCCCGGAGGATCTGCTCAGGGCCTTGATCGGCATGTGCTACATGCACGATCAGCCCGGCTGGCAGTCGTCCGTGCTGCGGATGCTCGACGTGTTCGTCGACGGTTTGCGGGTGCAGCCGGCGGGCAAGCCCAAAGCTCGCCCCGCGGCGAAGCCCGCCAAGCCCGCGGTGAAACGAAAGCGATAGCCCGCCCGTATGTCCGATGGGGCGTGCTAGGATCGGCCCCGCCGGGATCTCAACGCGGAGCCTGCCATGCGCATTGCCACCCTGCTCGTCGCCCTCAGCGTCGCTCTCATCGGCCTTTCAGCACGCGCCGACGAGGTCGCGACCGCACAGGCCGTCATCCGCGCCCAGGAGCAGGCCTTCGTGCGCGACGATGCGAGCGCCGCCTATTCCTACGCCGCCCCCGCGATCAAGGAGATCTTTCCCGCGCCTGAGATCTTCATGTCGATGGTGCAGAACGGCTACGCACCGGTCTATCGCCACAAGAGCTTTGAATTCGGCGAGAGCAAGGTCGAAGGCAGCTGGATCGCACAGCGCGTCCACATCGTCGATGCCAATGGCGAAGCCTGGGAGGCGCTCTACACGCTCGAGCAGCAGGCCGACGGCAGCTACAAGATCACCGGCTGCACGCTGCTGAAGGCCGGACAGGCGGTCTAAGTCGCAAAACCCGGCCCGGCTCTGACCGAGCCCATCCGCGAGCGGATCAGCAGCAGCACGACGATGCCGATGTTGAGCGCGTTCCAAGCGACGCCGTTGGCGAAGGCCGCGCCGTAGGAGCCGGTGGCATCGAAGATCACGCCCGACACCCAGCCGCCGAACGACATGCCGAACACGGAGGCGAAGATCACGATGCCGACGCGGGTTGCGGCCTCCCTGGCCGGCATCGCCTCGCGCACGATGATCGCGTAGCTCGGCACGATGCCGCCCTGGAACAGGCCGAACATCGCCGAGATGATGTAAAGCGAGGCGAGGCTGTCGAAGAACAGGTAGAACACAAGCGCAAACCCTTGCGCCAGCGATCCGACCAGCAGCGTGGGGATGCCGCCGATCTTGTCGGCGAGATAACCCGAACCGATCCGGCTGACGATACCGCAGGCCATCATCAGCGACAGCATCTCGGCACCGCGCGCCACGCCATAGCCGAGGTCGCCGCAATAGGCGACGATATGCACCTGCGGCATCGCCATGGCGACGCAGCAGGAGATGCTGGCGATCGAGAGCAGCACGGTCAGCGTGTTGGTCGAGAGCTTGAGATCGACCCGCGGCGGCGGCGCCTTGGCATGGTCGTGCACCGTGTCATTGCCGATCTGCGCGCGCAGGACCAGAACCAGGACCGTCATCAGCACCACGCAGACGATGCCGATGCCGATATGGGTGTGGCGCCAGCCGATCGACTGCATGCCGAAGTTCACGATCGGCGGCCACATCGTGCCGGCGACATAATTGCCGCTGGCGACGATGGTCACGGCAAGCCCGCGATAGCGCTCGAACCAGTGCGAGGCCTCCGCCATCAGCGGCGCGAAGGTCGCGGACGTGCCGAGCCCGATCAGGAAATAGGCCGCGATGAACTGCCAGAGCTGCGTCGACAGCCCGGCCAGCGTGTTGGCGATGCCGAGGAAGACGATGCTGATCGCCATGGCCCGCACGATGCCGAACCGGTCCGTGATCTTGCCGGCAATCACGCCGCCGAGCCCGAAGCCGAACATCATGAGGGTAAAGGCCAGCGACACCGCGCCGCGCGTGGCGGCGAACTCGGCCTGCACCGCGGGAATCATCACGACGATCGCCCACATGCCGACGCCGCCGATCGAACCGATCACCAGCGCAATGACAAGCCGCATCCAGGCCTGACGGGAATCAGGGCTGAAGGAATCTGGTGTTTGTCCGGGATGAATTGGCGCGTGCACGGAGCGGAACATGGCCCGCGGATCACCACACGGTCAACCAACGTGGCGATATATTGGGCATGCGCGGTGCACTGCGGTAAGAAGGAGCTTGGCGGATGCGCGTTTTGCCATTAGTTTGCAATCAGCGTGTGCAACATTGCCGCGCGAGGAGCATATCGGCGGAATGTTGTTGCGGTTGACGCGATCGATGCGGATCAGGGTGGGGCGGATCATCGCTCTCGCCTATCTGTTCTGCGTGCTCGCACCCGCCGCGGCACTGGCCTGGGGCACTGGCCCGGCGCCGTGCCTTGACGACGCGCTTCTCGCCGATCTCGTGCCGGCGCATCACCAGATGCAGGCGGGCCACACGCATGACGGCGCCTCGCACGACCACGCCGGCGCGCATGCGCATCAGCAGACCGCGGCACAGGACGCACCGGCGTCGCATCATCATGACGGCAAGGGAACAGTTGGTCCTTGCTGCGCGATGATGTGCGTCAGCGCCCTGCCGGCCGATCTGCCCAGCGTCGCGACACCGGTCCAGCCGATGTCGACTTGCGCGCCCGAGATCGTGGCCAGCCTGCACAGCGCGGCGCCGTCCCGGCACTATCGCCCCCCCATCGCCTGATCTAATTCGACGACGTCAGGTCCGGCGCGCTTCCGCGCGCGCACACCTGTGGTCTCACGACAGATCAAGGATAAATCATGCTTGCGCTTTCCGGGGCGAAGTTCGCCGCCACATCTGCGGCGCGTGGACGACATACTCTATTTAATTGGCCGCTGCTAGCCGTGATTGCGCTCGCGCTGTCCGGCTGCATGCCGGCGACCACGCAGGTCGCGGGCGCTGATCCTGCCGATCCCGCGGCGAGAGTGGCGCCTGTCGGCTATCGCTCGACCATTGCGCCCTACTCCAGCCTCAGGCCGGCGACGCCGGCGCCGTGGCGCGACCGCAACGACGCGGTCACGCCGCAGCCGAAGCAGGACCGGTAGGAGCGCCCCATGACACATCATCTTGCGCGCGGCCTGCTCGTGTTCGCAGCATTCGGGCTCTCCGGCTGCATGGCGTTCTCGCCGGACGGCGGCATGACGACAGTCTCGGAGCTCACCAGCCAGACCATCAGGAAAGACGTCGCCTTCGTGCGAACGCCTGAAGGCGCGGAGACCGTCAACGCGACCGTCCGCCGATTGCTGGCGCATCCGCTGACCATCGAAACCGCGGTGCAGATCGCGCTGCTCAACAACAAGGGACTGCAGGCCAACTATAACGAGCTTGCGCTGGCCGAGACCGAATTGGTGGAGCAGAGCCTGCCGCCCAATCCGGTGTTCTCGATCTCGCGGATCACGGGCAACGGCGCGAGCGAGATCGAGCGTCAGGTGGTCGGCGACATCCTCGCGCTCGCAACACTGCCGTTCCGCTCCGAGATCGCCCGCGACCGCTTCCGTCAGGCCCAATTGCGCGCGGCGCTGGCGACGTTGCGGCTCGCGGCCGATGTGCGCCGCGCCTATGTCCGCACCGTCGCCAGCAACGAGATGGTGGCGCTGCTCACCGACGCCAAGGCGACGGCGGAATCGACTGCACAGCTTGCGGTCAAGCTCGGCGAGACCGGCTCGCTCAACAAGCTCGACCAGGCCCGCGAGCAGGTGTTCTATGCGGAGACGACAGCCGATCTCGCCACCGCGCGGCAGAGCGCGACAAGCGCGCGCGAAAAACTCGCACGGCTGATGGGGCTGTGGGACGACGGCCTCGACTTCCGTCTGCCCAACCAGTTGCCGCCGCTGCCGCGCCGGCCGCAGAGCTTGCCTGGAATCGAAGCCGACGCGGTGGCGCATCGCGTCGACCTGCAGATCGCGCGACTGGAGCTGACGGCCCTCGCCAAATCGCTGAACCTCACCGAGGCGACGCGCTTCGTGACGCTGTTCGATCTCGCCGGCATCTCCCGCCGCACCCAGGACCCCGAGGGCCCGCCGTTTCGCGAACGCGGCTTCGACGTGCAGTTCCAGATCCCGATCTTCGACGGCGGCGAGGTGCGGGTGCGGCAGGCCGCCGAGACCTACAACCTCGCCTTCAACCGCCTGACCGAGCGCGCCGTCAATGTCCGCTCGGAAGCGCGCGATGCTTATCGTGTCTATCGCTCCAGCTACGACATCGCGAGCCACTACCAGCGCGAGATCATCCCGTTGCGCAAGATCATCACCGAGGAGATGCAGCTGCGCTTCTCCAGCATGCAGGTCGATATCTTCGCGCTTCTGACCGAGGCACGGCAACGCCTGGCGTCGTTGCGCGGCGCGATCGATGCCAAGCAGAAATTCTTCCTCGCCCAGTCCGATTTGCAGACTGCCGTGAATGGCGGCGGCGCGCCTGCGTCCGGCGGCGAGAATTCGACCACCATCGCCGCGGCAGCGCCTGCCGACGGCGGCCACTGAGATGGAGGCCAGCATGTATTCCCGCCGAGGATTTTTAGGGACCGCCGCGCTTGCCAGCGCGTCGGCCATCAGCAGCCGCGTCCAGGCCGCGTCGATTCCGGAGGCGCCCACGATGGACAAGGTGGTGACGCAGCCGCCGCTGCATCCCATTGGCGGGCCGGACTACCGCCCCGTGGTCACGCTGAACGGCTGGTCGCTGCCGTTCCGCATGAACGGCGACTGGAAGGAATTCCATCTCGTCGCCGAGCCCGTGGTGCGCGAATTCGCCGAGGGCATGAAGGTGAACCTGTGGGGCTACAACGGCCAGTCGCCCGGCCCGACCATCGAGGCGGTCGAGGGCGACAAGGTTCGCATCTTCGTCACCAACAAGCTGCCCGAATACACCACCGTGCACTGGCACGGCATGATCATCCCGAGCGGCATGGACGGCGTCGGCGGGTTGACCCAGCCGCACATCAATCCCGGCAAGACCTTCGTCTACGAGTTCGAGATGAAGAAGAGCGGGACCTTCATGTACCACCCGCATTCCGACGAGATGGTGCAGATGGCGATGGGCATGATGGGTATGGTCGTCGTGCATCCGCGCGATCAGGGTTTCCGGCCCGTGGATCGCGACTTCGTCTTCGTGATGAGCACCTATCGCGTCGATCCCGGCACTTATCTGCCGCAGGTCAACGAGATGACCGACTTCAACATGTGGACCTGGAATGCGCGGGTGTTTCCGGGCATCGATCCGCTGCCGGTGCGGCTCGGCGACAAGGTGCGCGTGCGCATCGGCAATCTCAGCATGACCAACCATCCGATCCATCTGCACGGTCACAGCTTCGCGGTGACCTGCACCGACGGCGGCTGGGTGCCGGAAAGCGCGCAATATCCGGAGACGACGACCGACGTTCCGGTCGGCGCCGTCAGGGTGTTCGACGTGCTCGCCGACAATCCCGGCGACTGGGCGTTCCACTGCCACAAGTCGCACCACACCATGAATGCGATGGGACACGAGGTGCGCAATCTCATCGGCGTGTCGCGCAAGGATCTCGCCAAGGCCGTCGGCAAGCTCGCGCCTGACGGCATGGCGATGGGCTCGACCGGCATGGCGATGGGCAACATGGAGATGCCCGCGCCCGACAACACGCTGCCGATGATGACCGGCACCGGCCAGTTCGGCCCGATCGAGATGGGCGGCATGTTCACGGTGATGAAGATCCGCGAGAACCTCGCGCGCGACGATTACCGCGATCCCGGCCCCTACAAATTCCCGCAAGGCACCGTCGCCTACGAAGTCGCATCGCCGGCCGCGGAGCCGGCGCGGCAGAAGCCGGGCGGCCCGCCGATGAAGAACATGAAGATGTGAGCGTTTCGATGAACCACCAACTGGAGAAGAAGATGAAGACGATCAAACTCGGAATAGCGCTGGCTGCGCTTTCGCTGGCGCCGGCGCTGGCGCATGAGCAGCACGGGCACGCGGCCTTTTCGGCCGGCGAGCCCGGCGATCCCAAGAAGCCCGCCCGCACCGTCGAGATCCTGATGAACGAGATGGACTACGCACCCGCCAAGATCGAGGTGAAGCGCGGCGAGCAGATCCGCTTCGTCCTGCGCAATGTCGGCAAGGAGGACCACGAATTCCTGCTCGCGACGACCAAGGAGAACCTCGCCCATGCCGAGGTGATGAAGAAGCATCCGCACATGGAGCACGACGATCCGAACGGGGTGCGGCTTGCTCCGAGCAAGACCGCGGAGATCCTCTGGAAGTTCACCAAGGCCGGCACATTCGAATTTTCCTGCCTGATCCCCGGCCACCGCGACTACGGCATGGTCGGCCACGTCACCGTGAATTGAAGCAATGGAGCGAACCATGAACCCGATCACCCGCATCGCCGCAGCGCTCGCGCTGACGCTCGGCCTGACGCTCGGTCTGTCTTGCGGCGCGCTCGCCGCCGGAGGCTCGATCAGCGGCGAGGTGAAGAAGATCGACGAAGGCGCTGGCAAGATCACGCTCAAGCACGGCCCCGCCAAGAGTCTCGGCATGGAGGAGCCCATGACCATGGTCTACCGCGTCAAGGACGCCGCGATGCTCAAGCAGGTGAAGGTCGGCGACAAGGTGACCTTCGAGGCCGAGGAGGCGGCATCGGGATACACGGTGACGAAGATGGAGAGGGCGAAGTAGCACAGCCCGCTCCCCGACCATCGTTGCAGGCGACGCGCCCTGACGCCTGGAAGCCCCAATGCACCACGGTGCATTGGGAGCTCCGATGGCGGACCGGCCCGACCTTGCGCCGCACCAGGCCTGCAGCCACGCGGTTCGATGCTGCGGCGTCTTGGCTACAACCCCGGACCTTTTCCACAACCTTAAATAATGCGAACATGACGCCCATTGGAGTCATGGAGTGCATTATGGAACAAGATCATATCGACAAGGCCATCATCGAGAACTACGGAAAACTGCGGACACGAATGGGCGCGCTGACGGCGGCTTTCCCGGTCGTCGTGATCCTGATCGGCCTGCTCTGGGGAATTCGCCTGCAGCCCTCGCTGAGTGATTACTATTTCGCCCAGACCCCCGCTCAGGGCGTGGCTGACCTCTATCCCGCCCGGCTCTGGTTCTGCGGCTTGCTCTTCGCCGTCGGCGTGTTCCTGTACCGCTACAAGGGCTTCTCGAAGAATGAAGACCGCTGGCTCAGCCTGACCGGCATATTCACCCTGGGCGTTGCGATCTTTCCGATGGGCATCCCCGACAAGACCAGCCCCTTCACCCTTGCCTCGTTCGGCTATCCGAACATCACGCTGCACGGCATCAGCGCGGTGCTGGCGTTCGTGTGCATCGGCGTCATCATATTCTGGTACTCGGACCAGACGCTGTCGCAGATCAAGAATGACGAAACGGCCCGCAAGCGGTTCAAGACGTTCTACTTCCTGGTCGGCGCCTACATGCTCCTGGCGATGGGGGGCTCAGTGATCATGCACTTCCTGCATACGGATCGGGCGAACGATTCCTACATCCTGTTCGTGGAATGGTCGGGCCTCTGGGCGTTTGCGGCCTATTGGTTCGTCAAGAACTGGGAGCTTCGCTTCGTCGCGGAATCGATCAGGAAAGAGTCGGGCAGCCTGTCGCCGATGGGCAATGCCGACGTCGTGCAGTCGCTCTAGCGGCGCGATTACGAGCCGATCCGCCCCTTCCACCGGCCGCAGCCCTGGCGGCCTTCGTCCGGATCCGGCATCCGGGGCCTCAGCCCCCGGATCTGACCTCCAGCCCCCCTCCGTTAACCCTTTGCTAACCATACACCCGGCAAGAATTGCCGGGTGAAGTCGAGTGTCGTCGGCCGCGTAGAACGGGAGCCCCCGTGGACGCCAGTGCGGTGCCTCACTTTCGGAACGGCGGCCCATCGGCCGCCGCGCAGACGTTTGGGGCGCGCGGCCGGCAGTCGCGCGGGGAGGCAGCTACCATGGTCGACGTCACCGCGGGACAGGGCGTAGGCAGCCCCAAGCCCGGCATCCCCTCCCTCAGCAACATCGTCACGATCCTCAAGCGGGGCGACATCGCGCTGGCGCTCGGCGTCCTCACCATCCTGGTGGTGCTGATCCTGCCGCTGCCCGCGATCGTGCTGGACCTGTTCCTGGCGATCTCGATCACGCTCTCGATCCTGATCCTGATGACCTCGCTGTTCATCCAGGCGCCGCTGGAATTCTCGGCTTTCCCGACCGTCCTGCTGATCTCGACCATGCTGCGCCTGTCGCTCAACATGGCCTCGACCCGCCTGATCCTGTCGCACGGGCACGAGGGAACGGCCGCCGCCGGTCACGTCATCGAAGCCTTCGGCAGCTTCGTGATGGGCGGCAATTTCGTCATCGGCATCATCGTCTTCGCGATCCTGATCATCGTCAATTTCATCGTCATCACCAAGGGTTCGGGCCGTATCGCCGAAGTCGCCGCGCGCTTCCACCTCGACGCGATGCCCGGCAAGCAGATGGCGATCGACGCCGACCTCGGCGCCGGGCTGATCGACGAGAAGGTCGCCAAGGAGCGCCGCAAGGCGCTGGAGGACGAGAGCGGCTTCTTCGGCGCCATGGACGGTGCCTCCAAATTCGTTCGCGGCGATGCCATCGCCGGCCTCCTGATCGTCTTCATCAACGTCGTCGGCGGCATGATCATCGGCGTGGCGCAGCAGGGCATGTCCTTCGCCGACGCCGGACGCAGCTACACGCTGCTGACCGTCGGTGACGGCCTGGTCACCCAGGTGCCGGCGCTGATCGTCTCCACCGCGGCCGGCCTGCTGGTCTCCAAGGCCGGCGTCTCCGGCGCCGCCGACAAGGCGCTGATGAAGCAGTTCTCCGGTTATCCGCAGGCGCTCGCGATGTCCTCGGCGGTCATGCTGGTGCTGGCGGCGCTGCCGGGCATTCCGACCATCCCCTTCCTCGCGCTCGGCGCCGGCGCCGGCGCGCTGGCCTGGAACGCCCGCAACCACAAGCGCACCGCCGTGAAGGCCGAGGAAGCCGCCAACGCGGCGCCTGCCGCGGGCACGCCCGGCGCGCCGGGCGCCGCTGCGGCGGAAGAGCCGATCTCCGCCGCGCTCAAGATCGACGACCTCAAGATCGAGCTCGGCTACGCGCTGCTGCCGCTGGTCAACGGCCCCGACGGCACCGACCGCCTCACCGAGCAGATCAAGGCACTGCGCCGCTCGCTCGCGATCGAGATGGGCTTCGTGATGCCGGCGGTGCGTATCCTCGACAACGTCCAGCTCGAGGCCAACACCTACATCATCAAGATCAAGGAGGTCGACGCCGGCACCGGCAAGATCTGGCCGAACCAGTTCATGGTCATGGACCCCGGCGGCAGCCAGGTCCAGGTGCCCGGCATCCACACCACCGAGCCGACCTTCGGCCTGCCCGCGACCTGGGTCGATGCCAGCCTCAAGGAAGAAGCCTCGCTCAAGGGCTACACCGTCGTCGACGCCGCGACCGTGCTCTCGACCCATCTCACCGAGCTGCTCAAGGCCAACATGTCGGACCTGCTCTCCTATGGCGAGGTGCAGAAGCTGCTCAAGGAGCTGCCGAAGGAGCAGAGCGAGCTGGTCAAGGACATCGTGCCCGCACAGGTCACGGTCTCCGGCATCCAGCGCGTGCTGCAGCTGCTGCTGGCCGAGCGCATCTCGATCCGCGACCTCTCGACCATCCTCGAAGGCATCGCCGACTCGCTCGCTTTCTCGCGCAATCCCTCCACCATGGTCGAGCACGTCCGCGCCCGGCTGGCGCGCCAGATCTGCGCGCAGAACACCTCCTACAACGGCTATCTGCCGCTGATCGCGCTGTCGGCGAAATGGGAGCAGGCCTTCGCCGAATCCATCATCGGCCAGGGCGAGGAGCGCAGCCTCGCCATGCAGCCCTCGAAACTGTCGGAGTTCATGACCGGCGTGCGCGAGGCGTTCGAGCGCGCCGCGCGCGAAGGCGAGGCGCCGGTGCTGGTGACCTCTGCGGCAATTCGTCCCTTTGTCCGCTCCCTGGTCGAGCGGTTCCGCGCCCAGACGACCGTGCTGTCGCAGGCCGAGATCCACCCCAGGGCGAGGCTGAAAACGGTCGGAAGCATCTGATTTGCCTTAAGAAGCCGTGTGTTTTTCAGCCACAGGCAAATGGTTTTTGAGTTCCTGGCGCCTTGTCGACCAACACAGGAAAAAGCGCCCGCCAGGCACATTACGACTTTGAAATAATTATAGAAAAGAACGATCAAGGGCCGCCTTTGATCGCGATCTTTCACGTCCTTTCACGCTCTTGTGATCGCCCCTTGGGAACGAATCCCCCCCATACTAGGTTGTTGGGCACCGGAAGCATGAACCTGCCTCAATCGGCCGGCGACTACTTCGGGTAGATGGCGGCAGGAGGCTTCCATGAACCACTCGATCTACAGCGCAGATCGCTCGACCCATCTGAAGATTGTGGTCGTGGCCCTCGTCGCAGGGATCGCGTTGGCAGGCTTCGGCATCACGGCACGCTCGGGTTCGGATGAAGGTCTGACCCAGACGGCCCGCGTCATCAAGGCCGGCAAGCCGGTCGTTATCACCAGCTCGAACGCGTCCCTCGTTCGATAAGGAGAACAAACAAGTTTTGTGAATTCACGCGGCTCTTTACCAGCCCCCCAAAGTCGCCACGTGGATATGTAGACGACCCCAACCCCAAGTCGACTACAGAAAGCGCCCGCCCCCCACGGGCGCTTTCTCATGTCCGGGGTATGCTGCGGGCGCCCACGCTTGAAATTCACCACCCTCTCCTCCCTTGTCCCGGACGCGACGCAGCGCGCAGCGGTGCGGCGCAGAGCCGGGATCCAGGAGGCCGCTCACTCGCTGATGCATGGGCCCCGGCTCTGCAGCGCATCACTTTCGTGCTGCGCAGCGTCCGGGGCACGAGAGCGCAGTCTTGGGCACAACTCTCCATGTCGTCATTGCGAGCGCAGCGAAGCAATCCAGAGCCCCCTACTGCGGAGGGATCTGGATTGGTTCGTCGCTTCGCTCCTCGCAATGACGGGTTATGAGGCGACATCCGCCTCTCTCGTGTCCCGGACGCGACGCAGCGCATAGCGGTGCGGCGCAGAGCCGGGACCCAGGAAGCTTCACAGTGCGCTGATAGATGGGCCCCGGCTCTGCAGCGCACCGTCGAAGAGACGCTGCGCTGCGTCCGGGGCACGAGACCTTTTCCAACGTCAGACATAGCTGCTCATCCTCGCGGCTCATCTCGCCCGAGCTTTGCCTGGTCGCTTCACCCCCGAATGAAAGAGGGCGCAGGGAAGACCGGGTGCCGGCTGGCACCCGCGGTCCACTGTGCGAAGTAGCAGTCAGAAGATCTGCACAGCGGCATACAGGTGAAGCCTGAACATCCGGCCTTCCCTGCGCAGTGGTTTGACGGCTTATGTCGTGCTCTCCCCGGGGAGCGATGCACTATTGCCCCCGTCGCCTTGCGGATGATCGATGCGAGAGCCCGGTTGGGCCGCGCATCACCACAAGACTTGGCGCACAGACCCCGGGCGCCAGGACCACACGATTTTGCCGTACGCAGATCACACCGGTCGTGCGCGCGACGGTTTCGCTCACGGTTGCCCGCCCTGCAAAAACCCTTCGCGCCGATGTGACCCACGCCCACCGCCGCCCGGCCCGCGTTCGTGACGATCGCGATACGCCCCTCTTCCTTGGGCCGGGTTGCCGCGATGGATACGCCGTTTCCGAATTTCGGTAAAGTGGAATATTTTTGGAGAGGTAGATTGCCCCAAGCTTAGGGTGTTTTGCGATCGAGCGACGCAAGGGCTTGTGGCTGGTCTCGATCGGTCGCCCCCCCCCCGCGTCAAATTTCCGGCGTTGGAATCAACGCTGACTGTCAGCGAATGCGCGGCAAGGTCAGCTATGGGCCAACAGGCGACCTGCGCACTACGCTTTCAGAACGCTTGAGCCTAAACAACTCCTTTGGGATGGATGCGGCGATCATCCAGCCCTCCATTCCAGCGAACCATGACTTTCTGGTTGAAGCGCTGCTCATCAAACCTGACCTGACCGTTGTCCTCGATCCGAAAGATATCATCTCGGTGCGCAACAGCGTCCATGAAGCGGCTCGATCGAATGATGAGATTGACCTCACCGCGATGTCCCAAATGGCTGTGCAGCATTTCGAACGAGAACATGGCAATGCAATAATTGTCGAAGGTCTCGAATTGCGAGAAGTCGGCAGCTGCACATTCTTCCAAGGTCAGTTCTGGGTAGAAGTAAGGCCCGAATACACGCGGACTTGGTTGGAGCGCCTTTAGAATACCAATTTCCTGCAACGTACCGGCGGGCCACTCCCAGCAGCTCAAATGTCCATGGACGAAGTCGGCGATGGGTCAAATGCTGCTATCGCCGACCGCCGTGTTGGTCAGCAACGGGCCACAACCGGAAATGCGCCGCTATTCGATCACCTCGTCAGCACGGACAAGCAAGCTAGGTGATATTGTAAGCCCAAGCGCCTTGGCCGTGCGGAGATTAATGACTAGATTGTATCTGATCGGCTGTTGAATTGGCAGATCGGCGGGAGCAGCCCCCTTCAGAATTCGACCGGCATAGACTCCGACTTGCCGATACGCATCAACGATATCTGGGTCGTAGCTCATGAGGCCACCGGCAATGGCGTAGTCGCGAAACTGATAAATCGCGGGGATGGCTGCCGCCGCGACCGAGGCGACCAGCTTATCGCGATGAACGTCAAAAAGGGGATCGCTGGCGATCAAGAGCGCGTCGGGCTTTTCCTGAGAAAGAGTCGCGAATATGGCGTCGATTGCCCTCTCATCGCTTGCCTCCAGCATGCGAAGCTTTAGGCCAAGCGCCAGTGCCGCAGTGAGCATGTCCGATGCCTGTCCTCTTCCTTCGGGCGTGTTTGGGTTGGTGAGGACCGCAAAGGTGCCCGCGTTAGGGACGAGCTCCCGCAGCAGGCCGAGCCGCTTCGGCGCGAGGTCGGCGGAAATGATGGTTATCCCCGTGGCGTTGCCGCCGGGACGCGCGATGCTTGCGGCCAGACCAAGTCGAACCGGATCACCGCCGATGACGAACACGATGGGAATCGTTGATGTCGCTCGTTTCGCTGCGAGGGCAGAATTTGAGCCTCCGGCGGCAACTAGCACAGCGAGGGGACGCTGTGCGAGTTCTCTTGCCATGTCGGGCAACCGGTCCAAGGCTCCGTCCGCAAAGCGATAATCTACCAATAGGTTTCTGCCTTGGCTAAATCCTACTTCGCCCAGCGCTCGCTCGAAGGCCGCGACCAACCTCCCCGAATCGCGGGCGGACCTGCTGCTTAGAAATCCGATGAGAGGTGTTTCGGCTTTTGCCGAAAGCGGCCAGACCGCAGCCCCGCCGATAAGCGCAATGACTTGACGCCGTCGCATTGCTCCCCCCTGCCAAAGGCAGGACAGCTTAGCATGAAACCCACTGGGCATCTGCGGCATAATCGCGCGACGTTCAGCGTCGTTGGGGCATCACGGGCGTGACGGTGACGACTGGCGGTGAGCAATCTTCACCACCGTTTCGACTTCGTCTATCGACGGCTCCAAGTCCGCAAGGGGTCAAATTGCGACCTCTCGGTAGCGTGCCGCAAAGTCGGCTAAGGGACCTCGGAGCGGACAAAGGCTGGCAACCACTCCGCTGCAGCCGACTGCGCAACCCCGTCGCCCTCGTTTCATCGTTTCGCTTGATTGATGGACCCATGAGCTAGCTCAACGGCGCGGCGCACCGTAAGTCGGCGGCGGCGCCTGCACCGTCGGGGCTGCCGCGGCGAACAGCTCTTCCTTGTTGCCCGTCAGCGGCGGATAGATGCGCTTGCGGTTGATGGTCTCTTTGGTCGCCTTTGCCGCCGCACCCGTCGCGCGCACCTCGCGGTCCCAGCCTTCCGTATAGAGCGCGCCCCAGCTGCCGAGATCGAGCACGGTGACGTACCAGTCGATCCGCAGCGGCAGCATCGGCTGACCTGCGAGATCAGCCACCACGTTGTGGCCGGCGAAGCGGCCCATGGGACGCGCGAACTGGCACGACATCACGGTCGGATGCAGCCCGTCGACCACGCTTGAGGCGACGTCGCCGCACGCGAACACGCCGCCGACATCGGCAACCCGCATGAACGGATCGACCAGCAGGCGCCCGAGGCGATCGCGTGCGTCCGGAAAGCTCGCCGCCAACGGACTTGCGCGCATGCCGGCGCACCAGATCACCGTCTGCGCCGCAATGAACTCGCCCGAGCTCAGGTGAATGCCCGCCGCCTCGACCGACACGACACGAACGCCGAGCCGCGTCTCGACATCGAGCGAGGTGAGCGCCGTCGCGATGACGGGACGCGCATGCGCACCGATGGTGGCGCCGACGGAAGAGTTGGGATCGACCAGGATGATGCGGCGGCTGCCGGTGATGCCGGCACGCGCCAGCCTGTCGGGCATTTCGGCCGCGACCTCGATGCCGGTGAAGCCGGCGCCGACCACGACGACGGTGGATCGTCCCGGCGCCGGCGCGCTGCGGCCGAGCGAGGTGAGATGATCATCGAGGCGAAGCGCGGCGGTATAGGTATCGACATCGAACGCATGCTCGACGAGGCCCGCTATGCCGGGACGCATCACCTCGCTGCCGAGCGCCAGCACGAGACGGTCGTAGCTCAGCGTCGCCTCGCCGCCGCTCGTCACCAGCGAGATCTGGCGATGCACCGGATCGATCGCTTCGACCTCGCCGAGGCCATGCGTCACACCGATCGGATCGAGCAATGGGCCGAGCGGAAGCGCGACCTCGCTGAGATCGGCCTCGTAATTGCGAACGCGGATGTTGTGATAGGGATTGCGATCAACGAGGTGGATCTCGATGTCGCGACCGGCCGCGCCGATCTCGTCGCGCTTTCGCGCGGCGGCGATGGCTGCCCACAGGCCTGCAAACCCGGCGCCGAGCACGACGATACGCGCCATGTCCGCCTACTGTGCTTTCCAGAGAAATCCCGCGGTCTGCCCGCACCGGCAGGTATAGCGCATTCGCCCCGGCCGACCAAATGCGGCGGCCGCCTGGCCGCTGCACAAATTCGTGGCTTACGCCTCGCGCAGCTCCGACGGCGTCGCGCCAAAGCGCTTGCGGAAGGCGCGGTTGAAATAGGACAGGTCGGAGAAGCCCGAGGAATGCGCGATGTCGCTGATCTTGCGCGTCCGCGCCCGGGGATCAGCGAGCTGCTTGCGCGCCAGCAGCAGGCGCTGCTCCAGCACGAATTCGGTGAAGGTGGTGCCGGCCTGCTCGAACAGGCGTTGCGCCTGGCGCGGGCTCAGTCCCGAGCGCGTCGCGACGTCGGCGAGGCAGAGATCGTTGCGGCCGAGCGCGGCCATCACGTCGGCGCGCATGATGTCGAGGCGGGCGGCGGCATGTCCGCGGCCGCGCGCAAGGCTCGCATGTTCGGCATCGGTGCCGAGCAGGAGGCCGACCAGGTCGACCATGTGCTGCGCGGTCAGGCGCTGGCCGACGGCGTCAAGATGCGGCGCGTGATTGGCGGCGAGCGCATGGTAGCGGAAGATGGTCTCGGCGACCGCGCCGTCGGAGAGCACCTGCGAAAGCTTCTCCTCGGCGCGCGGGCTGATGTCGAGCAGCGCGCGGCGCGGCATGCGGATGGTGGTGAAGCGTTCCTCATTGGTGTGGCCGACGGTGCCGGTGATGCCCATGTCGACCAGCACCATCTGCTCGGGAGCAAGCTCGATGGTGTGGCCGTTCTGGCCGACACGCACGCGGCCCGCATGCGCCGAGATCAGCACGAGATCGTCGCTGCCGTCGGCAAGGTGGCTCTGGGTCCGCGTGTATTGCGCGGAGGCGCCCTCCGGGATGGCCAGCACGATATTGTCGACGACGCTGACCTGGAGCCGGCAATCGATGCTGTCGCCATGGCTCGGCCCGATCTCGAGGCCGCAGGCCCCGAAGGCCCGTTCGCGCCAATGTTCGAAGGCCGGACCCGTCGGCAGGCCCGAATATTGGTGAACGAAGATGCCCGGCGTTCTCGCTGCATCCATCTGATGTCTCGCCCCTTCTCCGGCGCCCCAAATCGGCGCCGCGTGCAAATTCCGGGGATTTGACGCCGCGAATTGCGCCGAGGTTCAAACCGGGACGGGATTTGGCCGGACTTGTCGAAATGCGACGGTGGGGTGGACAGCGGCGACAATTGGGGGCGCACTTGTAGCCCGGATGGAGCGCAGCGAAATCCGGGACGGTCTCTCCGCGTCGCGAGACCCCGGATTACGCTTCCGCTCCATCCGGGCTACGACGGTCGCGCCCGGACCGACGATCAAGCCCCTACTTCTTCGCGGGTGCCTGCGGCTGGGCGGGCGGCACGGTCTCGATCAGCTTGCCGGAAAACACCGGCGCCGAGGTCGGCTGGCCGTTGGGCGAGCCGCCGGCCTGCTCGATGGTGACGGCGTAGGTGGCACCGTTGACGAGTTCGGCATCGTAGCCGCCGAGCACCGGACGCGCGGTGAACTCGCCTGAGCCGATCACGCCGAGCGAGCGCGGGCGCGGCAGCTTGTCGGAGATCAGCCAGAGCTCGAAACTCTTGCCGGGCTCCGGCGTGGCGCCGACCTTTCGCACGGTGAAGTTTCGCGTCGCGCCGTCGATGGTGAGGATGAAGGCGGGGCCGCCGCCCTGGCCCTGCAGCAGCGCGACATATTGCGCGGACGCGGCGAGCGGCGTGCCCGGCGTCTTCACTTCCACCGTCTGGATGCGCGGCGCCGGGCGCAAGGCGCCGGGCAGCGCGTCGGGCCGGAAGATCTGCAGCGACAGCGTGACCAGCAGCGCGGCCGCGAGCGCGCCGACGGCGGAGGCGACGGTGCGCCAGCGCTTCACGCGGCCCTCGAGCCGGATCACATTGGTGTTGTCCACGACCGGCGCCGGCGGCGCATGCACCACATCCGGATCGGGCGCATGGACCTGCGGCATGAAGACCGGCGCGATGTCGGGCAGCGCATCGTCGGCGGGTCGCGCCGTTTCGGGCGGCTCGGTTGCGGCAGGCTGCGGCTCGCTTGACTGGCTCTCGACTGGCGGGGGCTCGGCCGGCGGCGTGACAGCCGAAGACGTCTCCGTGGGCGCGGCGTCGAACGAGAAAGCCTCCGGCACGGGCGGTGGGGGCAGCGGCTCGGCTTCGGCCTGCGCGGGCGGCTCTTGTGCGAAGGCCGTCCGCGCCAATTCGGCCCTGATGTTCTCCCACACGATCGGACGCGGCTCGATCGTACCGACCATCTGGTTGAGGACGCCGAGCCGGTAGGCCCAGGCCTGCACGATGTCGGCGAACGCCGGGTCCACCGCCATCATGGTCTCGACCTGCGCGCGCTCGTCGGCATCCAGCGTGCCGAGCGCATATTCCGCGGCGAGCGCGATATGGTCCTCCGTGTAGGCCATCACATGCAGTCCAGAGCCATCCTCATCGTCCAAGCCATCTCACAAGGCATCACAGTCCGAGACACTCCCGGATATCCAGCATGCTGCGCCGCAGCCACGTCTTCACCGTGTTGACGGGCGCTGAAAATTTCTCCGCCAATTGCTCGCGGCTCCAGCCGTTGTAATAGGCGAGAAGCACGAGCCTCTGACGGTCCGGCTCGAGCCGGCCGATACATTCCAGGAGCCGCTTCAGCTCCTCGGTCATCTCGCGGCGCGCCAGCGGATCGGGACTGTCGGCCGCGACCTCCATCGCCTGAGGCTCTTCCTCGATGGAGGCTTCCGACTTCTTGCGCACGATGTCGATCGCACGGTTGCGCGCGATCGACGCCATCCACGTGATCGGCGACGACAGGGCCGGATTGAACTGGCCGGCGTTGTTCCAGATCTTGACGTAGGCTTCCTGAATGACCTCCTCCGCGAGATCCTGCCGACGCAAGATACGGAGCACGACGCCATAGAGTTTCGCGCGCGTGGCGACGTAGAGGCGCTCGAACGCGGCCTGATCGCCCTTCGCCACCGCCTCAATCAGCCCGACCAGCTCTGCTGGCGTCAGCATTCGGCCCCCCAACACGCGCAAGGCTCAGGCGTATTCCGCACAGGCCCCCGGCACTTCGCTACCATAGCGCGCGGCAAAGCCGACCACCAAGGGGCGTGGCGCCACGCTGTGGACAGCACATACGAAAACCCGGACCTTGCGGGTCCGGGTTTCGCAAAATTCTCGGCAGGTTTGATGCTGGCGGCCGCTTAGGCGACGGCGCCGATGCGGGCGCGCATCAGGCCGATGCTGTCGAGGTCGGCCTGCTCGCGGGCGTTCTCCTCGGCGCGTTCGCGGGCCTGGTCGCGTTCGTCCAGGAGCTCGACCTTCTTCAGCTCCTCGAAGGCCTCGGCCAAAGCGGCCTTGGCTTCGTCGAGCTGGCCCTTGAGCTCGTCGGCCGAGCGGGTCAGGTTCTCGCGGCGCTGGATCGCGGCCTTGGCGTAGGTCGGGTAGGCGAAGTGCGAGGGATCGTTGATCCCGGCACGCTCCTGCTCGGTCTGGATCTCGCGCTCGAGATCGACCGACATCCGCTGGAAATCGGCGATCATGGTCTCGATCTGGGTGACCCGGCGGCGCTTCTCGTCGACCTGAAACTTCTTCAGGCGAATGAGGGTATCACGTGACTTCATCGACTCATACTCCCCAGAAGTCCCCTAGCTGCAAGACACACGCACATTGGGACGGCACCGGTCTCCCCACAGGCCCGACTGGGGCCAAGACCGGCTCTGCTACTCTGTGGGATCGGATGATGACCTGACAAAGTTAGCGTTCCGTTTCCAAATTCGCGAGGATTTGCGCCAACTGCCGATAGCCGTCCCCCAAGGAGGCATTTTCATCCTTGCGCTGGCGCAGGAAGGCTTCCAGCGGCTCGTGCAGGCGGATCGCCTCGTCGACCTCGGGGCTGGAGCCGGCCCGGTAGGCGCCGAGCCGGATCAGTTCCTCCATGTCGGCGTAGGTCGCCATCACCGCCCGCGCCTTCTGGATGGTCGGCCAGAATTCCGGGTCGGCCGATTTCGGCATGGTGCGGGAGACGGATTTGAGGATGTTGATCGCGGGGTAGCGGCCGCGCTCGGCGATCGAGCGCTGCATCACGATGTGGCCGTCGAGGATGCCGCGGACGGCGTCCGCGATCGGCTCGTTGTGATCGTCGCCGTCGACCAGCACCGTGAAGATCGCGGTGATCGCGCCCTCGCCGAGGCCCGGCCCGGCCCGCTCCAGCAGCTTCGGCAGTTCGGTGAACACCGTCGGCGTATAGCCCTTGGCGGTCGGCGGCTCGCCGGCGGACAGGCCGATCTCGCGCTGGGCCATGGCAAAGCGCGTCACCGAGTCCATCAGGCAGAGCACGTCCTGGTCCTCGTCGCGGAAATATTCGGCGACCGCGAGCGTCAGATAGGCCGCCTGACGGCGCATCAGCGCCGGCTCGTCGGAGGTCGCGACCACCACGACGGAACGCGCGAGACCCTCCTCGCCGAGGTCGTCCTGCAGGAACTCCTGTACCTCGCGGCCGCGTTCGCCGATCAGACCGATGACGCTGACGGCGGCATCGACATTGCGCGCGAGCATCGACAGCAGCACCGACTTGCCGACGCCGGAGCCTGCGAAGATGCCCATGCGCTGGCCGCGGCAGCAGGTGAGAAAGGTGTTCATCGCGCGCACGCCGAGATCGAGCGGGGCGCCGACGCGCTTCCTCGAATGCGCCGGCGGCGGCGTATTGCGGAACGGCATCGGCGAGGACCCCTGCGGCAGCGGACCCTTGCCGTCGATCGGCTCGCCCAGCGCATTGACGACGCGGCCGAGCCAGGCCGCGCAGGGCCGCACCTGGTTGGCGGCATTGGCGATGACGGCCTTGCAGCCGCGGCGGACGCCGTCGAGGCCGGCGAACGGCATCACGACGGCGTTGTTGCCGGAGAAGCCGATCACCTCGCAGGGAATGGTGCGGTTGGCGCCGGTCTCGATCACGAGCCGCGCCCCGACCGACATCGCGTGGATCGGACCTGCTACCTCGACCATCAGGCCGCGGACGCCGACCACACGGCCATAGATGTTGACGCCGTCGATATCGCCGATCTGTTCGGCAAGAGCCTTCATAAGGAGCGCGCCTTCGCAGCAGACAAGAGGGCCTTCACCAAGCCGATCGCCTTCGTCATCCGGGCCTTCACGGGGAAACTCTTAAGTTTCGCCATATTTCTGAACGGCGCTTAACTTCGTGTTTACCCGCATCATTAATCATTGCGTCACTGTCTTTGTGACTGAGCGTGGCTCCCCTTCAGAAGAAGGCTGAGTCGCGGGAGTCGGTTAGGCCCGTCTCTTAAAGTGGAACTTGAGCGGACCGGGGTAACGAAAGCTGCTTCCTGCGCAAGACCTTAGGGCGATTCGACAAAAATTGCACCGGGGGGACTTGCGTTCCAGAATCAGAGTTTGTTAACCATCTGTTGTCAGGATCCGAATCAGTTGTTCAAAGGCGTTTTGTTGAGTGCCGCGAATGCGGCCGACCTGACGCCCAGGAGCGGCGACTATGGGGAACTGGCATGCGCGTTTTGCTGATTGAAGATGACAGCGCCGTCGCGCAGTCGATCGAGCTGATGTTGAAGTCTGAGAGCTTCAACGTCTACACGACCGATTTGGGGGAAGAAGGCGTCGATCTCGGTAAACTATACGATTACGACATTATTCTTCTCGACCTCAACCTGCCCGACATGTCCGGCTACGACGTGCTCAAGCAGCTCCGGGTCTCCAAGATCAAGACACCGATTCTGATCCTCTCCGGCCTCGCCGGCATCGAGGACAAGGTCAAGGGTCTCGGCGTCGGCGCCGACGACTACATGACCAAGCCCTTCCACAAGGACGAGCTGGTTGCCCGCATCCACGCGATCGTGCGCCGCTCCAAGGGTCACGCCCAGTCGGTCATCCAGACCGGCGACCTCGTCGTCAACCTCGACACCAAGACGGTCGAAGTCGGCGGCCAGCGCGTGCACCTGACCGGCAAGGAGTACCAGATGCTGGAGCTGCTCTCGCTCCGCAAGGGTACCACCCTGACCAAGGAAATGTTCCTCAACCACCTCTATGGCGGCATGGACGAGCCCGAGCTGAAGATCATCGACGTCTTCATCTGCAAGCTCCGCAAGAAGCTCGCCAACGCCTCCGAAGGCCGCAACTTCATCGAGACCGTGTGGGGCCGCGGCTACGTGCTGCGCGAGCCGCACGAGCACGAAGAGCGCATTCCCGCCTGATCCGGTTTACGTCGCGAGCCCCCGGGGCTCGCTCCTCCCAGCCTGGACCCCGCCGCAAATGGCGGGGTTTTCGTTTTTGGGGATGTCTTCTCCCTCTCCCGCTTGCGGGAGAGGGGCGGGGTGAGGGTGTCTCCGCATCGAGACAATCCCCGTGTGGACAGAGCCCCCACCCGCTGCGCTCGCGCGCAGCGACCACCGCGTCCGTGGCTACGGCCTCCCCCTCTCTTAACTTTTGAACCGCTATGCTTCCCACGCCGACGAATGGTCGCTGCACGATGGGGGAACGATGATCCTGCAATCACTGGCCGGCCTGCCCGCCTTCCTGGTCTATTTCTGCACCGGGCTGATCGCGATCGTGGCTTACCTCTTCGTCTATACCCGCATCACCCCCTACAACGAGTTCCAGCTGATCCGCGACGACGAGCCGGCCGCCGCGATCGCGCTCGGCCTCAGCCTGCTCGGCTTCGTCGCGCCGCTGGTCAGCGCGATCGCACATTCGGCCAATGTGCTGGACTGCCTGATCTGGGCGACGATCGCGCTCATCGTGCAGGTCATCGTGTTCTTTCTCGTCAAAGTGCCGGTGCCGAACCTGTCGGCGCGGATCGCCGCCGGCGAGCTGGCGCCCGCCATCTGGCTCGGCCTGTCCTCGCTCGCCGCAGGCCTGCTCAACGCCGCCTGCATGATCTACTGACATGGCGGAGCAGCCCCCCAGCAAGGAATTCAGCAGGCGCCGGCCACGGCGGCCAGAGCCACTGGCGCTACCGGCGAAGGAGCCGGTGAAGCGCTCCGGTCACGTCGCCCTGCTGGTGATGGGCACGCTCGCGGTCGGCACGACCGCCTACACGCTGATGCCGCGGACGAGTTGCGAGCCCGCTCCTCCCGGGGCGGATCCGGCCGTGCAGACGAGCACCGCGTGCAGCAGCAGCAGAAGCAACTCCTCGGGCGGCAGCGGCGGATCGGGCTCGTCGTCGCGATCGAGCTACTACAGCAGCGATTCCTCCAGCCATTCCTCGTCGAGCACGTCATCGGACTCCGGCCACAGCAGCGTGAGCCGCGGCGGCTTCGGCTCGTTCGGCCATGGCTTTTCAAGCGGCGGCTAGCGCATGATCCGGAAAAGTGGCCGCCGGTTTTCCTTCGCGACAAACGCGGAACGCGTTTGCGCGGAGATCATGCGCAGGAAATAACATGCAGCGCATCACCTGCCTCGAGCGCGACGACTGGCGGGAGACCGCCGCGCAATGCGGCTTCGTCTTCCACACCATCGGCGGCGACCGCTATTGGGACGAGCGCGCCTATTACGGCTTCACGCTCGACGAGATCGAGCGCGGTATCGAAACGCCGACCGGCGAGATTGACGCGATGTGCCTGGAGCTCGCCGGCCGCGTGATCGGCGACGAACGGCATCTGCGGCGCCTGAAGATTCCTGAAGCGTTCTGGGATTTCATCGCCGAGAGCTGGAAGCGCGACGACCGCAGCCTCTACGGCCGGCTCGACCTGAAATACGACGGCAAGGGGCCGGCGAAGCTGCTCGAATACAACGCGGATACGCCGACCTCGATCTTCGAGGCCGCGGTGTTTCAATGGACCTGGCTCGAACAGGCGATCGAGCGCCGCATCGTCCCGGTGCGTGCCGATCAGTTCAACTCCATCCATGAGCGCCTGATCGCGGCATGGAAGACGATCGCCGCGGGCCAACACCTGCATCTCACCGGCGCCACCGACAATACCGAGGACGCCGGCACGCTCGCTTATCTCGAAGACACGGCACGCCAGGCCGGACTCTCGACCACGCTGCTCGACATCGCCCAGGTCGGCTGGCGCGACGAGGGCGGCGAGGGCGGCGGCTTCGTCGATCTCGACGAACGCGACATCGCGCTCGCCTTCAAGCTCTATCCCTGGGAATGGATGTTCCAGGATGCGTTCGGCGCGAATCTCAAGAGCGCAGCGACGCGCTGGATCGAGCCGCCATGGAAGGCGGTGCTCTCGAACAAGGGCATCCTGCCGCTGCTCTGGGAGATGTTTCCGAACCACCCCAATCTGCTGCCGGCCTTCTTCGAGGATGACGCGCGGGCCGCGGAGCTCGGGACGTCGTATGTGCGCAAGCCGCTGCTGTCGCGCGAAGGCGCCAATGTCACGCTGGTGTCGGGCGGCGCACCGATCGACAAGCAGGCCGGCCCTTATGGCGCCGAAGGTTTTGTGCGGCAGGCGCTGTCGCCATTGCCGAACTTCTCAGGCAATTACGTCGTCGTTGGAAGCTGGCTGGTGAACCACGAGCCGTGCGGCCTGTCGATCCGCGAAGACGAGAGCCCGATCACGGGCAACGGCTCGCGGTTCCTGCCGCATGCGATTTTGTAGAAGGAACGACCTTCTTCCCCTCTCCCCTTGCGGGAGAGGGTGGCTCGCCGCGGAGCGGCGAGACGGGTGAGGGGTTATCTCCGCACACTTATCTGCAACGGAATTTGCTGATGCAACCCCTCATCCGGCGCTTCGCGCCACCTTCTCCCGCAAGGGGAGAAGGAAGAGAGCTCACCTCGCGGCGGCGACCTTCAGCGGCTGCGGCATCAATCCGCCCATGGGACGGCCCGAGCGCGCAGGGTTGAGCTGATAGAGACCGCGGCGCTCGGTGATCGGACGGAACGCGTCGGTGATGCCGACGACGGATTCGGCCGCACCGAGCAGCAGCGTGCCGTCGGCCTCGAGCCCCTTCGCCATGCGCTCGAAGATCACCGCCTTGGTGTCCTGGTCGAAATAGATCAGCACGTTGCGGCAGAAGATCACGTCGTACGTGCCGAGATGGGAGAAGTCCTGCAGCAGATTGAGCTGGCGGAACTGCACCATGGCGCGAATGTCGGCGTTGAGCTGCCAGAGCTCGCCGGCTTGCGTGAAGTACTTCATCAGGTGCTGGATCGGCAGGCCGCGCTGCACCTCGAACTGGCTGTAGATGCCGGCCTTGGATTTCTCCAGCACTTCCTGCGACAGATCGGTGGCGACGATCTCGATGCGCCAGCCGGCGAGCGCCGCGCCCATCTCCTTCACGCACATCGCGATCGAATAGGGCTCCTGCCCCGTCGACGAGGCCGCCGACCAGATCCGGATCGACTTGCGCGCGGCGCGCGCCTGGATCAGGCCGGGCAGGATCGTCTCGCGCAGATGGTCGAACGGAATCTTGTCGCGGTAGAAGAAGGTCTCGTTGGTGGTCATGGCTTCGACCACGTCGGTCGCAAGCCGGCCGTCGCCGTTCCTGATCTTCAGCACGAGATCGGGAATGCCGGGAAGGCTCGCCTTGCGCGCGAGCGGCAGCAGCCGGCTCTCGACCAGATATTGCTTGTCGGGCGACAGATCGAGGCCCGAGCGCTCCTTCAGGAACTTGCGCAGATAATCGTAGTCCGTCGGATTCACGAGCGATCTCCCGCGAACAGGCGGTTGACCTTGGCGCCGATCTGGTTGAGCGGCAGGATCGCGGCGCAGATGCCGGCATTGGCCGCCGCGCCCGGCATGCCCCAGACCACGCTGGAGGCTTCGTCCTGCGCGATCACGCTGCCGCCTGCCGCGACGATGTCCTTGCCGCCGCGCATGCCGTCCGAGCCCATGCCCGTCAGGATCACGGAGAGGATGTTGCCGTGCCAGATGTCGATGGCGGAGGTGAAGAGCGGATCCACCGCGGGCTTGCAGAAATTGACGGCGGGGCCGTCATCGAGCGCGATCACGACGTCCGCGCCGCTGCGCGCGAGGCGCATGTGCTTGCCGCCGGGCGCGAGATAGATCCGTCCGGGCTTCACCGGCTCGCCGTCGACCGCCTCGGCCGCTGGGCGGCGGCTCGAGCGCGCCAGATGCTCGGCGAGAATGGTGGTGAAGGTCGGCGGCATGTGCTGGGTGATCAGCACCGGGAAGCGGTCGATGACGGGGCCGAGCTCGGTGACGAGCGCCATCAGCGCCTGCGGACCGCCGGTCGAGGAGCCGATCAGCAGCACCTTCGGTGCCTGGGTCGAGAACGGGCGCGTCGACAACACGCCTGACGACGGAGCATGCACGGCTGGAGCAGGTGCCGGCGCGGCAGGACGGGCGACAACCGGCGCACGTGCAGCCGGCGCCGCCGGGCTCGCCGGTGCGAGCGGCGGGCTCGCAACCGCGGGCCTGCGGCGCAGCCGCGCGCCGAGATGACGGATCTTCTGGATCAGGTCGTGGTGGAAGGTGTCGGCGGCCGACGCCTCGCGGGTCGATTCCGGCTTCGGAATGTAGTCGGCCGCGCCGAGCGAGAGCGCCTTGAAGCTGATCTCCGCGTTACGGCGCGTCAGGGTCGAGGCCATGATGATGACGAGATCGCGCTTCTTCGCCAGCAGTTTCGGCAGTGCCGAGATGCCGTCGAGCTCGGGCATTTCGATGTCGAGCACGGCAACGTCGGGGTTGATGCGTTCGATCTGGTTGACCGCCTCGAGCCCGGTGCGCAGCGACGCTGCGACCTCCATGTCGTGCTCGGCGCCGATCCAGCGCGAGATCAGGCCGCGGATGACGACGGAGTCGTCAACGACCATCACCCGCAGCGGCCCGGCTTCACGCGACGTGCCCGTGGTCGAATTACCTGCGAACGCAACACTCATTACTCACCAACTCAGACTGAAACGGTTCAGTTGAAAACAATCGCCGAAGGATCCGTTCCGCCTCCGGGTGTTCGCTCAGATAAGTCCGACTTCCTGAAACTTCGCCGTCACGATGTCCTTGTCGAACGGCTTCATGATGTACTCGTTGGCGCCGGCGTGCAGCGCGCGGGCAATATGCGCGACGTCGTTCTCGGTGGTGCAGAACACCACTTTCGGCTGGTCGCCGCCGGGCATGCGGCGCAGGTGACCGAGGAACTCGTAGCCGTCCATGACGGGCATGTTCCAGTCGAGCAGCACCGCGTCGGGCAGTCCACGCTTGCAGGCCTCCAGAGCCTTCTCACCGTCCTCGGCTTCGAGGATCTGGAAGTCGAGGCCCTCCAGAATCCGGCGCGCAACCTTGCGGATGACGCTGGAATCATCAACGACGAGACAAGTTCGCATGTGAACCTCTGCTTCCTCCATCGTTTTCGAGGGCACTTCCAATTACTGGCCCGTCGGCGGCGGCGCCGCCGTATCAGGCCGCCATCATCTCGGGCGCGAGCTCGAGCACGCGATCGACGTCGAGCACGACCATGAGCTGGCCGTCGAGGCGGTGGACACCGCCGGCGAGCTTGGCCATGCGGGGATCGAGGTTGACGGGGTTCTCTTCCATGCCGGCCTCGGGCAGGCGCAGCACCTCGCCGATCTGGTCGATCAGCAGGCCATAGGATTCGCCGCGCAAATCGACGCCGACCGCCATCGGCACCTTGCCGTCCTCGGCCTTGGGCAGGCCGAGACGAGCGCGCATGTCGACCACGGTGACGATGCGGCCGCGCAGGTTCAACACGCCCGCGATCTCGCGCGATGACAGGGGAACGCGGGTGACGCGCTCGGGCATGAACACGTCCTGCACGCGGGAGATCGGCAGGCCGAACAGCTGGCCGCCGATCATCGCGGTGACGTACTCGACCATGGCGCCTTCGGCGGATTGGGTCTTGGTGCTCATCTGAGTATCTCCTGATCCCTGTCCTGCTTACGCCGCGGCCCGGCTCAGCTCGGAGGCGCCGGCGGCGCCCGCGGTCTGCTCCTTCAGCGCCGCGATCAGACCGGGACGGTCGAACTTGGCGACATAGTCGTGGAAGCCGGCCTGACGGCCGCGCTCGATCGCCGCCGGCGACACCAGCGCCGAGAGGCCGATGATCGGCGTCGCGGCGAGGTTGTTGTCGGAGCGGATGGTCTCGGCGAACTCGAACCCGTTCATGTCCGGCATCTCGATGTCGGTCAGGATCACGTCGAAGCTCTGCGCGCGCAGCGCAGCCAGGCCCTCCTGCGCGGTCGGCGCGGTGCGGACGCGGTAGCCCGCCGCCTTCAGCACGGGGGCCAGCATGTTGCGGAAGAAGGCGCTGTCGTCCACCAGCAGCACCGACTGCGAATGCATCGACGGCTTCATCTCCTTGCGGGTGAACCAGTCGGCGAACGCCATGGGCAGGAAGTGGCCGACGTCGATCACTTCGGTGGCCTGGCCCTTGATCACGGCCGAGCCCAGAATGCCGGAGGACGAACCGCCGACCTCGATGTTGAGGCGTTCCTCGACGATGTCGATGATCTCGTCGACGACGAGGCCCATGGAGCGGCCGTCATCGGCGAACACCAGGATCGGCTGGGCGCCCTGGGAGGCGATGGTGACGCTCTCCATGGCCACCAGCGGCATCAATTGCTCGCGGTACTGCACCATGTAGCGGCCGTTGGAGAACTCGATCTTGTCGGCGGGCAGCTCTTCGAGGCGCGTGACGAGGCCGAGCGGGACCGCCTTGGGCTGCGACGAGCCGGCGCGGAACACCAGCAGCGAGGTGGTCTGCTCGCCCGAGCCGATGTGATGGGCGCCGTTCTCGTCGCCCATGTCGTGGGCCGAGGAGCCGGCGGCGCCGAGCGCCTTGGCAATGCCGTTGGGGTCGATGATCATGATGACGGCGCCATCGCCCAGAATGGTGTTGCCGGAGAACATGTCGATGTGACGCAGCTTCGTCGACATCGGCTTGACCACGATTTCTTCGGTGTGGAAGACGCCGTCGACGACGATGCCAAAGGTCTGGCTGCCGACCTGCGTGACCACGATGAAGCCGTTCTCGGGATCCGAGGCCGCGCCGTCGTCGATCTTGAGCAGCTTCTTCAGGTGGATCAGCGGCAGCAGCTTGTTGCGCAGGCGAAGGACCGCGGTGTCCTTGATGCGCTCGATGCGGTGCTCGGAGTTGGCGCGGGCACGGACCAGCTCGACCACCGAGAGCTGGGGAATCGCGAAGCGATCACCGGCGGCCTCGACGATCAGCGCCGAGACGATGGCGAGCGTCAGCGGGATCTTGATGGTGACGGACGAGCCTTCACCGGCCACCGACTTGATGTCGATGGTGCCGCCGATCTGGTCGATATTGGTGCGCACCACGTCCATGCCGACACCGCGGCCGGAGACCGAGGTGATGGCGGCCGCAGTCGAGAAGCCCGGCGCGAAGATGAACTTGTGGATCTGGGCTTCGCTCATCTTCTCGAGCTCGGCCTCGGTAACGAGACCTGAGGAGATCGCCTTGGCCTTGATCTTCTCGGTGTTGAGGCCGCGGCCATTGTCGGCGATGCAGATGATGATGTGGCCGCCCTCGTGATAGGCGGACAGGCGGATGGTGCCCTGCTCGCCCTTGCCGGACGCAACGCGCTCGGCGGGGGTCTCGAGGCCATGGTCGGCGGAGTTGCGCACCATGTGGGTGAGCGGGTCCTTGATCAGGTCGAGCACCTGGCGGTCGAGCTCGGTGTCGGCGCCGTGCATCTCCAGCTCGATCTGCTTGCCGAGTTCGCTCGAGAGATCGCGGACGATGCGGGGCAGCTTCTGCCAGGCATTGCCGATCGGCTGCATGCGCGTCTTCATGACGCCTTCCTGCAGCTCGGCGGTGACGTTGGAGAGGCGCTGCAGCGGCACCTTGAACTCGGTGTCCTCGTTGCGCCTGCTGATCTCCAGCAGCTGGTTGCGGGTCAGCACCAGCTCGGAGACCATGGTCATCAGGTGCTCCAGCGTGTCCACGTTGACGCGGATCGACTGGTTGGCGATGCGGTCGCCCTCGCCGGCGGTCTCGTCGGCCATCGACTTCTTCGGCGCGGCCTTTTCCTTGGGCGCCTTTGCTTCCTTCGCTGCTTCCTTGGCGGCCGGAGCCGGAGCTTCAGCAGCCGGGGCCGGCGCGGGCTCGGCCTTGGCGACGGGCGCGGGCGCCGGGGCTTCGATCGCGGTCTCGCGGAAGGCGCGCTCGAGCTCGTCGAGCGAGACTTCGCCGGGACGCAAGGGGCGCTCCAGGGTCTGGTCGACCAGCGAGCCCGTGGTCATGTCCTTGGCGGGCGCGGCAGCGGGCGCTTCCGGCACCAGCGGCGGCGCTTCGGCAACGGGAGCAGCAGCGCCGGCGGCCGGCATCGGCTGCGCCGAGCCTGACATTGCCGCCATGCCCTGCTCGACCATCGCTTCGAGCTTGTCGATGAGATCGCGGTCGTTGCCCTCGGGCTCGGCTTCGGTGGCCTCGAGGCCTGCGAGGATCTCCTTGATGCGGTCGATCGAGGACAGGATCACCGTCACGGCCTGGCCGGTCACCGGCATGCCGTCGCGGAATTTGCCCATCAGCGTCTCGCCGGCATGCGCCAGCGCTTCGAGCCTGGGCAGTCCGAGGAAGCCGCAGGTACCCTTGATGGTGTGGACGAGGCGGAAGATGTTATCCAGAATCTTGGCGTTGTTCGGCTCCTGCTCGAACTTCACCAGCTGATTGTCGACGGTGTCCAGGCTCTCGCTGGTCTCCGTCAA
>NZ_JAFCLT010000009.1:0-430134 GCF_018130885.1 Bradyrhizobium sp. KB893862 SZCCT0404
GCTACTAACCGTCCTCAACGCCATGATGCGCGAAAGGAAGCCCTACCTAAAGGCCAAGCCGACATAACAGTTGCCGGCTCTGCGCAGCAATGCTGCGCATTGCAGCGCGTCCGGGACACGGCCGGGCGAAAGCGCGGCCACCCCACACGTCCGTCATTGCGAGGAGCGCAGCGACGAAGCAATCCAGAATCCTTCCGCGGAAAGAGACCCTGGATTGCTTCGCTGCGCTCGCAATGACGGGGACGCTGCAGTTGCGCCAAACTCCGCTCTTGTGCCCCGGACGCGGCGCAGCGCGAAGTGATGCGCCGCAGAGCCGGGGCCCATGCAGCAGCTAGTTTCGTAGCTTTCTGGGTCCCGGCTCTGCGCACAATGCTGCGCATTGCAGCGCGTCCGGGACACGGCCGGGCGGAGGCGCGGCCACCCCACACGTCCGTCATTGCGAGGAGCGCAGCGACGAAGCAATCCAGAATCCCCGCGGAAAGATTCTGGATTGCTTCGCTGCGCTCGCAATGACCGGGAAGCTGCAGTTGCGCCAAACTCCGCTCTTGTGCCCCGGACGCGGCGCAGCGCGAAGTGATGCGCCGCAGAGCCGGGGCCCATGCAGCAGTTAGTTTCGTAGCTTTCTGGGTCCCGGCTCTGCGCTGCAATGCTGCGCATTGCAGCGCGTCCGGGACACGGCCGGGCGAAAGCGCGGCCACCCCACACGTCCGTCATTGCGGGGAGCGCAGCGACGAAGCAATCCAGAATCCTTCCGCGGAAAGATTCTGGATTGCTTCGCTGCGCTCGCAATGACGGGTGGAGAGAGCGAGGCCTAATTAGACGCCGCGCGTGGAACCCCACCCTCTCCCCGTAAAGAACGGAGAGAGGAGAGAGCGATGCCGCCCTAACGGATCACGCCGCGTGCTGGTGGGCGGCGATGATCTGGTCGGCGGCGCGGCCGGTGACTTCGGCCATGTGGTCGAACTGACGGGTGAAGCTGCCAGCGCCTGCCGTGGCCGAACGCAGCTCGACGATGAGCTCGCCGATCTCGGCTTCCGGCATCATGGCGCGGACGCAGTCCCAGCCGCTCCAGCCGTCGCGGGTGTCGAAGCCGAGGATCTGACCGCGCCGCGCCGACAGGATCGCGTTGATCTTGGCGGTGGCGTCGGTAGGACAGACGATCTCGACCACGTGGATCGGCTCCAGCAGCACCGGCTGGCATTGCGGCAGGCCTTCGTTGAGCCCGACCCGCGCCGCCGTGCGGAAGGCGAGATCGGAGCTGTCGACGCTGTGATAGGAGCCGTCGGTCAGCGTCACCTGCACGTCGGTGACGGGGAAGCCGAGCGGACCGCGCGTCAGCCCGTCGACGACGCCCTCCTCCACCGCAGGGATGTAGTTGCGCGGCACTGCGCCGCCGACCACCTTCTCGGTGAACTTGAAGCCATCGCCGCGCGGCAGCGGCTTGATGTCGAGCACGACATCGCCGAACTGGCCGTGGCCGCCGGACTGCTTCTTGTGACGGCCGCGCTGGGTGATCGGCTTGCGGATGGTCTCCTGATAGCCGATCGCGGGCGGATGCGAGGTGACCTTGACGCCGAAGCGGTCGCGCAAGCGCTCGCTGGCGACGCGCAGGTGCATCTCGCCCTGGCCCCACAGCACGGTGTCGTGGGTCTTGGGGTTCTGCACGATCATGAGCGAGGGATCCTCCTCATGCAGCCGCATCAACGACTGGCCGAGCTTGACGTCGTCCTTGCGGTCGGTGGCCGCAACGGAGATCGCGAGCACGGCCGAGGTGGTCTCCTCCGCGACCAGCGCCGCGGGCTGGGTCTTGCCGCTCGAGACCGTGTCGCCAGTCTTGACCGGATCGAGCTTGGCGAGCGCCACCGTATCGCCGGCTTCCGCCGACGCGCGCTTGGTGTCGTAGGCGCCGTTGACGGCAAGGATGCCGGAGATGCGCCCGGAGCCGCCGGAGGAGGATTGCAGCGTGGCGCCGTCGTCGAGATGGCCGGCGAGCAGCCGCGTCAGCGACAGCTTGCCGCCGTGCTGCGAATGCAGCGTCTTGAAGACGTAGCCGAGCGCATCCTTGCTCTCGGGCGCGCCGAGACGTTTTGCGGTCTCCGCGACGCCGGGCGCTTCGTGGCGCAGCGCCTTCATCAGGCGCAGCACGCCGTTTTCGCGCGCCGCCGCGCCGAGCAGCACCGGGCAGATCTGTCCTTCGCGCAGTTCGCGGGCGAGATCGTCGAACACCGCATCGCGCGGCGGCTGGATGTCCTCGAGCAATTGCTCCATCAGCGCGTCGTCGTGGTCGGCGAGCTTCTCCAGCATCGAGAAGCGGGCCTCCTTCTCGCGGTCGAGGTCGCCGCCTTCGAGCGCGACCACCTCGGAGGCCTTGTGCTCGCGATAGATGAAGGCGCGCTCCAGCGCGAGATCGACGAACCCTTCGATCAGCTCGCCCTTCCAGATCGGGATCTGGCGCAGCACCAGCGGCACGCGCGAGGCGGGCTGGAGCATCGCGAGGGTCTCGCGGATGCGCTTGTTGGCGCGGTCGATCTTGTTGAGGAACAGGAAACGCGGGATCTTCAGCTCTTCCAGCTCGCGCAGGATGATCTGAAGCTGCGGCAGCTTCTTCTCGTCGGCCTCGCAGACCACGACGGCGGCGTCGACCGCAGGCAGCGCGGCGCGCATGTCGTGGGCAAACTCGACGGAACCGGGACAATCGAGGAAGGTGTAGCTGTCGCCCATGAAGCTCGTGGTGGCGGCAGTGAGGCCGACGGTCATTTTGTGATGACGGGCCTCCGGAGTGGCGTCGCCGACGGATGTTCCGGCGTCGACGCTGCCGGCGCGCGGGATTGCGCCCGTTCGCGCCAGTATTGCTTCGAGAAGAGTGGTTTTACCGCTTTGGAAAGGGCCCACCAGCGCGATGCACCGTGGACCTCGGGGACTTCTGACGTCTTGTCCCATTTCGCCGCCTCCTTGGTGTGGAGCTCGGCCCATGATTGGGTCGGCAAACGCAGATGCTCTGCCCGTCCCCGAGATTTGGCAAGCGTCAAACGTCGCTGCGGTGCGTCGTCGGTTGAATCCGTTGTAAAGTCTTGGAGATCAGCCGCGCTGTTCCACCTCTCCCCGATGGGGAGAGGTAAAGCGACATTGTCTTAACGGCCCGGACGCAGTTCCAGGCTTTCGAGGCCGGCGGCGACGCTGAGGCCGACCTGGCCCTGCACGCTGAGCGGCTGGAGCGCGATCGAATTGTTGGAGCCGCCGACCAGCACGTTGCCGCCGACACCGACGCCGAGCGCGGCGCTGCCCTGCGCGCCCGCGTAATTGCCGGAGAGATCGCCGGGGCCGAGCCGGTCGACCGGCGCGAACACGCCCCAGGCCAGCGTGGTCTCCTGGGTGATGCCGATGTCGAGGCCCACTTTGCGGATCGTCGCGACGTAGCGGTCATCGGGCAGGCCGTCGGCGCGCAGCACGCAGCCGAGATTGGTCACCGAGCCCACGATGAAGCCGACGCTGGCGCCGCCGCGGCATTCGAGCACGCCGACCCGCACCATGCGCTGCTGCTGTGCGCTGCCGCCGGCGACGGAAGCAACGAGGCTCGCGACAGTGAGTCCGGCGAGGAGGAGTGAGCGGCGCATGAAAGATCTCCGGCGATGGATGTGATGCGAGCAGAGAGAGCTCCCTGCCCGTGTTGCGCGATGGTCTATGCCACAAGACCCCTGGCGGGGCCAGATCGCGCGCCCCGATGAGCGTGCGATCAACAAAAAGGCCCGCCGGAGGCGGGCCTTTCCAATTTGCACTGTCGCGGCAGGCTCAGCGAAGATTGCCGCAGAAGCGCTGGATGCGCTTGCAGGCGTCTTCGAGGTCCGAGGTCTTGGTCGCGTAGGAGATGCGGAACGCCGGGCCGAGGCCGAAGGCCGAGCCCTGCACCACGGCGACGCCTTCGGTCTCCAGCAGCTCGGTGACGAAGTCCTCGTCATTGCCGATCACCTTGCCCGACGGCGCGGTCTTGCCGATCGTGCCGGCGCAAGACGGATAGACGTAGAACGCACCCTCGGGACGCGGGCACTCGATGCCCTTGGCCTGGTTGAGCATGGAGACCACGAGGTCGCGGCGCTCCTTGAACACCTTGTTGTTGGCGGGGATGAAGTCCTGCGGACCGTTCAGCGCTTCCACCGCCGCCCACTGCGCGATCGACGACGGGTTCGAGGTCGACTGCGACTGGATGGTCGACATCGCCTTGATGAGCTGGGCCGGGCCGCCGGCATAGCCGATACGCCAACCGGTCATGCAATAGGCCTTCGACACGCCGTTCACGGTGAGCGTGCGGTCGTAGAGTTTCGGCTCGACCTGCGCGACCGTGGTGAACTGGAAGTCGTCATAGACGAGGTGCTCGTACATGTCGTCGGTCATCACCCAGACATGCGGATGCTTCACGAGCACGTCGGTGAGCGCCTTCAGCTCGGCCCTGGTGTAGGCCGCACCGGTCGGGTTCGACGGCGAGCACAGGATGACCCATTTGGTCTTCGGCGTGATCGCGCGCTCGAGCGCCTCGGGCTGCAGCTTGAAACCGGTCGCGGCGGTGCAGACCACCGGCACCGGCTCGCCGCCGGCGAGCGCCACCATTTCAGGATAGCTGACCCAGTACGGCGCGGGGATGATCACCTCGTCGCCCGGATTCATGGTCGCCATCAGCGCGTTGTAGAGCACCTGCTTGCCGCCGGTGCCGACGATGATCTGGTTCGGCTTGTAGACCACGCCGTTCTCGCGCTGGAACTTGGCGATGATGGCTTCCTTCAGCTCGGGAATGCCGTCCACCGCGGTGTACTTGGTCTTGCCGGCTTCGATGGCGTGGATCGCCGCCAGCTTGATGTTGGCGGGCGTGTCGAAGTCGGGCTCGCCGGCACCGAGGCCGATGACGTTGCGGCCCGCCGCTTTCAGCGCGCGTGCTTTATCCGTGACCGCGATGGTCGCGGACGGCTTCACACGGTCGAGCGCAGCGGCAAGGAAGGACATCGTCATCTCCTGACAAGCGTCGTGAACCCATGGGTCGCCACGACTCTGATTGTGGGAATGGAGCCACCCTAAAACGTGCGCCGCTGCATCGCAAGAAACTTCGGCCCGATCCCGAAAAAGTTTACGATTTGGCGCGGTTCAAGGCCTGTTTTCCGGCAATTTCCCGCAACTTTGCCGCGCAAACCCCTCATATCCGGCAAGGCTTGTCCTCGGAGCAATTTTACGCGCTTAGCGGTCTCAAAATGAGGGCTCGTCATGCCCGGGCTCGTCCCGGGCATCCACGCTCTTCTTGCCGCGGTCAAGACGTGGATGGCCGGGACAAGCCCGGCCATGACGACGCGGAGACATTTGCGTTCTGACGGAGAGAAGGCGCCCCTCACACCAACGCGGCACACCACCGCCACGCGTTGACGCAAGCGTGAACTGTGTCGCGTGGTCGCGTGGAAATGATCTTCCGCGGCGCTGCAGCGCGGTAGGGTTTTCGAGTTTTTCTATTGGCTGGCCCTTGCGGCGGATTCGCATCGGCATCATTGTTTAGCCGCGCTGCGGGGCAACAAGCGCCGCGTCTTCCCGTCCTCGGTTCAGAACTCCGGAATGTACAAGCTCTATTCGATGCAACGCTCCGGCAACAGCTACAAGGTCCGCCTTGCGCTGGCGCTGTTGAACGTCCCTTACGAAGCGGTGGAGGTGGACATTCTGCGCGGCGAGAGCCGCACGCCGGACTTCCTGTCGAAGAACCCGTCGGGCCAGGTGCCGCTGCTCGAGGTCGGCGGGGACCGCTTCCTCGCCGAGTCCAACGCCATCCTGTGGTACGTCGCCGTCGGCACGCCGCTCGCGCCGGAGAATCGCATCGACCGCGCCGAGGCGCTGCAATGGATGTTCTTCGAGCAGCACGCGCTCGAGCCGAATATCGGCGCCGCCTATTTCTGGCTGTCGCTGGTCAAGGGCGGCCGCGACCTGCAGACCCACGCGCTGGAGGACTGGATGGAGCGCGGCTACGGCGCGCTCCAGGTGATGGAGAACCACCTCAAGACCAATTCCTATTTTGCTGCCCGCCAGCTCACGGTCGCCGACATCGCGCTGTACGGCTACACCCACCTTGCCGACCGCTGCGACTTCGACCTCGAGGCCTTTCCGGCGATCCGGGACTGGCTGAAGCGGGTCGAGGCCGCACCCGGATTCGTGTCGATGGACTGGCGGCCGGCCGACATCGACGACCCCGCCAGCATCGCGGCAGGGGCCTGAAACCGGTGCAGCGTTAAGAAATAGCGGGCATAGCGTTAACCTTTGCCGCAATCCCGCCACGTTCGGCGCGGCGGCTGCCGCAATATTGCCGGTTGAGATGGTGAAATTGTTCGGTGTCGCGGGTGATTCGCTCGCGCGTTGAAGGATTTAGACCATGACTCGGGCGTCCGGCACGGCAGGCTTTCAGAGCCAAACCGATACCGTTTCGTCTTCCCGGCTGACCAACGCGGTCGCGGCTTCGCTCGCCGTCGCCGCGCTCTCGCTGTGCCTGATCGTCACCCTGACGGTGCTGTCGACCAAGGCGACCATGGCGATGGGCCTGCCGGTCTGATTCCCGTTTCATCCTCGACGAGCCTTCAGGGCGCCGCACGCCCCGCGCCGGCCGGCAGCGCGACAGGACGTCGATGAAATCACCTGTGGTCATCGTTGCAATCACCCTCACCGCGGCCATCCTGGTCGCGGCCTCGCTGCTGATCTTCACCGGCATGCGCAAGAGCCCGGGCAGCTCGACGCTGAATGCGCCCGCGCAGCAACAGCGCATCAGGCACGTGCATTTGACCTAAAATCATCCGAAAGCTTTGCGCCGCGTCTCAAGCCGCCCTTAAGGGCTCCGCGCGATTTCGCACTGCGTCATCGCAACAATGAGTCAGTGTTGCGCCCTTACTCGTTCAGGGAGGAACGAGAGGCCATGCGGTTCGGATGGCGCGCGATGTCCGGTCCAATGCTGACGGTAGCGGTCACGCTGCTGGCGCTTCTGCTCGATCGCGCCGTCCACGTTCCCTCGCCTGCGCCATTGTTCGTCTGCATCGTCGCGCTGGCCGGCGCGCTCGCGGGCTTTGCCGCCGCCATGACCAGCGCAGCCCTCGCGGTCGTCGGCGCGGCGCTGTTCTTCCTCAATCATCGCGCCACCTCCTTCTACGCCGGCGCGGACCTGGTTGGGCTGCTCGCCGTGACGGCCTTCGGCACCGCAGGCATCACCGGGTTGATGCGCGAGCGGCTGCTCGCGACCTTCGCCGCGGAGCGCCAGAGCCACGCGCTCGCCGCGCGGCTGTCAGCCGCGCTCGACCAGGTCGACATCGGCATCGTGCTGCTCGATACCGAGACGCGCGCCGAGTTCATCAACCGCGCCTTCCGCGACTATTTCGCGCTGCCGGATGAAATGGCCGACAGCAAGCCGCCGTTCATCGCGCTGATGTATCACGGCCGCGACACCGGCGCGTTCGAGCTGCCGGAGGACGAGCTCGGCACCTTTATCGCGCAGCGCATGGAGATGGTGCGGGTCGGCGATGCCAGGCCGATCACCATCAAGCTGCGCAATGGCGAGGTGCTGCGCTTCGTCTGCGCCGCGCTGCCCGACGGCGGACGCATGCTGAGCTATACGCCGGTCACCGACCTCGTGCGCCACACCGACGCGCCGGCGCGCGCCGATTACTACCGCTCGCTGCGCGACCCCGCGAACCGCAAGCTGATCCGGTATCTGCGCGTTGCGGAGTGAGGCGATTGCGCGATTGATCGGTGCTCCCCTCATCCCGTATGAAGGACACTTCATCGATCGCGGGATTTTCAGATGTCGCTCACCATTCGCTCCGTCACGAGGCAGGACTACGATCAATGGCTGCCGCTGTGGGACGGCTACAATGCCTTCTACGGCCGCTCCGGTCCGACTGCGCTCTCGCCGAAGATCACCGAGGTGACGTGGCAGCGCTTCTTCGATGCCTATGAGCCGGTGCATGCGCTGGTGGCCGAGAGCGACGGCACGCTGCTCGGCATGACGCACTATCTGTTCCATCGCAGCACCACCGCGATCGAGCCGTCCTGCTACCTGCAGGACCTGTTCACGCTGCAGGCTGCGCGCGGCAAGGGCATCGCCTCAGCGCTGATCTACGGCGTCTACGAGCGCGCCAAGCTCGCGGGATCGCCGCGGGTCTACTGGCAGACCCACGAGACCAATACCACCGCGCAAAGCCTGTACGACAAGGTCGCCGAGCGCTCCGGCTTCATCGTCTATCGCAAGATCTTCTGATCCCCGGCGGCATTCGGCCTGTGGATAACTCGGCCTGTCACCGGCGCGTAACACACCGGGATTAAGTTGCAGCTGCGTCTGATCAGGCCCCCCGTCACCGATCAAGCGCCCCAAGCGGTCCCCGTCAGTCGCCGCGTCTGACAGGGGCCGCATTTTTTTGTCCGCGCCGCCGGCATGGCAGCAGCGCGGCGGGCAGCTTGCTGCTGCGGCGCACGGCGGTCAGAATGCCGGCCGTTCATCTCCCACAGGATCCCCCATGGAAATTCGTAATCTCGGCGCCTCCGGCCTTCGCGTGTCCGCGGTCGGCCTCGGCTGCAACAATTTCGGCCAGCGCATCGACCTCGAAGCCTCGCGCAAGGTGATCCATCGCGCGCTCGACCTCGGCATCACGCTGTTCGACACCGCCGACATCTATTCGAACATGGGCGGCTCGGAGACCGTGCTCGGCGCGGTGCTGGGCGATCGCCGCAAGGACATCGTGCTGGCGACGAAATATTGCAAGCCGATGGCGGAGGACGGCACCAAGCAGGGCGCCTCGCGCCGCTACATCATGGCGGCCGTGGAGGCGAGCCTGAAGCGGCTGAAGACCGATTACATCGATCTCTACCAGCAGCACGATTACGACCCGTTGACGCCGATCGAGGAGAGCCTGCGCGCGCTCGACGATCTCGTGCGGCAGGGCAAGGTGCGCTACATCGGCAATTCGAACTTCCCGGCATGGCGTATCGCGGAAGCGGAGTATGTCGCGCGCGCGATGAATGTCAGCCGCTTCGTGTCGTGCCAGGACGAATACTCGCTCGTCGTGCGCGACATCGAGAAGGATCTGCTGCCGGCCGCCACCGAATACAAGCTCGGCCTGCTGCCGTTCTTCCCGCTCGCGAGCGGGCTGCTGACCGGCAAGTACAAGAAGGGCGAGGCTGCGCCCGGCGACACCCGCTTCGGCCAGACGCCACGGCTGCGCGATCGCTATGTCACCCCGCGCAACGAGGCGATCGTCGAGAAGCTGCAGGCCTTCGCCAAGGCGCGCGGACACTCGATGCTCGAGCTCGCCTTCTCCTGGCTGGCCGCGCGCCCGCAGGTCTCCAGCGTCATTGCAGGTGCCACCCGCCCCGAGCAGATCGAGCAGAACGTCAAGGCGATCGCGTGGAAGCTCAGTTCGGAGGACATGGCCGAGATCGACAAGATCACGCTGGGCTGATCATCGCGACTGCCGATCTCGACGGCGCGGCGCTACTTGGCGCCGCGTCCGACCGTCTGCATCACCTCGAACCCCTCGAACTGGGGATGGCCGAGATAAAGCGGCTTGTTGTCGCCGGCCCGGTGATGCGCGGCGCGAAACGCTTCCGACTTCGTCCACGCATCGAACGCCGCGTGGTTCGCCCAGATCGTGTGCGAGGCGTACAGCGTATGATCCTCGAGCTCGGGCCCGCGCAGAAGGTGGAATTCGACGAAGCCCGGCACCTTGTCCAGATGCGTGTCGCGGGTGAGCCAGACCTGCTCGAAGGCAGCCTCGGAGCCCTTGGCGACACGGAACCGGTTCATGGCGATGTACATGGATGGTCTCTCCTGATGCTCGCCACATCATGTCGTCATTCCCCGACGCGCCGCAAGGCGCGGGCCGGGAATGACAGTTAAGCAATCAGCCCCTTCATCGGCCTTGCGCTTGCGCTGTCCGGGAACACCGTTTCCGCCAGCACGCGGTCGGACAGGCCGAACTGGTCCTGCAGCACGCCCTTGATCACGGAGCGCAGGTCGGTGGTGGGCTTGAGGTCGCGGCCCTCGTAGAGGTTCGCGAGCTTGAGGCCCGGCCAATCGGAGATGACGCGGCTGCCCTTGACCGCGCCGCCGGCGAGCAGCGCGATGGTGCCGGTGCCGTGATCGGTGCCGTCGGTGCCATTGATGCGCGCGGTGCGGCCGAATTCGGTGGCGACGACGACGGCGGTGTCGCGCCAGCGATCGCCCAAGCCGCTCTCGAATTCGGCGAGTGCGCCGTCGAGCCCGCCGAGCAGGAAGGCAAGACGCCCCACGGGCCCGCCCTCATTGGCATGCGTGTCCCAGCCGTCGAAGGCGAGCGCGGCAATGCGCGGACCGTCGTCGGCCGCCATCAGTTTGGCGGCGCCGCGCGCCACCTGGCGCATCTGCACGACCTGATTGCCGGGCTTCGGCTTCATGTCGTCGCCGCTTGCAGCCTTCTCGAGCTGGAGGCCCTGCGACAGCGCAGAGGCCAGCGCGGGATCGCGATGACGGTAGAGATCGACGAGCCGCATCGCGGTGTCGTCGTCGGCCTGCGGCAGCGCGACCGGCGCCCAGCCGACGGTCGGCGCATTGCCGCGCAGCACCAGCGGCGTGGTCGGGCCCACTGCAAGACCGCTCGACACGCGCTCGCCGCGCGGCAGCGCTTCGAGCGCGCGGTTGAGCCAGCCGGATTGCACGCGGCCCGGGCCGGCATAGCCGCTTTCCAGCACGTCCTGGCCGTCGAAATGCGAGCGGTCGCGATAGGGCGTCGCCACCGCATGGATCACCGCGGCATGTCCGCCGCGATACATGCGTGCGAACTCCGGCATCGCCGGATGCAGCGCGAAGAAGCTGTCGAGCATGATCGCCGGATGCGCGCCGTCGGCCGCGAGCGCGATCGAGCCGTGCAGGCCGGCATAATCGGGATCACCGAGCGGCGCGACGGTCGAGAGCCCGTCGAGCGCGCCGCGCAGGATCACCACGATCAGCCTGGGATCGCGCCCATTGGCCGCGCGCGCGAATTTCGGCAAATAAGCCCAGGCCGCGAAGGAGGCCCCGCCGAGCAGAAGGCCGCGGCGCGAGGTGAGGAGGCGGTTCTCGACGCAGTCGATCATCATCATCTCCTCTGCATCTCCGGCGACATCAACAGCAGCGCCAGCGCCTGCTGCCGCGATTCCGCGCGCTCGATGGTGCGGCGCGTCTCGATGGATGCGGCGTCGGCTGCGGCGAATTCCAGGAGGTCGATCGGATCGATATTGTCGCCGAGCCGCGAGGCCACTTGCGCCGCAATGTCGAGCCGCAGCTTGATGCCTTCAGGCGCAGCCCATGCCGCGCTGGTATCCGGAAAACCGTTGGGACCCGCCGGAGACCACAGCGGCTGACCGAGCAGGTTCAGACTGTTGAGATATCGGCCGGGATCCTCCGGCACGCGGGCAAGCAGCCGGCCGCTCGCGACCAGGAAGTCGTAAGGCGAGCGCATCTTGGTCAGCGGAGCCTTCCAGGCCTCGTCGGAATCGACGAGTGCGGCCGCCATCGCCTTGAGGTCGCCGTCGGTCTTGACGAAGACATCACGCAATCGCGCGACGAGCGCCGGCGGCGGATCGTCGGCAACGAAATGACGGACGAGCTTGGTCGCGATGAAATTCGCGGTCGAGGGATGGCGCGCGATGTCGGCCAGCGCGGCTTCGCCCTGCGCGACGCCGGCCGGCTCGTAGGTCTTGCCGAGCAGCATCTGCGGGCCGGGCTGGTGTGCATTCGTATTGAACACGAAGGAGCCGGGCGTGCCGAGCTGTCCTTGCCGACCGGCGAAGGTCCAGCCGGTGATGATGCGCGCAAGCGAGGTGACGTCCTCCTGCGTGTAGCCGCCGCCAACGCCGAGCGTATGCAGCTCCATGATCTCGCGCGCCAGATTTTCGTTGAGCCCGCGCTTGCGGTTCTGGCCCGCGCGCGAGTCCGGCCCGAGCGATTGCTGGTTGTCGAGGAAGAACAGCATGGCCGGATGCTGCTCGACCGCTTTCAGCATGTCGGAGAAGCGCCCGAGCACGTGCGGCCGGATCGCCTCGCGCTCGAACGCGCCGGCCCAGATCCGCGCCAGCTCGCCCTTGCTCGCGGAGATGCAGAAATGGTTGGACCAGAACACGACGAGACGCTCGGTGAAGCCGCACTCGGCCAGCGTCGCGCGCTGCAGGCGCGCCAGCGCCTCGGCGCGAAAAGTCTTCTGAATCACGTTGAGCGGTTGCGGCGCGGGTTTTGCAGCCGGCGGCGGCGAAGCGTTCGGCTGCATCATCTCGGGCTTCGCCGCGCCGTCGACAGGCTTCGCATCCGTCATCTGGCCGCCGATCTCGGTGGCGGCCGTGTTCAGCGAGAGATTGCGGCGCAAGGCGGGCTTCTGATCGGCAGGCGGCTGCGGCGGCATCTCCGCGGGCGCGGCGGCTTTGGCGGTTTCCTTGGCGGCCTCGCGCGCCTGCTTGACCTGGTCTTGATAGGCGAACACGGCCTGGCCGAGCTGCGGCGTCGATTGCAGGCCCGGCGCCTCCAGCAGCACGCCGTTCGGACGGGCCAGTTCCGCCTTCACAAAGCCTCTGGGATCGGAGGCCGCGTTGATGAGATCGCCCGATGCGCCGCCACGGGCGCCGAAGCCGAAACGGTTGAGCGCAACGAGGGCGGCTTGCGAATCGCGGGCCATCGATTTGTCCTTCGCGCCTTGCCAACCGCTTTTCCGAGACGTGCGCAGCGCATAGTATAGCGCAGCGACAGATGAACCCGACATGAAAATGACGGCGAAGCCTTTGCGTAAATCATGACAAATCCGAAAGAAATGCCGTCAGCCCCGGCCCTTCCGCGCCGCCTCGCCTGCTCCCGCTGCGGCACCGAGTTCGGCTGCGACCTCTCGGGCACCTGCTGGTGCGCGGAGGAAACGGCCAAGCTGCCGATACCGGTCGAGGGCGAGGATTGCCTGTGCCGGGAGTGTTTGCGGAAGGCGGCGACGGAGGCTGTTCGTTAGAACGCGGGACGACCGCCACATCCTCAGTGTCGTCCTGGCGAAAGCCAGGACCCATTACCCCAGGATTCAGTTTGGCGAAGGCCCGTCGTTCGGTACGCATACCACCTGCGATCGAGAGACCTCGCGGTATGGGTCCTGGCCTTCGCCAGGACGACGTTGAGGAGGGAGTGTGCGCTCCCCAACGACATAGTGGGGCGTGTGCCCTACACCGCAAATCCCGGCGACATCCGCGCCATGCCGTCGAATGCATCCAGCAGCTTTTCGCGCCAGGCGTAGACAGGATCGTCGCTCTCCAGCAGCTTGAACGGGCTGACGACGCGCGCCCACTGGAAGCCGCCGAACACGATATAGTCCGCATAGTTCGGCGCAGCTCCGCCGATGAAGGGCTGCTTCTTCAGCGTCTGGCGCATCACCTCCAGCGACTTGCGGAAGGCGACGACGCCGGTGTCGCGGCTCGCCATCACCTCTTCCAGCTTCTTGCCGCCGAAGCGCGCCTCGCGCGACTGCCGGAAGTAGACGGCATCGACCTCGGCGAGATTGTTCGGGATGTCGGCGACGATCAGCGGAAAGATGCCGCCGACGATGGCGATGTCGCCGAAAGCGTTGATCATGCGCGCCATGGCGCGGCCGCCTTCGCCGCCGAACAGCGACGGCCGATCCGGAAAATTATCCTCGAGATAGTTCGCGATGGCCCAGGAATCGAACACGGGCTTGTCGTGATGCAGCAGCACCGGGACTTTCTCCGAGCCGTGCGGCGCGATCGCGCTCTTCTCGGTGAAGCGCCAGGGCAGCGTCTCCGCCGACAGGCCCTTATGCGCCAGCGCCATTCGCGTGCGCCAGCAATACGGGCTGAAGGGGCGCGAGGGATCGGTGCCGACGAGTTCGAAGAGTTTCAGTGACATGATTGGTCCCGTTGCTGCGATTGCCGGACAGAGTAACCGTCATGGCGCGGAGCGCAAGAAAGCCGTCCCGTCGCCGGTGCCCCGGTGTGACCGGCAATCGGTTGCCTGCTCGCGCTCGCACCGGACCTGCCGTCACTTGTTGCAGCGGCCCCCGGATTGGACCTAAGCTCGGGCATTTCAAAAATCGGGAGGCATTGCAATGACCCAGACCATTCCACGTCGCGATTTCCTTCTCGGCTCGGCGGCGCTCGCCGGCGCTGCGGCCGCCAACGCCTTCACCTGCGTCGAGATCGCGAGTGCGGCGCCGATCACCGTTCCGACCGTCGACAAGCTCTCGATCCGCGTGCTCGTGGATTCGAGCTTCGACCTGTTCTTCCGTCCCAAGCAGATCAACGGCGTCTCGATCGCGCCGGCCACGCGCGTCGGCGGCGATTACCGCAAATCGCTGCACAATGAATGGGGCCTGTCGCTCTGGTTGGAATCCGAAGGCGGCGGCAACCAGCGCACGCTGATGCTGGACTACGGCTACACGCCCGAAGTGCTGCTCAACAACATGGCGCTGATCGGCGTCGATCCGGCCAAGCTCAACGCGCTGATCGTCAGCCATGGCCATTACGATCATTTCGGCGGCCTGAACGGCTTCCTCGACAAGTTCCGGGACAAGCTGCCCGCCGACCTCAAGCTCTATGCGGGCGGTGAAGACAATTTCTGCCATCGCGTCAGCCCGACGCCGACGCAGGGGCAGTTCGCCGATTTCGGCACGCTCGACCGGCGGCAGCTCGCGGCGCAGAAGGTGACGACCGTGCTGTGCGAAACACCGACCGTGATCGCGGACCATGCCTTCACCACCGGCAAGATCGCCCGCCGCAGCAGCGAGCGCGTTCTGCCGAACACGCTGGTCGAGTTCGGCATCAAGGACGGGCTCGGTTGCAATGCCGGCCATTATCTGCCCGCGGAGATGGAGGGCAAGATCGTGCCGGACGAGCACATCCACGAGCACGCCACCTGCTTCAACGTGCGCGATCTCGGCCTCGTCGTGATCTCGTCCTGCGGCCATGTCGGCATCGTCAATTCGGTGAAGCAGGCGCAGGAAGTATCGGGCATCCAGAAGGTGCACGCCGTCGTCGGCGGCTTCCACCTCGGCCCGGCGCCCAAGGACTACCTCACGCAGGTGGTGAGCGAGATCAAGGCGCTCAACCCTGACGTCGTGGTGCCCATGCATTGCAGCGGCCTCAACTTCGCGCAGGAGGCCAATGCCCAGATGGAGGGCAAGGTGGTGGTGACGACGACGGGTAGCCGCCTCACCTTCGGCCTGTGATGCGACGCGCCCGCGCCTGGCTGTACGCAATGCTGGCGTTCGCCTGCGCGGGCACGGCGCAGGCGCGCTCGGCCGCCGAGACCATGGACATCCTGATGTGGAATCGGGAGCCGGTCGGCGGACCATTCGAGCTGATCGACCAGGCCGGCAAGGTGCGCAGCGACCGCGACTTCCGCGGACGGCTGATGCTGGTCTATTTCGGCTTCACCTATTGCCCCGACGTCTGCCCGACCGATTTGATGGCGATCGGACAGGCGCTCGAGCAGCTCGGGCCGGACGCCGACGCCGTGCAGCCGATCTTCATCACGCTCGACCCCGAACGCGACACGGCCGGGCATCTTGCTGAATACGTGCCGCTGTTTCATCCGCGGCTGCTCGGGCTGACCGGCAGCCTCGAGGCGATCGCGACGGCGGCGGAGGCCTACAAGGTCTATTTTGCCAAAGTCCCGATCGGCAAGGACGGCGGCGACTACACGGTCGACCACACCTCTTTCATCTACCTCATGGACCGCGACGGGAAATATCTCGGCTTCTTTCCGCCGGGCACGTCGGCCGAGCGCATGGCCGAGATCATCCGGCCACGGCTTGCGGCGCCTTCACGCTAGCCCTCCGGCGAGAGCAGGCCGGACGCGACGCGCATCACCGCCCGTTGGTGCGCAGCAATTTCTCGCCGCCTTCCGTCACCGCGATGACGAGCCCCATGCCCGGCAGCGTCTCGCGCGCGACGTAGCCGCGATCGGCGGCGTCTTCCCAGATCGTGAGGCGCGGGCACGAGGTCTTCCAGGTCGCGATCACCTCGGCATAGGCGCGCGGCTCGCGCGCGACCCATTCGACGAAGTCCAGCACCAGCGGATCGGCAGTCTCGCTCATTGCAAACCTCCCTTGTCGAAGGCGGCCAGCACCGGCGTGCGAACCATGAGCCATCCGCCATAGGCGATGTAGTAGCAGGCGATTGTGGTGATCAGCTTGTTGGACCAGGCGATGAATTGCTGGTCGGTCATGGCCTCGAGGATGCGCCGTGCCAGCGTGGTGCCGAGCATCGAGGCTGCAATCGCGACGCCGGCGAGCACGGGATCGAGGCTTGCGGCCTGGTCGATGACGCCGCCGAAATAGATCAGCTTGGTGAAATGGCTGACGAGCTGGCACATCGCTTTGGTCGCCACCTTCTCGCGCCGGCCGAAATCGCCGCCGAGGAAGAAGGTGTCGAGCAGCGGGCCGGAGACGCCGGTCATCAGCATCAGGCCCATGCAGATCGTGCCATAGACCGTGCCCTGCCAGAGCCTGTCAGGATCCGGCTTGACGTTCGACGGCAGCAGCCGTGCCATGAACGGTGTGACGCCGAGCAGCAGCAGCGCGGTCGGCTTGTCCGGCACGTAGCGGGTGATCGACCAGGCCGCGAGCGCGATGGCCGCGCCGGCCATGTAGTTCGCGACCGGCCGCCAGCGGATATGCGACCGCCACAGCAGCGCGCGCCAGCCGTTCGAGGCCATCTGCGTGATCGCATGCAGCACCATCGCGGTCGGCAGCGGCATCAGGGCCAGCAGCACGCCGATCAGAATCAACCCGCCCGCCATGCCGAACAGCCCCGACAGGAACGCGGTGGCGACCATCAGCAATCCAAGGGCAGCGATCATGATGGGCGTCACGTGGGGATTCTCCTGTGGTGGCGAGGCGACGTAAGGGACGAAGGCTGCTCATTCCCCCTCGCTCCGCTTGCGGGGAGGGGGAGCCTCCGCGGGGACGGAGGCAGTTGGACTCGCGGAGACTCCCCCTCGCCCGGAATTTGCTGACGCAAATCCCGGCCTCTCCCCGCAGGCGGGGAGAGGTGAAGGGCACCGCCTCCGCTTCGACAAATCAACTTGGAATTACTCTCATTCTTGTGCCCCGCTTGCTCCCCCTTCGCAAACTGAGTTATCTTGCCCTGGCATCAGCTTTCCTGAGGGTCGGGCATTGCGGCGGCTGCTGTTTCTCAACGGCATCAAGGCATTCGAGGCGGCGGCGCGGACCGGCAGCTTTGCTGCGGCCGGGCTCGAGCTGAACGTGTCGGCGGCCGCGGTCAGCCGCATGGTGCATCTGCTGGAGGAGCGGCTCGGTGTCGGGCTGTTCGAGCGCAAGGCCAACAAGCTGGTGTTGACGCAGGCGGGCCGCGCCTATCAGAGCGGGCTGACGCCGATCTTCGACGCGCTGGCGAGCCTCACCGCCCAGGTGACCGCGCCCTCCAGCGTGCGCGTGCTCACCATCGGCGTCGGCCACACCTTTGCGATGCGCTGGCTGATCCCGCGGCTGTCGGAGTTTCGCAACGAGGAGCCCGACATCGAGGTGCGCTTCACCACCGGCGGGGCGCTGGTGCCGTTCGGCGAGGACTGGAATTGCGGCATCAAGCTCGGCACCGGCGACTGGCCGGGCCTCGTCGCCGAGCCGCTGTTCGCCGGCGATCTCACGCCGGTCTGCGTGCCCCGGCTCGCCAGCGGCCTGAAGCGGCCGGCCGACCTCAGGGGACCCAGCCTGATCCGTGTCGCGCACTCACCCGAGGACTGGCCGATCTGGCTGAAGGCCGCCGGCCTTGCCCGCATCAACGCGCGCGGCCCGGAATTCCAGTTCTACGGCCAGGCGCTGCAGGCCGCCGCCGACGGGCTCGGCATCGGCATGGGGATCCGCCCCTATATCGACGACGATCTCGCTGCCGGCCGGCTGGTTGCGCCGTTCGACCTCTCGGTGCCCAAGGGCATGCGCTGGTACCTGCTCTATCGCAGCTTCCAGACCGAGCAGCGCGACTTCGCCGCGTTCCGCCGCTGGATCATGCGGGCAGCCTCGGAACCCGCGACCCGCCCCGTGCGGCGCGCGGGCCGTACCGCTACACGGAACTGACTATCCAAACTTGCCAATTGCAATTGAAGCTTTGCAAACCCGGACGACGGTGCACCTCTCCCGCTTGCGGGGGAGGTCGGCGCGAAGCGCCGGGTGGGGGCTCTCTCCTCTCGGGGAATCTCTCCGCGGAGACACCCCCACCCCAGCCCTCCCCCGCAAGCGGGAGAGGGAGAGCACCGGCTCTGCGGAACTCAATTCGACACGCCCAAAAGCAAAAAACCCCGCCCCTTGTGAACGGCTTCACATCATCAAATCCGCAATCGTGGTCCCCTAACCCCCCAACAAGACACGCGACCTAGACACTTTGGGGACTACCAATGACGACCCTCTACGACGGCTTTGACATCGAATCCTTCGAGGCAGGCAAGGGACTGTGGCACGCCCGTATCCGGCGCTCCGATTTCAGCCCGGTTGCCATCGACGGCGTGCTGTTTCCGGCCATGGAAGTCGGCTTCGCCTGGCCCGATCGCGACGCCGCGATCGCCGACGCCAAGCACCACATCGACCGCTTCCGCCGGCGCACCGATCGCGACGACGACTAGATCTTCCAGCACAGCGCGGCGCGAAACGAGGAACCGCTGATGTCGTATATCGAGATCGATGAGACCCAGCCGCTGGCCCGATCCTTCGCACGATCGGTGCTGTCGAAATGCCCGGACTGCGACGGCGATCTCACGGTGCTCCGTGTGATCGGCGGCCGCGCCGGATGCGAGTACTGGACCATGCGCTGCACCGATTGCGGCGGCGTCCATCTCGACATCCTGAAGCCGCGCCAGGCGGCCGCGGATGACGACGGGCCGCTGCCGGCGGCGTGACGTTCCGCCCTGCTGCCAACCTGCTGTCAGCAGTCCGAGCATGGACGGGCTTTCGCCCTTTATTGAGGGGCGGACTCGTCCCATATTCGCCCCATGGCGAAGAAACCTGCTCCCCCTAAATCCCCCAAAACCAAGGCCCCGAACTCCAAGGCGCACCGCCCTGACGTGCAGCCGATCGGGCCGGCGCTGGCCGAACTGCTCAATCCCGCGATCAACCGCGGCGATGCCGGGCTTGGCTCGGGGACAGGCCTGCAGCCGCCGCCGGACAATTCGCGCGACCGCCGCGCCGGGGGCGAGGCTGCCGCGCATCGCGCGCGGGCCTCGACGCCGAAGGAGTTTCCCCAGGACTCTGCCCGACCGATGCCGCTGCGGCCCAATCCGCAGCCGCCGGGAGCCCGTGCATCGACTGAAGGCTTTGACGAGGCACCGCAGGCCAATTACGGCACCGCCGCCACGATCCCGACGCTCGATCCGGAACTGGCGCGTCAGCTCGGCCTGCCGACCGAGGAAGACGACGCCGAAGCGCTGGCGCGTCCGCCGCGCAACAAGATGGAGGCGCTCGGCGTCAAGGCGACCGCGGAGGCGCTGGAGTCGCTGATCCGCGAGGGCCGGCCCGAGTTCCGCAAGAACGACGGCTCCGTGAAAGTGTGGACCCCGCACCGGCCGCCGCGGCCGGAAAAGTCCGAAGGCGGCGTGCGTTTCGAGATCAAGTCAGCCTACGAGCCCAGGGGCGACCAGCCGACCGCGATCAAGGAGCTGGTCGAAGGCATCGAGCGCAACGACCGCTCGCAGGTGCTGCTAGGGGTCACCGGCTCCGGCAAGACCTACACCATGGCCAAAGTGATCGAGGCGACGCAGCGGCCCGCCATCATCCTGGCGCCGAACAAGACGCTTGCCGCCCAGCTCTATGGCGAGTTCAAGAGCTTCTTCCCCGACAACGCGGTGGAGTATTTCGTCAGCTATTACGACTACTACCAGCCGGAAGCGTATGTCCCGCGCACGGACACCTACATAGAAAAGGACTCGTCCATCAACGAGCAGATCGACCGCATGCGCCACTCGGCGACGCGCGCGCTGCTCGAACGCGACGACGTCATCATCGTGGCGTCAGTGTCCTGCATCTACGGTATCGGTTCGGTCGAGACCTACACCGCGATGACCTTCGCGCTGAAGAAGGGCGAGCGCATCGACCAGCGCCAGCTCATCGCCGACCTCGTCGCGCTCCAGTACAAGCGCACCCAGGCCGACTTTACCCGCGGCACTTTTCGCGTGCGCGGCGACGTCATCGACATCTTCCCGGCGCACTATGAAGACCGCGCCTGGCGCGTGAACCTGTTCGGCGACACCATCGAGGCCATCGAGGAGTTCGATCCGCTCACCGGCCACAAGCAGGACGAGCTCGAATTCATCAAGATGTACGCCAACTCGCACTATGTGACGCCGCGCCCGACGCTGGTGCAGGCCATCAAGTCGATCAAGTCCGAATTGAAGATGCGGCTCGACCAGCTCAACAACCAGGGACGCCTGCTGGAGGCGCAGCGGCTGGAGCAGCGCACCACCTTCGACCTCGAGATGATGGAGGCGACGGGAAGCTGCGCCGGCATCGAGAACTATTCGCGCTATCTCACCGGGCGCCTGCCCGGCGAGCCGCCGCCGACGCTGTTCGAATACGTGCCCGACAATGCGCTGGTGTTCGCCGACGAGAGCCACGTCACCGTGCCGCAGATCGGCGGCATGTTCCGCGGCGACTTCCGGCGCAAGGCAACGCTGGCCGAATATGGCTTCCGTTTGCCGTCGTGCATGGACAACCGCCCACTCCGCTTCGAGGAGTGGGACATGATGCGGCCGCAGACGGTCGCGGTGTCGGCCACGCCCGGCGGCTGGGAGCTGAACGAGAGCGGCGGCGTCTTCGTCGAGCAGGTCATTCGTCCGACCGGCCTGATCGATCCGCCCGTCGATATCCGCCCCGCCCGCACCCAGGTGGACGATCTCGTCGGCGAGGTGCGCGCCACGGCCCAGGCCGGCTATCGCTCGCTGATCACGGTGCTGACAAAGCGCATGGCGGAGGACCTCACCGAATATCTGCACGAGCAAGGCATCCGTGTCCGGTACATGCACAGCGATATCGACACCATCGAGCGCATCGAGATCATCAGGGATCTCCGCCTCGGTGCCTTCGACGCGCTGGTCGGCATCAACCTGTTGCGCGAAGGCCTCGACATTCCCGAATGCGCGCTGGTCGCGATTTTGGACGCCGACAAGGAAGGCTTTTTGCGCAGTGAAACGTCCTTGATCCAGACCATCGGCCGCGCCGCGCGCAACGTCGACGGCAAGGTGATCCTCTACGCCGATCAGATGACGGGCTCGATGGAGCGCGCCATCGCCGAAACCAACCGCCGCCGCGAAAAGCAGGTCGAGTACAACACCGCCAACGGCATCACGCCGGAGAGCGTGAAGAAGCAGATCGGCGACATCCTCAACTCGGTCTACGAGCGCGACCACGTGCTGGTCGAGGTCGGCGGCCACGACATGACCGACGACGTCATCTCGATCGGCCACAATTTCGAAGCCGTGCTGGCCGATCTCGAAACGCGGATGCGCGAGGCCGCAGCCGATTTGAACTTCGAGGAAGCCGCGCGCCTGCGCGACGAAGTCAAGCGCCTGCGCGCGACAGAGCTCGCCGTGGTGGACGATCCCACCGTCAAGCAGCGCGCCGTGGCCGGCAAGGCCGGCGCCTATGCCGGCACGAAGAAGTACGGCGACGCCGCGAATTTGCCGGTCAGCGCCATGAAGAAGAAAACCGTCGGCTCCGCGCTGAAGGCCAGCGGCGGCGGCAGCGGCTCGAAGGTCCACAAGCCGCATCTCGACGAGATGCACGGCCCGGAATCGCTGCCCTACCGCGAGAAGCAGACGCTGCCGTCAAAGCCGTTCGGAAGCACGAGCCGGATCATCCAGCCGACGGACTCAAGGCAGTCGGGGCCGGAGTTCGGGCCGGCGCCGAAATCGACGGGCGGGGCGCCGGGACGGCGGGGCGGGTGGAAGAAGAGGTAGGTTAGCCAAAGGTTCGAGCAGGATTCTGGATTGATCTTTTCGATGAAGCGAAAGAAATATTTCAAAGTTCCATCGAATATCGTCATTGAGCAAATGACAAACAGCTCGCTTGGTCACGACCGTAGAGGAGCAATCGCGAGGACCAAGCAAATCTATCGATTATTCGGACCACCGCGCGGTATGATGTTCTCCGGTGTTATGACCGCTGACACCTACTACGAGATGATTAACGCCTATATCTTCGGGCTTTACATTTCGACTGTATTCGCGGCCCACGCACTGATCGAGTCGTCGCTGTCTTTCGGCTTCATGTTTAATTCGAAAGACGAGGCAATTGCCGAAGGTGGCCTCGGCAAGATCGTCACGGCCTCACTAGAGCGAGGACATATATCTAATGAACTTGCTAAGCGCTTGAACGAACTTCGCCTCATGCGAATTGCTTACTTTCATTCTCATGTTGGTTTGAACAAGAAGGGCGCGATGAAGCGGGTCTTGGATAAGGGAAAATACGGCGTGAAGCTTCACAGAAGCGATGCAAGCGACGCCCTGCGGATCGTGCACGAATTTTTGAACGAGACTTCGCCAGGCTTTTTCCATAATGAATAGTTCTTGGCGGCACCGAGATCACGGACTCGGAGGACGATGGATTTTCAGATTCGCTGCTTCGCGGTGAACCTGAGTGACGTGCTAAGACCGCTTCCTCACCCCACGCTCGCCGTCACCACCGCCATCACCGACAGCAGCAGCACGATCGTCACCAGCTGCAGCGAGGCGACGGGCTGGGTGCGCCAGGCTGTGATCTTGTCGGACAGCGACAGGTGGGCCTCGAAGAATTTCGGCTCATAGACGGTCTTGAAAACGGCAGGGAAGCTCGGGCCGAGGGTCACGGCCAGCATCGCATGCATCAGCGAGGCGATCGCGACGAAGATGGCGACGCCGGGGTCGCCGGAGAGGTCGTGGTTGCCGCAGAGCTTGAGCAGGAAGGCGGCGACGGCGAAGGTCGGGAAGCTCTGCAGCGTCGCGGTCAGCGCGAGGCCTTCGAGCGCGTTGTGCAGGCGGGACTTTCTCGTGGCGGCGATGGTGGCCATGGCACGTCTCCCTGATGACATGGGGATGACGGTAGCCGCGAGGCCGGAGGAGCGATGTGAGATGGGTCACGCGCATTTCGACACCGAACAAGGGGTGAGAAACGCTTCGGATTTGTGGCGTTGAACATGCCGCCCGCTCCGCCGCGTTCCCTCCCCCCTTGCGGGGGAGGGTTAGGGAGAGGGGTGGCTCCGGGAGAGGTCTGAGTTCGTGGCTACCCCTCTCCCCGCCCCTCCCCCGCAAGGGGGGAGGGAGTGAGAGAGCGGTGGGCGCCTGACTCGTGCGAGAATGAACGCCTACAGCTTCCCCTGCCCGTTCACCTGGCTCTGCTGTTGCCGCTGCTTCTCCTGTTCCTTGGCGTGGTGGCGGCCGTAGAGGCAGCCGGCGGCGGCGCCCAGCACGCCGTGATGGCCGGCATAATGGCCGGCGACGCCGCCGACGACGGCGCCCTTGATGCAGCCCTTGGCGTTGGCGGCGGAACCCGCGCCGAGCATGAGGAGCACGGCTGCGGCGGTGAGGAGCGTGGATTTCATGGATGTCTCCGGATGCGATGTCCTGGCATCAACGGGCGCTGACGGCTCCGGGTTCCCTCGCGCCCGGCATTGCAGGACGCGTCGGCCGGTAGGCACGCAGCGTCATCGCAGGGCGCGAAGGCCGCTCGGTTTCTTGCAAGGAAACACGGGTGCAACCCGCAATTGCACCCCATGAACCGGGTATTGCGCCGGCGCGTCATAGACTGGATCACCCCTGTGTTCTCACGGATTGGAGCATGCGCGGGCTGCGCGTTAGCGTCCGCGGGTCATGGCAATGAGGGCGGCTCGGCATGACGGTGGAATCGTTGAACAGGCAACGCGTCGTGCATCTGCTCGACGCCTTCGCGCGCGGCGACATCGAGGCCGCGCTGGCGTGCTGCACCGACGACGTCGACTTTCTCACGCACGCACCGATCGACGTGCTGCCGCACATGGTGCCGCGCCACGGCAAGGGCGAGCTGCGCGAGCTGTGGCAGACGATCTGGTCGCGCTATTCGGAAGTTCGCTACAAGGCCCCGCACATCCTCGCCGACGGCGACGAGGTCGCGACCTACATGCACACCTATTTCAGGAAGCGCAGCAACGACCGCATCGTGCAGTTCGACATGGCGGTGTTCTACACCTTCCGCGGCGGGCTGGTGGCTCAGATCCGCGAGATCATCGATTCCTACGATCTGGTGCAGCAGGTGCTGGAGCGCGAGATCGGGCCGCTGATCACGGGGGTGGATTGAGTCTTCTCCCTCTCCCCGTTCTTACGGGGCCGCGACGAGCTTCGCTCCCTCTCTCCGCGCGTGAGGTCCTCGTGAGACCTGTCCCCCCTCACCCGGATCGCACCGGACGATGCTGCGCATCGCCGAGGCGATCCGACCTCTCCCCGCAAGCGGGGAGAGGTTAAGAGCGCCCCCGTTTGAACCTCCCTGCCCGCCGGCAAGACCCATCCCGGGGCGTTGTGTACGCCGGCTGGGGTTGGCCGATGAAAATCGTTTTGCTTGCCGTCTTGGGACTGTTTTTGGGAACGCTGGGCGGGGCCGCGCTCGGCATCGGGGCCGGGCTCGCTTTCGTCGAAATCGCACAAACCACGAATTTCGAGGGCCAGAACGGCATGCTGGTGTTCTTCACTTTCATGCCCGCGGGCGCTGCCATCGGCGGGATCGGCGGCGCAGCGCTGTTCGGCCTGCTGGCGCTGCGCGACAGCGCCATTGCGCTGGAACGGGAACCCGCGGTGCACGGGGACCGGTAAATTACGGGGTCCTGTTGTAAATCTCACAAATCGCCATCAATTGTGCATTGCAAAAACGTGAATTGCGTTTTGGCCGAAATCCCGTACCTTGTTCGTATACAAATGAGTTGAGCGCCCCGGGGCACCTTTACGGTGCATGGGGTCGTTTTCCGTTTTTTCTGCAAGCCAGCTTCAGGACTGCCCCAAATGACAGAGCACAGCCTCTGGCGTTTCTCGCGCGCATTGCACCGCGCGATCAACGACCGGCATTTCGAGGATATCGAGTCCCTGATCGACGAGGACGTCGAGTGGGCGCTCTACGGCCCCATCGACATGTTTCCATTCCTCGGCGCGCGCCAGGGCAAGGAAGCGGTGCTCGACGTCATCCGCCAGCTTGCCGACAATTTCCAGGTCCGCCGCTTCGACCGCGAGAGCATCATGCTGGGCGTGGATTCCGCCGCCTCGATGCTGCGCTATTCGCTGACGGCGCTGGATTCCAACAAGCCGATTTCGCTCCGGGTCGCGCAGTTTGCCCAGTTCAGGGCAGGCAAGCTCATCAGCATGCGCGTGCTGATCGACACGTTCGACCTGGTCGAGCAGGCACTCGGCCGCGCCATTCATCTGCCGAAGATGACCAGCGTCGGCTGAGGGGGACGCCAACGGGTCCCGCTGATCGGGACCGATGACGAGGCGACCGCGACGTCCTGGCCTCCAGCCCCGCCGGATGCCGTCGCAGGCCAGCCGTCATCGGGCGCGCGCCTTTCGCGCGGCCCGTTGGTTCGCGTCCCCAACGCGGGCATCCCGAGGCGAGCCGCCACAATTTCGCAACGATAGATCCGCATGTATGGTGGTGACCGAATGGCGCATGGTCATCACCGAGGGCCGACATATATTGTCGGACAGCATGCGCCGGGGTTTGCGGGCAGGACGATGGAATTCTCGACAGGTTTTGGCTGGACCAGGCTGCCGGTGCTGGCGGCCACGTTCATTCTGGGATCGGTTCTGACGGTCTCGGCGCAGATCATCCCGCCCTTCTCCCCGCCCGCCGCCGTCGTGTCCGACGACGAGGAGGCCGAGACGGCCGAGGCTCCCAACGTCAACGATCCCGATGTGATGAAGGACATCGACGTCGACAAGCTCGACTGGAGCCAGCTCGCCATCGATGCCGGCACGCTCAACGACATCATCGCCGCCAAGAAGCGCGCCCAGGCCGCCGCCAATAGCGGCATGGCCTGGTCGTCGAACACCAACACCAACGGCTCGTCCGCGGTGACGGTGAAGCAGTCCGTGTTCGAGTTCTGGGACACGCGGATCGGCGCCGACATGACGGTGGCGAGCGAGCCCCGGACGATGTCCGAGCTCTTGGCACAGAAGGCCACCAATGGCGGCAACCTGCCGCAATCCTCCGGCAGCGCCTGGGCGACCGCGACCGCGCCGGGCGCCGGCGTGATCTGGGACAAGACCGCGGTCGAGGCCCGCGTCGATCCCGGCTCTGAACAGAGCAAGCTCGGGGCCTCGCTGACCAAGTCGGTGCCGCTGACGGGCGACACCTCGCTGACGCTGCAGAACGGCTACAGCGTCAACCAGCAGGGCACCACCGCCGTCCCCGGCATCGGCGGCCACATCACGCGCAATTACGAGACCGACCAGACCGCCAAGGTCACCAACACCGACACCGGCACCAGCATCACCGCAGGCCAGACGCTGTCGACCACCGACGACAAATGGCTGCGCAAGCTCGGCGCCGAGCAGAAGCTGTTCGACAACGTCACCGTCTCCGGCTCGGTCGGCGAGACCTCGCAAGGCGCGATCAACAAGAGCGTGACGGCAGGCTTCAAGAAGAGCTGGTAGCTCGGCGATCAGACTCTATCCCCTCGGAGCTCTCCGAAGGAGCGCGTCTCGCAGGCGCTCTTCACGATGAGGGATAGAAGGTTCCGTCGCTCGACCTGCGTTTACACTCTCCTAACCATACGCCACGGCAAAGCCCCCGAATCGTCCGCCCTTGCCGTATCTCGGCCATGCCGCGGTCAAAATCCGACGCCCTAGTCAGGATGACCGAATTCGTCGTGCGGGGGACACTCGCGCTGCGCTCAAACGCGAACAGGGGAACACCGATGAACGCTATCCGTCCGGAAAAGATCGAAGGCACCGAAACCGAGACCGTCGACAGCAATCTCGCTGCGGTGACCGAAGTCGAAGCTGGCATCCGTGACTTCGTCCGCAACGACATCGCCTATCTGCGCCGTCCCGCGGCGGCGACCACCGATGCGCCGCCGCTCGATCCGAGCGCGGAGGCCACCGTCACCAACGTCAACTCGCTGATCCAGCGCGTCGCCGGCACCTCGCTCGCCGAGATCGAGAACCTGATCTCCGAGCTCGAGAGCCTGCGTGACCTGCTCCATGCCGAAGGCCAGCGCGTCCAGCGCGAGATCTCCGGCTACGCCCAGCTCAGCCAGGCGGCGATGAAGTCGACCCGCATGATCTCCGACAACGTCGCGCAATGGAAGCGCGCTGCCGACGGCCTGCGCAACAGCTGATCGCACCTACCAGGCATCACTGGACCGCCGCGTTCCCGGAAGGGAGCGCGGCGGTTTTGATTCGTGGTCAGGTCTCGTGCCCCGGACGCGGTGCGGCACGCAGTGCTGCGCCGCAGAGCCGGGGCCCATGCCTCAGTTGAGTGCGCCTCACAATGGGTCCCGGCTCTGCGCAGCAGCGCAAGAGCGCTGCAGCGCGTCCGGGACACGAGAGTGTGCCTTTGAACCGTCCGCCGCTTATCGGCGACCAATGCCAAGCGCCCGTGCCGCCACGGCCGGGTTCGGGGGACATTCCAGATGGAAAGCATTCGGCCCGACACCACGGAGCCCATACCGATGCGGCCCGCGCCGAACCAGTTCGGCACGATCATGCTGCGGTTTGTCGGATTGCTGGCGGTTGCGATCGCGGTGCTGGCGTTCGTCTATAGCCGCTGAGGCGGGACCGCGAGGCGGTCCCGAAACATTAACGAACCCTTACCGGGCCGCGTCGAAGGTCGAGGCTTCCAGGGTGTAGGCGCCGTCGGCATAGCCCTTCACCACCATGCCGGCGACCAGCATCACGGCCAGCGTCGCGGTAGCGAAGATAAATCCGACAAACTTGAGTGCGCCGCGGTCAGCCATGGTCCTCGTCCCCTGTACCTCTGCCTATTCGTTCAAATAGACAGCGACAGGTTCATAATTGGTTAGCAACTCGATGGTTCCCCCAACTGCTTCGCGGGTAACCATGTTGCGCAGGCTTATGGCAGCAGGCCCGAATAGCGTCCATAGCGCGCGGGCAACACTCGCGCACTCATTTGCCCGTTCATCCTGGAACAGATCTAACCTTTCGCGCGCATCGGCACGAAGGCCGAGGCGGTGATGGAATAGACCTCTTCGCCGCGCTGGTTGGTGCCGGTGGTGCGGGCCGTCAAAATGCCCCAGCCGGGACGCGAGGCGGAGGTGCGCTTGTCGATGACGACGTTGACGTAGGAGACGATGTCGCCGGCCAGCACCGGCTTGATCCAGCGCAGGTCGCGAAAGCCCGGCGACGGGCCCCAGATTGCGACCTCCTCGCCGCGCGCCGCGGCCTCCCGCGCCAGACGCTGGCCGTCGGCGACAAGCAGGCTCATGCAGGCCGAACCGACATGCCAGCCCGAGGCGGCGAGCCCGCCGAACAGCGAGTTCTTGCCCTCCTCCTCGTCGAGGTGAAAGCGCTGCGGATCGAACTTCGCGGCAAATGTCTTGATGGATTCGGCCGTGAACGTGTAGGCGCCGATCTCGCGGCGCTGGCCGATGGCGATGTCGTCGAAGAACCGCATCAGGCCGCTCCCTCGCGCCGCTTGATCAGGATCGGCGAGGTCATCTCGGCGAGCGCCTGCCCGGCGGCATTGCGCGCGGTGCACTTGAACTTGACGATGCCGAGCTCGGGCCGACTCTTCGAGGTGCGCGCCTCCAGCACGTCGACCTCGAGCGTGAGATCGTCGCCGGGCCGCAAGGGCGAGAGCCAGCGCACCTCGTCGACGCCGGGAGACCCCAGCGACGCCGCGCGGGTAATGAAACCGTCGGCCATCATCCGCATCATCAGCGAGCAGAGATGCCAGCCCGAGCCGGACAGGCCGCGCAGCATGCTCTTGGCGGCGGCGTCCTCGTCAAGGTGCATCGGCTGCGGATCGAACTCGGCGGCAAAGGCCAAAATCTCGTCGCGGGTGACATGGCGCGGGCCGAATGTTCCGAACCGGCCGGGCGGGAAGTCTTCGAAGGTCAGGGTCATCTTGGGAATGCTTTGCGGGAATGACAGATTGTGGCCGCACTTTGCGGCAATCTCAACCCGCCGGCCCGCATGGCTCGTGCTACACACGCGGTGGCGGCGGTGGTCTTGAGTCGGACCAGCCAAGGGCCAGGATCCACCCACGCGACCCAAATTTGCCCTGGGGAGAGCAATGTTTTCATTCAGCGACCTGTTTCAATGGGACCGCTTCATCACGCCGACGATCATCAAGACCTTCTACTGGCTGGTGATCGCGCTGATCTGCCTGTTCGGCCTCTCCGGCATCTTCTCCGGCCTCGCCGCGATGGCGATCAGCCCGTTCGGCGGCTTCCTGGTGCTGCTGTCGTCGATCGCGAGCGTCGTGGTCGGGATCGTGTTCTCGCGCATCGTCGCCGAGCTGATCCTGATCGTTTTCCGCATCAACGAGCACCTCGGCGCGATCAGGGACCAGGGCGGCGGGATGAAGTGAGGCAGGCGTAGGTGCCGTAGGGTGGGTTAGCCGAAGGCGTAACCCACCAACTTCGTTCGGCAATGCGCAAGCATGGTGGGTTACGCTGCGCTAACCCACCCTACGGCACCGTCGCTGGTGCCTTACGTATTGAACCGGAAGTGCATCACGTCGCCGTCGGCGACGACGTATTCCTTGCCTTCGAGGCGCAGCTTGCCGGCATCGCGGGCGCCGGCTTCGCCGTTCAGCGCGACGTAATCCTCATACGCGATGGTCTCGGCGCGGATGAACCCCTTCTCGAAGTCGGTGTGGATCACGCCGGCCGCGCCAGGCCCCTTGGTGCCGCGATGGATGGTCCAGGCGCGCGCTTCCTTCGGTCCCACCGTGAAATAGGTGATGAGGTGCAGCAGCGAGTAACCGGCGCGGATCAGGCGATCGAGGCCGGCTTCTTCCAGGCCCAGCGTCTCCAGGAAGTCGGCGCGCTCTTCGCGCGAGATCGTCGCGATCTCGGATTCGATCTTGGCGGAGATGACGACGGCGACCGCGCCCTCCTTCGCCGCCTGCTCCTCGACCGCTTTTGAGAAGGAATTGCCGGTGGCCGCAGACCCTTCCTCGACGTTGCAGACGTAGAGCACGGGCTTCGACGACAGCAGGCCGAGCATGGAGAATGCCCGCTCCTCCTCCGCCTTGCGTTCGACGAGGCGCGCGGGCTTGCCGTCGCGCAGCAGCACCAGGGTGCGGTTGACGAGGTCGAGCTGCTCCTTGGCGTCCTTGTCGTTGCCCTTGGCCTTCTTGGTGAGGTTGTCGACGCGCTTCTCGAGGCTGTCGAGATCGGCGAGCATCAGCTCGGTCTCGATGGTCTCGATGTCGGCGAGCGGGGCGATCTTGCCCTCGACATGGGTGATGTCGGAATCCTCGAAGCAGCGCACGACATGCGCGATGGCGTCGACCTCGCGGATGTTGGCGAGGAACTGGTTGCCGAGACCTTCACCCTTGGAGGCGCCGCGCACGAGGCCTGCGATGTCGACGAAGGTCAGCCGGGTCGGAATGATCTGCGCCGACTTGGCGATCGCCGCGAGCTTGTCGAGCCTGGGATCAGGCACGGCGACCTCGCCGACATTCGGCTCGATGGTGCAGAACGGATAGTTCGCGGCCTGCGCCGCGGCCGTCTCGGTCAGCGCGTTGAACAAGGTCGACTTGCCGACATTGGGCAATCCGACGATCCCGCATTTAAATCCCATGGTCGTCCTCTATCCGTATTCGTCATGGCCGGGCTCGACCCGGCCATCCACGCCTTAACGCGCGGAACGAAGATCGTGGATGCCCGGAACATCTAGCGCGAAGACGCGCTTCTGTCCGGGCACGACGGAGAGAACAGCGACCCTATTCCTTGCCGTTCTCGTCCTTGGTCAAAAATCCCTTCGCCTGCATGGCCAGATGCACCCTGTTGGCGAAGGTCGCGTCCGTACCCTTGGCGACCAGTGCGGCGTGCTCGGCGACGGCGTCGCAGAGCGTCGTCACCCAGTCGTTGTCGGCCTTGGCGAAGTCCGACAGCACGTGGCCGTGCACCATTTCCTTGACGCCGGGATGACCGATGCCGAGCCGCACCCGGCGGTAGTCGTTGCCGATATGCGCCGAGATCGAGCGCAGACCGTTATGGCCGGCAATGCCGCCGCCGATCTTCACGCGGACCTTGCCCGGCGGCAGTTCGAGCTCGTCGTGAAACACGGTGACGTCGCCCGGCGCGATCTTGAAGAAGCTCGCCGCTTCCTGCACGGCGCGGCCGGAATCGTTCATGTAGGTCGTGGGCTTGAGCAGGATCACGCGCTCAGTGCCGAGCGTGCCTTCCGAGGTCTCGCCCTGAAAACGACGGCGCCATGGTGCAAAACCATGACGCCGCGCGATTTCGTCGACGGCCATGAAGCCGATATTGTGCCGGTTACGTGCGTATTTCGCGCCGGGATTGCCGAGCCCAACAAAGAGTCGCATGACGCGGCGCGCCCCTCGCTCGGCGCGCGGCTAGAGACCGCGCGCCAGCTTTGAGAGATTACTTCTTCTTGTCGCCGCCGGCGGGAGCCTTGGCAGCAGCCGCGGGAGCAGCAGCAGCCGGAGCCGCAGCGCCAGCCGCCGGAGCGGCCGCAGCGCCCGGAGCCGCGCCACCAGCAGCAGCCGCAGCAGCAGCCTTCTGCTCTTCGGCGTAGCCGGACGGCGGCACGATGGTGACGAGGGTCGCGTCCTCGCGGGTCAGCGCCTTCACGCCGGCCGGCAGCTTGATGTCGGCCAGATGCAGGGAGTGACCGATTTCGAGCGAGCCGACGTCGGCCTCGATGTACTGCGGAATGCTCTCGACACCGCACTCGAGCTCGATCGCGTGGGCGACGATGTTGACGGTGCCGCCGCGCTTCACGCCGGGCGAACCTTCCGCCTTCACGACGTGCAGGGGCACGCTGATGCGGATGGTGGCGCCTTCGCCGAGCCGCATGAAGTCGACATGGATCGGGAAGTCCTTGACCGGGTCGAGGTGGTAGTCGCGCGGAATCACGCGGTGCTTCTTGCCCTCGAGATCGATGTCCACCAGCGTGGTCAGGAACCGGCCGGCGAGGATGCGCTGGCGCAGTTCACGATCTTCGATCGAGATCGTGACGGGGGGCTGGTTGTTACCATAGATCACTCCGGGAACTCGCCCGGCGCGACGCTCAGCCCGGGCGGCCCCCTTGCCGCTCTTCGGACGTGCGGTCGCCTTCAATTCCTTGACGGTCGTCGCCATGTCGTTAAGTCCTTGTTTTTGCAAAAGTTAATGGGCCGCAGCGCGGCCCATGGCATCGTCCACAGCAAGCCTCCAGGGGTGCGGGGGCCGCGGACGTGGCGGGCTTTTACCCGGAAGATGCGGAAATGACAAGGAAATGCGGGGATTTTTTGCGGGGGCCCGGTGCCGTCCCGTACTCGTCGTTCCGGGGCGATGCGAAGCATCGAACCCGGAACCTCGAGATTCCGGGATCGCGACTTCGTCGCGCCCCGGAATGACGCCGAGAGGGCGTCAGCCGCCGAGCTTGGCCTCCAGCGCCGCGATGCGTGCCTTCAGGGCCTCGTTCTCCTCACGGGCGAGGCGGGCCATGTCCTTCACCGCCTCGAACTCCTCGCGCTTGACGAGGTCCATGTCGCGCAGGAATTTTTCGGCCTGGGTGCGCATCACGGTGTCGAACTCGCGCTTGACGCCCTGGGCGGCACCGGCGGCGTCGTTCATCAGGCGGCCGATCTCGTCGAAAAACCGGTTGTTGGTCTGGGTCATGTCGGTCTCCTGGCAGCCTGCCGATAAACTTTGCGCGAACACGCAAAAAGACAATGGCAATCCGCAGCCTGGGGTTCAAGGGCGAAGCGGCGGTATCCTTGTCATGCCCCGGTTTCCTTGCAATCGTAATCAACGTCCCTGCATAACAAGAATCAGAAAGCGCACGAGATGATCGACCAGCAGATCGCGATCCTCACCAAGGACGGCCACACTGCAACCTTCATCAGCCATCCCGAACGTGGCGGGCCGTTCCCGGTCGTCCTGTTCTACATGGATGCGCCGGCGATCCGCGAAGAGCTGCGCGACATGGCGCGCCGGCTCGCGACATCGGGCTATTACGTGATGCTGCCGAACCTGTATTACCGCTCCGGCGTGATGGAGCTCGGCGCGCTGCCCGCCGATCCGAACGCACCGGAACGCAAGCGCATGTTCGCACTGATGGGCTCGCTCACCATTCCGATGATCATGGACGACACGCGCGCGCTGCTCACTTATGCGGAAGGCCAGGCGGCGGCGAACACCAAAATCGTCGGCACGGTCGGCTATTGCATGAGCGGCCGTTACGCCGTCAACGCCGCCACGCATTTCCCCGATCGCGTCAAGGCCGCCGCCTCGGTCTACGGCACCCAGCTTGCGACCGATCAGGACGACAGCCCGCATCTCGCAGCGAGCAAGACCAAAGCGGAGCTCTATTTCGCCTGCGCCGAGACCGACATCTACGCGCCGGCCGAGATCATCGAGAAGGTCAAGCAGGGCATGAGCGGAGCGAAAGCCGAGGTCGAGATCTATCCCGGCACGCATCACGGCTTTGCCTTTCCCAAGCGCCCGGTCTACGACCGCGACGCCGCCGAGCGGCATTGGGAGCGGCTGCTGGCGCTCTACCGCCGCAATCTCGTCTAGACCATAGAAGGCGCGATGCCCTTTCTGCTCATCGACTTTCCCTCGTTCAGCCCGATCGCGCTCGAGATCGGGCCGTTCGCGATCCGCTGGTACGCACTCGGTTATATCTGCGGGATCACGATCGGCTGGCTCTATGCGCGCGCGCTGATCAAGAACGACAGGCTGTGGTCCGGCTCCTCGCCGATCAGCCTGGTGCAGATCGACGATTTCATCCTGTGGGTGACGCTCGGCATCATCGTCGGCGGCCGCACCGGTTACGTGCTGTTCTACAACCTGCCCTTCTTCATCGAGCATCCGGCCGCCATCTTCCGATTGTGGGAAGGCGGCATGTCGTTCCACGGCGGCTTCCTCGGCTGCGTCGTGGCGGTGATGTGGTTCGCCCGCAAGCACGGCATCTCGATCCTGTCGCTCGGCGACATCACCTGCGGCGTCGCCCCGATCGGGATTTTCCTGGTGCGGCTCACCAACTTCATCAACGGCGAATTGTGGGGCCGCGCCGCCGACCCCAGCCTGCCCTGGGCCATGATCTTTCCGACCGGCGGCGACGTGCCGCGCCACCCGAGCCAGCTCTATGAAGCGGGCATGGAGGGCCTGTTGCTGTTCATCGTGCTCGCCGTGATGATCCGCCGCGGCGCCCTGAAGCGGCCGGGGCTGATCCTCGGCAGCTTCATCCTGATCTACGGCCTGACCCGGATCGTCGGCGAGCATTTCCGCGAGCCGGATGTCCAGCTCGGCTACCTCTGGGGCGGATTAACCATGGGTATGCTGTTGTCGATCCCGATGCTTATTGTCGGCCTCATACTTATTGTATTGGCAGTGAGGCGCGGTGCGCCGAAGCCTGCAGAGGCCATTCGTTAATTTCTTTCGAGAAGATGGACCGTGACCGAACAGCCGCTACTCAACGAGATCAAGGCGCTGATCAAATCGTCAGGCCCCATGCCGGTCTGGCGGTACATGGAACTGTGCCTGATGCATCCGCGCTACGGCTATTACGTCTCGCGCGATCCCCTGGGGCGTGAAGGCGACTTCACCACCGCGCCGGAAGTCAGCCAGATGTTCGGCGAGCTGCTCGGACTGTGGACCGCCTCGGTGTGGAAGCAGATGGGCTCGCCGCAATTCCTGCGGCTGATCGAGCTCGGTCCCGGCCGCGGCACCATGATGGCGGATGCGCTGCGCGCGCTCCGCGTGCTGCCGCCGCTGTACCAGGCGCTGCACATCCACATGGTCGAGGTCAATCCGGTGCTGCGCGAACGGCAGGCTGCGACGCTGTCGAGCGTGCGCAACATCACCTGGCACGACAGCATCGACGACGTGCCGGACGGACCGAGCGTCATCCTCGCCAACGAATATTTCGACGTGCTGCCGATCCACCAGATGGTGCGCTACGAGAACGGCTGGCACGAGCGCGTGATCGAGATCGACCCGAACGGCAGGCTTCAGTTCGGCGCGGCCGCCGAGCCGACGCCGCGCTTCGACGTGCTGCTGCCGCCCTTGGTGCGCGCCGCGCCCGTCGGGGCCGTGTTCGAATGGCGGCCGGACGGCGAGGTCATGAAGCTCGCCACGCGCGTGCGCGACCAGGACGGCGCGGCGCTGATCATCGATTACGGCCATCTGCGCAGCGATGCCGGCGACACCTTCCAGGCGATCGCGCGTCACACCTTCACCGATCCGTTGAAGGCGCCGGGCCAGGCCGACGTCACCGCCCATGTCGACTTCCAGGCGCTCGCGCGCGCGGCGGAAGACGTCGGCGCCCGCGTGCACGGTCCGGTGACGCAGGGCGACTTCCTCAAGCGCGTCGGCATCGACACCCGCGCCGCCGCCCTGATCCAGAAGGCGACGCCCGAGGTCGCCACCGACATTTCGGTCGCGCTCAAGCGCCTCACGGACACGGGGCGCAGCGGCATGGGCTCGATGTTCAAGGTGCTCGGCATCTCCGAGCCGCGGCTGACAGGCATTGCCGGCCTCAGCGATTTGGAACGTGCCGGAGGGAATGGATGACGCTCACTTCGTCGCTGCTATCGGCGGTGCCCGGCCTGCGCCATGCCTTCTTCACGCGTGAAGGCGGCGTCTCCGGCGGCATCTATGCCGCGCTAAACGGCGGGCTCGGCTCCAACGACGACCAGGCCCTGGTCGCGGAGAACCGACGCCGCATGGCCGAGCATGTCGGCGTCACGCCGGAACGTTTCGTCAGCCTGCACCAGATCCATTCGCCCGACGTGCTCGTCGCCGAAACGCCGTGGCCGAGCGGACCGCGGCCGAAGGGCGACGCGCTGGTGACGAAGACGCCCGGCATCGCGCTCGGCGTCTCCACCGCCGATTGCGGACCGGTGCTGTTCGTCGATCCCAATGCGCGCGTGATCGGTGGCGCGCATGCCGGCTGGAAGGGCGCGCTCACGGGCGTGCTCGAAGCGACGATCTCCGCGATGGAAAAGCTCGGCGCCACGCGCAGCGGCATCATCGCCGCGATCGGCCCCCTGATCCGCCAGGACAGCTACGAGGTCGGCAACGAGTTCGTGGCGCGCTTCATCGAGGCGGACGCGGACAACGCCGTGTTCTTCATGCCGTCGGTGCGCGAGGGACACGCGATGTTCGATCTCGCCGGCTTCATCCGGACGCGGCTGGAAGCCGCCGGCATCCTGATGATCGACGATCTCGGCCTCGACACCTACGCCGACGAGCGGTTCTTCAGCTACCGCCGCTCGGTGCATCGCAAGGAGCCGGATTACGGCCGCCACGTTCACGCAATCGCGCTCGAAGCGTGAACACAGCGGCAACATGAGCGATCGTCATTCCGGGGCTCGCGAAGCGAGAACCCCGAAGCTCGAGATTCCGGGTTCGATGCTTGCGCATCGCCCCGGAATGACGGGTGCATAGTCGCGACGACGGTGCGTTGTGTCGCCGCCGCCCTAGACGTTAATGCGTTTTAACGATATCGCTGCCCTCCATAATGAGGGACGCGTCATTCATCCTGGGCCGTGCGGGTTCGCGCGTGCTGGCAGTCATGCTGCTGGCGGCTGCGGCCTCGCTGGGCGGCTGCGCCGGAGGCGGCGGCACTGCCGCCAACTCCTATGCGATGGCGCCGAGCACCGGCTCGGGAGCGACCGTGGCGTTCGAGTCCATCGACGGACCGCCGCCGCAGGTGTTCGACCGCATGGTGGGCGTGCTCGACAGCGAATCCAAGCTGCGCAGCCTGTCCGTGGTCTCCCGCGAGGGGACGGCCGCCTATCGCGTGCGCAGCTACCTTTCCGCCCAGGTGGTGCGCGGCAAGACCGTGATCGCCTGGGTCTGGGACGTCTACGACGCCAACCAGCAGCGGGCGCTGCGCCTGTCCGGCGAGGAACCCAGCTCGGCCAAGGGCGGCCGCGATCCCTGGCAAGCGGCCGACGATCTCGTGCTGCGGAAGATCGCCCAGGCCGGATTCAGCGGACTTTCCAACATGATCAACGGCACGCCGGATGCCCCGAACACGGCTCCCGGCCTGCGGGGACCTGCCGTGGCGAGCGCCATTCCGGCCGCGCCCGCGCGCGAGATGCCGGCCTCGGCGCTGGGCTATGCCGAGCAATAACCCCCGCTAAACCACGGGCCCAGTTTGCAGCCAAGCCGTTGGCCCGACTCAGGATTTTCAAAGGGAAAACGTAGCATCCCGGGTTGCCATTGCAGGCCTCGGCCTGATATTTCCTCGCCCGTCGTAACCGTGCTGCCAGTGGGTATTCTGTGATGTTGAACGTCGTATCCAGCAAAGCGCGGGAGGAAGCGTCCATGTCGGCCAAGAACGGCTCCATCAAGCTTGTCGCCGGCAACTCCAATCCGGCTCTCGCCCAGGCCATCGCCCAGGGCCTCGACATGCCGCTGACCAAAGCGGTGGTCCGGCGCTTCGCCGACATGGAGATCTTCGTCGAGGTCCAGGAAAACATCCGCGGCTCGGATGCCTTCATCATCCAGTCGACCTCGTTCCCGGCGAACGACAATCTGATGGAGCTGCTGATCATCACCGACGCGCTGCGCCGCTCCTCGGCGCGCCGCATCACCGCGGTGATCCCCTATTTCGGCTATGCCAGGCAGGACCGCCGCTCCGGTTCGCGCACGCCGATCTCGGCCAAGCTGGTCGCCAACCTGATCAGCCATGCCGGCGTCGACCGCGTCATGACGCTCGACCTGCATGCCGGCCAGATCCAGGGCTTCTTCGACATCCCGACCGACAATCTGTTCGCAGCCCCGCTGATGGTGCGCGACATCCGCGAACGTTTCGACCTCAGCAAGGTGATGGTGGTTTCGCCCGACGTCGGCGGCGTGGCCCGTGCCCGCGGCCTCGCCAAGCGCATCAACACCCCGCTCGCGATCGTGGACAAGCGCCGCGAGCGTCCGGGTGAGTCCGAAGTCATGAACGTGATCGGCGACGTCTCCGGCTACAGCTGTATCCTGGTCGACGACATCGTGGACTCCGGCGGCACGCTGGTGAACGCGGCCGACGCGCTGATCGCCAAGGGTGCCAAGGACGTCTACGCCTACATCACCCACGGCGTGCTCTCCGGCGGCGCGGCCGCCCGCATCGCGGGCTCCCGGCTGAAGGAGCTGGTGATCACCGACTCGATCCTGCCGACCGAAGCGGTGACCAAGGCGCCGAACATCCGCACGCTGCCGATCGCCAGCCTGATCTCGGACGCGATCGCGCGCACCGCCGCGGAAGAGTCGGTGTCGAGCCTGTTCGACTAGCTTCTCCGATTCCTAGAGGTCTCGTTGGGTGGGCAGGCGCGAAGCGCCGTGCCCACCTTTTCTTTTTGTAAGCAGGTGGTGGGCACGCTGACGCTTTGCCCACCTACGGCAGGGTGCCTACCCCACGATCCCCGCCGCGACCTGGCCGCGCAGGCGCTCCAGGCCGTGCAACGTCTCCGCGCAGGCAGCCGCAACCTCGACGCCCTTGATGGCAAAGTGCCTGCGGAAGAAATCGTAGTGCACCTCGGTCTCGTGGAATTGCTGCGGCGTCAGCACGGCCGAGAACACCGGCACCTCGGTGCGCAGCTGCACGTCCATCAGCGCCTTGATCACGGTGTCGGCGACGAACTCGTGGCGATAGATGCCGCCGTCAACGACGAGGCCGGCCGCGACGATCGCGGTGTAGCGCCGCGTCTTGGCGAGGAGCTGGGCGTGCAGCGGGATCTCGAACGAGCCCGGCACCTCGAACACGTCGACATGGGTGAGGTGACGCGCCTCGGCCTCCTTCATGAAGGCGATGCGGGCTTCCTCGACCACGTCGCGGTGCCAGCAGGCCTGCACGAAGGCCACCCGCTGCGGCTTGGCAAAGCGCGGATGCTCCCGCACCGGGTCTTGTGGAACCGGCGGTTGAGCGACTTCAGAAGCTTCGGTTTGGGGATCTTGCAACATCTGATTCATGGCTTTCCTCTCGAGGACCAGAATCAGGGCACACGGAACGACAAACAGCCGCATCCTGACGATGCGTCTGCCACCGACCGTTCTCTTTCATCCGGACTTTAACCGTCGGCTTCGGAGTTGCACCGAATCTGCTGACCCTTCCCTTCGGGACAATCCTTTGCAGGAAACCCCGTCGAGGAAGGCGCTCGCGGGCTTAGGCCTTTCGGCCCTTACCGCCGGTGGGGACTTTCACCCCGCCCTGAGAACATCGGCCGTCCGGAATGAACGGCCTGAGGCGAAATATGACGCCGCGCGGCGGCCGCAGCAAGCGTGTTCCGCATGGGGAATCCGCATGGTCCCATGCCGGCGCGGCGGGAGCGGCCTCGCGGGGCGGAATTAACGATTGGCCGGCCGGCTCGAATCCGATTCCGGTTTGTTCTCCTCCATCCGGATCGCGACCCTGCTGCGTTAATAATTGTGGCGGAGATGAGCTGTGGACGAACGAGTCCTGGCTTGTGGACGGACTCGCGACCCCGTTGCGCAGATTCCGCAAATCACATCACTTGATCCGCGACAGGCCCGCGCTGATCCGAGCGATCGCAACAGCGACATTGAGGGAGCGTGCCGGGCCGACCGCGTGCGTATCAAAGACAACAAGAAGGCAAGAGGTCGAGACGGCATGTCCCTGCTCGAAGGCACTATCGATTCCAAAAGCCATCCGCTCGCGGTGGTCGAGGACATCGCTGCCAGCAACAACTGGCCGTTCGAACGCTCCGGCGAAGACGAGCTGACCATTGTCTCCAAGGGACAGTGGACCGACTACCAGATCTCCTTCACCTGGATGGGCGAGATCGAAGCGCTGCATCTGGCTTGCGCGTTCGACATGAAGATTCCGCTCGCGCGGCGTGGCGAGGTGCAGCGGCTCGTCGCCGCCGTCAACGAGCAGCTGTGGGTCGGCCATTTCGATCTGTGGACCAACACCGGCATGGTGATGCACCGCCAGGCGCTGGTGCTGCCGGGCGGCCTCACCGCCTCGACCGCGCAATGCGAAGCCATGCTCGCCGGCGCGATCCACGCCTGCGAACGTTACTTCCCGGCGTTCCAGTTCGTGGTGTGGGCCGGCAAGACCACCGCGCAGGCCATGGACGCCGCGATGTTCGACACGGTGGGTGAGGCGTAAGGCTCGCCCTCCCGAGGCGGTGAGCGGGCCCCGCTCTCTCATCGTCGTCCCGGCCTAGCGCGCAATTGCGCGCGGGGGGCCGGGACCTATACCGCGTGATCCATCTTGTGGTACGCGGCTTGTTGCGACCACCTTCATCCACTAGAAACGCTTGTGATTATGGGTCCCGGCCCCCCGGCGCGCAATTGCGCGCTAGGCCGGGACGACAACGAGCTTGTGGTGACCACAGTGGCAAACAGCACCCTTCAAAACATCACCGGCACCATCCTGCTCGCCGGCGCCGGCAAGATGGGCGGCGCGATGCTGACCGGATGGCTTGCGGGCGGGCTCGACCCGCGCCGCGTCGCGGTGGTGGACCCGTTCATCTCGCCGGAGATCACCGCGCTGGCCACCAAGGGCGTCGCGCTCAATCCCGATGTGACGGCCGCAGGCCGGGTCGAGACGATGGTCGTCGCGGTGAAGCCGCAGATGTTCCGCGAGGCCGGCGCGAAGCTGAAATCGTTCGTCTCGGAGAAGACCTCGGTGGTCTCGATCATGGCGGGCACCACCATCGCATCGCTCGAAGAGGTCTGCGGCGGCGCCGTGGTGCGCGCGATGCCGAATACGCCGGCCGCCATCGGCCGCGGCATCACCGTGGCCGTCGCGGCGAACAACGTCAGCGCGGGTCAGCGCGCGGTAGCCGACGCGCTGCTGCGCGCCACCGGCTCGGTGGAATGGGTCGAGGATGAAAGCCTGATGGACGCGGTGACCGCCGTGTCCGGCTCGGGCCCGGCCTATGTGTTCCTGCTCGCCGAGGAGCTTGCACGGGCCGGCGTCGAGGCGGGCCTGCCCGAGGCGCTCGCGACGAAGCTCGCGCGCGAGACCGTCGCCGGCTCCGGCGAGTTGCTGCACCAGTCGGAGCTTCCCTCGGCCACGCTGCGCCAGAACGTCACCTCGCCCGGCGGCACGACGGCTGCGGCGCTCGGCGTGCTGATGGGCGAGCCTGGTTTGCGCGAGCTGATGATCCGCGCGATCGCGGCGGCGACGAAGCGGTCGAAGGAATTGGCGAAGTAGGCAGATCAGGAGCGCGCTTCGGCCGCGATGGGCGGCCGGATGCGAGGCGATCCCGGCTGTTGCCGACAGGGAGAGCGATCGTGAACCTCCACGCGAAACTTCTCGAACGACAAGCCAGCGGCCACCCCATCAGGATCGGGCTGATCGGAGCGGGCAAATTCGGTGCGATGTACCTGCATCAGGTTCTGCGCACACCGGGCGTCCATCTCGTCGGAATTGCGGACCTGTCACCGTCGCGTGCCCGCGAAAACCTGAGCCGGGTCGGCTGGCGGGCGGAGCAATTCGCAGCAAGCTCGCTGGACAATGCGCTCAAGACCGGCACGACCTTCCTGACCGACGACTGGGAGGCGCTGGTGAAGTGCGACGGCATCGAGCTGATCGCCGAGTGCACCGGCAATCCCGTGGCGGCGGTCGAACACTGCCTCGGCGCCTTTGCTGCGGGCAAGGCGGTCGTCAACGTGACCGTCGAGGCCGATGCCTTCTGCGGACCGATCCTTGCGCAAAAAGCGCAGCAAGCCGGCGTGATCTACAGCCTCGCCTATGGCGATCAGCCGGCGCTCGCCTGCGATCTCGTCGATTGGGCGAAGGCCTGCGGTTTCCCGGTCGTGGCGGCGGGCCGCGGCCACAAATGGCTGCCGCACTATCGGGAATCGACGCCCGAAACGGTCTGGGACCACTGGGGTCTCACCGCCGAGCAAGCCGCGCGCGGCGGCATGAATCCGAAAATGTTCAACGCCTTCCTCGACGGCTCCAAGCCGGCGATCGAATCCACCGCGATCGCGAACGCAACCGGGCTGGAGGCGCCCTCGCAAGGCCTCGCATTCCCGCCGGGATCGGTCGACGACATCCCGACGCTGATGCGTCCCCGTTCCGAGGGCGGCGTGCTGGAATCCAAGGGCCTGGTCGAAGTCGTCTCCTGCCTGACGACTGAGGGCAAACCGATCCCCAACGACATCCGCAAGGGCGTCTGGGTCTGTTTCGAAGGCGACAGCGAGTACATCCGCAACTGCTTCCAGGAATACAGCGTCGTCACCGATCCGAGCGGCCGCTACATGAGCTCCTACAAGAAGTGGCATCTCATCGGTCTGGAGCTCGGCATTTCCGTCGCCTCGATCGCCCTGCGCAAGGAGGCGACGGGCGTCGCGACCACGTTCAACGCCGATGTCGCCGCGACGGCCAAGAAGGATTTGCGCGCGGGAGATACGCTGGACGGAGAAGGCGGCTACACCGTCTTCGGCAAGCTGACGCCGGCGAGCACGTCGCTGGCCAAGGGCTATCTGCCGCTCGGGCTTGCGCACAATGTGCGACTGACGAGGCCGGTCGCAAAGGACGCCTGCATCACCTGGGCCGATGTGGCGATCGACGAGACGCTGCCGGCCGTACGCATCCGGAAGGAGCAGGAAGCGTTCTATGCGTCGCCGAAACCGCGCTAGAAGTGCCGTAGGCACCGCGCTTTGCGCCTTTGCCCACCCTACGGCACCTGAGTCCTTGGCTAGGCCCCGAGCCGCTTGTTGAACATCGCGACATTCACCAGCCCGCGCGCGTGGCGGCCTTCGCCGAGCTTGCGCGTGCCCTCGAACGCCTCGACCTCGAAGCGGATGACGCGGCGCTCGACCGCGACCACTTTCGCGGTGGTGCGCACCGTCGCGCCGACGAGGCTTGCTGCGAGATGGCGGATGTCGACCTCGGTGCCGACCGTGACCCAGCCCGGCTGCAGCGCCGAGCGGATCGCATCGCCCGACGTCATCTCCATCTCGAGGATCATCATCGGCGTCGCATAGACCATCGGCATGCCCGGCACGAAATGCCCGACCGTGCGCTCCACCGGGACCACCAGCGTGCGCTCGGCGCTCATGCCTGTCGTGATGAAGTCGCGTGCGTCCATGGTGCTTGCTCGATGTCGTCCCGGACAAGCGAAGCGCAGATCCGGGACCCATAACCACTGGATCGAGTTTGACGAAGACTAGGAGTTGCCAGCGTGCCCACAACCACTCCCTGTGGTTATGGGTCCCCGCCCCCCGTGCGCAATTGCGCACTAGGCGGGGACGACACTGGTGATCGACTCTGCAGCAGGGCCTACTTCTTCGCCGCCGCCGCGCGCTCAACGAACGTCTTGCCGCCCTTCATCTTGTGGCGGAGCGGGGCTTCGTTGATCTGGATGACGACGGCATCGGCGTCGACGCCGAGATTCTTCACCAGTGCCTGCGTGATGTCGCGCATCATGCCGGCCTTCTGCTCGTCGGTGCGGCCTTCGGCCATGCTGACGGTGATCTCAGGCATTGTTCTCTCCCTTGCGGCCGAATACCGGCCATTCCCTGCTGCTGTCGCGATGACCGGGCACACCCCGGTCCTTCATGAAGGAGCGCATCAAACAGGACGCGGATGCCCGGGACAAGCCCGGGCATGACGGCCTGCCGGAATGGCTATCCCCACTTTACGTCATGGCGCGCCAGCACCTCGCGGACTTTCGTCACGAGATCGGCTTCACTGCACGAGAACTGCGCCGGACGGGTCTCGCGCCATTCCTGGTTGGAGGCGATCGCAGCGGCCGCCTTCGCGCCTTCGATCAGATCCTTGATCTGCAGCTCGCCGCGCGCCTTTTCATCCGAGCCCTGGATGATGACGCAGGGTGAGTTGCGGCGGTCGGCATATTTGAGCTGGTTGCCCATGTTCTTGGGATTGCCGAGATAGAGCTCGGCGCGGATTCCCGCGCTGCGCATGGACGCCACCATCTTCTGGTAGTCCGCGACGCGGTCACGGTCGAACACGGTGACGACGACGGGCCCGAATTCGGGCCGGGTATCGAGCTTGCCGAGCAAGGTCAGCGCGGCCTGGAGGCGCGAGACGCCGATCGAGAAACCGGTCGCCGGCACCGGCTCGCCGCGGAAGCGCGAGACCAGGCCGTCGTAGCGCCCGCCGCCGCCCACCGAGCCGAACCGCACCGGGCGCCCCTTCTCGTCCTTGGTCTCGAGCAGCAGTTCGACCTCGTAGACCGGGCCGGTGTAATATTCGAGGCCGCGCACGACGGACGGATCGATCTTGATGCGGTCCGCGCCGTAACCCGACGCCGTGACCAGTTTTGCAATCTCTTCCAGCTCGCTCACGCCGGCCTGACCGACCTGGCTCTTGGCGAGGTAGGTTTCCGCCGCAGCAATCGCCTCTTTCCAATCCTCGCGCGGTTTGGTGATGGCGAGAACGACGTCGGCTTCGGCCTCGCTCAGATTGGCGCCCTTGGTGAAGTCGCCCTTGCCTTCCTCGCCGCCGTCCCAGCGTCCGGGGCCGAGCAGCTTGCGCACTTCGTCGGCGGAGAACTTGTCGAGCTTGTCGATCGCGCGCAGCACCGTCAGTCTGCGCGCGGCGTTCTCATCGCCGCCGAGCCCGATGGCTTCGAGAACGCCGTCGAGCACCTTGCGGTTGTTGACCTTCACGACATAGGAGCCGCGCGCGATGCCGAGCGCTTCCATGGTGTCCGCGGCCATCATGCAGATCTCGGCATCCGCCGCCGGCGTCGCCGAGCCGACCGTGTCGGCGTCGAACTGCATGAACTGGCGGAAGCGGCCGGGGCCCGGCTTCTCGTTGCGGAAGACGTAACCGACGCGATAGCTGCGATAGGGCAGGACCAGGCCATCGGTGCCGTAGCGCTCGCCGACATAGCGGGCGAGCGGCGCGGTCAGGTCGTAGCGCAGGCTGATCCACTGTTCGTCATCGTCCTGGAACGAGAACACGCCCTCGTTCGGGCGGTCCTGGTCGGGCAGGAACTTGCCGAGCGCGTCGGTATATTCCATCGCCGGCGTCTCCACCGGCTCGAAACCATAGAGCTCGTAGACGGCGCGGATCTTCTCGACCATCTCGCGCGTCGCCCGGATCGCAGCGGGATCGCGATCCTCGAGCCCGCGCGGCAGGCGCGCCTTCAGTTTCTGGGGTTTTTTGGGTTTTTCGGCCATGCGGGCGTTTACCAGCCGGGGCCGGTGGCGGCAACCAGAGTATCCGTAGAACTCGTCATGGCCGGGCATAGCCGTCCGAAGGACGGCGTCGCTGCCGCTCGCCTATGTCCCGGCCATCCACGCGCCGCGATGGCGGTGCCAAAGACGTGGATGCCCGGGACAAGCCCGGGCATGACGGAGTGTGTGGCTAGGCGGGGAGCGGGGACGAGAGATTACGGCTGCTCCATCCTTGCCCTCAGGGCATCGGCATCCGCCTTGGGCAGCGATTTCAGCGTCGGCTTGATGGTTTCGCCGCCGACGATCTTGCCGTTGCGCATGAACATCCAATCCGAGATGTCGGCCTCGGTGAACTTGACCTGGTCGCCCGCATGCTTGCCCGGCAGGTCGCGCGGTTCGTTGGCGAACAGGCCCGAATAGGTCCCGCCGGGCTGCTTCTTCACCTCGCCGATCCAGATGTGCTCGCCGCCCTTGCGGGTCGTGAAGCGCACCTTCAGCGAATGGCCGGTCTCGGACGGTTTTGGTGCCTCGTAAGAAGCCCAGAAGGTCGGGAGCGTGCCGCGCGCACGCGCGATCGCGGCATTCATTTCGGGATCTGTGGTGCGGACGTCGACGATCGGCGAGCGGTCTTGCGCTGCGACCTCGTGCGTCGGACCGATGGTCAGGATGCCGAAAACGGAGATGCCGGTGATGGCGGCGAGAACGACCCATTTCATGGGCTGGCAGAGTTTGGTTGCCATGATCGCGATTCCAGGAATGCTCGGTGTGTCCTGGCTTTGTCGCGTTGTTGTGGCGGAGAGTTCACAGCGCAAAAGTCCACAAGCATTGCGCTTTTCCCCTCTCCCCTTGTGGAGAAGGAAAGGAGGATTTACGGCTGCTCCATCCGCGCGCGGAGTGCGTCGGCGTCGGATTTCGGCATGGATTTGAGCAGCGGCTTGATGGTTTCGCCGCCGACGATCTTGCCGTTCCGCATGAACATCCAGTCCGAGATGTCCGCATCCCTGAACTCGGTGAGGTCTCCGAACCGCTTTCCCGGCAGATTCCGAGGCGTGTCCGCGAAACGGGCGGCATATTCACCACTCGGAAGCTTCTTCACGTCGCTCATCCAGATGTGCTCGTCATTACCGACGGCCCGAAATCGCACCTTGAGGGCGTGGTCCGTCTCCATCCGTTTTGGCGCCTCATAGGAGGCCCAGAAGACAGGCAGCGTAGCGCGTGCGCGTGCGATCGCGGCATTCATCTCGGCGTCCGTGTCGGCGACGCTGATGACCCGGTCCGCCACTTCGACCGTGGGGCCCGTACGCAATGTCAGAATACCGTAGAGAACGGCTGCCGTTACGACAGCGGATACGGCCCATTTGATCTGCTGGGAAAGAGGGGTGGGCATGGAGCGCAATGTCTGGGAGCTTGATGTCCCAGACATTCTCACACAGTTGCATCGAAGTTTTCAACAACTAAAGGTTATATGGTCCGGCAAGAACGGAGCGCACCGCCTTCACAAGAAGATGCGCTGCCGATCCCTGTTGCGATCTCAATCCCGGCACTCACTCCGGGACACGAGACCTCAAAACACCTTGCGGATCCAGTTGTGCGGATCGTTGGTGCGGCCGTACTGGATGTCGACGAGCTGCTTGCGCAAGCCCATGGCGACGGGGCCGGCGGCGCCGCCCGAGATCTCGAAATCGCCGCTGACCGAACGCACCTTGCCGATCGGCGAGATGACGGCGGCGGTGCCGCAGGCGAAGGCCTCCTTCAGCCTGCCCGAGGCCGCATCCTTGCGCCACTGGTCGAGCGAGTACGGCTCCTCGCGCACCGTCTTTCCGGCATCACGGGCGAGCGCGATGATGGAATCGCGGGTGATGCCGGGCAGGATGGTGCCGAGCGGCGGCGTCGAGAGCGAACCATCGTCGAACACGAAGAACACGTTCATGCCGCCGAGCTCCTCGATGTACTTGCGTTCGACCGCATCGAGGAAGACGACCTGATCGCAGCCGTGCTGGATCGCTTCGGCCTGTGCGCGCAGGCTCGCGGCATAGTTGCCACCGCACTTGACGGCGCCGGTGCCGCCGATCGCGGCGCGCGTGTAGTTCTCGGAGACCCAGATCGAGACCGGCGCAGGGCCGCCCTTGAAGTAGGAGCCGACCGGCGAAGCGATCACCGAGAAGATGTATTCTGACGACGGCTTGACGCCGAGGAAGGTCTCGCTCGCGATCATGAAGGGACGCAGATAGAGGCTACCCTCGCCGCCCGGCATCCAAGCGCGGTCGATCCGCACGACCTGCTCGACCGCCTCGATGAAGACGTCCTCGGGGATCTGCGCCATCGCCATGCGGTCAGCGGAGTCCTTGAAGCGCCGCGCATTGGCGTCGGGGCGGAACAGGTTCACGCCGCCGTCGTCACGCTTGTAGGCCTTGAGGCCTTCGAAGATTTCCTGGGCGTAGTGCAGGACGGCGCCGGCCGGATCCATCTGGAAGTTGGCGCGTGCCTCGATCTTCGCCTCGTACCAGCCGCCCTTGGCCTGGTTGTAGCGGACGATCGCCATGTGGTCGGTGAAGACCCGCCCGAAGCCGGGGTCCACCAGCTTGGCGACGCGGTCCTTCTCGGGGGTCGGATTTGTTGCGGGCTGGATGTCGAATTTCATAGTCATGTCCTTGCCTCCCGCTGCCGGTAGCGGCGCTGTTCTGGCGCCCGCCTGCCCGCTTCCGGGCCCGGCTGGCTTGATTGGGTTTCTAGCCGGACCGCCGCCAGCCATGTTACGGCCGGTTTCCGTGGCCAGCATGTCCGCCGAGGACATGCTTTTGCGGAAGGCGGAAGTCCAGTATGTTTTGCCGAAATGCCGCTCGACAATCGCACGGTAGATCTGCTTCGGCCGTCGCCGCCTGTCCGGCTCTCTCTGGCCGCCCTGCTACGATGCCACCCGACGCGGAACGATCTAAAATTTCGTGCGGGTCGATCGTTTTGTAACATTGAACCCAAGATACGTCAATATGCCTGACATAAATTTCGCGACTTCCTCTCAAGACGCTGCCGAGCCGCGGCCGGCCGCAGGCGATGGAGGCAATTTGCGCTGGGATATCATCGAGCTGCTGTTCTTCGCCTATCGCGATTTCGTCGGCGATCCCGACCAGGAGCTGGAGGCGTTCGGCTTCGGCCGGGCTCATCACCGGGTCATGCACTTCGTCTATCGCTATCCCGGCCTGAAGGTCGCCGACCTGCTCGACGTCCTGCGCATTACAAAACAGTCGCTCGGCCGGGTGCTCAAGCAGCTCCTGGACGAGGGCTACATCGTGCAGAAGACCGGCGACAATGATCGCCGCCAGCGCCTGCTCTACGCGACGCCGAAGGGCGAGACGCTGGTGCAGAAGCTCGCCGGCCTGCAGACCACGCGGATCACCAAGGCGCTCGCCGAGATGAGTCCCGAGGACGCGGAGACGGTGAAGCGCTTCCTGCGCGCCATGATCGATCGCGACGATCCGGACAAGGTGCTCGAGACGATCTTCGCTTCCGTCAACCACGACGCCAAGGAGTGACCGTGCCGCTCGCAGCCACGCTCGCCCGTCCGCCGGTGCAGCCCGCCGACGACGCCCCGCATCTGCTGCTGGTCGACGACGACCGCCGCATCCGCGATCTGCTCTCGCGCTTCCTCGCCGCCGAGGGCTATCGCGTGACAACAGCTGCAAGCGCCGGCGATGCGCGCTCGAAGCTGCTCGGCCTGCATTTCGATCTCCTGATCCTCGACGTCATGATGCCCGGCGAGACCGGCTTCGACCTCGCCCGCTTCATCCGCACTTCCTCCTCGGTGCCGATCGTGATGCTGACCGCGCGGCACGAGGCCGAAGCACGCATCGAAGGCCTGCAGATCGGCGCCGACGATTACGTCGCAAAGCCGTTCGAGCCGCGCGAGCTCGCGCTGCGCATCAACAACATTCTCAAGCGCGCCGCGCCGCCGCCGCAGGCCGCAGCGGTCGACAAGATCGCGTTCGGTCCCTACGTCTACCATCTCGATCGCGGCGAACTGCGCCAGGGCGAGGAGGTCATCCACCTCACCGACCGCGAGCGCGAGATGCTGCGCATTCTCTCGGAGACGCCGGGCGAGACCGTGCCGCGCAGCGCGCTGACCGGCAATGGCAGCGTCAACGAACGCGCCGTCGACGTGCAGATCAACCGTCTCAGGCGCAAGATCGAGACCGATCCCGCCAATCCGCTGTTCCTGCAGGCGGTGCGCGGCATCGGCTATCGCCTAGTGGCCTCGCCATAGATCAGTGAACCGCGACCGATGAGCACGATCGACACCGGCCTGACGCTGCTCAAGAGCGCAGCGGGCCGCGTCTCCGCCGCGAACGGCTGGATGGGCAACGCGTTCAAGGGCTGGATGCCGACCGGCCTCTATGCCCGCGCGCTCCTCATCATGATCGTGCCGATGGTGATCCTGCAGTCGGTCGTCGCCTTCGTGTTCATGGAGCGGCACTGGAACACCGTGACGCGCCGCCTGTCGGCCGCGGTGGTGCAGGACATCGCCGCACTGATCGACGTCTACAAGGGCTATCCGCAGGACAAGGATCGCGACCAGATCAAGCGCATCGCCCAGCAGCGCCTCGGCCTCGTCGTCGACTTCCTACCTGCCGGCGACATGCCGCCGCCGGGACCGAAGCCGTTCTTCTCGCTGCTCGACCAGACGCTGTCGGTGCAGCTCGGGCGCCAGATCGGGCGCTCGTTCTGGATCGACACCGTCGGCCGCTCCAACCTGGTCGAGATCCGCATCCAGCTCGACGATGCCGTGATGCGCGTGTTCGCGCAGCGCAGCGCCGCTTACGCTTCGAATTCGGAGATCTTCCTGTTCTGGATGGTCGGCACGTCCTCGATCCTGCTGATCGTCGCGGTGCTGTTCCTGCGCAACCAGATCAAGCCGATCCTTCGCCTTGCGGACGCAGCCGAGAGTTTCGGCAAGGGCCGCGAGGCGCCGAACTTCAGGCCGCGCGGCGCGCGCGAGGTACGGCGCGCGGCGGTCGCCTTCCTGGAGATGAAATCGCGCATCGAACGCACGATGGAGCAGCGCACCGCGATGCTCGCCGGCGTCAGCCACGATCTGCGCACCATCCTGACCCGCTTCAAGCTCGAGCTGGCGCTGATCGGCGACAGCCCCGAGATGGAAGGCATGCGCAAGGACGTCGACGAGATGTCGATGATGCTGGAGGATTACCTCGCCTTCGCCCGCGGCGATTCCGGCGAGCAGTCGCAGCCGACCGACATGGCGCAGGCGCTCGAGGAGCTGCGCAGCGACGCCGAGCGTCACGGCCACACCGCGACCGTCGCCTTCAACGGCCTACCCGTGGTGACGGTGAAGCCGGCCTCGTTCAAGCGCTGCCTCGCCAACCTCGTCACCAACGCCGCGCGCTACGGCAAGGCGATCGCCATCACCGGCCAGCGCGATCACCGTTATTTGACCGTCACGGTCGACGACGACGGCCCCGGCATTCCCGCCCATCTGCGCGAAGAGGTGTTCAAGCCGTTCCTGCGGCTCGACAACGCGCGCAACCAGGACGAGGGCGGCACCGGCCTTGGCCTCGCGATCGCGCGCGACATCGCGCGCTCGCATGGCGGCGACATCACGCTCGGCGACAGCCCGATGGGTGGATTGAGAGCGAGCGTGAGGATACCGGTGTAGCAGAGAAGGCGGCTGTAGCCCGGATGGAGCGAAGCGCAATCCGGGATTCTTTCTGTGCGACTGAGAAAAGGCCCCGGATTTCGCTTCGCTCCATCCGCGCTACGAACCTCACCTTACTTCGGCAGCAGCGCCTTCAGCTTGTCCATGTCGCGCACGTTCATCTTGAAGCCGCCGGGCATCACGATGTCGCCCGGCTTCTGATCCGCCTTGCAGGCGCCAAGCCATTTGGCTTGCACCGTCATGGTGCTATCGCGCCCCGCGGCGCCGGCGACGCCGCCTTGCGCGTGCGAGGTGGACTTCACCGTATAGGCCGAGTTGAAATCGCCGGTGATCTCGGCATGCGACGTCGTGCTGACGCCGGCGACGCTGCATTCGGAATCGCTGACATAGCCGGTCGCGGTCTTCTTGATCTCCTGCTTGGCGCAGATCTGCTTGGCCATCGGGGAGACGTTGTTGCTCATCTCCTTGTCGACGGTCTCGTCGGTGCAGTGCTGCATGGTCATCTCGGGCACGGGCGAGCCGGTCGTGACCAGCTTCAGTTGCCAGAGGCCAGCCTTGCGCACCGGCAGATCGTCGGCGCAGGCGCTGCCTGCCGACAAGGCAAAGCAAACGGCCGAGCCGAGCAAAGCGAGTTTGCGCGTCATGTGAGTAGGCTCCCGGCTGAGAAAGTACGGCGCCGCGACGGCGCCTCAGTACAGCGTGCGGATCGGCCGTTCGGCGGCGCCATAGGGCACCCAGCGGCAGGAGAACGAGATGTATCCGCCCTCATAGGCCTGCACGCCCAGGAATTTGACGACCTTGCCGTAGCGCGCACAGTGATCGACCGCGACCTGCCGCGCATCGACCTGGGTCGCCATCGAATAGGCGATGATGCCGCCGGTGTCGTTGCCCTTGAACGGAGGCACCGGAAGCAGATCGGCGCGCGCCGGCTGGCTCGCCATCATACCCAGGGCAAGAAGGCCCGCGGCCGCAATGATTCGCATTCCCGTCACTCCAATTGGTCGGCGCCAGTTTACGGTGCCGGGACGGAAGTGAAAAGAACCGAAGGGCGGCGGCTGCGGCGTTATGATCAACTCCTGGCCAAGTGTTGCCGCGCTGCACTTGACCTCCCCTGGCCTTCGCGGCACCGTCCGGGCTTCGCAAGACCCAGCTGTCCGGATTGCCCATGCGCGCCCTCACCCTGAAATCGCTCCGTTTCGCCGCCCTGCTCGGCCTCATGTTCGGGGCGCTCTCGCTCGGCGAGGCCAAGGCCGCCAACCCGCTGGAGCTGAACTTCTGGCTGAGCGGGCCGCGCTATGACGGCGCCGTCGCCGACTGCGACAAGGCGCTGCCGACGATCGCCACCCAGTTCTGGGAGAAGGAAAGCTCCTTCTGGAATTCCCCGTTGAAGATCACGGGCTTCTCGGCCGTTCACGAGGTCGCCTTCCGGCCCTGGCAGTCCGACAACATTCCGCGCCGCTATTGCACCGGCGAGGCCATGCTCACCGACGGCAAGGTGCGCAAGGTGCACTTCTCGATCATCGAGGATGGCGGCTTTGCCGGCTACGGCAACGGTGTCGAATGGTGCGTGGTCGGGCTCGACCGCAACTGGGCCTACAACCCGGCCTGCCGCGCCGCCAAGCCGTAAAGCCCTGCGCCTGATTCGGCCCGATCAAGCGGCCGGACGGCACCAGCGACAATTTTGTTCTTGAAATGTTCTTGTTGCCTGCTAGGCTCGTTTGCACAGTCTAGTTGAGGGGCGTTGCCATGTTTCATTCCAGATTGCATTCGTTCTCCCGTCTGATGATCTCGCTGACCCTCGCTGCCGCCTTGGCAACCCTCGCCGGCGGCGCGAAGGCGCAGGACAAGCGGCAGAACGCGCCCGGCGAATTCGATTTCTATGTACTGTCGCTGTCATGGTCGCCCTCGTTCTGCGAGGAAGCCGCCGAGCGCGGCCGCAATTCGCAGATCCAGTGCAGCGGCCGGCCCTACGCCTTCGTGGTGCACGGGCTGTGGCCGCAATATGAGAACGGCTTTCCGGAATATTGCCAGCGGCCGGCGCCGCGGCTGAACCGCAGCATCGTCTCCTCGATGCTCGACCTGATGCCGGCACCGGGCCTGATCTTCAACGAGTGGGACAAGCACGGCACCTGCTCGGGGCTCGCCGATCGCAGCTATTTCGAGACGATCCGCAAAGCGCGCGCCGCGATCAAGATTCCCGCCGAATATCTCGATTTGTCACAGGCCAAGACCGTGGCGCCCGGCGATGTCGAGGAGGCCTTCATCAAAGCCAATCCGGGCCTCAGCAGTGCCGCCGTCTCGGTCACCTGCAACCGGACGCGGCTGTCCGAGGTGCGCATCTGCCTCAGCAAGGACCTGCAATTCCGCGCTTGTGAGGAGATCGACCGCCGCGCCTGCCGCCGCGACCACGTGACGATGCCGCCGATCAGGGGTGGGTAGAGCAAATGCTCGTGCCCCGGACGCAGCGCAGCGTCTCTTTGACGATGCGCTGCAGAGCCGGGGCCCATGCTGCACGGGAATCCCTGGTCCCTGGGTCCCGGCTCTGCGCCGCAACGCTCACGCGTTGCACCGCGTCCGGGACACGTGATCGTGCCTCTTTGCTCAAGCCATCACGTGGCGTAGTGCTCTTCCCATGAACTATCGCCACGCCTTCCATGCCGGCAACTTCGCCGATGTCATCAAGCACATCGTGCTGGCGCGCATCATCACCTACCTGCAGGACAAGCCGGCCGCGTTTCGTGTCATCGACACCCATGCCGGTGCCGGGCTCTACGATCTCGAAAGCGACGAGGCGCGACGTGGCGGCGAGTGGCTGACCGGCATCGCGCGGCTGATGCAGGCGCGCCTGTCGAACGACACCGTGGCACTGATCAAGCCGTATCTCGACATCGTTCGCGCCTTCAATCCGAAGGGCGAGCTTAAGGCTTATCCGGGCTCGCCGCTGATTGCGCGCGGCCTGCTCAGACCGCAGGATCGCCTCGTCGCCTGCGAACTCGAGCCGAAGGCGCGCAAGGCACTGATCGACGTGCTGCGCCGCGACGAGCAGGCGCGCGTGGTCGATCTCGACGGCTGGATGGCGCTGCCGGCCTTCGTGCCGCCGAAGGAACGGCGCGGACTCGTGCTGATCGATCCGCCGTTCGAGGCAAAGGACGAATTCGAGCGACTGGGCGAAGCGTTCGCGACAGCCTTCACGAAATGGCCGACCGGTATCTATGTAATCTGGTATCCCGCCAAGAGCCGGCGTGCCACTGACACGCTGGCGCAATCCGTGGCGCGCCTCGCAGGCGCAGCAAAACCGCCGGGCAAATGCCTGCGCCTTGAATTCAGCGCCGCACCGCAAGCCGATGGCGGGCCTCTCACCTCGACCGGGCTCTTGATCGTCAATCCGCCCTACACACTGCAAGGCGAGCTCAAGACCATCCTGCCGGAGCTGGAAATGCCGCTCGGCCAGGGTGGTGCTGCCAGATTCCGATTAGAGGTACCCAAACAGTCGTAACACTCCGGCATTCTTGGGAAAAATATGCAGTAGCCATAGTCAATCTGCAAAGAACCGTATTATGCTGTTTCCGTGACTGGCTTTACGTTCCGCTTCCGCGAATGGTTGCGGCGGAGTGAAGGCCTAAGAAAGATCCCGCCGGACCGATGAGGCCCGACGAAGGATGGCCAGCTCTCCCGGGCTTCGTAAGGCCCGGTCATGTTGCGACGTGCGTCTGCGTCGCGACGGAGGAGCAATGAGGGGGAGTTTCCCGATGGCCATGACGGGAACAGTTAAGTTCTTCAACGGCGAGCGCGGCTACGGTTTCATCAAGCCTGATGACGGCGGTCGCGACGTCTTCGTTCATATTACGGCTGTAGAGCGTGCGGGACTGAAAGATCTTGCCGAAGGACAGCGCATTACTTTTGAAGTCGAACCGGACAAGAAGGGAAAGGGACCCAAGGCGGTCAACCTTGTGATCCTGTCCTAGCGGGCTAGCCCGGCGAAACGCCTGACGCGAAAGCACCTGTCGCAAAAGTACTTGGTGCAAAAGTATCTGGCGCAAAAAAATCCCGGCCGCGAGCGGCCGGGAGGCTGTGGTCCGGTATTTTCTTCTTCAGCTATCAGAAGTGATAGTTCACGCCTGCGCGCACAACGCTGGCGCTATAGCCGTTTGACACGCCCGTAATCGCGAACTGACTCGTCGACAGATCGATGTAGAGATATTCGAGCTTGGCGCTCCAGTTCGGCGCGAAGCCGACTTCCGCACCGGCACCGATGGTCCAGCCGGCGGTCGTGTGCGACTCGGTCCAGCCGAAGGTCTGCGCACGCAGCTCGCCGAAGGCGAGACCGGCGGTGGCGTAGAACAGCACGTTGCTGAAGGCGTAGCCGGCGCGGCCACGCAGGGTGCCGAACCACGGATTGGAGAACTTCCACGGCGCGAAGGTGTCGTCGGCACCTGCGGCCTGGATGTCACCCTCGACGCCGAACACAAACGGGCCGTTCTGGAAATTGTAGCCGGCCTGCACGCCGCCGGTGAAGCCGGACGGCTTGACCGGGCTGTTGCTGACAGAACCCCATTCATAGCCGATGTTGCCGCCGAGATAGGGACCGGCCCAGCTATACGCATTCAGCGGCTGGTTCACGGTATAGGGGGCACGCCCGCCATAGTTCATATCGGCGGCCTCTGCCGAAGCTGTCCAGCCGGCAGCAACCAACGCGGCTGCGCCCACGACCAACCCCTTCATCACACTCTCCAACGCAACTACTGTCCCCTTGCGCTGCCGGCGCCGCCGCGCGCGGCAAAAGCGCATGGTTACGGAACCACGACCTTTTCGCGTAGGATTTATCGAGAGTTTTAAGTTAAAGGCCTGTTAAGCCGGGTTACCGCGCTGTTAACAGGCTTAAGCAAGCGTTACCGGGAACTGCGCCGCCATCCTGTGCGTGCCGCACGGCCGGAACTTCAAATCGGCACACCCAGCGCCTAAATTCGCTCCATGGCTCACGATTCCACCGACAATCCGGACGACGCACGCACGCGCAAATCGCCCCGCGGCGCGACAGCGGACGCCCCGCCCGAGAGCCTGTCCCCGCCCGATCTCGATCCCGCCAGCACCGGCGGCGAGGACGAGGACGATGCGCTGCTGCCCGACATCCTCGAAGACAGCGGCGCCGTCGGCGAGGAGCCGCTGGCGACCGGCCACGAGGCGATCGAGCGGGCGGTGCGGCTCGCCCCCACCTCGCCCGGCGTCTATCGCATGCTCAGTGCCAATGCCGACGTGCTCTATGTCGGCAAGGCCAAGAACGTCAAAAAGCGCCTCTCCAACTACGCGCGGCAAAGCGCGCCGCAGCCGGCGCGCATCCTGCGCATGATCGCGGCCACGGTGACCGTGGAGATCGTCTCGACCAACACCGAGACCGAGGCGCTGCTGCTGGAAGCCAACCTCATCAAGCAGCTGCGGCCGCGCTTCAACGTGCAGCTGCGCGACGACAAGTCGTTTCCCTACATCCTGATCACCGGCGACCATTGGGCGCCGCAGATCCTGAAACATCGCGGCGCGCAGACGCGTCCCGGCCGCTATTTCGGCCCGTTCGCCTCCGCCGGCGCCGTCAACCGCACCATCACCGCGTTGCAGCGGGCGTTCCTGATCCGCTCCTGCACCGACTCCTTCTTCGAGAGCCGCACCCGCCCCTGCCTGCTCTACCAGATCCGCCGCTGCGCCGGTCCCTGCACCCGCGAGATCGACTTCGGCGGCTACACGACGCTGGTGCGCGAGGCGAGCGACTTCCTCTCCGGCAAGAGCCACGCGGTGAAGCAGGAGCTCGCCGGCGAGATGGAGAAGGCCTCCGGCGAGCTCGAATTCGAGCGCGCCGCGCTCTACCGCGACCGTCTCGCCGCGCTGTCGGCGATCCAGTCGCAGCAGGGCATCAATCCGCGCACGGTGGAGGAAGCCGACGTGTTCGCCGTCCACCAGGAGGGCGGCTTCTTCTGCGTCGAGGTGTTCTTCTTCCGCACCGGCCAGAACTGGGGCAACCGCGCCTATTTCCCGCGCGCGGAGAAAACCTTTACGCCGGAAGAAGTGCTCGGCTCCTTCCTCGCCCAGTTCTACGACGACAAGCCGCCGCCGAAGAACATCCTGCTCTCGCACGAGATCGAGGAGAGCGAGCTTTTGGCCAACGCGCTCTCGATCAAGGCCGGCCACAAGGTCGAGGTCTCCACGCCCAAGCGCGGCGAGAAGAAGGAGCTCGTCGCCCACGCGCTGACCAATGCGCGCGAGGCGCTCGGCCGCAAGCTCGCGGACACCGCAACGCAAAGCCGGCTGCTGGAGGCCATGGCTGCGACACTGAGCCTGCCGCATGCGCCCAAGCGCATCGAGGTCTACGACAACAGCCACATCCAGGGCACCAATGCGGTCGGCGCCATGATCGTCGCCGGCCCCGACGGCTTCGTGAAGAACCAGTACCGCAAGTTCAACATCAAGTCGGAAGGGATCACGCCGGGCGACGACTTCGCCATGATGCGCGAGGTGCTGGAGCGCCGCTTCAAGCGCCTGATCAATCCGCCCGAGGACGCCGGGGCTAAGGCCAAGGACGACGATTTCCCGCAATGGCCCGATCTCGTGATCATCGACGGCGGCCGCGGCCAGCTCAATGCGGTCAGGGAGATCTTCGCCAATCTCGGCCTGACCCAGGTGTCGCTGATGTCGGTCGCCAAGGGGCCGGACCGGGATGCCGGCCGCGAGACCCTGTTCATGCCGGAGCGTGAGGCGATCAAGCTGGAGCCGCGCGATCCCGTGCTCTATTTCATCCAGCGCCTGCGCGACGAGGCCCACCGCTTCGTCATCGGTTCGCACCGCAAGCTGCGCAAGAAGGACATCCGCGAGGCCGGTTTGCAGGAGATTCCGGGCATCGGGCCGTCACGCAAACGTGCCTTGCTGCACCATTTCGGAACCCTGAAGGAGATCGAACGGGCCTCGATCGCCGATCTCGGCAAGGTTCCGGGGGTCAGCGCCGAAAGCGCCCGCAGGATTTTCGAGTATTTCCATCCCCAGCCGGGGTGAACTAAAGGGGGACCGCGGTCATAAGGGCGTCGTATCCCGCATCCCATTTGTGAGCGGGACGGTTGACCTTCAGCCTTGAGCGGTATTGGTAGGACGGATGAACATCGCCACGACACGAGGGACGACCAGCCGCGCGATGTCCCTCCCGAACATCCTGACCTATGGCCGGATCGCCGCGATCCCGGTCGTGGTCGGATGCATCTATGCGCAGTCGATCCTGGATCAGCCGCTGTGGCTGCGGTGGCTCGCGGTCGCCATTTTCATCGCGGCTGCGGTCACCGACTACCTCGACGGCTATTACGCGCGGATCTGGAATCAGCAATCGGCGTTCGGCCGGATGCTCGACCCGATCGCCGACAAGCTGCTGGTCGCCTCCTGCCTGCTGATGCTGGCCGCCGACGGCATCATCCATGGCTGGTCGCTGTGGGCCGCCATCGTGATCCTGTGCCGCGAGATCCTGGTCTCGGGCCTGCGCGAATACCTCGCCGCGCTCCGCGTCAGCGTGCCCGTGACCAAGCTTGCGAAGTGGAAGACCACGGTCCAGCTGGTTGCGATCGGCTTCCTGCTCGCGGGCCCTGCCGGCGACGAGGTGGTGCCCGTGGTCTCGATGATCGGGCTGGCGCTGCTGTGGGCCTCGGCGATCCTGACCATCTACACCGGCTACGACTATTTCCGCGCCGGCATCCATCACCTCATCAAGGAGGATGAGGGATGAGGGTGAAGTATTTCGCCTGGGTGCGCGAGCGCGTCGGCAAGGCCGAGGAGACCATCGAGCCGCCGGCGACCGTGCGCACCGTCGAGGAGCTGATCGCCTGGCTGTCCGGCCGGAGCGAGGCCTACGCCTATGCCTTCGAGAAGCCCAAGGTGATCCGCGCTGCAATCGATCATGCCCATGTCAAGGCGGACGCCACCATCGCCGGGGCGCGCGAGATCGCGTTCTTCCCGCCGATGACCGGCGGCTAGGCTCATGAGCTGCCCCGTCACCATCCGCATCCAGGAAGACGATTTCGACATCGCGCGCGAGATCGCCGTGCTGACAAAAAGTCGCACCGACATCGGCGCAGTGGTGAGCTTCTCCGGCATCTGCCGCGCGGACGACGACAGCAGCAAGGTCGCAGCGCTGACGCTCGAGCACTATCCCGGAATGGCCGAGGAAGAGATCAGGCGCCATGCCGACGAGGCCGTCTCGCGCTGGCCGCTCAACGGCGTCACGGTCATCCATCGCGTCGGGCGCTTCATGCCGGGCCAGAACATCGTGCTGGTGCTGACCGCCTCGCAGCATCGCCAGGCCGCATTCCAGGCCGCCGAGTTCCTGATAGACTACCTCAAGACCAGCGCCCCGTTCTGGAAGAAGGAAGAGAGCGCCACCGGCACCGGCTGGGTCGAAGCCCACGCCCGTGACGACGAGGCCGCCGCACGCTGGACCAAATCCTGATGGCAAAAGTTGCAAAAAAGACCGCGCGCGGCCGCGCCGCGCCGAAGCTTGCGAAAGTGGGACCCGGCGAGCTTCTCACGCTGCTCGACTACGTCCGCTATGGGGTGAGCCGCTTCGTCGAGGCGAAGCTCGCCTTTGCCCATGGCACGACCGACCCGGTCGCCGAAGCAGCCTTCCTGGTCAGCGAGGCCCTGCATCTCAACCCCGAGCAGTTCGAGGCCTTCGCCAACGCCCGCGTCACCGCCGCGGAAGGCAAGACCATCCTCGACCTCATCCATCGGCGCGTCACGACGCGCAAACCGGCCGCCTACCTCGTCAACAAGATCTACATGCGCGGCCTGCCCTTCTATGTCGACGAGCGCGTCATCGTTCCGCGCTCCTTCATCGGGGAGTTGCTCGATTCGCATTTCGGCGGCGAGGAAGGCGCCGGCGCGCTGATCGACGACCCCACGGCGGTCGAGCGCGTGCTCGATCTCTGCACCGGCTCGGGGTGCCTGGCGATCCTCGCCGCGTATCATTTCCCGAATGCCGCGGTCGATGCCGTCGACATCTCCAAGGGTGCGCTCGAGGTTGCCGCGCGCAATGTCAGCGAGCACGGCCTCGAGGAGCGGGTCAGCCTGCATCGCGGCGACCTGTTCGCCCCGCTCGGCGACGCCAGGTACGACCTGATCATCACCAACCCTCCTTACGTCGATGCGGACGGCATGGCCGCGCTGCCGCCGGAATGCCGGGCCGAGCCGAAGCTTGCCTTCGATGGCGGTACCGACGGTCTCGACGTGGTGCGCCGGATCCTGGCTGACGCCCCCGATCATCTGACGCCGAATGGCGGCTTGATCTGCGAGATCGGCCGCGGCCGCGACCTGGTCGACGAGGCCTTTCCGGAACTGCCGCTGCTCTGGCTGGACACGGAAGATTCCGAGGGCGAGGTGTTCTGGATCGCGGCCGCCGATCTCGGCTGATCCGTCACCGCGATCCCCGTCCCGCACGGAACAAGTCAAATTCCGCAACGTTCATCCCCCGACGCATTTACGCGCTCTGGGAGGATGTCCGCATGCTCGCGCCATCGGGCGAATTGCTGCGCGCCGGCGTGGCGCTCAAGCTCAATCACGTCAAACGCGCCGCGCAATCCTATCTGCGTGACCAGACCAGCCACGCCACCGGCAAGATGACCTCCTATGCGGTGGCCGGCGGGCTGTTCGCGGTCGCGGGCTTGTTCGTCGTCGCGGCATTCTTCGTGGGGCTGATCGCCCTGTATCGTTGGATCGCGATCCACTACGGGCAATTCTGGGGCTTTGGCGTCGTCGGCGCCGTGCTCCTGGTTCTCGCTGCGGTCTGTGCCGGGGTGGCCATGATGCAGATGAGGCGCAAGACCAGGCCGATCGTGCCGCTTGCAAGCCGGCTGCGCGTTGCGATCGCCACGCCGCGAATCCCGCGCGGAACAGTCAAGGAGGCGGTGAAGGAGGTGGCGACGACGATTCCCCTCGTGCCACTCGGACCCGGCGAACGCGATCGTGGCAGAAGTCATGGCAGATCGGTTCGCACCAACCGGCCCGTGCAGCTTGGCCTGATGCTCGCAGCGGTCGGGCTGCTGGGCGTCACGGCGGCGCGCCGGCGGCGCCACGGGCACCGGCTGGAGACGTGACGTGCTGGTGCGGCGTTCCGGGCAGATCGACAACTGGCTGCTGGTGGCGGCGACCGCCGTCTTCGTGCTGACAGCGGAGCGCTACTTCCAGGACTCCGGCCTGGTCCGTCCGGGACCGCCGCCGGACCACCGCAACAGCGAGGCGAACTCGCCCGAGACCAACCCGGTGCGGGCGGCCGTGCAGCCCGGCCGCGGCCGGCACTCGAAAAGCCCGTACGCAATTCCCTGGGCCGGCTGGAAGGATATCTTCTGGCGCACCTATCAGCGCATCGACGACGATCGGCTGCTGGCGACCGCGGGCGGTGTCGTCTTCTTCGGGCTGCTCGCGATCTTTCCCGCCGTGACCGCGCTGGTCTCGTCCTACGGATTGTTCGCCAATCCCTCGACCATCACCGACAATCTGCAGACGCTCGCGATGATGCTGCCCGAAGGCGCGTTCCAGATCGTCGCCGAGCAGGTCGGACGCGTCGTCTCGAACGGCAATGCGACGCTCGGCGTCACCTTCCTGGTCGGCCTGGTGCTCGCGATCTGGAGCGCCAATGCCGGCGTGAAGTCGATCTTCGACGCCCTCAACGTCGCCTATGAGGAGCGCGAGAAGCGCAGTTTCATCCGGCTCAACATGGTGTCGCTGGCCTTCACGGTCGGCGGCATCGTGGCGCTGCTGCTGATGGTCGGCGCCGTCGTCGCCTTCCCGCTCGCGCTCGACCATCTCGGCATGGCGCCTGAAAGCAAGCTGATCGTGGCGCTGGCACGCTGGCCGCTGCTGTTCGTCATCCTGCTTGTGGCGCTGGCCATGCTCTACCGCTTCGCGCCCAGCCGCGACGCGCCGCGCTGGCAGTGGCTGAGCGTCGGCGCGCTCGCGGCCGCCATCCTCTGGATCGCCGGATCGTCGCTGCTGTCCTGGTATCTCTCGGCCTTCGCCAATTACAACGCGACCTACGGCTCGCTCGGCGCGGCGATCGGCCTGATGATGTGGATGTGGATGTCGGCGATCGTCGTCATGTTCGGCGCCGAGCTCAATTCGGAGATCGAGCGGCAGACCTTGCGCGACACCACCACCGGGCCGCCCAGGCCGCTCGGCACCCGCGAAGCCGTCTCGGCCGACACGGTCGGCGCCGCTGCGCCGTCCTGATCGGCTGCGGCCGGGCCGGAGACCGGCCCGACCGCATCGCGCGCGTGTCAGCGCTTGGTAATCACGGCTTCCAGATATTCGCTGTGCACGACGATGGTGCCGTCATCGGCGTGGTTGAACTCGCCGAGCAGCGCCAGCAGATCGCGCTTCAGCGCGGCCTGGCCGGTCTCGTCGAGCGCGGCAAACGCCTTCAGCGTCGGCCCATAGAAGGTCTTGAAGATCTCGAGCCAGTGCTCCGGCGAACGATAGCGGAACACGAACATGCGCGGCTCGGCGGCGATCTCCGCGGCCTGACTGCCGAACATCTCCTCGAGCCGCGCCGGCGTGCCCCACAGCGCCGGTGATTTCACCCCGGCCGGCGGCGGCAGGTGCTTGCCGATGGTCTTGAACAGCTGGCCGATGAAACCCTGCGGCGTCCAGTTGGCGAGGCCGATCTTGCCGCCGGATCTGCAGACCCGCGCGAGCTCGGAGGCCGCCTTGTCCTGATCCGGCGTGAACATGACGCCGAAGGTCGAGAGCACGACGTCGTAGCTGGCATCGGCAAACGGCAGCGCTTCGGCATCGGCTTCGCGGAATTCGATGGTGAGATGTTCGGCGGCCGCGCGCTCGCGCCCGCGCTTGAGCAGCGCCGCCACATAGTCGGTCGACGTGACGTCGCACCAGCGCCGCGCCGCGGCCAGCGTCGCATTGCCGTTGCCGGCGGCGACGTCGAGCACCTTGCTGCCTGCGCGTAAGTCGATTGCCTCACACAGCTGCTCGCCGACGATCTGCAAGGTGGTGCCGACGACGGCATAATCGCCCGACGACCAGGCGCCGTGCTGGCGCTGCTTGACGGCGGCAAGATCGGGCTGGGCTGCGGCGGGCTTGAGTGCGGCGGATGTCGACATGAGCAATCTCCTGCGGTTGAAAACGCCGGGACGATAGGGCGCATGCGGCTCGCTGGCCTTGAGAGCGGCGTTATTTTACGCTGAGAGCACCTTGATTTCCGGATGGGAGCGAGGGGGATTTGTGACGTTTCAGTTCGAGGATTTCCTGCTCGACCCCGAGCGCCGCGAATTGCGGCAGGCGGACGCGCTCGTCGCGCTCGAACCGCAAGTGTTCGATCTGCTGACCTACCTCGTCCGCAACAGGGAACGCGTGGTGACGCGGGACAATCTGCTCGATGCGATCTGGAACGGCCGCGTCGTCTCGGAATCGACGCTCACCAGCCGGATCAACGCAGCGCGGCGCGCGGTCGGCGACAATGGCGACGATCAGCGCCTGATCCGCACCATCGCGCGCAAGGGCGTGCGGTTCGTCGGCGCGGTGACCGAGCTGGCCGGCGCGGCCGGCAAACCGGCCGATACCGACGCGTGGCACGCGCCGCCGCCGGCGGGCCTGCCGCTGCCCGATCGCCCGGCGATCGCGGTGCTGCCCTTCACCAACATGAGCGGCGAGGCCGAGCAGGATTATTTCTCCGACGGCATCAGCGAGGACATCATCACCGCGCTGTCGAAGCTGCGCTGGTTCTTCGTCATCGCGCGCAACTCCTCCTTCATCTACAAGGGCCGCGCGGTCCACTTGCGGCAGATCGCCGACGAGCTCGGCGTGCGCTATGTGGTCGAGGGCAGCGTCCGCAAGGACGGCGAGCGCGTCCGCATCACCGCGCAGCTCAACGACGTCGCCACCGGCAGCCATCTCTGGGCCGGGCGCTACGACCGCGAGCTCGCCGACGTCTTCGCCGTCCAGGACGAGATCACCGAGGCGATCGTCGCTGCGATCGAACCACAGCTTTACGCCGCCGAAAACTTTCGTGCCGAGCGCAAGCCGCCCGACAGCATGGACGCCTGGGACCTCGTGATGCGCGCGCTCTCGCATTACTGGCGGGTGACGCGGCAGGATCATGTCGTGGCGCAGGCGCTGCTCGAAAAGGCCATCGCGCTCGACCCGAGCTACGGCAAGGCGCTCGGGCTGCTCGGCACCAGCTACATGTTCACCGCGCATATGGGCTGGATGGAGATGGCGAGCGCCATCCCCGCCGCCGAGCGCGCCGCGCGGGCGGCGATCCGCGCCGACGACGAGGACGCCTGGGCCCACAACGCGCTCGGCCATGTCCATCTGTTCGCGCGGCGGTTCGAGGACTCGCTGGCCGAGTTCGAGACCGCCCTGCGGCTCAATCCGAACTTCGCGCTGGCCCAGGGCTATCACGGCCTGGCGCTCAGCTATTGCGGCCGCTGGCAGGAGGCCGACGAGGCGGCGCGCCGGGCGATCCGGCTCAGCCCGCGCGATCCCTATGCCCCCGTCTATTTCGGCATCGCCGCCTATGCCCGCTTCCTCGGCGGCGACTACGCCGAAGCGATCCGGCTTGCGCAGGAGTCGCTGCGCCAGCGCGGCGACTTCGTCGGCGGACACCGGGTGCTGACCGCGGCCGCGGGCATGGCCGGACAGACCGGGATCGCCCACGCCGCGCTGAAGGAACTCCGCCGCGCCCAGCCGAACATCTCGCTGGCCTGGATCGCCGAGTTCATGCCGATCAAGCTTGCCGCCGACCGCGAGCGCTACCTCGAAGGCTTTCGCCGGGCTGGACTGAGCTGAGCCGCAAACAAGCCGCTATCCCCTCGAATCAACAATGATGTTAGGGTTGCGCTGCTTGGGGGAGCATGAGGCGTGACGGGACCGCACAGGGGCCCGTGTTTTCCCGGGTGAGGCAGTCATCTCTTGAGGCGTAACGCGCGGCATGATTCGCATTTCGACGATCTTCATCGCCATCTGCATGGTTCTGGTCGCGGCCTCGCTCGGGCTGGTGCTCTATGCGGTCGCCGGCATCAGCGGAACTGAATCCGCGATCGTGGCGCTGACCGCGCTGACCTTCCTGATCCTCTACAACGCAGTGTCGATGCGGCTGCGCGACCGCAGCGACGTCGGCGGCCAGATCGCCGACCTCTCCCGCGGCACAGCCGACCTCGCCCGCCAGGTCGCCGAGTTCGGCCGCCGGCTGGCCGCGATCGAGGGGCGCATCGCCTCGTCCAACTCGACCAACTCCGACCGCATCCAGTCGGTGGTCGGCGAGATCAACGAGCTTGGCGGTCTGGTCAGGCAGCTCGCCACCACCGTGTCGGCTCATGAGGACCTCCTGGCGGGCGCCGCTCCCTCCCCCGCTCCGGGTGCAAGGCCCGAGGCGGAGGCGCCGATGGATTTGGTGGCAGCGTTCGAAGAGCTTCCCATGGCGCCGCCGCCGCTGCCCGCGCCTCCTCCGCCGCCCCCAATGCAGCCGCGGCCGGCAGCGGCCGTTCAGACCCAGTCCGCCCATCCGGTCCAGACCGCCAACGGACGCAACCAGACCCAATTGCTGGCGACGCTGCGCAACGCGATCGACGAGAACCGCATCGACATCTTCCTGCAGCCCATGGTGACGCTGCCGCAGCGCAAGGTGCGGTTCTACGAGGCGGTGACAAGGGTGCGCGACGAGCGCGACCAGCTCATCGCCGCGGAGGAGTTCATCAGCATCGCCGAGGCCTCCGGGCTGATCGGGCGCATCGACAACATGGTGATGCTGCGCTGTGTGCAGGTGCTGCGGCGCCTGATGGTGCGCAACAAGGACGTTGGCGTGTTCTGCAACGTCGCGGCCTCCACGCTCGGCAACTCCACCACCTTCGCGCAATGCCTCGACTTCCTCGAAGCCAACCGGGCGCTGGCGCCCTCGCTGGTGCTGGAGTTCAAGCAGTCGACCTTCCGCAATCTCGGCCCGGCCGAGACCGAGAACCTCGCCGCGCTCGCTCAGCGCGGCTTCCGCTTCTCGATCGACCACGTCACGGACCTCCGGATCGAGCCGCGCGAGCTCGCCGACCGCGGCGTGCGCTTCATCAAGGTGCCGGCTGCGCTGCTGCTCGACCCGAGGCAAGCCTCGACCTCGGACATCCATCCGTCCGACCTCTCGGACCTGCTCGGCCGCTTCGGCATCGACCTGATCGCCGAGCGGATCGAGGGCGAGCGCGCAGTGGTCGATCTGCTCGATTACGACGTGCGGTTCGGCCAGGGGTTCCTGTTCGCGCCGCCCCGGCCATTGCGGCCGGAGGGGGCATCTGCTACCGGCGGGGCCGCGCCGAACCAGGCGCAGGACACTCAGGGATCCAATGGCTCCGGCACACAAAGCTCAGGCGCGACGTCATCGGCGCCTCCGCCCCAGCGTCTCACCGGCAACGCGGCTCTCGCGCGCCGCATCTGACCGGCCGCGCGCATGACCACGCTGCATTTCGCCGAAAGCCTGCGCGAGCTCGTGGGCGGCGTCGATGTCGTGCTCAGCGACATCTGGGGCGTGGTCCATAACGGCCTGGAATCCTTCCCCGAAGCCTGCGAGGCGCTGCACACCTATCGCAGCCGCGGCGGTACGGTGATCCTGATCACCAACGCGCCGCGCCCGGCCGATTCCGTGCAGCGGCAGTTGCGCAAGCTCGGCGTCGCCGACGAGACCTACGACGCCATCGTGTCATCGGGCGACCTGACCCGGCTCTATGTCGCCGAGCATCCCGGCCGCAAGATGTTCTGGCTCGGACCCGAGCGCGACAATTCGATCTATCGCGGCCTCGATGCGACGACCGCGCCGCTCGAAGAGGCCGACTACATCGTCTGCACCGGCCTCTACGACGACGAGACCGAAACCGCCGAAGACTATCGCGGCATGATGCTGAAGGCGCGCGAGCGCAAGCTCACGCTGGTCTGCGCCAACCCCGATATCGTGGTGGAGCGCGGCGACCGGCTGATCTATTGCGCCGGCGCCATCGCCGAGCTCTATCGCGAGCTCGGCGGCGAGGTGATCTTCTACGGCAAGCCGCACCGGCCGATCTACGAGCGCGCCATGGCGCTGGCCGGCGAGCGCCAGGGCCACCAGATCGACCGCAGGAAGGTGCTGGCGATCGGCGATTCCGTCCGCACCGACCTCACCGGCGCGCGCGAATTCGGCATCGACTGCCTGTTCGTCACCCGCGGCATCCATGCCGAGGAGTTCGAGGGCCTCGACCAGCTCGACGCGAATACGGTGGCGGAATTGTTCGGCCATCCGCCGAAGGCGCTGATGCGCGAATTGAAGTGGTGATGGCGAGGGCGGTCCGAAGCGACCGAACTTAGACCAATTGCTGAGCCCGTATTGTGGCCGTCATGGCCGGGCTTGACCCGGCCATCCACGTCTTCCCTTTTGCATCCAAGAACGTGGATGCCCGGGACAAGCCCGGGCATGACGTTCCCAATGGAAGATTGTTTATCCGGATGAAGAGCGCGCTTACGCGCTCGCCATGTCCGGGAAGACAGCCTCGATCTTGGTCTTCAGCGTCGCCGCGTTGAACGGCTTGACGATGTAATTGTTCACGCCGGCCTTCTTGGCCGCGATCACGTTCTCGGTCTTGGATTCCGCCGTGATCATGATGAAGGGCGTGGTGGCGAGGTTCGGATCCGCGCGCACTTCGCGCAGCAGGTCGTAACCCGTCATCGGCTCCATGTTCCAGTCGGAGATCACGAGGCCGTACTTCTTGCCGCGCATCTTGTTCAGCGCTGCCGAACCGTCGCTGGCATCATCGATATTCTCGAAGCCAAGCTGCTTCAGGAGATTCCTGATGATACGGATCATGGTGCTGTAGTCATCAACCACCAGAACCGACATCGACAAATCAACCGCCATCTCGACTCCCCCAACGCAAACCCAGGAATAATTACAATCGGAGCTCCCGGGCCGGGGCCCGTGCAGTTCCACTTTTCAAGGACTAGCACCAAGGCTTTAAACAGCGCGTTAACTGGGGCCGCCCGTGAAGAATTGAAATCCTGTTCAATCCGGCCGCCCCCGCCCCGCTTGACTTCGCCGGTCGGCTCAAGCCACGGTCCCGGCCGGTCCCGCCGGCTCGAGAATTCCCCTGATGGCCCCGCATTTTACCGTTATCCGCGACACCACGCCGGATTCCGCTATTCCCCGGGGCGCCGTGGTCGCCATGGGCAATTTCGACGGGGTGCATCTCGGCCACCGGGCGGTGATCGCGGCGGCCCTGGAAATGGGCCGCGCGCATGGCCGCCCTGCGCTGGCGTTGACCTTCGAGCCGCATCCCCGGCGGTTTTTCAGCCCCAACACCCCGCAATTCCGCCTGACGGACGAGCGGGCCAAGCTGCGGCTTCTGGCCGGCACCGGGCTCGCCGGCGCCGTGGTCATGACCTTCGACAAGGCAAGGGCCGGCACCAGCGCGCAAGACTTCATTCACCATGACCTGATCCGCCGCCTCGGCGTCAGCGGCATCGCGGTCGGCTACGACTTCCATTTCGGCAAGGGCCGGGTCGGCTCGCCAGGCCTGCTTGTAAACGAGGCACCCCGGCTCGGCATCGAGGTCGACGTGCAGCCGCATGTCGATATCGACGAGCGGCCGGTGTCCTCCAGCGCCATCCGGATCGCGCTCGCCGAAGGCCTGCTCGACGACGCCACCACCATGCTGGGCGCACCCTGGTTCGTCAGCGGCGAGGTGATCCATGGCGAGAAGCGCGGCCGCGACCTCGGCTATCCCACCGCCAACATCCGCCTGGATGCCAATTGCGGCCTCAAGCACGGCATCTATGCGGTCCGGGTCGGCCGTGGACCTGAGCGGCTCGATGGCGTTGCCAGCTTCGGCCGCCGGCCGACCTTCGACAATGGCGCGCCCCTGCTGGAAATCTTCCTGTTCGACTTCAAGGGCGACCTCTACGGGCAGACGCTGGACTGCGCTTTCGTCGGCTTCATCCGCGAGGAGCTGAAATTCGACAGTCTGGAGGCCCTGATCCGCCAGATGGACGACGATTCCACCCGCGCCCGCGCCATGCTGGCCGCGGCGCCCGACGCATTTCCGCGGCTGGGCGTGATCGATTGAGGCCGAAACCGGCCTGCCGGACCTTTGCGCTTCCTCCGCCCGGCTGCTATGGAGAGCCCATGTTTGCGCGGCGCATCATAGGGATTAGCGGCCCGGCTTCCGCCTGAGCTTTGGCTCGGCGCAAGACCGGGATTTTGTCGTTTCACCCCCGCGATTCCATGTCGCCATCCGTTCCCGCGCCCTTCCGAGCCAGTCAGCCTCATGTCCGAAAAGCCGCAGAAGTCCCAAAAGTCTGAAGCCAACGACTATTCCAAGACCCTGTACCTGCCGCAGACCGAATTCCCGATGCGCGCCGGCCTGCCGCAGCGCGAGCCGGAGATCCTGAAATACTGGAACGACATCAGTCTGTACGACAAGCTGCGCAAGGAAGCGGAAGGGCGCGCCAAGTTCGTGCTGCATGACGGCCCGCCCTACGCCAACGGCAACATCCATATCGGGCACGCGCTGAACAAGATCCTCAAGGACGTCGTGACCAAGAGCCAGCAGATGCTCGGTTTCGACTCCAACTATGTGCCGGGCTGGGACTGCCACGGCCTGCCGATCGAGTGGAAGATCGAGGAGGAGAACTACCGCAAGAAGGGCAAGCAGAAGCCCGACTTCCGCGACTCCACCGCGATGGTGGCATTCCGCAGGGAGTGCCGTGCCTACGCGACCCACTGGATCAACGTGCAGCGCGAGGAATTCAAGCGGCTCGGCATCGTCGGCGACTGGGATCATCCCTATCAGACGATGAGCTATCCGGCCGAAGCGCAGATCGCGCGCGAGCTGATGAAGTTTGCGGCCAACGGCACGCTCTATCGCGGCTCCAAGCCGGTGATGTGGAGCGTGGTCGAGAAGACCGCGCTGGCCGAGGCCGAGGTCGAGTACGAGGACTACACCTCCGACATGGTCTGGGTGAAATTCCCGGTGACCTCGCCGGCGCATGGCGCGCTCGCCTCCGCCAGTGTCGTGATCTGGACCACCACGCCGTGGACGCTGCCGGGCAACCGCGCCATCTCGTTCTCGCCGAAGATCGCCTACGGCCTCTACAAGGTGACCGATGCCCCCGCGGACAATTGGGCGAAGACCGGCGATCTCCTGATCCTGGCCGATGCGCTCGCCGCGGAAGTGTTCAAGCAGGCGCGCGTCACGTCTTACGAGAAGGTGCGCGACATTCCCGGCGACACGCTTGACGCGGTCGAATGCGCCCATCCCTTGCGCGGTCTGGATGGCGGTTACGAATTCATCGTGCCGCTGCTCGCCGGCGAGCACGTCACCGACGACACCGGTACCGGCTTCGTGCACACCGCGCCGAGCCACGGCCGCGAGGACTTCGACGTCTGGATGGCCAACACCCGCGAGCTCGATGCGCGCGGCATCTCGACCGCGATCCCCTACACCGTCGACGAGAACGGCGCCTACACCGCGCAGGCACCCGGCTTCACCGGCAAGCGCGTGCTCAACGACAAGGGCGAGAAGGGCGACGCCAACGAGGCCGTGATCCAGGCGCTGATCGAGCGCGGCCATCTGCTCGCGCGCGGCCGCCTCAAGCATCAGTATCCGCATTCGTGGCGCTCGAAGAAGCCGGTGATCTTCCGCAACACGCCGCAATGGTTCATCGCGATGGACAAGGACATCAGCGAGGACGGCCATGCGAAGAAGGGCGACACGCTGCGCGCCCGCGCGCTGCGCGCGATCTCGGTCACGCAATGGGTGCCGCCGTCGGGCGAGAACCGCATCAACGGCATGATCGCCAATCGTCCGGACTGGGTGATCTCGCGCCAGCGCGCCTGGGGCGTGCCGATCGCCGTGTTCGTGCGCGAGAAGGCGGACGGCTCGGCCGAGATCCTGCAGGACGAGATCGTCAACCAGCGCATCACCGAGGCCTTCATGGAGGAAGGCGCCGACGCCTGGTACATGGACGGCGCCCGCGAGCGCTTCCTCGGGTCGCGCGCCAGCGAAGACTGGAAGAAGGTCGACGACATCTGCGACGTCTGGTTCGATTCCGGCTCCACGCACGCCTTCGTGCTCGAAGACCGCCAGAACTTCCCGCAGCTCGGCAACATCGTCCGCAAGGTCGACGGCGGCGACGACACCGTGATGTATCTCGAAGGCAGCGACCAGCATCGCGGCTGGTTCCACTCCTCGCTGCTGGAAAGCGCGGGCACGCGCGGCCGCGCGCCCTATGACATCGTGCTGACCCACGGCTTCACGCTCGACGAGAACGGCCGCAAGATGTCGAAGTCGGTCGGCAACACCGTCGAGCCGCAGAAGGTGATCAAGGATTCGGGCGCGGACATCCTGCGCCTCTGGGTCTGCGCCACCGACTATGCCGACGACCAGCGCATCGGCCCGGAGATCCTGAAGAACACCATCGAGACCTATCGCAAGCTGCGCAACACGGTCCGCTGGATGCTCGGAACGCTGCATCATTTCAAGGCGAGCGAGAAGGTCGCTCATGCCGAGATGCCCGAGCTGGAACGGCTGATGCTCCATGAGCTCGCAAAGCGGGCCACGGTCATCCGCGCGGCTTACGCCTCCTTCGACTACAAGACCGTCGTCGCCACGCTCTCCGCGTTCCTGAACAGCGAGCTGTCGGCCTTCTATTTCGACATCCGCAAGGACACGCTGTATTGCGATCCGCCGTCCTCGGTGGCGCGCAAGGCGGCGCTGACGACGATCGATCTGCTCTGCGAGTCCGTCCTGAAGTGGCTCGCCCCGATCCTGAGCTTCACCGCCGAGGAGGCCTGGCGGATGTACAGGCCGCAGGCCGAACCGTCGGTGCATCTCACCGTGTTCCCGGATGCGATGGACGCATTCCTCGACGACAAGCTCGCCGCGAAATGGGAGACCATTCGCGACGTCCGCCGCGTCGTCACCGGCGCGCTCGAGCTCGAACGCGCCGCCAAGAACATCGGCTCCTCGCTGGAGGCCTCGCCGGTGATCTATATCGCCGACCGCGCCATGATGATGACGCTGTTCGACGTCGATCTGGCGGAGGTCTGCATCACCTCGAACTACGAGGTGCGCGAGGGCGAGGCGCCGGCGAATGCCTTCCGTCTCGATGCCGTGCCCGGCGTTGCCGTCGTGGTGGAGAAGGCGGTCGGCACCAAATGCGCGCGCTCCTGGAAGATTTCGCCGACCGTCGGCGAGGACGCCGAATACCCCGACGTCACCCCGCGCGACGCCCAGGCGCTGCGCGAATGGAAGGCGTTGGGCGTGAGCGTCTGATCCCGGCATGACCCCGCTCCGCGCCGGCATCCTCTCGGCCGTGGTCACGGTCATCCTCGACCAGGCCTCGAAGCTGTGGCTGTTGAACGGGTTCGACCTCGCCCGGCGCGGCGTCGTGAAGGTGACGCCGTTCTTCGACCTGGTGCTGGCCTGGAACATCGGCATCAGCTTCGGCTGGCTCCAGAATGACGGCCAGGCGGCGCAGATCGCGCTGATGGCGGTCAAGGCCATCGCGGTGGTGGCGCTGGCGATCTGGATGGCCCGCTCCCACACCCTGCTGGCGACCGTCGCGCTCGGGCTGATCATCGGGGGCGCCATCGGCAACGGCATCGACCGGCTGGCCTATGGCGCGGTGGTCGATTTCGCCCTGTTTCACATCGATATCGGCGGAAATACCTATAATTGGTACGTGTTTAACCTCGCGGACGTGGCCATCGTTGCTGGGGTGGCGGCGCTATTGTATGATTCCTTCCTGGGGGTACCCGCCGCAAAAGCGCCCTGATCCCGGCCGATACGGACCGGCAGGTGGAACCTTGCTTTTGCGAGGGTTTTCAGCCGCATGCGAGCGGCAAACTGCCACAATTTGGAACAGGTACAGTGATGCGCAGCCCGAAGACCAGCGGTTCGATGGTTCGATATCCCCGGTCGGGGTTCTGGCAGGCATTGAAATTGTCCGCCGTCGTGCTCGGCATCGGCCTCGTCATGTCCACAGGCGCGGCCCGCGCCGGTGACGACGGCGACGATGACGACGACATGACCTTCGAAGAGAAGCTCATCGACAACCTGATGTCCGGCATCGGCGCCAAGAGCATGGAGAAGAAGGGCATCGAGTACCGCGAGCGTTCGCCGCTGGTAGTGCCGCCCAAGCTCGACCTGCCGCCGCCCGCGGGCACCGAAGCCAAGAACGCGCCGAACTGGCCGAAGGACCCCGACGAGAAGCGCCGCAAGGAAGCCATCGCCCAGCGCAAGAAGGCTGTGAAGGCGACCGAGAACTGGCAGGCCGCCCAGCCGCTGACCCCCGCCGAGATGAAGGCCGGCCAGGTCGCCGCAGCGCCCCGCACCAGCAACGATCCGATCCAGCCGGGCACCAACGGCAATCCGTCGCTCAGCCCCGCCGAGCTCGGCTACACCGGCGGCCTGTGGAACATGATGAAGGGCGGCAACAGCTCCGAGTCCAAGCAGTTCACCACGGAGCCGCCGCGCCAGTCGCTGGTCGAGCCGCCGCCGGGCTACCAGACGCCGTCGCCGAACTACGCCTATGGCGCCGGCCCGGACAAGTCGCGACGGACCTATTTCGACATCATGTCGGGCAAGGACAAGGAACAATAGCGTTCCTCGTCCACCGCGACATCCTGACAGAGCGCGCCGGCGGCTCGTGCAGCCCGGCGCGGTCGTAAATTGCTTATCAGTAACTTGCCTACGCGTTGAGTTCTCTGCTTCGTGACGCGAAGCCTCAGCCGCACGGTGTAGCATGCCGTGCCCTCCGAGCCGGACATCCGGGCTCGGCCTTTCACCAGGGATGATGATGTCCTCTTACCGATCGGCTACCTGCCTCCTCGCCGCGCTGCTTTCGACGAGCGTCCTCTCAGCCGGCGCCGCCGTCGCCCAGACCACGGTGACATCGGCGCCGCCCGCCAGCTTCACGCTTCCCAACGGCATGCAGGTCGTGGTGATCCCCGATCACCGCACGCCCGTGGTCACCGAGATGATCTGGTACAAGGTCGGCTCGGCCGACGAGACGCCGGGCAAGTCCGGGCTCGCGCATTTTCTCGAGCATCTGATGTTCAAGGGCACCTCGAAGCATCCGGTCGGCGAATTCTCCCAGACCGTGCTCCGCGTCGGCGGCAACGAGAACGCCTCGACCTCGGTGGACTACACCAATTACTACCAGCGCGTCCCGAAGGAGCAGCTGCCGACCATGATGGAGTTCGAGGCCGATCGCATGACCGGCCTGATCCTCAAGGACGAGAACGTGCTGCCCGAGCGCGACGTCGTGCTCGAAGAGTACAACATGCGCGTCGCCAACAATCCCGACGCGCGGCTCAACGAGCAGATCATGGCCGCGCTCTATCTCAACCATCCCTACGGCCGTCCGGTGATCGGTTGGCATCAGGAGATCGAGAAGCTCGATCGTGAGGACGCGCTCGCCTTCTACCGCCGCTTCTACGCGCCGAACAACGCGATCCTGGTCATCGCCGGCGACGTCGAGGCCGCCGACATCCGCCCGCTGGTCGAGCGCAATTTCGGCTCGATCCCGGCCCAGCCCGCGATCCCGGCACGACGCATCCGCCCGCAGGAGCCGGAGCCGGCGGCGCCGCGCACCGTCACGCTGGCCGACCCCCGCGTCGAGCAGCCGAACCTGCGCCGTTATTATCTCGTTCCGTCCGCAACCACGGCGGCAGCCGGTGAGAGCGCGGCCCTCGACGTGCTGGCGCAGCTGATGGGCAGCGGCAGCAACTCCTATCTCTACCGTGCGCTCGTCGTGGACAAGCCGCTCGCGGTCTCCGCCAGCGCCAGCTATTCCAGCATCTCGCTCGACCCGACCCAGTTCGCGATCTCGGCCTCGCCGAAGCCCGGTGTCAGCTTCACCGAGGTCGAGCAGGTGATCGACGGCGTCATTGCCGACATCGCGCAGAACCCGATCCGCGCCGAGGATCTGGAGCGCGTGAAGACCCAGCTCATTGCGGAAGCGATCTACGCCCAGGACAATCAGGCCGTGCTGGCGCGCTGGTATGGCGGCGCGCTGACCACCGGCCTGTCGATCGAGGACATCAGGAGCTGGCCCGACCGCATCCGCGCGGTCACCGCCGACCAGGTCCGCGCCGCCGCGCAGAAATGGCTCGAGAAGAAGCGCTCGGTCACGGGCTATCTGATCAAGGACACCGCCGCCACCAAGCGCGAGGAGAAGCGTTCGTGACCTATCCCTTCCTCCGCGCGCGTCATTTCGCGCTGTCGTTCGTCACCGGCGCGGCGCTCGCGCTCGCGACCGTCTCGCCGTCGCAGGCGGCCGCGAAGATCCAGCGCCTGGTTTCGCCCGGCGGCATCGAGGCCTGGTTCGTGCAGGACGCCACCGTGCCGCTGATCGCCATGGAATATTCCTTTGCCGGCGGCTCGTCGCAGGATCCCAAGGACAAGTCTGGCGTCGCCAATCTGGTCGGCGACCTGCTCGACGAAGGCTCCGGCGATCTCGACTCCAAGACCTTTCACGAGCGGCTCGACCGCCGCGCCATCGAGCTCTCCTTCAGCGCCACCCGCGATACCTTCCGCGGCAGCCTGCGCATGCTGCGCGACAACAAGGACGAAGCCTTCGACCTGCTCAGGATGGCACTGACCTCGCCGCATTTCGACACCGCCGACGTCGAACGCATCCGCTCGCAGGTTCTCTCGGGCCTGCGCCGCGAGACTACCAACCCGTCGTCGCTGGCGAGCCGCAAGTTCCTGGAGGTCGCCTTCGGCGATCATCCCTACGGCCGGCAGACCAACGGCTCGCTGGACAGCGTGCCGACCATCTCCGTCGCTGACCTGAAGGACTATGTCGGCCGCGTCATCGCCAAGGACGGGCTGAAGGTCGCCGTCGTCGGCGACGTCGATCCGGCGACCCTCGGCAAGCTGCTCGACCACACCTTCGGCAGCCTGCCCGCCAAGGCCAATCTGACGCCGGTCGCCGACGTCGAGGCGGCCAAGCCGCCGCAGCGTGCGTTCGTGCCGCTCGACGTGCCGCAGACCGTCATCACCTTCGGCGGCCCCGGCGTGAAGCGCAGCGACCCGAACTTCATGGCGGCCTATGTCGTCAACCACATCCTCGGCGGCGGCGGCCTGTCCTCGCGGCTCTATCGCGAGGTTCGCGAGAAGCGCGGCCTCGCCTATTCGGTGTTCGAATCCCTGCTCTGGATGGAACATTCGGCGGTCTTCATCGGCAACACTGGCACCCGCGCCGACCGCGCCGGCGACACCATCGAGGCCATCGACAAGGAAATCCGCCGCATCGCCGAGGAGGGCCCGACGCAGAAGGAGCTCGACGAGGCCAAGTCCTACCTCAAGGGCTCGCAGATGCTGGCGCTCGACACCTCCTCCAAGCTGGCGCAGGCGCTGCTGCAGTACCAGCAGGACAAGCTGCCGATCGATTACATCGAGAAGCGCAATGCCATCGTCGACGCCGTCACCCTCGACGACGCCAAGGCCGCCGCCAAACGGCTCTGGGGCCAGGGCCTGCTGACCGTCGTCGTCGGCCGTGCCCCGCAGGCCGCCGCGCAGCCGGCAGCCACGGCGCCCAAATCGAACTAGCAAGTCGAACTGGCATTCGACCTTTTCTCTATCGCTTCCTGAATGGCCGGGCTCGCCCCGGCCATTTGCGTTTCGAGAGCAGCGCCATTGCTGAAGGCCGGTGTCCGCGGTATGTCCGGACATCACGAATGGTGCCATCATGCTGCGGATATCCCGCGATCTCGTCATCGACGAGGACGACATCGAGATCGGCTTTGTCCGCGCCTCCGGGCCGGGCGGGCAGAACGTCAACAAGGTCGCGACCTCCGCGCAGCTCCGCTTCGACACGCGCAAGCTGACGATCCCGGAGGACGCATCGATCCGCCTCGCCCGCATCGCCGGCCAGCGCATGACCAAGGACGGCGTGATCATGATCCACGCCCAGCGCTTCCGCACCCAGGAGCGCAACCGCCAGGACGCCATCGACCGCCTCGTCGAGATCCTGAAGGAAGCCATGGTGCGGCCGACGCCGCGCCGCGCGACGCGGCCGACCTTTGCCTCCAAGCAGCGCCGGCTCGAGGGCAAGAAACGCCGCGGCGACGTCAAGGCCGGCCGCGGCCGGAGCTTCGACGACTGACACGCAGGAACTCCGGCCGCGGGGCGACCGGAGTTCTGCCGTCGAGACTAGTAGCGCTTGGACGGGGCTGCACCGCCCGTGGCGGCATCGTCGGCGGTCCCCTTGTGCCCAGCGCTGCCCGTGGTGCCGACCGTGCCTCTGGTGCCCTTGGTCGACTTCATGCCGGTCTTCTCGCCCGCAGCGCCCGGCTGAGCGTCCATCTCCTCATCGCCGCTGCCCATCGTGCTGCCTTGCACGGGTTTGCCTTGCACGGTGCCGCCTGTCTTGGCGGGTGGCGCGCTTTGCGCGAGAACGGGGGTCGCAATGAGAGCCGACAGAGCGCATGCGATCATCGAGGTCTTCACCAACTTCATCCATTTCTCCTGGATTTTTTCGCGACGAATGGCGCGGCGGCTCGCGCGCCGCTCGTCTGCACCGGGCCATTGCATCGCATCGAGAGTTCGAGCGGCGCGATCGTCATGCAATGCGCATGGTGTGGTGAACGTTTAGGGATTTGGCGGCGGTTTCGCGGAATTGTGCTCCGCATATAAGGCAACGCGGAACGGCACACATCACGAACATCTCCGCGTGGAGCGAAACAGCCCGCTACTACCACCGCATCTTTGCCGCCGCCTAGAGTTTGCGCAGCGTGAATGTGGATGGCGGATTCTTGGCGATGCGCGCGATCGTGCTGGGATTGTGCACCGCGGTGGTGCTGTTGGTCAGGGTTGCCGATGCGCAAATGCCGTTGCCGTCCGCAAAGCCCCCGGATGGCGCCACGCTCTTCAAGCAGCAATGCGCGGTCTGCCACACGTTGAACCTGTCGGAACCGATGCGGCAGGGCCCGCCGCTCGTGAAGATCGTCGGCCGCTCCGCCGGCAAGGCCGAAGGCTTCAAATACTCGGAGGCGCTGTCGAAGGCCGACTTCGCCTGGGACGACGCGAAGCTTGATGCCTGGCTGACCAATCCACAGGCCGTCATTCCCGGTGTGACCATGGTCTACCGGCAGGCGAAGCCGGAGACGCGCGCTGCCATCATCGCGTACTTGAAGGAGCAGAACTGAATGGCAAAGCCCGTTCATTCCATGATCCGCGTGCTCGACGAGGCACGCGCGCTCGATTTCTACAGGCGCGCCTTTGGCCTCGAGGTCGCCGATCATCTGAAATTCTCGGACTTTGCCCTGATCTATCTGCGTCACCCCTCCTCACCTTTCGAGGTCGAGCTGACGGTGAATTTTGATCGCAAGGAGCCGTATGCCCTCGGCGACGGCTACGGCCATCTCGCCGTGGTGGTCGACGATCTCGATGCCGAGCACGCCCGCTTCGAGCGCGAGAAGCTCGCACCGGGGCCGCTGCGCGACTTCAAGCACGACGGCAAGACGCTGGCGCGCTTCTTCTTCGTCAGCGATCCCGATGGCTACAAGATCGAGGTGATCCAGAAAGGCGGGCGCTTCGGCTGAACAATCACAACAATCCCAATCATAAAAATCCACGGAGGAATGCCATGAGAGAAGTCGATCGTCGAAGCAAGCACAGCCGCCGCGTCTTTCTCAAGGGCGCCGCGACCGCCGTGCCGGTCGTCGCTGTCGCGACCAGCGTCACTGTCAGCATCGAGGATGCCTGGGCCGAGGATGCCAGCACGCTCTCGCCCGCGACGATGAAGACGCTGCTGAAGGTCGCGCGCGACATCTATCCGCACGATGTGCTCGGCGACAGCTACTACATCACCGCGATCAAGCCGTGGGACGGCAAGGCGGCCAAGGATCCCGCCGTCAAATCGCTGATCAGCGACGGCGTCACCCGGCTCGACCAGAACGCCAGGGATCGTCACAAGGTCGCCTACGCCGAAGTGCCGTGGGAAGCCGACCGCGTCGTGCTGCTGAAGGAGATCGAGCAAAGCGACTTCTTCCAGAAGGTGCGCGGCGACCTCGTCGTCTCGCTCTACAACCAGAAAGAGGTCTGGCCGCGCTTCGGCTACGAGGGCTCCTCCGCCGAGCACGGCGGCTACATCAACCGCGGCTTTGCCGACATCGACTGGCTGCCGAAGGCCTAAGTCACCCAACGGTTCAGGAGAACGCATATGGCAAAATTCGATCTGAACGATTCCAGCGTTGTGGTGATCGTCGGCTCCGGTGCCGGCGGCGGCACGCTGGGCAACGAGCTCGCGCAGAAGGGCGTCAAGGTGGTCATTCTCGAGGCTGGCCCCCGCATCGAGAACCAGGACTTCATCAACGACGAGTGGGAGAGTTTTTCCCAGCTCGCCTGGACCGACGCGCGCACCACGTCGGGGACGTGGCGCGTCGCCAAGGATTTTTCGGGCCTACCCGCCTGGATCGTCAAGGCGGTCGGAGGCTCGACCGTGCATTGGGCAGGCGCGTCGCTGCGCTTCGACGAGCACGAGTTCCGGGTGAAGAGCGCCTACGGCAACATTCCCGGTGCCAACCTGCTGGATTGGCCGGTGACGCTGGCGGAGATGGAGCCGTGGTACGCCAAGGCCGAGAACAAGATGGGCGTGACCCGCACCAACGGCATTCCCGGCCTGCCCGGCAACAATAACTTCAAGGTGCTGGAAGCGGGCGCCAAGAAGCTCGGCTACAAGACCGTGCACACCGGCAACATGGCGATCAACAGCCAGCCGCGCGATGGACGCGGCTCCTGCCAGCAGATCGGCTTCTGCTTCCAGGGCTGCAAGTCGGGCGCGAAATGGTCGACGCTCTACACCGAGATCCCCAAGGGCGAAGCGACCGGAAACCTCGAAGTGAGGCCGAGCAGCATGGCGGTCAAGATCGAGCATGATGCGAGCGGCAAGGTGACCGGCGTCGTCTACGCCGACGAGAGCGGCGCCATGCAGCGCCAGAAGGCGCGCATCGTCGCGGTCGCCGGCAACTCGATCGAGAGCCCGCGGCTGCTGCTCAACAGCGCATCCACGATGTTCCCCGACGGCCTCGGCAACTCATCGGGACAGGTCGGCCGCAATTACATGCGCCACATGACCGGCAGCGTCTATGCCGTATTCGAGAAGTCGGTGCACATGTATCGCGGCACCACGATGGCCGGCATCATCCGCGATGAAGCCGCCAACAACCCGAAGCGCGGCTTCGTCGGCGGCTACGAGATGGAGACGCTGTCGATCGGCCTGCCCTTCATGGCGGCATTCCTCAATCCTGGCGCCTGGGGCCGCCCGTTCACGTCGGCGCTCGACGGCTATCCCAGGATGGCCGGCATGTGGCTGGTCGGCGAGGACATGCCGCAGGAGACCAACCGCATCACGCTCGACCCGGCCGTGAAGGACAAGTTCGGCCAGCCGGTCGCGAGCGTGCATTTCGACGATCATCCCAATGACCTCGCGATGCGCGCGCATGCCTACAAGCAGGGTGCCGCGGTCTACGACGCGGTCGGCGCCACCGTGACCTATCCGACGCCGCCCTATCCGAGCACGCATAATCTCGGCACCAACCGCATGAGCGAGAAGCCGAGGGACGGCGTGGTCAACAAGTTCGGCCAGAGCCACGACGTCAAGAACCTGTTCGTCTCCGACGGCAGCCAGTTCACCAGCGGCGCGGCCTGCAACCCGACGCTGACCATCGTCGCGCTCGCGATCCGGCAGGCGGACTACATTGCGGGAGCGATGCAGAAGAAGGAGATTTAACGGCCGACGTCATCGGCTCGGAATGGAGCACACCGTTCTCTCCCCGTCATTGCGAGCGAAGCGAAGCAATCCAGACTGCCAACGCGGAAACATTCTGGATTGCTTCGTCGCAAGCGCTCCTCGCAATGACGGCGGAGGGAGCGTCATAGCCGGATGGAGCGAAGCGTAATCCGGGGCTGCTGTCACTTGCGGCCGAATCCCGGATTGCGCTACGCCCCATCCGGGCTACGAACTTTTGTCGGAACGGCTACTCCGCCGCATCCAGAATCGGCGCCACCGTGGCCTTGAACTCCGGCACCGTCACCATGCTCTTCGAGCGATAGATCAAGCACGAGCAGCGCAAGAGCGACGCGAAATTGTTGACCTCGCCGTGATGGTCGAGCACCTCGCTGTAGAGCGTGGTCAGGAACTTGCCGAGGCTCATGCCCTCCTTGGCCGCGATCTCCTCCAGCGTGTCCCAGAACGCCATTTCGAGCCGGATCGAGGTGCAGTGCCCGCCGATCCGCAAGGAGCGGGTCTGGGATTCGTAGTCGCGTTGGGGCTGATGCGCGAAGAGATGGCACATGGCGTCCTCCCGTCCTGTTGCCGTTTTTTCACGATGCTACACCGCGGCCCGGCACCCCACAATCAGGACGGCATTCGGACGCCCGTCCGTCCCGGCTGCGCGATTTTCTCGAACGCCCAATGTCTTCAATGTGATAGGCATCCCTCTTCCCCAGGCGGCCACGACCCTGTTGCCCAACACATGCTTTTGACGCAACACGGCCTAGAATAGCACCGTCAGCGAATCCAGATCGTCAGCCTCATGCCCGTCCGCCAATTGCCAGAACAGGTCGTCAACCGCATCGCCGCCGGCGAGGTGGTCGAACGGCCCGCGAGCGTGGTCAAGGAGCTGGTCGAGAACGCCATCGATGCCGGCGCCAGCCGGATCGACGTCTTCACCGACGGCGGCGGGCGGCGGCGGATCGGCATCACCGACGACGGCAGCGGCATGACCGCAAAGGACCTCGCGCTCGCGGTCGAACGCCACGCCACCTCCAAGCTCGACGACGAGGACCTGCTCCAGATCCGCACCCTCGGGTTCCGCGGCGAGGCGCTGCCCTCGATCGGCTCCGTGGCGCGGCTGTCGATCACGACGCGGCATGCCAGCGAGCCGCATGCCTGGGCACTCAATGTCGAGGGCGGCGAGAAGTCCGAGATCATGCCGGCGGCGCTGGCGCATGGCACGCGGGTCGAGGTCAACGACCTCTTCTACGCGACGCCGGCGCGGCTGAAGTTCCTGAAGACCGACCGCACTGAGGCGGAAGCCATCCGCGAGGTGGTGCGGCGCCTCGCCATGGCGCGGCCCGACGTCGCCTTCACGCTGGCGGGCGAGGAGCGCGCGCCGGTGACCTGGGCCGCCGCCCTGCCCGGCGCCGCCGGCCGCCTGACGCGGCTCGGCGACATCCTCGGCGCGGAGTTCCGCAGCCATGCCTTCGAGGTCCATGCCGAGCGCGAGGGCGTCGTCGTCTCGGGCTATGCAGCCGCCCCCGCGCTGACGAAAGCCAATGCGCTCGGGCAATATCTCTTCGTCAACGGCCGGCCGGTTCGCGACAAGCTCATCCTCGGCGCGGTGCGCGGGGCCTATGCCGATTACCTGCCGCGCGACCGCCATCCGGTGCTGGCGCTGTTCGTCACGCTCGACCCGCGCGAGGTCGACGCCAACGTGCATCCGGCCAAGACCGAGGTGCGCTTCCGCAACGCCGGCCTCGTCCGCGCGCTGATCGTGCACGGATTGAAGGAAGGCCTCGCGCGCGAAGGCCGCCGCACCGCCGCCAACAGCGGCGAGAGCGCGCTGTCCTCGTTCCGCCCCGCCTTCACGCCGCAGCGCCCGGCGAGCTGGGACTGGCGCGCCTCGCCGTCCGCCCCCGTCGCGCCGATGCCGTCTTTCGACGGCGCGGCCGCGCCTGTTTTTGCGGAGCGCGCCCAAGCCGCGTTCGACGTCGGCGCGCCCAGCGCCGACGTGCGGATCGAGACCCAGCCGGTGGCCGACCTCGTCGATCGCCCGCTCGGCGCCGCGCGCACCCAGATCCACGAGACCTACATCGTGTCGCAGACCCGCGACGGCCTGATCATCGTCGACCAGCACGCCGCGCATGAACGCATCGTCTATGAGCGGCTGAAGGCTTCGCTCGCCGCCAACGGCGTGCAGCGGCAGATCCTGCTGATCCCCGAGATCGTCGAGATGGACGAGGCCACGGTCGAGCGCCTGCTGGAGCGCAGCGAGGAGCTCGCTTCATTTGGCCTTGCCATCGAATCCTTCGGCCCCGGCGCGGTCGCGGTGCGCGAGACGCCGTCGCTGCTCGGCAAGACCAATGCCGGCGGGCTGTTGCGCGATCTCTCCGAGCACATGGCCGAGTGGGACGAGGCGCTGCCGCTCGAACGCCGCCTGATGCATGTCGCGGCGACCATGGCCTGCCACGGCTCGGTGCGCGCCGGCCGGCGGCTGCGGCCCGAGGAAATGAACGCCCTGCTCCGCGAAATGGAGGAGACGCCGAACTCCGGCCAGTGCAATCACGGCCGGCCGACCTATGTCGAACTGAAGCTCAGCGATGTAGAGAAGCTGTTCGGGCGGAGGTGAACTTCGTAGGGTGGGTTAGCGAAGCGTAACCCACCTCTTTAGCTTCCGCGGAGACAGAAGTGGTGGGTTACGCCTTCGGCTAACCCACCCTACGGGAGCGTGACTACGGCCGCTTCAAAAACACGAACTCCGTGTCGTCATACGCCCGCCGCTCCAGCTCCTCGAAACCTTCCGGCGTTGCGAACTGCGCGGCCTTGGCTTCTTCCACCACCAGCAACGCGCCCGGCGTCAGCCAGCCGCCGTCGCGCAAGGACGCAAGCGCCTTCTCCGCAAAGCCCTTGCCATAGGGCGGATCGAGGAACACCAGCGAGAACGGCTCGACCGGATGCGCGGGCCCGAGATCGGTCGCATCGCGGCGATACACTTTCGTCACGCCGCCAAGGCCGAGCGACTCCACATTGTTGCGCAACAGCGCGCGCGCCTCAGCGCCGTTGTCGACGAACAACGTGAACTTCGCGCCGCGTGACGAAGCCTCGATGCCGAGCGCGCCGGTGCCAGCGAAAAGATCGAGCACGCGCGCATCCTCAATCGGATCGTCATAGGCGTGCACGAGGATGTTGAACACGGACTCGCGCAAGCGGTCCGCCGTGGGGCGGATGTCGCGCGAGGACGGTGAGGCGAGATTGCGCCCCTTCAACCTGCCGCCGACCACGCGCATCACACGGCTCCGTCATGCCCGGGCTTATCCCGGGCATCCACGTTCTTGAGCGGTGGACGCAAGCAAGACGTGGATGGCCAGGTCAAGCCCGGCCATGACGACCTCTTGCACGGTATCGAACTCGCCCCGACCATTAGGAGCTACTCGCCATCCCGCGGAGTCAGGTCGCGCTTGCCGTGATAGCCGCGTTTGGGACGGCGCGGCGGGCCGTAGCCGTTCGCTTCCATCTCGTTGCGCTCGCGCGCCTCCTCGCTGCCGGTGCGCTGCACCAGCACGCGGCGGCCCTTGCGGTCGGCGATCACGGCGCGCTTGCTGGCGGGCTTCTTCGGCGGATCGTCAACGCGGTCGGCGGATTTCGACGGCACGTCGAACTCGGCGCCCGATTTCTCGATCACCTTGTCGCCGAGCTGCTCGCGCAGCACGCGCGACCTGATCTCGTCGACCTGGCCTTCGGGGATCTCGCCGAGCTGGAACGGGCCGTAGGAGACGCGGATCAGCCGGTTCACCTCGAGCCCGAGATGGGCGCAGACGTTACGCACCTCGCGGTTCTTGCCTTCGCGGATGGCGAACACCAGCCAGACATTGGCGCCCTGGTCGCGCTCCAGCGTCGCCTCGATCGGACCGTACTTGACGCCCTCGATCTCGACGCCGTTCTTGAGCTCGTCGAGCTGCGCCTGCGTGACGTCGCCATGAGCGCGGACGCGGTAGCGGCGCAGCCAGCCGGTGTCGGGTAGCTCGAGCGTGCGCGCGAGGCCGCCGTCATTGGTGAGCAGCAGCAGGCCCTCGGTGTTGAAGTCGAGCCGGCCAACCGAGATCAGGCGCGGCAGGCCTTCGGGCAGATTGTCGAACACGGTCGGACGCCCCTCGGGGTCGTCATGCGTCGTCATCAGGCCGCGCGGCTTGTGATAGAGGAACAGCCGCGTGCGCTCACGCTCCGGCAACGGCTTGCCGTCAACGAGAACGACGTCGCTCTTGGTGATGTCCAGCGCCGGCGAGTTGATGACGCGGCCGTTGACGGTGACGCGGCCCTGCGTGACCATCTCCTCGGCATCGCGGCGCGAAGCAAGGCCCGCGCGCGCCAGCGCCTTGGCGATGCGCTCGCCTGTCTTCTTCGGCTTCGGCGCGTCGTCCCGGCGCGGCCGGCCCTCGAAATCCCGATCGCGCTCGCGATAGGCGCCGCGGCCGCCGAAGGCGGGGCGCTTCTCGAAGATCCGGCTGTCGTCCTCGTTGTCGCGGCGCGGACGGTCGCGGAAGCGGCCCTCGCTGCGCGGATGCTCCTGCCAGTCCATGCGGCCTTCCGGGCGCTGGCGCGGCCGATCGAACTTCGGCCGGTCACCGCGTTCGCTGTCACGGTCACGCGGACGATCGAATTTCGGCCGATCGCGGAAGGGGCGATCGCCCGATCCACGATCATCGCGCGAGCGCGAGAAGCGCGGACGGTCCTCGCCGCGTCCGCCCTCACGGCGGTCGTCGCGCTGACGCCAGGGCTTTTCCTCGCCACGATCGCGGCCGCCGAAATCCTTGTCGAAGCTCTTGCGCGGCCGGTCGCTGCGCGGACGATCGTCGCGCTTCTGCCACGGCTTTGAATCGCTCCGCTCGCCGCGATCGCGCGGACGGTCACCACGGTCGCCGCCGCGCGAAAACTTCCGCTCGCCGTCGAACTTGCGTTCCGGGCGGTCGCCGCGCGCCGCGTAGGGGCGCTTGTCGCCGAACTTCCTGTCGCTGGAGCGGCCGGCGGGACGGGCGTCATCGCGATCGCGGCTACGCGGCGGACGGTCGTCGCGGTCGAAGTTCGGACGATCGCCGCGCGGCTTGAACGGGCGCTTCTCGCCGTCGCGCGAGCCGCGATCCGAGAACGGCCGGTCGCCACGCGGCTTGAAGCTGCGCTCGCCACGGCCCTCGCCGCCACGGTCGTCGCGCTTGAAGCGCGGGCGGTCGGAAAAATCGCGGCGCGGGGCATCGCCGTCCTCGCGGCGCCGGAACGGACGGCCCTCGCGGTCACCACGGGGCGGGCGGCTGTCGCGATCGCCCTTGCCCTCGAACTTGCCCTCGAAGCCGCGCTTGCCGAACTTCTTCTCGGGACCGCGCGGCTTGCCGCTACGGCCGCCCTTGGGCGGGCCTCGCCGGCCGCGGGAATCGTTGTCTTTGTCGCTGTCGCGAGGCATGAATAATCTCACTCAGGGGGTGGCCGTTAAGCATTACGCGCGCTCGTTCCGAGCCGCATGCTCAGGCAAAACTCATAAGCACTTCTGCTGAAGGCGCAGCTACTAGCAGGTTTCTTCGGATGATACGAGGCTTGAAAGCCCCCTCTTTCATGGATTTGGCGCTTCTGGCGGCCGAAAATGCCGGAAAATCGGGCGAAGTTCCGATCGGATGCGTCGTGGTCCGCGACAACGAGGTCGTCGCCACCGCCGGTAACCTGACGCTGACCGACCATGACCCCACCGCCCATGCCGAGATCGTCGCGCTGCGCGAGGCGGCGAAGAAGATCGGCAGCGAGCGCCTGGTCGACTGCGACCTCTACGTGACGCTGGAGCCGTGCACCATGTGTGCGGGCGCGATCTCCTTTGCAAGGGTCCGGCGGCTCTATTACGGCGCGGCCGACCCCAAGGGCGGCGCGGTCGAGTCAGGCGTGCGGTTCTTCGCCTCGCCGACCTGCCACCACGCGCCGGACGTCTATTCCGGCGTCGGCGAGAGCGAGGCGGCGCGGCTGCTCAGGGAGTTTTTCCGGGAGCGGCGGTAGCGTAGCCCGGATGGAGCGAAGCGCAATCCGGGACAGTATCGCAAGTGAGGAGAGACCCCGGATTTCGCTTCGCTCCATCCGGGCTACAATATCTCAATCGGAAAAAAACTCCCGCAGCGCCCGCGCCGTCACCTCCGGGTTCTCCTCGGTGAGGAAGTGGCCGGAGTCCACCGGCATGCCGTCGACATTGGTCGCCCACTGCTTCCAGGTGTCGAGCGGGGTCGCCGCGGCCTGGGCGATGCCGGCATTGCCCCACAGCGCCAGCATCGGCACGGTGATCTTCTTGCCGGCTTCGAAATCAGCCTTGTCGAGGTCGTAGTCGAAATAGGCGCCGGCGCGGTAGTCCTCGCACATCGCGTGCACGCGGGCGGGATCGCGGAACGGGGCGATGTAGTGCTCGAGCGCGCGCTTGTCGATCGCATCCAGCGTCTTCGACTTGGTCTGGCTCGCCATCTTGAAGCGCAGGAAGAACTCGCCATTGCCGGAGATCAGCGTCTCCGGCAGCGGCGCGGGCTGGGCGAGGAAGGTCCAGTGGTAGATCTTCAGCGCATAGGCCCGGTTCATCCGCTCCCAGTAATTATAGGTCGGCAGGATATCGAGCACGGCGAGCTTCGACAGCCGGCCGGGATGGTCGAGCGCCAACCGGTACGAGACGCGGCCGCCGCGGTCGTGGCCGGCGAGCGCGAAGTGCACGTGGCCGAGTTGCTCCATCGCCTGCACCATGGCCTTGGCCATCGCGCGCTTGCTGTAGGGCATGTGCAGCGCATCGCTCTCGGGCATGTCCGACCAGCCATAGCCCGGCAGGTCGGCGATGATCAGCGTGAACCTGTCGGCAAGCTCCGGCGCCACGCGGTGCCACATCACATGGGTCTCGGAGAAGCCGTGCAGCAGCAACAGCGGCGGCCCCTTGCCGCCGACGCGCGCGAAGATGCGGCCGAAGGAGGTGTTGATCCACTCGGAGGCGAAGCCGGGATAGAGGTCGGCGAGATCGGACATCTTTCTGCATCCTTGTCTGGTCAGTCCCGGGGCCGCCCCGACAAAAGAAAAATGTCGAAAACAACCCCATGCACAGTACCGGTATTATCGGCGGGGCTGCTAACCTCAACAGCCGATTGCACATTTCTGGAATGTCGATGTGGCGGCGCGAAGGCGCCAAACGCCGGGATTTTCGGACCGGCGCGTGCCCGCGCGCCGTCCGGAATGACCCGCTAGCCCTTGGCCTTCTCGGCTTCAACCGCCTGCCAGCCGATATCGCGGCGGCAGAAGCCGTCCGGCCAGTTGATGCGGTCGACGGCCTGATAGGCGCGCGCCTGCGCCTCGGTCACGGTCTTGCCCAGCGCGCAGACGTTCAGCACGCGGCCGCCATTGGCGAGGATCGCGCCGTCCTTGGCGACCGTTCCGGCGTGGAAGATCTCGACGGTGTCGACCTCTGAGGCGTCATCGAGCCCCTCGATGCGCGTGCCCTTCTGGTAGTCGCCGGGATAGCCCTTCGCCGCCATCACCACGGTGAGCGCGGATTCCGGATGCCAGCGCAGATCGAAATTCTTCAGCTGCCCGTCGCAGGCGGCGAGGAAGGCGGGCACGATGTCCGACATCATGCGCAGCATCAGCACCTGGCACTCGGGATCGCCGAAGCGGACGTTGAACTCGAACAGTTTCGGGCCCTGCGTCGTCAGCATGATGCCGGCATAGAGAATGCCGCGGAACGGCGTGCCGCGCTGCTGCATGCCGGCGACCGTCGGCAGAATGATCTTCGCCATGATCGCGTCGTGGATCGCGGGCGTGACCAGCGGCGTCGGCGAATAGGCGCCCATGCCGCCGGTGTTCGGACCGACGTCGTGGTCGAACACGCGCTTGTGGTCCTGCGCGGAGGCCAGCGGGATCGCGGTCTCGCCGTCGCACAGCGCGAAGAAGCTGATCTCGCGGCCGGGCAGGAATTCCTCGATCACGACCTCGGCGCCCGCCTCGCCGAAGGCGCCCTCGAACATCATGGCGATGGCGTCCTCGGCCTCGCGCACGGTCTTGGCGACGACGACGCCCTTGCCTGCGGCAAGGCCGTCGGCCTTCACGACGATCGGCGCGCCCTGGCTCTGGACGTAGGCGCGCGCGTCGTTGGCGTTGGTGAAGCGCTTGTAGGCGCCGGTCGGAATGCCGAATTCGGTGCACAGCGCCTTGGTGAAGCCCTTGGAGCTTTCGAGCTGGGCCGGGATCCTGTTCGGGCCGAACGCCTTGATGCCGGCGGCGGTGAGGTCGTCGACGATGCCGGCCGCCAGCGGCGTTTCCGGGCCGACCACCACGAGTTCGACCGCATTTGTCCTGCAGAAATCGATCACGGCCGCATGGTCGGCGATATCGAGCGCCACGCACTCCGCCTCGCGCGCCATGCCGGCATTGCCGGGCGCGCACCAGAATTTGGTCACCAGGGGAGAGGCTGCGATCTTCCACGCCAGGGCATGTTCGCGGCCGCCGGAACCGAGCAGGAGAATGTGCATCGAGGGCTCAGGAATAAGGGGTTTTGTTGGGGCGGAGGTCGCACGAATCGGGGTGGGGCTCAAGGGGGCTGGGCCCGAACTCCCCGGCATTCCGGGGCGCGGCTTGCTCCGCTCCCCCTTCTCCCCTTGCGGGAGAAGGGGGCGCGCGGATGCGCGCCGGATGAGGGGTTGTATCCGCAGGTTCGAACAGGAATGGGACTCGTGGATAGAACCCCTCACCCGAATGAGTTTGCATCTGACGGCTTCGCTGCCCTCTCCCGCAAGGGGAGAGGGCGCAATGATTTGCATCGCAGCGCTACGGATGGAGCCCGACAGGCCTGCTGCCCTAACGCAAATCCGCCCGCTCCCATTGACTCGCATCGCGAATGGGCAAATCCTCCGGCAACGCAATTGCCATCATCATTTTCAGCACGACGAACTTCGCGCCCTGGTCGTCATCGGCGCCATCTGATCAGATTATTTCTAACAGGCACGGAGGGGCCGATGCGCGCGCTCGCCTTGAGAACCGTCTCCCTTTTCACCCTCGCGATCCTGAGCTCGATCTGTACCATGCCTGCCGCTCGCGCGGAGGACGGGACCGACGAGCAGTTTGGCAAGGTTCACTTCCAGACCACCTGCAACGAGGTGGCGCAGCGCCGCTTTGACCGCGGGATGCGTTATCAGCATTCGTTCTGGTACCGGCCCGCGAAGGAGATCTTCGAGGAAACGTTGCAGGCCGATCCGGAATGCGCGATCGCCTATTGGGGCATTGCCCTCAGTCTGCTGTACAATCCGCATTTCCCCGCGCCGAAGGAAAACCTCACCGAGGGTCTCGCCGCGCTGCAGAAGGCCAAGGCACTCGGCGCCAAGAGCCAACGCGAACGCGACTATATCGACGCGCTGCTGGCCTTCTATTCGGGCGACGAAAAGACGACGTTTGGCCAGCGCGCGCAGGCCTATCTCAAGGCAACCGAAGCCGTCGCCGCGCGCTACCCCGATGATGACGAGGCGCAGATCGCCTACGCCATCACGCTGAATGTCACGGCGTCGCCAAACGACAAGACCTATGCTAACCAGCTCAAGGGCGCTGCCATCCTGGAGCCGATCTTCAAGCGCCAACCGCGACACCCCGGTGTCGCGCATTACCTGATCCACCTCTACGACTATCCGGCGATCGCCGAGCAAGGTCTCGACGCTGCCAAGCGCTATTCCGAGATCGCGCCGGCGGCGCCGCACGCCTTGCATATGCCGTCGCATATCTTCACGCGCGTCGGCTACTGGAACGAATCCATCAACGCCAATAGCCGTTCAGCCAAGGCTGCCAAGGAGGGCAAGGACCCCAGCGAGCAGCTGCATGCCGACGACTATATGGTCTACGCCCTGCTCCAGCTTGCGCAGGACAGCCGCGCCCGCGACGTCATCGCGGATATGGTTGCGACCACGGGCTATGCGCCCGCCGTCCGCGCCGGTCCGTACGCGATAGCGGCGAGCCAGGCACGCTATATGGTCGAACGCGGCGATTGGCATGGTGCTGCCGCGCTGAAGGTCGAGCCGAGCCGGTTTGCCTATGTCGATGCGATCACCTATTTCGCCCGCGCCCTTGGCGCAGCGCGCTCCGGCAATGCAGATGCAGCAACGGCGGATATTGCCAAGCTGACGGAGCTGCGGGACAAGCTGCAGCAGGACAAGGACGCCTATTGGGCCGAGATCGTCGACATCCAGCGGCAGGTCGCCACCGCCTGGCAGCTCAATGCCCAGGGAAAGCAGGCGGACGCGTTGGATGCGTTGCGCCTTGCGGCCGATGCCGAAGACAAGACCGAAAAATCGATCGTGACGCCGGGACCGCTTGCCCCGGCACGCGAGCTTTACGGGGTCATGCTGCTCGAACGCGGCATGGCGACCGAGGCATTGGCCGCGTTCGAAAGCACGATGCGCAAGGAGCCGAACCGCTTTGGCGCGATCATCGGCGCCGCTCATGCCGCCGAGAAAGCGGGCGACGCCGCGAATGCGCGCAAATACTACGCGAAACTCGTCGACATGGCGCGCAATGGCGACTCCTCGCGGGAGGACCTCGCGGCCGCACGAAAGTTCATGGCTCAGAATTAGCAATGGCTTAGAATTAGCAATGATGCTGCGGCAGCTTCCATGCGCCTGACAAGCAAATTCGTCGCGATCAGCGCAGCCACCGCACTGCTCTGCGCTGTCGCGGCCGTCTGGATATTGCGATCCGGCGAACCGGCACGCGCGACAGCGGCACCCGGCGAGGTCCGCCCGGTGTGGACGGAAACCGACTGGCCTTTCGACGCAGATCCTTGGGGCAAAGGAAAGGCGTTCCGCTGCAAGGCCGACGATTGCGGCGGCGAGGTCCAGCTCTATGTTCGCGCCAAACTCGGCTTTTGCAATTGTGCCACCGGCGTCGCCGATGATGGCGACCTCGAGCAAATGGGCGACCTGGCGCTGATCGGCAAGGCGATTCCGACCGGTGCCGGCCGAGAGATCATCGTTGGTCCGATGCGCGGCCGCAGCCGCGGCTATCGCGTCGAGGGAAGTCGCAACACCGCGCTTTCGCTCGCATTCAATCAGCGTTGCGACATGGTGGCCGCGACGGCTCTGGTTGGACCGGGCGCGCCTGCGTCACTCGAGCCGGCAGTGCTGGCGTTTCTCAATAGCGACCGCATGTTGAAATGGGCCGAGGTCGCGCTTGGGTTATAATTCAGCGATTGCTGCGAGCGCCGGCTAAACCTGCTTCCCCGCAATAATCTCCTGCAGCGTCGCAACATGCCGCGCGAAGGCGCCGCGGCCTGCCGCCGTCGCGGTCACCGTCGTCTGCGGCTTCTTGCCCACGAACGCCTTCTCCACCGAGACATAACCCGCCTTCGCCAGCGTCTCGATATGCGCCCCGAGATTGCCGTCGGTGGCGCCGGTGAGCTTCTTCAGCCGGGAAAATTCCAGTCCTGCCGTCGCAGGCAGTGCATTCAGCGCCGCCATGATCTTCAGGCGCAGCGGCTGGTGGATGATGTCGTCGAGCTCCGCCATCCCGCTAGATCCGCCGCATCCAGAGGCCGCCGAGGATCAGGCCACCGCCGTTGACGAAGGCCATCCAGAGCGGAAACGCCTCGCCGATCCAGAAGAACCCGATCAAGGTCAGCGCGGCGATGCCGAGGCCGATCGCCACGAAGGCATGACCGAACCACAGGCCCGCCATCGTATAGAACAGCATGAAATAGAGCGGCCAGAACGTACCGAGCTGACGCGGACCGAAATGGCCGATCACATTGGTACAGAGATAGCCGAAGGCGAAGAACAGCACGAGCACCAGCAGCATCTTGATGCTGGCGGCGCTCCCATTGGGATGTTGCGGCGGATTGAGGACGCGGAGCACGACCAGACCGCCGACGCCGACGACATCCGTGGCAACCCAGGCGTAGACCGCATAGACCGGCCAGAGCCAGGTGACGAGATTGGCTGCGAACACCAGCACGCCCCACCAGACCGCAGCGAGGCTCGCGAGCTCGTAGAGCTGCGACTGCTTCACGCGCTGGACGATGTCGTCGATATCGGCCAGCGCTGCCGAGGCCTCCTTGCTGTCGATCATGACTGCCCGCCCCCGCGCGTTGCGACGTCCTCGGCGATGACAGAGATCGCCTTCGGCTGGGTGACGATGCCCATGTGGTTGATGCCGTCGATGATCCTGACGTCGACCGACGGCTTCACCGCCTGCACGGCTTCGGCATATTTGTCCGAGATCATCATCTCGTCCTCCGCGCCGCCGAAGATCGTGACCGGACGCGTCGTCGCCGGAAGATCGAGGCGATAGCCGCGCGTCGCGTAATTGCGCATCAGGCGATCGGAATAGGTGGAGACGAGGTACTTGGCCGAGGTCGGCGGCACCGCGAGCGCGAGCACCGGAAGCTGCGAGCAGCAATCGATGCCGAGCTTGCGCAGCGCGGCCAGTCCGAAGAAGCGCGGGAGGTCGATGCTGGCCCAGCCGCCGGCATTCGGCTTGTTGGTGGGCGCGTCATAGCCGAGATAGGGCGCGAGCAGCACGGTGCGCACGAACATGTCCTGCATGATCGGCGTCGCGGCGACGCGCAGCGAGAAGCCGGCGCCGGCGGAATGGCCGATCAAGGTGAGCGGCAGGTCCGGCGCCGTCTTGCGCAGATGGGCGACGAAATCGACCAGGTCGTCCTCGAGCTGGCCGACATAGCCGATGTCGCCGCGCGTGCCGGAGCCGCCGTGGCCGCGGATGTCGAGCGCCCAGGTCTCCACGCCGCGCGCGGCGATGGCATGGGTCAGCGCATGGTTGACGGTGCCGCTGGAGCCGGAGGAGCCGTGGATGAAGATGGCGCCGCCGCCCGTCGCGGGGCCGCCGGAGCCATTTCCGTTCCGATGGGATCGGAACGAGGCTCCGGATTCTTGTTTTGACGCGTTTTCTTCACGCGAACCGGCTTCCACTTCGCTTGAAAACGCTTTGGCCGTGTAATGGCGATAGCCGATCCAGGTGCCGTCGCGGGCCTGAAAGCGCTCCAGTGGAGGTAGCGTCGACCAGTCGATTCCCTTGGCGGAATCGGACACCGACCGCATCTCCGGCGGCCGCTGCAGCGGCGTTGCGATCATCGCGGCCAGGATCAGCGTCACACCGCCGACCGCGCACAGGGCCCATTTCAGTCCGTTCAAGGTGCCTTTCAGCAATCGGATCACCATGGCTCAACCTCCCTCAAACGCATAATCAATAGAGAACTCTATATTACAGAGTATTCTCCCAATCAATCCCCTAGATGGCGCCGCGCTGCGAAAATCCTTAACGTCGGGTCTGACCCCAAAATGCCGAATCGTTTGCTAGATGCCGCCTGCGGAACAACTGAACAACGCGTTTGAATTCACCGTCTCCGAGCTCTCGCAGTCCCTGAAGCGGACGGTGGAGGACACCTATGGCCATGTCCGGGTCCGCGGCGAGATCTCCGGCTTCCGCGGCGCCCACTCCTCCGGCCATTGCTATTTCGCGCTCAAGGACGAGAGCGCCAAGATCGAGGCGGTGATCTGGAAGGGCGTGCACGGCCGCATGCGCTTCAAGCCCCAGGAGGGGCTCGAGGTCATCGCCACCGGCAAGCTCACGACCTATCCGGGCTCCTCCAAGTACCAGATCGTGATCGAGGCGCTGGAGCCGGCCGGCATCGGCGCCCTGATGGCGCTGATGGAGGAGCGCAAGAAGAAGCTCGCCGCCGAAGGCCTGTTCGACGAGGCGCGCAAGCAGCTCCTCCCGTGGCTCCCCGAAGTGATCGGCGTCGTGACCTCGCCCACGGGTGCCGTCATCCGCGACATCCTGCATCGGCTGGAGGACCGCTTCCCCCGCCGCGTGCTGGTGTGGCCGGTGAAGGTGCAGGGCGAGGGCTCGGCCGAGCAGGTCGCGGCCGCGATCCGCGGCTTCAACGCGCTGCCCGAGGGCGGCAAGATTCCGCGGCCCGATGTGCTGATCGTCGCGCGCGGCGGCGGCTCGCTGGAGGATCTCTGGTCGTTCAACGAAGAGATCGTGGTGCGCGCGGCGGCCGAGAGCATGATCCCGCTGATCTCGGCGGTGGGCCACGAGACCGACATCACGCTGATCGACTTCGTCGCCGACAAGCGCGCGCCGACGCCGACGGCCGCGGCCGAGATGGCGGTGCCGGTGCGCAGCGAATTGTTCGTCGAGGTCGCCGATCTCGGACGGCGCACCCATGCCTATTGGCAGCGCGCCCAGGAAAGCCGGCGTAACGAGCTGCGCGCCGCCGCACGCGCGCTGCCGTCGGCCGGCGATCTCCTGGCGATCCCGCGGCAGCGGCTGGATTCGGCGGGTAGCGCCCTGCCCCGCGGCCTCAAGGCCAACACGCATGCGCATTTCCGCAGGTTCACCGCGGCCAGCTCGAAGCTGACGCTGCGCGTGCTGCACGGCCAGATCTCGCAGGCCGATCACCGCCTCACCGTGTGCGGCGAGCGGCTCGGCCTGTCCGCGCGCTCGCTGCTGCGGCAGCGGCGCGACCGCTTTGCCGGGCTGGAGGTGCGCCTGCGCGCCTCGAAGCTGTCGAATGCGCAGGCGCAGCGCAACGCCATTGCCCGCCAGCGCGAGCGCACGCAGCGCCTCTCCGAGCGCGCCGGCCGCGCGCTGGTCACGCTGATGCAGCGGCTGGAGGCCCGTGTCGAGAACAGCGGCAAGCTGCTCTCCGCGCTGTCCTATCGCAGCGTGCTCGCGCGCGGCTTCGCGCTGGTGCGCGATGAAGCCGGCCACCCCCTGCACGCGGCGGACGCAATCGGCCCCGGCGCGCGGCTCGAGATCGAATTCGCGGACGGCCGTGTCGGCGCGACCGCGGATGCGGATCGCCCCACGCCCGCGGCCAAGCGCGCGCCGGCGCCAGCAAAGCCGGCCGCCGCGCAGGAGACAAAGCCCGCGCCGAAGCGTGTGGCCAAGCCGGTCGATCAAGGTAGCTTGTTCTAAGGGCGCGAGGGCGGCGCTCCGCTCCAGGTGTCATTCCCCGCGAAAGCGGGGAATCCAGTACGCCGCGACGTCTCGATGAATCACTGAGGCCTCGGAGTACTGGATCGCCCGGTCAAGCCGGGCGATGACAGCGCGTTTGTGGAGGCGGCGTAGCTACACCCCCGTCATTGCGAGGAGCACTTGCGACGAAGCAATCCAGAATCGTTCCGCGGAGGGACTCTGGATTGCTTCGCTGCGCTCGCAATGACGGTGCTGAAGCATCGTAGCCCGCATGAGCGCAGCGACATGCGGGAACGGGCATCCCGGATATCGCTGCGCTCATCCGGGCTACGACACTGTCTTACCTACCGGCAGGACAGTCCCGCGTCGATCGTGGTCCAGAAGCCGCAATGTTCCGGCGCGCGCATGGGGGCGCCGGCGTGGGCCTCAAAGAGGAAGACCGCGACGGTGAAGACGACAAGGGCGGAAGCGAAGAGCGTGATGCGGTTGCGCATGTGAGATGCGTTTAACGCACATCGTGGTCGAATGATGGCACGGCCACAGGCTGAAACCGCGCCGCGGCGCGATCCGTAGATTCACGGTCGGCCATTTTCCGTGCAGGGCGGTGGTCGATGCGGGGCTGTCCGCCTGACGTTGTTCCCCGGGCGGCCCCGCTTCCGCCCTCGCTCTATCGAGCTACGGCGCGACAAGTCCGTAGCCCGGATGGAGCGCAAGCGTAATCCGGGGATCGTGCCGCAAGTTCGACTGTCCCGGATTGCGCTGCGCTTCATCCGGGCTACGAAACGGTCGCTACCGCGCCAGCCACTCCGCGACGTCCTTCTGCGACTCCGCGCGCGCCTCGGCGTCCGTGCCGAGATGGCCGTGCTCGGGCGCCGTGGCATCGCTGCTGGCGCTGGCCGCGTGCAGCGGCGTATTGGCACGGTCGAAATCGTGATAGGCGCCGGGATAGACCACAATGCGTGCGAGCGCGCTGCGGCCGCGCGCGCCGTCGACCATCTGGCGGCAGGCCGGCGGCGACGACACGTCGTCATCGGCACCGATCAGCACCAGCGTCGGCACCCGCGCACTCCAGCCCAGACCCGCCGAGATCCGGCAGTCGGGATAGAACGCGATCGCGGCGCGGAAATCCGGCGCCTGGTCGCGCGCCGTGCTCTGCGGGCGCACGGCCCAGAGCAGCGCGCTGGCGCCGTTGGCCCAGCCGATCAGGCTGATGCGGTCGCGCGCCACCCAGGCCTGCTTCATCAGCCAGGCGCGCGAGGCCGCAATGTCCGCAACGCGCTCGCGCCGCGCCTTGACGTGGCTCTCCTTGACGCGGCATTGCGGGCCAAGCTCGCGCGAGCCGTAGCTGTCCGGCAGCAGCACGGCATTGCCGGCTTTCAGCAGCCGCTCGGCCCAGTCGCGATAGCGCGGCAGCACGGGATCGGAATGACCGCCGAGGCCGCCGCAGCCATGCAGCGCGATCACGGTCGGAAACGGCCCCTCGCCCTCGGGCTTGTAGAGCTGCGCGTGCAGGACGCCCGACGACAGCGGGATGTCGACCTGCTGCGGCGCCGGCGACGCTTGCGCGGCCGACATCAGCAGCGTCAGGAACAAGGCGGCTAACGGAAGGCGCATCGGACTCTGCCGTGGTATCCTTCGGCTCAGCACTATCACGCGGAAACGGCGCCAAAACATCACAAACCGGTGGGTTTAACGGGCGGACAAGCCACCCTATCTATGCTACATCCCGTCCAACACATCGTGCCCTTACGGGCCTTCCACGGAGACTCTCGACCGTGCTGAACAAGTTCGGCTCTTCCGGCCATGGCGAAGCGCAGGTGCAATATCTCGACGGCGATTTCCGCGTGATCTCGCCGGGCACTTTCGTGCGCTGCGCCATCACCGACACGCGCATCCCGCTCGACGAATTGAAGTACTGGAGTGTGGATCTGCAGGAAGCCTACGCCACGCCTGCCGCCGTGCTGCAGCGGCACTTCCCGGGCGCGCCGAAGCCGCAGCCGTGAGGCCGCGTCCGCGCTGCTAGTGCTGCTCCGTGGCATCTCCACCTACGCAGGTCTTGATAAAGCTTTTCCTGTTCTCCCCGACGACCTTCTGATCGATCGCCTGCTTCAGGCAATCGACGCGCGCCTGCGCCAGGCAGAGCTGCATCTGGTCGCGCTTGTCCTGCCCCTTCAGGCTCGCCGTTGTGGCAAGACAGGTGACGCGCTTGGCCGCGGGAACCGGCACCGTGCCGGGAGCAGCCGACGGCGCCGCCGTTTGCGCGAACACGGGCGCAACAATCAGACACACAAGGCTCGCGGCAACGGCGGCGGACGGCAATTTCATCGCATTCTCCTGATCGGAACAGATCGATAGGAGTTTTGAAATGAATGTCGGCTGAATGGCGAACTGCCGTAGGGTGGGTTAGCGAGGCAGATGCGCGGAGCGGATCTGCTTCGCGTAACCCACCACTTACGTTTCCGCGGGGACAGGCGCGGCGGGTTACGCCTACCGCTAACCCACCCTACAAAGTCATCGCCTGGAGAACCGGCGCTCGCGGGCCTTGTAGAGATGATCGCTGATCAGCCGCCGCAGCGCGTCGGCGTCGTCGAACTCCAGCGTCACCTTGAACGGTGCAATTCCTTCCACATAGGGCAACATCCCTTCGCCGCCGTGGATTCGGGCAAGGTCCTTCTCCGTCGTCACCAGCGCCAGCCCGTCGCGCCTGGCGTCGTCCCAGAGAACCTCGATGTCGCGCTCGGAGTACGGATAGTGGTCGGCAAAGGCGCGGCTACCGACGACATCGATCCCGCTCGCCCGCAACGTCCTGAAGAAGCGCTCGGGATCGCCGATGCCGGCGAAGGCGAAGACCCGCTTGCCGAACAGCTGCGCCAGAGAGGCCGCGTCCGGCTTCAAGCGCGCGCGCAGCGCGGGCTTGTTGCGCCTGGCCAGCTCGGCCGCGACATCGTCCGCGGCGTGGCCGTCGCCGATGACGACCAGCGCGTCGGTGCGTGCAAGCTGCGGCTTCAATGGCGCACGCAGCGGACCGGCCGGAAACACCTTGCCGTTGCCGAGGCCGCGCTCGCTGTCGATCACGATCAGCGAGGCGTCCTTGAGCAGCTTCGGGTTCTGAAAGCCGTCGTCCATCAGGACCACGGTCGCGCCTTGCGACTTCGCCAGCGCGACGCCTTCGAGGCGGTCGCGCGCGACGCTGACAGGGACGTCGCGCGACATCATCAGCGGCTCGTCGCCGACGTCGGAAGCATCGTGCCGCTCGCGATCGACCATGACGGGGCCCTTCAGGCTCCCGCCATAGCCGCGACTCAGCACCACCGGCGTCTCGCCGAGCTCGCGGAGCAGCTTCGTCAAGGCGAGAACGGTCGGCGTCTTGCCGGCGCCGCCGACATGGTAGTTGCCGACGCAGATCACGGGGATGCCGGCGTCAAAGCCCTTGCGCAGCATGCGCCGTTCGGCGATCGCGCCGTAGAGTGCACCCAGCGGTCGTAACGCGTGCGACTTGAAGGAACGTGGCCGGTACCAGAAGGCCGGCTCACGCATTGGCGGCTCCCATCTCAATCCGCAATTGCAAGAGATAAGGCTCCAGCGCGGTCATGGTGCGATTGAGCGCGCCGCCGAGATCCTCGACCACGCCGTGACCTGCGCGCTGCATCTTGTCGCGCACGGTGGGATCGGCCAGCAGCTGGCCGAGCTGCTTGACCAGAAGCTCCTGCGTGTCGGCCTGGCGCGCGCCGCCGCTCGCATCGAGCGCCTCGTAGACGTCGGCGAAGTTGAAGACGTGCGGACCGTGGACGATGGCGGCCCCCAGCTTGATCGCCTCGATCGGGTTCTGCCCGCCGTGGCGGATCAGCGATCCGCCCATGAACACGATCGGCGACAGGCGATAGAACAGGCCGAGCTCGCCCATGGTGTCGGCGACGTAGACGTCGGTCGCGGCCGTCGGCAATTCCTCGCGCGAGCGCAGGGCGGGCTTCAGGCCGGACGCCGTGATCAGGCCCGCGATCGACGAGCCGCGATCGGGATGCCGCGGCACGATCACGGTGAGGAGTTGCGGGAAAAAGCCGACGAGGTTGCGATGCGCGGCGACCAGCATCTCGTCCTCGCCCGGATGGGTCGAGGCGGCGACGATGATCGGACGGCCGCGCGTCATCGCCATCAGCCGTTCGAGCTTGGCGGGATCGGCCGGTGGCGCCGGCACGTCGAGCTTGAGATTGCCTGTCGTGACGACGTCGCGGCCGCCGAGCGCGGAGAAGCGCTCCGCATCGGTCTTCGACTGCGCGAGGCAGATGTCGAAGCGCGACAGCAGCGCCGAGATGGTGCCGTACATGCGGCGCCAGCGCGGGAAGGAGCGCGGCGACATCCGTCCGTTGATCAGCACCATCGGCACGCGGCGCGCAGCGCCCGCCAGGATCAGGTTCGGCCACAAATCGGATTCGATGAACAGCGCCAGCGACGGCTGCCAATGGTCGAGGAAGCGCGCGACATAGCGCGGCGAATCATACGGCACGTATTGATGGATGACGTCGGGCGGGAAGCGCTTGGCGACGACGGCGGCCGAGGTGACCGTGCCCGAGGTGAGCAGGATGCGCAGGTTCAGATCGCGCAGGCGCTCGATCAGGGCCGCCGCGGCCAGCACCTCGCCGACGCTGGCGCCGTGGATCCAGACCAGCGGGCCGTGCGGCCGCACGTCGCGGGACAGGCCGCGCCGCTCGCCGACGCGCGCGGGGTCTTCCTTGCCCTGCTTCAGCCGCCGCTTGATCAGCGCAGGCGCAATCGGCACCAGGCCGCTCGCCAGGCGCCGATACATCCGCAGCGTGATCGGCAGCGCAATGGGCAGCGATTTAGGCATCTTCCGGTCCCGGACGGCCGAGCTGCGCATAGGCGCGCCGGGTCGCCTCGTTCAGCGTATCCTCGAGCTCCTGCCGCAGCGTCTCCATCATGGCGGCGTCGGCGTCGGCGGGAACGTGGATTTCCTTGATGCCGACCAGGGCGCCCCGCCCGAACGGCAGATTGATGGTGGTGCGGTCCCAGTTCTTGAGCCGGATGAAGCGGCTCGTCGCCATCGCGAAAGGCATGATCGGCCGCCCCGATTCCCGTGCCAGCATGATGATGCCGAGCCCGGCCACGCGCGAGCGCTTGGGGACATCGGCGGTCAGCGCGACATTACAACCGTCCTGGAGCGTGCGCACCATCTCCTTGAAGGCGCCCACACCACCTTTGCGGTGGAAGGCGCCGCCATGGTCGCCGGAACCCCTGATCGTGCCGATGCCGAGCCGCTCGGCGGCGATCGCATTGAACTCGCCGTCGCGGTGCCGCGAGATCAGGACCCTGGCCTTGTAGGAGTCCTTGTTCTTGATGAAGGGGGTGAGGAAGTGCTGGCCGTGCCAGAAGGCGAAGATCGCCGGGATCTGCGGCTCGACGATGTCGTAGACGTCGGGCGGATCGAACGTGAACCTGTTGGTCTTCCAGACAAAGCGCAGATATTCGGCCGCCAGGATCCCGACGGCACGCTGAACGAAGCTGCTTCGCAGCGTATTGCGAAGCAGTTTTTTCAACGCGCCGGTTCTTGATTCGGGTCGAGCAGCCGGTGGAGATGGACGATGAAATAGCGCATCTGCGCATTGTCGACCGTGCTCTGCGCCTTGGCGCGCCAGGCGGTGTGCGCCGTCGCATAGTTCGGATAGAGGCCGACGATCTCGACGTCGTCGAGGTTCTTGAAGGTGTTGTGCTCGAGGTCGACGAGCTCGCCACCGATCACGAGGTGAAGCAGTTGCTGCGGGGCGCTATCTGGCATGGGTTCTGTTCCTAATGGGCTGCCCGGCAAAGCAGTGTCCGACGAGCACGACGACAGCGCTTTAGGCTAAGGGGCGATTTCGAAAATGCGCGACAATGCTCGCATGACGATCGCGTCCCGCTGCCACCAGCACCCCGTGCGTAACTTCCCTGCGGTTATAGAGGATGGGGTCTCCGGAGAGGTCGCTCATCCTACCACCCGCTTCCTGCACGATCAAATCGGCCGCCGCAAGGTCCCAATCATGGCTGTTGCCGCCCGCAAAAGCCGCATCCAGCGCGCCATGGGCGACCCGGCAGAGCCGGAGCGCGAGCGAACCGATTCGCGGGTGCAGCTTGATGTCGCCGGCCGAGGCATTGAGCCGCTCGACCATCGGCTTGGGGCCGGCCATGCGGGAGAAGTCGAGCGCGGTGCCGGAGGTCGCCCGCACGGCCCTGCCGTTCAGCGTCGTGCCCTGCCCCCGGACCGCAAAGAAGAACTCCTCGCAGGTCGGCGCGAACACCGCACCAAGCACGGGCGTTGCGTCCTCGACCAGCGCGACGCTGACGCACCATTCGTCATGGCCGTTGAGATAGTTGCGCGTGCCGTCGATGGGATCGACCACCCAGGTCAGCCGCCGCGACAGCCGCGTCGAATCGTCGGCGCTCTCCTCCGACAGCCAGCCGTAATCCGGCGTCGCGGCGCGCAGCCGCGCTTCGAGCAGATCGTTGACGGCGATGTCGGCCTCCGACACCGGCGACGAGGCGCCCTTGATCCACTTCTTCAGCTCGGTGCGGAACATCGAGCGCGCCAGCGCACCCGCCTCCCGCACCGTGTCGTTCAGCAGTGCCGCGTCGCGCGCCAGGATCGTGTCGTGCGCGTCAACGTCCGCCAAGCGTCAAACCCTCGATGCGCACCGTCGGCGCATTGATGCCGTAGCGGAATTCGAGATTGTTGGCCGGCTGCATCGACTTGAAGATCTCGAACAGATGGCCGGCGATCGTCACCTCGCTGACGGGATAGGTGATCTCGCCGTTCTCGATCCAGAAGCCGGAGGCGCCGCGGCTGTAATCGCCGGTGACGCCGTTCACGCCCGAGCCGATCAGGTCGGTCACGTAGAAGCCCTGCTTGATGTCGGCGATCAGCTCGGCCGGTGTCGGCGTGCCGGGTTCGAGATGCAGATTGTACGGCCCCGGCGAGGGCGACGACGAGACGCCGCGATGGGCGTGGCCGGTGGTGGCGAGCCCAAGCTCGCGCGCGGTGGCGCAGTCGAGCAGCCAGGTCGTCAACACGCCCCCGTCGACCAGCGCCATTCTCTTCACCGCAACGCCTTCGGCGTCGAAGGTCTGCGAGCGCAGGCCGCGCTTGCGCAGGGGATCGTCGACGATGCGGATGTTCTTCGCGAACAGCTGCTGGCCGAGCTTGTCCTTGAGGAAGCTGGTCTTGCGCGCGATCGAGGCGCCGTTGATGGCGCCGACGAGATGGCCGACCAGCGAGCCGGCCACGCGCGGATCGAACACCACGGGCACCTTGCAGGTCTCGACCTTGCGCGGATTGTAGCGCGCCACGGTGCGCTCGCCGGCGGAACGGCCGACGGCTTCCGGCGACAGCAGATCGGCGCCATGCGGCGCGGAGGTGAAATCGTAGTCACGCTCCATGCCGGTGCCTTCGCCCGCGATGGCGGTGGCCGAGATGCCCTGGCTGGAACGCAGGTAAGAGCCGTGGAAGCCGGTCGAGGTGACGAGCACCATGCCGCCCATGCCTGCGGACGCCGAGGCGCCGCCCGATTTGGTGACGCCCTTCACCGCGAGCGCGGCGGCTTCGGCCGCGAGCGCGCGGCGTTCGAGCTCGCTGGTCGCGGGCACGTCGGGATCGAGCAGGTCGAGATCGGGGAAGTCGCGCGCGAGCAGCGCAGGATCGGCGAGGCCGACATATTTGTCCGACGGCGCAACCTTCGCCATCGCCACCGCGCGTTCCGCAAGCTTGGTCACGGCATCGCCGCTGACGTCGTTGGTCGAGACCACCGCCTGGCGCTGGCCGACCAGCACGCGCAGGCCGACATCGTCACCCTCGGAGCGCTCGGATTCCTCGACACGGCCGTCGCGCACCTCGACGCCTTGCGAGACGCCGCGCACGGCGACCGCATCGGCCGCATCCGCGCCGGCGCGTTTGGCCGCCTCCACCAGGCGCTGTGCGAGATCGGACAGCGCGGACTGATCGAACAGGTCGCGATTGGCCTTGGAAGAATCCTGGGGCGAAAGCGTCGAGCTTGGTGAAGGGTTCACAAACGAAATCCTGTTGGGGCGGGGATCGGGCTCGGAACGGCCGAACCCACCAGATGTGCCCAAATGGTGCGGACTTCAAGCATTATCAGCCTGCAAAAAGCTCAGATTCGCTCCTTGCGCGCAACGTCTCGTCAATCATGCGTGCCAAGGTCTTGTCAATCATGAGCGGCGGTGACGCTGGGTTAACCAGCCTTTTTAAGCGGTTTCGGAACGGGCCGCGCTAAGGTCTCCGCATCGACCGGGAACATAATCCTGGCGGGGAGAACGAAAGCCGTGAGGCGTCAAACAGCAACATGCGGGGTCAACCCCGCCGGGTCGAGCCGCTCCCTGCGGCTCGACCCTCTTTCCCTTCCGGTCCGCTTCGATGCGCATGATCCGCGCGCCGACGGCTACACCAGGCAGATCGAGCTTCATCGCGAACGTGTGGTGCTGCGCCGTGCCGTCCGCGGCATGCAGATGGCGATCAACGTCCGCGTCAGCGACTTCACCGGCGTCGCGCTGCGCGGCAATGACGAGACGCAGGCGCTCGTCCTCGTCCATCGCGACCCCTCTCTCTCCGTTCCGCTGCTGGTCGGCGCCGAAACCGACGAGCTCGCGCAGGCCTGGGCGGTCTGGAGCGAAATCTTCGCGCTTCCGCAACTCGACGAAGGCGCGCGTAAGCCGGCAGCCCGCCGCCGCCGCGCCAACGCGATCCGCGCCCGCCGTCCGAAATTTCTGATGCGCCGCCGCGTCGCCATGACGCGCGAGCTGACGGTTCATCGCGAGGAACGCGAGATCATCGCGCGGAATTGAGCGGGACGTTACGCCGCCCGCATTACCGCGTCGGCGAGCAATCCCGCAAACAGCAGCAGCCCCGCATGCTTGTTCGAGAAGAACAGGCGCTTGCACAGATCCGGATCGTCGATCCTCAAGCGCACGATCTGCGAGGCCAGATGCGCGGCGAAGGCCGCAAGGCCGAGCCAGGCGGGCCAGCGCACATCGCCTGACGCCAGCGCGACGCCGATCAGCACCACCGCGAGCCCATAGAACAGGATCAGCGCCTGATGCGTGTGCGCGCCGAACAGGCGCGCGGTGGACTTGATGCCGATCAGCGCGTCGTCCTCGGAATCCTGGTGCGCATAGATCGTGTCATAGCCGATCACCCAGGCGATCGAACCGGCATAGAGCACCAGCGCGGTCACGTCGATGCGGCCGAAGGTGACGGCAAAGCCCATCAGCGCGCCCCAAGAGAAGGCCAGCCCGAGGAAGACCTGCGGCCACCAGGTGACGCGCTTCATGAAGGGATAGATCGCGACGACCACGAGCGAGGCGATGCCGGTCAGGACCGCGAAGCGATTGAACTGCAGCAGCACGACGAGGCCGACCAGCGCCAGCGCGACCAGGAATGCCAGCGCCTGCTTCACGGTAATGCGCCCCGACGGCAACGGCCGCGAGCGGGTGCGCTCGACCTTGGCGTCGAGGTCGCGATCGGTGATGTCGTTCCAGGCGCAGCCTGCCCCGCGCATCGCGAAGGCGCCGATCAGGAACAGGACGATGGTGAGCGGCAGGCGGCGGACGTCGTGCGCCATGCCGGCGGCGAGCGCCGCCGACCACCAGCACGGCATCAGCAGAAGCCAGGAGCCGATCGGACGATCGAAGCGAGACAGGCGCAGATAGGGACGCGCCCATTCCGGCGCGAGCGTATCGACCCAGTTGCCGGTGGAATCGGCAACGCGGGCGGATGTGTCGCTCATCGGGTCAGGACGTTGCCGTTGAGCGTGTCGAAGGTGCTGCCGCCCTTTTTGCCGGCATTGGCTTCAGGCGCCGAGCCCGAACCCAGCACCTCGCTTAGCGACGGGCCCGCCGGACCGCGCGGCTGATTCTGCATCTGCTGCGCAACGTTGCAGACCTTGGTCTGCATGGCCTCGGTGTTCTTGTGGCCGTCCTTCATCTGCGCGCTGACCTGCGGCGGGATTCCGCATTTGGCCGCATTGGTCTCGACGTACTTGATCATCTTCAATTCAGCCTGGCTGAAATTGCGGATCAGCTTGCAGGCCTCGTCCGGCGGCGCATGGCGGTCGCCCGCGGCCTTGATCAGCTTGCCGCGCTTCTCGGCTTCCTCGCGCAGGGGAACGAAAGCCTTCATGCAGTCCTCGCCCGGGGCCTGCGTCGGTGGGGCTGCGCTGAAAGCGCCGGCGCCGCCGAGCGGCGCAGCGCCGTTGACGGGGAAGGAGGATTGCGGAGCCGTGCCGACGGAGGCGGACGGGGCCGATCCGTTCACCGGCGGAAACGCCGAACTGGTCGCGGCCTGGCCGGGCAGCGGCGCCGGGAAGGCGCTTTGCGCATGGGCGCCCGCAGCACCCATGGCAACCATGGCGGCAGTGATCGGAACCATCAGATGACGGATCATGAAAGCAGTTTCTCCGGCAGGAGCTTACGGGGTTCGGCGTCTTCCCAATTGAAGCGCAACCAGCGTGTTCGCGTTTTTACGATTCCTGCCGGCGCTTAACAACCCGTCGAATAGGGCAAGAGCGCGGCGCGCCGACGCACCGGTCCGGCAATATTTACCCCGAAATGGCCTCTTTCGGTTAATAACGGCCCCGAATTGGACCTGGAACGATGCCCTCCCACGATTTTCGCGCCCCCCGCCTGTTCGTCGATGCCCCCCTGGACCAGGACGCCCGGGTGCCGCTCGACCGCGACCAGAGCAACTATCTCGGCAATGTGCTGCGGCTCGCCGCCGGGGCCGAGGTTTTGGCGTTCAACGGCCGCGACGGCGAGTGGCAGGCCGCAATCGAGGGCCGCAAGCGGCCGGACGGCCTCGTCATCCTGCAGCAGACCCGGCGCCAGGACCGGCTGGCCGACCTCACCTACGTGTTCGCCCCGCTCAAGCATGCCCGGCTCGACTACATGGTCCAGAAGGCCATCGAGATGGGGGCCGCGAGCCTGCAGCCGGTGCTGACCCGGTTCACCCAGGCCTCCCGGGTCAACACCGAGCGGATGCGCGCCAATGTGGTCGAGGCGGCGGAACAATGCGGCATCCTCAGCATCGCCGGCGTCGCCGAACCGCTGGCGCTGGACCGGTTCCTCAGCCAGCGCGCCACGGACAGGCTGCTCATCTTCTGCGACGAGGCGGCGGAGGTGCAAAACCCCATTCAGAGCCTGCAGGACGCCCGAAAAGCTGACCAGGGTATCGACATGCTGATCGGCCCCGAAGGCGGCTTTGCCGAGGAAGAGCGGGCCCTGCTGCTGCGGCAGCCGAACATCCTGCGGCTGGCACTCGGCCCCCGCATCATGCGGGCCGATACCGCCGCCGTGGCCGCGCTGGCGCTGGTGCAGGCGGTGCTGGGCGATTGGGGCGGCAAATAAAGCGAGAGAACCACTGCGCGCTCGGTGACGATACCAAGCTATCGGGGGCGCCCGGCAGAGCTTGTGAGCGAGGTCGGCAATTAGCCCGCACTACGGCGGTGCCCAATGTCAGCGAAATCAGGTCTCGAAAGCCATCCTCTGGAGCCGGAAAAAGTCCTGCCGAAGGACTGGGTAAAGTCCGAGCTTTTCTAAATAGAAGGATATCAACTCAAGATATTTCAAAGAAAGGAAATTCAAAAATGGAATCAATAGGATATCTACTAATCATACTGGGATATATCATTCTATATCTGTTTCACTGAATGAGATTTGGGGGGTGGGTTTGGCCCACCCTCCACTTCATCTTGCAATTCTTACGCGGCCCTATCGATCGGCTCGGAGGCTTGTCTCAAGCGACCGCCATTGCGTTGCCCGCCTGTTAAGCGATTGATCCTTTGGAGGTCGAAACCGCTTCCGGGCCATGCTAAGGGCTGCGCCAATTCGCCTCCCCTGCCCCTGCCCGGTTCCGCCGGGACGATGGACCCCTGAGATGACCGCGACTGCCACCTCAAATGCTGCCGGCTCCGCCGCTTGGGCGGATACGCTGCTCTTGTCGTTCGCGCAGGCCGGCTATGTCAGGGCCGAGCCCGCCATCCTGCAGCCGGCCGAGCCGTTCCTCGATCTCTCCGGCGAGGACATCCGCAAGAGCCTCTATTTGACCACGGACCTCACGGGCGAGGAGCTCTGCCTGCGCCCGGACCTGACCATTCCGGTGGCGCGCGACTACCTCGCATCCCGCCAGGCCGGCCAGCCGGCCGGGTTCAGCTATCTGGGGCCGGTGTTCCGCTACCGCAGCGGGCAGGCCAGCGAATTCCTGCAGGCCGGCATCGAATCATTCGGTCGCCAGGACCGCGCCGCAGCCGACGCCGAGATGCTGGCGCTGGCACTGGAGGCGACGGCCGCCTTCGGTGTCCGTGACGTCGAGATCCGCACCGGCGACGTCGCGCTGTTCAACGCGCTGCTCGACGCGCTCAACCTCTATCCGGTCTGGCGCCGCCGCCTGGTCAAGGATTTCAACCGCAAGATCAGCCTCGAGCAGGACCTGGAGCGGCTGGCGGCCGCGACCACCGCGACGCGCAGCGAATATGAGGGCGTGCTGGCGGCGCTGGCCGGCTCCGACCGCAAGGCGGCGCTCGCCTTCGTCACCGACCTGATGTCGATCGCCGGCACCACCAATGTCGGCGGACGCACCACGGCCGAGATCGCCGACCGCTTCCTCGAGCAGTCGACGCTCAAGGGCGGCGCGCTGCCGCGCGAGGCGATCGCCGTGCTCAAGCGCTTCCTCGGCATCTCCGGCAATCCCGACGATGCCGTCGCCGAGCTACGCGCCCTCACGCGCGATGCGAAGCTCGACCTTGCCGCCGCGATCGACCAGTTCGAGAGCCGGGTCGGCTTCATGGCCGCGCGCGGCATCGACGTGAAGCAGACGCGCTTCTCGACCGCGTTCGGGCGCGGCCTCGACTATTACACCGGCTTCGAATTCGAGGTTCATCACAGGGGCAACGGCGCCGAGCCGCTGGTCGCCGGCGGCCGCTATGACGGGCTGATGACCCAGCTTGGATCAGTCGAGCCGATCCCCGCGGTTGGTTTCTCGGTCTGGGTGGACGCGCTGAACCGCATCGGCCGCAAGGTGGGAGCGTAAGATCATGAGCGCGCCATTCGTTCTGGCCGTTCCCTCCAAGGGCCGCCTGCAGGAAAACGCCGAAGCCTTCTTCGCCCGCGCGGGCCTCAAGCTGTCGAAAGCCGGCGGCGCCCGCGACTACCGCGGCACCATCGCAGGGCTCGACAATGTCGAGGTCGCCTATCTCTCGGCGAGCGAGATCGCCGCGCAGCTGTCGCGCGGCTTCGCGCATCTCGGCGTCACCGGCGAAGACCTGGTGCGCGAGAACATTCCGGACCCCGACAAGCGCGTGTCGCTGATCGACGGGCTCGGCTTCGGCTATGCCGACGTCGTCGTCGCGGTGCCGCAGGCCTGGATCGACGTCCGCACCATGGCGGATCTCGACGACGTCACCACCGGCTTCCGCGAGCAGCATCACATGCGGATGCGGGTCGCGACCAAGTTCGTCAACCTCACCCGTGCGTTCTTCCAGACCCACGGCATCACCGATTACCGCATCGTCGAAAGCGCCGGCGCGACCGAAGGGGCGCCCGCGGCCGGCAGCGCCGAGCTGATCGTCGACATCACCACCACGGGAGCGACGCTCGCGGCCAACGGACTGCGGGTGCTCGACGACGGCGTGATCCTGCGCAGCCAGGCCAATCTGGTCGCCTCCCGGGACGCCGACTGGTCGCCGCACGCGCGCGAGACCGCGCGCGTGATCCTCGATCACATCGCGGCACGGGCGCGGGCCAACAAATACCGCGAGGTCCGCACCCGCTTCGGACAGTGCGATGCCGCCCTGCTCGGCGAAGCCCATAGCCGGTTCGGCGTCGTGGCCCCGTTCGGCGGGCCGACCTCGTCGGGCATGCTCACGCTGCACTGCCCACCGGGGCAGCTCTATGCGCTGGCGAGCTTCCTGCGCGAGCACGGCGCCGAGACCGTCTCGGTGGTCTCGCTCGACTACGTGTTCGACCGGGAGAACCCGCTGTTCGCCAAGCTCGAGGCGTTCCTGCGGCGGTGAGCCCAAAGTATATTGAGCGGCTCCGTTCAGCGTAGCGACAGCAAACGGCAGCTACCATATGCTGTTGAATGACCTTGCAAGACTTGAACGCCTCTGGAACCTTGATCGATGACGACGCTGGGCTCTGACGTCTCCGGCCTGACGACCACCGCAGCCACCGCCGCGGCGAAGGGACTGTCGATTGTCGTCCCCGTCTACAACGAGGCGGCGGGCCTCGCCGCCCTGCATCAACGCATCTGCGATCTCGCGAAGACCGTGCGGGAGCGCTATCGGCTCGCTTGCGAGGTCGTCTATGTCGACGACGGCAGCAAGGACGCGACGCTGTCGATCGCCCGTTCGCTGCCGGCCGATGCGATCGACGTCCAGGTGGTCTCGCTGTCGCGCAATTTCGGCAAGGAGGCGGCGCTGATGGCCGGCCTCGACCATGCCCGGCTCGGCGCCGTGATGTTCATGGACGGCGATGGCCAGCATCCGCCCGCGCTGATCGAGCAGCTGGTGCGACACTGGATCGATGACGGCTATGACGTCGTCTATACCGCCAAGGCGCATCGCGACAACGAGAGCTTCCTGCGCCGGATCTCCGTGCACGGCTTCTACGCGCTGATCAACTGGGGCGCCCGCCAGAAGATTCCGGAAGACGCCGGCGACTTCCGCCTGCTGTCGCCGCGCGCGGTCTCGGCGCTTCGGCAGCTGCCGGAGCGCAACCGCTTCTTCAAGGGCCTCGCCAGCTGGATCGGCTTCCGCCAGATCCGCGTCGACTACGAGCCCGCGGCGCGCGCCCATGGCGTCACCACCTTCAACGCTGCAAGTCTGCTCGGTCTCTCGATCGAGGGCCTGACCTCGTTCTCGGTGGCGCCCTTGCGCTTCGCCAGCCTGCTCGGCGTCATCCTCGCCGGGGGCGCCTTCCTGTTCGGCCTTTCCATCCTCTGGGAGGTGTTCACGACCGGCAAGCAGGTGCCCGGCTATCCCTCGCTCGTGATCGGCCTGATGACCATCGGCGGCGTGCAGCTCATCATGATCGGCATCGTCGGCGAGTATATCGGCAAGATCCTCTCCGAGCTGAAGGCGCGCCCGATCTACTTCGTCGCCGAGCACAGCGAGAAGCATTTCGAGGCCGGCAAGGCCCAGGATGCTTCAAGCAAGGACGCTTCAAGCCAGGAAGCCTCGAGCAGGACGGCGGCTGAATGAGCAGCGCCGCGAGCCCGCGGCGGATCTGGCTCTGCGCCGACGATTACGGCATCAGCCCGGGCGTCAACCGCGCCATCCGCGACCTCATCGAACACGGCCGCCTCAATGCCACGTCGGTGATGATGGTCGGCCCCGCGATCGAGCGCAGCGAGGCCGAGGCACTTTCTGCCTCGGCGAAAACGAGCCCGCGCTGCGCCATCGGATTGCATGTCACGCTGTCGGCGCCGTTCCGGCCCCTCACCATGCATTTCCGCCCCCTCGATGGCGACATGTTCATGCCGTTTCCGAAGCTGCTGCGCGCCGGAATTGCGCGGCGGCTGGACCGCGAATTCTTCCGCAACGAGGTGAAGGCGCAGCTCGCGGCGTTCGTGGACGCCTTCGGCCGCACGCCCGACTTCGTCGACGGCCACCAGCATGTGCAGCTCTATCCGCAGGTGCGCGACGGCTTTGTCGACGCGGTCGTCGAGGGCGCGCCGCAGGCCTGGGTGCGCCAGGGCGGCCGAAACTTGCCGCTGGCGCAGCGGCTGGCCTCGCCCAAGGCCATGGTGCTCGACATCCTCAGCGCGCAATTCCGCCGCCGCGCGGGCGGGGCCGGCCTCGGCTTCAATCCCGGCTTTGCCGGCGCCTATGATTTCACGCGCGCCGCCGATTTCGGCGCGCTGATGCGGCAATTCCTCGAGGGCCTGCCGGATGGCGGCCTCGTGATGTGCCATCCCGGCTTCGTCGACGACATCCTCACCGGCCTCGATCCGATGACCGACGTCCGCGAGCGCGAACATGCGTATTTGAAAAGCGATGCGTTCGCGCGCCTGCTGGCGGACAGCAACGTGACACTGGGATGAAACCCGGGACAAGCCGGCTTCGAGGCAGCTTGTCGCATACCGAAATTTAATCCGCCCGGCACTGTTGGGGCCACAATGGAACCCTACATCTCCAGCGCGCTTGGTTTTGCGCGAAGGAGATAGATCATGACGCCGCAGGAACGCCAGCTCGTCGACGACCTTTTCGACCGGCTTTCAAAGCTGGAAAACGCACCGCGCGATCCTGATGCGATCGCCGCGATTTCCGATGGTTTGCGCAAGGCTCCCGGCGCCGTCTACGCGCTGGTCCAGACCACCCTGTTGCAGGACGAAGCGCTGAAACGCGCCCATAACCGCATCCAGGAGCTGGAATCGGCCAATGCAGCCGAGCCGGCGCAGTCCGGCGGCTTCCTCGACACGATGCGCGACACCCTGTTCGGCGGCAGCCCATCGCGCGGCTCGGTTCCGAACGTGCCGCAGCGTGAGCAGCGGCCGGTCTGGAACACCGGCCAGGCCATGCCTCCGCCTCCTCCGCAGCCGGGCTACGGCCAGCCGCCCTACGGGCAGGCCTATGGCCAGCAGGGCCCGGGCCAGGGTTATGGCGCCCCGCCGGTCGGCGGCGGTGGCGGCGGCTCGTTCCTCGGTACGGCGGCCGCGGCTGCGGCCGGCGTGGTCGGCGGCTCGCTGCTGCTCTCGAGCATCCGCGGCATGATGGGCGGATCGCACCAGCAGGCGTTCGGCGACACCAATTCCTTTGGTGATCGCAGCGCTGGTGGAAGTCCTTGGGGCGGTAGCGACCAATCCGGCGGCTCGCTCGCCCGCGATGCCGGTCTCAACGACATCGGCTCGAACCGCGATTCCCGCCAGGGCTTCGTCGACCAGGCCTCGAACGATCACGACAACAACGACCAGAACTACGGCGACGATCGCGACAACGACAACATGGACATGGCCGACGACAGCGACTTCGGCAATGACGACGGCGGCAGCGACTACGCGTAAGGCTGCAAGCTGACGCTCGCAACAAGAACGGCCGCCCGGGAGGCGGCCGTTTTCGTTTGAGCTGCTTGGTCGGAGCCTCTGCCACCCTCCCCCGCAAGGGGAGAGGGTAGGAGCCTCACATCACCACGACCTTGGTGCCGACATTGACGCGGCCGTAGAGGTCGATGACGTCCTCGTTGCGCATGCGGATGCAGCCGGAGGAGACGTTGGTGCCGATGGTCCAGGGCTCGTTGGAGCCGTGGATGCGGTAGAGCGTCGAGCCTAGATACATCGCGCGGGCGCCGAGCGGATTCTCCGGGCCGCCCTCCATGTGCCGGGGCAGATCGGGCCGGCGGGCCAGCATTTCGGCGGGCGGCGTCCAGTCCGGCCATTCGCGCTTGGAGGTGATCGACTTCACGCCGGACCAGGTGAAGCCGGGGCGGCCGACGCCGATGCCGTAGCGCATCGCACGGCCGTTGCCCTCGACGAGATAGAGGAACTTGTTCGGCGTATCGACCACGATCGTGCCGGCACTTTCCTTGCCGCTATAGTCAACAACCTGTTTCTCGAACTTGGGATCGAACGGGCGCTGCCGCGGGTCGGTCGGCTCCTGCTGGAGGGCCGCGCCCTGATATCCACCCTGCATCTGCGGCTCGCCCATCGGCGGCAGGCGGCGCTGATCGTAATAGCCGGGCTGCTGCTGATACACCGGCTGCTCGGGCGCATAGGCCGGACCGCGGCCGGGTCCGTCGCCGAACAGGAACTCGATGAAGCCGCCGCCCATGTTCGCATTGGCGACACGCACCGGCGCCGGCGGCACGCGCGGCTGGTAGAGCACCGCGGGCGGATCGTTCGGCGGCGTATTGTCGAAGGCCGCGGCGCGATCCGCGCCGGCAATGAAGGTGCAAGCGCTGCCAAGCAGCGCGACAGACATTTTCTTGAACATCGACGTACTCTGTACTGTTTCGTCTAGATCACATGCGTCGTGGCGAGCCGGTGGCTGATCCGCGCTCCTCGACGTGGTCAATAAAAAGCAAAAGCCGTTTTGTTTGGTAAACGAAAGCGGCGTTTCGATTCACCACGTCGCGAGCGGCGCGGCAATTTGGCGATCAGCGTTTATTTTCGATGAACGCCGATCGGGCATGGTTAACCGCTTCTTTGCGCGCCGTCGCGCGCGGCCGCACGTCAGTTCCTGCTGTGAACTTCGTGTTAAATCGCTTCTGCCTACAAAGACGCGTGAGTGAGGTGGGGGGAGTTCCTGATGGCTATTCACCGCAAACGTTTTCGTGTCGAGGAGGCTATTGTCGGCGAGATGCCCAGCCCCGAAATGATCGAGGAGGCCGCGCCGATGCATAACGAGATCATGGCGGAGCTGCGCGCGATCCGCGCACAGATGGCGAAGGGCGTCACCGCTGCCCCGCTGTCCGGCAGCGCGGCCATGGCGGCGATCGACGCCTCCACGGCCCATGAGCTTTCCGAAGCGCGCACCATGCTCGAGACCTATCGGGCGCAGATCGAGCAGTGCGAGAAGCTGAAGGTCGAGCTCGACCTCATCCACGACGCCATCGATCGCACCAAGCGCGAAATCGCGACCCTGCACGGCAAGAGCTTCGACGGCGGCGAAATGGCCAAGGTCAACGGCGAGCTCGGCGCGGTGGTCGGCGGCACCGAGCAGGCGACCCAGCAGATCCTCGAAGCGGCCGAGTCGATCGACCAGTCGGCATCGGCGCTCTCCAAGGTCGATTCGGTCGACCAGCAGAAGCGGCTCGCCGACGACATCCAGGAACGCGTCATCTCGATCTTCGAAGCCTGCAACTTCCAGGACCTGACCGGCCAGCGCATCAGCAAGGTCATGACCACGATGAAGTTCATCGAGCAGCACATCAATGCGATGATGGACATCTGGGGCGGCGTCGACGCGATCAAGGCCCATGTGCCGGCGCCGGTCGACCAGCGCAGCGACGACGAAAAGCTCCTCAACGGCCCCAAGCTCGCCGGCGACGTCGGCCACGCCTCGCAGGACGACATCGACGCGCTGTTCGACTGAGCGCGCGAGATAGGGACAAGCTAAACGCCGGCCCCTGGGGCCGGCGTTTTTGTTTTTGGGGCCTTGGTCGTCATTCCGGGGCGGCTCGACAGAGCCGAACCCGGAATCCAGAGCTTTAAGGAAGGGAGCCCACCACATCGAGATTCCGGGTTCGGTCCTGCGGACCGCCCCGGAATGACGGAGAAAAAATCACGCCCTCGGCGCGCAGCGGACGTAGACCATGTTGCCGTAGCGGGTGGCGGCGTCCTTGTCGATGAAGCGGGTGATCAGGACGCGACCGTCGAAGGAGACGATCTCGCGGTCCTGCTCGCCGGGGGTGGGACCCGCCGGGCCGATATAGTTCTTGCCGCTGGGCGAGCCCTTCAGCCGCAGCTCCTGCGGGGTCGCCTGGTCGGCCAGATGCATGATCACGCCGCCGGAGGAGCCGGCGGTGATCACGTAGGGGTTCTTGCACTGCGCCCTTGCCGCGGCCTCGGTGCGGGCGCGGTCGGCCGGGTTCTGGAACGAGGCGAGGCCCCAGCGGCCGACGATCTCGTCGGCGCGGATGGTCGCCGGCATTTCCGGACCGGTGCCGGGCTCCGCCTCAGGCGGCGGGGACGAGGACGAGAACGACGGCAGGCTCATGCCGCCGCCGCAGGCGCCGAGCAGCAGCGCCAGGCAAGAGGCGGCCGCCAGATTGGCAACCGTGCGCGCGTGAGCTGAACTGATCATGGCATTCCCCCGAACAAGACCATGGCCGCATCCCTCCCGCAGCCAAGCGCAAAACTGCTGCCGGAGCAATGACGTCCTTTGATACGCCGGGCCCCGAACAAAGTTTCCAATGCCACCATCCTATATCCGCCTCACCAATCGCTTAACCACCTTTGCTTGACAGGATCGCGGCCAAGCCATATTTCCGGGCGCACTATTAGCACTCGGAAAGCCCGATTGCTAAGCGCGCCGTTCGATCCGAAGAGGGGGAACGGAAGCGCCGCCCCACCCACTTCCACTACTTCCGAAGCGAGCCTCCAAAGGGAAACGTCATGGCTAAATCCAAATTTCGTCCGCTGCATGACCGTGTCGTGGTCAAACGTATCGACGCCGAGGAAAAGACCAAGGGCGGCATCATCATCCCGGACAGCGCCAAGGAAAAGCCGTCCCAGGGCGAGATCGTCGCCGTCGGCCCGGGCGGCCGTGACGAGACCGGCAAGCTGATCCCGATCGACCTCAAGGTCGGCGACCGCGTGCTGTTCGGCAAGTGGTCGGGCACCGAGGTCAAGATCGACAACGAAGAGCTCCTGATCATGAAGGAGTCGGACATCATGGGCGTGCTGGCCTAAGGCCATCCGCCTGAACGGCCGCTGAATGCCATGCCGTCATGCCCGGGCAGAAGCGCGAAGCGCGTCTTCACGCTAGATGACCCGGGCATCCATCCTTCCGCAGGATGATGGATTGCCGGGGCAAGCCCGGCAATGACGCGGAGAGCGCCGTACAGCCCACAACAAGACACATCACGACACACGAGGGATTGCAGAAATGGCTGCCAAAGACGTCAAGTTTTCCGGAGACGCGCGCGAACGCATGCTGCGCGGCGTCGACGTTCTCGCCAACGCCGTCAAGGTGACGCTCGGCCCCAAGGGCCGCAACGTCGTCATCGAGAAGAGCTTCGGCGCGCCCCGCATCACCAAGGACGGCGTCACCGTCGCCAAGGAGATCGAGCTCGAGGACAAGTTCGAGAACATGGGCGCCCAGATGGTGCGTGAGGTCGCCTCCAAGACCAACGACCTCGCCGGCGACGGCACCACCACCGCGACCGTGCTGGCCCAGGCCATCGTGCGCGAAGGCGCCAAGGCGGTTGCCGCCGGCATGAACCCGATGGACCTCAAGCGCGGCATCGACACCGCGGTCCAGGCCGTCATCAAGGACATCGAGAAGCGCGCCAAGCCGGTCGCCGCCTCCTCCGAGGTCGCCCAGGTCGGCACCATCTCGGCCAACGGCGATGCCGCCATCGGCAAGATGATCGCCCAGGCGATGCAGAAGGTCGGCAACGAGGGCGTCATCACCGTCGAGGAGAACAAGTCGCTCGATACCGAGGTGGACATCGTCGAGGGCATGAAGTTCGACCGCGGCTATCTGTCGCCCTACTTCGTCACCAATGCCGAGAAGATGACCGCCGAGCTCGAGGACGCCTACATCCTCCTGCACGAGAAGAAGCTGTCGGGCCTGCAGGCCATGCTTCCCGTGCTCGAAGCCGTGGTGCAGTCGGGCAAGCCGCTCGTCATCATCGCCGAGGACGTCGAGGGCGAGGCGCTGGCCACCCTGGTCGTCAACCGCCTCCGCGGCGGCCTCAAGGTCGCGGCCGTCAAGGCGCCGGGCTTCGGTGATCGCCGCAAGGCCATGCTCGAGGACATCGCGATCCTCACCGGCGGCCAGCTGATCTCCGAAGAGCTCGGCATCAAGCTCGAGAGCGTCACCGTGAAGATGCTCGGCCGCGCCAAGAAGGTGGTGATCGACAAGGAGAACACCACGATCGTCAACGGCGCCGGCAAGAAGCCCGACATCGAGGCCCGCGTCGGCCAGATCAAGGCGCAGATCGAGGAGACCACCTCGGACTACGACCGCGAGAAGCTCCAGGAGCGCCTCGCCAAGCTCGCGGGCGGCGTCGCGGTGATCCGCGTCGGCGGCGCCACCGAGATCGAGGTCAAGGAGAAGAAGGACCGCGTCGAGGACGCGCTCAACGCCACCCGCGCCGCGGTGCAGGAAGGCATCGTCCCCGGCGGCGGCGTGACGCTGCTGCGCGCCAAGAAGGCGGTCGGCCGTCTCACCAACGCCAATGCCGACGTCCAGGCCGGCATCAACATCGTGCTGAAGGCGCTGGAAGCCCCGATCCGCCAGATCTCCGAGAACGCGGGCGTGGAAGGCTCGATCGTGGTCGGCAAGATCCTGGAGAACAAGTCCGAGACGTTCGGCTTCGACGCCCAGAACGAGGACTATGTCGACATGATCGAGAAGGGCATCATCGATCCCGCCAAGGTGGTGCGCACCGCGCTGCAGGACGCCTCCTCCGTGGCCGGCCTGCTGGTGACCACCGAAGCCATGGTCGCCGAAACGCCGAAGAAGGACGCTGCGCCCGCGATGCCCGCCGGCGGCGGCATGGGCGGCTTCTGAGCCGTCCCGCTCCGTGACAGTGACGCGAAGGCCGCCTCCGGGCGGCCTTCTTTTTTGCCGACCCTGCCCCGCCGCTTTCCGATTCAACCGGCGGCCAAAACCCACTACGGTGGCGCGCCGATTCTCATTGTTTGGGCATGATCCCACCGGAAAACCGCTTCACGTTTTTCCCGATCATGCCCATTGCTCAAGGATTTCCGCGATGCGCGCGCTTCTGGTTTGCCCGACGGTGGTTTTGGCGGCTCTGCTGGCGGTCGCGCCCGAAATCGCCTCCGCCCAGATGAAGCTGTCGCCGAAGGCGGCGGCGCCAGGCGGAACCGAGACGCGCTATTTCACCTCGATCGACGGGCTGATGGACGGCAATGCCGACGTGATCCTGAAGGAGACGCGACAGGGCAAGACGGTCACCGCGGCCGTGCTCGACGTCTGCTATCCCGTGGCGAAGAACTCCGACCGCAAGGACCGCTTCGTCGTCAATCTCCAGGTCGCCGGCCAGAACCTGACCGGCACGACGCAGAGCGTCGGCGAGAAGGCACCGGTCAGCGTCAAGCTGCTGCGCAAGCAGAGCGGCGACGCGTTCGAATTCCGCGGCCAGATCAGCATCGGCCAGGTGGTGACCGAGGTCACCTCGCCCGACAATTCCGATCTCAGCGAGAAGGAATTTCTGGACAACCAGACCTCCGACGACGGCATCACGCCGCAGCCGAAGGACTTCACCGACGTGTCGCCGGAGGCGATCGCGGTGAAGGTGAAGCTGGACGCGGCGACCGAGTTCCTGAAGAGCCTGAAGGGCCAGCCGGTCGAGGTCACGCTGGCGAGCCTGTCGGTCGGCTGCGACGCGCTGCGCGCCGGCGAGCAGACCATCAACATGTCGGTCGACCCGGAGCGCGCGGCCGCTCTGCTGGCAAAGTTCAAGGCGACGCCGGGCGTCACCGCCGCCGGCTGGACCGCGGGCATGACCGAGATGGACCGCACCATCCGCTTTGCCGCCGCCGACTGGCGCGACGGCGACAGGATCAACCGCGACAAGCTCGCGACCGCGGTCGCCGGCGTGCTCAGCAAGACGCTCGCTGCAAAGCCGGTCGCGCAAAGCTTCAACCCTTCGACCGGCAAGCTCAAGCTGGTGTTCAAGCGGCCGAACCAAGATCATCCGGCGCTCGAGCTCACCGACACGATCGAGGTCGCAGGCCTCGTCTCGCCGGACAAGCCGGGCAGCACCGACAAGCTGATGCTCTGGATCGGCAGCCCGTCGACCACCACCGCCGACGAGAGCAGCGGCGCGAAGCTCAATCTGTCCGACGATGCGAGCGCCGACGAAGAAGGCGATCTGCCCGACGACAACGGCTCGATCGAGGCGCTCGCTAGGGAGCTGAAGGGCCAGCGCTGGGACGCCGACAAGTCGGTGTGGAAGTAGGCTCTCGTGCCCCGGACGTCATAAGCGCGTTTACGCGCGTCTTCGACGCGCTACGGCGCGAAGCGCTGCGAGCCGGGGCCCAGAGGCCGCACGCGGGATCCTGGCGAATTCTGGGTGCCGGCTCTGCGGAGCAGCGTTGCACGCTGCACCGCGTCGGGGACGCGAGACCTAATTCCCCGTGGTGCGGAAGCGCAGCGGCTTGGGGCCGATCAGGGTCAGCACGTCGCCCTGGCGCTTCCAGGTCTCGACACTGCTCAGCGCTGCGACCAGTTCGTCGTCGGCCTGGGCTCTTGCCGGCGGGCAGGAACGGTCCAGGATCTGGCCGGGCACGAAAATCACGGTGTTACCGGCGACCGAGAACTGGCCCTTGCCGCCCTTGCACCAGAGCTCCAGCACGACCTCGCCATTGTCGCCGATCTCGATGTTCGGAATCCGCTTCGAGCCTGCTTGCGGCAGCGCCTCCAGCGTCATCTCCGAGCCGAAGGGGAAACCGTCCTCGGCACGCGCGAGCGTGGACATCGCGAGCATTGCAACCGCCGCACACAGCACCTGCTTGAGCGAAACCATGACACCTCTCGACCGACCTGAGTTGCGGCACCTTCTATAAGACGGCAGCGCCATTGAGAAGGTTCGCCTGCGTACGACGCAAAAATCCCCGCGAGGGCGAACCTCGCGGGGATTGGCGCTGAATTCAGGCGCTAGCCGCTACTTCAGGACCATTGCCGTGAACGGCCAGACATAGGCCTGCAACGTCACCAGCACACCGACGAGGCACGCCAGCACGATCGAGTGCCAGAACACGAAGCGAAGGATGGTGCCCTCGTGGCCGTACCAGTTGGTGGCGGTGGAGGCGACCACGATCGACTGCGCGTCGATCATCTTGCCCATCACGCCGCCGGACGAGTTCGCTGCGCCCATCAGGATCGGCGACAGGCCGAGCTGCTCGGAGGTGATCCTCTGCAGGTTTCCGAACAGCACGTTGGAGGCGGTGTCCGATCCCGTCAGCGCCACGCCCAACCAGCCGAGCAGCGTGCCGAAGAAGGGATAGAGCACACCGGTTGCGGCGAACGCCAGACCAAGCGTCGCGTCGACGCCGGACAGGCGCGTCAGGGTGCCGATCGCGAGCATCGCCGAGATCGTGATCAGCGAGATCGCGCACAGGCGGATGGTGCGGCCGTACTCGGTCACGAGCCGGCCGGGACCGACGCCCATCAGGAAGCCGGAGATGATCGCCGCGATCAGCATGCCCGTGCCGGTGAAGGACAGGTAGGTGAAGGCGAACACCGCGCCCTCCGGCGTCGGCTTGGCCGCCACCGGCGGCACCTTGTTGATCATCTGGTGCAGCTCGGGAACGGGATAGTTCCAGACGAAGATCGAGTTGGCCCAGGCCTTGAAGGCGCCGTTGCCCCAGATCAGCATCACGATGCAGACGATGATCCACGGCAGCAGCGCGCTGAACATCTCGCTCTGCGTCAGCGGCGTCTTGTCGAGCGGCTTGGCCGCCGCCATGGTCGCAGCCGATTCATCGCGGCCGCGCAGCGCCGGCGACAGCCAGAGCTGCTTGGGCTGCCAGACCTTGAGGAACAGGATCAGCGCGCCCATCGAGATCAGCGATGCGCCGATGTCGACGATCCACGGATTGATGAAGTTCGAGATCACGAATTGCGGGATCGCGAACGACACGCCGGTGACGAGGATCGCCGGCCAGACGTCCTTCATGCCCTTCCAGCCCGCGAACGCCCACACCACCCAGAACGGCACGATCAGCGAGAAGAACGGCAATTGCCGTCCGACCATCGCGCCGAGGATGTAGGGATCGAGGCCGGTGACCGAGGCGAGGCCCTGGATCGGCGTGCCCAGCGCACCATAGGCGACCGGCGCGGTGTTGGCGATCAGCGACAGGCCGGACGCCGCGAGCGGCGAGAAGCCGAGGCCGATCAGCACGGCGCCGGTGATCGCGACCGGCGTGCCGAAGCCCGAGGCGCCCTCGAAGAAGGCGCCGAACGAGAACGCGATCAGCAGCAATTGCAGCCGCCGGTCCTCGGTGACGCCGCCGACCGCGCGCTTGAGCAGCTCGAAGCGCCCGGTGGAGACCGTCACCTGATAGAGGAAGATGACGTTGAGAACGATCCAGCCGATCGGGAAGAAGCCGGTCACGATGCCGAGCACCGAGGCGCGGATCGACATGTTCGCCGGCATGGTGAAGACGAAGATCGTGATCAGGTTGGTCACGATGACGGCGATGATGGCCGCGATATGCGCCTGGACGCGACCGCTCGCGATCAGGACCAGCAGCGTGACGACGGGCACCGCCGCCGCGATCGTCGACAGCACAGGACTGTGCAGCGGATCATAGATTTGATTCCACATGGTCTTCCTCCCCACGCATGTTTGCGGCAGACGGCCCGCGTGGAGAGCCGATCCTGCTTTTCGCTTGAAGCGATAACCCCCGAGCCGGACGCGAATTCCTTGCGAACGCGGCGGTTCCCCTCCGCTCACAAGCTCGCGAAATCCCAGAGCACCCCGCCCCGCGCCGTTATGCCCATGCTAGGGTTGCGGGCTGCGACAAGACAACGCAAATTGCAGAACTTGCGACTTTAGTCTAAGCGCGCCCATTTTCGCCGTTGCCGCAAGCCTTTGGCTCAGGGCATTTGTGCACACCCCCTCGAGGAGACAGAGCTCTGTGAAGAACATTAGCGCCACGCTCGCGATCGTCTGGCGAATCGCCATCCCCTACTTCCGGTCCGAGGACAAATGGGCCGCCCGCGGCCTGCTCGGCGCCGTGATCGCGATGGAGCTGGCGCTGGTCGCGATCGACGTGCTGGTGAACCAGTGGCAGAACCGGTTCTACAGCGCACTGCAGGCCAGCGACTGGGACGCGTTCGTCAAGCAGATCTGGATCTTCATCGGCCTCGCCTTCACCTTTATCGCGCTGGCGGTCTACAAGCTGTACCTGAACCAGTGGCTCCAGATCCGCTGGCGGAACTGGCTGACCAAGCATTATCTCGGCGAATGGCTCAGAGGCTCGACGCACTACCGCATGCAGCTCAAGGGCGATGCGGCCGACAACCCGGACCAGCGCATCACCGAGGACGTCAAGAACTTCGTCGAGCAGACCCTGACCATCGGACTCGGGCTGCTCTCGTCGATCGTGACGCTGTTCTCCTTCGCGCTGATCCTCTGGGGCCTCTCCAACGCCGCCCCGCTGCACCTGTTCGGCACCGACTTCATGATCCCCGGCTATCTGTGCTGGGGCGCGCTGATCTACGCGATCTTCGGCACCGCGCTGACGCACTGGATCGGCCGTCCGCTGGTCAACCTCAATTTCGAGCAGCAGCGCTATGAAGCGGACTTCCGCTTCAACCTCGTCCGCGTCCGCGAAAACAGCGAGCAGATTGCCCTGCTCAAGGGCGAAGGCGCCGAACGCAGCCGCCTGCTGGATCGCTTCGGCTTCGTGATCGGCAACTGGTACGCCATCATGAGCCGGACCAAGCGCCTCACGATGTTCACGGCGAGCTATCAGCAGGCGGCCGTGATCTTTCCCTATGTGCTGGTCGCGCCGGCCTTCTTCGCCAAGAAGATCCAGCTCGGCGACATGATGCAGACGGCGTCGGCCTTCTCGAGCGTCCAGGGCGCCTTGTCGTTCTTCGTGACAGCATACCGGGCACTGGCGGAATGGCGCGCGATCGTTGCCCGTCTCGACGGCTTCGAGATGTCGGTCGATTCCGCCTCAAACCTGGCGGCACATGAGGCGACGATCGAGCTCAAGGCCGCGGGCGGCGGCCGCACGATCGGCCTCGATAAGCTCTGCGTGTATCTCCCCAACGGCACGCCGCTGGTCGCGGCCGACGGCTTCGCCGTCCAGGCGTCGGAGCGCGTGCTCGTGACCGGGCCGTCAGGCTCCGGCAAGTCGACGCTGTTCCGCGCAATCGCCGGCATCTGGCCGTTCGGCACCGGCACCATCGTTGTCCCCGCACAGGCCAAGCTGATGATGCTGCCGCAGCGCCCCTATTTCCCGGTCGGCGCGCTCGGTGACGCCGTGATCTATCCCGCAGCACCCGGCGCGTTCCAGACGCCCCGGATCCGGGACGCGGTGATCGCCGTCGGCCTGCCCGACCTCGCCGAACGACTGACCGAGGAAGGCCACTGGAACCGGATGCTGTCGCTCGGCGAGCAGCAGCGCTTGGGGCTCGCCCGCGCGCTGCTGCATATGCCGGACTATCTGTTCCTCGACGAGGCTACGGCATCGCTGGACGAGCCGTCCGAAGCCCGGCTGTACCGGCTGCTGGCGGAGAAGCTGCCGCAGGCCACCATCGTCTCGATCGGCCACCGCTCGACGCTCGATGCCTTCCACACCCGCAAGGTGACGATGGTGAAGGATGGCCCGATCCACGTCGTCGGCAAGGATGGCGAGCCGGCCGCGAAGGAGCCGACCGTAGCGGGCTGAGCCGACACGCGTCCCTCGCCGGCTATCCCCTCGAAAGAGGCATAGGCGGCATACTCGTCGCCCCAACTCGGGCCTCGTCATTGCGAGGAGCCCTTGCGACGAAGCAATCCAGACTGCCTCCGGGGAGGCATTTCTGGATTGCTTCGCTGCGCTCGCAATGACGGAGGATGGGGGCGTCGTCGCCGCTCTCGTCCCTCGCCCCTCAAAGCAAAAGGGCGGCAGGTTGTCCTGCCGCCTCGAAGTCGTCTCGGAAAGAAACTTACTTCAGGTTGCTCATCGCCGTCAGGTCGAACGACAGCTTGGCGATGCCGGTGGCGCCGCACCAGTTGGAGCCGACGCCCGACGGGTTGATCGGGGTCACGAAGGTACCGGTCGAAGCCGTGAGATTGCCGCGCGCCGAGAAGTCGCTGGTGAAGGCGTTGCAATCACCCTTGGAGAGGTTGGTGTCGGAGTAGCGCAGGTCCAGCGTGGCGACCTTGTAGGTGAAGCCGATGCCGATGTTCCAGGTGTTGTAGTCGGCATACTTGATGCCGTTCGGGAACGCCGGGACGCCGTAGAAGCTGTCCGAGGTGCCGAGCCACTGACGGCCGAACTCACCCGACACGTACATGCCGACGCCGCTGGCGCCGAAGGTCGTGGAGGGCGCGATGTACTTGCCGACGATCGACGCGTAGTTGCCCCAGGCGCCCGAGTTCAGGTAGCTCGGGGTGTAGTATTCGGTGAAGCCGAACGACCAGCTGTCGTTCACCGTGTAGGTGCCCTTGGCGTAGACTTCGAAGAAGCTCAGGTCCTTCTTGATCACGTTGGTGTTCAGCAGGCCCTTCTCGGCGCAGCCTGCGCCCTGGAAGACGCCGGCGTTGTCGATGCCGGTGCCGCCGAAATAGCAGGTTCCACCCGGATACAGATAACCCCAGACACCGACGTCGAGGGCGAACGCGCCGAAGGTCGGGCGGATACCGCCGTAGATGTCGATCTCGGCCGCTGCGCGGTTCGGGAAGGAGATGCTCTCACCGGACACGCCCACATAGAGCTGGAGGTCCTTGGTGACGTTGTAGCGCGGCTCGAAATAGGCCGTGACCGACGGCTTGTGGTTCGACTGGGTGATACCACGGAAGACGTAGTCGCTCATGATCGCGCCGCCGAAGGCGACATCCCACGGGTCAAAGGCGGGGGGCGGCGGGGCCTTCAGAGCCTTGACCGGCATGTCTGCCGCGAAAGCCGAACCCGTCACCATTGCCAGCGCCGTTGCCAACAAAGTCACTTTTTTCATTTCGATCCCCATCACCAGTTCTACCCGTCGTGTCCCGGAAGCCCCCCGGGCGAACGATCTGACGTCAAAAAATCACAACTGCGGCAATTTGGATCGGGGACTGAAAACCGTGAAGCAAAAAGGGCGAGCATCTGCCGACTTTTTAGGCGTTCTGACGCTTCCACGAAAGGTTGTCAGCCAGTGTGTCTTCTCGACCACATCATTTGCATTCCAAAGTGCATTGCGATGACCGGGTTAGTACGGTGCCCGGCGGCGGCGTGCCCCGGACGCCACGAATCAGGCTGACGCCGGGATTGATGAATCCCCAGCCCCCCCTTCGCGCGATGCAAAAAGGCCGCAGCGTCGCCGCTACGGCCTTCCTGTTGTCGATCCCAGCCGCGGGATTGGACCCGGGCTTCAGCCTTACCTTGGACCTAGCTCTGTCCCTCGGCCGGCGTGGCTTCCGCAGAAGACGAAGGCATCGCCCAGCTTGTCTCGGCGACAGGCTCGGGAGCCGGTGCTGGCGCCGGCGCTGACGGCTTCGGCGCGGGAGCTGCCTTCGCCTTCTTCGGTGCCGCCTTCTTTGCGGCCTTCTTCGGTGCAGCCTTCTTGGCCGCGGCCTTCTTCGCTGTCTTCTTGGCAGCCTTCTTCGGGGCGGCCTTCTTTGCGGTTTTCTTGGCAGACTTCTTGGCAGATTTCTTCGCGGACTTCTTGGCTGCCTTCTTCTTCGTCGCCTTCTTCGCCGCTACTGCCTTCTTGGCCTTTTTGGCCTTCTTGCTTTTCTTCTTCTTCGCTTTCGCCATCGTGGTCCTCCTGTTGCCGCCAAACAATGGTCGATCGGGCGCCGTTCAGCCGTCACCTCCGGACGAGAACCCAGACTTCGAAACCTCAGAATTCGAAGTCTCAGCCTTGCGCGTTGAGTGCCGGCCGCGCCCCGCCCGTAGCCCAATCGAGAAGCTCAATCGTGTGTACGACCGGAACTGACGTGCCACTGGCAATCTGCACCATGCAGCCGATATTGCCCGCGGCAATCATGTCCGGCTTGACGCTCGCGATGTTGGCGACCTTGCGATCGCGCAACCGGCCCGCAAGCTCGGGCTGGAGAATGTTGTAGGTCCCCGCCGAACCGCAACACAAATGGCTCTCGGGCACATCTTTCACCACGAATCCATTCTTGGAAAGCAATTCTTTCGGAAGGCCCGTGATTTTCTGTCCGTGCTGCAACGAGCATGCGGAGTGATAGGCGACGACGATGTCGTCCTGTCGCGTGCTCGGTGCGAGCTCGAGACCGGCGACGTATTCGGTGATGTCCTTGGCAAGCGCGGACACGTTCGCCGCATCGGCGGCAAACGCGGTGTCCTCGCGCAGGAGGTAGCCGTAATCCTTGATGACCGTGCCGCAACCGGAGGTCGTCACCAGGATGGCGTCGAGCCCCTCGCCGGCCGCTTCCTTCCGCCACGCCGCGACGTTGGCGCGAGCCCGCGCCAGCGCGTCCTGGTCGTTGCCGAGGTGATGGGTCAGCGCGCCGCAGCACTGCTCGTCCCGGACCAGCACGACCTCGATGCCGTGGCGGGTCAGCAGGCTGATGGCGGCCTGGTTGATGCGCGGCGCCAGCACCTGCTGGGCGCAGCCCTGCAGCAGCGCGACCCGGCCCCGCTTCTTGCCGAGCGCCGCAAACACGCTGCCCGGAAGCGCGCCCGGCGCCGGCAGCCGGTTCGGCGCCAGGGCCAGCATCGCCTTGAGGCGCTGGATCAGGCCCGGTGTCGCCGAAGGCCGCGGCGTCGGCAGCAGCACGGCGAGCGGGCGGGCCAGCCGTGCCAGCCACATGCTGGCGCGAAAACGCTTGGGGTCCGGCAGGACGAAAGCCAGCACCTGGCGCAGCAGCCGCTCGGATAGCGGGCGCTGATAGCGCTGCTCGATCCTGACACGGGCCTGGTCGACGAGGTGCATGTAGTTCACGCCCGAGGGGCAGGTCGTCATGCAGGCCAGGCACGACAGGCAGCGGTCGACATGCTTGACCACCTCGGCCGTCGGCGTCTGGTCCTTCTCCAGCATCTCCTTGATCAGATAGATGCGGCCGCGCGGGCTATCGAGCTCGTCGCCGAGCAGCACATAGGTCGGACAGGTTGCAGTGCAGAAGCCGCAATGGACGCAGGCGCGCAGGATCTTGTCGGCTTCCGCGATATCGGGATCGGCGAGCTGCGCGAGTGAGAATTCGGTCTTCATGCAGCAGCGCCCCGGCTGAGGCGCCCCCGGTTGAGAATGATCTTCGGATCGAAGCTGGCGCGCACGCGCTCGCTCAGGGCGGCAATGCCGGGCGCCTGCGGATGGAACACATCGACCTCGCGCCTGACGTCCTCGGCCGCCCGGATCAGCGTGGCATGTCCCCCGACCGCATTCGCGCGCGCACGAACGGCCGGAACATGCGCGTCGCCCTTCGGCGGCAATGCGGCCCAGATCAGCCCGCCGCCCCAATCATAGATCACGTCGCCCCCGGTCTCGCGCGCCAATTGCGTGCCGAGCGCCGCGCCTGAGGCCGGCGGGCAGACGATCCGCCAGACCGGCCAGCTCCCCAGCGCGCCGCCGGCCGCGAACGGCAGGACGTCACGGATGGTGGCCCACAGCGTGGACGAGGAGGCGTCCTCGATCAGCGTCGCGGTTCCGAACGGTGCCAGCAGCTCGCGCAGCGAACCGGCGCGATGCGCAGCCGACGCCGTGATGCCCTCGAGCCGCAGCACGGTCAGCGCCTCGCCCTGGCCTGCGATGTCGCCGAGCCCGTCGGTTTTGGCCCGGAATGCCGATTTCGGCAGGTGCGCGGCGCCCGAGACGTCGAAGGGCGAGCCCAGCGCCGCGGTCATCGCCTTGTTGGCGACCGCATCGTCCAGCCCGCGCAGCAGCAGCGTCCGCTCGGCCTCGGGCTTCGGCATCACCTTGAGCGTGACCTCGGTCATCACCGAGAGCGTGCCCCAGGACCCCGCGAGCAGCTTGCAAAGGTCGTAGCCGGTGACGTTCTTCACCACCTTGCCGCCGGTCTTGAAGCTGTCGCCGAAACCCGAGACGGCGTGCGCCCCGAGAAGGTGGTCGCGCGCCCCGCCCGCCCTGATGCGCCGCGGCCCGGCCAGCCCGGCCGCGATCATGCCGCCGATCGTCCCGAGCGCGGGCGTGCCGAGCAACGGCGCGGTATTCATCGGTTCGAAGGCGAATTGCTGGTTCTTGGCATCGATCAGCGAGAGCACGTCGGCCAGCGGCGCGCCGGCCTGCAGCGTGATGATCAGCTCGTTGGGCTCGTAGGAGGTGACGGCGTTGAGCGCCGAGACGTCGAGCATGGCGTTGGTCGCCATCGCGTGGCCAATGCTGCGCTTGCTGCCATGACCGATGATCTCGAGCGGCTGCTCGTTGGCAATCGCCGCGCGCACCACCTCTTCGACGTCTTTGGCGTCTCTGACCCTGAGCGTATCCACGGGAAAAGCCGGTAGCGAAATTCGCCGCCAAAATCAAATGCGGCGTGACGTCCGGCGGTCGCCTCCGCTCGCCCTTCAACCTGTTTCGCTACCACGACGCTTCGATCGCAATCGAAGCGTTCACGACATCGACACTTCGATCACCGGCGAACCAAAGCCGGCAGGCCACCGCTACAAGTCTGCGCCGATCGCAACGAAACCAACCGATGGAGACGGACATGAAGCGGTCGACCCCGGCGCGGCCGGCGCCGCGCCCCCACGAAGCGTTCAGCCGCAGATCATTCATCAGGGCCTTCGGCGCCGTGCTGGCGATCTATCTCTCGCCATGGACGGCGGCGTCATCTCAAGCCCAGCAGCAAGGAGGAAGCACGATGAATCACTATGCCACGCAGAAATCCCTCAGCGACGCCGTCGACGGCGGCGGCCTGCTCGTCGTCGCGCAATGGGAGGCAAAGCCTGATGAGGCCGACAAGGTCGCAGGGATCCTCGACCGCTTCCTCCCGGAGGCGCAGCGCGAGGACGGCGTCAAGCTGTTCCTGATCTCGCGGGCCAAGGACAATCCGGCGCAGTTCCTGTTCTACGAGCTGTTCCGCGACGAGGCCGCGTTCAAGGCGCACCAGGAGAGCGCGCATTTCAAGACCCTGATCGCCGGCCAGGCCCTGCCGCTGCTGGCGAAGCGCGAGCGGGCGCAATACGGACTGCTGTAAGGTTCGCTTCTTCCTTCTCCCCTTGCGGTAGAAGGTGGCGTAGGCGGCCTTCGGCCGCCGTTCCTGGGAACGCCGAAGCGAAGCTTCGGCTATGGCGCCGGATGAGGGGTTGTCTCCGCGCATTCAAATGAGAGTTGGACTCGCGGAGGGAGCCCCCTCACCCGTCTCGCCGCTACGCGGCGAGCCACCCTCTCCCGCAAGGAGAGGGTGCACCGTCACCGCGGCCTAGAACCGCGGCAGATCCGGGAATGCCAGCTTGCCGGCATGAACATGCATCCGGCCGAGCTCCGCGCAGCGGTGCAGGGTCGGGAACACTTTTCCGGGATTGAGCAGGCCCTGCGCGTCGAAGGCACATTTCAGGCGCTGCTGCTGGTTGAGGTCGATCTCGGTGAACATGTCGGGCATGAGATCGCGCTTCTCGATGCCGACACCGTGCTCGCCGGTGAGCACGCCGCCGAACTCGACGCAGGCGCGCAGGATGTCGGCGCCGAACGCTTCGGCGCGCTCGATCTCGCCGGGCTTGTTGGCATCGTAGAGGATCAGCGGATGCAGATTGCCGTCGCCGGCGTGGAACACGTTGGCGCAGCCGAGCTGATATTTTTCGCCGAGCTCGCGGATGCGGGCCAGCGCCTTCGGCAGCGCACCGCGCGGAATGGTGCCGTCCATGCAGAGATAATCTGGCGAGATGCGCCCCACCGCCGGGAACGCGGCCTTGCGTCCGGCCCAGAACAGGTTGCGCTCGGCCTCCGAGGTCGAGATCTGGCAGGTGGTCGAGCCGCAGGCATTGGCGATGGTCTCGACCCGCGTGATCAGTTCGTCCACCTCGATCTTGGGACCGTCGAGCTCGATGATCAGCAGCGCGTCGACGTCGAGCGGATAACCGGCATGGACGAAGGCCTCGGCGGCGTGGATCGCGGGCTTGTCCATCATCTCCATGCCGCCGGGAATGATGCCGGCGCCGATGATGCGCGCCACGCATTCGCCGGCCGCCTCGACTTGCGCAAATCCGACCATCAGCGCGCGCGCCGTCTCCGGCTTCTGCAGGATGCGCACCGTGATCTCGGTGATGACGCCGAGCAGCCCTTCCGAGCCGGTGATGACGCCCATCAGATCGTAGCCGGCGTTCTCGGCGGATTTGCCGCCGATGCGCAGGATCTCGCCGCTCATCAGCACGATCTCGCAGCCGAGCACGTTGTTGGTGGTCATGCCGTATTTCAGGCAGTGCACGCCGCCGGAATTCTCCGCGACATTGCCGCCGATCGAGCAGGCGATCTGCGAGGACGGATCGGGGGCGTAATAGAAGCCGGCATGCGCGACCGCCTGGCTGATCGCAAGGTTGGTGACGCCGGGCTCGGTGACGACGACGCGGTTGTCGAAATCGATCTCGCGGATGCGCTTGAACTTGCCGAGCCCCAGCAGCACGCCGTCCTCGAGCGGCAGCGCGCCGCCCGACAGCGATGTGCCGGAGCCGCGCGGCACCACCTTGATACCATGCTCGGCACAATATTTCAGGACCAGCGAGACCTGTTCGGTGGTGTCGGGCAGGACCACGACCATCGGCGGCTGCCGGTAGGCGGTGAGCCCGTCGGACTCATAGGCCCGCATCTCGGCAGCGCTGTCGATCACGCCTTCGCCGGGCACGATTGCACGCAATGCAGCCACGATCTCAGCGCGGCGCGCGAGCACGGCCTGGTCACTCGCAGGCATCATGATGGCCATGGCACTTTCCTTCCAATCGCGGCGAACGGTCGATTTATCACGGCAAATCAATCATGTCCGCGCCTGTTTGGGTAGGCCATCCGAAAGTCGGAGCAGCGATCTTCGGCGAGTTCGCTCTGGGACAAGTAGGAAATGATGAAACCTGTCATGGTTTCGTGGCTTGTCCAAGCCGGGCGGGCCTGCCAAAACCGGCGGGTTCGACGACTGCCGACCAGGCAAGGACACTGAACAGGCCAGACCCACCAGGGAAGAGACGAAGAGCACCCGATGACAAAACTGACTTTTGGCGCACTGATGATCCTCACCGTGACTGCCACCGCACCCGCCGCGATGGCGCAGGATGTCGCGGCCGGCAAATCGTCATTCAACAAATGCCTGGCCTGCCACGCGATCGGCGAAGGCGCCAAGAACAAGGTCGGCCCCGAGCTCAACGGCCTCAACGGCCGCAAGTCGGGCACCGCGCCGGACTACAATTATTCGGACGCGAACAAGAATTCCGGCATCACCTGGGACGAAGCCACGTTCAAGGAATACATCAAGGACCCCAAGGCCAAGATCCCCGGCACCAAGATGGCGTTCGCCGGCATCAAGAACGAGAACGAGGTCAACAATCTCTGGGCCTTCATCTCTCAGTTCGACAAGGACGGGAAGATCAAGCAGTAAGCGCGCAAACGGCGATCGCCGGAGCTTCGGTTCTGACTGGATCAGAGCCGAGGCTCCGGCTTCTTGTTTGACGCGTTTTCGTTCCGCGAGGCGGCATCTACTTCGCTCGAGAACGCCCTAGTCGGCGGCGGCCCGCGCCGGCGCGATCTTCCCGATCATCGTCTCGATCTCCGATGTCACGAGATCCGGCACGGCGTTCTGCACCATGTGACCGAGATCGGGCAGCACGACCAGCTTTGCATTCGGCACGGTTGCCGCGAACGGACGCGCGTGGATGCCGGTCTTCACCGTCTTGTCGGGCTCGCCGGCGATGATCGTGACCGGCGCGGTGATCTCGCCATAGCGCGCCACTTGCGCTGCAACGGCTTCCTTCAGCGTCACCAGATCATAGGCATTGGCGATGAACTCGCGCGGGCGCAGCAACAGCGGCGTCGCGGAGTCCTGCACGAAACCATCCGGCATGGTCTGCGGCAGGAACACATTGCGCGCGCCGGCTTCGGTGACGAAATAGCCGAGCGGCAGCGTGATGGTGTAGGCGAGCAGCGGGCCGATCACGGGCGTTGCGATCAGCTCGTTGTAGCGCCCGACGCCGCCGCGCCAGGGATGGGTGACGGGGGCGAGCATCACGAGGCCGGCGACGCGGGAGGGATGATCGAGTGCGAGGCGCGCGCCGAGCGCACCGCTCCAGGAATGCACGACGAACACCGCGCGCGCGATCCCGAGCTTGCCAAGTGCCTCATCGATCATCCGGGCCTGGACCTGCGGCGTCGAATCCTGCCGCCGCGCACGCGTGCTCCAGCCGTGGCCGGGACGATCGATCAGGATGACGCGGTGGTTCTTGGCGAGGAGATCGCCGAGCGGACGCCGCATCGCTTCGAGATTGGAGCTTGCGCCGTGCAGCATCACGATCGGCAGGCCGGCCTCGCGCGGGCCGATGTCGACGACATGAAGGCTCGCGCCATCGACCTCGACCATGCGGCCCTGCGGCGGAAAGGCACGCTGCACGGCCACGACGCCGGCCTGCGTGGCCAGCGCCAGCAGGACCAGCGCCGTCACGACTGAGATCACGATCATGGAGAGAATCCGGGCAATCCAGGGCACTTCACAACTACGAATGCGGCGCAGGGCAGTTTCGCCCGAGGCTCTCCCCCACTTCCACCGGAAATGAGGGGCTGTGGATATGTGCATAATTGCGGGCTGAAAAAGATCAATGGAATCAACGTTTTTCTTGTTCGCACGCAAGCTTCGGAACAGCTTCATGGAGCCGTCATCGCGGTTTCCTTATAATCGCCACGGTCGGTTCCGCCTCTTACATGCGGGTGGGCGCCGATCCTCCCCGCGACCTCGGGGAATGTGGGAAAGGCCGGCAGGATTTGTCCTGATTTGAACCGGAGAATTTCGATGAGCATCAGATCCAACGACACTGCGATCGACGAGATCGTGGCGAGCTGCAACGGTGACCTGCGCGGTGCCGTGCGCGCGCTGCTCCTCATCAACGAGCACCTCGAGACCGAGCTTGCGAAGGCTTATGCCGCAGTGGCCGATCGCGGCCTCGCCGAGCGCGGCGGGAGCGCCCTGCATTAACGTGCAGACGGCGACCTAGTCCGAGCTGTCCTCGTCCTTGTCCTCGTCGGGTGCGACCGGCGGACAGGCGCGGATCGTCGAACGGGCAAGCTTGGCATCGGCCATGGATTTGTAGGGGCCGTCGCCGAACCAGATGTCGCCGATGATGACCGGATTGCTGGTCACGATGTTGCATTTGCCGGTGGCGCGGTTGCCGACCACCCAGAACAATCCGTCGGCGAGGCTCATCGTCCCCGACGCGAGCAGCAAGCTACCCGCAAAGATCAAACGCTTCATGGCTTTGCTCCTGCGATGCAGGTAGGCCTGCGGCCGTGCGGGCAATAGCCCTCAAAACGCCGCGCTTGCCATCGTGGTTAATCGAGGGGCGCCGCATTCGCTCAAGAACGGATCGAGTTTTGGGCTAGATGTCGCGGCCTTCGACCTTCTCGGTCAGCGCCTTGACCTGGTCGGGGATCTTCTCGAGATGCGGATTGACGGCGAGCGCCTTGCGATAGGCCTCGAGCGCACGCTTCTCGTCGCCGACCTCCTGCATGATCATGCCGAGCCCTGCGAGCGCGCCGAAATGGCGGGGCTCGCGGATCAGCACCTCGCGGATGTCGGCGAGCGAGCGGCCGTAATCGTTCTGCATGTAATAGAGCGTGGCGCGCCGGTTCCAGGCCTCGATGTAATCGGGCCGGAGCTTGATCACCGAATCCAGCAGCTTGATCGCGATCTCGATCTTCTGCGCGTCGACCGCGGTCTTGGCCCGCTGCATCAACAGCGCCGCGGTGTCGCTCGGCGTCTGCAGCCAGATCGCCCAGATCCGCGCCTCGACATGCTTGGCGCTGGCCTCGTCGGGCGCCGCCTTCAGCGCGCCGAACAGGAAATCGAGATTCTTGCTGCGGTCGACCTTGGGCAGCTTGGACGGCGCTTCCGGGAGCTTCTTCTGCTTGCCTTGCGGGGACGGCGGCTCAATCTGCTGGGCCAGGGCCGGAGCAAGGCCGGCGGTCCCCAGCACGAGGGCCAGACACAAAGTGCGTGCGAAACGGAATCTCACTGCCATGGTCAAAGTCTAAACGCGCAAAGCCGCCCTTGCAAAGCAAAGGCGGCGTCAAACTCGTGTGAGACCGTGGTCTTTAGGGGCGCGCGAAGGCGACCGCGAGGGCAAGCTCAGCCCTGGCGAGCCTTGAAGCGGCGCTGCACCTTGTTGATCACATAGACCCGGCCCTTACGGCGGACCAGGCGGTTGGCGCGATGGCGACCGCGCAGCGACTTCAACGAGTTACGGACCTTCATGGCAGAATCCTGAACGTTCGAAAGGCCGTGTTCGGCACTACCGTTTCGGCACGCGCGAATGTGGCAAAATGAGATCTTTCCCGCTGGCGGACCGACCGCCCGGGACGGGGCGGTTCTTAAGGCATGGCAGCAGGTCATGTCAATGTTAACTGCCCGGTTCCACCCCAGCAAAATCTCGAAAACAACCCCATGCACAGTAGAAACGGCCGGATCGGCCCGATCTGCGCGTACGCGGCCGCTCACAGCAAAGACTTTGACGGGCAGCGGTTTTGCCGCCGGCGGCGCTTGCCAAATTCGTTATATCATATAATCAATTTGGCAACACGTCGGGAGGACACCCATGCCGAAGCTGAAGCTGCCTGATATCGACAAAGTCGTCGCCATCGACATCCACACCCACGCCGAGGAGCCCTGCGGCTGTCATCCCGACGACGGCTATGACGACTTCCAGGCGCAGATGGCCGAGTATTTCAAGTCGCCGAACAAGCATCCGCCGACGGTGCCGGAGACCGCGGCCTACTACCGCTCCAAGAATATCGCCGCCGTGATCTTCCCCGTCGATGCCGAGCGCGAGACCGGCTTCCGCCGCTACAACAATTACGAGATGATCGAGGCCGCCTCCGACCATCTCGACGTTCTCATCCCCTTCGTCTCGATCGACCCGCACAAGGGCAAGCTGGGCGCGCGCGAAGCACGCAAGCTGATCGAGGAATACGGCGTGCGCGGCTTCAAATTCCATCCGACCATGCAGGGCTTCTACGCCAATGACCGCATGGCCTATCCGCTCTACGAAGAGATCAACAATGGCGGCGCGATCGCGCTGTTCCACACCGGCCAGACCGGCGTCGGCTCGGGCATGCCGGGCGGCATGGGCATGCGGCTGAAATATTCCAACCCGATGTACATGGACGACGTCGCGGCCGACTTCCCCGACCTCAAGATCATCCTCGCCCATCCCTCCTTCCCCTGGCAGGAAGAGGCGCTCTCGGTCGCGACCCACAAGCCCAACGTCTACATCGACCTCTCCGGCTGGTCGCCGAAATACTTCCCGCCGATCCTGGTGCGCTACATCAACTCGATCCTGCAGGACAAGATGCTGTTCGGCTCGGACTGGCCGGTGATCACGCCCGACCGCTGGCTGTCGGACTTCGCCAAGATCGAGATCCGCGACGAGATCCGGCCGAAGGTGCTCAAGGCCAACGCGCGCAAGCTGCTGGGGATCTAGAGAGCGACGGGCTTGGGTTGAATCGAGCCGCCGCGGGCTCGGTGCACCTCTCCCGCTTGCGGGAGAGGTCGGCGCATCCCGGGCGATGCGAAGCATCGTCCCGCGCGCCGGGGGAGGGCTTTCTCCTCTTGGGGACTCTCGATTGCGGAGATACCCTCTCCCCGACCCTCCCCCGCAAGCGGGGGCGGGAGCACACCTCCGATCAAGCCCTCAGACCTGCGCGAGGCCGCCGTCGACGAAGACCTCGCCGCCGGTCATGAAGCTGCTGTCCGAGGATGCCAGGAACGCGGCCACGGCTCCCGTCTCCGAGGGATCGCCCACGCGTCCGATGGGCGTGGCGCTTCCGAGCGCGTCGAACGCTTCCTCGCCGACCACCTCGAGTGCCAGCTCCGTCTTGGTCGGTCCCGGCGACAGCACGTTGACGCGGATGCCGCTGCCGCGCAGATCGAGCGCCCAGCTCCGCGCCAGATTACGGATCGCAGCCTTGGTCGCGCTGTAGATGCTGAACTGCGGCGTCCCCATCACGCCCGTGCTCGAGCCGGTGAGGATGATCGACGAGCCCCTGGTCATCAGCGGCAGGGCCTTCTGCACCGTGAACACCAACCCCTTCACATTGACGTCGAAGATCTGGTCGTAGTGCTCGGGCGTGATCTCGCCGAGCGGCGCAAACGCTCCGGTCCCGGCATTGGCAAAGAGAACGTCGATCGTGCCTCGTTCGGCCTTGACCGCCGCATACAGCCGATCGAGGTCGGACATGTCAGTCACCGAGCCTTTGACGGCCCGCGCCGAGGATCCCAGCTGCGCGACGGCGGCGTCGAGCGGCTCCTGCCGGCGCCCGAAGAGATAGACGAACGCGCCTTCGTCGATGAACCGTTTCGCCGCGCCGAGTCCGATGCCGGTTCCGCCGCCCGTCACCACCGCCGTCCTGCCTTGTAGTCTGCTCATGATGTGCTCCTTCACTGAGGTTGCACTGAGCTGGCGGCCTACCCACCTATCGACAAGTATGCACCTTTTGGTAAGTGCCCTAAAAATGTCAAACCCGATCTCTTCACCGAAGCGGACCTCGTCCTCCGTCCAGAGCTGCACGCCGAATTTGCCCGGCTTCACCTGCGGCCTCGACGCGACCTTGCGGGTCGTGTCCGGCAAGTGGAAGCCGCTGATCCTGTACTTCCTCGCCCAGGGCGGGCCGACGCGCTACGGCGAGCTTCGACGATCCGTGCGCGATGTCAGCGACAAGGTGCTGATACAGCAGCTGAAGGAGCTCGAGGCCGATGGCCTCGTGAAGCGGACCGACTACAAGGAGGTGCCGCCGCGGGTGGACTATGGCCTCACCACGCTGGGCCACAGCCTGGCTGAAGCGCTGGTGCCGCTCTGCACCTGGGGCACCGAGCACATGGCCGAGGTCAGCGAGGTCTTCGCCGAGCGAGCGACCTGGACGCGTCGAGGACGTCAGCCGACAGTCTAAAGCGCGATGAGACCTGGGTGAATCGTCATCGCGCTTGCTTTGGCGCGAGCGCTGTTCACTCGTTGCGCGGGCGGCCGGCGGCCCCACGGCCATTCTCGCCGGCGACGCGATGGCTCAAAGGACGCTTCGGTTCGTTTCGCGAGAAGGAACCGCATTAACCCATGTTCGTTAGGTAGCATGGTCAACAGCCCTGATGCCGGTGAAAAGCTGCTTGCCCGGGCCACCGCCGCGATTGCGGAGGCTAAGCGGCTGAGCGGTCAAAACGCGGCGATGCGGATCGACCTGCAACGCGAGTTGACACGGATGAGAACCCGGGCGGTGTTTCATCCAAGCAGCCGGAAGCTCTATTCGCCACTGGACTTTCTCGAGCAGAAGCGGCAATGCCCCCCGCAATAAGGGCGATCTATTTCCGCGCGAACGATCAAGCGCGTCGCCCTTGTCAGGGCCGCGCTCATTTTGGCTTTCTGGCGGTTCAGGCGAGCCTCTTCTGTCACCATCAGGCATTCGCGGATGGCCCGGTCGGCTCGTCGGATTAACGGGTCGTCGTGCATCTTCATGGTGTCACACATCGTTCCAACGGAGCAGAGTGTGGTTCCCGGCACACTGGCCCCTCTGCTATCTGGGCAACCGCTGGCGCAAGGCAAAGCCATCCAGATCGGCAAAAGTGGTTCGCGCCGCCCGATCACGGACTATGCCGCCAGCTGTCCGCATGGCCAGGCTCCTGATCAGACCCAGCTGTTTCTCATCCGGAACACCTTTGCCGTGGGTTGAAAGGATACCCACGAGAGCGCCAGAGTGGGTGATGAGCGGGGTTGATTGCACGGCTTTAAACCCGGCGCGCTCGGCGATGTCCCGAAAAGGCAGAAATCGCGGGTCTGCCGTGACGTCATCGAGAACGACGGGCTGCCGATTGAAAAGTGCACGACCGCAGGCACACCCATCCCGGATCGTTACACGACGAAAGCAGTCGAGAAACTCTTTCGTAAAGCCCTGCTCAGCCACGATCTCCAGGTGGCCCGTCTTCCAGTCAATCAGCTGAATGTTGCCCAACTCCTGGCCGGTGATAACCAAAGCCTCGCTCAGAGCCGATTGGAGGAGCGGCAATTCCGAAACCGCGTGCATCATGACGACGCCTTTCGCGCCGAACTAGCCGGACGCTGTTACATTGAGCCGAAGTCTTGAGAGAGAGAGACATTCTCCTCGAGAGAGGCGCGAGACACCAAAATTGCCTCGCGAGTTTCCCTCACAATCTCGCGCGCCTCGAGAATCGCCCTGTCAGCAGAGCACAAGAGCGTCTCGGACGAAGAAGGAGGCGGACCGGCTCTCCCAGCCTTTCTGACCAGAATAGCGGTCGTCGCGTCGGTGACATGATGGACCACGGCAACGATCGAGCCATCGTCATCGATGACCGGCCAGTTCCTGGGGTGCCAATAGCGGACTTGCCAAGGGCGCCCTTCGGGCTGGATATCATATCTTTGAAGGGGCATCACCTGGCCGCGCTTTTCGTGAAGGACTTTGCCAAACGACTCGGCCAGATTGGCGACGCCGTCGGCACGCGCAAGGTGCGGATTGTCAGGGAAGGCGTCGAACATATTCAGACCGGCAAGCGTATCTCGCGAGCGAGAGACGCCGCCGAGATAGGCATCGTTGCCATCGACAATCTTCAGATCCGGCGTGAGCAGAAGGATTGGTATCGGGCAATGCTCGAATAGCCGATGCCACGCATCTTGTGCGCCGGCCATCAAGGCTTTCGGCGAGCGGAAGGTCGGTTGCACGATCGTCATTGTCGAACCGTTTTCTGAGATGCCCCCTTGGTTTCAATTCTAGCTGAAACCGGCTTTTTAAGCCATCGAAGGCTGCGCCGTAGATTTACGGCTCTCGCCTGCCAGGGAACCACTCGATCGACTGGCTGAACTCGCAGTTCACCGGCCAGAGAGTTCAATGACTGCCGCACAACTGGAGAATTAGCTTTGCGATGATGGCGCGCTCGAAGGGCTTTTCAAAAGGTATCGACTGCCAAAGCCTTCCAATCGTTGCGCCAACCACCGGTGGGACGGGATGCCCATTGCGAGTCACACAAGCCGCCGCTCACGCTTGCAGTGGCGGACTTTCGCCATGCTCTGGTAAGCTGGCGACGATGCACACTCCCTAAACGGAGTTTCTTGCGACCACAACGGCCCGGAAGGACAACCCATGAGCATCAAAGCCGTCGTCTTCGACGCCTACGGAACGCTCTACGACATCCAGTCGGTCGCCGAAATCACCGAGGATGCGTTTCCGGGCTATGGCGAGATCATCACGCAGGTCTGGCGCATCAAGCAGCTCGAATACACCTGGCTGCGCTCGCTGATGCGGCGCTACCAGGATTTCACGGCCGTCACGCGCGACTCGCTGGCCTATACGCTGCGCATGCTCGGGCTCGCTTATGACAACGCCGCATTCGAGCGCGTGATCGAGAAGTACCTGCATCTCGATCTCTATCCGGACGCAACGAGCGCGCTCGCGGCCCTGAAGCCGCGCAAGCTCGCGATCCTCTCCAACGGCAGTCCGGACATGCTGGGCGCGCTGGTGCGCAACACCGCCCTCGACCGCCTGCTCGACGCCACCATCAGCGTCGATGCGAAGAAGGTCTTCAAGCCGGCGCCGCAAGCCTATGAGCTGATCGGCGAAACATTCGGCACCGCGCCGAACGAGGTTCTGTTCGTCTCGTCCAATCCCTGGGATGCGGCAGGCGCCAAATCGTTCGGCCTGACCGTCGCCTGGATCGAGCGGGTGACGCCGGAAGCCATGGCGCTGGCTTGCGTCGAGAACGAACTCGTGGCACCGCTGACCATGTTCAGGGCGATCCGTACCCAGATGGACGAGCTTGGCTTTGCGCCGGACCACCGCGTCCGTTCGTTGTCCGAGCTGCCTGATATCGTCTCGGGATAACCCGGGGATCATCAAGGGATGACCCCGGGGATCGCCGCCCGCCCGTGAGACCTGAATGAGCCTGGAATCCGTACGCGCCTTCTTCGCCGAGAAAGCCCCCGACATCTCCGTCATGGAATCCCCGATCAGCTCGGCCACGGTGCCGCTGGCCGCCGAAGCCTATGGCGTCGAGCCCGGCCGGATCGCCAAGACGCTGTCCTTGCGGATCGGCGAGCGCGTGATCCTGATCGTCGCCGCCGGCACCTCGCGCATGGACAACAAGAAGGTGAAGGCGCAGTTCGGCGGCAAGCCGAAGATGCTGGGGCTGGAAGAGGTCGCCGAGATCACCGGCCACGAGGTCGGCGGCGTCTGTCCGTTCGGACTGAAATCGCCGCTGCCGGTCTATTGCGACATGTCGCTGAAGGCATTCGATGTCGTGGTGCCGGCCGCGGGCTCGACCCACAGCGCCGTGCGCATCACGCCCGACCGCATGGCCGAGCTGACCGCGGCCGAATGGGTCGACGTCTGCGAGCACAGGCCCTAAGGCGCGGCCGCGCCGGAGCGAAACGGCTATTGCGCGCCGACAATTGCCGGCCGCGCGGGCTGCAGCAATGTCGGCCGCGCCGGCTGCGCACTGCGCGCGAGATACATCCCGAGACGGCGGACCATATAGATCGCGACCAATGCGATGATGATTCCGGCGACGATGTCGGCGAAGAAGTGTCCGCCGCCGACCGGCGTTGCGGCCAGCATGACGCTATTCCACGCGAGCCCGAAGACTCTCAGCCAACGCACCGGCCACATGGCCCAGCTGTAGAGCACCGCACAGATGGCATGGAAGCTCGGGAAGGTCAGGATCGGGCCGAGGTTGAACGCATCGAGAACCCTGGTGGCGCCGTCGCGCACGAGCGGAAGCTCGTGCAGGGTCGCGTAATAGCAGATCGGCTCGATATTCGGATGGTCCGCCTGCACGAGCCCGACGGCTCCATAAGCGCCGATGGCCGGAACGAGAGTGGAAATGATCGTCGCAGCGATCAGCGTCATGGCAAAGGCCAGCACGAACTCCGCTGCCCGGCGATGAAAGCCGAGCAAGGGAAGAAGGATGATGAGACCGAGCAATTGCCTGTGAAGGGAATCGTAGGTGAACACGAACGCACGGAGCACCCACGACCGATCGTTCGCGAAGCTGACATAGGCCCTGAAGTCGAACCCGAGCATGCGGTCCGCTGCAAGCAGCCCGGCTTCCTGCATCGGGAGATTGGCGGCAGCCCCCATGTAGCCGATCGACGTCAGCAGCAGCAGCAGCAGCACGATCTGCGCAAGCATGAAGAGGATGGCAAAGATCCGCGGATTTCTCGACCCGGATCGCACGTTGCGAAATCCAAAATAGCCGTAGAGGCCGGCCATGCCCAGAAAGAAGAGATAGCCGCTGGGCCGGATGCGAAAATCCGTCAGCAGAAGCCCGAGCGCAAAGACGGCCAGGACGACCGCGACAATGATCCAGTTCAAACGGAACAACCGTAACGAAACGGCCGTGTCATCCACAGCGTTCGCAATTCCGTCAGCCAGTTCCGAACGATCCCACCCAAGACTGTTGTTGATTGGCATTCCGGCATTCCAGCATTTCCGGGTGCCTTCTTGCCAATACAACCATTAATAAACATACAACAGGTGCGTGTGTGGATGCATACAAACAATTAGAACGAATCTTCGTCAAAGCGATTTCACAGCTGTGACGATCAGTGCGAACCACCACCTCGTCGCGCGGCTTCGCCTGTTCGCAGCACGCAGGTTCGGCAGGATTGGTTTCAAGCGCCATCAGCGCGGTTCCACGCGACAAGCGCTGTCACAAGCGCCGCAAACATCGCACGCGCCGTCACTTCGGCACCATTGAGGAGTGCACGCTAGTCGTCCTGGTCATAAGGGCGCGGGGACGATGGCGCAGCGGCGGGCGGCGGCGCAGAATTGTAGCGCGGGGATGGCGCGGCGCGATTGCGTGGCGCCTGCTGCTGCGGCGGCGCCTGATTGTTGGACTGGAACACCGCCCGGCATCCGCTCGAGAGCTGCGGCGTGTTCTGTTGCAGACAGGCGACGATGCGGTTCACATCCGGGATCTGGTCGCTGCACAGGCGCCACACATCCGGTGTGCAGGCCATCTGCTGCTCCATGGTTCCGCGATAGTCGTCGGCGAACGCTGCGCCTTGGGCGACGACACCACCGATCGTGAGCGCCACACCCAGCGCTATCCGCTCTGCTCGCATGACAAATCCTTCCCGATTCCCTCGAATTCTCATCAATCAATGAGGCGGGGACGGGTTCTGGACCAACAACAAAAAGTGAGCGCGGCAGGAACCCCGGAGACCTCGTCGCTGGCGCCATCGTCCGTGGCACACCCGCAAGGGCCGGCGCAAACCGGCATCTTGCGGGCGGAGGTCCGGTGGGACCTCACGGCCGCGACGTCGTTCAAGGCGTCATGGGAGGGCGCGTTCGCGCCGGGATATGACCGGCACAATTTGCGGGGCCTGGTCCGCAGCGAATTCCAGAGCGCCCCTACTCCACCCTGCCGATCTTCTTCACCGCCGCGATCAGCCGCGCGCTGTCCGTCGCAACGAAGGCGGAGAAGGCCGGCGCGTCCTGATAGGCGACGAGGCTGCCCGATGTCTCGAACGCCTTGAGGACCTCGGGGCTCGACATCACCTGCGCCATCGCCTCGCGCAGGCGGGTCGCGATCGGCGCGGGCAGAGAGCTCTGCGCAAACAGCCCCGCCCAGATGTACATCTCGACGTCCTTGTAGCCGAGCTCCTGGAAGGTCGGCACGTCGGGGAAGCTGGCGATGCGCTGCGCGCCGCAATTGCCGAGCACGCGCAGCTTGCCGTCGTCGACCTGCGGCTTCAGCGTGCCCGGCGCGGCCGCGATCGCCTGCACGGTGCCGCTGAGCAGCGCGGTGAGCGCGGGACCCGCGCCACGAAACGGCACGTGCATGAGCTTGATGCCGGCGCTGTTGGTGAACATCTCCATCGCCACATGCAGCGTGCCATAGGGACCGGACGAGCCGTAGGTGATCTGGCCCGGCCGCTTCCTCGCGTCCTCGACGAATTCCTGCGCGGTCTTCCAGGGGGCGGACGCCGGCACCGCGAGCAGCGTGGGATCGGCCAGCACGCGCGCGATCGGCATGAATTGCGCGACCTCGTAGGCGACAGGCCGGTCGAACAGCCGGTCGGCCTCCGGGAGCACCGCGAGCGAGGACAACGTCATCAGCAGCGTATAGCCGTCGGGCTCGGCGCGCGCGGCGGCGGCATTGCCGACCGATCCGCCGCCGCCGCCGGCGCGGTTGTCGACGATCACGGGCTTGCCGAGGACCCGCTCCAGCGCCATCGCCACCGGGCGCGCGGCAAGATCGGCCTGGCCGCCGGCCGGGAACGGCACGATCATGGTGATGTTGCGCGAGGGGTAAAGAGCTTGAGCAAAGGTTGATTGAGAGCAAGCTGCCTGTGCCAGCGGCAGCACGGCAGCGGCCTTCAGGAGTTCGCGGCGGTTCATTGGTTGGTACCTCCCCGATTGTTTTCGTTGTTGGGAGGCAGCCTAACCGAAATGGATTGTGTTGCGATAGCCGTGCGCTTGCACCCTCCCCGGAGGGGGCCTGGAGAGGGGTGTCGACCGGTGGGCCGGATCTCCTCAACTACTGCGACTGCAACAAGGTAGGCAGGCTCTTGTCGAGGACGTTGCCGAGCAGTTGCCGCGTCGACACGCGCATCACTGGATTGTTGGCGGCTTCCGGCGGTTCTGGCCACTGCGCCCAATCGATACGCAGCGTCGGCGGCCCGGTCATAAAGTTGCTTCCGCTGATCGAGCCTTCGCCGCTCTTCAGAATATCGAAGCTTTGCCCGTCGTGAACGTAGATCCGTATTACCGCGTAGATGTCGGCCATGTTGTACAACGGGCTGCCCTTCATGACACCGATGCCGAAGAATCCACCCTGGCGTATTCCCTTGATCACGACGACATAGCGTTTGCATCCGGCCTGACCGGCAACTTGTCGGACGACGGCGCCGGCCCTGTCGCTGCGAACGAACATGCCAAGCCCGGGATCGTAGGAACTGAATGCGGATTTATCGGCGGCGATCCTGCGTACGACAAAACCGGAGCCGACCGCGGCTCTCACACGCTCGACAACGAGGTCATCGAGCCCGAAGCCGTCGACCGGAACCTCCTTGTTCTCGTTGCCGAACACGGTCGCGCCGATCTTCTTCACAATAAAGCGATCGCCCAGCAGCGATATCACGCCGACGCACGGTCCTGCAGCTTGCGGCGTGGACCGCGAAGCAGGTGCCGGCTTGGAAGGCGCGTTCTTTGCCGGCTTGGCAACCGTCGCCGGCTGGGTGGTTTGCGCCTGCGCGGGACCGGCCAGGCACAGTGCGAACAGGACGAGGAAAACAAGGCGAAGCATCATGCATGCGGTCGATCGGGTTGTTGAGAAACACAAAGCAGGAAACAAACGCGGCGCGAATTTAGGCAACAAAGTTTATGACCGCAACGCGACGGCGCCTAGCGTTTCTTGGCGCTGGCAACTGCTTGGTTAAGAACGGCAATGCCGCAGCGGCGCGCAAGAGATCGCGTCGGTCCATGATGGTGCCTCCCCTGATTTTCTTTGTTTGTCCGGCCAGCCTAGCGCGGCGGCCGGCGAGAACAAGACGTTTACCGGACATTAACCATGCCCGGCCCGCCCGGGAACGCATCGATGGACCCGCTGTTGCCCTTCCAGGGAGTGAGTGATGAACAACGTTCGGACCATCGACGTCGCCCTGGACGAGATGCTGGTCAATCTCGCCGCGATCGTGCTGCGGCTGTCGAAGCCGGACGTGACGCGAACACCCGAGGCGCGGCGCGCCCTGGCGCAATCGGTCCATCAATACGCCGTCTGCGCGGCACGCTCGACCGACCCGCGTGTCCACGAATTGAGTTCGCAGCTCGAGGGAACGCTGAAGCCGAACCTGCGCATCGTCGCCATCAACGGCGTGAAGGTGTCGTAGGTCAGGCCGAAAAGCGAGATGCCGTAGGGTGGGCAAAGCGAAGCGTGCCCACGATCACTCTCCGAAGTGCCCAGCAACATCCCGCATGTCCCCTCCCCAATCCGCGGGAAGCACGCCCTGGTCGACGTAGCGATGAAAACTACTGAGAGACCAATCGCGCACCCGGCTGACGAGGCCGTGCTTCACGGGGTTGAAATGAATGTAGTCAACGTGCCGCTCCAGATCCGCATCGTCGCGAATTGCGTGCTCCCAATAACGGCGCTGCCAGATCCCCTTCTCGCGCTTCTTCAATTTGCTTATTGAAGGCGGCCCAGCCTCCAAGCCGCGCGAAAATCCGCTTTTGATCAGATTCCACCGCGATGAAAAATCCACGTCGTGGTCCGGAAGCGACCAAATGGCATGGAGATGGTCGGGCAGGATACAGATCGCGACCGTCTCGAACGGGCGGCGTTGCTGGATGGTCCGGTAAATTCGCCTCAGGCGATCAACGTGATCGACGAGTAGAGTGCTTGAACGGTCGGCGAGTACGGCCGTGAAGAAGAACGTGCTGCCTTGCGCTCGGCGATATCGAGACACTTGCGATTCCATCAGGCGAAGACGTGGGCACGCTTCGCTTTGCCCACCCTACGGCAGCTTGCTCGGGCGATAGACTAGCGAGATCTCGTAGGGTGGGCAAAGGCGCAAAGCGCCGTGCCCACGAAGGTATCTAGCCGGTCTTGCCAACCTTTTTCGGCCGCCGCTTGCAGGTGCCGGGCAGCTTCGCCGCGAGGAAATCGCCGAGCGCTTCGACGCGCGCGGGGCGCGGGCCGCCGGGCGGGGTGACCAGATGCACGGCGCCTTCGGCCTGCTTCCAGTCCTTCAGGATCACTTCGACTTCTCCAGAGGAGATGGCTTCGCCGACGATGAATTCGGGCAGCTCGGCGATGCCGAGGCCTGCGATCAGCGAGGGCATCACGGCCTCGCCGTTGTTGACGCGAAGCAGTCCGCCCGGACGCACGCTGGCCTGCTCGCCGGCCGAATTGGTGTAGTGCCAGACGTTCGGCGTGGAGAGATAGGCGTAAGCGAAGCATTTGTGTTCGGCGAGATGCATCGGATGCGTCGGCCGGCCGTGCTTCTTCAGATAGGATGGTGCCGCCACGGTGAAGCGCGGCATTGTGAACAGCCGCCGCGCGATCAGCGAGGAGTCCGGCAGCCGCGCGATGCGCACCGCCATGTCGAAACCTTCGCCGATGAGATCGACCGTCGCATCGCTCAGATGCAGATCGACCGAGACTTCCGGATAGGCCTCGAAGAACTCCGGCAGCAGCGGCGCCACGGCCTTGATCCCGAACGTCATGGGCACGGCGAGCCGCACCAGGCCGCGCGGCGCCACCGACTGCGCCAGCGCCTCGTTCTCCGCCGCCTCGCCGTCAGCGAGCAGACGTGTCGCGCGGTCGGCGAGCTTGTGGCCGGCATCGGTCAGCGCGAGCCGGCGCGAGGTACGGTTGAACAGGCGCGCCCCGAGCCGCTCCTCCAGCCGGGTCACAGCCTTCGACACCGTCGCCTTGGACATCGTCAGCTCGCTCGCGGCCCCCGCAAACGACCGTAATTCCACGACTTTTGCGAAAATCGCGAGCGCCTCGAAATCCGGGAGTTTTGCCATGGGAGCCGTCCAATCGGGATAATTAGGGAAACAATGCGTTTCAACAGTTTCTATTTCTATACCACAGGCGGAGGCTTATCCAAGGGGTCATCAGGAATTCAGCAACGGAGAAATCCAATGACCAAGACGCTCTCAGGCAAGGTTGCCCTCGTCACCGGCGGTTCGCGCGGCATCGGCGCGGCCTCGGCCCGCGCACTGGCCGATGAAGGCGCCGACGTCGCCATCAGCTATGTGGCTTCGCCCGACAAGGCGGAAGCCGTTGTCACTGAACTGAAGGCCAGGGGCGTCAAGGCCCGCGCCTTCAAGGCCGACCAGGCCTCGGCGAAGGATGTGACGCAGCTCGTGAATGACGTGGCGAAGGAATTCGGCCGCCTCGACATCCTCGTCAACAATGCCGGCGTTGCCGCGGGCGGCGCGATCGACGATGCCAAGGCCGACACCGATGCGCTGGCCCGCCAGGATCAGGTCAACGTGCATGGCGTGATCGCGGCGATCCGCGCCGCCTCGCAGCTGATGGGCGAAGGCGGCCGCATCGTCACCGTGGGCTCGATGCTCGCCGACCGCGCCTCGTTCCCGGGCCTTGCCGACTACGTTGCCACCAAGGCGGCGGTCGTCGGCTACACCAAGGGCGCGGCACGCGACCTCGGACCGCGCGGCATCACCGTCAACGTGGTGCAGCCCGGCTCGATCAACACCGACATGAATCCGGACGACGACCGCGACTTCGCGGAAGCCCAGCGCAAGCAGCACGCGCTGCAGCGCTTCGGCCGTCCCGAGGAAGTTGCCGCCGGCGTGGTCTTCCTCGCAAGCCCGCAAGCCTCCTTCGTCACCGGCACGGTGCTCAACGTCGACGGCGGGTTCGGCGCCTGAACAAGGCGCCTCCCACTCACACAAGGATAACGCAAATGATCGAACTCAGACCTTTCGACAAGCTCGGCGGCGCCGATCACGGCTGGCTCAAGGCCAAGCATCACTTCTCCTTCGCTGGTCATTATGACCCCAACAACATGGGTCATGGGAGCTTGCGGGTGTGGAACGACGACGAGATCGCGCCGAACAGCGGCTTTCCCGCCCATCCCCACGCCAACATGGAGATCATCACCTATGTGCGCGAGGGCGCGATCACCCATCAGGACAGCCTCGGCAACGAGGGCCGCACTGAAGCGGGCGACGTGCAGGTGATGAGTGCCGGCAGCGGCATCCGCCACTCCGAATACAATCTCGAGCCGACGAAGACGCGCATCTTCCAGATCTGGATCGAGCCGACGCTGCGCGGCGGACAGCCGACCTGGGGCTCGAAGCCGTTCCCGAAGGCGGACCGCTCCGGCAAGCTCGTGACGATCGCGAGCGGCATCGAAGGTGATACCGACGCGCTTCCGATCCGCGCCGATGCGCGGGTGCTCGCCACCACACTGAAGGCCGGCGAGAGCGCGGAGTACGCGCCGCAGACGTCGCGGCATCTCTACCTGGTGCCTGCTGCCGGTTCCGTCGAGGTCAACGGCGTGCGCGTCAACGCCCGCGACGGCGCCGCAATCCGCGACGAGGCCCGGCTGACAATCACCGCGCTCGAGGACACCGAGCTCGTCCTCGTCGACGCGGCGTAACAACACAACAACTCGTCATGCCCGGCCTTGAGCCGGGCATCCATCCCCTCCGCAACAAGCTTTTCGAAGAGCGATGGGTTGCCGGGTCAAGCCCGGCAACGACAGCTGGCAACCGAACCAATCAAACCTATCCCAACGGAGACCACCATGACCAAAGTTCTCGTCCTCTATTATTCCGCCTATGGCCACATCGAGGCGATGGCCAACGCCGTCGCCGAGGGCGCGCGCGAGGCCGGCGTCACTGTCGACATCAAGCGCGTGCCCGAGCTGGTGCCGGCCGAGGTCGCAAAGGCCTCGTACTACAAGGTCGACCAGGCAGCTCCCATCGCCAAGATCGAAGACCTCGCCAATTACGACGCGATCATCGTCGGCACCGGCACCCGCTTCGGCCGCATGGCCTCGCAGATGGCGAACTTCCTGGATCAGGCCGGCGGGCTCTGGGCCAAGGGCGCACTGCACGGCAAGGTCGGTGGCGCCTTCACGGCGACCGCGACCCAGCATGGCGGCCAGGAGACGACGCTGTTCTCGATCATCACCAACCTCCTGCATTTCGGCATGGTCGTCGTCGGAATGAACTACGGCTTCGCCGGCCAGATGAAGCTCGACGAGGTCACGGGCGGCGCGCCCTACGGTGCCACCACGATCACCGGCGGTGACGGCAGCCGCCAGCCCAGCGCCAACGAGCTCGCCGGCGCACGCTACCAGGGCCGGCAGATCGCGGAGACCGCCAAAAAGCTGCATGGCTGATGCGACGCGGGCGGCATTCTCTCCGGGGAATGCCGCCCCATCTGCATGGTCAGGATATCGACCAGAAGACCCGGATGGCATTCGAACTCTTGTTGATCGCACAGATGATCCGCAAGCCCGCACAGGCGCTGGCGCGGCGATGGTATTGCCGCAGCCTGTTCCGCGCCTCGCGCGGCCGGTTTCGCTGCGCCGGTTGCGCGGGATCGTGAGATGCGACGACGCGCTTCAGACCTGCGTGATGTCGGCGTGAGGTGGAACTGACTCGGTCGGCCCGAGCACCGGCGCTGTCGAGAGCCACCAGCCCTCACCGGCAAACCAGCACGTCTCGTCCGGCGCGCCCTCCCTGCGCAGCGACTGCACGCTGTCCCATTTTCCGGCAAACGCCTCGGCCAGCCGCCGGGCTGCATCTGCATCCTGCAATCCCGCGCAACCGATGAACTGGGCGCGGCCCAGGAATTTGGCCGGCCAGAACGCGCCCTGATCCGGACGCGTGATCATCAACATGCCACCAAGCATGCCTTCCGGCGCCAGCGGAAACACCAGCCGCCCGCCGGGCCGCAGCGCCTCAAGCCATTCCGTTGCCGGCTGGGCGGTGCCCGCGCAGACATAGATCACGTCCGCAGCAGGCAGGTCGGACGCGATGCCGGAGCGTTCGCGCACATCGACATGAGCCAGATCCTTCAGATTGTCGCGCGCAAGTCCCGCCAGACGTTCGTCGATCTCGTAGGCGTGGACGTAGCCGCGAGGTCCGACGAGATGCGCGAGAATCGCGGTGTAGTAGCCACTGCCGGCGCCGATCTGGATCGCCGTCTCGCCCTCCCGCACGCCGCAGCCGCCGAGCCAGTAGGCGTGCGCGCCGGGCATTCCGATATTGAGGCCTCGCGACGGATCCAGCGCCAGAAGCGTGTTCTGATAGAGGAAGGCCGGATCATCGTCGGGCGTCACGGCATAGGGATGGCCGCCGAGGCCGATCGACCACGGCCCGGGTCCGGCGAAGGGCTCGCGCCTGACGGTCCGGAAGGCCTGCTCGATGCGGGGATCCGTCGTCCTGGCCGCAGCGCAGATCAACTGCGCATAGAACGCGCGATATTTTGCCGAACGATCTTCCATGTCGCCTCCGGGGGCGGAAGCGAGGCTAGCACAACGCTCGCGAGAACCGGAAGCAGGGTGCGGTCCGTGTCAATGCGATGACTTGCCGGCGGCACGGACCGCCGCCGAACGCCGCTCGGCCTTCCTCCCGACGAGATCGCGTCCGATCGGCCGCGCGGGTTCGCTCCGCAGCACCAGCGAGGTCGTCACGGTGCCGAAGCCCGCAATGCGATCCACGATCGTCTCGATATCTTCCGGCGCGGGCACCAGCACCTTGAGCACGAAGCAGTCATCGCCGGTGACGCGATGGACTTCGATGATGTGAGGAATCTCGCTGAACCGCTTCAGGCAGGTCTTGATGTGCTCGTGCGAGGTGCGCAGGCGCACCAGCGCCATCAGGCCGAGCCCGAGCGCGCGCGGGTTGATCCTCGCGCCATAGCCTTCGATGATGCCGGCCTCCTCGAGCCGCTTGACGCGTTCGGAGATCGCCGGCTGGGACAGTCCGACGGCGCGGCCGAGCTCGGACAGCGGCACGCGCGCATTGACCTGCAGCGCCTCGATGATCTTCAGATCCTTGGCGTCGATGCTCCCGAAACGATCCAAGACCATTCTCCCTTCCGCCTTGAGATCATCGGCCGATGATCGATTCTACCGATGACTTGCCATGTGATGCACGACCGTCATCGGCCACACTGTGACGTCATCTCAGATATCACGGGACGTTCATGCACGACATCATCACATTGCCCGGACTCGGCGGCTCCGGAGACGCTCATTGGCAGACGCTGTGGGAGCGCACTGAGCCGCGCTTCACGCGATTTCAGCCGGCGAGCTGGGACCGGCCCGACCTCGACGACTGGCAGCGCGCCCTCGAGCGCGCGGTCGCGCGCTGCGCCAGGCCGCCGATCCTGGTTGCCCACAGCCTAGCCTGCCTGCTGGTGGCGCACTGGGCTGCGCGCTCCACATCCGCGATTGCCGGTGCCTTCCTCGTCGCTGTGCCCGATCCGGATGGCGACAATTTTCCCGCGGAAGCCATGGCGTTCAAGCCGGTGCCGGACCGCGCATTGCGCTTTGCATCGCTGATCATCGCCAGCACGAATGATCCCTATGGCACGCTCGACGTCACGCAGCGACAGGCGCGCGACTGGCGGTCCGGCCTGATCGTGGCGGGTGCATTCGGCCATATCAATGCCGCGAGCGGGCTCGGTGACTGGCCGCAGGGACGCGCATTGCTGGACGCTTTTCGCGCGGGCCTTGCGAGGTGACGACGAAACAAGGGGCGTTGGTCAGCGCGCGCCCTTGCCCAGCGCCCGCGCCGCGACGGCGGCGAGCCGGGGATGGCGGCGCAGGCCCTGCGCGGCGTGGTCGCGCCATGCGAAAGGAGCGCCGCGCCACGACAGCGCGACGCTGACGTCGGTCAACGGCACCTGCTCGGCGCCGAGTCGGCGCTTGTAGTCCTGGTTGCCGATGCTGAGATCGAAGCGGCGCACGCCCTCGGCATGCAGCGCCGCCATGGTGCGCTCGGTGACGAGCAGCCCGGGCGAGCAGCTCGACCACGCATCGCCGGCGTGGCTGATGCGCAGGAGGAAATAGGTCGCCCCGAACCTGACCCCCAGCGTGGTGGCGACGACGGCCTCGTCGCACACCAGCGCCGACACGACGGCATAACCGTTCGCGACGCCCTGGCGGGCGACCTCGCGATAGAAGCGCGCGTGGGTCTCGTCGTTGAGGATGAAACGCGAGCCGAGCTTTTGCATGCGCGCCTGCTGCTGGACGTCCATCACGTCGAGCAGCTCGCCCGCGCGTGCGACATCCGTCGCGATCTCGAACCGTGCGCCTTCATTCCGGCTGAACACCCGCCAGCAGCGCGGCATCTGCATGCGCTTGATCGAGGTTTGATAGGCTTCATAGTCGTCGCCCATCAGCACGAGATTGCCGTTGACCGAGCAGGAGCCTGTACGGCCAAGCGAGACCAGCGGGTTCGGCTTGCCCTCGACCTGAGCCGGCATCTTCTTCAGCCGCAGCAGGTCGAAGCCGTCAGGCAAAGCGCGCAGGGCATCGACCAGCGCAGCGCCGATCGCGCGCGCATCGGCAACATCCAGCGTGGCATCGCACGCCAGGATCGGCGCGTTGTTGTCGGAGACGCCGAGATCGGCGAACTCGACGATGCGGATGCCGCGCCTGACATGGCTGATCATCGGCACGAGCGCGATGTCCCTGCCGGTCGCAGCATCCGAGATCACCGCGATCAGCGGCGTAAATTCGCTGAACGCCCCGTACCAGGCGCCGAGCCAGTAACCATGCTGGAAAGCGGTGCGATGGCCCGTGTTCAGGCGCGCGGCAGCCTGCCGCCAGTCACGCAGGAAATCGACCGCGATTCCCGTCGTGCTGGACACAAGACCATCTGGCTGCTCGACGCTGAGAAACGTCATCCCCGGGACATACGATTACTGAGTGTTTCCAGATAGATTATGTTTTGTCGCAGACCACAAGCGACGTCGCGGCTTATCGTTAAGCCAGTGCCACCATCGCGCGCCGTGGCTGCGACAAGCTGTCAACGCGGGGGTTCCGCCTGCTCTGTGCATTGGAACCTGGCGAGGAAATGCAGGCCCGCCACCGCGAGGGCGAACATGAACCAGATCGGATTCTGCCGATCGAGCAGGAATGTCTCGGTCGCGCCATAGTACAGGCCGAACAGCCAGACAGTCAGGAACAGCTTTGTCAGCGCATTGCTGCGATTGTGGGCCTGGGCGGACTGGAAATTGCCGAGCGGCGCCAGCACGAAGACCAGGACCACCAGCGCCAGCCCCGGCAGGCCGATGGTGACAGCGAGATCGAGATAGCTGTTGTGGCTGTGCGCGGCCGACGTCGCCCATTCGGAGCCCTGCGCGGTCTGCCGCGCCGAGACATCGTCCCAGAACGCCGCGTAGCCGTGACCGATGACGGGCTTCTCGGCGACGGCCGCGAGCGCAAACTCCCAGATCGCGGAACGGCCGGTGAAGGTGGGATCGAGCGGAAGCAGCCGCGTCATGGCGCCCAGCGAGGGGCTGAGCACGCTGCCGACCGTCAGCAGGTTCATCGCGATCAACGGCACGAAGCAGATGAGCCGCTTCAGCCACAGGCTGCGCGTGACATAGACCAGCGATGCCAGCGCGTAGATCGCAAGGCACAGCACCGACGAGGTCTTGCCGCCGGTGAAGACCAGGAAGATGCCGGCGAGAACTGCGATCACGGGTCCCATCACGATGGACCCGACGGCCGACAGGTAAATGCCGACATAGACCAGGATGGTCATGACGGGCGAGGCGACGTTCTTGTGGCCGAAGCTGCCGCGCCAGTCGCCGGCGAGCTGCGGCTCGGTGACGTCGAGCGCGGTGTGGATCGAATATTGCGGGGCGAGGACGACGCCGAGATAGCACAGCGCGAGCAGCACGAGCGCGGCGGCGCCGAGACACAGATTGAAGCTGCGCTGCGTCGGCGGCAGCAGCGGCAGCAGGACGGCGAGAGACGTCACGCTGGCCGCGAGCACGAAACGCTGGATCGAAACGCCGCGGCTCTCGGAGAAGACGATGTTGATCAACAGCCAGCCGACGAGGCACAGATGCAGCGGCGTCACCAGGCTCTTCAGCGCGGGTGCATCCGTGGTGGCGACGAGCAGCACCGCGACCGCGGCCAAAAGACCCCATGAGACATAGGTCAACGCCATTCGTCCGGCGACCACGGTCGTCGCGGCCTCGCTGCGCAGGTCGGGGAAGGGATCGAGCGTCACCAGGACGAGAATGAGGGCTGCGGTCGCGACGAGACAGCGCGCCGCCCGCACGGCATTCAGCCCGGCAAGACCGCCGTGCAAGATGTGGCCGAGCGACGGGGTCTCGACGTCGGTGGTGTCAGCGGCGCTGCGATCCATGGCTCGATCGAGATAGTGAAGCCGGCGGAAGCCTCACGTCCTACCTCATCGCCGTTAACCGTTCGTCAACCAGCGCGCAGGCTCTGCACGTGCACGCTCTGTCGCGCCTTCCATATTTCCTGCAGGCTCGATGTCGGCCGCTTAAGGTTATTTGGCGAAAGCAGCAACCGCGCGGCCCTTGCCCGCATCGATCTGCGGGCAATGCGAGTATCATCCGCCGCGAATTTTCGATCGTCTGGTTCAGCCAGCTCGCCAGATGCGCCGCAGTTAACAGATCATTAAAGACGGGCCGCAGCTTGATTACCGCCGAAGACATTCTCGAATTGCCGGCCTCCGCTCGCGTCGCGACGCCAGTGCGTCCACCGCTGCAGGTCGGCTCGACTCATTCGGTGTCCGTCGTCATTCCCGCCAAGAACGTTGCCGCCTATATCGGTGAAACCCTCGCCAGCGCGCTGGCACAGAGCGAGGTGAGCGAGATCATTGTCGTGGACGACGGCTCGACCGACGAGACCGTCGCGATCGTCGGCGCCATCCGTGACCCCAGGCTTTACCTGATGTCCAACGATTCCGCCGGCGTGTCGGCGGCGCGTAACCTCGGCGCACGGCATGCGGGCGGCGAGTGGCTGCTGTTCCTCGATGCCGATGACCGCCTGCGCCCCGGCGCGGTGGCCGCGCTGCTCGCAACGGCGCGCGAGGCTCCGCGCGCGGTGCTGGTCTATGGCGACTACAACACGATCGACAGCGAAGGACGGCAGATCGGACGGCGCGACCTGTTGAAGGGACGACGCAAGCCATCCGGCGACGTGCTGGCACGGCTCGCCAGCGGCAACTTCATCGTCAATGGCGGCATCGCGCTGGCACGCGCCGAAGCTTTCCGCGCCATCGGCGGCTTCGACACCTCGCTCAGATATTGCGAGGACTGGCACTGCTGGTGCCGCCTCGCCGCAATCGGCGAATTCGAGTTCGCACCGAAGCTTCTGCTCGACTATCGCCTGCACACCGCGAACACCATGAACGCGGCAGTGCGGACGCCGAAGGATTTCTTCCCGGCCATCGCCCGGGTGTTCGACGACGGCCTGATCATGGCGCGATTGCCCGCGGGCACGGCAGCCGGACTGCGCCAGGCCGCCGAGATCCATCTCGTCACCTATTCGGCAATGCAGGCCGTGCGCTTCGGCCGGTATCGCCAGGCCATCGGCTATCTATGGATGGTCGCCCAGCGCTCGCTCAAGGCGTTGCCGCGCGCGACCGCGAGGACGGCGCTCGCCCGCTTCGGCATCTAGCGCGCGATCACAGCGTCAGGACTTGATCTTCGAGGCTTCATAGGGCTTCGGCGCGAAACCGAACGCCGCGAGCATGGAGCCGAGCGCGACAAGCGCGGGATGCATCGCAACCACCGCTTTCGACGTCACGAGCAGCCGGGCGGACCGGATCAGGGAGAGCGGCAGCCGTCCGAGCATCTGGGCAAACACCCCTGCCCGCGCGCCGGCGCTCTTCGCCGCCTTGTACTGCACGCGATAATTGATCGCGCCGATGCGCAGGCCGCGCTTTGCGATCCAGCCGAGGCTGGTGCGGTTTTGCGGCACGGTCTCGGTGATGACCGCCTCCGCCGTCCAGTGGAACGTCATGCCGGCATCGCGGCAGCGCACGAAGAAATCGCAGTCGCCGCCGCCGAGGAAATTGAAGCGCAGGTCGAAGGCGGGACGCTCGAACCGTTCGAACACCGCGCGCGTGATCAGGCAGTTGCCGCAGCCATAGATCAGCGGCACCGCGCCGCTGTAGTCGTAGGCGGGGCAGAAGGCGGGATGGCGCGCCAGCCAGGGCTTGCTGTCGTCGTCGAAGACCGGCAGCACCGGGCCGCCGACCACGTCGGCGCCGGTCGCGTCCGCGGTCCGCACCATCAGCTCCAGCCAGTCCGGCGAGGCGATCTCGTCGTCGTCGATCATCAGGAAGCGCGTTGCGGCGGGAAACAGCGCCTGCGCGGTCTCGAACGCGGCGTTGATCGCCTGGCAGTTGCCTTGCCGCCGCTCGATCAGGCAGATGCCCTGCAACCTGCCGTCGGCGAGATATTCCGCGGCGACCGGCGCGCTCTCGCGGCGGACGGCATCGTTCTCGACCATGACGACGGCAAAGGAGCGCGGGGTGCGCTGGCTCGCCAGCGAGTCCAGCGTCAGTCGCAGATGCTCCGGGCGGCGGAAACAGGGAATGCAGACGACGATGCCGACCGACAGGTCGATGACGCGCGAGCTCGCCGCGATCTCCCGGTTGGGATCGCGCACGGCATCGGAGATGCGCGTGGCAGACAGGTCTGTCGGGATCAATGTCATGACGTATTAGATGTCCGAGATAGATTGAAAAAGCCCTGCTTCGATCGCGCAGAAGCCCCGTGCCGTCCCGCGGCGGCACAGCGCCGCGAGACAGATGCGTCCCAGAATGAACGGCGGCCTGAGAGGCATCTTCCGACCGAAACCGCCGATCTCCCGATATCCGCGCGCTTAGCCGAGTTTGCGTGCTTCCGCCGCGAAATCATGCGCGCATGTTACTGCAATTCGTGGTCCGCAGCGCCGAGAGCGGCCCAACATGAACGATGCCGTAGTTAACGCCCATGCGCATTAACCCGGCCGTAAGCACCGCGACCGGTGAAGCGGCGCGGCATCAGATTTGCTCTTCGGGCATGCGAGATTTTTCCTGTAAATTTGAGTCGAACAAGCGCGGTCAGAGAAAAATGAACAAGCCAGCCACGATCGATTTCGCGACAGCCACGGCGATCGACATTCCCGCCGCCGCAGCACCCGTTCAGGCGCTGCACGATCTCGTCCCCGGCGAAGCCCGCGACAGCCTGCTTGCCGTTCATGAGTTGCTGCGCCGCGAACTGCCGCAGGGCCCGCTCTCCGTCTATGAAGCCGGCGGCGGCTCGTACAGCGTGCTTCCGCCGGAATTGCTGAGCCGCAGCAGGGTCACCGTCGTCGACATCGACGAGGACCAGGTTCGCAACAACACCTATGCGGACGAGGCGATCCTCGGCGACGTGCAGACCTACAATTTCGGCAAGGAAAGCTTCGATCTCGTGATCTGCTACAACGTGATCGAGCATCTGCCCCATGTCGATGCCGCGCTGCTGAACTTCCGCGACGCGCTCAAGCGCGGCGGCATGATCCTGATCGGCGCGCCCAATCCGCGCTCGCTGTCCGGCGTCGTCACCAAATACTCGCCGCACTGGTTTCACGTCTGGTTCTACCGGCACATCCGCGGCATCAAGGACGCCGGCCTGCCCGGCGAGCCGCCGTTCCCGACCTTCTTCCATCCGCTGGTCACGCTGCCCCGGCTCGAAGCGTTCGCGGCCGCAAACGGCCTCGAGATGACTTACCGCCGTGAGGTCGAGAGCCCGCGCTATCCGGAGATGCGCCGGCGCAAGCCGCTGTTCGCCGCTCTGGTCGATGCCGGCGCCGCCGTGCTGAACGCCGTGCTTCCGCGCGGCACCGATGTCCGCCGCGGCGACTATCACGTCATCCTCAGGAAAAGCTGATTGCCATGGCGTGCGCGCGGCACATCGCAGGACGCGCGAAGCCTCGCGGCCATGCTGCGCGCGGTAACGAACCGTTAATCAAGGGCACCCGGCATAGGCGCCGCGACGACGCGCCGGACAACGGCATGCGTTTAAACCCTTTGTTTGCCATTTCGGTGAATAGTCCCTCAATGAGTATGGTTAATTTTCCCTGTTGCGTTGATTGGGCACCTATATCCCGGGTGCGTGGCATAAAGCGAAGAGTAACCCCTCAGCCCGCGGCCGTTGGAATGAAAGCTGGGGACCATGCTGGACTATAACCAGCCGATCGATCGGGCGAGACCAGAGGCCCCGCAACAGCGGCCTCAGGCCGGCTTCAGCGTGCTCGAGCTCGTCAACCTGCTCTGGCGGCGCAAGATCGCGATCGCCGCTGCCGCGCTGGTCGGTGCCACGCTCGCCGTCACCGTCGGCAAGAGCCTGACGCCCCGCTACACCGCCACCGCCCAGCTCCTGGTCGATCCGCGCGAGCTCCAGCTCGTCGACCGCGAGCTCACGCCGCGCGCGCAGGACGTCTCCGGCATGTCGATGGTGGTGGAGAGCCAGGCGCGCCTGATCACCTCCAACAGCGTGCTGCTCCAGGTCATCCAGCAGGCGGGCCTCGACAAGGATCCCGAATTCGGCGGCGGCGGCGACGCCAGGACGCTGATGTCGTCGCTGCTCGGCCTCGTCGGCCTGCAGCCCCGCGCGCCCTCCGCTGCCGAAGCGAAGGAGGTGCAGCTCGCGGCGCTCGATGCCCTGAACAAGCACATCACCATCCGCAAGACCGAAAAGAGCTTCATCGTCGATATCGAGGTCTGGTCGACCGATCCAGCCAAGGCGGCGATGCTCGCCAACACGCTGACCAACGTCTACCTCACCGAATCCCGCAACTCGCAGGCTTCCGCTGCGCGGCGCGCCACCACCGACCTCTCCGGCCGCCTGAAGGAGCTGCGCGAGCGGCTGCGCAACGCCGAGACCGCGCTCGCCACCTACAAGGCACAGAACAATTTCGTCGGCACCCAGGACTCGCTGATCAGCGACCAGCAGCTCTCCGCCAGCAATCAGCGCCTGTCCGCGGCCCGCGCCGCGACGATGGACGCGCAGGCGCGGCTCGACCAGATCGAGGCGAGCCGGCGCACGGCGGCCGATGCGGGCGCAAATCCCGAAGCGCTGCAATCGCCGACCATCGCCAACCTGCGCGCGCAATATGCCGATGCCCGCAAGAAGTATGCGGAGCAGGCCGGCGAACTCGGCCCGCGCCATCCGGCGTTGCGGCAAACCGAGAAGCAGGTCGAGGATCTCAAGCGCACCATCAACGAAGAGATCGACCGTTTCGCCCAGTCCGCCAAGAACGATCTGACACGCGCCCGCGATTTCGAGGCCTCGCTCAACCGGGCGCTGGAAGCGCAGAAGCGGCAGAGCGTGCAGCTCAGCCAGGCCGCCGTCCGTCTGCGCGAGCTCGAGCGCGAGGCCGATGCCAGCCGCGACGTCTATCAATCCTTCCTCAAGCGCTCGCGCGAGACCGAGGAGCAGGAGACGCTGAACACCTCGGCCGCCCGCGTCATCGGCGAAGCGACGGTGCCGCAGCGGCGCTCGTTCCCACCCGCGATGAGCCTGTTCGCCATGATCGGCTTCATCTTCGGCGCACTCGCTGCATCGGGCTGGTTCGTCGTCGCCGAGCTGCTGTCCGCCGGCACGGCCGCGCCGGCGCCTGCACCGGCGCGCCGCGAGCGCACACCCGCACCGCAGGCGCCGCGCGCTCCCGAGCCGGCGCGGGCCAGCGAGGTTCCGCCGCCACAGCCGCAGCCGGTTGCGCGTGCCCCTGACGTCGCACAGCCTCTGCCGGAAATTGCCGCACCGCCACTGCAGCCCGCCGCGGCCGAACGCCCCCTGATCGAAAAGCCGCTGATCGCGCGCCTGCAGGAGGCCGACGTCATCCACACGCTCGGCGCCATTCTCGCCACCGGCGGCGGTGTCGACCTGACCCGATTGGGCTGGCCGACGCTGCGCCCGGGCTTTCCCCTGACCAGCCTGCTCAATGCCTGGCGCGACATGCGCGCGGCCGTAGCCCGGCGCGGCGGCGGCAAGGCGATGCCGGTCGTCGCGCTCGTCGGCGGCGGCGAGACCACGGGTCGCAGCGTGACCGCGCTGAATTTCGCGCTCGCGGCTGCGCGCGACGGCGTCCGCGTGCTGATGATCGATGCCGACCACCTGGCGCATTCGCTCTCGAATAAGGTCAACCGCAACGGCAAGCGCGAGCCGAGCAGGCTCGGCTGGCTCTCGAACGGCAGCAAGGCCGCGCGCGAGATCAGGACCGCCAACGGCATCTCGGTCCTTCCGGCCGCCGACGGCGATGCCGGCAAGGCGACTGAAGCCATCCGCAAGGCGATTGCGCAGGCGCGCTCCGCCGGCGGTTACGACCTCGTGATCCTCGACGGCCCGGTGACGCCGCTCGCCGCCGGCAGCCGCAAGCTGCTCGACGACGTCGACGCGCTGGTGGCGGTGCTGCCGACCAGCCTCGACATCAACGACGGCCTGGAAGAGATTTTGAGCACGCTCGGCCGCGCCGAGCGCAAGCTCGTCGGCGTGGTGCTCGACGAGCTCACTCCTGCAACCCAAGCGCGCCAGCGAGGCAGACAATATGCTTGAGCGCCGCATCAACCTGGACGGCCGGGCCGCAACCGCGGAGGTGCCGCGCACCACCGTCGGCGGCCTTCGCATGGCCGCACTCGACCTAGAAGCAACCGCCGATTTCATGATCGAGGCGACCGATCCGCAACATCGCATCGGCCGTCCGCTGTACCTGACGTCCGCCAATGGCGAGGTGCTGGCGCGCTGCTCGACCGAGCCGCAGACCGAGCGCCTGTTCCGCGCCGCCGACCTGATCAACGCCGACGGCCAGCCGCTGGTGGCGGCCTCGAAGCTGCAATCCTGGTTTCCGCTGCCCGAGCGCGTCGCGACGACCGACCTGTTCCACGTCGTCGCCCGCAAGGCTGAAGCGGTCGGCCGCACCTTCTACATGTTCGGCGCCAGCGAAGCCGAGAACGCCACGGCGGTCGAGAACGTCCGCAAGCTGTATCCGAACCTGAAGATCGTCGGTCATAGCCACGGCTATCTGCGCGGCGATGCGCTGCGCGCGAAGGTCGAGGAGATCAATGCGCTCGCGCCCGATTATCTCTGGGTCGCGCTCGGCGTGCCCAGCGAGCAGGCGTTCGTCGAGGAATATACGCCGCATCTGACCAATGTCGGCGTCATCAAGACATCCGGCGGCCTGTTCAACTTCCTGTCGGGCAGCCGCTCGCGTGCCCCGGAATGGATGCAGAAGGTCGGACTCGAATGGGCCTGGCGCACCTGGCTGGAGCCGCGCCGCCTGTTCTGGCGCTATTTGACCACCAACCCCCGCGCGCTCTATCTTCTGTTCCGCCGCAAGCGGCCCTTCAATCGCTGAGAGAGGCCGGGTTAAGGACATGACCGACCGACCGATCGTCCTCGTCACGGGAGGTGCGGGTTACATCGGTTCGCACGCGTGCCGCGCGCTGACCGCTGCCGGTTACCAGCCGATCGTTTTCGACAATCTCTCGACGGGCCATCGCAGCTTCGTTGCCGGGGAGCTGGTGACGGCCGATCTGCTCGACGGCGCGGCGCTCGCGCGCGTCTTCGCCGAGCGCAAGATCACGGCGGTGATGCATTTCGCCGCCGCCAGCCTGGTCGGCGAGTCGATGACCGACCCGCAGAAATATTACATCAACAACGTGCAGGGCACGCTGTCGCTGCTCCAGGCGATGCGCGCCGCCGGCTGCCAGCGCATCGTGTTCTCCTCGACCGGCGCCGTCTATGGCAACGCCGATTCGAAGGAGCTGCCAGAAGACTTCCCGTGCGCGCCGATCAATCCGTACGGCGCCTCGAAATGGATGATCGAGCGCATCCTCGCCGACTATCGCGCCGCCTACGGCTTCGGCGCGTTCTGCCTGCGCTACTTCAATGCGAGCGGCGCCGATCCCGCCGGCGGCATCGGCGAATTGCGCGACAACGAGACTCATCTCATTCCGCGCGCCATGATGGCGCTGCAGGGCCATGTCGACTTCGCGGTGTTCGGCGACGATTACGACACGCCCGACGGCACCGCGATCCGCGACTACGTCCACGTCACCGACCTTGCCGCCGCGCATGTCGCGGCGCTCAAGCTGCTGGAAACCGGACATCCGGGCGGCAGCTTCAATCTCGGCACCGGCGCCGGCTTCTCGGTGCGCGAGATCCTCGACGCTATCAGGCAGGAGACCGGGCGCGAGGTGCCGCACACGGTCAAGCCGCGCCGTGCGGGCGATCCCACGTACCTGGTCGCCAATCCGTCTGCTGCGCGAAAAGTGCTGAACTTCGTGCCGCGTCATTCCGATCTCGCGACTGTGATCCGCACCGCCTGGGCCTGGCACCAGAAGGCCCATCCGCGCAAAGCGCGTTAAGCACGGTCCATTAAGCAACCGTAACATCCGCACCTTGCCCGCCCTGCCTGCGAACGGCTAGAATGGGCATTCGCTGCCGCCGCTGGCGTATCGCCGATGGCCGCATCCTTGGGCATGGCTGACGACGAGGTCGGCATGCGCGGCTCGGCCGATGTGGCACGAGCCTGTTTTTCCGGACGTGAAGACCACAATCGAATCCACACGCCGCTGTGATCAGGCGCGGATTCTCGGGAGTATCGACCGCATGCATCAGGCTGCACGCCTGGAGTTCGAGCGCGTGATGGAAGAGTTCGTCCGCTGGCATGTCGTGCCGGAGGACGAGCGCTCGCCCGCGCCTGCCTGGTGGTGGGGACCGGCCATGGCGGTCGTCGACGATCAGGAGACGATGAACGAGGCCTCTTGCGCCGAGCTCGGCTTGAACAAGGGTGCGAGCTTCGCCGACGGTGCGCGCACGATCCTGGCGCTGTTCGTCGAACAGACGTCGCTGACCGGCCCGCAGGATTTTCCGAGTATAGCGGAGGGCGCCGATCACGACGTCCGCGAGCTTCACCCGCAGCCGCTAGATGACAGCGCGTTTCAGCCTTAGTGCGGCAGCTTCGGTGGCGACCGGATCCGGCTCGGGCTGGAGCGGCGGCGCAACCGGCAGCACCATCGGCCGCAGCAGCTCGGCCATCTGCTTGGCCGGCAGCGGCTTTGCGATCAGGAAGCCCTGCATCTCGTCGCAGCCATGGGTGCGCAGGAACGCCTCCTGCTCGGCATTCTCGACGCCTTCGGCAACCACGGTCATGCCGAGCGCCTTGCCCATGCTGATGATCGCCTGCGCGATCGCCTGATCCTCTGAATCCTGCGGCAGGTCGCGCACGAAGGAGCGGTCGATCTTGATGGTGTCGATCGGGAAGTGCTTCATCAGCGACATCGACGAATAGCCGGTACCGAAATCGTCGATGGCGAGGCGGATGCCGCGGCTCTGGATGGCGTCGAGCACCTTGAGCGCGCGTCCGACGTTGCGCATCATCATGCTCTCGGTGACCTCGAGCTGGAGCAGCACCGGCGACATGCCGGAGGCGGCAAGCGCCTCGTCGACGTCCTGCAACAGATGTTCGTCGGCAAACTGCCGCGGTGACAGGTTGACCGCCATCGACAGCGGCAGCAGGCCGCGGCGCTGCCAGGCCATCGCCTGCGCGCAAGCCTCGTTCAGCACCCAGCGGCCGATCGGCACGATCAGCCCGGTTTCCTCCGCGAGCGGAATGAACTGGGCCGGCGAGACGCTGCCGAGCTCGGGATGGGTCCAGCGCAGCAGCGCCTCCACGCCGGTGATCTGGCCGGTCTCCATGTCCACCTTGGGCTGGTAGTTGAGCGAGAACTGCTCGCGCTCCAGCGCCCGGCGCAGCGCGCTTTCCAGCGACAGCCGCTCGATCGACTGGGTCTTCACCTCACTGGAGAAGAAGCGGTAGCCGTTCTTGCCGTCCTCCTTGGCGAGATACATCGCCATGTCGGCGTTCTTGGTCAGCGTCTGCACGTCGGAGCCGTTGGCCGGATACATCGCGATGCCGATCGAGGCCGTGGTATGGCATTCGTGGCCGGCGAGCTCCATGGGCTCGGCGAGCGCCGCGAGCAGCCCGGTCGCGATGCGCTGGACGTCGTCGATCTCGCCGCACTGGTCGAGGATGACGACGAACTCGTCGCCGCCGAGCCGCGCCACCACGTCGCTGGTCCGCAGCGCGCCGCGCAGGCGGTTCGCCACTTCGAGCAGGAGCAGGTCGCCGGCCTCGTGGCCGAGCGAATCGTTGATGACCTTGAAGCGGTCGAGATCGATGAACAGCAGCGCGAAACGGTGATCGTGGCGCTGCGCGGTGTCGATCGCCGCGCGCAACAGCCCGTTGAAGGTCTCGCGGTTCGGCAAATCGGTCAGGCTGTCGTGCGAGGCGAGATACTCGATCCGCTCGTCCGCCTGGTTCTTGGCATCGGCGCGGTCGAAGTTTTCCATGGCAAAGGAGACATTGTCGGCGAGGCGCTGCAACAGCTCGACGAACTCCGCGGTGAAGGTGGCCGGCTCGGTCGACATGTAGATCATGACGCCGACGGCCTGGTCGTGCGCGATCAGCGGGAAGGCCGCGCCCGACCGCGCGCCGTCGCCGCGTACGACGGCGTGGAAGGCACGGACGCGATCGTCGTTGAGATAGTCGTTGCTGATGCAGGGCTGCCGGGTGCGGAACGCCGTGCCGCTCATGCCGCGCCCTTCGGGGCGCTCCGGGTCGATGGAGAGGCGGACGTTGCGCGTGGTTTCGGCGGACGGGCCGGCCGCAGCCACGATCTCGAGCTGGTCGCTGCCCGCCCTCGCCAGCGCGATCGTCGTCGAGGTGAACTTGGCGCCGTTCGAGGCGGCGAGGCAGACGAGGTCGAACAGCTCGGCGCGCGACTTCGCCCTCATGATCGCCTCGTTGGTGGCGCTCAGCGCCGCGAACATGCGCGTCAGGCGCTCCTTCTGCGCCTCGGTGCGGGCCTTTTCCTCGGCTCGGTCGAAATTGTCGAGCGCGAACGAGACGTTTTCGGCAAGCCGCCCCAGCAATTGAATGAGGTCCTGCGTGAACACGCCTTCGTCCGGCGAGAGGAACAGCAATACGCCGACGGCCCCGCCGCCGTTGCTGAGCAAGGGGAAGCAGGCCCCCGATCTTGTGCCTTGCGTGCGCGCGATCTGGTGCCAGTGCGCGGTACGGATGTCGGTGAGAAGGTCGTTGGCGACACACGGCGTGCGCGAGCGGAAGGAGGTGCCGGTCAGCCCGCGTCCCTCCGGATCGTCGGCCGAGGTCGAGAAGCGCCAATCCTTGATCTGATAGCAGCTCTCGCCCTTGGTCATGGCGATGTCGAGATAGTGTCCCGTCGCATCGACCAGGGCGATGGTCGCGGAGGAGAAGGTGCCGCCGAGCACCGCGGCTTCGCACACCACCTCGAACAGCTCGTCGCGGGTCTTCACCCGCATGATCGCCTCGTTGGTCGCGCTCAGGGCCTCGAGCATGCCCCTGAGGCGATTGCGCTGCATCTCGGCCCTGGCCTTCGCCTCGGCGCGGTCGAAATTCCCGAGCGCAAAGGCGACGTTGGCCTGGAGCTTGCGCAGCAGCTCGACGAGCTCGTCGGTGAAGGTGCCGCACTCCGGAGAGTTAAACAGGAATACGCCCTCGACCCGGTCGCCGTTGAACAGCGGCAGCGCGGCGGAGGACGCGATGCCGTTGCGGCGGGCGCTGGCCTGCCAGGGCGCGATGCGGTCGTCGGCGAGCACGTCGTTGCTGACGGCGGGCTGGCGCGTGCGGAACGCGGTGCCGGTCAGCCCGCGCCCCTCGGGCACCTGGTCGGAGGTGGAGAACTTGAAGTTACGGACCTGGTCGGCATTCGGTCCGTAGCTGGCGACCACGCGCAGCAGCTCGGCGCTTTGGTCCACCAGCGCGATGCTGGCCGAGGTGAACTTGGCGCCCTTCGCCACCGCCTCGCAGACGAGCTCGAACAGCTCGGAGCGCGATCGCGCGCGCAGGATCGCCTCGTTGGTGGCGCTGAGCGCCGCGTACATCCGCGCCAGCCGTTCTTCCTCGGCCGCGATCCTGGCCTTGTCGGCCTCGCGGTCGAAATTCTCGATGGCGAACGAGACGTTCTCCGCCATGCGCACCAGCAGCGCGACGATCTCCTCGTCCTTGGCCCAGGAGCGGCTGATGAAGAACAACAGCACGCCGACGCTCTCGCCGTGCTTGATCAGCGGCGCGACCACGCAGGCGGCGACGCCAGTGTTGACGTTGGCCTGCTCCCAGGGCGAGCCCTTGGTGCGGCTGGCGAGATCGTCCTCGACGACGGCCTTCTGGGTCCGGAAGACCTGCCCGGAGATGCCCTTGCCGAAAGGATTGTCCGGATCGACCGAATAGCGCGCCTGGGTTACGAGGTCGAGGTTCTGCCCGGTGGCGGCGACAGGCTTCATCCAGTGCGAATCCGGCTCGCGGAGCAGCACGATGGTCGCCAGCGACTTGCCGCTGTGGACGGAGGCGTCACAGACGAGCTGGTACAGCTCCTGCTCGGTCTTAGCCCGCAGGATCGCTTCGTTGGTGGCGCTGATGGCGCCGAACATGCGGTTCAGCCGCCGTGTCGCCCGGTCGCTGCTCTGCCGCGCGGTCTCGCGCGAAAAATTGTCCAGTGCATAGGAAATGTTCGCCGACATGCGCTCGAACAGCGACACCATCTGCTCGTTCAGCGAGTTGGCCTCGCTTCGCGTCACGTACAGCACGCCGACGCTCTTGCCGTTGCAGAGCAGCGGCAGTGCCGCAGCGGCACCGATATGAGCCTTCGCGGCGCCCTCGCGCCACGCCAGCGAGCGCGGATCGTTCAGATAGTCGTTGCTGACGCACAGCTTCTGCTCGCGAAATGCCTCGCCGCCGACGCCCAATCCTTCCGGCTTGCCGGCGTCCGTCGTGATCTCGATTGCGCGCAGCCGCGGAATGTCGTCGCCGCAACCCGCCGCGAAGCGCAGCCGCCCGCCGTCCGGTCCCACCAGGAACACGGCCACGGCCAAAAAGTCCCCGCTCGAGAAACCGGCGTCGCAGACCTTCTGGTACAGCTCGTCCGGCGATCTCGCGTAAAGAATCGCTTCATTGATGGCGCTCAACGCCGCAAAGGTGCGCGCGAGTGTCGTCGGCACGATCTTAACTCCCGGGCATTTCTGCCTATTTCTCCCGGTGCCGTTATGAACGGCCATCGCCTAAGTGGTCGTTATTGCCTGCTGCAAACCGTCGATCAAAGTGAACGAGCTGCGAACGAGCGGCGCTAAACCCGCGAAAATACCGCCGCACGGCACGAACCTTCGACCAAAGGCGTGTTCCGTTTACGAATTTGCAGCCCTGTATTGGTTTACGAGAGATTGATATCGCTCCCGCGCTTTGAGACGATGGCGCCCAACAAGCTGCCTGTAAAAAGGCACCAAGCCGGGGAAATGCTATGCCGCTCGTCAGGGCCGACCGCCTCACGCGCATCAGCGCCGCGCTGCTCCAGGCAGCCGGAGCTTCGGAGGAGGAGGCCGACGCCGTCGCGAGCGGCTGCGTCAACGCCAACCTCGCCGGCCACGATTCCCACGGCGTGATCGCCGTTCCCACCTATATCGACCGCATCAAGGCCGGCCACATCGTGCCCGGCGCCAAATGGAGCATCGTCCAGGAATCGCCGACCACGACCGTGATCGACGGCCATTGGGGCTTTGGCTTCCACGTCAACGCCAAGGCGATGGCGCTGACGATCGAGAAGGCGAAGACCGCCAACGTCGCCGCCTGCACCGTGTTCCGGCAGAGCCATGTCGGCCGCCTCGCCGCCTATCCCTTGATGGCGATGCGCGAAGGCATGATCGGGATCGCGACGGCGGATTCCGGCCGCTCGCCGAAGCACGTGGCTCCGTTCGGCGGCAAGGAAGCGCGGCTCGGCACCAATCCGATCTCGATCGCCGTGCCGTCTGATCTCGATACCCCGTTCTATCTGGACATGGCGACCTCGGCGGTCGCGGCCGGCAAGATCCAGCTCGCGGTCGCCCGTGGCGAGGAGATCCCAACGGGATGGATCATCGATGCCGACGGACGGCACACCACCGACCCGACCCAGTATCGCAAAGGCGGCGCGTTGCTGCCGCTCGGCGGCACCGAGGGCTACAAGGGCAGCGGCCTCGCCGCCATGGTCGAGGTGCTCTGCGGCCTGCTCACCGGGCTCGGCTTCGGCGTCGAGCCGACGGGGCGGCACAATGACGGCTGCTTCATGGCCGTGTTCAATGTCGCAGCGTTCCGCCCGCTCAAGGAGTTCAAGCGCGAGGTCGCCGAGTTCGCGCACTATCTGAAATCGACGCCGCCCTCCGAGGGCAGCAAGGGCGTCTACTATCCCGGCGAGATCGAGGGCCTGCGCGAGCAGCAGCGCCTGCGCGACGGCATCGAGGTCGAGGACGCCACCTGGGACAAGCTGCGCACGCTGACGCGCGAGTACCGGCTCGACACCGTCCTTGGCCTCGCCTGACGCTATCAGGAGAACAGCAGCATGAATCGGCAGATGGTACTGGTCGGCTTCCTACAGGCGCAGAATTGCACCAACTTGCCGAGCTCCTGGCGACATCCGGACTCGCGCGACGATTCGATGTCGGCGGACTATTATCAGGAGATCGCCAAAATCCTCGAAGCCGGCAAATTCCACATGGCCTTCTTCGACGACCGCCTGGCGATGCCGGACCGCTACGGCAACGACCACGCGCACACCGTCGAATACGGCATTCGCTGCGTGAAGATGGACCCGCTGATCGTGCTGACCACGATGGGCATGGTGACCGACAAGCTCGGCCTCGGCGCGACCTGCTCAACCACCTATTACGAGCCGTTCGACGTCGCCCGCCGCTACGCGACGCTCGATCTGATGTCCGGCGGACGCGCAGGCTGGAACGTCGTCACCTCGCTCAATGACGGCGAAGCCCTCAACATGGGACGCGACTCCCATCCCGAGCATGATTCCCGCTACGACAAGGCCGACGAGTTCATGGAGGTCGTGCTCGGCCATTGGGACACCTGGGAGGACGGCGCGCTCATCATGGACAAGACAAGCGGCCGCTTTGCCGATCCCAGCAAGGTGAAGCGGCTCGATCACAAGGGAGCGAACTTCAAGTCGCGCGGACCGTTCACCGTGCCGCGGTCGAGCCAAGGCCATCCCGTCATCATCCAGGCCGGCGCATCCGGCCGCGGCCAGCGCTTTGCCGGCCGCTGGGGCGAGGTGATCTTCACCGCCGCGCGCAATCTCGCAGCCGCCAAGGAAGGTTATGCGTCCGTGCGCAACGAAGCTGCGAAAGCCGGCCGCGATCCCGACCAGATGTTCCTCTGCAACCTGACGACGCCGGTCTGCGCCGCGACCAAGGCGGAGGCCGAGGACAAGATGGCGCTGATCAACAAGCTGCCGCTCGAAATCGACGCGCTGTCGCTGCTCGCCGAAGCGCTCAACTACGACTTCGCGTCCAAGGACCTCGACGAGCCACTGACCACGGAAGAACTGAAGAGCATGCAAGGTATTCTTGGCATCCGCGACGGGGTGCTGAAGAACTCGGGCAAGAGCAATCCCAGCGCGCGCGACTTCGTCACCTTCTCCGGCCGCGGCCAGGTGCATGACGCCATGGTCGGCTGTCCCAAGGAGATCGCCGACAAGCTCGAGGAGATGTTCGTCGAACGCGGCTGCGACGGCTTTGTCATTGCCGCGACCTACGTGCCCGGCTCCTACGCGGACTTCGTGCAGCACGTCGTGCCGGAATTGCAGCGGCGCGGCCTGTTCCAGAAGGACTATCGCGGCAAGACGCTACGGGAAAATCTCGGGCTCAAGCGGCCGGCCGCCGGGGCCTGGAAGGTGCAGCCGCGCGATGCCGCGGAATAAGGGCGAGGACACAATATGCGCTGGCTGAAATTCACCGCCTCGGGAAAGACCTCCTGGGGGATCATCGAAGGCGACCGGGTCGTCGCGGTCGACGGCGACCCGCTCGGCGAATGGCAGCGCGGCTCGCGCACGTATCCGCTGTCCGAGGTCAAGATCGAGCTGCCGCTGATTCCGCGCACCTTCTATTGCGTCGGGCTGAATTACCTCAAGCACCTGAAGGAGGCCGCCGACAAGGCCGGCACGGTGCCGGCCGTGCCCGACCGCCCCGAGATCGGCTATCGCGCGCAGAATGCGCTGATCGCCCATGGCGAGGATGTCGTGATCCCGTCCTTTGCGACGGAGAAGATCCACTATGAGGGCGAGCTCGTCGTCGTCATCGGCAAGAAGGTGAAGCATCTCACCGAGGCCAACGCGATGGATTGCGTGTTCGGCTACACCATCGGCAACGACGTCAGCGAGCGGAGCTGGCAGAAGGCTGACCGCAGCCTGTGGCGCTCGAAGAACGCCGACACGTTCAAGCCGATGGGGCCGTGGATCGAGACCGAGGCGGACCTAGCGAAGATGGAAACGATCGTCCGGGTCAACGGCAAGGAAACCAACCGCTTCTACACAAACGACATGATCTTTGGCGTGGTGCCGTTTTTGGTCGAGCTGACGAAGTATTTCACGCTATGGCCCGGCGACGTGATCTGGATGGGCACGGATGGCGCGTCGCCCGACATCAAGCACGGCGATGTCGTGGAGATCGACATCACGGGTGTGGGCACGTTGCGGAACAGGTTCGTGCGGGAGGGGCGGTGATCCTCGTAGGATGGGTAGAGCGGAGCGAAACCCATCACCTTTAGTCCCCGAGGAAAGACTTCAGATGGGTTTCGCTTCGCTCTACCCATCCTACGCAGCTACGCAGCTCCCTCAAAACGGCAGCGCCACGCCGGTCTTGATTTCCTTCAGCACCACGTTGCTGCGGACGTATCGGATGCCGGGAATGCGGAACATGAATTCGTCGAGAAAGCGGTTGTAGGCCGCCATGTCCTGCACGACGACGCGCAGATGGTAGTCGGCATCGCCGGTGGTCGCGAAGCACTCCAGCACCTCGCGGCGCTTGGTGACGCTGGCCACGAATTCGTCGACGAACTTGGCGTCGTGCCGCTCCAGCGAGACGTGGAGAATCGCCGACATCGCAAAGCCTGCCTGCTCGCGCGCGACCAGCGCAGCATAGCCCTGGATGACGCCGCTCTCCTCCAGCGCCCTCACCCGGCGCCAGCAGGCCGAGGTGGACATGCCGACCTCGTCGGCCAGCTGCTGGTTGGTGGCGCGGCCGTCCTTCTGGAGGTGGGCCAGTATCCTGACATCGTGGTCTTCGATCATGAGCGCGCCCCAATTCGATAAATTATACCGCAGACCGTTCATTTCTGCAAAAATCTACCGATTTCATGCCTTCGGAAGGATGAATAGGTAAGACTTACCAGCCGACCGGGCCTAACCTTCGCCAATCCGGCACCGTTGCCGCGCGAGGTCCGCCATGGACGCCATTCCGTCACTCGACACTTACGAGCTTTCCGACCGCTACGATCGCGAGGAGGGCCGCGTCTTCCTCACGGGCACACAGGCCATCGTCCGCATCGCGCTCGACCAGGCGAAGCGCGACCGCGCCAACGGCCTCAACACGGCGGGTTTCATCTCCGGCTATCGCGGCTCGCCGCTCGGCGGCGTCGATCTCGAACTGTGGCGCATCCAGGAACGCCTGAAGCAAGACCGCATCGAATTCCTCCCCGCCGTGAACGAGGATCTCGCCGCCACGGCAGTGCTCGGTTCGCAGCAGGTCGAGACGCAAGGCGAGCGCGAGGTCGATGGCGTGTTCGGTCTCTGGTACGGCAAGGGTCCGGGCGTCGATCGCTCCGGCGACGCGCTCAAGCACGGCAATGCCTATGGCTCCTCGCCGCATGGCGGCGTGCTGGTGGTCGCCGGCGACGACCATGGCTGCGTCTCTTCCTCGATGCCGCACCAGTCCGACGTCGCCTTCATGAGCTGGTTCATGCCGACGCTGCACCCGGCCGATGTCGGCGAATATCTGGCGTTCGGCGAATATGGCTACGCGCTGAGCCGCTTCTCCGGCATGTGGGTCGGCTTCAAGGCGATCTCGGAGATCGTGGAATCAGGCGCGTCCGTCGCGCTGCAGCCGCCGCGCGCCTTCCGCACGCCCGACTTCACGCCGCCGCCCGGCGGGCTGCACTATCGCTGGCCGGATTTGCCGGGCCCGCAGATCGAGGAGCGGCTGGAGGCGAAGAAGCACGCGGTCTACGCCTTTGCGAAAGCCAATCCGATCGACCGCCACATCTACGACATCCCCGGCGCCACCTACGGCATCGTCACGACCGGCAAGGCCCATCTCGATCTGATGGAGGCGCTGCGGCTGATGGGCCTCGACGAAGCCGCCTGCCGTACCATCGGCATCGATGTCTACAAGGTCGGCATGGTCTGGCCGTTGGCGCTGCACGATGCCATGGACTTCGTGAAGGGCAAGCGTGAGATCCTCGTGGTCGAGGAGAAGCGCGGCATCATCGAGAGCCAGTTCAAGGAATATTTCTACGACTATCCCGGCAGCAAGCCGGAGCGCATGGTCGGCAAGCACGACGAGCGAGGTGCAAGGCTGATCTCATGGATCGGCGAATTGTCGCCGCGTGCGCTCGCATCCGTGCTGGCGCGCCGGCTCGATCCGATGTTTCCCGGACTCAATCTCGCCGCGCGCGCAGCAGCCTTGATGCCGGAGGCCGCGCGCACGATCAACGTCCCGGGCGCAACGCGCACGCCCTATTTCTGCTCGGGATGCCCGCACAACACCTCGACGAAGGTGCCCGAGGGATCGAAGGCGCTGGCCGGCATCGGCTGTCATTTCATGGCGAGCTGGATGGACCGGGAGACCTCGTCGCTGATCCAGATGGGCGGCGAGGGCGTGAACTGGGCGGCCTCGTCGCGCTTCACCGGCCACAGGCACGTGTTCCAGAATCTCGGCGAAGGCACCTATTATCACTCCGGCTCGATGGCGATCCGGCAGGCGGTCGCGGCGAAAGCCAACATCACCTACAAGATCCTGTTCAACGATGCCGTCGCCATGACCGGCGGCCAGCCGGTCGACGGCCCGGTCAGCGTGCATGCCATCGCGCACAGCGTCCGCGCCGAAGGCGTGACACGCATCGCACTCGTCTCGGACGATCCCGCGCATTTCAGCCCGGCGGACCTGCCCAGCGGCGTCACCATCCATCCCCGCGAGGAGATGGATGCCGTGCAGCGCGAGCTGCGCGACATCCCCGGCGTCTCCGTCCTGATCTACCAGCAGACCTGCGCCACCGAGAAGCGGCGGCGGCGCAAGCGCGGACAGATGGCCGATCCGAAACGCTTTGCCTACATCAACGATCTCGTCTGCGAGGGCTGCGGCGACTGCTCGGTGGAATCCAACTGCCTCAGCGTCGAGCCGAAGGAGACGCCGTTCGGCCGCAAGCGGCAGATCAATCTGTCGACCTGCAACAAGGATTTCTCCTGCCTCAACGGCTTCTGCCCGAGTTTTGTCACGGTCGAAGGCGCGAGCCGCCGGAAGAAGAGCGCGAGCCAGATCGACGCAATCGGCCGCGCGGCGACGCTGCCCCTGCCCTCACCCACGACGCTCGAGCGGCCCTACGATCTGCTCGTGACCGGCGTCGGCGGCACCGGCGTGATCACCGTCGGCGCGCTGATCGGCATGGCCGCGCATCTGGAACGCTTCGGCGTCTCGGTGCTGGACTTCACCGGCTTTGCGCAGAAGTTCGGTCCGGTGCTCAGCTTCATCCGCCTGGCCGCGAACCCCGAATCGCTGCATCAGGTCCGTATCGACCAGGGCGCGGCCGATGCGCTGATCGGCTGCGACCTCGTCGTCAGCTCCTCGCCGAAGGCATCGGGGACCTATCGCCGCGGCACGCGCGCCGCGGTCAATACCGCGGAGATGCCGACCGGCGATGTCGTCCGCTTCCGCGACGCCGATCTCGCGTCGCCTGCCCGCCTGCGGGCGATCCGGCAGGTGATCGGCAACGACAATCTCGACACGATCAACGCCAATGCGCTGGCCGAACGCCTGCTGGGCGATGCCGTCTACGCCAACATCATCATGCTGGGCTTTGCCTGGCAGCGCGGCCTGGTCCCGGTCTCGCTGCAGGCGCTGCCGCGCGCGATCGAGCTGAACGGCGTCGCGGTCGAACGCAACAAGCAGGCCTTTGCCTGGGGCCGGATCGCCGCGGCCGATCCGGACTTTTTGCCGAGGGCGGAGGATGTGCCCGAAACCGAGACGCTCGACCAGCTCATCACCCGTCGCGCCGAATTCCTCACGGCCTATCAGAACGAGGCCTATGCGGCGCGCTACCGGGCAATCGTCGCAAGGGTCCGCAGTGCCGAAGCCGGCCTGAACAGCGAGGCGTTGACCGAGGCCGTCGCCCGCGCGCAGTTCAAGCTGATGGCCTACAAGGACGAGTACGAGGTTGCGCGCCTGCACATGCAGAGCGGATTCCTCGACACGTTGAAGCGCGAATTCGACGACGGCTTCCGTGTCCAGTATCACCTCGCTCCACCGTTCCTGCCCTCAAAATCTGACGCCCGCGGCCGTCCCCGCAAGCGCGCGTTCGGCCAGTGGATCCAGTTGCCGCTTGCCATACTCTCGCGTTTGAAGGGCTTGCGCGGAACGCCGTTCGATCCCTTCGGCTACACTGCGGAACGGCGCACCGAGCGTGCGCTGGTCGCCTGGTATGAGGGCCTGGTCGAACGCATGACCCGCAAGCTCGACGCAGCGCATCTGCCCAATCTCGTGGCGATCGCCAAGGGCCCGATGGAGATCCGCGGCTACGGACCGGTGAAGGACGCCGCAATCGTAAAGGTGAAGGCCGACATCGACCGGCTGCTCGCCGAGCTCGACACGCCATCGCCGGCGAGGATGCGCGCCCACGGTTGACGCGACGGCGGCGAGGCTTCAGCCTCCGAGACCGAGGGACGCCCTGATGGCTCCCTGCAATCGGGTGACGCATCATGGATTTCGACCAGTTGACGCTGAGCGAGGCCGCTTCCGGCCTCCGCACCGGGACGTTCACAAGCACCACCCTCACCCGGGAAGCGATCGCCCGCGCCAAGGCCAACGCCGAGCTCAATGCCTTCGTCACCCTGGACGAGGCCGGCGCCTTGAAGGCCGCCGCGGCATTCGACGCGACGGGCGACAAGACCAAGCCGCTCGGCGGCGTGCCCATCGTGATCAAGGACAATATCGAGGTAGCCGGGCTGCCCTGCAGCGCCGGCACTCCGGCGCTGAAGGACTACATTCCGAAAGCCGATGCGCCCGTTGCGGCAAAGCTGCGCGCCGCCGGAGCTGTTATCATCGGCAAGACCAGCATGCACGAGTTCGCCTTCGGCATCTCCGGCTACAACACCGCGTTCAAGACCGGCACCGAATACGGCGTGCGCAATGCCTATGATCGGGCCCTGATCGCAGGTGGCTCCTCCTCGGGCACGGGCGCGGCGATCGGCGCGCGGATCGTCGCGGGCGGGCTCGGCACCGACACCGGCGGATCGGTGCGGGTCCCCGCCGCGCTGAACGGATGCGCCTCGCTGCGCCCGACCGTCGGCCGCTACCCGCAGGGCGGCATCGCGCCGATCTCGCACACCCGCGATACCACGGGCCCGATGGCCGCGACCATGGCGGATGTCGCGCTGCTCGACCGCGTCATCGCAGGCGGCGATGCGATGGCGCCGGCCGACCTGAGCCAGGTCCGCATCGGCATCGAAAGATCGATGCTGATCAATCTCGATGCCGACACGGAGGCGGCGTTTCGGGAGGCCGTCGCGAAGGTGAAGGCGCAAGGCGTCACGGTGGTCGAGATCGAGATGCCTCAGCTGGCCGAGCTCGACGGCCAGGTCAGTTTTCCGGTCGCGCTGTATGAGGCGTATGACGATCTGGTCGCCTATCTCAAGCACACGGGCACCGGCCTCACCATCGAGGCGGTGGCGGCGCAGATCGCCAGCGCCGACGTGAAGGGTACCTATGATGGCCTGGTGATCCCGCGCAAACTCCCCGCCCCCGATGGCAGCCTTGTCGATGCCAAGCCGATCTATGACGCCGCCATCAAGACCGCACGGCCGGCGTTGCAGGCGCTCTACAGCAAGACTTTTGCCGACAACCGGCTCGATGCCATCGCCTTCCCGACCACGCCGCGCGTTGCCATTGCCTCCAACCCGGACTCCAGCAGCCTCGAGAATTTCGGCCTGTTCATCCAGAACACCGATCCCGGCAGCAATGCCGGCATTCCCGGGATCCAGATCCCGATCGCGCTCGGTGCCAGCAGCAAACTGCCGATCGGGCTGGAGCTGGATGGGCCGGAAGGAAGCGATCGCCGGTTGCTTGCGATTGGTATGGCGCTCGATGCCGTGTTCGGGCGGCTGCCCGCGCCACACTGACGCTCTCGTAGGGTGGGCAAAGCGACTTGTCCGCCGTAGCTCGCAGAGCGAAGGCGGAAGCGTGCCCACCATCTGTCGCTAACGTTGCCAGATCGTGGGCACGGCGCTTCGCACCTTTGCCCACCCTAGGGCACCGCCGCCGCATTTCTCACGAATACGGGTTGATCAGCTTCTGCTGCTCGGCACTGTGATGCACCAGCATGTCGATGAAGGTCCTGACCTTCGCCGACAGATGATGGCGGTGCGGATAGACCGCATTCATCGACATCTCGACCGGACGGTATTCCGGCAGCAGGCGCACCAGACGGCCGGAATCGAGATCGTCCCCCACGAGGAATCCGGCGGCGAGGCTGATGCCCGCGCCCTGCAGTGCCGCCGTGCGCAGCGCTTCGCCGCTGTTGGTGATCAAATTGCCGGAAACGCGCACCGAGGCCGGCGCGCCCTTGCGATCGAAGAAGCGCCACTCGTCGAAGGGGTAGTTCAGGTGCCGCACGCAATTGTGCTCGGCGAGCTCTTCGAGCTTCGCGACGCGCCCATGCGCCTCGATATAGGCGTGCGAGCAGCACAGCACGTGCCGCCAGGTCGCAAGGCTCCGCACGATCAGGCTCGAATCCGGCGGCGCGATCATGCGTAGCGCAAGATCAAACCCCTCCTCGATCAGATCGACATTGGTCTCGCCCATGCGGAGATCAACCTTGACCTCCGGATAGGTCGCGAGGAATTCGGCCATCACCGGGGCCACGAACGGCACCATGTGGGTTGCGATGTGGATGCGCAGCGTGCCGCGCGGCGTCGATTGCAGCGCGCCGGCGATGTCGTCGGCCTGCTCGATGTCGGCGAGGATCTGGATACAGCGGTCGTAATAGGCCTTGCCGATCTCGGTCAGGTTGACCTTGCGCGTGGTGCGATGAAGCAGCCTCACCCCGAGCCGGTCCTCCAGCGCCTGAACGTGATTGCTCACCATGGTGGTCGACATGTTGAGCTTGCGGCCTGCTGCCGAGAAGCCGCCGCTCTCGACCACCCGGCTGAACACTTCGAGGCTGGTCAATCGGTCCATGGGGGCCTGGTCATCCACTCTTGATGCAGCAATCGCGCGATAGCGACGGCAATCGCTCTGGCGCAGCTGGTGCCCTGATCCGGTAGACATCCTGAAGCAAGGCGACCGCTCCGATTATCCACCTGCAATGGATAATCCTTCCAGAATTTTGCCAATTATCACTCGGGCCGGCAAGGCCGATAGTCTCAGCGAGCCGACAGGAGACCGCAATGTCCGAAATGCCCCGCACCGAGACCTTCGAGCAAGCGACTGAAATCACTCGCGATTATTCCAAAGCGCCGGCCGCTGTCCCGACCCGGGGCAAGATCCGACGCGCAGCGCTGATACTCGCGCTCCTCGCAGGCTCGGCGACCATGGTCTACTACGGACACGATTACTGGACCTACGGCCGCTATCTCGAGACCACCGACGATGCCTACGTAAAGGCCGACTCCACGATCATCGCACCAAAGGTCTCCGGCTACATCGCCAAGGTGCTGGTCGGCGACAACGAGAAGGTCAGGGCGGGCCAGCCCCTCGCCAAGATCGACGATCGCGACTTCAAGGCGGCGCTCGACCAGGCGACAGCCGACGTCGCCGCCGGTGAAGCTTCGGTACGCAACATCGACGCCCAGCTCGAGCTGCAGCAGCCGATCATCGCGCAGAGCACGGCCGACGTCGCGGCTGCCGACGCCAATCTGAAATTCGCCCAGGAAGAGCGCGCCCGCTACGACGACCTCATGAAATCAGGCTCCGGCACGATCCAGCGCGCGCAGCAGACCGACGCGGCGCTGCGCGCCAGCAACGCGCAATTGCAGCACGCGAAATCGGGCCTGATGGCCGCGCAGCGCAAGGTCGACGTGCTCACCACGCAGCGCGCCCAGGCCACCGCCCAGCTCGAGCGCGCCCGCGCGGTCGGGCAGCAGGCGGCGCTGAACCTGTCCTATACCGAGATTACCGCGCCGGTGGACGGCACGGTCGGCGCGCGCAGCCTGCGCGTCGGCCAGTATGTGCAGGCCGGCACGCAGTTGATGGCGGTGGTGCCGCTCGATGCGGTCTATGTCGTCGCCAACTTCAAGGAGACGCAGCTGACGCATGTCCGTCCGGGCCAGCCGGTCGAGCTGCACGTCGACAGTTTTCGCAGTCACACGCTGCGCGGCCACGTCGACAGCCTGTCGCCGGCCAGCGGCCTCGAATTCGCACTGCTGCCGCCCGACAACGCCACCGGCAACTTCACCAAGATCGTGCAGCGCGTGCCGGTGAAGATCGTGCTCGACGATCACAGCCTCACCGGATTGCTGCGGCCCGGCATGTCGGCGGTGCCGACCGTCAATACCAAGCAGACGGTGCTGGCAGAGCGCGAGACCGCAAGGCGCGTCGCCGACAACACGACGCGACCAAACGGCGGCTGAACGCGGGGAAACGCCGACGGGACTATCAAGTCCTGCCGGATGATCCTTCCCGCACTTCACCAATTATCGAAACCATCCGCCTGACGCATCCTGTCTCGATAGCAGAGACGAGGCTTCCATGAGCACGCTTCAACCGACCGTCAATTCCGCCGCCGACATTCCAGCTCCCGCCGCTGCAGCAACGCCGGCGATCTCGGCCAAAACCTGGATCGCGGTGATCGGCGCAACGCTCGGCGCCTTCATGGCGGTGCTGAACATCCAGATCGTCAACGCCTCGCTCGCCGACATCCAGGGCGCGATCGGCGCCGGCATCGACGACGGCGGCTGGATCTCGACCTCCTATCTGATCGCGGAAATCGTTGTGATCCCGCTCTCGGGCTGGCTCGCGCAGGTGTTCTCGATCCGCATCTATCTGCTCACCAACGCGATTCTGTTCCTGGCGCTCTCCGCCGCCTGCGCGCTGGCGCAGGACCTGCCGCAGATGATCGTGCTGCGCGCCGTGCAGGGCTTTACCGGCGGCGTGCTGATCCCGATGGCGTTCACCTTGATCATCACGCTGCTGCCGCGCGCAAAGCAGCCGGTGGGCCTTGCATTGTTCGCACTGTCGGCGACGTTCGCGCCGGCGATCGGCCCCACCATCGGCGGCTATCTCACCGAGAATTTCGGCTGGCAGTACATCTTCTACGTCAACCTCGTGCCCGGCGCGATCATGGTCGGCATGCTCTGGTACGCGCTCGAGGCGAAGCCGATGAAGCTGTCGCTGCTGCGCGAGGGCGACTGGGCTGGCATCATCACGATGGCGATCGGGCTCTCGGCGCTGCAGACCGTGCTGGAGGAAGGCAACAAGGACGACTGGTTCGGCTCGCCCTTCATCGTCAGGCTCTCGGTGATCGCAGCCGTCGCGCTGACGGCGTTCCTCGTCATCGAGCTCACGGTGAAGAAGCCGCTACTGAACCTGCGCCTGCTGGTGCGCCGCAATTTCGGCTTCGGCATGCTGGCGAATTTCCTGCTCGGCATCGCGCTGTACGGCTCCGTGTTCATCCTGCCGCAATATCTCGCGCGCATCCAGGGCTACAATGCCGAGCAGATCGGCATGGTGCTGGCATGGACCGGGCTGCCGCAACTGGTGCTGATCCCGCTGGTGCCGCGGCTGATGCAGAAGTTCGATGCGCGGTTCATCATCGGCGTCGGCTTCGTGCTGTTCGCGGCCTCGAACTTCATGAACATCTATATGACCAACGACTATGCCGCCGACCAGCTGTTGTGGCCCAACGTCGTTCGCGCCATCGGCCAGGCGCTGGTGATGGCACCGCTGTCGGCGGTGGCGACATCAGGCATCGAAGCCGAGAACGCAGGCTCGGCCTCGGGCCTGTTCAACATGATGCGCAATCTCGGCGGCGCCGTCGGCATCGCGCTGCTGCAGACGGTGCTGACCAAGCGCGAGCAGTATCACTCCAACGTGCTGATGCAATCGGTCTCGGTGTTCGAGCAGGCCACCCGCACGCGGCTGGAACAACTGACCCAGTATTTCGTCAATCACGGCATCGTCGATCGTGCGGACGCAGCGCATCGCGCCTATGTCGCCATCGGCCATACCGTGCAGAAGCAGGCCTACATCTTCGCCTTCAGCGACACCTTCTATCTGCTCGGCATGGCGCTGATCGTCGCCCTGATCGCCGTTTTCTTTCTGAAGAAGCCCGGCCAGACCGCGGCCGGTGGTGCCCACTGATCCCAACCGTAGCAAGCAAGGAGAACGACCATGAAGCCCCGCATGAATTTCTACCAGGCCGCCCCCGACACGATGAAGGCGCTGATGGCGCTGGAAGAGCAGATCCAGTCGACGGGTCTGGAAAAATCGATGATCGAGCTGGTGAAGATCCGGGCGTCGCAGATCAACGGCTGCGCCTTCTGCATCAACATGCACACCGAGGACGCCCGCAAGCGCGGCGAGACCGAGCAGCGCATCTACCTGCTCAATGCCTGGCGCGAGTCCCCGCTCTATTCCGACCGCGAGCGCGCCGCGCTGGCATGGACGGAAGCCGTGACGCTGATCGCCGAGACCCACGCGCCCGACGACGTCTACGAAGATGTCCGCGCGCAATTCTCCGACGCGGAGACGGTGAACCTGACCACGCTGATCGGCGCCATCAACGCCTGGAACAGGCTGGCGATCGCGTTCCGCGCGGTGCATCCGGTGAAGGTGAAGGCGTCGGTGGCGTGAGGCTCGCGCCTCGCAAAAGGTCCCATAGGGTGGGCAAAGCGAAGCGTGCCACCTTCCATAGCTAAGGGAGAGAAGACGTGGGCACGGCGCAAGCGCGCCTTTGCCCACCCTACGATAGCTGCGGCGTGGTGGACGCGACGCTGCCTCCACACTCACAACTGTCATGCCCCGGCTAGACCGCGGCATCCAGTACGCCGCGGCCTCTCGGTTCAGCAACAAACGTCTCTGGAATACTGGATCGCCCGGTCAAGCCGGGCGATGACAGTGACAGAAGACGTGGGCACGCTGCGCTTTGCCCACCCTACGATAGCGGAATATGCGGCTAGACCGCCGTCGCCTTCGCGAACTCCACATAGATCTCGCGCAGGCGCGTCGCCATCGGGCCGGGCTTGCCGTCGCCGACCTTCTTGCCGTCGACCGCGATCACCGGCTGCACGAAGGAGGATGCGCTGGTGATGAAGGCTTCCTTGGCGGCGAGCGCTTCGTCGACCGTGAAGGATCGTTCCTCGACGCGGAGCTGGCGCTCCTCGGCCAGCGCGATCACGGCCTTGCGGGTGCAGCCCGGCAGGATGGCGTTGGAGTTCTGGCGGGTGACGATGACGTCGTCCTTGGTCAGGATGAACGCCGTGGACGAGCCGCCCTCGGTGACGTAGCCGTCCTGCAGCATCCAGGCTTCGCCCGCGCCGGCTTCGGCCGCGGCCTGCTTCGCCAGCACCTGCGCCAGCAATGCCACGCTCTTGATGTCGCGGCGTTCCCAGCGGATGTCGGGCACCGTGATCACGTTGATGCCGGTCTTCGCGACGGGAGCGTTGATGATGTCCTTCTCCGAGGTGAACATCACCAGGCTCGATTTGACGTCGGCCTTGGGGAACGGGAAGTCGCGGCCCTTGTCGGCGCCGCGCGTGACCTGGAGATAGACGAGGCCGTTCGCGACCTTGTTGCGCGCGATCAGCTCCTTCTGCAGCTCGGTGATGCGCTCAACCGTCTCCGGCAGTTTCAGCTTGATCTCGCCGACCGAACGCTCCAGCCGCGCCAGATGCGAGGCATTGTCGACCAGCTTGCCGTCCAGCACCGCCGAGACCTCGTAGATGCCGTCGGCGAACAGGAAGCCGCGATCGAGGACCGAGATCTTGGCTTCCGAGAGCGGGACGAATGAGCCGTTGACGTAGGCGAGCGGGTCCAAGGCAGGTCTCCTGGGAGGGAATGGGGATACCCACCGGTATAGGAGATTTGGCGAGCCCGATAAACCCTCGATCCGTCATTCTCTATTGCGCACTTGCGCAATTTTGGCATTCGCAAAGCGAATGAGCCCGGAATCCATAACCCCGGCTGGTGGCTATGGATTCCGGGCTCGCGCTACGCGCGCCCCGGAATGACGGAAGCGGTTAATGCGACAAGATCTTCGACAAGAACTTCTGCGCGCGGTCGCTGCGCGGCTTGCCGAAGAAATCGTCCTTCGGGGCGTCCTCGACGATCTCGCCGCGGTCCATGAAGATGACACGGTTGGCGACCTTGCGGGCAAAGCCCATTTCATGGGTCACGACCATCATGGTCATGCCTTCGCGGGCGAGATCGACCATGACGTCGAGCACTTCGCTGACCATTTCAGGATCGAGCGCCGAGGTCGGCTCGTCGAACAGCATCACGATCGGATCCATCGCGAGCGCGCGGGCAATGGCGACGCGCTGCTGCTGGCCGCCGGAGAGCTGTGCCGGAAACTTTTGTGCGTGCTCCTTCAGGCCGACGCGCTCCAGGAGCTGCATGCCCTTCGTTTGCGCCTTGTCGTGCGAGCGTCCCAGCACCTTCTGCTGCGCAAGGCAGAGATTGTCGATGATCTTCAAATGCGGGAACAGCTCGAAATGCTGGAACACCATGCCGACGCGCGAGCGCAGCTTCGGCAGATTGGTCTTGGGGTCGTTGACCTTGGTGCCGTCGACCGAGATGTCACCGCTCTGGAACGGCTCCAGCGCGTTGACGCATTTGATCAGCGTCGACTTGCCCGAGCCCGAGGGGCCGCAGACCACGACGACCTCGCCCTTGGTGACGTTGGTGGTGCAGTCGGTCAGCACCTGGAAGGTGGGGCTGTACCATTTGTTGACATGGCTGATTTCGATCATGACCGACACACTCTAGCGAATGATGGCGATGCGCGCCTGGAGGCGGCGAACGCCGAAGGACGCGATGCAGGAAATGGTGAAGTAGACGACGGCGGCGAACAGATACATCTCGACCAGACGCCCGTCGCGCTGCGCGACCTTGCTCGCCGCGCCGAGGAAGTCCGTGATCGACAGAACGTAGACCAGCGAGGTGTCCTGGAACAGCACGATGGTCTGCGTGATCAGGACCGGCAGCATGTTGCGAAACGCCTGCGGCAGCACGACGTAACGCATGCTCTGGGCGTAGGTCAGCCCCAGCGCGCTGGCCGCGGCCGGCTGGCCGCGCGAGATCGACTGGATGCCGGCGCGCATGATCTCGGAGAAATACGCCGCCTCGAACATGATGAAGGTGATGAGCGAGGACGCGAACGCACCGACGCTGATCGGGCGCGAGGCGCCGGTCACCCACTGCCCGATATAGGGCACCAGGAAGTAGAACCAGAAGATCACCAGCACCAGCGGCAGCGAGCGCATGAAGTCGACATAGAGCCCGGCGATGCGGCCGAGCAGCTTGTAGCCGGACAAGCGCATCAGGGCGAGCGCCGTGCCGAAGATCAGGCCGCCGAGGGCGGCGAGCGCCGTCAGCGTCAACGTGAACGTCATGCCCTCGTAGAACAGATAGGGCAGTGCGCGGCGGATGACGTCGAAATCGAAATTGCTGAGCATCGCTTATTTCCCCGTAATGTAGCCGGGGATCGCGACCCAGCGCTCGAGGAAGCGCATGGCGGTCACGACGACGGCGTTGACGAGGAGATAGAGGATGGTCGCTGCGGTGAAGGCCTCGAACACCTGGAACGAGAATTCCTGCATCGAGCGCGCCTGTCCGGTCAGCTCGAGCAGGCCGATGGTGATGGCGACCGCGGTGTTCTTGATGGTGTTGAGGAATTCGGAGGTCAGCGGCGGCAGGATGATGCGGAATGCCATCGGCAGCAGCACGTAGCGATAGCCCTGCACGGTGGTGAGGCCGAGCGCAGTCGCCGCCATCTTCTGCCCGCGCGGCAGCGAGGAGATGCCGGCCTGCAGCTGCACGGCGACGCGGGCCGACATGAAGAAGCCGACGCCGATGGCAGCCGTCCAGAACGGCGCGTTCGGCAATTGCTTCAGCCACAGGCCCGCGGCCTTGGGCAGGATTTCCGGCAGCACGAAGAACCACAGGAAGAGCTGCACCAGCAGCGGCATGTTGCGGAAGAATTCGACGTAAGCGAAGCCGAACCAGTTGGCCGCCTTCGAGGGCAGCGTGCGCATGACGCCGACGACCGAGCCGGTGATCAGCGCGATGATCCAGGCCAACGCCGCGGTCTTGAGGGTCAGCGCCAGGCCCGACAGCAGCATGTCGAGATAAGTGCCGGTTCCCATCGGGTTCGGCTGGAAGAAGATTCCCCAGTTCCAGTTATAGTTCACGTGTCCCCCGCGCGAACGCGCCACTCTCAGAGTTTGTCCCGGCGCCTATGCAAATGTCCGGCCACCCTTGTGTCAAGAGTGGCCGGACATGATCCCGATCGAAAGATCGAGGTTTCAGCTTACTTGTAGTCGTCCGGATTCGGCGAATCCGACGGCTTGGCGAACTCGTTCTTCAGCTCCGAGGAGATCGGCGTGTTGAGGTTCAGACCCTTCGGCGGGATCTTGGCCGTGAACCACTTGTCGTAGATCTTCTGGCCTTCGCCGGAGGTGTAGACCGCGGCCGTCGCCGCATCGACCACCTTCTTGAAGGGGGCGTCGTCCTTGCGCAGCATGATTCCGTAGGGCTCGGGCTTGGAGAACGCGTCCTTGGAGATGGCATAGTCATCCGGCGCCTTCGAGCCGGCGACGAGGCTCGCGAGCAGGATGTCGTCCATGACGAAGGCCACCGCGCGGTCGGTCTCGACCATCAGGAAGGCTTCGGCGTGATCCTTGGCCGGAATGATGTTGGCGCCGAGGCCCTTGGCGACGTTGGCCTCGGTGAGCTGCTTGATGTTGGTGGTGCCGGCGGTCGAGACCACCGTCTTGCCCTTGAGGTCGTCGATCGACTTCAGGCCGCTCGACTTCTTGAAGACGTAGCGGCTGGCGGTCAGGAAGTGGGTGTTGGTGAAGGCGACCTGCTTCTGGCGCTCGGCATTGTTGGTGGTCGAGCCGCATTCGAGGTCGATGGTGCCGTTGGCCATCAGCGGGATGCGCGTCGCCGAGGTCACCGGGTTGAGCTTGACCTCGAGCTTGTCGAGCTTGAGCTCCTTCTTCACGGCGTCGACGATCTTGTAGCAGATGTCCATCGCGAACCCGACCGGCTTCTGGTTGTCATCCAGATAGGAGAACGGGATCGAGGAGTCGCGGAAGCCCAGCGTGATGGCGCCGGTGTCCTTGATGTTCTTGAGCGTGCCGGTCAGCTCCTGGGCCCCGGCCTGGCTGACGGCGAAGGTCGCGACGAACGCGAGCCCGATGTGACGGAAATGCTTCACTTTTTTGTTCCCCTTTCAGGATGATGCGGCCGGATGCAAGCACAAATCAGGCCGGATTAGAATGTGACTTTCGGCTGGATGACGGCTCAGGTTAACGGCTCAGGCCAGTGGCTTTGGCAATTCCCCGAGATCCCAGAACAGCCCGGCCATCACCGTCAAGGCCTCTTCGGTCAATGGCAGCAGGATGTGCTCATTGGGCGCATGCTGGGAGCAGCCGGGATAGGAGTGCGGGACCCAGATCGTCGGCAGGCCCAAAATCTCGGAAAAGACGTCGTTGGGCAGCGAGCCGCCGAAATTCGGCAGCACCGCCGGTGCCTTGCCGGTGGTCTCTTGCACCGAATGCGCGGCCCATTTGATCCAGGGGCTGTCGAAATCGGTCCGCGAGGCGGCAAAGCTCTGTGCCGCCCGCACCTCGACCATCGGAAAGCCCTTCTCCGCCAAATGCGCGCGGACGGCGTCGATCAGGCCGTCGATCTTGGTGCCGACCACGAAGCGCAGTTGCAGCACCGCATTGGCATGGCCGGGAATGGCGTTCGCCGGCTTCTCGATATTGCCCGAGGACATCGCCAGCACTTCGAGCGTATTCCAGGCATAGAGCCGCTCGGCCGCCGACAACCCCTCCTCGCCCCAGTTCTCCGCCAGCGCCGGCTCGTCCGCGGTCGGCACCACCTGCACGTCGGCGAGATAGCTGCGGATCTGGTTGGTAAGCCGCGGCGGCTTCAGCGCCTCGATCTGGAGACGGCCGTGGCCGTCCACCAGGGTCGAGATGGCGTTGACCAGGATGGTCGCGGGGTTGGCGAGCACGCCGCCCCAATTGCCGGAATGGTGCCCGCCGTCGCGCAAGTTCACGTCGAGATGGATGCGGATGCCGCCGCGGCAGCCGAGAAAGAGGGTCGGCCGGTCGGCAGACAGCCGCGGCCCGTCGGAGGCCATGAACAGATCGGCCTTGAGCGCGTCGCGATTGAGATCGCAGACCTTGCCGAGATCGGGCGAGCCGATCTCCTCGCCCATCTCGACGATGAACTTGGCGTTGAAGCCGAGCTTGCCGCCGCGGGCATCGCGCACCGCGCGAAGCGCCGCCATGTTGATGCTGTGCTGGCCCTTGTTGTCGGCGGTGCCGCGGCCGTAGAGGCGCGTGCCCGAAACCGTCGTGCGCCAGGGATCGCGCCCCTCGCGCCATTCGCCCTCCATGCCGTCGACGACGTCGCCATGGCCATAAACCAGCACGGTCGGCGCAGATGCACTCTCGTGATGCTCGGCGAACAGGAACGGCGCCTTGCCGCTCGGGGATTCGACGATACGGCTGGTGAAGTCGAGCGCAGCGAAGGCCGGCTGCATCTCCTGTTCCAGATAGGCCCGCAGCTCGGGGCCGCGCGACGAATTCTGGCTCTCGGTCTTGTAGGCGACGCGACGGTCGAGTTCAGCGAGGAACGCGCCGGATTTGAAATCGTCGCGGGCGCGGGCGATGGCGTCGGCTCTGGTCATTGCTTTCGTTTTCAAGGTCTCGAGGCGGGCGAACCTAGCGGGCTACACTGGCCATCGAAAGTGGCGGGGACTTGGATAGTTCTTCGTTAGCTCTTGCGATTTCGTTCTTGCTCTCTTGAGATTGGCTTGCCAAGAGCGGGAACGCCGCTGATTTTGGCCTTGCCAAGCGGAAGCGATATGCAAGAACTTCGCCAGATTGGGGCGCACATCTATCATTCGAAGAGCGCTCAGTACAGAGCGCCAGGGGACCAGCATGGCCAAGCAGATCAGGCTCAACGCCTTCGCGATGAATTGCGTCGCGCATCAATCACCGGGCCTGTGGACCCACCCGCGCGACCGCACCGCCGAATATAATCGCCTGCCCTACTGGATCGACCTCGCCAAAACACTGGAACGCGGCCGTTTCGACGGGCTGTTCCTGGCCGACGTGCTCGGGGTGTATGACGTCTATGGCAACAGCCCTGACGCAGCCTTGCGCAACGCAGCACAAACGCCGTCCAACGAACCGCTGCTGCTGCTCTCGGCGATGGCCGCTGTGACCAAGAATCTGGGCTTCGGCGTCACCAGCAATCTCTCCTTCGAGCCGCCCTACCCGTTCGCGCGGCGGATGTCGACGCTGGATCATCTCACCGAGGGCCGGATCGGCTGGAACGTCGTCACCGGCTATCTCGACAGCGCCGCGCGCGGCGCCGGCAAGGACAAGCAGACCGGGCACGACGACCGCTACGACATCGCCGACGAATATATGGACGTCGTCTACAAGCTCTGGGAAGGCAGCTGGGAAGACGACGCCGTGCTGCGCGACCGCAAGCGCGGCATCTTCACCGATCCCAGCAAGGTTCATCGCATCAATCACGAGAGCGCGAACTACCGCATCAACAACACCATTCATCTCAGCGAGCCGTCGCCTCAGCGCACGCCCGTGCTGTACCAGGCCGGCACATCACCGCGCGGGCGGCAGTTCGCGGCCAAGCACGCCGAATGCGTGTTCATGTCGGGACCGTCGGCCAAGATCATTGCGCCGCGCGTCTCGGCCATTCGCGAAGAAGCCGCCAAGTTCGGCCGCAACCCGGCCGAGATCCTGATGTTCAACATGATGACGATCATCCTCGGCAACACCGAAGCCGAAGCGGCCGCGAAATATGCCGACTACCGCTCGCACATCAATCCGGAAGGCGCGCTGGCGCTGATGTCGGGATGGACCGGCATCGACTTCTCCGGCTACGAGCTCGACCAGCAGGTCCGCCACGTCCAGAACGATGCCGGCCGCAGCGCGCTCGACAACGTCACCCGCGGCGACCCCGATCGCGTCTGGACCGTGCGCGACGTCATCGAGCATGTCGGCATCGGCGGCGCCGGCCCGGTCGTGGTCGGCACGCCCGAGAGCGTCGCCGACAAGATCGAGGACTGGTTCGAGAAGACCGACGTCGACGGCCTCAACGTCGCCTTCGCGATCTCGCCTGGCGATTTCGAGGACATTTCCGACATGCTCGTGCCCGAGCTGACCAAGCGCGGGCGCTACAAGCCGGAGTACGCGAAAGGCACGCTGCGCGAAAAACTGTTCGGCGACGGCCGCGCAAGACTGGATGCGCCGCATCCGGCGGCGGGGTATCGGGTGGGGAAGAAGGGGTAGGCCTCCGGTGTCGTCCTGGCGAAAGCCAGGACGACGCTGGAGAGGCAACGTGCCTCCTCATCGTCATTGCGAGCGTAGCGAAGCAATCCAGAATCCCGCGGCGGAAATAGTCTGGATTGCTTCGTCGCTTCGCTCCTCGCAATGACGGCGGAGGCAGCGCGACTTACACCTTCCCGTCCACCATCACCTCGATCAGCTTCGTCCCCGGCCGATTGAACGCTGACGCCAGCGTCGCCTTCAGTTCGCGGGGGTCGCTGATCTTGATCGCCTCGCAGCCGAGCGCCTTGGCAACACCGGCGAAATCCACGGGCGGATCGGCAAAGTCCATGCCGACGTAATTGTCATCGCCGTGGAAGGCGAGCAGGCGCTGCTTGATGATGCGGTAGCCGCCATTGTTGGCGATGACGACGTTGAGCGGCAGCTTGTGATGCGCGGCGGTCCACAGCGACTGGATCGAATACATCGCGCTGCCATCGCCGGAGAAACACACCACGGGGCGATCCGGATTGGCGATGCTGGCGCCGACCGAGGCCGGCAGGCCCCAGCCGATGCCGCCGGAGGCGAGGCCGTGATAGCCGTAGCGGTCGCGATGCGGACGCAAGCTCGTGACCTGGCGGCTGGAGGTGAGGCCTTCGTCGACGAGGATGGCGTTATCAGGCATCGCCTCGACCATCTGCAGCACCAGGAAATCCGGATCGATGGGGCTGCGGCCGGCGCTCTTGCCGATCTGCTCGACCAGCGCAGCCCGTCGCGCGGTCCAGTTCTTCGGCGCAAGCTCCGCGAGACGCTGTTTGGCGCGGCTCGCAAGTGCCGAGCCGCCCATCTCCTTCAAGACCGGGATCAGCGCGCGCAGGGTTTCCTTCAGATCCGCCTTCAGCGCAATCTCGGCGCCGTAGTTCTTGGCGATCTCCCAATCGACGAGGCCGATCTGAATGATGCCGAGGCCGTCGGGCAGTGCATCGACCTCGCTGTAGACTGACATCCGCAGGGGATCGCCGCCGAGCGCGATCAGGAGATCGTGGGGCGCCAGCGTATCGCGAGCAACCTTCTGCACGCGCGCGAGCGTGCCGAGGAAGCTCGGGCTCTCCGAGAGGAAGTGCGAGCCGTAGGGCGTCGAAGACTGATAGGCGGCGGCGCCGAGCAGCTCGGCCAGTTCCGCGGCCTCCTTCAGTGCGTCGCTCTTGACCACCTCGTCCATGGTGACGATGACGGGACGCTCGGCCTTGAGCAGGCGGGCGGCAAACGCCCGGAGCGCTTCATCCGACGGTTTGACGCGCGCATCGATGCGGGTGGAGCGGCCGAGATCGATGCCGGCCTCGCTGTTGAGGATGTCGCCGGGCAGCGAGATGAACACCGGCCCCGTGGGCGGCGTCATCGCGACCTTGGCGGCGCGGCGCACGATGCGCGGCAGGTCCTCCAGCCGCGTCACCTCGACCGCCCATTTCACCAGCGGCTCGGCCATGCGCACCAGGGGACCATAGAGCACCGGCTCCATCAGGCCGTGGCCCTGCTCCTGCTGGCCCGCGGTCAGGATCATCGGCGTGCCCGTGAACTGGGCGTTGTAGAGCGAGCCCATGGCGTTGCCGAGACCAGGCGCGACATGGACGTTGCAGGCGACCAGCTTGCCGGAGGCGCGGCTGTAGCCGTCGGCGATCGCGACCACCAGGCTCTCCTGCATCGCCATCACATAGGTCAGGTCAGGGTGGTCCTTCAGCGCATGCATGATCGGCAGCTCGGTGGTGCCGGGGTTGCCGAACAGATGCGTGATGCCCTCGTCCTTGAGCAGCGCGAGAAAGGCGGAGCGGCCGGTGATCTTGTTCTTCATGTTTCCTCCAGGGAGCGGACGTTGCCGCAAGGACGGATGCATGATGGACGAAGTTTTGGGATGCGCGCAAGGAAGCGCGGTCATGGCTGCGTTGCGTGGACGCCGCGAACCGTGCTCTCGTGTCCCGGACGCGGCGCAACGTGCAACGTTGCGACGCAGAGCCGGGACCCATATTTGCAGCCAGCCACGCCGCAGCATAGGCCCCGGCTCAGCGGTGCGGCACTTCGCGCTGCGCTGCGTCCGGGGCACGAGAGTGGAGTGCGCGGATCGCGCTACATCTCCTCGCGCCCCAGCTCGAACGGATCCTCCCCGCCCGCGCGCTTCTTCTTTTTCGAGCGCTGCCAGACCACGCCGGGAAAGCCCTTCAGCGGCACCAGGGGCTCGCCGGTATAGGCCCATTCCTGCAGCTCCTCGATGGCGATGTGATAGAGCGGCTGGCGGCCGGTGCGCTCTCTAAACAAGGCACGCGGAATGTTGACCATGTGCGGCCCGCGCGGGCGCTCGTAGGCGATCGGCGTGCCGCATTGCGAGCAGAAGCTGCGTGTGGTCTTGGTCGCCTTGTCCTCAAAGCGGGTGAGCGCGGCTTTGCCGGAAGTGATGCGAAAGCGCTTCTTCCAGCTTCCGATATAGGTGGCGTAAGCCGCGCCGTGAGCGCGCCGGCTGGCGGCGGAATGATCGTGCCAGGCCCAGCGTGCGGGAACGTCGATCTCGAAGGTGACCTTGCCGCAGAGGCACTGGCCGGTGGCGATACCTGCGGCGGCTGCGGCTTTGGCCATTGTCTCTCTCCGTCGTCATTGCGAGGAGCGTCAGCGACGAAGCAATCCAGGCTGTCTCCGCGGAGGATCCCGGATTGCTTCCGCCTTCGCCAAGGCTTCGGCGGACAAGTCGCTGCGTTCGCAATGACGGAGTTGGTGGTGCGGTCGGAGCCACACGATAACTCCGTAGCCCGGATGGAGCGAAGCGGAATCCGGGAGTCTCGACGCTGGGCACGAAACCCGGATTTCGCTGCGCACCATCCGGGCTACGAAGCCGAGTTACGCCGACGTCAGCTCACATGCTCCGGGTAATCCGTGTACCCCTTCTCCTCGCCGCCGTAGAAGGTCGCGCGGTTGTACGGGGTGATCGGGTAATCCTGCTCCAGGCGACGGGGCAGGTCGGGGTTGGAGATGAAGATGCGGCCGAACGCGATGATGTCGGCATGCCCGTCCGCGATCGCTGCATTCGCGGTCTCGCCCGTAAAACCGCCGGCGGTCATCAGCACGCCGCTGTAGTGCGGGCGGAACAGCACCATCGCCGAGGGCACGTTCTCCCAGTGAACATCGGCACGGCCGGCGCCGCTGGAGCGCGGCTCGATGAAGTGCAGATAGGCAAGGCCGAGCTTGTCGAGCGCCTTCACCACGTGGGTGTAGAGCGGCATCGGATCGGGCTCGCCGGAATCATTGGCGATGCCGTGGGGCGACAGCCGCACGGCGACGCGGTTTGCGCCCCAGACGTCGATCGCCGCCTGCGTGACCTCGAGCAGCAACCGCGCGCGGTTCTCGATTCCTCCGCCATACTGATCGGTGCGCTGGTTGCTGCGCGATTGCAGGAACTGCTCGAGCAGATAGCCGTTGGCGCCGTGGATCTCGACGCCGTCGAAGCCGGCGGCGAGCGCGTTCTTGGCACCCTGCCGGAAGGCCTCGACGATGCCCTTGACCTCCTCGGTCTCGAGCGCACGCGGCGTCTCATAGTCCGAGATCTTGCCGTCGGCGGTCATCGCCTTCATGCCTTCGGCCTTGATCGGAATGGCCGACGCCGACACCGGCAGCGCACCGCCATGGAAGGAGGAATGCGAGACGCGACCGACATGCCAGAGCTGAAGGAAGATGATGCCGCCCTTGGCGTGCACGGCATCGACCACCTTGCGCCAGCCGGCGATCTGCGCCTCCGAATAGATGCCGGGCGTCGCCGGGTTGCCGCGGCCGTGCGAGAGCACCGGCGAGGCTTCGGCGATCAGCAGGCCGCCCTTCGTCGCGCGCTGGCCGTAATATTCGGCGTTGAGCGGCCGGGGCGAAAAGCTCTCGCGCTCGGCGCGCATGCGCGTCAGCGGCGCCATCGCGACGCGATGCGCGAGCTTGTACGGACCGACCTGCAACGGTTTGAACAACGCCTCGAATTTCATGGAGTCCCCGGATGTCTACGAAAGGATGCGGATCATATAGCGAGGGGCGGCCGCCGGGAAAGGCGCCGCCCCCATAAAAGCAGATATTCCCTGCCGCGGAACGCGGGAGAGAGCAGGCCTACGCCGTCTTGATCCAGACGGCCTTCACGTTGAGATATTCCTCGACATGCTGCTTGCCGGATTCGCGGCCGTAGCCGCTCATCTTGTAGCCGCCGAACGGCACGGCCGGGTCCATCGCCTGATAGCAGTTCACCCAGACCGAACCGGCACGCAGGCGCTTGGCCACCGCATGCGCCTTGGTGACGTCGCGTGTCCACAGGCCCGAACCGAGGCCGAAGGTGGTGTTGTTGGCGCGCTTGACCAGCTCGTCCATGTCCTTGAACGCGATCGCGGAGATGACGGGACCGAAGATCTCCTCCTGCGCGATGCGCATATTGTCCTGCACGCCCGCGAACACGGTGGGCGACACGAAGAAGCCCTTCGACAATGCGCCTTCGGTGACGCGGCCGCCGCCGGCAAGCGCCCGCGCCCCCTCCTTCTGGCCGATGTCGAGATAGCCGGTGACGCGCTCGAGCTGCTGCTCGGAGACCAGCGGGCCGATCTGCACGTTGGGATCGAGGCCGTTGCCGACCTGCAGCTTCTTGCCGAACTCGGCGACGCGGCCGACGAACTCCTCGTAGATCGCCTGCTCCACGAACAGACGCGTGCCGGCGCTGCAGATCTGGCCGGAGTTGGCGAACACCGCCATCGCGGCGCCCGGCACGGCCGCATCGAGATCGGCATCCGCGAACACGATGTCCGGCGACTTGCCGCCAAGCTCGAGCGAGACGCGCTTGAGGTTGCCGGCCGAGGCCCGGATGATCGACTGGCCCGTCACATGCGAGCCGGTGAAGGCGACCTTGTCGACATCATGATGCGAGGCGAGCGCGGCACCCGCGGTCTCGCCATAGCCGGGCACGACGTTGACGACGCCGGGCGGAATGCCGGCCTCCATCGCCAGCTCGGCGATGCGGAGCGAGGTCAGCGGCGCCTCCTCTGCGGGCTTGAGCACCACGGTGCAGCCGGTCGCGATCGCAGGGCCTATCTTCCAGATCGTCGCGGTCAGCGGCCCGTTCCAGGGGATGATGGCGCCGACGACGCCGATCGGCTCCTTCAGCGTGTAGGAGAAGATCTCGCCGGGCAGCGAGTTCTCGATGGTCTCGCCATGGATCGCAGTGGTCTGGCCGGCGTAATAGCGCAGCATGCCGACGGCGCGCAGGCGATAGGCGCGGGTGCGGCTGAGCGGCGCACCCATGTCGAGGGTGTCGAGCTGCGACAAATCGTCGAAATTCTTCTCGACGAGGTCGGCGAGCCTGAGCAGCAGGTTCTGCCGCTCGAACGGCTTGACCTTGCTCCAGGGACCTTCGAAGGCGCGGCGGGCGGCGGCGACCGCACGGTCGATGTCTTCCTTGTCGCCCTCGGCGACGGTTGCCAGCAGCTCGCCGGTTGCGGGATTGCGGCTCTCGAAGCGCTTGCCGGAGGCGGCGTCCACCCACTTCCCGTCGATCAGCATCTGCTTGTAGGACCCGTTGGCGAACGGGTGGCGCGTGATTGGAATAGCCTGCGACACAGCCATGGCTGCACTCCCTGTCAGGTCGTTGTTTGGGTTCGATCTCGGTGGGACCGTTAGGCCTGGAAGAATACAGCGGTGCCGGAGGGGCGTAAAGGCGGCGCGGAACGAAGACCTCCCATGCCGACTTGTGCAGGGTCGCGCGAGTGCCATGTTATATGGGATTGAGCCTCTCCCGGAGATCACCCATGCCGCATCCCGCCATCGTGAAAGACAATGTTGCCGTGATCACAGGCGGCGCGTCCGGCATCGGATTTGCGGCCGCCATGGCCTTCGCGCGTGCGGGCATGAAGGTGTGCATCGCCGATGTCGACGAAGCACGACTGACGGAAGCCGCAACAAAACTGTCATCCGTCGCGCCTGCCACACATGTGATGACGTTCGCCGCCGATGTCAGCCGCGCCGAGAGCGTGAGGGAACTCGAACGCGCCGTGGGCGCGCATTTCGGCGGCACCGACGTCCTCATGAACAATGCCGGCATCCAGCCCGGCAGCACGCTGTTCGGCGAGCCCGATCATTGGCAGCGCATTATCGGCGTCAACATGTGGGGCATCATCAACGGCACCCGCATCTTCGCGCCGAGCATGATCGCGCGCGGCAAGGCCGGCCTCATCATCAACACCGGCTCCAAGCAGGGCATCACCACCCCACCCGGCGATCCCGCCTACAATGTCTCCAAGGCCGGCGTGAAGGCGTTCACCGAGGCGCTCCAGCACGAGCTGCGCAACACGACGGGTTGTCACGTCACCGCGCACCTCCTGATCCCCGGCTTCGTCTTCACCGGCCTCACCGCGAAGGGCCGCACCGAAAAACCGGCCGGCGCCTGGACGCCGGAACAGACCGTGGATTTCATGCTGGCGCGGCTGGAGGCCGGCGATTTCTACATCCTGTGCCCGGACAATGACGTGCCGCGCGCCCTCGACGAGAAGCGCATGCTGTGGGCAGCGGGGGACATCGTCGAGAACCGCCCGCCATTGTCGCGCTGGCATCCGGACTATGCGGAGGCATTCAAGAGGTTTGTCGAGAGGGAGTGACTGTCTTCCTTCTCCCCTTGCGGGAGAAGGTGGCGCGAAGCGCCGGACGAGGGGTTCTCTCAACTCGCGCAATTGTCCGTGAGGAGAGAACCCCTCACCCGGCTTCGCTCTCGCGAAGCCACCCTCTCCCGCAAGGGGAGAGGGTAAGAAAGCTACAGCGTCTCTTGCTTGTGCCCGCAATTCTTGCAGACGAACTTGACGCGGGTCTGGCCTTTTTCCGCCTGCACCCGGTTCGGCGCGCCGCACTTGCCACAGACCGCCTCGATGCGGGTGGTGCCCTGCTTCACGACGACGGTCTTCTTTTCCATGGATTCGCGGATCAGGCGCTCGGCCTCTTCACGCAGGGATTGTTTCGACAAAGCTCGTCTCCGCCTCTGAAAGCGCGAGAGCCATATCGCACCTCGGTTGGAATCTCAATGTGAGATAAGGGGCGGAGCTTAATGAGATGTCATTCCGGGATGGTCCGAAGGACCAGACCCGGAATCTCGAGATTCTCAGGTGCGCAATTGCGCACCATAGTTCATTCGCTCACGCGAATGCCCCGGAATGACACCGTGTGTGTGACTTTACACCTCGACGATCACATAGCTGTCTTCGACATGCACCGGAAACGTCTCCGCAACATACGGCCCCTTCTGCAATTCCTCGCCCCGCTCCACCGCGACCGGATAGGACCGGATCTTGACGCGGTTCGGATCGAACCAGGACTGGCCGTTGCGCATGTCGAATTCCCAGCCGTGCCAGGGACAGCGCAGCATCTCGCCGACGCGCGAGCGCTGGTAGACGCCCGGCTCGGGCGAGGTCAGCCGCGCCACGCAGGCGGCTTTCTCCAGCGGCGCACCTTCATGCGGGCAGCGGTTCAAGAGCGCGAAGAACTCGCCGTTGACGTGGAACACGACGATGTCGCGGCCGGCGACTGCGACAACCTTGTTGCCGCCGGACGGGATCTCGGTCGTGCGCGCGACGATGTGACGGGCCATGCGGGACTCAGAACTTGTAGACCGCGCGGGCATTGGCGCTGAAGATCTTCTTCCGCTCGGCCTCGGTCAGCGGCGTCTTGAAGGCGAAGCGCGGATCGTCGAAATCCCAGTGCGGATAGTCCGACGAGAACAACAGACGGTCGATCCCGACCCATTCGATCAGCGCGCGCAGATGCCGCGCCTCGTCGGGCTCGTCGATTGGCTGCGTCGTGAACCAGAAGCTTTCACGCACATATTCCGATGGCTTGCGTTTCAGATGCGGCACTTCGCTGCGGAAACGTTCAAAGTGCTGGTCCATGCGCCACACCGCCGACGGGATCCAGCCGAAGCCGCCCTCGATGAAGACGATCTTAAGCTTCGGGAAACGCTCCGGCACGCCTTCGATGACGAGGCTCGCAAGCTGCGCCGCGATCGTGTGCGCGTTGGACTGATGCTCCTCGACATAATAAGATGGCCAGCCGCCGCCGGTCGGCGCGTGGCCGCCATAGCCGCCGACATGAATGCCGAGCGGCAGGTCGAGCGCCTGCGCGCGCTCGTAGATGGGCCAGTAGCGGCGCCGGCCGAGCGGCTCGTTGGCGCGCGGCGAGACGTTGATCTGGATGTATTCGCCGATTTTCGCGCAGCGCTCGATCTCGGCAATCGCCAGGTCCACGCCGTCCTGCCCGACCAGGATCGAGGCCTTCAGGCGCGGATCCCTATGCGACCAGAACGCCAATTGCCAGTCGTTGATGGCGCGCTGGATCGCCGCACCGAATTCCAAATTTTGCTGCGAGAAAATGAAGAGGTCGAGCACCTGCAAAATCCCGAACTCGACGTCGAGCGGATCGAGATGCTGCTTCTGCATGAAGGCGAGATCGGAGCCGGGCACGCCGCCGGTGGGTGGCCACGCGTCACGCCGCGCGATCAGCGGCGAGGAGCGCGGATAAGGCGTGGTGAACAGATAGGGCGTGCGCAGATGGCTGCCATATTCCTTCAAATGCTGCTGCCAGCGTTTCGGCAGGAACTCGTTGAGATCGTCGGTCGATCTCAGGCTCGGATGCACGTCGCAATCGACGATGCGCAGCCTTGATGCGGCGGGTTTCTCGTCGCCACTCAACGGACGGTCGATGACCTCGCTCATGCGAACCTCCAATGATCAGTTCAGCGACAACCGCGGAAACGTCTCCAGCGGATTGTCGACGCACATCTTGTCGATGATGCTCTTCGGCAGGTTCGGCGGGATCGGATCGTTGCCGTCGAATTGCCAATGCGGATAGTCGGACGCGAACAGGAACATCTTTTCCGAGCCGATCTGGTCGATGATCTCCTCGACGATCTTGGCATCGCTGGGGGCATCGAACGGCTGCATGGTGACGCGGAAATTGTCGCGGATGATCGCGGCCGGCTCGCGCTCGACCCAGGGCACCTCGACGCGCACGCCGCGCCAGGTCTTGTTGGCGCGCCACATGAAGGCCGGCAGCCAGCTCACGCCGCTCTCCATCAGCACGACCTTGAGGTTCGGGAACTTGCCGAACACGCCCTCATAGATCAGGCTCAGGATCTGCGCCTGAAACGCCTGCGCCTCGACGAAGTAATATTCGTAGCGGTGCGACGGCCAGCCGGCCGAGCTCGGCGCCTGCCGGTATTGCGTGCCGGCATGGATCGCGAGCGGCAGCTTGTACTTTTCCGCGAGCTGGTAGACCGGCCAGAAATGCCGCCGTCCCAGCAGCGTCTCGCCCTGCGCCAGAACCAGGATGGAGACGAAGCGGTGATCGCCGGCGCGGCGTTCGATCTCCTCGATCGCGAGATCCGGCGCCTGCATCGGCACGACGATGGAGGCGCGCAGGCGCGGATCGCGCGACAGCCACTCGGCGGCGATCCAATCGTTGATGGCCTTGCAAAAATCCGCCGCCATATAGGCGTCGAACACGGCTTGCGCGCCGTAGAGCACGTTGAGGATGGCGTGGCTCGCCCCCAGCTGGTCGAACGCGCCCTTCTGCACCATGGCGAGATCGGAGCCGGGCCTGGCGCCATTGGCCGGCCGCCAGTCGGCGCGGCCGGTGAGCGGCATGCTCGGCGGATAGGAGGTGAGATCGAGCCCGTCGATGGCGCGGCTCACCACCTGCTCCTTCCAATGATCGCTGAGATAGGGAAGCAGCGTCGTGCGCGTGCCACCAACCGCCGGATGGATGTCGCAGTCGATCCGCGTCGCCGCCATGGAGCTTCCTCGCCGAGATCTTGTAAGCGCGTCTTTATTGGCGACGTTCTTCGCGCCGCCTGCGCAGAGTGCTCCGGCCGCCGCCGCTAGGCAAGGCCGCACGGCCGCCCGATCCGTCATGGCTCGGTTGCATTTCGCAGGCGCGATATGCGCGCGAACGCGGTGGATGCTCCCGCACCCACCGCGTCAATGTTGCAAGCCGTCACTCAGGCGAGCGTTCTCGCCTCACGCCGCCTTGGAAACCTCCATCAGCAGCCGCTCGGCCTTGGCGTCCTCGATGCGGTTCACCAGCCGGCTGCTCTCGTGATTGTCGCGCACGGTCTTGGTGAGGGTGATGCAGGTCTGGATCATCATGACGATGCCCATGGTGAGATAGCCCTTCATCCACATATCGATCGGCAGGAAGAACACGCCGATGGCGACGAGGAAGGCGGAGGCTGCGAAGGACACATAGGTGAAGGTGACCCAGGCGCTGCTATGGGGCTGGCCGTTCTGGTTCATAATCGTCTCCTGTTGGTTCGAATGAGGATGGAACTGAGATCAGGCCGTCTGCGTGCGCCTGGACTGCAGCCGCGCCAGCACGTCGTCCGCGGTGGTCTTGAGCCGGGGGCCGAAGCCCTGCTCGGCCAGCCTCTCGGCGGTGGCCAGCGGTCCGGTCGCCGCATCGAGCTCGACCAACGCGTCGTCGGCAGCCTGGGCTTCCATCTGGCGCTCGCGCAGACGCTTCAAGGTGTTCTCGGCTTCCGGCAGCGTGGATTCGTAGGGGCGCGCCGCCTCGATGCCGCTGCGGCGGAGCGAGCGCACGGCTTCCGAGGCGCGCGCGAGACGCCGGCCGCGATCGAGCTCGGTGATGCGGGCTTGCGCCGTCGCGACATGGCGCTTCAGCCTGGCGATCTCGGTCGAGAACAGCGCGCGCGCCGTCATCGCCGCATCGCGATCGGCTTCGAGGCCCGCGATGGCGTCGGCGGCTTCCTTGGCGAGATCCTCGCGGCCGCCATCGAGCGCGGCCACCGCGCGCGTCTCGAGGTCGGCGATGCGGGCACACGTGGTCTCGAGCTTGCGGCCCTCCTGCTGGTCCTGCGCGATCGCCAGCGCCAGCGTCCGTTTGCTGCGCTCCACCGCCGCGGCGGCATCGCGCATCTGCTGATCGAGGATCAGCAGGGCCGTACGGTCCTCCAGTTCCTCGCCTGCGGCGGCCACGCTGCCGCGGAAAAGTGTCACGACGGTCTTGAACATCTGCAGCTCCCTGTTTTATGAGCGTTGCTCACAAATGCTTTGTAGCAGGAAACTTGAACATCGTTCAATATATTTTTGAACGCCGCTCAAATATTTGGATCTGAATGACTAAGGCCTTGGAACGCCGAAAGAAACTTCGGACGGACCTGATCCAGGCGGCCGAGCGAATGATCGCGGCGCGGGGCTTGGCGGGCCTGAAAACCCGCGATCTGGCCAGCGAGATCGGCTGCGCCAATGGCGCGGTCTACAACCTCGTCGCCGACGTAGACGAACTCGTGTTGCGGGTCGGTTCGCGCACGCTGCATCGCCTCGACGCGGCACTCAGCGCTGCGGAAAGCGCGGGCGCCTCGTCGCCGCAGGAGACGCTGGTCCGCATCGCCATTGCCTATTGCGATTTCGCCGCCGAGAACCTCGAGCTCTGGCGCGCGCTGTTCGAGCACCGCATGGCGGCCGACAAGGTCCTTCCCGATTGGTCGGTCAACGACCAGCTGCAGCTGTTCCGCCACATCCATCATCCGCTGGCGCAGCTGTTGCCCGGGCGCAGCCAGGAGCAGCTCGGTATCACCGCACGCAGCCTGTTCGCCGCCGTGCACGGCATGGTGGCGCTGGGGCTGGAGCAGAGGCTGGTCGCCGTGCCGCTGCCGGCACTGCGCAAGGAGATCGCAGGCCTCGTCCGCGCGATGATCGACGGGCTGGCCGCGCGCGGCGTGAAAACGATCGGCGGCAGCTGACTAAAATTTCGCCTGTCGCATCGCAAGGCGTGCGCTTAGCCTTCGGCCGTCCCTCACCTCTCCCCGGAGCCTCTCATGCCCCTCCTCATCCGCGGCGGCACCGTCGTCAATCACGATCATTCGCGCCGCGCGGACGTGCTGATCGACGGTGAGACCATCGTGGCGGTGGGCCCGTCGATCGACGCGCCCACGGGCACCGAGATCGTCGATGCCGGCGGCGCCTATGTCATCCCCGGCGGGATCGATCCGCATACCCATCTCGAAATGCCGTTCATGGGTACGGTCACCGCCGACGATTTCGAATCGGGAACCAAGGCGGCACTCACCGGCGGCACCACCATGGTGGTGGATTTCTGCCTGCCCGATCCCGGCCAGTCCATGCTCGCGGCCTATCAGGAATGGCGGCACAAATCCGAGAAGGCGGCGAGCGACTACGGCTTCCACATGGCGGTGACGTCGTGGTCGAAGCAGATCCATGACGAGATGGAGACCGTGGTCAAAACCTACGGCATCAACACCTTCAAGCATTTCATGGCCTACAAGGGCGCGCTGATGGTGAACGACGACGAGCTCTACAACTCGTTCGCGCGCTGCGCCCATCTCGGCGCGATGCCTGTTGTCCATGCCGAGAACGGCGACGTCGTCGCACTGATGCAGGAGGCGCTGATCGCGCGCGGCGTCACCGGCCCGGAGGGCCACGCCTATTCACGGCCGCCGGAGGTCGAGGGTGAGGCCACCAACCGCGCCATCATGATCGCGGACATGACCGGCACGCCGGTCTATATCGTGCACGCCAGCTGCCGCGAGGCGCATGAGGCGATCGCGCGGGCGCGCGCCGCGGGAAAGCGCGTCTATGGCGAGCCGCTGATCCAGCATCTGCTGCTCGACGAAAGCGAATACCAGAACAAGGACTGGGATCATTCTGCGCAGCGCGTGATGTCGCCGCCGTTCCGTGACAAGTCGCACCAGGACAGTCTCTGGGCCGGCCTGCAATCCGGCTCGCTGCAGGTCGTCGCGACCGACCATTGCGCCTTCACGACCGAGCAGAAGCGGTTTGGGCTTGGCGATTTCAGGAAAATACCGAACGGCACCGGCGGGCTCGAAGATCGCCTGGCGCTGCTCTGGACCGCGGGCGTCGCCACCGGACGGCTGACCAAGGAAGAGTTCGTCGCGGTGACCTCGGCGAACATTGCCCGCATTCTCAACATCTATCCGCGCAAGGGCGCGGTGGCCGTCGGCTCGGATGCCGACGTCGTGGTGTGGGACCCCAAGGCGACCAAGACCATCAGCGCCAAGCGGCAGATGAGCCGGATCGACTATAATGTGTTCGAGGGCTTTTCCTGCACGGGCGGACCGGCAGCGACGTTGTCGCACGGCCGCCTCGTCTGGAAGGACGGCGATTTGCGCGCCGAGGCGGGCGACGGCCACTACGTCGAACGTCCCGCCTTTTCGCCCGTGCATGTGGCGAATTCGACCTGGAAGGAGCTGACCGCCCCGCGCGCGGTCGCACGCGGAGCGGTGACGCCGTAGCGATCAGGCCGCCTTGCCCGCCCGCAACCGGTCCAGCACCGGCAGCAGCTCGGACGGATCGGGGCGATGCGTGTAGTCGGGGTTCACTTCAGCGTAGGCGATGACGCCGTCGCGGCCGATGACGTAGCGTGCCGGCATCGGCAGCACCCAGGACGGATCGTCGTTGAAAACAGGCAGATCGTTCTTGAAGGACTTGTAGAGCGCCACGAGGTCGGCAGGCAGCGCGAAGCGGATGCCGAAGGCGTCGGCGACCTCGCTCCTGACATCGCTGAGGATCGGGAACGACAGCTTGTTGTCGCGCTCGGACTTGCGGCTGTTCGGCGCGGTCTGCGGTGAGATCGCAATGAGGCTGGCGCCGCGTGCGGTGATCTCCGGTAGCGCGTCCTGAAGCGCCTGGAGCTCGAGGTTGCAGTACGGACACCAGACGCCGCGATAGAACGACACGACCAGCGGTCCCTTCGCGAGCAGGTCACGCGACGACACCTGCTTGCCATCGGGGTCCTTGAGCGAAAATTCCGGCGCCGCGTCGCCGGCCTTCTTCGCGCGCTGCGCCTGTCCGCTCACGATCAGCTCGGCGGTAGCGCGGTGCATGGTGTCGAGCGCCTCCCTGGTCGGCTTGAGCGGGAAACGTCCGCCTTCGAAATCGGCTTTGAAGGCATCGAGCTTGTCTTGCAGGGCCATTGCGAAACTCCATCGGTTGCTGTTGGCCCGCTTGATCTGGATCATTTGAGAATGAAGGGGTATACGCTCAATCCGGAGAACATTTATTTGGATTTCAAATGAGTGATCGTCTGCAGGAATTGGCCGTCTTTGTCCGGGCGGCGGAGAGCGGCAGTTTCTCGAAGGCCGCACGCGAGCTCGGCCTGTCGCAGCCTTCGGTGTCGCGCATCATCGGCGAGTTGGAGGCGCGCCTCGGGGTCAAGCTGTTGCTGCGGACCACGCGCCGCATCACCGTGACCGACGCCGGCGCGCTGTTCCTGACCCGCGCGCGCGAAGTGCTCGCCGATATCGAGGATGCCGAGGACGCCGCGCGCGGCATCGATTCCCTGCGGGGCACCATCCGCATCGCGATGCCCGTCATGTACGGGGCCCGAAACATCATCCCGCGCCTGCCGAAATTCCTCGCCGCGCATCCCTTGCTGCGCGTCGAACTGTCCGTGGCCGACGAACGGCAGGATCTCGTTGCCGAGGGTACCGATGTCGCCATTCGGCTCGGTGCGCTGACTGATTCCGGATTTGGTGCGAGAAGTCTGGGGTCGGTGCCGCGCCTGGTGGTGGCATCACCATCCTATCTCGCGGCACGCGGCGCGCCGAAGACACCGGCGGACCTCGCCTCACATGATTGCATCTTCGGCCCGGGCCAGTCCGGCCTCGCCAGCTGGTCCTTTACCCGCAACGGGGCCGAAACCTCCGTCGACATCCGCGGTCGCATCTCGACCGATTCCGGCCCCGGTGTATTCGCTTGCGTGCTGGCGGGATTGGGCATTGCGATCACATCGCCGATCATGGCCGGCCCCGAGATCAAGGCCGGGACGCTCGTTCCGCTGCTCAAGGGCTACAAGCTTCCACCGCTCGAGGTGCACGCCGTGTATCCGAGCGGACGACGCCCCTCGCCCAAGGTGCGCGCCCTGGTCGACTATCTCGCCGCGGAGTTCGCCAGATCTCCACACGATGCGACGCCGTGAAGCGCGGCTGATGGCATGGGCCTTGCCTCTTTATGGTGCAACTCTCTCAGCAGCGAGGCACCCATGAGCGCATCGTCTTTCGAATTGAGCCGCCGCCAAATGGTCCTCGGCGGCATAGGCCTCGCCGGAACGGCCATGGCCCCGCATATCGCCTGGGCGCAGGGACGCAGCGAGACGCTGCTCGTGGTGCAGGAGCTCGGGCCGAACTCGCTGGACATGCAGGGCGTCGGCTCCAACCAGACCGTGAACGGCCTGTCCTGGAATTGCTATGACCGGCTACTGACCTACGCCTCGAGGACGCTGCCGGATGGGACGGTCTCGTACGACCGCGAGAAGCTCGCGCCGGAGCTCGCCGAGAGCTGGGAGGTCGCCGCCGACGGCATGTCCTGCACCTTCAGGCTTCGCAAGGACGCGAAATTCCACGACGGCACGCCGGTCACGGCGAAAGACGTCAAATGGTCGTTCGACCGCGCCGTGAAGGTCGGCGGCTTTCCGACCTTCCAGATGTCGGCGGGATCCCTTGAAAAGCCCGAGCAGTTCGTGGTGGTCGACGACCACACCTTCCGCATCGACTATGTCCGCAAGGACAAGATGCTGCTGTTCAACGTCGCCGTGGTCGTGCCCTTCATCATCAATTCCGAGCTCGCGAAGAAGAACGCGACGGCGGAAGATCCCTGGGCGCTGGCCTGGCTCAGGACCAACGAGGCGGGCGGCGGCGCTTACCGGATCGAGAGCTGGAAGCCCGGCAGCGAGACCGTGCTGGCGCGCTTCGATGACTGGAAGAGCGGACCGCTGCCGAAGATCAAGCGCGTGATCGCGCGCGACGTCCCCTCCGCCGGCACCCGCCGTGCCATGCTGGAGCGGGGCGATGCCGATATCTCCAGCGGCTTTGCGCCGCGTGATTTCGAGCAGATCATTAGAGAGGGCAAGGTCAAGGTCTCGGGCGTGCCGATCCCGAACGCGCTCTGGTACGTGGCGCTGAATACGGCGAAGCCGCCGTTCGACAATGTGAAGCTGCGCCAGGCCATCGCCTGGGCGATGCCCTACGAGCAGATCCAGAGCAGCGCCTTCTTCGGCCGCGCCGTTCCGATGTACGGCGGCGCGGCAGACGTCTCAAAACCGGTCTGGCCGCAGCCGTTTCCCTACGTCACCGATCTCGACAAGGCCAAGGCTCTGATGAAGGAGGCCGGATTCGAATCCGGTCTGGAAACGACACTGTCGCTGGACACAGGCACGGCCACCGTCGGCGAGCCGACCGCCATCCTGATCCAGGAGAGCCTCGCCAAGATCGGCATCAAGGCGGGAATCGAAAAGATTCCCGGCGCGAACTGGCGCACGACGCTGAACAAGAAGGAGCTGCCGCTCGCGCTCAACCGCTTCAGCGGCTGGCTCGACTATCCCGAATATTACTTCTACTGGAATTTCCACGGCAACAACTCGATCTTCAACATCTCCTCCTACCAGAACAAGGCGATGGACGCGCTGATCGACAAGGCGCGTTTCACCGCCGATAGCGCGGAGTACGACAAGGCGGTCAAGGATTTCATCGCGCTCTGCATGCGCGACGTCCCCGTCATTCCACTCAACCAGCCGATCCACGACGTCGCGATGCAGAAGAGCGTAAGCGGCTACGAATTCTGGTTCCACCGCGAGCCGGACTACCGCCAGTTCGCAAAGGGCTAGTTGCGACGGGCAACGCTGATTGCGCCCGACGAGGCGCGTGCCTGCGCGCTCGGCAAACCTCGCTCCAGCCGCGCCGTGCTCGCATGCAGCATCGCCGCATCGAGCCTGCCCTGCCGCGATCCCTCCAGCGCGCAAGCGAAGACCCGGTAGAACTGCGCGCCGTCATAGGCGACCAGCAGCAGATCGACGCCGGCATTGATCGCCTCGACCACGGCCTTGCAGACGTCGTTCTGGTAGATCGCGCCCATCACGAGGTCGTCGGTCATCACCATGCCCTGGTATCCCCATTTGTCCCGAATGATTCCCTGCACGACCTGCTTCGAATGCGACGCGGCGCGATCGGGATCGACGGCGGTGAGCGTGACATGGCCGACCATGAGGGCGCTGCGCGAATGCGACAGCACCTCTCGGAACGGAAGCCAGTCGGTTGTCTCCAGCTCCTTCACCGGCGTGTTGAGACTGGCGCTGAAATGATGCGTGTCGGTGCGCACGCGGCCGATGCCGGGAAAATGCTTGAGCGTGGCGCCGACGCCCGTCTCCTCGAGCCCTCGGACATAGGCACTGGCGATCGTGCTGACGACGACGGGATCGGTCGCGATCGCGCGCTGGCTGATCAGCGTATGGAAATCGAGGCGGTTGCGCCGCCGCGGCGGCTTGAGGTCGAGCACCGGCGCGAGGTTGAGATTGACACCGAGGCCCGCAAGCTCACGGCCGTGGATGCGGCCGAACTCTTCGGCCCTCGCCTGCTGCTCGTCGGGCGCAAGCCCGGTGAGCGTCGCGAGCGCCGGCACCTTGGTCAGCGGCGGCGCAAGATGCCCGACGATGCCGCCTTCCTGGTCCGCGGCGACGACCAGCGGCAGCAGGCCGGCGGCGCGCCGCTTGTCCTGGAGCGCCGCGATCTCGGCGCGCAGCGCCTCGATGGTCCGGCCGCGGACGTTGTGGCGGGTGACATAGACGCCGCCGATCAGGCCCTGCTCGGCGAGGCGCGCGACCTCGGCAAAGGAGGAATAACCGACCATGAAGTGCGGCCCGAGCTGCCGCGCTTCGGCGGCACTGGCGGCAAGGACGTCACGCTTGCGCAGCTCGAACTTCAGATGCGCGGCGGACATCAGCAGCGGCGGCAGGCACCACAGCATGACGAGCAGCTTGCCCGCCAAGCTGCGCCAGCGTCCTCTCCACAGCAGGACGATGACGATCAGGAGGCTTGCGACGACAAGGGCGATGTTTCCCCCGCCGCGCAGTGGGACCAGATAGGGATCATTCTTGTTTGCGGCCGCGAATGCAAAGAGGGTCGCGGCGAGCCAGAGCAGGACGAGACCGACACGGCGAAGGAATGGCATGATGCACCACAGGCGATGGCGATGAATGCTTCGCACCTATCAAGGCGATCTCCGCTACGCGAGAGGCAAAAGCGCGCCTGCACGAAATCTGCAAAAGACTCCTGAAACCGTGCAGACGATGATCCCGCCTTCTGCACAAGCGCCGTTCAGAGTTCGTGATGTCGCCCATCACGAAAGGTGTTCTGGACATGACGAGCCTGGCTTCGACGATCGCAGCGGACATCCAGCGGGACGGGCATTCCTCGATCCCGGCCAAGCTCGGCTGCGCGCTGGCCCTGGCCGCGCTCGCGGACTGGCTGTTCTATGGCCAGCGGATCGGGCTGTCGCTGACGCTCTTTGCGCTTTCGGTTGCGTGCCTATCGGTTCTGTTCAACCAAGCCTCGCTCAATCCGCGGCGCGCGGGAATCGGCGCGGCTGTTCTCGTTGCCGGCCTCGTGCCGGCCGTCGAGGAGCTCAACACCCTGTCGTTCCTGATCCTCCTGGCGTCGCTGACCATTGCGCTGCTGCTCGCGACCAATCCGGAAACGACCGAGCTCGCCGACCGCGCCCGCGCGTTGCGCAATCTTGTCCTGATCGGCCCCTTCAGGTTCTTCCCGGAGGCGCTCCAGGTCTTCAACATGTCGGCCTTCACCCGCGGCATCGCGCTCTGGCTATTTCCGGTGACGCTCGGCACCGTGTTCGTCGCACTGTTTGCCGCCGCCAATCCCGTGATCGAGCAGTGGGTCTCGCTGCTCAATCCGAAAGTCATCCTCGACTATGTCAGCATCCCGCGCGTGCTGTTCTGGATCCTGATGCTGGCGCTGGTCTGGCCGTTCATCCATGTGCGCTGGCGGCGCCGCAAGGTCGTCATTCCGGCTGCGGCCGACGGCCCCATGCCGCCGCCGCTCCCGCCCCTGGTCTCGGCCGAGTTTCTGGGAGCCCCCACCATCCTGCGCTCGCTGATCCTGTTCAACCTGCTGTTCGCGGCGCAGTCCGTGCTCGACGGCATCTATCTCTGGGGCCACGTGGCGCTGCCCGACAATGTGACCTATGCGTGGTACGCCCATCGCGGCGCCTATCCGCTGATCGCGACGGCCCTGCTCGCTGCCGCCTTCGTGCTGGTCGCGATGCGCCCCGGCGGCCCGGCCGGGAAATCCAGGGTGATCCGGCCGCTGGTCTATCTCTGGGTCGGGCAGAACGTGCTGCTCGTTGCCTCGTCCATCCTCCGGCTCGACCTCTATGTCGGCGTCTACATGCTGACCTATTGGCGCATCGCGGCCTTCATCTGGATGGGACTGGTGGCGCTGGGACTGATCCTGATCGTCGCGCGCATCGCGCTCGACCGGTCCAACCGGTGGCTCGTCTGTGCCAACCTGATCGCGTTAACGATCGTGCTCTATGGTTCCGCGCTGGTGAACTTCGATGCATTCATTGCCGACTACAATCTGAGCCACAGCAGCGAGACAGGGGGCACGGGCGTGAAGATCGATGCCAACTACCTCCTCACCTTGGGCCCGCAGGCACTGCCTGCGATCGACAAGATCATCGCGCTTCGCGGCGGCGATTACTGTCTTGCGGGACGCCGAGACCGGCTTGTAGAAAGTCAGAGGCAGGACCTGGCGTGGCGTGCCTGGGGCTTTCGGAGCTGGCGGCTGCAGCGCCGGCTGGACGCACAGGCCAAGGGCCAGCCCGGCAATCAGCCGGCGGGGTGAGCGGAGACTCTTTTGGCGCATCGCATTCTCATCGTCGACGACGAAGGCCACATCCGCGAGGTCATCCGCGTCGCCCTGAAGAAGGCCGGCATGGACGTGATCGAGGCCCGCGACGGTAAGGAGGCGCTGCTCCGCTTTGCCGCCGACAAGCCCGACCTGATCGTGCTCGACATCGGCATGCCCGAGTTCGACGGCCTCGACGTCTGCCGCGAGATCCGCAAGGGTTCGGACGTGCCGATCCTGTTCCTGTCGGCGCGCGACGAGGAGATCGACCGTATCCTGGGCCTCGAGATCGGCGGCGACGATTACGTCACAAAGCCGTTCAGCCCGCGCGAGCTGGTGGCGCGGGTCAATGTCATCCTGCGCCGCCTCAGCCCGCGCAACGGCGAGGCCAAGGCCGGGCCCGCCGCGCTGGTGCAAGGCGGTCTCTTGATCGATCCCGAACAGCATGTCGCGACCTTCGCCGGCACGCCGCTGAAGCTGACCGCGATCGAGTTCGGCATCCTGCGCGCGTTCCTGACCCGGCCGACCTCGGTGTTCAACCGCGAGCAGCTGATGCGGGCGGCCTATCAGCTCAACATCCAGGTCTCCGACCGCACCATCGACAGTCACATCCGCAACATCCGCGCCAAGCTGGCCGCGCTGAATTGCGAGAACGTGATCGAGACCATCCACGGCGTCGGCTTCAAGCTCGGCCGCTGCGAGAAGGAAGCATGAGCGCGGCGCCCGACAAATGGCGGCCGTCGCTGACCCTCGTGATCTTCACGGTGCTGGCGACCGTCGGCGTGCTGCCGCTGGTCGGCCTGTTCTTCTTCCGCCTGTACGACAACCAGCTGATCCGCCAGACCCAGGCCGAGCTGATCGCGCAGAGCCGCGTGCTGGCGACGATCTATGCGCAGGAGGTCACGGCAAGGCTCGACGGCGGCCTCACGCTCGGCGCCGAGGTGCCGCCGAACGTGCTGCCCGATCCGGGCGACCAGGTCACCCCGATCCGCCCCGCGCTCGACCTCACCGCCAACGACCTGCTGCGACGGCGGCCCGATGCGCTGCCGGCGCCGCAAGCCGCGCAGGCCGCCTATGTCGAGATCGGCGCAAGGCTGACGCCGATCATCCGCGAGACCCAGAAGGTGACGCTGGCGGGCTTTCGCATCCTCGATCCGCAGGGCGTGGTGATCGCCGGGCGGCAGGAGGTCGGGCAGTCGCTCGCCCATATCGAGGAAGTATCGGACGCGCTGCACGGGCAGTACCGCGCGACCCTGCGCAACCGCGTTCCGGACAAGCCGCCGCCGCCGATCTATTCCTTCAGCCGCGGCCTCGGCGTGCACGTGTTCTCGGCGATGCCCGTCATCGTCAATAACCGCGTTGCGGGGGTGATCTACACGACGCGGACGCCGAGCAATATCTTCGACCATCTCTATCAGGAGCGCGGCAAGTTCGTGCTGGCCGGGCTCGCCGTCATCCTCGGCACCATCGCGATCGGCCTCGTGTTCTCGCGCACCATCACGCGGCCGATGCGCGAGCTGATCGACCGCGCCGCGCGGATCGGTCGCGGCGACCGCGAGGCTTTCCGGCCGCTCCGGCACTACGGCACGCGGGAGTTCGCGCAGCTCTCGCACAGCTTCCTCGGCATGGCCGAGCAGCTGGCGCGGCGCTCCGACTATATCGCGACGTTCTCGGCCCACCTCACCCACGAGCTGAAATCGCCGCTGACCTCGATCAAGGGCGCGGCCGAGCTGTTGCAGGATTCAGTGCAGGGCAAGGCCGGCAGCCTGACCCCGGCCGAGCAGACTACGTTCATCGGCAACATCCTGTCCGATACCCAGCGGCTGGAGGCGATGGCGCAGCGGCTGCGCGAGCTCGCCCGCGCCGAGAGCCTGCCGCAGAACGAGCGCACCGAGCTTGCGCCGGTCATCGCCGATCTCAGGAGCCGGTTTCCGGCAAGCGCGATCGAAGCCAGCGGCAGCCTCGACCGGACCATCGGCATGTCCTCGGAGAAGGCGCTGATCGTGCTGTCGCACCTCGCTGATAACGCTATGCGGCACAAGGCCGGGACGATCAGGCTGGAGGCGGTCGACGAGCGGACGACGCTGCTCGTGACGGTCAGCAATGACGGCGAGCCGATCTCGGCGCCGAACCGCGACAGGATTTTCGATGCCTTCTTCACGACCCGCCGCGACCAGGGTGGTACCGGGATGGGCTTGGCGATTGCGCGCGCGGTGATGGCGAGCCATGGCGGCTCGATCAGGCTCAAGCCGACCGATGCCGGCGCGGCCTTCGAGCTGCAGTTTCCGGTAGCCTAGATCGCAAACACCCAGGCGGCGACGATGGTGCCGATGGTGACGAGACCGGCGATGGTCCAGCCGGCGGCGTATTCCAGCTCAGGATGACCGGTCGCCCGCATGATCTCTGCCGGATCGGCGGTATGCTTCTCTGCCATGACAGCCTCGCACATTTCTTCCCGCGTCATAGATAAGTCGCTTGAGACGCCATTAGGTTCCATCACGGAAATGCGAGGAATGACGCAGCTTGGTTTGTTCGCCGAGCCGGACGCAGGCCCGGCCGGACTTCGCCATACCGACAATTTTATCGACGCCGCCACCGAGCACGATCTGATCGGCCGCATCGCAGCATTGCCGCTCCAGCGCTTTGAGTTCGGCGCCTTCGAGGGCAACCGCCGGGTGGCCTCCTTCGGCTACCGCTATGACTACACGCTGCAGCGGCTCACCGAGGCCGAGCCGATCCCCGTGTGGGTGCAGCCGGTCGCACGGCAGGTCGAGGCATGGGCAGGGCTCGCCGAGGGCAGCGTGCGGCAGGTGCTGTGCACCGAATACGACGCTGGCGTCGGCATCGGCTGGCACCGCGACAAGCCGCATTTCGACAAGGTGCTCGGCCTGTCGCTCGGCTCTCCCTGCAAATTCCGTTTCCGCCGGCGCAGCGGCACCAAGTGGGAACGCCACACGCTCGAGGCCCTGCCGCGCTCGCTCTACATGATGGACGGCGAGGCGCGATCGGAGTGGGAGCACAGCATCCCGCCGGTCGAGGCACGGCGCTGCTCCATCACCTTCCGGACGATGAAGCTGACGTGACAGCCCCTCCCAAACAAAAACTGCGAAAACAACCCCATGCACAGTAGAGGCCGCAGTCCGGCATAGGGCGAGGCGGCGTGACGCAACGGCTTGACTCACCGGTGCAAAACGGCCGCTCCGCGCAACCGGAGCAAAGTGCGCGTCTTGCCTTCCAAATCCGGTTGCATGCTAGACTGCAAGCAGTCCACGGCAGGAGGGAAGCATGGCCGACAACAAGGCGAAGCGGGGCGGAGCTGACCGCGCGCTGATCGCGCTCACCGAGAAATACGAAGTCGCCTACTGGTCCAAGAAGTTCAAGGTGACGCCGGCCAAGCTGAAATACGCCGTCAAGAAGGTCGGCCACTCCGCCAGGAAGGTCGAGGAATACATCAAGCTCCAGAAGCACCGTGCCGCCGACAAGAGCCGGATCGCGCTCGGCGAGGCCTATGAGGTCCGCTACTGGTCGAAGAAGTTCAAGATCACCCCGGCCAAGCTGAAGGCCGCGGTCGCAGCGGCCGGCCACTCCTCCAAGAAGGTCGAGGCCTATCTCGCGGCCCAGAAGGCGGCGAAGAAGGCCAAGAAGGCGGCCAAGAAAACCGTCAAGAAGACCGCGAAGAAGATGGCCAAGCGCAAGAAAGCCGCGTGAAGCTGGGGGGAGCGGCATGAAGCCCGGTCAAGCGATCCTCGCCTGCGCCCTCGTTCTCGCGGGCACATGCCCCCTCGCCGCCGCCGGCACGCCCGCAAAGGTCTCGGGCGCGACCGCGCTGGCGCTCGCGGGCGTGATCGCGCCGCTGTCGCCTGATCTCACCGGGCCCGAGAAGAAGGCGGTGGCGATGCTGTTCGCCGCAAATGCCGACGTTCCCTACAAGAAGGCCATCGTGGTGACCGCGGACCGGATCGTCTGCCGCACCGGCAATGTCGACATCACCATTCGCAATTGCGAGGTGACGTTCGGCAAGAAGGTGAAGACGGTGAACGGGTCCACCGCCAACGAGATCTTCGCCACCGAAGCGCTGGCGGGCGTGCCGCCCGACGGCGCCGCGGGCTCGAATTTCGAGAGCCTTTCCAAGCTGAGCTGCACGATCGATCCCAATGCGATCAGGCGCAAGGACGGCAGCGGGGCCGATTGCACGTTCCAGCCGGGGAATTGACGCGGGAACGACGCACCGGCCGCGAGTGCCGTGAAATCGCCCCAACACCAGCAACTAATATGGCGAATTGAGAAGACAGGCCAAACCCGTGCGCCAATATCGGGCACGCATTGCCCGGCACTTATCATGAAGAATTACCTCGCATTTTTCCTTGTTCTGACCGTCACCGCAGCCTCCGCGCATGGTCCGGTGCCGGCGCGGCTGACCGCGCCGTCCGATCTGGTTCGGATCGGCCTCACCGATTCCGACACCACGGCCGGCGGCACCGCGCGGCTGTGCGAGCAGGTCAGCTTCTCGCGCGGCCTGCGTTACGGCGAGAGCGAAGCCAATGTGCTCGATGTCGCCACCAGCGCGACCAAGGCGGACACGCCGCGGCCGGTGCTGCTGTTCGTGACCGGCGACACCTTCACCGGCGACCGCGCCGCGCCGGAGCTGTCGCGCCAGATCCAGGACCAGGCGATGTGCTTTGCCGCGCGCAACGACATGATCGGGGTCCGCGTCAATTATCGGCTGGCACCGTCGGCGACCTGGCCGATGGGGGCGACCGACGTGGCGGCGGCGCTATCCTGGATCCACGGCAATATCGACCTGTTCAATGGCGATGCCCGCGAGATCGTCGCGGTCGGCTACGGCGCCGGCGCCTTCCACCTCGCCACGCTGCTGGCGCATCCCGAGCTGCAGACCGACCGCGCCGACGTCGCCGGCGTCGTTCTGGTGTCGGGCTTCTATCGCGTGGGCAAGGACGCAAGCGACAGCGAGAAGGCTTATCTCGGCACGGACGCAACCCAGTACGACAACCGGTCGGTCTTCCCCGGCATTCTCAATGTCGACGTGCCGATCGTGCTGGCCTGGGCGGCGGACGATACCGCCGGTGTCGTGGCCCAGGGCGAGACGCTGAAGAAGACGCTCTGCGGCGCCGGCCACTGCCCGCGCAGTGCGATGCTGCGCAACCGCGACGGCATCGCCGCTGCGTTTGGCCTGGATGGCTCCGGCGACAGCCTCGCCGAGCCGACGCTGCTGCTGGTGCACCAGCTCGAGGCGCGCGGGCTGCCGTAGCGGTGCGGCACGACGACGAGCTCACACCATTTGCTGGGCTACCCCTCTCCCCCGCCCTCCCCACAAAGACAGGGCTATCACATGTGGATTTCACGAGGACCGCTCGCGAGCTTGCCCCGCCTCTCCCGCTTGCGGGCGAGGCCGACGCGCGGCGGGTGAGGGCTCTCACCGCGCTGGGATAATTTCTGCAGTTGCTAGCAATCCCGAGGCGGAAGCACCCCACCCCAACCCTCCCACGCAAGCGGGAGAGGGAGCCCACTACCGATACCGAAGCATTGCTCTCCTCGCGCACTACACCTTGTGCACGGCATTGTCGCCGGTGGTGATCTTGATATCGGCGTAGCGACACGCGCCGTGGCGGCGCTGGAACGGGGCCACGGCCAGCAGCCAGATTTTCGAGATGGCCTTCGCCGATCCGCCGATATGGGCGGCGTAGTCCGCGGCGACGTCGCGTTCGTGCGCCTGCCAGCTGCCGAGCCCGGCATTTCCGGAACGGACGATCATATGCGTCTCGATCGCATTCCAGGCCGGCAGCGGGCACCGGAAGACCTTGCCTTCAGGCAAATATTCGCTCCAGACATAGGTCAGGTCCTGCCCGTCCTCGAACTTCACGCCGATCGAGAGATAGTCGTGGGTCGCTGCCTGATCCTCCGCGACGACGGAGGGCAATTGATCGATCTTCCAGCGCCATGCGAGGCGCGGACGAGAGGCCAAAGGCAGCGGCAGCGGCCGCTCGATGATGCTGACATGGCCCGTGATGTCGCAAACGATCTCGCCGCCGGCGTCCTGGCTGAAGACTTCCTGCCCGCCGCCAAAGCCGAGCAGGTTCGACCAGCCCGGCGGCAGCTTGCCGCCACGCCCGATGCGCGCCAACTCGGATTTGAGCAGACCGCCGACATCGCCATGCGCCAGCAGACTCTTGACGCCCGCCGCGGCGTCCCCGCGCCACAGCAGCGCGATCCCCGTGATCTTCACATCCGCCTTCTTGTAGATGTCTTGCGGCGTAGCGAGGGCACCATCCTCGTTGGCCCATTCCGCAGCCGAACGCGCGACCTCGATGCGGCCATCGTGGGAGGCCGTCATCGTTCCCGTATCCAGCATCGGATTGTAAATCGGCCGTTGCCCGCGCGAGCGCGCGTGGAAGATCAGGCCGGGGCCGAACCAGAGATCGTGCTCGCGCGACAGCCACATGCGACCGCCGAGCAGGAACGTCACCTGCTGGCCCCGTGTCGCGTCGAGATCGAGATCGGTCCAGGGCAGATCGGTGCCGTTGATCTCGAACGTCTTGTAGGCAACCAGCTCCGGTGAATTCGCCTTCGCGATGATGTCCTTGATGCCGCTCACCGGATCCGCCGGCGCGCTCTGCTCTGCCGCGCGCGCCGTCTGCAATGCCGGACCGGCAAAGGGCAGCGCCAAACCGAGCGCCGACGCACGCAACATGACATCGCGCCGGGAAATTTTCCCGGCCGGCGACGAGAAGCCAAGACAAGCAAAGCACATGCATTCCTCCCTGCCCCGGTTCGACACGGGCGTTTGGCCGTAGTCCCCGGGAATCCGGATGCTATGCTTTCGCACCGAATTCAGCCTGCCATGACGTGCCGATCTGGCCGCCGGTTTGGCGCGTGAGGGCAGATGCACCAGACCGGTTACACACGCGCGAGCACGCTCGGCCCGATCGCCGGGGTCGTGACCGCGGCCGGAGGATCGATCGAGCGGGTGTTTCGCCGCGCCGATCTTCCCCTCGCCTTGCTGGAATCACCCGACGCGCTGCTGCCGCTGCGCGATCATTTCCGGCTGTTGATGGTGACGTCGCGGGAATTGCACGACGAAGTCTTTGCGGCCCGGCTCGGTCGCCAGACCTCGATGTCGGGCCTCGGAGTCTTCGGCAGGTGGGTGGCCCAGGCTCCGACCTTGCTCGAGGCGATCCAGCGCGCCGGAACCAGCCTGCCGCACATGCTGCAGAACGCCACGCAGCTGGTCGTCCGTCGTTACGACAACGACATTCACTGGTCGTATGAACTGGCGGACCCCGCGCGCGACGGGCGCCAGCAGAACGAGATGCTCGCGATCTGGTACATGATCGCCGTCGTCAGGCATTTCGCCGGCGCCTGCTGGCTGCCGGACCGGATCGTCCTTGCGGATCTCCCAAGCCGGCTGCGATGTCCGGTCGGCGAATTGATGGGGACCGATACGGCTATCGGCAACGCCGCCAGCGCGATCGTTTTCGACCGGCGGCTGCTGACATCGGTCAATCCGGATCTCGAACAGGAGGATGGGCTGAGCGCAAGCGAGCTCGGGCGCATTTTTGACCTGCCGGATCCGGAAGACCTGCCGGGCCGTCTGTCCGTCCTGATCGAATTGGAGCTGCTCGACCGGCGTCCCACCCTTTCACGCATCGGAAGCCGGTCGGGACTTGCAAGACGAACGTTGCAACGCAGGCTCGGCGAATTGGGCCTGAGCTACAGCGACCTGCTGCGAAACGCGCTGCAGCGCCGGGCGGTGCGGCTGTTGTGCCAGACTGACCGATCGATCGGCGACATTGCGTCCATGCTCGGCTATGACGACCCCGCCCATTTCAGCCGGGCCTTCGAGCGCTGGAGCGGCGTTGCCCCCACCCGCTGGCGCGGGCTGCGCGAACCGCGCGCGCGGCGGCCGTAGCAGCCTGTCAGCACGCCTGCCGTTTCATCCCCGGCTGTCGCAGCCGGCCACAGCTTTGCCAAACGCTTGACCTAAATCAACTCGCCTGGGTGCGGAATGAGCCGACCTCGTTGGGGGCCAACGACAAGGTGTCGAGCATGCGCGTCACCGGCAGACTATTGTTCGTCTCGATTGCCGCCGCCGCCTCGCTCGGCGCGATGTCGCAGCAGCAGCACTCCGAGCAACCGGCAAGCGACAAAGAGATCCGCATCGGCAATGTCATGCCGTATTCGGGCCCGCTGTCGGAATTCGGCGCGATCGGCCAGGCGGAGGCCGCCTATTTCGACATGGTCAACGCGCGCGGCGGCATCAACGGCCGCAAGATCCGCTTCATCACCCGCGACGACAATTCCGATCCGGCAAGCGCGCTGGAGCTGACACGCGGCCTCGTCGAGAAGGACGACGTGCATTTGATGTTCGGCTCGTTCGGCACGCCCGGCAATATTGCCACGCGCTGGTATCTGAACGAGAGGAAAATCCCGCAGCTGTTCGTCGCCTCCGGCGACGAGGACCTGAGCCAGGCCAAGGCGTTTCCCTGGACCATGGGCTGGCAGCCGTCGTTCCGGTCGGAGGGGCGCATCTACGCCAACTACATCCAGGCCTACTACCCGAAGAAGAAGATCGTCGTGCTGTGGCAGAACGACCAGTTCGGCCGCCTGCTCTATAAGGGTATCCAGGAAGGTCTCGGCGATCTCAACCGTCAAGTCCTCGTCGACATCGCCTTCGACATGACGGACGAGCATCTCGACGGGCATGTCTCGATCCTCAAGCGCACCGGCGCCGACGTCTTCATCTTCCTCGGCGTGCCGTCGACGGCCGCCAAGGTGATCAAGCTGGCGGCGTCGCTCAAATGGCGTCCGGTCTTCATCGTGAACGATGCCTCCGCCTCGATCGCCAATGCAATGGCGCCCGCGGGACTGGAAAATTCGGCCGGCGTGGTCTCGGCGGCCTTCCTGAAGGACCCGAGCGATCCCGCATGGAAGGACGACCCCGCCATGAAGGAATGGTTCGCCTTCATGGACAAGTACCACCACGTCGAAAGCACCAACAACAGCGCCGCGCTCTACGGCTATGCCGCGGCCGAGGCGCTGACGCAGGTGCTGAAGCAGTGCGGCGACGATTTCTCGCGCGACAACATCATGCACCAGGCCGCTTCGCTGAAGAGTTATCAGCCGTCCGTCGCGTTGCCCAATATCAGGATGAGCACCTCGCCGGAGCGCTATCTGCCGATCCGGCAGATGCGACTGGTCCAGTTCGACGGCCGTTCCTGGCAGCCCTTCGGCGAGGTGATCGAGACGGCGTTCACGGAAGGTGCGGCAAGGTGAGTTAGGCTTCACACCTGTACCGCGAAGAAGGTGCGCTCCCTCCCCCGCTTGCGGGGGAGGGTCGGGGAGAGGGTGCATCCGCAATCGAGATCCCCCAAGAGGAAGGAGCCCTCACCCCTACCCTCTCCCGCAAGCGGGAGAGGGAGCGCACCGGTCCGTTGGCGACATCCGGGCTCAATCACCCCCCTCACGCCGGCTTGAGCGAGGCCAGGGCGTTCTCCAGCAGCGTGCGGACGCGGGCGGCGTCGCCGGATTTCACCACGGCCGGGTCGAGATAGAGCTCGAGCCCCGGTGCGCGCTCGGTGATGATGCCACTCTTTTCCGCGGCGGCGTCGTTCAGCGCGTCCACCGAATAGGGAATGACCTCGCGGCTGATGCCCTTCATCGTGATCGCCGGCAGCGCGTGGGCGCGGACGATGTCGCTGACGAGGGCAAAGGTCTCGTAGCTCAGCACGATGCCGCCGGGCTCGGCGATCGATTGCAGGCGCGCGGCAAGGTTCGCCTCGGCACCGATGATGGTGTAGTCCATGCGGTCGCTGCTGCCGAAATTGCCGACATTGCAATAGCCGGAATTGATGCCCATGCGCGAGCGGAACGGCTGCTCGATGCCGGACGCCCGCCACTTCGCATTGAGTTCGGCAAGGCGCTGCTGCATGCGCCAGGCCATCTGCAGGCAGGCCTGCGCGTCCGCGCGGTCGCCCCTGGTCTCGGGATCGCCGAAGAAGATCAGCATGGCATCGCCGATGAACTTGTCGACGGTCCCGCCATATTCGAGAGCGATCGCCGACATCTCGGTGAAGTACTCGTTGAGGAGCTGGGTCAGCTGCTCCGGCTGCAGCCGCTCGGCGGTCGCGGTGAAATTCTGGATGTCGGAGAAGAAGATGGTGAGCTTCTTGCGTTCGGTGTGGATGGTGACGTCCTTCTGGCCGGAGAAGATGCTCTTGTAGACCTGCGGCGGGATGTAGCGCGAGATCTTCATCGACAGCGAGGCCAGGAAGTCGTTGGCGGATTCGAGCTCCTTGTTCATGCCCTTGATGCGGCGCGCCTGGCGGCGCTGCAGCGAGAGGAACGACAGGCCGCTGCCGGCGGCGATCAGGAAATAGGCCAGCAGGAACTTGAACGAGAAGATGTTGGCGGCGATCGGCTGGGCGATGATCACCTCCTGGATGCCTCTGACATCGCCGACCTTCCAGTCCTTCTTCGGGCTCTCGGGGTGGCTGTTATGGCAGCTCACGCAGGCCGGGCCCATGGTCACCGGCGCGACGAGGCGGACCTTGTCGTTGAACAGCGAGGTCTCGGTCTCCACGATCTTCTGCTCGGGATCCCTGCGCAGCGCGTCCAGCGCGTCCTTCTCGAACTTGTCGAGCTGGTGCGGCGCGCGGTTCTGGAACGGGACGTCCGAGACGAAACGGTAGGTGATGTTCTCCTGCTGCGCGCCGATCACCCGGCCGAGCTCGAGCGACAGCGTGGCCGGGATCGGGATCGCGCCGGGAACCGACTCGTAATTGTGCACGACCCTGGTCGTGCCGTTGGGGTTGGCGAGGATGCGCCCGACGACGTTCGACGCGTAATAGCTGCGCACGCTCGTGATCACCGAGTTCAGATCGATCGCCTGGCGGCGTAGCGCGGTCTTGGAGAGCTCGGTCAGGTCCAGCCACACCGCCAGCGGCAGGGCGAGCAGGAGGAAGGCGATCGCAGCGCCGGTCAGGAGGCCGCTCTTGCGCTGTTCTTCGGAGATCTCTTGTTTCACTCTCTGGCTCCGTTGTGTGCAATCTTGTCGCAAATCACCGGGATTTGCGGCACAGCCTGCGGCGGCACAGAGCCAATAAACCCGGGTCCGCGCAACCCCCATTTATGGTGGTCGCGGCAGGCGGCTTTTCGTTTCATCGCAATCGTCTAAGATCGGCATGAACCTGCATTCACTCCGCCGGGAGCCCCTCCGAATGACCGAGACCGTCCGCATCAAGCGCTTCAACGCGCGCCCCGTGATCGTGCCGATGAACCTGCCGCTGAAAACCTCGACCGGGGCCGTGGCAAAGGCGCCGCTGGTGCTGATCGACTGCGAGACCGACCAGGGCGCGGTGGGGCACGCCTATCTGTTCTCGATCACGCCTTCGGCATTGAAGCCGCTAACCGCGATGGTCACGGAGATGTCGGAGCTCATCGCCAGCGATGAGCTCCTGCCGTTCGAGATCGAGCGCAAGCTGAGCCAGCGCTTCACCCTGCTTGGGCTCGCCGGCCTGCAGCGGCTGGCGCAATCCGGCATCGACATGGCGGCGTGGGATGCGCTGGCGCGCAGCAGAGGCCTGCCGCTGGCGCGGCTGCTCGGCGGCGCGCCGAAGCCGGTCAGGGCCTACAATTCGAAAGGGCTCGGCATCATGCCCGCGGGCGCCGCGGTGGAGGAGGCCCACAAGCTGCTGGCCGAGGGTTTTCACGCCGCGAAGATCCGCGTCGGCCGCAGCGATGCGCGGGACGATCTCGCCGTCGTGCGCGCGGTGCGCAAGGCGGTCGGAGACGACGTGACGCTGATGTGCGACTACAACCAGGCGCTCACCGTCACCGAGGCGATCCGCCGCGGCGAGATGCTCGACGACGAGGGCCTGAGCTGGATCGAGGAGCCGATCCGTCACGACGACTACGCCGGCTGCGCCCGCTTCGCCGATGCGCTGGGGACGCCAGTCCAGATCGGCGAGAATTTCGACAGCGCGTTCTCCATGCAATCCGCATTGTCCGCGGAGGCCTGCGACTATGTGATGCCCGACGTGCAGCGCATCGGCGGCGTCACCGGCTGGCTCCGTGCCGCCGCGCTGGCACATGCCGCAGGGATCGAGATGTCGACGCACCTGTTCTCGGAGGTCAGCGCGCATCTGCTCTGCGTGACGCCGACCGCGCACTGGCTGGAATATGTCGACTGGGCCGACGCGGTGCTGTCGACGCGGCTGCAGATCAAGGACGGCTATGCGCTGCCGGGCGAAGAGCCGGGCAACGGAATCGCGTGGGACGAGGCCGCGGTGAAGAAATATCTCGTCGCGTGAGGCCGCCGGTCGCGGCGTCGATCACCGATCGACGGGCCTACGAGCGGACGGCGGCAATCATGCTCAGCTCGACGGGAGCCCCGCGCGGCAGCTCGGCGACGCCGACGGACGTCCGCGTGTGACGACCGCGATCGCCGAGGCGTTCGATCAGCCGGTCGGAGGCACCGTTCATGACTTGCGACTGCTGGGCAAATCCGGGCGCCGAGGCGACGTATCCCACGAGCTGCAGGACCTGGACGATCCTGTCCTCTCCGCCCGTTGCGTGGTTGATGGCGGCAACACAGAGATCGGCGCAAAGGGCCGCGGCTTCCTGTGCGGCCGCGATATCGACGCCCGCGCCGACCTTGCCCGCATACAGCAGGTCTTCGCCGCGACGCGGCAGCTGACCGCTGACATACGCAATCCCGCCATGGATGATCACCGGCAAATAGTTGCCGCCGGGCTTGTTCACACTGCTCATCTCGCCTTCTTTCATCTTTGCGGATGACCGGACAATGACAGGCGGTGAGTCCCGGATCAAGACTGCGAGGCTTTCGCACGCCGTTGCGCAGCGGCGGCGCGCGCGATAACGATCCCCCCATGACCACATGGCGTCCACATCCCCGCATCCGCGTCGTCGCGATCGGCCTGCACTGGCGGGACGGGCGGCTGCTTGCGGCCGAGGTGCGCGACGATGCGGGGCGGATCAAGGGCGTGCGCCCGCTCGGCGGCGAGATCGAGTTCGGCGAAAGCTGGCAGGCCGCTCTCGTGCGTGAATTCAACGAAGAGCTCGGCATCGACATCAGCATCACAAGCGAGCCGTTGATGCTGGAGAACATTTTCGTGCACGAGGGATCGACCGGGCACGAGGTGATGTTCATCGCCGAGGTCGCGTTTCCAGAGGGCGCATTCGCCGGCCGGGACCGCATCGATTTCCGCGAGGACAATGGCGAAGAGATCGTCGCGCGCTGGTTCGATCTTGCTGAGCTCGACGTGGATGGCGGGCCACAGCTCTATCCGACCGGGCTGAAGGAGTTGCTGCTCGGGCGCAATGTTTCGAGCCCGTCATCCCCGCGCAACCGCTAAGCGGTTGTCGCTGGAGGCGCGAGTGGCGCGATGCTCAGCATCGCGCCGAGAGCCTCGAAGGATGAACGGCCCGGACATAGCGGGGCCGTCGCCCTTCGAGGGCCGCTGAAGAAGCGGCCACCTCAGGGTGACGGATATGGACTTGAACACATCGCCGCCTACCCGCGAGGCTACCAAGTCTCCGCGCCCGGGATCTTCTTCCGTACCGCCATGCGCTGGACCCAGATGCAGCGGCGGACGGATCGGTTGGAGCGGCCGACGGCGGATATCCCCTCGCCGGCCTGAAGCAGCGGCGCCACGGTCTGGCGCAGCTCGCGGCAGCGCTGGAGCTCGGCCTGCCAGTCGATGATCCCAGCGTCGGCGCGCGGGGCAAGCAGCGCCGACATCGTTATGGCAAGGCAGATGGTCCGGATCATCGACATTCCCTTCATGGCGCGCCGCCGCTATCGCGCCGGTAGCGGAAATCGCAATGGTCGGCGCCCTGCATGATCGTCTGCGTGCGCGCGAGCCTGACGTCGGGGCCAAACCCTTCCGCGGTCGCGAAGTCCGCGGTGCAGACCAGGAGAAAGCCGAGCTCGGGCTCGCCGAGCGCCTTGTAGAACTCGGCATAGGCGCAGCGCTTCACGTCGAACGCGAAGGAGTCCGGTGTCTGCTCGATCACGTCATAGGCGAGCGCGTCGTCACGGGCATAGGTCCTGAAGGCCGAGGACACGGCCTTGCCGAGATCGGCCTCGTTCTTCGCCTGCCAGAACTCCTCGCCAAAGCCGCGATAGAGATCGCCGAGCGCCTTGCGCACGATCGCGTTGGCGCGCGCCGCGCCAAGCTCGGCCTGCAGTGCCTTGACCAGCGGCACCAGCACCTGGGCCTGGATCTTGGCCTGTTCGATGACGGACACGGTCATGGGCGGGCTCGCGTCACGGGATGATGGGGCGTAGCCCGGATGGAGCGTAAGCGTAATCCGGGACAGCGCGGTCGCCAGGATGCACTTGCCCCGGATTGCGCTTCGCTCCATCCGGGCTACGAAGGCGCGGGATGATAGCGCAGCTTGATGCCGGCGGCGAGCGTTTGCCCGTTGCACCGAAGGCCCACGCGTCCGTGAGGTCACGACGGCCGCCGATCGTGCGTTCCTGAAACGTCACCGCGTCCATGGATGGTATGACGGTCACCATTCAAATGCCGACGGCAAATGACGAGAGGTGAACATGATCCGACCCGAGATGTCTCAGGATAACGCCAGGCCACGGCCTTCGGTGCGACGTCGCCGTCTTGCGGCCATCGCCGCAGCGCTGTTTCTCGCGGCGGCGTACTGGCCGGCCGCACCCGCACTGGCCGCGGCAAACGAAGCCGAGGCACGCGCCATCTTCGAGAGGTTCATTACCGCGCAGAATGCGCACAACGCGGACGATGTGAAAGCCCTGCTCTGGAATTCGCCGGCGACGCTGCTGTTTGCGCGGAACATCGAGACGCGGGGACGCGATGCCGTCGCCGACCGCTTCAAAACCTATTACGAGGGCACCTGGCACCTCGAACCCGACATGTCGAAATTCCACGTCGCCGTGATCTCGAGCGAGGTCATGCAGGTCCTCGTGCCGATCGTGTTCACGCGCGCCCTGCCGGGCAAGCCACCGCAGCAGAACACGTTCCTGATCAGCCAGACCTACGTCCGGGATGCGGACGGCTGGTCGGTTGCCTCGATCATGCCGATCGCGAATACGGAACTGAAGTAGAGGGATGCGGCATCCGGGCTGCGGACTCAGGTCCGCAGCAGTCGCAGCGCCCGGCCCTTGTGCAGGGCGACGTGGTCGGTCTTGTCGCTCTTGATTTCGTATTGCGGATCATCAGGCGAGGCGTGGTGCGTGTAGCCCTTGTAGTCGACATCCCTGGTGTGGACGCGCAGGACATGGCCGCGCACCCGGCCGGCCTCGGAATTCCAGCTGACGTGGTCGCCGCGTTTGAAGGATTTTGCGGAGGTCTTTGTGAGCCGCTTGGGCATGCCGGAACAATGCCGGAGTGGGCGGACGCGTTCCAGGGCAGAGGAGGATGCAGTCCGTCTTCGCTCTGCGAGCTTCGCCGGACACGCTTCGCCATCATTGGGCGTGGCTGTGCCACGCGAAGCCTTTTGGCGAAGCGTGGTGGGCACGACAGGGATCGAACCTGTGACCCCTACCATGTCAAGGTAGTGCTCTCCCGCTGAGCTACGTGCCCTAATAGTCCACTTACGTCGGGTGGGGTCCCTATAACGGCTCAGGGGACCCTGCGCAAGGACGGAAGGAGGCCGATTTAGGCCGCCAGCATCTTGTTCACTTCGCTGACCAATTCGCGCAGATGCACGGGCTTGGACAGCACCTTGGCGTTCTTGGGGGCGTCCGAATCCGAGTTCAGGGCGACCGCGGCGAAGCCGGTGATGAACATGATCTTGATGTCGGGGTCGAGTTCCGAGGCCCGGCGGGCGAGCTCGATGCCGTCCATTTCCGGCATCACGATGTCGGTCAGCAGCATCTCGAACGGCTCTTCCCGCAACCGCTGATAGGCGGCCATGCCGTTGTCGTGGGACGAGACCTGAAAACCGGCGTTTTCCAGCGCCTTGACCAGGAAACGGCGCATATCGTTGTCGTCTTCGGCGAGCAGGATCTTTGGCATGGCAGGAAACGTCGAATCCCCAGAGGATATCAGCAGAGGTTACTAAGCCCGACAGAGGGTAAATTTGGGGTGAAAATCTTAACCCCAAGCCGGCTCGCGCTGCCGGTCCCTTGTGGACCCGAACGGGCTCCGAATCAATCGAGCCGCACCAAGCCGTCCCCGCTTGCCTGTCCGCACGGTTAAGACCTGTTCCAGGGGCCGATCACATCTTTTCGCTTGGCAGAATGGTTGCGATTCCGGACAATGACGACACATAAGAGCCGCTCGACCGGCCGAATCATTCGATCCGGGTTCATGCCGGATCGCGCGGCGCGAAGGGACGAAGCCTGAGAAGATGACCCGGTTTGACGGCGAGGTGTCGCCAGCGTTCGAAATCTTCGAGCCCGCCGAATGGCGCGCGCCTGTCATCTTCAACTCGCCCCATTCCGGCTCGACCTATCCGGACGAATTCCTGGCGGCCTCGCGGATCGACCTTCCACAGCTCAGGCGGTCCGAAGATTCCTTCATGGACGAGCTGACCGGCCATTTGAGCGCGCGCGGCTTTCCAACGGTGCGGGTCAACTTTCCCCGCTCCTATGTCGACGTCAATCGCGAGCCCTATGAGCTCGATCCCCGCATGTTCACCGGCCGCCTGCCGAGCTTCGCCAACACCCGCTCGATGCGGGTCGCGGGCGGCCTCGGCACCATTCCGCGCGTGGTCGGCGACGGCCAGGAGATCTATCGCGACCGCATCCTGGTCGACGATGCGCTGGGACGGATCGAGACGCTGTACAAGCCCTATCATCGCGCACTGCGCCGGCTGATCAACAAGGTGCACCAGATGTTCGGCACCGTGGTGCTGGTCGACTGCCACTCGATGCCGTCGGTCGGCGTCTCCAGGGACGAGCCGCGCCGGCCCGACATCGTGATCGGCGACCGCTACGGCACGAGCTGCACGCCGCTGCTCCCCGACAGGGTCGAGGAGACCATGACCGGGCTCGGCTATTCGATCGGCCGCAACAAGCCCTATGCCGGCGGCTTCATCACCGAGCATTACGGCAACCCCGCGAGCGGGCTGCATGCGGTGCAGCTCGAGCTCAACCGCGCCATCTACATGGACGAGCGGCGGCGCGAGCGCGGCCCGCGCTTCGCGCAAGTGGCTGCCGATTTCGGCGTGCTCGCCGACGTGCTGGCGACCACGATCCCGTTCGCCGATCTCGGCCCGTTCCAGGCCGCGGCGGAATAGGCCAAACTTTTTCTGCTGTTCTGTCTTGGCGATCGGACGCGCGCGATTGGCGCGAACGCGTTTTCGCTTCGCTTGCCTCTGCGCATCAAACTGAAATTGGAGCGGACAGAAAAAAGGGCCGCTTCTAACGAAGAAGCGGCCCAAGTCTAGGGAGGAAACGCCCAAGGAGGGCAGCGGTAACGCAGAGCGCTACCGCACCGCAACAATATGCGGCCGCGCCGCACAAAGTGCAAGGGCTTTCGAGCCGTTTCCCATGCAGTATGCACATGGCTCAATTGCTTCTATGGAAACCCAGATTCAGTTTCTTTGATAAGGAAATTCAATGGGTTGATAGTCATTTGCATACGAACAAGGCATGGTCGGAACTAAGTTTTCAACTCTGTGATCGATATTTGGCCAGCGGATGACTCGAATGAGGCAGGGACCCTGGGGCATCCAAAATACCAGGGTGCAAAGCCAAGACAGCGCTGCACGCGGGAGGCGAATTGAGCTAGGCAGGAGCGAGCTTCACCTGACTTTCGCTTTTGGGGATTTGCCGTGACGGTGATCGACTTCTCCGCCTTCATCGGACGGCTCGCCACCGCCTCCGGCGAAACCATCCTGCCGTTCTTCCGCACCTCGCTGTCGATCGACGACAAGAGCAAGACCAAGGATTTCGACCCCGTCACCGAGGCCGACCGCGCCGCCGAGGCGGTGATGCGGCGGCTGATCAAGGCGAGCTTCCCCCAGCACGGCATCGTCGGCGAGGAATTCGGCAATGAGCGCGAGGACGCCGACTATGTCTGGGTGCTCGACCCCATCGACGGCACGAAATCCTTCATCGGCGGCTTTCCGATCTGGGGCACGCTGATCGCGCTGCTGCACAAGGGCACGCCGGTGTACGGCATGATGCACCAGCCCTTCATCGGCGAGCGCTTTTCCGGCGACAACGGCTCGGCCACCTACAAGGGCCCCTCCGGCGAGCGCCGCCTCCAGGTCCGCCGCTGCGCCTCGCTGTCGGAAGCGACGACCTACACCACCTCCCCGCTGCTGATGAACGAGCGCGACCGCGCCATCTTCGGCCGGATCGAGAAGGGCGCCCGGCTGTCGCGCTATGGCGGCGACTGCTACTCCTATTGCATGCTGGCGGCCGGCCATGTCGACCTCGTGGTCGAGACCGAGCTGAAGCCCTACGATATCGCGGCGCTGATCCCGATCGTGACCGGAGCCGGCGGTGTCGTCACCACCTGGGAAGGCAAGCCGGCCCAGGGCGGCGGCCGCATCGTCGCGGCCGGCGACGCCAGGGTCCACGAAGAAGCACTGAAGCTGCTCAACCAATAACAGACGCGAGCGGGAGGCTTGCATGACCATCTCACGCAGGCTGCCGGCTGGATTGTTGTTGGGATTGCTGTTGCTGCTGCCGTCATTGGCGTCGGCGCAGAATTTTCCGGCAAAGCCGATCAAGCTGATCGTGCCGTTCCCGGCCGGCGGGCCCAATGACATCATCGCCCGCGTGATCGGCCAGCGCATGTCGGAGCTGTCGGGCCAGCCGGTGCTGATCGACAATCGCGGCGGCCAGGGCGGCGTGCTCGGCACCGACGCGGTCTCCAAGGCCCCGCCCGACGGCTACACCATCGCGATCTCCTCGGCCGGCGCGCTCGCGATCAGCCCGAGCATGGAACGGGTCGCCTACGACACCCAGACCGACCTCGCGCCGGTGACGCTTGTTGCGACCGTGCCGGAAATGCTGGTGGTCGCCACCAACGTGCCCGTCAAGGACGTCAGTGAGCTGATCGCGCTGGCGAAGGCGCAGCCGGGCAAGCTCAACTTCGCCTCCTCCGGCCCCGGCAGCCTGCCGCATCTCGCCGGCGAATTGTTCAAGCTGACGGCGAAGATCGACATCGTCCACGTGCCCTATCGCGGCGCCGCGCCCGCGGTGAACGATCTGCTGGGCCAGCAGGTGCAGATGACCTTCCTCGATCTCCCGGTGCTGCTGCCACAGGTCAAGGCCGGCGCCTTGAAGCCGATCGCGATGGGGTCGGCCGAGCGCGCACCGACCGCGCCCGAGGTGCCGACGCTTGCGGAGGCCGGTTTCCCCGATCTGCGCGTCGAGAACTGGTACGGCATGGTCGCGCCCAAGGGCACGCCGAAGGAGATCGTCACCGCGCTGCATGCGCTGGCGACCAAGGCGATGGCGGATCCTGGCGTGAAGGAGAAGCTCGCCCAGCAGGGCGCCACGCTGGTCGGCGACGAGCCGGAGCATTTTCGCGCCTTCATCGCCGATGAGACCAAGAAGTGGGCCAAGGTGATCAAGGACGCCGGGGTCGAGACGGCGAAGTAGGCTCACTCCCCCATGGGAGGGTTAGGGCCGGCCTCAACACGACCGGTGCGTTCCCTCCCCCCCTTGCGGGGGAGGCTAGGGAGAGGGGTTCACACGGGGACTCCATCGATCGCACGAAGAATTTCTTCGCGACTCTCACGCCTTTTGCTGGGCTACCCCTCTCCCCCGCCCTCCCCCGCAAGGGGGGAGGGAGCGCAGTTGTGCTCGGTGCGGGGATCGAGGCTCATGCCAACTCGGGCAACAATCTCTCACACCGCCTCTGCCCGCAGATGCTCCACCAGCATCTTGGCCGGCCGCGGCAGCGTCTTGAAGCTGCGGGCGCAGATCACGAGCTTGCGGTTGGCCCAGGCGTCGCGCAGGCGGACCATGGCGAGCGGCATCAGCCTGGCGCAGCGGCGGGCGGCGGATATCGGCACCAGGGCGATGCCGACGTCGGCGGCGACCATCTGGCAGATCGCGTCGAAGTCGCGCAGGCGCGCCCGGTAATGCGGGCGCATGCCGAGCCGGGCGGCGTGCTTCGAAATGTGCATCTGAAGCGCGGTGGCACTGGTGAGCCCGACGAAGTCGCAGGCGCCCGCCTCCTGAAAATCGATCTGGCGGCGGCCCGCGAACGGGCCGCGCTTCGACGTCACCAGCGTCAGGTGATCCTCGCTGAAGACGAAGCGCTCGATATGATCGGGCAGCGCGTGCTCGGCGGCGAAGCCGAGATCGGCGGCGCCGGCGGTGATCGCGGCCGCGATGTCGGTGCTCTCGCGCTCCTCGATGTCGATGGCAACGTCGCGATGCTCGCGCAGGAAGCCGGCCAGCGCCTTCGGCAGATGCTCCGAAAGCCCCGAGGTGTTGACGAGAAAATGCACGCTCGCGCGCACGCCGCTGGCAAAGCCGGCGAGATCGCCGCGCATGGCGTCGACCTGGTGGATCACGAGCCGGGCATGGTCGAGCAGGCTCTCGCCGGCCGCGGTCAGCTCGACGCCGCGGCGACCGCGCTTGAGCAGGGCGACGCCGAGCGCATCCTCGAGGCCCTTGATGCGCGCGCTGGCCGAGGCCAGCGCCAGGTTCGACCGCTCCGCGCCGCGGGTGATGCTGCGCTGGTCGGCGACCGCGATGAAGAGCTGGAGATCGACGAGATCGAAGCGCATGGCAGGTTTCTCCAAACCTCATTGTTCGGGCATGACCTCTGCGGAAGGTCGCGCGTTTTCCGGATCGTGCTCGAGCCTTCGCCGTGAACGAAGGCTGGCTCCATAACCTCCAGATTGTGCCGGAGTGCGCCTTGGGTCAATGTGCCGACATGTTCGACCCTCTCCTCATCGTCATCGCCGCGGTCTTCCTGCTCGCCGGATTCGTCAAGGGCGTGATCGGGCTCGGCCTGCCGACCGTCTCCATGGGCCTGCTCGCCGTGAGCATGGCCCCGAGCCGCGCCATCGCCATCGTGATCGTGCCCGCCATCGTCACCAATATCTGGCAGACGTTTGCCGGCCCCTATCTGCGGGACATCCTGCGGCGGTTGTGGCCGCTGATGATCGGCACCGTGATCGGCTGCTGGCTCAATGCCGGCGCGCTGACCGGCCCGCATGCGCGCTACGGCACGATCGTGCTCGGCGTGCTGCTGGTCATCTACGCCGTGATCGGGCTGAACAAGCTGCAGTTTCGCGTCGCGCCGAAAAACGAGAAGTGGGTCGGCGGCGTGGTCGGCGTGATCACCGGCGCGATCTCGGCCTCGACCGGCGTGCAGGTGATCCCCTCGATGCCGTTCATGCAGGCGATCGGCATGGAGAAGGATGAGCTGGTGCAGGCGCTCGGCGTGTTCTTCACCACCGCGACGGTGGCGCTCGCCTTCAACCTCACCGCGGGCGGATTGCTGACGCCGGCCAATGCGGTGCCGGGCGCAGTCGGGATGGCGATGGCCTTTGCCGGCATGTTCATCGGCCAGTCCGTGCGGGCGCGGATGCCGGCCGAAGCGTTCCGCCGCTGGTTCCTGATCGCGATGATTTTGCTCGGGCTCTATCTCGCCGGCAGCGCGCTGGCGAAGGAGTTCGCCTGAGGGAAGATCGTAGGGTGGGTTAGCTGGCGGCTGCGCGAAGCGCGGCCGCTGGCGTAACCCACCTCTTCTGTCTCTGTGGAAACGAACAGTGGTGGGTTACGCCTCGGACTGCGCTTTGCGCAGCCGAAGGCTAACCCACCCTACGCATCCATCATTCGTTCGAACGAGCTACCGCGTCTCCAGCATGGCGACGCGGATGCCGAGATAGATGAAGAGACCGCCGAGCGCACGGTTGATCCAGGCGATGGCGCCCTCGGAGTGCCGCAGCCGGTTGGCGGCCTTGGCCGCGAAAGCGGCGAGCACCAGGCACCACAGCGTGCCCGTGAAGATGAAGATCAGGCCGAGCGTCAGGAAGGCGAGCGGCTTGTGCGGCGCATCGGCTGCGACGAATTGCGGCAGGAACGCCAGGAAGAACAGCGCGACCTTGGGATTGAGCGCGTTGGTGAACACGCCCTGCAGGAACACCCGCCGCAGCGAGCTGCGCTCGGCCTCGTCCCGGACCGCCGCCAGCACGGGCCGCGACCACAGCATCTGGAGGCCGGTGACGACCAAATATGCCGCCCCGACCAGCTTCACGATCGAAAAGGCGGTCGACGAAGCCATCAACAGTGCCGAAAGACCGATCGCCGCGCCCGCGACATGGAAAAAACAGCCGCAACTGATGCCGAAAGCGGCGGCGGCGCCGCCCCGCCAGCCCATCTGCATGCTGCGGCCGATCACATAGACGCTATCAGGGCCTGGCGTGATGTTGAGCAGCACGCCGGAGAGGATGAAAAGCCAGATTTCGTGAATGCCCAGCATGCAAGCGGCCCCCTCTCGCCCGTCCGGGCGGTCTCAAATTCCGCTTAGTCGGTTCGGCCGCCGCCGTCCACCGGCGGGATTGCGTAGGATTTACCTCGATTTTGCAATGCGGTTCATACTTTCACTCGGCCGCATCTGCTTTATAAAGGCAGGGTTACTTGAAATGCGGGATTCGAGGTGACTGCCACGCCGTGGCCGGTCCCAGATCCCTTACCAAGTCCCCTTGGAGCCCCGGAAGATGGAAAGACGTCTGGCCGCCATTGTCTGCGCCGATGTCGCCGGCTATTCGCGCATGATGGGCAGCGACGAAGCCGGCACCCATGCCGCCTTCAAGGCTCATCGCGCCGCGATCCACCCCATCATTCTCAATCACGGCGGCCGCGTCGTGAAGAACACCGGCGACGGCTTCCTGCTCGAGTTCGCCTCCATCGTCGGTGCCACCGAGGCGGCGGTCGCGATGCAGACGCTGATGGCCGAGCGCAACCACCATCTGCCTGCGGACCGCGCGATGCAGTTCCGGCTCGGCATCCACATGGGCGACGTCATCGCCGACGAGGACGAGGTGTTCGGTGACGATGTCAACATCGCCGTCCGCATGGAATCGGTGTCGAGCCCCGGCGGCTTCGCGATCTCGGCCAAGGCCTATCGCGAGGCCAGCAAGCATCTCACCGTGCCGCTGACCGACGCGGGCAACCATCGCTTCAAGAACATCAAGGATGCGATCGGGGTCTGGACCTGGACGCCCGAGGGGGCGCCGGCGCTGGCCCCCGAGCTGAGGGAGGCGTCGGCGCTGTCGCAGCAGTACCGTACGGCGATCGTCGGCGTGCTGCCCTTCGCCAATCTCAGCGACGCCCAGGACGAATATTTCTCCGACGGCCTCACCGAGGATCTGATCCACGCGCTGTCGCTGCAATCCTTCTATCGCGTGCTGAGCCGCAACTCGACCTTCGCCTTCAAGGGCAAGAATTTGAGCACGCGGCTGATCGCGCGCGAGATCGACGCGACCTATCTGATCCAGGGATCGGTGCGGCGCGCCGGCGCCAAGATCCGCGTCACGGCCGAGCTGATCGCGCCGGAGACCGGCGAGCAGCTCTGGACCGGGCGCTACGACCGCGACATCGGCGATCTCTTCGCGATGCAGGACGAGATCACCACCAACCTGTCCGCGGCGATCGCCACCGAGATCGTCCGTGCCGAGGCCTCGGCGCCGGCGCGGCTCTCGACCGACGTCACCGCCTGGGATCGCTTCCTCAAGGGACTGTCGCATTACTACCGGCAGACCAAGGAGGATCTGGCCGCCGCCGTCGACCTGTTCCGGGAGGCCATCAAGGTCGATCCCAAACTGTCGATCGCGCATGCCTATCTCGCCACGATCCAGATCCAGAGCATCCAGTTCGGCTGGGTCAAAGGCACGCGCGAGATGTGGGCCGAGGCGATGAACCTCGCCGAGACCAGCGTCCGGCTCGACCCGCGCTCTTCCTTCGCGTTCTCGATCCTGTCCTGGGCCCACGCGATGGAGGGACATTACGAGGCCGCGATGGACGCCGCCAAGCGTGCGGTCGCGCTCAACCCCTACGACAATGGCGCACGCGGCGTGCTCGGCATCTGCCATTTCGTGATCGGCGAGCATCGCGAGGCGATCGAGCTGTTCTCGATGGCGGCGCAGCGCGACAACAGCGACCCGCGCTACCAGTGGGCCACGCTGAACGCCTTCAGTCATTACCTGTTGCGCCAATATGACGCGACCCTGTCATGGGCGCGCGAGCAGCTCTACATCAACCCCAATCACATGCAGGCGCTGGCGATCCGCGCCGCGGCCCTGGCGCAATTGGGCCGGACCGCGGAAGCCGACGAGGCCGCCCGGGTGCTCATGAGCAACTACCCGACCCTCAACGTCGACCGTCACTTGCGCAATTTCCACTGGAAGCGGGCCGAGGACGTCGCGCATTACCGCGCGGGACTTCTCAATGCGGGTGTGCCGCTCGGCAAGCTGACCCTGGTCCAGAGCGACGTCAAACGCGCCGCCGAGTCCTGACCGGCGGCCCGCGGGCCTTTCACGCGCTCTTCACATCCCCGTGGCGGTCTGCCGCCTGGCCTTATTGACAGGACAGTGAAATCGGCCACACTTCTCTACACGCTGAAGTAGTATAGCCTGCTGTCGGTTTGTTAGGACTTTGCGCGCTTGATCGCGCCGCCGTATTTCGCGATTCGCTGTTTTTCAGGATTTTGGGCCATGCATGATCCCGCTTCGAAGCCGCCCCTCGCCCCCTCGATCCAGGTCTCGCCGGACAATCCCTGCCCATTCCTGCGCGGCCTCGTCGGCGAAGGCTTCGTCGACGGCGGCACCGTTCCGCTCAACACGCTGTCGCAGACCATCGCGAATGCGAGCGGCGAGACGGGGCTGAAGAAGACGTCGGCCCGCATCCAGACCCGCGGCGTCGCGATGATCGCCAACGGCTTCAGTCATATCCTGAAGAGCTGGTGGTCCGGCGCGCAGCTCGATGCATTGCGCGGCGGGCCCCTCGACAAGCTCGGCGCCGGCTCGCGCATCCTCGGCGTCGACGGCAAGGTCAACGAGGACGAGATCGCTCGTCTGGCGAGCTTCGGCCGTACCTACAACGACCCGAATACGGGCATGAGCGAGACCGGCCTCAACGCCGCGGAAATCAAGACGTTCATGCAGGAGAATCTCAAGCGCGCCGGGAGTAGCGCGCGCTGGTACTACCCGCTGCTGATGAAATTCGAATGGCCGATCCTGCTGAAGATCATGGGCAAGGGCGGCAAGGACAAGCCCGAGGACCGCTATCTCAGCGTGGACGACGTCCGCACGCTGTTCAACGAGCGCAGCTTCCCCGATCGCATCAACCAGCGGATCGTATCGCAACCGCTGCTGTCGACCTGCGCGCTCCGGTTTCGCTGGGCGCTTGGCCTCACGGCGGGCGCTTTGGCGCTCGTTCTTGCCGTCCTCGTTGCGGTCGCCGAATTCCCCAACCAGGTCCGCGCGATGCTGCCGCAGAAGGGCATCCTCGCGCAGCTCCTGCCGCCGCCCTTGCCCACGCTTCCGCAGACGACGGCCGCCTATTGGCTCGAGCAGAACTGGTCGCTGAAAGACCGGCACTGGTTCCACCACGCCAGCCAGGGCACCGCGACCTTCCCGGTGCCATATGAATGGTTCATGGCGCTGGAGCAGCCGCGCCTTCGCCTGGTCTCGCAGCCCGGCATGTTGAAGGACAGCACCTATCTCGAGCGCTTCGGCTTCATCCCGAGCCCGAAATCGATCAACACCGACGCGGCCACGCTGCGCCAGTTCGGCTACGCCAACGTCTATGAGACGACGCAGGCGGGCGACTGGTCATCAAGGTGGACGCCGGCCGAGAACGTCGACGGCCTGCCGGTCGGCTTCGCGCGAATGACGGGCGTGGTCGATCCCGCGACCGGCCGTCGCGAGGAGGACAAGATCGGGCTGACCTGCGCGGCCTGCCATACCGGCCATATCCAGTATCAGGGCATCGACGTGCGCTTCGACGGCGGCCCGGCGATGACCGATCTGAAGAAGCTCGAGCTCGTGACCGGGCTGTCGATCGCCTACACGGTGTACGTCCCGTTCCGCTTCGACCGCTTTGCCGATCGCGTGCTCGGCCGCGAAGCAAGCAAGGCGGACCGCAAGGCGCTCAAGCAGAAGCTCTCCGCGACCATGGATTTCCTGCTCGACTGGCAGACCAGGTACAACAACACGATCGAGCACAAGAAGACCTGGGACGGCAGGTGGCAGCAGGACACCGAGGAAGGCTTCGGCCGCCTCGACGCCCTCAATCGCATCGGCAATCAGGTGTTCGCTCAGGATCTCGCCTTGAGCGGGGTCAAGGGATTCGAAAAGAACCTGCATGCCCAGGACGCGCCGGTCAGCTATCCCGCGATCTGGACGGTGCCGTGGTTCAAGTTCGCCCAATACGACGCCTCCATCGAGCAGCCGCTGATCCGGAACGCGGGCGAGGCCCTCGGCGTGACCGCCCTGCTCAATCTGTCCGACGCCTATCCCGAGAAGCGGCTGTGGGCCTCCTCCGTCGATATCAGGACGCTCGGCTGGATCGAGGACATGCTCAGGGGCCCCGATCCGTTCAGGGCGCCCGATCCCGCCAAAGGTCCGAAGTTCGGCGGCCTGCTGTCGCCGAAATGGCCGTCGCAAATCCTCGGTGACGCCTGGCGGATCGACCAGACGAAGGTCGAGAACGGCCGCAAGATCTACGCCGAGATGTGCTCGGGTTGCCATTTGCCCGCCGTCGACACCCCGGCCTTCTGGTCCTCGGGGCATTGGGAGACAAGCGGCGACAGCAAGGTCCTGAACGCGGTCACGATCCCGCTCAAGGAGATCAAGACCGATCCCGAACAGTCGCTCGTGCTCAGCAAGCGGATCGTCGACGTGCCCGCCTTCCTGAAGGTGAATACGTCGGACCTGCAGAAATGGTGGCAGTGCGACATCCCGACCGCGAGCACCTCGCCGACCGAGATGGTCTATGCGCTCGGCCTCATGACCGTGGTCGATCTCGTCGCCCAGAAATGGATGGTCGACCAGGAGGTGCCGGACGCGGAACGGGCGAAATTGTGGAATATGGCGCGCAAGAACTGCCTCAATCCCGCGCCCGATCCGCGCTACCGCGCGCGGCCGCTGAACGGCATCTGGGCGACCGCGCCCTATCTGCACAACGGCTCGGTGCCTTCGCTGTACTGGCTGCTGAAGCCGCAGAACGAGCGCCCGCAGAAATTCTGCATGGGCCGCCGCGACTATGATCCCGTGACGGTGGGCTTCGCGGTCACTGCCGACGAGCGCTGCAAGACCGGCGAGACGCAGTTCTTGATGACCGGATCCGACGGCCGGCTGATCCAGGGCAACAGCGTGCTCGGGCATTCCTTCGAGCGCAAGGAAGGCGAGCCGAAACGCGATGGTGTGATCGGCCGCATCTTCAGGGATGACAACGAGCGCTACGATTTGATCGAGTATCTGAAGACGCTGTAGCGAACTGACACTGCTTCGAGATCGTCATGGCCGGGCTTGTCCCGGCCATCCACGTTCTTGTCTCGCCGAACCGAACTCCGTGGATGCCCGGGACGAGCCCGTCATGACGGAGTTTGCGGCGCGATCTCGCGCGCTTCTCACTTGAACAGCGGCGTGCCCGGCACGAAGGCGTCGAAGGCGGCCCAGAACTGGGAGCGGTAGCGGTCCTGCTCCTGAAGGATCTCGTGCTTGGCGCCCGCGATCACGAGATGCGAGCCGGCACGCAAATGATAGGCGAACTCCTCGATCGCCGCGGTCGAGACCACGGCGTCGTTGGAGGCCGCCAGCATCAGGATCGGCTGGCGGATCTCGGAGGGGTAGTTCATGCCCCGGAAGGTGTTCATGGCGCGGAAAGCGGTGTCGGCCCAGGCGACCGTGGGTGACGCCAACCCGAGCGTCGGATCCTCCTCCAGGATCGCGGCGTTGCGCGCATAGCGGACGGGATCGCTGGTCAGGGGATTGTTGATGAAGGGGTCGAGCCCGGTGATGCGGTCGCTGCCGCCGGGAACATAGCGGCCGCCCATCCCCATCAGGCGCATCGTCTTCAGCAGCGCGCGCGCCGGAAACGAGGTGGAGCGGCCGGGCAGGTCGATCATCGGCGCCGACAGCACCATGCGGTCGAACCAGCGCTTGCCGGAATGCGCCACGCGCAGCATCACCGTGCCGCCCATGGAGTGGGCGAGCGCGAAGAAGGGCGGCGGGCAGTCCGGCAGCACCACCTGCTGCACGAAGGCCTCGACGTCGATCTCGAAATCGGAGAAGTCGCGCACATAGCCCTTGCGCGGGTCGCGCAGGCGGCGCGACGAATGCCCCTGCCCGCGCCAGTCGATCATCGCCACGGCGAAGCCGCGGTCGCGCAGATCGCGCACGGTCTCGAAATATTTCTCGATCTGCTCGCTGCGCCCGGTGAAGACGCAGACCGTGCCTTTGCGGTTCGCCGGCGGCGCCCAGCGCGCAAAGCGCAGCTCGACGCCATCAGGGGTCTTGATCGTACCGCTGACGACGTCTTCGGGAACGGGGTTGGAGGGAATCGAGACCAGCGTCATGATCGGGAGTGCTTGGGCGCCAAGTGCTGTACTCAAGTGCTGCAAATCAAGGGGCGGGAGCGCCGAAAAGGCGCTGTTGCCGCCCTCTTGAACGCCGTCTCGTTCCACCCATATCACCTTCGTGCAGGCCGCTACCAGTGTTTCGGAACCGGAACATCAGGCTGCACACAGACTAAAGCCCGGCCCGATTGGCGGGCGGGTTACTCAAAACAGTCGCTCAATGGAGGACTTGACCATGCGTAGCTACGATCTCACCCCGTTTTATCGTTCCACCGTCGGCTTCGACCGTCTCTTCAACCTGCTCGACCAGGCAAGCTCGGACGGCAGCCCCGGCTATCCCCCCTACAACATCGAGCGCACCGGCGAGAACGCCTACCGCATCACCGTCGCGGTCTCGGGCTTTGCCAAGGATGAGCTCTCCATCGTCGCGAAGGAAAACACGCTGACGATCAAGGGCGAGAAGGTCGCCAACGAGAACAGCAAATCCGAAGTGCTCTATCGCGGCATCGCCGCGCGTGCCTTCGAGCGCGCCTTCCAGCTTGCCGACTTCGTGCAGGTGAAGGACGCCTCGCTCGAGAACGGCCTGCTTCACGTCGATCTCGTTCGCGAGATTCCCGAAGCCAAGAAGCCGCGCCAGATCGCGATCAACGCCGGCGCTGCGAAGGCGCAGGTGATCGAGAACTCGGCCGCGCAAGCCGCCTAAGCAGCACTCGACTTCCAGGTTGCGAGAACGCCCCGGTGCCCCGGGGCGTTTTTGTTGTGCGCTGGCCTCGCTCTGGTCGTCCCGGCGTCCCCCAACGTCGTCCTGGCGAAAGCCGGGACCCATTACCCCAGAGAGACGTTTGGCGAAGATTCGGAGTTCGGTACGTCTACCGCGCGCCACCGATAGACCTCGCGGTATGGGTCCCGCCCCCCCCCCAGCGCGCAATTGCGCGCTAGGCCGGGACGACAGCGGATATCTACCGCACCGCATCACAGACTGGTGAGCGGCGTAACGGCAGCATTGCGCACTCCGTCCTTTGGGCATCGAACCCAAGACAACGGAGACCGATCTTGACCCTTTGGCGCAGCCTTTTCGTCGCCGCGAGCCTGCTGGCGGCCCCTCTCAGCCTCGCGCATGCGCAGACACCGCAGACGGTGAAGGCGAAGAACGTCGTGCTGGTGCACGGCGCCTGGGCCGACGGCTCGAGCTGGTCCGAGGTGATCCCGATCCTCCAGGCCGCCGGCCTCAACGTCACCGCCGTGCAAAATCCGCTGTCGTCGCTCGCCGATTCCGTCGATGCCACCAAGCGCGCGCTGGCCGAGCAGGACGGACCGACCGTGCTGGTCGCGCATTCCTGGGGCGGCACCGTGATCAGCCAGGTCGGCACCGATCCGAAGGTCACCGGCCTCGTCTACATCGCGGCACGCGCGCCCGACGCGAATGAGGATTTCGTCGCGCTGTCCAAGCAGTATCCGGCAGGCCCCGCACGCGCCGGCATCGTCGAGCGCGACGGCTACACCAAGCTCTCAGAAGACGCGTTCCTGAAGTACTTCGCCAACGGCGTGAAGCCGGAGCAGGCCAGGGAGCTCTACGCGGTGCAATGGCCGACGGCGGCCTCGATCTTCGCCGGCCGCACCACGGAAGCGGCGTGGCATTCGAAGCCGAGCTGGTACGCGGTCTCGAAGAACGACGGCACCATCAATCCCGATTTCGAGCGCTTCCTTGCCAAGCGCATGAACGCCACCACGATCGAGCTCGACGCCGGCCATCTCTCGCTGGTGTCGCATCCGAAGGAGGTGGCGAATCTGATCCTGGAAGCGGCGGGATATCCGCGGAGCTGACCTTCATCGCAACAACGTAAAAGCGTCCGAAATTTTTCGGGCCCTTTTGTTTTGCGCAACTCTGTCCCAGCCGTCGTCCCGGCCTAGCGCGCAATTGCGCGCGGGGCCGGGACGACAGCGTGGGTGGGACAAAACCACCAACACTAATCCAGCCCCTGCGCGGCCGGCATCTCCTGCGTCGGCTGGATCGTTGCCGCGGGCTTGGCCCGGCCGACGGTTGGCGCGTTGGCTTGCGGCGCGGCTTCGGCGGGCTTGGCCTGCACAGCGGCGGCCTGCTGCTGCGGAGGTTGTGCCTGTGCGGGCTGAGCCTGCGGCGCCTTAACTTCGGACGCCTTGGCCTCTGGCGCCTGGACCTGCGGTGCCGGTTCAGCCGGCTTCACCGCCGCGACCGGGACCTCACCGCGCTGCGGAGCGGCCTTGGGCAGCGGCACGGTGCGCTTGGCGACATGCGGGATCGCGGCCGGCGGGCGCGGCGGGCCGCTGCGGACCACGGTCGGCGGCGGCAGCGCGGTTTGCGGGCCGTAAGAGCCGACCGCGCGCTCTTCATAGGACGGCGCCATGCCGTAGGCATCGGCGGCCGGCATAAAGCGCAGGATTCGTCCGTCACGGGCATCGATCACCAGCCGGCCGTCGTCGCCGCGGCGGTCGATCACCGCGATGGTGTAGACGCTGCCGCGCAGGCGCGGGATGCCGAGCGGCGAGAAGCCGTTGTCGCGCAGGACGGCGTAGACCTCGGTCGCCGGCAGCAATGCCGGGGCCGGGCCGCGCTCCTCATAGCCATAACCGTAGCCATAACGCGGCGGTGGTGGCGGCGCAGCGTCCGGCGGCCCATAGGGTCCGTCGAAATCCGACACCGCGATCATCGCCCCTCCCGAGATACCGTTCGCGGGAACTTGCGCTTGAACCGAGCTTGCGGCCATCGCCAGCGCGGCGGCGGCCACACATCCTGTGAAAAACTTCATGGTCGAGACGCTCCTGTCAGACCCCGAACGGAGGCGCGCTCTTTCGCTTCTCGCGGCGTGGCGCGCCTTCCGAAGGGCCGATCCGAAGCTTCATTGGCGATTTCGGCGTCTGCAGGGCCGGATCAGGGCGCGTTTGCTTCAAAACCGGGGCCGCGCAACTTTCGGAAAGCGATTGATTGACATATCGGGAATCGGGACTTCCGCGCGCTTGTGTGATAGACAAAAATTTGGCAAGGTGCTGGTTAGGACAGGAAGACTGTCTTAATTTTCTTTGCAGTTCCGGCATACGGATTGCAACGAAAGTCGGTGCTTTCGAGCACAAGAAGGCAACAGGCAAAGCCGTTCTCGGGGACGAAGAACGCCTTGGCCTGAATTTAAGAAAATGCGGCTCGCAACGGACGAGCGGTGACCCAGAGGCGGGTGCCGCGGTACGCCCAAGGTGCGCCGAAGATGGCGGTGAGACAGCTTGCCGCATGGAGAGGATTGGAACAATGAACGGGTCGCAATTCGAGCGCGCAAGCATCGTGGCAGAAGAGCTGTCGGCGACGGTCGCCTCGAAAACGACCGATCCGATTCAGGAACACAATTCGCGCCCGCCGGCCGTTGGCCTCTACGATCCGAGCCTGGAGAAGGACAGCTGCGGCGTCGGCTTCATCGCCAACATCAAGGGCAAGAAGTCGCACGAGATCGTCTCGGACGCGCTGAGCATTCTCTGCAATCTCGAGCATCGCGGCGCCGTCGGCGCCGACCCGCGCGCCGGTGACGGCGCCGGCATTCTCGTGCAGATCCCGCACGCCTTCTTCAGCCGCAAGGCGAAGGAGCTCGGCTTCGCGCTGCCGGCGCCCGGCGAATACGCCATCGGCGCGCTGTTCATGCCGCGCGACACCGCCTGGCGCAACGTCATCAAGAGCATCATCGCCGACCAGATCAAGGAAGAGGGCCTGACCCTGCTCGGCTGGCGCGACGTGCCGACCGACAACTCCTCGCTCGGCGTCACCGTGAAGCCGACCGAGCCCGCCTGCATGCAGGTGTTCATCGGCCGCAACGGCACCGCCAAGACCGAGGACGACTTCGAGCGCCGGCTCTACATCCTGCGCAAGTCGATCTCGCAGGCGATCTACCAGCGCCGCGACCGCGGCCTTGCGGGCTATTACCCCTGCTCGATGTCGTGCCGCACCGTGATCTACAAGGGCATGTTCCTCGCCGACCAGCTCGGCAAGTACTATCCCGATTTGCACGAGAAGGATTTCGAGAGCGCGCTCGCGCTGGTGCATCAACGCTTCTCGACCAACACTTTCCCGGCGTGGTCGCTTGCGCATCCCTACCGCATGATCGCGCATAACGGCGAGATCAACACGCTGCGCGGCAATACCAACTGGATGGCGGCGCGCCAGGCCTCGGTGAGCTCCGAGCTCTACGGCAAGGACATCAACCGGCTCTGGCCGATCTCCTACGAAGGACAGTCGGACACCGCCTGCTTCGACAACGCGCTCGAATTCCTGGTGCAGGGCGGCTATTCGCTGCCGCACGCCGTCATGATGATGATTCCGGAGGCGTGGGCCGGCAATCCCTTGATGGATGAGAAGCGCCGCGCCTTCTACGAATATCATGCCGCGCTGATGGAGCCGTGGGACGGCCCCGCCGCGATCGCCTTCACCGACGGCCGCCAGATCGGCGCCACGCTCGACCGCAACGGCCTGCGGCCGGCGCGCTATCTCGTAACCAAGGACGACCGCATCGTCATGGCGTCCGAGATGGGCGTGCTGACGATCCCCGAGGACCAGATCATCACCAAGTGGCGCCTGCAGCCCGGCAAGATGCTGCTGGTCGATCTCGAGCAGGGCCGCCTGATCCCGGATGACGAGATCAAGGCCGAGCTCGCCAAGAGCCATCCCTACAAGGAGTGGCTGGAGCGGACCCAGATCGTGCTGGAAGAGCTGCCGAAGGTGCCGACCACCGGCGTGCGCTCCAACCTGTCGCTGCTCGATCGCCAGCAGGCGTTCGGCTACAGCCAGGAAGACATCACCATCCTGATGACGCCGATGGCCTCCACCGGCGAGGAAGCCGCGGGCTCGATGGGCAACGACACGCCGATCTCGGCGCTGTCGGACAAGGCCAAGCCGCTGTTCACCTACTTCAAGCAGAACTTCGCGCAGGTCACCAACCCGCCGATCGACCCGATCCGCGAGGAGCTGGTGATGAGCCTCGTCTCCATCATCGGACCGCGGCCGAATCTGTTCGACCTGCAGGGCCTTGCCACCACCAAGCGCCTCGAAGCGCGCCAGCCGATCCTGACCGACGCGGATCTCGAGAAGATCCGCTCGATCTCCGACGTCGCCGAATCGCACTTCAAGTCGCGCACGCTCGACACGACGTTCCACGCCGGTCTCGGCGCGGCCGGCATGGACCAGGTCTTGGACGAGCTCTGCGCGCGCGCCGAAAGCGCGGTGCGCGAGGGCGTCAACATCATCATCCTGTCCGACCGCATGGTCGGCACCGACCGCGTGCCGATCCCGTCGCTGCTGGCCTGCGCCGCCGTGCATCATCATCTGATCCGCACGGGCCTGCGCACCTCGGTCGGCCTCGTCGTCGAATCCGGCGAGCCGCGCGAAGTGCATCACTTCGCCTGCCTTGCCGGCTACGGCGCCGAAGCGATCAATCCGTACCTCGCGTTCGAGACCATCGTCGCGATGAAGGACCGCCTGCCCGGCTCGCTCGACGACTACGAGATCGTCAAGCGCTACATCAAGTCGATCGGCAAGGGCCTGCTCAAGGTGATGTCCAAGATGGGCATCTCGACCTACCAGTCCTATTGCGGCGCGCAGATCTTCGACGCGGTCGGCCTCAAGGCTGATTTCGTCGGCAAATTCTTCGCCGGCACGCACACCCGCGTCGAAGGCGTCGGCCTTGCCGAGATCGCGGAAGAAGCCGTGCGCCGTCATGCCGACGCGTTCGGCGAGGCGCAGGTCTACAAGACCGCGCTCGACGTCGGCGGCGAATACGCCTATCGCAGCCGCGGCGAGGACCATGCCTGGACCGCCGAGTCGGTCGGGCTGCTGCAGCACGCCGCACGCGGCAATTCGCTGGAGCGCTACCGCGCCTTCGCGAAGATTCTCAACGAGCAGTCGGAGCGGCTGCTGACGCTGCGCGGCCTGTTCCGGATCAAGAACGCCGACGAGGAGAAGCGCAAGCCGGTGCCGCTCGACCAGGTCGAGCCGGCCAAGGACATCGTCAAGCGTTTCGCCACCGGCGCGATGAGCTTCGGCTCGATCTCGCGCGAGGCGCACACCACGCTCGCGATCGCCATGAACCGGATCGGCGGCAAGTCGAACACCGGCGAAGGCGGCGAGGAAGCCGACCGCTTCAAGCCGATGCCGAACGGCGATTCCATGCGCTCGGCGATCAAGCAGGTCGCCTCGGGCCGCTTCGGCGTCACCACGGAGTATCTCGTCAACTCCGACATGATGCAGATCAAGATGGCGCAGGGTGCCAAGCCCGGCGAAGGCGGCCAGCTGCCCGGCCACAAGGTGGACGCAACCATCGCCAAGGTCCGTCACTCGACCCCGGGTGTCGGCCTGATCTCGCCGCCGCCGCACCACGACATCTACTCGATCGAGGATCTGGCGCAGCTGATCTACGACCTCAAGAACGTCAACCCGACGGGCGACGTCTCGGTCAAGCTCGTCTCCGAGATCGGCGTCGGCACGGTCGCCGCCGGCGTCGCCAAGGCGCGCGCCGACCATGTCACCATCGCAGGCTTCGAGGGCGGCACCGGCGCTTCGCCGTTGACCTCGATCAAGCACGCCGGTTCACCTTGGGAGATCGGCCTCGCCGAAACCCACCAGACCCTGGTGCGCGAGCGGCTGCGCAGCCGCATCGTGGTCCAGGTCGACGGCGGCTTCCGCACCGGCCGTGACGTCGTGATCGGCGCGCTGCTCGGAGCCGACGAGTTCGGCTTCGCCACCGCGCCCTTGATTGCGGCGGGCTGCATCATGATGCGCAAGTGCCATCTCAACACCTGCCCGGTCGGCGTCGCCACCCAGGACCCCGTCCTGCGCAAGCGCTTCACCGGCCAGCCCGAGCACGTGATCAACTACTTCTTCTTCGTCGCGGAGGAAGTCCGCGAGATCATGGCCTCGCTCGGCTTCCGCAGCTTCAACGAGATGGTCGGCCAGGTTCAGCTGCTCGACCAGACCAGGCTGGTCGCGCACTGGAAGGCCAAGGGGCTCGATTTCTCGAAGCTGTTCGTCAAGCAGAAGGAAGAGAAGGGCCAGAAGATCTATCACTCCGAGCGCCAGAACCATCATCTGGAGGCGGTGCTCGACCGCACGCTGATCGAGAAGGCGACGCCTGCGCTCGACCGCGGCGCGCCGGTGAAGATCGACGCTGCGATCAACAGCACCAACCGCTCTGCGGGTGCGATGCTGTCGGGCGCGGTCGCCAAGATCTACGGCCATGCCGGCCTGCCGCATGACACGATCCATGTCAGCCTCAAGGGCACCGCCGGCCAGGCCTTCGGCGCCTGGCTTGCCCACGGCGTCACCTTCGAGCTCGAAGGCGAAGGCAACGACTATGTCGGCAAGGGCCTTTCGGGCGGCAAGATCATCGTCAAGCCGCCGCGGAACGGCGGCATCGTGCCGGAAGAGAGCATCATCGTCGGCAACACCGTGATGTACGGCGCGATCGAGGGCGAGTGCTACTTCCGCGGCATCGCCGGCGAACGCTTTGCCGTGCGCAATTCGGGCGCGGTCGCCGTCGTCGAAGGCGCGGGCGATCACTGCTGCGAATACATGACCGGCGGCATCGTGGTCGTGCTCGGCAAGACCGGACGCAACTTCGCGGCCGGCATGTCGGGCGGCATCGCCTACGTGCTCGACGAGACCGGCGATTTCGACAAGCTGTGCAACATGTCGATGGTCGAGCTCGAGCCGGTGCTGTCGGAAGAGCTGATCAACGCCGGCACCTATCACCACTCCGGTGACCTCGAGGCGCATGGCCGGGTCGACGTGTTCAACAATTTACTCGCCTCCGACGTCGAGCGGTTGCACGTCCTGATCTCGCGCCACGCGAAAGCGACCGGCTCCAAGCGCGCCGCCGACATCCTTGCCAATTGGAAGGACTGGCTGCCCAAATTCCGCAAGGTGATGCCGGTCGAGTACCGGCGCGCGCTGCGCGAAATGGCCGCCAACGCGGACGCCGAGCCGAAAATCGCGATCGGGGCGTAGGTAAGAAGCCTCGTGGTGAGGAGGGGCGAAGCGCCGCCTCGAACCATGAGACAGCCATCCGAGCCTTCATCCTTCGAGACGCGGCGCAAAGAGCGCGCCGCTCCTCAGGATGAGGGGTGAAAGAACAAAACGAACTAAGCGGCAGGGACTTCGGGTTTAATGGGCAAGATCACGGGTTTTCTGGAAATCGAACGGCACGACCGCAAGTACACCCCGGTCGCCGAGCGCGTGAAGCATTACAACGAGTTCGTCGTTCCCTTGAGCGAGAAGGAAGTGCGCGACCAGGCCGCGCGCTGCATGAACTGCGGCATTCCCTATTGCCACGGCACCGGCTCGGTCGCGCCCGGCACGCCCGGCTGCCCGGTCAACAACCAGATCCCCGACTGGAACGACCTCGTCTATCAGGGCAACTGGGAAGAAGCTTCGCGCAATCTGCACTCGACCAACAATTTCCCAGAGTTCACCGGCCGCATCTGCCCCGCGCCGTGTGAAGCGTCCTGCACGCTCAACATCGACGACAACCCCGTCACCATCAAGACCATCGAATGCGCGATCGTCGACCGCGCCTGGGACAATGGCTGGCTGAAGCCTGAGATCGCCGCCGAGAAGACCGGCAAGAAGGTCGCCGTGATCGGCTCGGGCCCGGCCGGCATGGCCTGCGCCCAGCAGCTCGCGCGCGCCGGCCACGACGTGCACCTGTTCGAGAAGTACGCCAAGGCCGGCGGCCTGCTGCGCTACGGCATCCCTGACTTCAAGATGGAGAAGGGCGTCATCGACCGCCGCGTCAAGCAGATGGAAGGCGAAGGCGTCACCTTCCACTACAACAGCCATGTCGGCGCCGACGGCAATGTCGACCCGCGCGAGATGCTCAACGAGTATGACGCCGTGGCGCTGACCGGCGGCGCGGAAGCCCCGCGCGACCTGCCGATCCCCGGCCGCGACCTCGCCGGCATCCACTACGCCATGGACTTCCTGCCGCAGCAGAACCGCCGCGTCTCCGAGGAGCCGCTGGGCGGCGTCCAGGAGATCCTAGCCGGCGGCAAGCACGTCGTCGTCATCGGCGGCGGCGATACCGGTTCGGACTGCATCGGCACCTCGCTGCGCCAGGGCGCGCTGTCGGTGACCCAGCTCGAGATCATGCCCGCCCCGCCCGAGCGCGAGAACAAGGGCCTGACCTGGCCGAACTGGCCGCTGAAGATGCGGACGTCCTCCAGCCAGGCCGAAGGCGCGGTTCGCGAATTCGCCGTGCTGACCCAGAAGTTCTCGGGCGAGAACGGCAAGGTCAAGAAGCTGCACTGCGTGCACGTCGACGACAAGTTCAAGCCGATCGCCGGCACTGAGTTCGAGCTCGACGCCGAGCTCGTGCTGCTCGCCATGGGTTTCGTGCACCCCGTGCACGAAGGCCTGCTCAAGCTGCTCTCGGTCGACCTCGACCCGCGCGGCAACGTCAAGGCCAACACGCTGGACTACCAGACCTCGCGCCCCAACGTGTTCACCGCCGGCGACATGCGCCGCGGCCAGTCGCTGGTGGTGTGGGCCATCCGCGAGGGCCGGCTGTGTGCACGGTCGATCGATACATTCCTGATGGGGAAGACGGATCTGCCGCGCTGAGCTGTTGCTCCGCCGCCAGTTCAGCAAACAGTGTCATCGCCCGGCTTGACCGGGCGATGCAGTATTCCAGAGACGTCAAACGTATACGGATAGGCCGCGGCGTACTGGATGCCCCGGTCAAGCCGGGGCATGACAGCGGAGTGGGTGGCGAGAGCGGCGCCAACCAGGCCGCATACGCAATCGCTCAAACGCGATGCTTCGCCCCTCGCTAGTTCTGCAACCTCACCCCGACCATCACCACCGTCCCCTGCGAGCTCGAGGCCGACTGGTTCGAATCCAGGATGTCGTGGCGCAGTGTGCCCTTGATCCAGATGTTGCGGTTGAGCTTGTAGATCAGATTGCCTTCGAGCGAGTAGGTTTTGTCGTTGCGGCCCTGGTTCTGGTAGTCGTAGGTGCCGTAGGTGAACTTGCCGACCGCGGTGAGCCAGCGGCGGAAGTCGTGATCGACCTCGACGCCGTAGGTGTGCACCAGCACGCCGGAGGAGCCGGGGACGGTGGTCTCGTTGATCTGCGTGTCGGTGGCGAGCTTCACGGTGGTGAGGCCGCTCGCGTTCCAGATCAGCGAGCCCGAGGTGAGGAAGCCCGCGAGCTGGCTGAGGCGCGGGTCGACATAGTTGCGCGCGGAATAGCCGACCGAGACCTCGCCGGTGAGGATGCGCGAGAACTCGAAGGACGTGCCGACCTTGGCATAGCCGCCGTCTGAATCGCGCAGGAAGCCGTTGCGGTCGGCGGCCTGGTCGTGGACGCGGGTGTCGCCCTGGATCTCGACGAACGGCTTCAGGCCCGGCTTGAGCTCGTAGGAGAAGCGGCCGACGCCGCCATACTGGTTGAAATCGCGGTCATCGTTGCTGAAGGTCGAGCCGTCGGTGAGCTTCGAATTGGTGTAGGCGGTGCGGTCGAAGGTGGCGCCGGCGGCGACCTGGAAGCGGTTGAAGGTCTGGTCGAAGCCGACCGTGGTGCCGTAGGTGGCGTAGACGGGATATTTCTGCAGGCCGGCCTGCACGTTCGGGCTGCCGGGATTGTCGGTGGCGAGCCGCAGGCGCAACTGCGAGGTCAGCTTGAGATCGCGATTGACGTCGAGGCGGCCGTCGACATGGCCGGTGAAATCGGGGCGATCGATCTCGACCGGCGACGGCGAGGCAAAGCCGTCGATCGTCGCCGGCATGTTGTTGGTGTAGCCCGAGAACGAGCCGCGCAGGTCGGCGACCAGCGCGTGGCGCTCCCAGTCAGACTGGACGAGAAGGTCGGGCGCGACGACGTAGACCGGCGATCCCACGGGCTTGTTGAGGCGCGCCGGGTTGGTGTCGTAGCCGGCGGAGAGCTCGAGCCCGCCCTTGATCAGGAAGCTGCCGGCGTAGTCGCCGACCGCGCCGAACGCGTCGTCATCGGCCTTGAGACGGCGGCGCAGCGGCTGGCCGGGCACATTGCCGGCCATCGCCGGCGGCACCGGCGGCTTGTGCGCGGTCTCCGACGGCGGCGGCGCGATGCGCGGCGGACCAAGCGTCCTCGCCGGCGTCACAGGCGGCGGTGCCGAGCCGGGGCCGAGCGGGCGCTTCGGCTTGGCCTGGCCCGGATAGAACTTGGGCTGCTGCCGCTTGCGGTTCAGCGAGTCGTAGCCGGAGCCGCTGGCGCCATTGGCCGCGGGCAGGCCGTAGGTCGGCACCTGGCCGACGCGCGAGGTCGCGGGCGCCTGCTGGCTCTTGCGCGGATCGGCCCCGGGATCGGGCAGAGTCGGCAGCGCATCCGACGGCGCCTGTGGCACGCCTGCCGTGCGGCGCGTCGGCAGGGTGTCGGGCGCGGCGAAGCCGCCGCGGTTGGGATTGAACAGGTCGGGCGTGATGCTCTGGGCGGCCGCTGGGGCGCTTCCAAGGGACGTCAGCGCAAGGCACGGCAAAGCGGCGCGCAGGAGATGCGCGCTCTTGCTCCGGCCGGTGCCTGGAGACGACCTCAAGGTGGAATAACTCCAACGAAATCAAACACTTTCGCGATGGTGCCCGCCGGGCGGCGGGAACCATCGTTAATGGAGTTAAAACAATTATGGTTAATGACCGGTTGAGGGCATTGGGGCGCGCGTCGCCTCGCTGGCCGGGGCGTGCTAGAGAGGCGCCAACGGGCGAACGCCCCTCCTCCCTGGACCTCAATATGCCGAGTTCGAAACCGCTGATGACCAAATCATCCGGCTCCATCCCCGACAGCGTCGAATCCGCGCTCCGCACGCTGGAGACCGAGAGCGGCGGCATCAACGCCCTCGCCGCCGCGCTGCGCGGCCCGCTCGGCGAGACCTTCGCCAAGGCCGTCGACCTGATCCACAACGCCAAAGGCCGCGTCATCGTCACCGGGCTCGGCAAGTCCGGGCATATGGCGCGCAAGATCGCGGCGACGCTGGCCTCGACCGGCACGCCCGCTTTCTTCGTCCACACCGCGGAAGCCGCCCATGGCGACCTCGGCATGATCACCAAGGACGACGTCATCATGGCGCTGTCCTGGTCCGGCGAGCAGCCGGAGATGAAGACGCTGGTGAACTATTCGGCGCGCTTTGCGATCCCGATGATCGCGGTGACGTCGAACGCGGCGTCCTCGCTCGGACAGGCCGCCGACATCGTGATCGAGCTGCCGAAGGCCCGCGAGGCCTGCCCGCACAATCTGGCGCCGACCACCTCGACCATGATGCAGGTCGCGATCGGCGACGCCATAGCGATCGCGCTGCTCGAGGGCCGCGGTTTCACCGCGCTGGAGTTCGCGCATTTCCACCCCGGCGGCAAGCTGGGCGCGATGCTGAAATTCGTGCGCGACTACATGCGCACCGGCGCGGAGATTCCGGTCAAGCCCCTGGGCACCAAGATGTCGGACGCCGTGGTCGAGATGTCGGCCAAGGGCCTGGGGTGCGTCTGCATCGTCAACGACGCGGGCGAAGCCGTCGGCATCATCACCGACGGCGATCTGCGCCGCCACATGCGGCCCGACCTTCTGACGGCGACGGTCGACGAGATCATGACGAAGCAGCCGAAGTCCGTGCCGCCCTCGATGCTGGCCACCGAGATGATCGAGGTGCTGAACACCAGCAAGATCACGACCCTGCTGGTGACCGACGCGGGCAAGGTGGCGGGCATCGTGCACCTGCACGATCTGCTGCGGGCGGGCGTGGCGTAGGGCACGCGCGCCTCCACATCGTCATTGCGAGCGCGGCGAAGCAACCCAGACTGCCGCCGCGGAAAGATTCTGGATTGCTTCGCTGCGCTCGCAATGACGGCGGTTAGAGCGCGGCCGGAAACCGCGCCGCGTTCTCCTCCAGCGGCAGCCGCAGCCCGTTCGCCAGATACGACACCGTGCGATAGAAGCCGCACAGCAGCATGATCTCGAGGATCTGCGCTTCGTCGTAATGCGCCGAGAGCGCGGCGAACTCGGCATACGGCAACGTCGCGCCTGTGTGCAGCGCGTCGACGCCTGCGATCAGCGCCTGCTCGGCCGGTGACCAGCAGGCCGAATTCGCATCGCCGTGCACGGTGGCCCGGACCTCCTCATCGCTGAGCTTCGCCGGCCCGGCAAAAATGGCGACATGCACGCCCCATTCGTATTCGCATCGGTTCAGCGCACAGGTACGGTCGATGACGATCTCGCGCTGGCGCAGCGACAACGGCCCCGGGTCAAGCAGCCCGCCGGCGCGGAACTTGTCCCAGACGCGGCCGTGACCGGCCATCACCCGGAACAGCAGCAGCGGCGGCGCGCCGCGCATGATGCGGTCGAACTGGGCCTGGATCTCCGGGGGATAAGGCGGGGCGAGCGGCGCAATGCGCGGCGTGGCCTCGGACATGGGCCGTCTCCTTTGCTACACTTATCGTAGCAATACGCTACATTATCTGTAGCGCGACGCAAGAGGCGACGATGGCGAAACAGACCGGCCCGGCAAGACAGAGCGTCCGCGGCTCACGCACCGGGCGGCCGATCATGGTGCTGCTCGACCTGCTCGGCCGGCGCTGGGCCTTGCGGATATTGTGGGAATTGCGTGACGCGCCCCTCACCTCGCGCGCGCTGCGCACCGCATGCGACGAGGCCTCGCCCACGGTGCTGCAAGCGCGGCTGACGGAGCTGCGCGAGGCGGGTTTCGTGGAGCTTGGCGACGGTGGAGGCTACGGGCTGACGGCGCTGGGGCAGGAATTGTGCGAGACATTCATGCCGCTGCACCGGTTTGCGGAGCGGTGGAAGAAATAAGGTAAGTCGTAGCAAGGCGCTCTGATCTCCCTTCTCCCCTTGCGGGAGAAGGTGGCGCGAAGCGCCGGATGAGGGGTATGCCTCCTCAAATTCGGATCAGCGTTGGAGGAGAGAGACCCCTCACCCGTCTCGCCGCTGCGCGGCGAGCCACCCTCTCCCGCAAGGGGAGAGGGGAAGAGTCACTACGCCGCCGCGACCGTCAGATTGGCGCCGTCGACCTGCACCACCTTCACCTTCGTCCCCGCCGGCGTGTCCGGCCCTGCGACGCGCCAGACTGTGTCGCCGATGCGGACCGTGCCGGAGCCGTCGATGATCGGCTTCTCCAGCGTGAACTCGCGGCCGAGCAGCGCCTCGGTGCGCTTGTTCAGGAACGGGCTCGCACTTTCCTCGGGCTTCGGCCGCGCGAGGCGGCGCCACACCGGCACGGCGGCCGCCGCGAACAGCGCGAACATCACGAGCTGGATCTGCCAGGACAGATGGACACCGAACGAGATCAGGCCCACCAGCAAGGCCGCAAGTCCGAGCCAGAACAGAAACACGCCCGGTGCGATCGTCTCCAGCGCCATCAGGATGAAGCCGAAGATCAGCCAGTTCCAGGTGCCGAGCGATACGAACATGTCGGTCATGACACGACCTCTCCCAAGTGTGGCGCGTACCGTTAGGGCACGCGCCGATCATTATCCCTGCCGCGGGGGCACTGCCGGCGGCGTGGGGCTGGACGGCGGCACCGAGCCGGGACGGCGAGCGGCGGCGGCCGCGGACGCCGCGCTCTCGCCGAACGTGGCCTTCGCGATCTCGCCGATGCCGGCGAGCGAGCCGAGCATCGAAGTGGCTTCCATCGGCAGCATGATGATCTTCTGGTTCGGCGCCTCGGCGAACTGGCCGAACGCCTTGATATATTTGTCGGCGATGAAATAGTTCAACGCGGCGACGTCGCCCTTGCCGATGGCTTCGGACACCGCGAGCGTCGCCTTGGCCTCGGCTTCGGCCAGGCGCTCGCGCGCCTCGGCGTCGCGGAAGGCGGCCTCGCGGCGGCCTTCGGCCTGGAGGATCTGGCCCTGCTTGGCGCCCTCGGCGCGCAGGATCTCCGACTGGCGCTGGCCTTCGGCGGCGAGGATGTCGGCGCGCTTGACGCGCTCGGCCTTCATCTGCCGGCCCATGGCCTCGACGAGGTCGGCCGGCGGCACGATGTCCTTGATCTCGATGCGGTTGACCTTGACGCCCCACGGCGAGACCGCGGCGTCGACGACGCGGAGCAGGCGCTCGTTGATCTCGTCACGGTGCGACAGCACCTGGTCGAGATCCATCGAGCCCATCACCGAGCGGATGTTGGTCATGGTCAGCACCGTGATCGCCTGGTTGAGGTTGGCGACCTCGTAGCTCGCCTTGGCCGCGTCGAACACCTGGAAGAAGGCAACGCCGTCCACCGTCACGGTGGCGTTGTCCTTGGTGATCACCTCCTGCTCGGGGATATCGATCACCTGCTCCATCATGTTGATCTTGCGCCCGACGCGATCGAAATAGGGCACGATCAGATTGAGCCCGGGGCTCAGCGTCTGGGTGTATTTGCCGAACCGCTCGATGGTCCAGTCATAGCCCTGCGGCACCGTCTTCACGCCGGCAATCAGCGTGACGATGACGAGCAAGACAAGAACAATCGCGAAAATGTCGAAACCGCTCATAGCTCCTCCAAGGCGGAAAGGAAGCCGGGAAAAGGCCCTTTCCGGCGCTGTCATTGGTCGGGATCACGACCCTACCGGTTCAGCGGTCGCAATTCACGTCGGTTTGCCGCGATAATTCCGCAAGCACGGCGGCGGATGAATTTATTTGAACCGGCGGCACTGCGGCCATTGAAAAGCGGCGCCGCCCACCCCACCGCCGGCCTAGTTGGACCAACCGAAATTGACCGGCTTCAACCCGACGAGCTCGGGCCGCTCCTTGCGCAGCTTCGCCAGCTGGGCGGCGGTCGGCCTGGTCTCGAAATTGCGCGGCTGCCCCGGAAAGACGGTCGCCACGTAATACAGGCCGGGCGAGACGATATCGATCTTGGGCGTGCGCACCGGCACGAATCCCGACGCCACGCCGTTCGGGAGATAGGTGCCCGGGCGGCCCGTCGTCGTGTAGTTCTGCAGCTCGAGGCCGGTCGTTCCGACCGCGACGGGAATGGCGACAAATCCGTCCGGAGCGAGGCTGATCCCACGCGCATTGATCGCCGGAAAGCCGCTGTGAACGAACTGCAGATAGTTGATCGTCTCGCTGCCGCCGTTGCCGACCACCAGGATCGCCGCATCGCCCTTGACGGAGCTGCCGGCCCGGACCGCGTCCGGATACATGGTGGACGCGACATCGCCGGTCGTATTGCAGCCTGCGAGCACGCAGGTCGCGACAACGACAAATACCCATCTCCGCATTGACCGAAACCCGCCGCCTTGTGCCGTCCGCCGCAGCCACCGAATGGCGACGGACTCCCCACGCCACTATGTCAGACCGTTGCGGCCTGCTCCAGAAGGAGCAGGTGCGGCAGCGCAATTATTCAACCACGGAGTTGGCGATCGCCAGCAGCGAGGGCGAGATCACCAACTCGAGCGACTTGGCCGTCTTCAGGTTGACCGCGAGCTCGAACTTGGTGGGGTTCTGGACCGGGAGGTCGGCTGCCTGCGCGCCCTTCAGGATGCGGTCGATGTAGGAGGCCGCGCGGCGGATCTGCTCGGCGCTGTCGGTGCTGTAGGACATCAGGCCGCCCTCCTCGACGAAGGTGCGGCTCCAGAACACCGCCGGCAGGCGCGCCTGCGCGATCGCCGCCAGCAGCTGCGCGCGGTTGGCCATGGTGAAGAAGTCCGGCAGGACCAGGAAGCCGCCGTCCTTCCGCGAGGCCAGCGCCGCGATCGCAGCGGCATCCTGCACCGGCGCGGGCTCGACGGCGACGTGAAGCGTCCGTGCGGCGTCCTCGATCGTGCGCAGCATCAGGGGCGCGAACGGCGCGGTGGCGGGATTGTAGACGACGAAGACGCGGGACACTTTCGGCGTGACCTGCGTCAGCATCTCCAGCCATTTGCCGGCCAGCGGGCCGTCGTAATCGGTGAAGCCGGTGACGTTGCCGCCGGGATGGGCGAGGTTTTTGACGAAGCCCTGGCTAACGGGATCGGTAACGATCGCGAACACGATCGGGATCGTCGTGGTGCGACGGCGCAGCTCCTCGACCGAGGGCGTGCCGACCGCGAGCAGGATGTCGGGCTTGAGCGCGATCAGTTCGTCGGCGAGCGCGGCGATCCGCACGCGGTCGCCGGCGCCGCTGCGCCAATCGATCCTGAGATTGTCGTGCTCCTTTAAGCCATGGGCCGCGAGCGCCTCGACCAGGATCGCGCTGCGGGTCTGGCCGACGGTATCGTCGGCGGCCGTGACCGAGAGCACGCCGAGCCGGCGCGCCGGCTGCTGCGCCAGCACCGGCGACGGCAGCGCCGCGACCATCCCAAGTGTCAGGAGCTCGCGGCGGTTCACGTGTCTATATCCAGCCCTGGAGTTCGCGCAGCACCAGGGAGCGGATGACGTCCATGCCGGGTCCACTGTCGTTCAGGCAGGGAATCGCGGAAAACTCTTCGCCGCCATTGTGCTTGAAGATCTCGGCGTTCTCCTGCGCGATCTCCTCCAGCGTCTCGAGGCAATCGGCCGAGAAGCCCGGCGTCACCACCGCGATGCGGCGCACGCCCTCCTTGGCGAGCCGCTCCATGGTCTTGTCCGTATAGGGCTGCAGCCACTCGTCATTGCCGAAACGCGACTGGAAGGTCAGCAGCAGCTTCGTCTCGTCCATGCCGAGACGGCGGCGCAGTGCCTCGGTGGTGGCGATGCAGTGGCTCTGATAAGGGTCGCCCTTGTCGACATAGGATTTCGGCATCCCGTGGAAGGAGGCGACGATCAGCTCCGGCTTGAAGGGGAGCGTCGAAAGATGCGTCTCGATCGAGACCGCGAGCGCCTCGATATAGGCCTCGTCCTCGTAGTAAGGCGGCGTCACCCGCAGCGTCGGCTGGTTGCGCAACTGCGCGAGCACGCGGAACACCTCGTCGCAGACGGTCGCCGAGGTGGAAGCGGAATATTGCGGATAGAGCGGCACCGCGAGGATGCGCTCGCAGCCCTTGGCGATCAGCGCGTCGATGCCCGACTTGATCGATGGATTGCCGTAACGCATCGCCCAGTCCACCATGACGTTGCCGCGATCCGACAGGGCGGCCGCCAGCTTGTCGGCTTGCGAGCGCGTGATGGTCTTCAGCGGCGACTCGTTCCGCTCGGTGTTCCAGATCTTGCGGTAGTCGAGCGCCTTGGTGCGGGGACGGCTGCGCAGGATGATGCCGTTCAGCACCAGCTTCCAGACCAGGCCCTGGTCCTCGATGACGCGGGCGTCCGAGAGGAACTCCTTCAGATAGACCCGGACGCCGGGAGCGTCGGCCGTATCGGGCGTGCCGAGGTTGACCAGCAGCACGCCGACGCGCGGCAGGCCGGATCGGGTGGCCGGTTTCGCAGTCTCGAGGGGGACGACGCTGTTCATGGCTGGTTGGGTCGCGCGTTGGTCCGAACTTGTCAAGATGAGGGCGGTTTCGCTAGGGTCGCACCCAAGCGGGGGAGGAACGATGACGCTCGCGGAATGGTGCGTATTCGGGGCGCTGCTGCTCTACCTGTCTACGATCGCCTCGATCAAATGGATCAGGTTTCGTAGCTTCGACAATTCCCGGCCGCGCGATCCTGCCTTCTACGAGGACGCCCTCGCGCAGCGCGCCCTCGGCGCCCATCAGAACGGCATCGAGACCTTCCCGTTCTTCGCCTTCGCGGTGCTGCTCGCCGAATTCAGGGATTCGCCGCAGCGGCTGATCGACGAGCTCGCGGCGCTGTTCCTGATCGTGCGGATCGCCTATGTGCTGACCTATCTCGGCAACCGCCCGACCCTGCGCTCGATCCTCTGGAGCATCGGCCTTGCGATCAATCTCGGGATCTTCTTCATGCCGATGCTGAAGCGGTTTCTGCCGGTGTGAGGCGGCCTCATGCCGGCAGATGACGTTCCCGTGTCGCGATCAGCGTTCGGATCGACGCCGGTATTGCGACCGGACGATGGGTCTGCTGGTTGGTGTAGACCCACACGATCTCGCCGGTCACCAGCGCGTCCTCTCCGCTCTTCAGGAAAATGGCGAGTTCGAAGGTGAGGCTCGAATTGCCGATCCGCGCCACGCGCGCGCCGACGTCGAGCTCCCAGTCGAACCTGACAGGCGCCTTGTATTCGATGACAGACTTGACGACGTGGAAATCGATGCCGCTCGTCTGGGCATCCGCATATTGGTCAAAGCCCAGCGCGCGGAAATACTCGGTGATCGTGGTGTCGAAGTAGGTCAGGTAGTGCGCATTGAAGACGACGCCCTGGCCGTCGATCTCGGAATAGCGCACCCGAAACGGGTGGAAGAACCAGAATTGTTCACGCGACATCAATCCCCCGAGACGTTCCTTGTTGATTTTGACCGCTTGAATAGCCGAGCGGAAGGAGGTTCGCAAAGCGCGCTGTTGCCCGGATTACGCACCTCTCGTGTCCCGGACGCGGTGCAGCGTGCTCGCTGCTCCGCAGAGCCGGGACCCGGAAGGCTACAGGCCACCGTACGGAGAGATGGGCCCCGGCTCGGCAGCGCACCGTCGAAGAGACGCTGCGCTGCGTCCGGGGCACGAGAGCCCGGCTAGAAACACGTCGTCCGCTCGGCCGCGATGTAGCCGAACAGGAGGCCGATGCCGAACAGCAGCACGAGGGCGGCGGCGCCGAACTCGATGCCGCGCATGAACAGCGCGCCGCCGCCGTCGCGGCCGGCGCTGAGGCGAGCGGCGATGTCCTTGGCGGAGACGGCGACGACCGCGATCGCGGCGACCGTGATCGCGGTGCCGAGCCCCATCAGGAAGGTGGCGGCAATGCCGGCCCAGAACAGGCCCTGGGCAAGCGCGAACACCAGCACCAGGATCGCGCCCGAGCAGGGGCGGATGCCGACGGTCAGGATCGCGGCAAAGCCGCGCCGCCAGCCGCCGGGTCCGGCGAGCTCGCTCGGGGTCGGCCCATGGGAGTGGCCGCAATGCTCGTCATGGACGTGGTCATGCCCGTGGTCGTCATGGGCGTGGGCATGGTGATCATGGGCATGGGCATGATCGTGGTGATGATGATCGCGCCCATGATGATCATGCGCATCGTGCTGATGGTGATGGCCGTGATCGTGGTCATGCGGCACGCCCGCCATCGCCGGCACCGGCTGGGTCGCCTGCAGCGCGCGGATGAAGGTGCGGCCCTTGACCCAGGCGAGGCGAAGACCGAACAGCGCGATCAGGGCGTAGCTTGCGATCTCGATCACCCCTTCCGCCTTGCACATGGTCTTGGCGGTCGCATTCAGGATCCAGGCCGAGATGCCGACGATGAGGATCGCCACCAGCGACTGCATCAGCGCCGAGGCAAAGGACAGCGCGATGCCGCGCCGGGCAGTCTCTCGGTTGGCGACGAGATAGGAGGCGATTACCGCCTTGCCGTGGCCGGGGCCGGCGGCGTGGAAGATGCCGTAGGCGAACGAGATGAACAGCAGCGTCCACACCGCCGAGCCGTCGGACTTGGCGGCGCGGATGGTCGACGACATCTGACGATAGAATTCCGACTGCTTGGCCAGCAGCCAGCCGATGAGCCCGCTGGCCTCGGGCTGGGGCGCCTGCGCCGCCTTCGGCGCGCCGAACGGATTTTGCGCGAGGACATCGTGAAGCGCGGCATCCGCCACGCCGGCGACGAGGAGAACGGCGGCGCAGGCAAGCAGCCCGCGCGCAAGCGGAGAATGGAGACGACCGATCAAGGGCAATCCACCGTGATCTTGTTGGCGAACATCATGCCGAAATTGCTGTTCTCGCCGTTCAGGAAGGTCTGCTCGTTGAGCTTCTGGGCGGTGGCCGAACCGTCGCTGGGACGGTCGAGCTTCATCTGGCAGCCCGCGGGCGCGCCGACCAGCTTGACCGGATTGTCCTTGGCCATCTGGAAGTCGATGAAGTAGGAGCGGTCGAACACTTCGAGCATCAATTGCTTCGGCTTGACCGGATTCTTCAGCGGCAGCGTGAAGTGCAGGGTCAGCACAGTGTCCTTGTAGTCGAGGAAATAGTCGACCGGCTCCTGAAATCGCTCCTTCTTGCCGTCCGCTCGCGCGAAGGTGAAGTAGGCGTATTCTTTCAGCGACTCGACATTGGTCTGCGCCAGCGGCCCGAGCTCCTCGCGCGTATAGGCGCCTTTGGTCTTGCTCTCGAGCCCCTGCACCGCATAGGCCGAGAACATGTCGTCAAAAGTCCAGGAATGGCGCACACCGGTGATGCTGCCGTCTGCGGCGTAGAGCAATTCGCTGGTCGCGGTGATCCAGACATGCGGATGCGCGCTCGCCGCACCCGCGACGAGCGTCATGGCTGCGGCGAGCAGCAGGCCGAACAGGACGCGCATGCCCATCAGGCCGCCTTGGCGTCGTCGAGCAGGCCGCGGCGGCGGAGCAGCGCGTCGGGCTCGGGCGGACGGCCGCGGAAGGCCTCGTAGGCGGCTTCCGGATCGACCGATCCGCCGCTCGAATAGATGTCGTCGTGCAGGCGCTTGGCCACCGCGGGATCGAAGATGTCGCCGGCCTCCTCGAACGCGCCGAAGGCGTCGGCGTCCATCACCTCCGACCACATGTAGCTGTAGTAGCCGGCGGCATAGTGGTCGCCGGTGAAGATATGGCCGAACTGCGTGGGCCGGTGCCGCAGCGCGATCTCCTCGGGCATGCCGATCTTCTCCAGCTCCTTCTTCTCGAAGGCGCGGACGTCCTGCGCGGCGGCGGCCGGCTGGGTGTGGAATTCGAGATCGACCAGCGCCGAGGAGACGAACTCGACCGTGGCAAAGCCCTGGTTGAATTTTCGCGCGGCGAGGAAGCGCTGCAGCAGGTCGTCGGGCAGCGGCTCGCCGGTCTGGTAGTGGCGGGCGAACTGCTGCAGCACTTCGGGCCGCTCCTGCCAGTGCTCGTAGAGCTGGGACGGCAGCTCGACGAAGTCGGTGAAGACGGAGGTGCCCGACAGCGACGGATAGGTCACGTTGGAGAGCATGCCGTGCAGGCCGTGGCCGAACTCGTGGAACAGGGTGCGGGCATCGTCGGGCGACAGCAGCGCGGGCTCGCCCTCGGCGCCCTTGGCGAAGTTGCAGATGTTGAGGACCAGCGGGGCGACGTCGCCGTCGAGCTTCTGCTGGTCGCGCAGCGAGGTCATCCAGGCGCCGGAGCGCTTCGACGGGCGGGCAAAGTAGTCGCCGTAGAACAGCGCCTTGTGCTTGCCGTCCGGCCCCTTCATCTCCCAGACCCGGACGTCCGGATGCCAGACCGGGACGTCCTTGCGCTCCTCGAAGGTGACGCCGAACAGGCGCGTGGCGCAGTCAAAAGCGGCGGCGATCATGTGGTCAAGGCCGAGATAGGGCTTGATCGCGGAATCGTCGAAATTGGCGCGCTGCAGGCGCAGCTTCTCGGCGTAGAAGCGCCAGTCCCAGGGGGCCAGCTTGAAATTGCCGCCCTCTTCCGTGATCAGCGCCTGCATCTCGTCGCGGTCGGCGAGCGCCCGGGCGCGGGCCGGCTTCCAGACCCGCTCCAACAGGCTCCGCACCGCATCCGGCGTCTTGGCCATGGAATCCTCGAGCCGGTAGGCGGCGTAGGTCGGGTAGCCCAGCAGGTTGGCGCTCTCCTCGCGCAGCTTCAGGATCTCGACGATGGTCGTGTTGTTGTCGTTGGCATTGCCGTTGTCGCCGCGCGCGATGAAGGCCTTGTAGACCTTCTCGCGCAGGTCGCGCCGGGCCGAGCTCTTCAGGAACGTCTCGACCGAGGAGCGCGACAGCGTGACGATGGCCTTGCCGGCCATGCCGCGCTCTTCTGCCGCAGCCCTGGCGGCGGCGACGAAGCTCTCCGGCAGGCCCTGGCGATCGGCCTCCCCGAGCTCCATGAACCATTCCTGCTCGTCGCCGAGCAGATGATGGCTGAAGCCGGTGCCGAGCTGGGCCAGCCGCTCGTTGATCTCGGCCATCCGGGTCTTGGCTTCCTCCGAGAGGCCGGCGCCGGCGCGGTGGAAGCGGGTGTAGGTGCGCTCCAGCAGGCGGAGCTGCTCGGGCGAAAGACCGAGATTGGCGCGGTTCTCGTGCAGCTGGGCGATGCGACCAAACAGCACGGCGTTCATCATGATCGGATTCCAGTGCCGCGCCATCCGCAGCGAGACGTCCTTGTCGATCTCCAGGATGGCCGGGTTGGAATGCGCCGAGACGAGGTCATAGAACACCGCCGCGACCTTGCTCAGCAGCTTGCCGGAGCGCTCCAGCGCCGTGATGGTGTTGGCGAAGTCGGCCGCGGCGGGATCGTTGGTAATCGCCGCGATCTCGGCGGAATGGTCGGCGAAGGCCTGCTCGAAGGCGGGGAGGAAGTGCTCCGGCGCGATCTCGTCGAAGGGCGGGGTGGCAAACGGCGTCACCCAGGCCTTCAGCAGCGGATTGATCCCGGAGTCCGTAGTTTGGCGGGGGTCTGACATCGCAAGTCCCGATTTTTGAGCTGGTTTGTTGCGACAAGCTATAGCACGCGATCGGGCTTTTTTGGGCCATTTGGCCTTGCTCCCGCCCGCCTTTTCGGGGAGATTGCGGCCCTCCAAGACAGGACCCCCGAGCTCATGAACGCGCCTTCCCAGTCCTCCCGCCAGATCGTCTGGCCCAGCGTCATCACCGTCATCAGCGCCGCCATCCTGATCGGCGCCGAGGTGTTCGGCGCGGCCTTCGCCGGCGGCTGGGCGCTCGCGATCCTGTTCGGACTCGGCGATCAAGGCGCGCACATCCTGCAGGCCGTGCTGTTCGCACTCGGCGTGCTGGTGATGACCGCGTTCGTCCGCGCAGCTCAGCGCATCGAGCCCTTCACCAAGCGCGGCTGACGCGTCTCGCGCGCGAGAGACGCGCGCGGCACAGCGAAAACTTAACGCGCGTTCATCTTCCGCGTCGCTCGCGCAACACTGCGCAAGCAGACGTTAGGCAATTCTGTTCTCAGCCTAAAAAAATTCTTGCGAAGCAGGGTCAAAACGCTTATGTGCGGTCTTGCCCAATTTCGCACGTGCCTGTGGTCGTGTGTCAGTCGGTAGGTATCCGGACAAGAGGCCGGACAGCCGCCAAGGGGTGAAGAAGCCGAGGGGCTCTTCGGAAGTGCGGAAGTCAGAAGGCTCATAGCCGGAAGACTGAAGGCAAACCCGAAGCGTCCAGCATCTCTCTCAAAGAGATGCCTAGTCGAAGGTGACTTCGCTCTTTGCAACCGTGACTGGCAGCCGGAGGCGAACCGGCGCACCCCGCTCTCAACGGGGGACGCGACTTAAAGCAACGACGGATCGGGCTTTTTTGGTCTCTACCGGCATTCCAACGCCGGCGCGGGCTACTGAAAAGGCTTGTCCTTCATTGCCAGGTGTGCGGGCGGGAATCTCTCCCAACCAATCCACGGCAGCACAGTCTGGTTTGAGTATTTTGGCATCAACGCGCCTCCATCGCGCGGTGTGGCCAGAGCGCTCTTATCCGACGTCACGTTGATGCGGACCCCGTCGCTGGGGCCGTTGGAGAGTGCCATGACCGAACGTATCCAGGAATTCCTGCGCAATCGCCGCAAGGATGGTCTCGACACCGAGCCGTGCCTCGTCGTCGACCTCGAGGTCGTGCGCGACAATTACCAGACCTTCGCCAAGGCGCTGCCCGACAGCCGCGTGTTCTATGCCGTCAAGGCGAACCCGGCGCCGGAAGTGCTGGCGCTGCTGGCGTCCATGGGCTCCTGCTTCGACACCGCGACCGTCGCCGAGATCGAGATGGCGCTGGCTGCTGGAGCTACGCCCGACCGCATCTCCTTCGGCAACACGATCAAGAAGGAGCGCGACATCGCGCGCGCCTTCGCGCTCGGCATCCGCCTGTTCGCGGTGGACTGCGCTGCCGAGGTCGAGAAGGTCGCCCGTGCCGCTCCCGGCGCGAAGGTGTTCTGCCGCATCCTCTATGACTGCGCCGGCGCCGAGTGGCCGCTGTCGCGCAAGTTCGGCTGCGACCCGGAGATGGCCGTCGAGGTGCTCGACGTCGCCAAGCGCCTGGGCCTCGAGCCGTGCGGCATCTCCTTCCATGTCGGCTCGCAGCAGCGCAAGGTGAAGGCGTGGGACCGTGCGCTGGCGATGGCCTCGCAGGTGTTCCGCGACTGCGCCGAGCGCGGCATCAACCTCACCATGGTCAACATGGGCGGCGGCTTCCCGACCAAGTACCTGAAGGACGTGCCGCCGGTCGTGACCTACGGCCGCTCGATCTTCCGCGCGCTGCGCAAGCACTTCGGCAACCAGATTCCGGAGACCATCATCGAGCCGGGCCGCGGCATGGTGGGCAATGCCGGCATCATCGAATCCGAGGTCGTGCTCATCTCGAAGAAGAGCGACGAGGACGAGGTGCGCTGGGTCTATCTGGACATCGGCAAGTTCGGCGGTCTCGCCGAGACCATGGACGAGTCGATCCGTTACGCCATCCGCACCCGTCACGACGGCGCGGACATGACGCCGTGCGTGCTCGCCGGTCCGACCTGCGACAGCGCCGACGTGCTGTACGAGAAGAACCCGTATCCGCTCCCCGTCACGCTCGAGATCGGCGACAAGGTGCTGATCGAAGGCACCGGGGCCTATACGTCGACCTACTCGTCGGTGGCGTTCAACGGCATCCCGCCGCTGAAGACCTACCACATCTGATCCGCCTCCTGGTCTGAGGCCTGACGAACCCGGAGCCGGCTTGCCGGCTCCTCCCTGACATTTCGATCTGACGACGCCTTGAACCGGCGTGCCTTGCGCACGCCGCTCAAGCGGGGACTGACGTGCCATGACTGCTCCTCGGAAGCCACAAGTCGCCCTCACCTCGAAAGCCGCTCCGTTCGCGATCCGTGCGGAACGTGCTGGAGACGTCGCGATGCGTGAGGCGCTGCTCGATGCCTGCTTTGGCGAGACCCGCCACGGCCGCACCTGCCAGCGCCTGCGCGACGGACGTGCGCCCGCCACAGGCCTTGCCCTGTCGGCGATGCGCGAGGGCAAGCTCGTGGGAACCGTGCGGCTTTGGCATGTCAGCGCCGGAGGCAGGCCCGCCCTGGTCCTCGGACCACTGGCGGTGGACCCTGCCTGCCGCGAGCTCGGGATCGGCGCCGCGCTGATGAATCAAGCGCTGGCCGCCGCCCGGGCGCGCGGGCATGACGCCGTGATCCTGCTCGGCGACGCCCCCTATTACGCCCGCTTCGGCTTCTCGGCCGAGAAGACGGCCGGGCTCTCGCTGCCCGGTCCGTTCGAGCGCGACCGCCTGCTGGCGGTCGAATTCCAGGCCGGTTGCCTCGACGGCGCCGAGGGGATGATCGTCCCGACCGGCGCCGCCCTGCCCAAACGGAGGTCGGTTCGCGGCCTCCAAGCGCACGCGGCCTGAGGGATCGCTTTCGTAGCGAAGACCGAACGCCGCATTGAGCGGCAACGCCCGGCCGCGCCTGCGCCGAACCCTTTCCTTGGGGGGTTGCGCAGGCGGCGGAAACGCCCTTTAACCCCGCGAAACACCCCCTTCAGTCGAGGCCCATGACCATGCCCCGTCGCCTGATCTCCACCGGCTCCCCGCTCGAGAAGTCCGTCGGCTACAGCCGCGCCGTGATCGACGCCGATTTCGCCTTCGTCGCGGGAACCACCGGCTACGACTACACGACGATGACGATGCCTTCCGATGTCACGAGCCAGTCACGCAACTGCTTCAAGACCATCGGGGCCGCCCTGAAGGAGGGCGGATTCGAGATGGCCGATATCGTCCGTGCGACCTACTACGTCACCGACGCGAGCTACATCGACGCCCACTTCGCCGTCTGCGGCGAAGTCCTCGGTGACATCAGGCCGGCGGCGACGCTGCTGGTCGTCAGCGGGCTCGCCAAGCCCGAGATGAAGGTCGAGATCGAAGTCACCGCCAAGCGCCGCAGCGCCTGATCCACCCCTCACTGCCAGCACTTTCCGGAGAATCTATCCCATGAGCGCCCCCTCGCAGATCTACGCGAAGATCACCGGCCCGATCGTCATGGTCGGCTTCGGCTCCATCGGCAAGGGCACCTTGCCGATGATCGAGCGGCACCTCGATTACGACAAGTCGCGCGTCACCGTGATCGACCCCAAGGACGAGGGCCGCAAGGCGCATTGCGAAAAGCAGAACGTGCGCTTCATCCAGAAGGCCGTGACCAAGGACAATTATCGGGAGTTGCTGACCCCGCTGCTGACCGAAGGCGGCGGCCAGGGCTTCTGCGTCAATCTGTCGGTCGACACCGGCTCGACCGACATCATGGAGCTCTGCAACGAGCTCGGCGCGCTCTATATCGACACCGTCAACGAGCCCTGGCTCGGCTTCTATTTCGATGCCTCGAAGGGCCCGGAAGCCCGCTCCAACTACGCGCTGCGCGAAGTGACGCTGGCCGCCAAGCGGGCGCGCCCGGCGGGCTCGACCACGGCCGTCTCCTGCTGCGGCGCCAATCCCGGCATGGTCTCCTTCTTCGTCAAGCAGGCGCTGCTCAACGTCGCCGCCGACCTGAAGCTCAATGCTCCCCGTCCCAAGACCAAGGCCGAATGGGCGGACCTGATGCGGCAGGCCGGCATCAAGGGCATCCACATCGCCGAACGCGACACCCAGCGCTCGAAGACGCCGAAAGAGCCCGACGTGTTCGTCAACACCTGGTCGGTGGAAGGCTTCCTGTCGGAAGGCGTGCAGCCCTCCGAGCTCGGCTGGGGCACCCACGAGAAGTGGATGCCGGAGAATGCGAAGACGCATGAAGCCGGATGCGGCGCGGCCATCTACCTGATGCAGCCCGGCGCCAACACGCGCGTGCGCACCTGGTGCCCGACCCGCGGCGCGCAATACGGCTTCCTCGTCACCCACAACGAGTCGATCTCGATCTCCGATTACTTCACGGTGCGCGATGCATCCGGCAAGGCGGTCTACCGGCCGACCTGCCACTATGCCTACCACCCGGCCGACGATGCCGTGCTGTCGCTGCACGAGATGTTCGGCCGCGCCGCCAAGATGCAGGAGAAGCACCACATCCTCGACGAGAACGAGATCGTCGACGGCATCGACGAGCTCGGCGTGCTGCTGTTCGGCCACGACAACAACGCCTATTGGTACGGCTCGCAGCTCTCCATCGAGGAGACCCGCGCGCTCGCGCCCTACCAGAACGCCACCGGCCTGCAGGTGACCTCCGCCGTGCTCGGCGGCATGGTGTGGGCACTGGAGAACCCGAAGGAAGGTATCGTCGAAGCCGACGAGATGGACTTCGATCGTCTGCTGGAAATCCAGCTGCCGTATCTTGGCCCGGTGAAGGGTTTTTATACCGACTGGACGCCGCTGACGGATCGTCCGGGACTGTTCCCGGAGGATATCGACACGTCTGATCCCTGGCAGTTCAAGAACATCCTGGTGCGGTAATCCACTGCCGTCATGCCCGGGCTTTGTCCCGGGCATCCACGGACTTGTTCTGTAGCAGGCCAAGAACGTGGATGGCCGGGACAAGCCCGGCCATGACGCTGGAAGCACGAACTCCCTACTTCTTCTCGATCGGCGGCGCGATCTTCTCGGCCGGCGCCGGGGGCAAGGCCGGCTTGGTCGCCGCGCCCTGGGTCTGCGGATCGGGGCGTGCGGGCTCGGGCGCCGGCGTGGTCGGCCGGTCACCGCCGGGCTTGGCTTCCGCGGGGACCTTGCTCTGCTCGTCGGACGGCGTGCCCTGGAGCGGCTGCGTCCCCTGCGCCAGCTCCATCCGGCTTTCGGCCCGGATCTGAGCCAGCGACATCACCGACACCACGACGCCTGCCGCGAACAGCGAGCCGGCAATCGTCAAGTCGAGCTTCAATCTGCGCTTGTCATCTGGGCCGGGCATGTCGATCACCGCCTTTGTCTGCGGGATCAACGAAACTGAGGCGCGCCGGTTCCGGGGCCCTGCAAGCAGGAACCGCCCCTTTGCGCGCCAAAAGGCCGCGCTACTCCGTCGTGCTGACTTCCCAGGTCGCGTGGCGCACGCCCGGCAGGTGCTGCAGGTCGGTCGCCACCGCGTTCAGCTCGTTCGGGTCGACGGCGGTCGCGACCAGCTTGGCGACGATTTCGAGATTCTCCTCGCCGATCTCGGCAACCTCAATATCGGCGACCGGGTATTTGGCGGCTTCGAGCTTGTCGACGAGACGGTCGCGCATATCCGGAAGGGCATCGGTCGCCACCGCGAGCTTGAAGTAATAGGTCGCCTCGAGCGCCTTCTCGTTCAGCGGGATGCGGTTGATGGCGTTGACCAGCGGGCGCAGCATGGTGTTGCCGGCGATGACGAACACGGTCAGCATCGCGGCCTGGGCGACGAGGTCGGCGCCGGCACAGGAGCCGACCGCAGCAGAGGCCCACAGCGTCGCTGCGGTGTTGAGCCCGCGCACGTCCATGCCCTGCTTCATGATGACGCCGGCGCCGAGGAAGCCGATGCCTGAGACGACATAGGCGATCACCCGCACCGCGCCGTCGGCGCCGGTCAGATGCATGGCGAGGTCGACGAAGGCGGCCGCGCCCACCGCGACCAGCACGTTGGTGCGCAGGCCCGCGGTGCGCTGGCGATATTGCCGCTCGGCGCCGATCAGCGTGCCCAGCACGAAGGCCGTGGTCAGGCTGACCAGCGTGTCCGCGAAATCGGCAAGCTGGAAGGTCGTGAGAAAACGCATGATCCCCTATACGGCGGGAACCATGACGAATTAAAGCTCCAGCAGGCCGCCGTCCCCATTTTCGTCGGCGAAGGCCAGCAGCGTGCCCTTGGCATTCCAGGCGATCGCAGCCGCCGGCGGGGTGCCGTTGCGGCGGACCAGGATCTCCGCGCCGTCCTCCAGCCGCACCATCAGCACGGTGCCGTCACTGTAGCCGCAGGCCAGGATGTCGTTCTTGGGATGGCAGGCGACCACCGAGACGCGCGCCTGCAGCGGCGCGAGCATGGCGGGCTCCTTGCCCATCGGGCCGTCCTTGCTGGCGAACGGCCAGATGATGACGGTGTCCGCGCCCGAGGTCGCGAGCCCCTTGCCGCCCGCGCTCCAGGACATCGAACGGACGCGGCCGGGATAGCCGGTCATGCGCATGTGCCTGTTGTCGGCGAGCCGCCAGCCGTGCAGCGCCGGCTCATGCATCGCGGTGACCAGGAACTTGTTGTCGGGGCTGAAGGTGACCGCATGATGCGAGCCGGCCCAGGGCAGGAATTCGGCCGAGCCTTCCATGTTCGGAAACCACAGCGTGGCGCCGTTGTAATGGGCGATCGCGAGCCGCAGGCCTTTCGGCGCGAAGGCGAGACCGCCGACGGTCGAGGGCACCTCGAGCGACTTCTCCTCGTTCTTGCCGCTCTTGACGGTCGCGACCTTGCCGGCGGACCAGGCGAAGGCGCCGTCGGCGTGCAGCGCCACCGCGTCGATCCAGCGCCGCTTCGGGTCGGTGGCGAGCAGCGTCACCTCGCCCTTGGCGTCGAGCGAGACGACCTTGCCGTCGTCGCCGCCCATCACGATGCGCTTGCCGTCGCAGGCGGTGGAGAGAATGCCGCCGCTATGCACGGCGACCGTGGTGATCTCGCCCTGCGCGTCGACGAACTTGACGTTCTCCTCACCGCCGACGAAGGCGGCGCGATCCCTGAGGAAATGCACCGAGGTCACGGCCATGCCGAGCGCGACCGGCTTGACGCGGTCGGTGACGGAAACGATCGAGGCGGAATCGGGGGCCGGAGTAAACTCTTTCATCACGAGACGATGCAGCTCTCGAAGCCTTCGCGAATGGCCTTCTCCGGCAATTCGCGGCCGATGAAGACGAGGCGGCTCTCGCGCGGCTCGCCCTCCTTCCACTTCCGCTGGTGGTTGCCCTCCAGCATCATGTGGACGCCCTGGAAGACGTAGCGGTCGTCGTCGTCGTGGAACGCGAGGATGCCCTTGGAGCGCAGGATCTTGCCGCCCTCGACCTGCACGAGGTTCTGCAGCCAGGGCATGAACACGTTGGGATCGAGCGGCTTGTCGGTCTTGAGCGAGAGCGACTGCATGTCCTCGTCGTGATAGTGCTTCAGGCCATGGCCGTGATCATGGTGATGATGGTCGTGGCCATGATGATGGTGATGATCATGGTCGTGGTCATGATCGTCGCCGGCTTCGAGGAAGTCGGGCTCGATGTCGAGGATGCGGTCGAGATCGAAGGCGCCACGGTCGAGCACGTCGGCCAGCGCGACCGAGCAGCGCTCGGTCCGGTGCAGCTTCGCATAGGGATTGATGCCGCGGATGCGGGCCTCGACCTCCGCGAGCTCGCCCTTGTTGACGAGGTCGGTCTTGTTCAGGACGATGACGTCGGCGAAGGCGATCTGGTTCTTGGCCTCGGGCGCGTCCTTGAGACGGTCGGACAGCCATTTGGCATCGGCGACGGTGACGACCGCGTCGAGCCGGGCGTTCTTCTGCACGTCCTCGTCGACGAAGAAGGTCTGGGCGACCGGCGCGGGATCGGCAAGGCCGGTGGTCTCGACGATGATGGCGTCGAACTTGCCCTTGCGCTTCATCAGGCCGTCCATGATGCGGACGAGGTCGCCGCGCACGGTGCAGCAGATGCAGCCGTTGTTCATCTCGAACACTTCCTCATCGGCGCCGATGATGAGGTCGTTGTCGATGCCGATCTCGCCGAACTCGTTGACGATGACGGCGTATTTCTTGCCGTGGTTCTCCGACAGGATGCGGTTGAGCAGCGTGGTCTTGCCGGCACCGAGATAGCCGGTCAGCACGGTCACGGGAATTTTCTGGGAGGTCGCTTCAGACATAACAACTCCGACTTCGGGCTTTTTCCGCGCGACGCGAGGCGGGGTGGCCCCCTGCCCTAGTGGTCAAGCGCGCTGGTCAGGGCCTTTATATTGTGCCTGACCATGTCAATGTAAGTGGGTGCAGGCCCCTTTTCGCCGGTCAAACCGTCGGAAATCAGGGTCCCGCCGACCTTTGCCCCGGTCTCGGCCGCGATCCGCCGGATCAGGCGGTCATCGCTGATATTTTCCAGAAATACCGCCGGGATTTTTTGGGCCTTGATCTGGCCGATGATGGCCGCGATGTCCCGGGCGCTGGGCTCGGTTTCCGTGGAGACGCCCAGGGGGGCGATGAACTGGACGCCGTATTCGGCGGCGAAATAGCCGAAGGCGTCGTGGGTGGAGATTACCTTGCGTCGCTCGGGGGGGATTTTGCCGACGGTCTCGCGGACCTCGCGGTCCAGCGTTTCGAGCTTTTCCAGATAGGCCCTGGCCTGGGCGCGGAAGAACTCCGCGCCATCAGGATCGGCCGCGGCCAGCGCATCGGCGATGTCGGTCACGTAGATCCTGGCATTGGGGACCGATTGCCAGGCATGGGGATCTGCGGCCGAGCCGAGCTTCAGCGGCGCAATGCCCGCACTCGCGGTGATCACCTGCGCCTTGCTCCCTGCGGACTGCACGAGGCGCGGCAGCCAGCCCTCCAGCCCAAGGCCGTTGACGACGACGAGCTTCGCCTCCGCGATCCGCTTCGCATCGCCCGGCGCCGGCGTGTAAACATGGACGTCGCTGTCGGGGCCGACCAGCGTGGTCAGGTTGACGCGGTCGCCGCCGACATTGCGGACGAAATCGGCAAGGATCGAGAAGCTCGCGACGACGTTGAGCCGCTCGGCGGCGTGTAGCGGCGAGGCGACCATCAGCAAGGCGAGGAGCAGCACAAAGCGCATCGTCACGCTTCCAGATGCCGGCCGGGAAACAATTGCCGGACGATGCCGCCGACGCGGCCGAACAGCACCGAGACGATGTAGAGCACGGTCGCGACCAGGATGATCGCCGGCCCTGAGGGAATGCGGGTCTGGAACGACAGCACGAGGCCGGCATAGCCGGAGATCGCGGCCGCGACGACGGCGATGCAGATCATCGCGGTGAGATCGCGCGACCAGAACCGCGCGATGCCCGCGGGCAGGATCATGAGGCCGACCGCCAGCAGCGTGCCCAGCGCCTGAAAGCCGTTGACGAGGTTGATGACGACCAGCGCCAGGAAGGCGAGATGCGCAGGGCCGCCGGCCCGGCTCACGGTGCGCAGGAACAGGGGATCGACGCTCTCGATCACCAGCGGGCGGTAGATCACCGCGAGCACCAGCAGCGTCACGGTGGCGTTGAAGGCAACCACCAGCAGGGTCTGGTCGTCCATCGCGAGGATGTTGCCGAACAGCACGTGCAGGAGGTCGATATTGGTGCCCTTGATCGAGACGATGGTCACGCCGAGCGCCAGCGAGGCCAGATAGAAGGTCGCGAGCGACGCATCCTCCTTCAGCCCGGTCGAGCGCGCGACCACGCCGGCGAGGATCGCCACTGCAAAACCGGCGATCAGCCCGCCGGCCGTCATCGCGAACAAATTGAGGCCGGAGAGCAGGAAGCCGACGGCGGCGCCGGGCAGGATCGCATGTGCCATGGCGTCGCCGACGAGGCTCATCCGCCGCAGCATCAGGAACACGCCGATCGGCGCGCCGGCCAGCGCCAGCGCGATCACGGCGGCAAGCGCGCGCCGCATGAACTCGAATTCGGTGAACGGGCCGATCAGCGCGTCATAGACCATCTGTGATCACGCCGCCTGCGAGCGCCCATCTTCGCCACAGGCCGCGGCGGTGTCGTCGAAAGCCTCGCACATCCGCATCGCGACCATCAAATTCTCGGGCGTCAGCACCTCCGCCGTCGGTCCCCAGGCAACGGGGCCGCGCGCCAGCACCAGCGTCTCGGTGAAATGGGTACGCACCATCTCCATGTCGTGCAGCGCGGCGAGCACGGTACGGCCCTCGCCGTGCCAGTGCTTCACCAGCGCGAGCAGATCGGTGGTGGTCTTGCTGTCGATGGCGTTGAAGGGCTCATCGAGCACGATCAGGCGGGCATCCTGGAGCAGCACGCGCGCGAACAGCACACGCTGCATCTGGCCGCCCGAGAGCGTGCCGATCGGGCGGTTCTCGAAGCCGTTGAGGCCGACGGATGCGATGGCGCGGAGGATCTTCGCGCGCGCGGCCTTGCCGATGCCGCCGAACAGGCCGGCCTCGCGCCACAGCCCGGTGCCGACGAAATCGAACACCGAGATCGGGAAGCTGCGGTCGATCTCCGCGCTCTGCGGCAGATAGGCGATGTCGCGGGCATCCAGCCCGCCGAGATGGATGCTGCCGTCGAGCGGCCGGAGGATGCCGACGATGCCGCGCAGCAGGGTCGACTTGCCGGCGCCGTTGGGGCCGATCACGGCAACCAGCGCGCCGCGCGCAATCTCGCCGCTGAGATGATGCACGGCCGGATGCCGGTCATAGCCGAGCGTGACGTTGTGGAAATGCAGCGCCGCCATCCTCACCTCATCGCCAGGAAGACCACGCCCCAGAGCACGGCGCAGACGGCGAGCGCGGCCGCGAGGCGGCCCGCCATGGTCATGCGCAGGATCGACCAGGGCGCCGCCTGGGCCGGATGCGGCGAGGCCGCGCCGTGAACATGGGCATGGGTGTGGTCGTGCCCATGCGAATGACCGTGGTCATGAGAATGGCCATGGGCATGGTCGTGATGATGGGCGTGGGACGCGGCGGGAACCATTTGGTAATGTTATATTATAACATTACCGCTGTCCACGACCCAGCTGTCATTCCGGGCCGGCGAAGCCGAACCCGGAATCTCGAGATTCCGGGTTTGATGCCTCGCATCGCCCCGGAATGACGTGCCAGGACGTCCACGCCGGGGGTCACGGCTTGCCGATCACCATGGCGATGGCGGCCGCCACGAACGGGAACGGCACCGAGACGGCGCAGCGGAACCAGACGAAACGGGCCGGCATGAACGGGATTTCCCACAAAATCACCCGCTGGAAGGCAAACAGGGCCCAGGCGACGACGTAGGCGACCACCTGAGGCACGCCCCCGCCGGATTTGAGCGCCACGGTGCCGATGGAGAAGCCGATCACCGGGCCTCCGGGCGTGGCCGCGCCGGCGAACACGGCGGTGGCCACCCCGAGCCAGCCGCTGTCCGGGCCGAGCCAGCCGGTGATCACCTCCTGCGGGATGATCGCGGCGATGTAGCCGGAGCCGATCACGCCCAGCGCGATCCGCGGCACGATGTTGATGAAGTCCATCGAACCTTCGCGCAGCGAGGCCTTGAACACCGGAGGTCCGCGGCGAAAGGCGATCAGGCCGACGCCGAAGACGGAGCCCCACAGCAGGATGTCGATCAGAAGCGCTGCGCTCAACTCTCGTCGTCCTTCGCGAGCGGCTTCGGATAGAGCCGGACATAGACGAAGCGGCCGAGCGCGCCCGCGAGCACCGGCAGCGGCAGCGAGATCAGGATCCGCCACAGCGTGAAATCGGTGCCCATGATCGGGATTTCCCAGGCCACCGCCCGGCCGTAGCCGATCAGGGTCCAGCTCACGACCATGGCGATGGTGGCGCCGAAATCGGCGCCCACCGCGAGCAGCGCGCTCGCCACGGGATAGGCGGTGAAGGGCCCGCCCGGCAGGATCGCGCCAAAGGCAGCACCGATCAGAAGCCCCTTCAGGCCGGATTTCGGCCCGAGCGAGCGCGAGACCTTTTCGTGCGGCAGGATCTCGGAGATGAAGGCACCGAGCAGGCAGCCCGCCAGCACGCGCGGCAGGATGCCCGAGAACAGCGAGAGGTCGTGGGTCAGGATGTCGAGGACGCCATCAGTGCCGTCGCGCCGCCAGACCAGCGCCGCGCTCACCGCCACCAGGGCCGCGATGATGATCGTCGACCAGCCGATCGGCTTGCGCACGCGCCCCGGCCGCGGCTCGGACTCCGCATCCTCGGCAGGCGCAGGACTTTTCAGGGGAGGTTCTGACAACGGGCTTGGTCGGCTCGAGGGTGATGCCCGTCCTGATTAAGGGTGGCGTTCCCCCGATGCAAACGGAACGATGGCAGACCAGTGCGCGCGTCGCGCAGGACTCGCACGAGTGGCATTGAACAACGGCGTTGCCACGGCCGCGGTCAACCTCTCCCGCTTGCGGGGGAGGTCGGCGCGAAGCGCCGGGTGGGGGCTCTCTCCACACTGAGATTCCCACTGTGGAGACACCCCCACCCCAACCCTCCCCCGCAAGCGGGAGAGGGAGCGCACCGACTTTTGCGGACGCAATTCCGCACAGCAAAAAGGCGGCCGCGTAGCGACCGCCTTTTTCTATTTCTGTCATTCCGGGGCGCACGAAGTGCGAACTTGGGTGCGCAATTGCGCACCCGAGAATCTCGAGATCCCGGGTTCGATGCTTCGCATCGCCCCGGGATGACGGAGTAAAGCCTCAGGCCTTGTCGAACAGGGACTCGACGTATTCCCAGTTCACGAGGTTCTCGACGAACGCCTTGAGATAGTCGGGGCGACGGTTGCGGTAGTCGATGTAGTAGGAGTGCTCCCAGACGTCGCAGCCGAGGATCGGGGTGGCGCCGTGCACCAGCGGATTCTCGCCGTTCGGGGTCTTGGAGATCTCGAGCTTGCCGTTCTTGACCTGGAGCCAGCACCAGCCGGAGCCGAACTGGCCGACGCCGGCCGCCTGGAAGTCGGTCTTGAACTTCTCGAAGCCGCCGAGGTCCTCGTTGATCTTCTTCTCGAGCTTGCCCGGCAGCTTGGTGCCGCCGCCATTGGGCTTCATCCAGCTCCAGAAGTGGATGTGGTTGTAGTGCTGGCCGGCGTTGTTGAACACCGCCGGGTTCTTGCCGAACGAGCCCTTGACGATCTCTTCAAGGGACTTGCCTTCCCATTCGGTCCCCTTGAGCGCGTTATTGCCGTTGGTGACGTAGGCCTGATGATGCTTGTCGTGGTGGAATTCCAGCGTCTCCTTCGACATGAACTGGCCGAGGGCGTCATAGGCGTAAGGGAGTGGGGGCAGCGTAAAGGTCATGGGATGTTGTCCGCGACTGATGGGGAACGAGTTCTAACGGTCACCCCTTATAGAAGGTTCCTCCGGCATTAAATACCTCAGAATTTGCGAAAAGGCGTGATGGGGGTTGCGTTGTCCGAATGCACAAATCGGTCGCACCGGGCCGCGGTCGATCAAACCCAGGGTTCGCCATAAAATATCATTGCCTTTGAAGCGCTTATGGCAGAACGAACGCACTCCGGCGCGGAGATAGAAGAGAGCACGATGAGCATCGAGATCGACATTTTGAACGGCGATGCCTCGTGGCGGATCGCGGAGCCGCTGCATCAGGCGGTCTGGGGCCCGCAATTGGTCGCGGACAAGCCCTGGGCTCACGTCAAATGGGCCAATGCCGATCTGCGCGTGCTGATCGAGACGCCCGAGGACGGCCTCGTCTGCCATGTCGGCATCTACTTCCGCACCGTCACCTGGAACGGACAGAAGGTGCATATCGGCGGCATCGGCGGCGTTTGCACGCGGGCGGACCAGCGCGGGCGCGGCTATGCAACCATGGCGATCGACGCGGCGGTGCACACCATCCGCGCCAACGAGGCGACCCGCTTCGCGCTGCTGTTCTGCGAGCCGCACAATTTCACGTTCTATGAGACCCGCAGCTGGCTGCCCTTCAAGGGCGAGGTCTATTGCGAGCAGCCGGAGGGGCGCATCCGCTTCACCCACATGGCGCCCTACGTCTTCAACATCGTCCGCGCGCCGACGCTGGGCACCATCGACCTATGCGGCCTGCCGTGGTGAGCCCTGCGTGAGACTGGGGCTGGCGCGGGCGGCGCCGGCCCTATAAAATGTCGATCATCATTCAATATTCCGCACCGTGGCACATGACGATCGACGCCCCGCTAGACGCCGTGCCGCCCCGCGCTCCGGTCGTCTCCCCCATCGCCAGCCTGCTGACCGCGCCGATCCTGCCGACGCTGCTGCGGCTCGCGATCCCCAATATGATCGCGATGGTCGGCAGCACGCTGGTCGCGATCGCCGAGACCTCCTATATCGGCCGGCTCGGCACCATTCCGCTCGCCGCGATCGCGCTGGTGTTTCCGTTCGCGATGCTGACGCAGATGATGAGCGCGGGTGCGATGGGCGGCGGTGTCTCGTCGGCGATCAGCCGCGCGCTCGGTGGGGGCGATCGCGACCGTGCCGCGACGCTGGCATTGCATGCCGCCATCATCGGCCTCTGCGGCGGACTGTTCTTCACGGTAACGATGCTAGCGTTCGGCCGCTCGTTCTTCACGCTGCTCGGCGGCCGCGAGCGCGTGCTGGAAGAAGCCTGCGGCTACTCGCAAGTGCTGTTCTCAGGCGCGGTCGCGATCTGGCTCGTCAACACGCTGGCATCGGTGATCCGCGGCACCGGCGACATGCGCCTGCCGTCGATGACGCTGATCGGGGCGAGCGTGCTCCAGATCGCGCTCGGCGGCACGCTGGGGCTCGGCCTGTTCGGCGTACCGCAATTCGGCATGCCCGGCGTCGCGAGCGGCCAGTTGATCGCATTCAGCTGCGCCGCGATCTTCTTCCTCTGGTATCTGCTCTCAGGCCGCAGCCGGCTGCAACTCGACTTCCGCGCCTTCCATTTCGAGCGCGCGATGTTCCTGGATATCCTGAAAGTCGGCGCGGTCGCCTGCCTGTCGCCGCTCCAGACCGTGCTCACCATCCTGATCTTCACGAAGATCCTGGCGACCTTCGGCACCGAGATGCTGGCCGGCTACGGCATCGGCTCGCGGCTGGAATTCCTGCTGATCCCGATCACCTTCGCCTTCGGCATCGCCTCGGTGCCGATGGTCGGCATGGCAATGGGCGCCGGACATGTCGCGCGCGCACGGCGCGTGGCGTGGACGGCTGCGGCGGCCTCCGGCCTCACCGTCGGCACGATCGGCCTCGTCGTCGCGCTCGATCCTGCGCTGTGGGTGTCGCTGTTCACGCGCGATCCCGGCGTCACGGCGGCGGCACACAGCTATTTCCACTGGGCAGGTCCGGCCTTCGTGTTCTTCGGCATGGGCGTGTCGCTGTATTTCTCCTCGCAAGGCGCTGCGCGCGTCGGCGGCCCCGTGCTGGCCTCCACCGCGCGGCTGCTGATCGTCGCGATCGGCGGGATCGCCCTCATGACGGCGCAGGCGCCGGCCTGGACGTTGTTCGCGCTGGTCGGCGGCGCCATGGTCGTGTTCGGGCTCCTGACCGCGGCTTCGGTCGCGTTCGTGCGCTGGGGCAAATGAGCGCAGGCAAATCACGCGCAGGAATGTGATTCAATCCGGCGTTGCACTATCCTGCCGGGCTGCTATGGAGGCGCCTGCATTTTCGGGGCCTCTCCATGTTCAGCAGATTCGCCATCCTCTCCGTCATCCTGACTGCGCTGCTCGGCGCGAGCGCCGCGCATGCGCAGAGCGCCGACGGGACCTGGCTCACCCAGGCCGGCGATGCGCGCGTGAAGATCAGCAAGTGCGGCGGCGGCATCTGCGGCCACATCGTCTGGCTGCGCGAGCCCATGGACACGGCGACCGGCCAGCCCGCCTCCGACAGCAAGAATCCCAATCCCGCGCTCGCAAAGCGCCCGATGATCGGCCTGCCGCTGTTCAGCGGCATGCAGCCCACAGGTCCGAACAAATGGTCGGGCCAGATCTACAATGCCGATGACGGCAGCACCTATGCCAGCAGCGTCACGGTCACCGGTGCGGATTCGCTGCGGGTCGAAGGCTGTGTCGGCGCGCTCTGCGGCGGCGAGAGCTGGACGCGCACGGGGCGCTGAGTTCTGATCTCTCGTGTCCCGGACGCGATGCAGCGCAAAGCGCTGCTTCGCAGAGCCGGGACCCAGAAAAGCAGCACGCTACGACGCCGAGATGTGGGTCCCGGCTCTGCGCAGCAACGCTACGCGTTGCAGCGCGTCCGGGACACGGGATCACTACGCCATCATCGCCTTCAGCGCCGTCGCCGCCGAGGCATAGCCGCCCCGCGCGCCGTCGATGAAATGCACGTGGTCGCTGCGTAGCGCCGACGGCGTGAAGCAGGTCATCATCGCGGCATCCTGGCGGTGGAGGCCATAGCGCACGATGCCGTCGCGCGCGGCGGCGGCGAGACGATCGCTCAACGCGCGCTCGAGCTGCGGAGTGCAGTCGAGGATCATGCGCAGGCCGTCGTCATATTTCCTGAAATCGGAGTTCTCGACCACCTGACGCTTGTAGACGTTCGGCACGAAACCGCCGACGTTGAGGTCAAAGCGCATGATCAGGTAGACGAACAAGGTGTAGGCCAGCACGCTGGCCCTGCGCGCCAGCAGCGGACCGCCGCGCCTGGTGCGGGCCTCGAACTCCAGTCCCTGCGGCGGCCATTTCAAGGGCGGCCCCTGCGGCGGCACCGGACGGCCACCGTCCGGGCTGCGCTCGACGAGATGGATGATGTCCTCGATCACCTGGCGGAAGGCATGCGGATCGGCGCCGCGCGCCGGCATCACCAGCACCGACAGGATCAGGCCGCGCGCGGACGGCATCACCTCGAAGCGGCAGGACAGGCCTGACAGATCAGGCTGGGTGCCGGCCGGCGCTTCCGCGACCGCGAACTCGCCGCGCTTCATGGCAGCGTCGGCCCAGGCGAGGCCGCCGCCGGAGAACATCGCATAGGACAGGTTCGCCGACGGACCGAAACGCGCGACGCGCACGTCGAGGCCCTGCGCGCGGATGGCGCTGACCGGCACCAGCGCGATGCGCATCTTCAGTTCGAGATCCTCCCGCACCCAGGTGGCGGTCGCGGCGAGCGCTTCGCGCGCGGCATCGAGATCCGAAGGCGCGACCGCAAAACTCGCACCGTCGCCGCCGAACACGAAGGGAAATTCGCGTCCTTCCAGGGCGTTCGTCACCGCCGCGATCACGGCCGCACCGGCCATGTTGACCGCCTTGTAGCGCTGCGCCGCGATGGCCTTGGTGGAATCGACGATATCAGCGACACCGATGCTCCAGTCGTCCGGCAGCGGCGCATAGAGCGCGGGGTCCATCAGGCTGGTGAAGCCGCGGAAGACCGGAATGCCGCCGTAGAAGGATTCGCCTGATGTCATCGGGTGATGCCGGGTGGTTGGGACGCGTATCCGAACGAGATACGTGGCAGGATCGATCCGGGTTCGATTCCCGATCATTGGCCGAAATGAAGCCGAACAACAAGATCGCTCCGCGCCGCAATGCCGCACTTCGTCATTGATCGGCATCAAGCCGCCGGCCGCGGATGAGGTCTACGCTCGATCCATCTGAAACGGTGGCACGGGACGATCGGGGTGTCTGATCTCGGCAGCAAGGACTCCAGCTCACGGGCACGCCGGCGCGCGGGGCACGAGGCGATCAGTGCGGTCAAAATGCCGGAGATGCTCACCGCCACTGTCGATGCCTGGGCCGAGGCTCATCACCTGTCGCGCTCGGAGGCCATCTGCAAGCTGGTCGAGCTCGGCCTGAAGATCGCGCCCGCCGCGTCGGCGCCGGCGCAAACGATCGCATCGGACGCCACCCGGATCGAGGAGATCGCGGTGCACGAGATCGAGGGGCTGCTCGATCCGGCCTTGCCTGAGGACGAGCGCGAGCGCCGCATCCGCCGCCTCACCGAAGGGCCGCCGGAATTCTCACACGAGCGGATTGATCTGCCGAAGCAGCATCGGAGCTAGTGCAGCTTCTCGTCCTGGCGCTTGCGCAGCGTGGAGACAGGAACGTCGTGGCACCCGACCAGACGCACGAATTGCTGCGGATACATCTCGTGACCGTGAGCCCCCGAATTCTGATGCGACATCGGCGGACAGCGGACATCGTCCGGCTTGCCACGCGACGGCTCGGTGCGGCCCTGACTTGAAGCGGTCATGTTTGAAGCGGCCATCGACTGCTCCCCTTCGATTAGGGCAGATCGATTGACGTAACCCAATCGATTGCGGGGCATCTTACGACCAAATCCGGCTGGCTGTCATTGCGCCGGATCAACGCAATTGTGGCAGAGCGGTTCCGCTACGCCGTATTCCCGGCATCGATCGTGAACACGGTGCCGGTGACGTTGCGGCCGCCTTCGCCCAGGAGGTATTCGACCATGCGTGCGACGTCATCCGTTTCCGGCAGACGGCGCAGAGCGCTGCGGCTCGCGATGCGCTTGCGCCCTTCGTCTGAGAGATTGTGCGTGAGCTCGGTGTCGATGAAGCCGGGCGCGATTGCGTTCACGGTGATGCCGAGCTTGCCGACCTCGCGCGCGAGCGAGCGGGTGAAACCGGTCGCGGCGGCCTTGGTCGCGCCGTAGACGGACAGGCCGTTATAGCCCGTCGTCGCGATGATCGAGGAGATGTTGATGATGCGCCCGGCGCCGTCAGCCATCATCTGCCGCGCGACATATTTGGTGAGGATGATCGGCGACAGCACGTTGAGCTGCACCAGCGCCTCGATCTCGGAATTGTGCATGGTGGCGAGCAGGCCCTCGGTGCCGAGGCCGGCATTGTTGACGAGGCCGTAGATAGGACCGAACTCGTCCCGCACCAGTTTCGCGAACGCGGGGATGGCGTCGATCACGGCGAGATCGCAGGCGCGGAAATGCAGGCGCCCCTCGGACGCCGCGATGGCGGCCTTGAGCTCGTCGCTCTCGCGCCGCGCCGCCGCGATCACATTGTAGCCGGCGCCGACGAGGCGCTGGCCGATAGCAAGACCGATACCGCGGCTGCCGCCGGTGACGAGGACATTATGCATCGGTGCGCGCCAGTTTGCCGGCCGGGGTGACGTCGAGCGCCTCGACGAAACGGATCACCGCCGGCACCTTGTGGGAGGCCAGCTGGGCGCGGCACTGCTCCAGGATCCGGTCACGGATCTCCTTCACGCGCGCCTGGTCGGTGCCATCGGCAAGAATCACGTCGGCGACGACGATGCCGCCGGTGATCGGGCTCTTGCGCGATTTCGCCCGTGACATCCGCACGTCCGGATGGCGATTGATCACCGCCTCGATCTCCTCGGGATGAACCTTCAGCCCGCCGATATTGATGATACCGCCGCGGCGGCCGACGAAATAATAGCGGTCGCCGCGCAGCTCGACAATGTCTCCGCTGTCGACGAACCCGTCGTCGTCGGTGAGCGCGGCCGCGTTGCGGCCGATATAGGCATGGGCCGTGCGCGTCGAACGGATCCGCAGCGAGCCGTCCACGACCTTCATCTCGACGCCGTTGCGGTTGCCGAGATAGTTCGCCGGAAAGCCTTCCAGCCCGTCATTGACGGCGAAGCCGACGCCGGCCTCGGTCGAGGCATAGGCATGGCCGACGGAGGAATTCGGGAATGCGGCCTTGAGGCCGTCGAGCACCGCCTGGTCGGCGATCTCGCCGGAGAGACGGACATAGCCGGGAGCGAATTGCGCGGCCGAACCGCTCATCAGCAGCTTGCGCCAGTGCGAGGGCGTGCCGGAAATGTGCGTGACGCCGCGCGCATTCAGCCGCGTGACGTGATCGGCCAGCGCTTCATGCGGATCGGACAGCACCATCGAGCCGCCGGAGAGGACGGCGCGGAGGAATATCTGGAGGCCGCCATAGCGGCGGATGTCGTAGAACGTCGCCCAGACCGGCGCGGGCCCCTTCGCGGGACCTTCGGCGACGATCGCGCCGGTCAGCGCTTCCAGCGTGTGGCCGGCGATCTTAGGCACGCCTGATGTGCCCGAGGTGAGCATCAGCCATTCGGTGGCGCGCTCGGTCCGGGCAGGCGCGGTGGCTTGAAGCGGCAGTTGCGCGGTCACGACCAGCGGCACGCCGGTCGCCGACCAGCGGTCGGGCTCGTCGGTGACGACGGCATCAATCCCGGCATCCGCAATCAGCGCCTCGATATGCGCCGGGTTGAGATCGGGCGGACAGAGCAGCATGCGACGGGCGATGCCGTCGAGCTCGATCATGGCAAGGCCCGACCGCAACTGATCGGACAGCTTCAGCAGCACGGCGCGGCCGGACAGTTCGTGCAGGCGAGCGCCAAGGACCGTGTGCGACAGGATATCGGTCAGCGACACGACGTCGTGCGCATCCGAGATCGTTCGGCCTTTCAGCTCCGCGCCAAGATGGTCGCGGAGTGCAAAGATCTCACGCGGGGACATTTTCGTAGGCCCGCACGAAATCGCCCACAGTGGCGGGGAACGCGGCGTCCTCGGAAATGGTGAAGGGGTCGACGCCGGTCTCGTCTTCCAGACGCGCCACCAGGATCGCGAAGGCGAGCGAGTCAAAACCCGTCTCGTGCAGGGACAGATCGTCCGAGAGCGCGGGAAGCGTAACGTGCTGTTCCTTGGCGATCTGCTGGATCGCTTCAATGACCTTGGACCGTACCGACATGGCTGGCTCGCCTCGTTCTTGGTTAATCGATCGTGTTTCTTGCGGCGGCTTGTGATGACCGCTCCCCTGCCCGTGTGTTTACCGGACAGAAGTAAATGGCCTCTTGGACAATTCAGATAAAATTGGACCTATCTCTGCATTTTCGCGCGGCTAGAGCCGGATCGAGCCGTCGAGGATGTTTGCATATGCCTCGGCATCGAGGGCGACGTAGGCACCCGACTTCGGATCGAGCATGAACAGCGGATCGGAGATCGCGCGGGGATCAAAGCTCTCGCGCGCCAGCTCACCCTTCTTTTGCTTGAAGGTCTCGGTGGCATCGAGCTCGCTGGAGATGCGGATGAAGACGGGACGGGCATAGGCCGGCAAGCGTTGCGCCAGATGCGCCGGCAGCGCTTCGATGTCGAAACCCTCGTTGACCACGATGGCGCTCATGCCGGCACGGCCGTCGGCGCCGGAGATGCTGACCCCGTAAGTGGTGGCGTCGATGACGCCGGTGAAATCGCGCACGGCGTCGTTGACCTCTGACGTCGCCACGTTCTCGCCCTTCCAGCGGAAGGTGTCGCCGATGCGATCGACGAAATGAAAGAAGCCCTTGTCGTCGAGCCGCATCAGGTCTCCGGTGCGGAACCAGGCATCGCCCCTGGCGAAGACGTCGCGCAGAACCTTCTTCTCGGTCTCGCCGGCATCGGTATAGCCCTCGAAGCGGCCTCCGCCCTGGTCCGCGGTGCCGATGCGGCCGATGGCTTCGCCGGCCTCGCCGCGCGCAGCGGCGATGCAGAAGCCTTGTTCGTCGCGCAGCGGCGCGCCGCTGTCGGGATCGAGCTTGACGAGGCTCGCCGGAAAGCGGTGCGCGAGCAGCGGCGGGATGCGGCCGATCGCGCCGGGCTGGCCCTCGACATTGAACAGCGAGAAATTGCCTTCGGTCGCGGCGTAGAATTCGAGGATGCGGGGAATGACGAAGCGTCCCTTGAAGTCCTCCCAGATGTCGCCGCGCAGGCCGTTGCCGCAGACGAGGCGCAGGCGGTGCCGGTTCTCGTATTCCGACGGCGGTGCCTTGAGCAGATAGCGGCAGAGCTCGCCGATATACTGGAACAGCGTGCAGTCGTGCCGCACGATATCGGACCAGAAATTAGACGCCGAGAATTTTTCCGCGACCACCACCGAACCGCCGGCCGCCAGCATGCTGCAGGGTGCGACGATGCCGCCGACCGAGTGGAACAGCGGCAGGCAATCGTAGAGCCGGTCCTGCGGTCCGGCCCCGGTGAGACCGGCGAACCAGAAGCCCCAATTGAGGATACGGCGATGGCTGATGCTCGCCGCCTTCGGCAGGCCTGTCGTGCCGGAGGTGTAGATCAGCAGCGCGCGGTCGTCGATGGTGACGTCGCCATGCTCGCCGGCTGCGAGCGGGGTGTCGTCGAGCGCGGCCAGCGCGACATCGATGGCGCGCTCGCTGCGGGCATCGCCGTGGGTCCAGATCTTGATCTCGGTCTTCAGATGCGGCCTCGCGCTCTCCAGCGTCTCGACCAGATCATGCGCGACGATGACGTGCAGGGGCCTTGCGACATCGAGGCAGTGCGCGAGCGACGGTCCGACCAGCTTCGTGTTGATCAGCGCGACCACGCCGCCGACGCGGCTGATGCCGAGCCAGGCGGCGAGATAGTCGATGCCGTTCGGCATGATCAGCGCGACGGTATCGCCCTTGGCCACACCAAGCGAACGTGCCCAGCGCGCATAGCGGTTGATGCGCTTCGACAGGCTCTCATAGTCCAGGCTTGAATCATCCGTGACCAGCGCGATGCGGTCGGGCTGACGCCGCGCCCAATCGTCGACGACGTCGGCGAACAGCCGGCCCGGCAGTGTCTCGATCCGCGCGGTGAGCTCGATGGCCTTCAGCCAGATCTTTGACGCCGAAGGCGCGCGCGCGGCTTTCGGTTGCTCGATGACGCCGATGGTCATGCCGTTCATTCTTTCGGAACGTGTCTGCTGCTCTCGGCAGCTTAGTCCACGGCGCCTGCCCAGGTGTTAAGAGACAAGGTAAAAGCCGGTTAGTGCACGATTAACTCTAGCCATCCTTTACCAAGCCAAAGGGATCGGCGTGCGCGGCGACGCGGTTCTTGCGATAGCAGAGCGACGACAACAGCGCGCTACCCTCTCCCCTTGCGGGAGAGGGTGGCTCGCCGCACGGCGGCGAGACGGGTGAGGGGTCTCTATCCGCGAACTCGGGTGCGGACAGGGACCCCTCATCCGGCGCTTCGCGCCACCTTCTCCCGCAAGGGGAGAAGGAAGAAGGAGAGCCGGCATCATGATCACCAGACGACATTTCCTTCAGACCGCCGCCGGTGCCGCAGCCGTGCTCGCCGCGCCGCGCGCCTTTGCGATCGGCAATCCCTCCTATCCCTCGCGCAGCGTGAAATGGGTGGTGCCCTATGCTCCGGGCGGGGCGACCGACGTGCTGTCGCGGCTGCTGTGCCAGCGCCTGTCAGACCGGCTCGGCCAGACCTTCGTGGTCGAGAACAAGCCCGGCGCCGGCAGCAATATCGGGACGCAGGCGGTGATCACCTCGGCGCCCGACGGCTATACGCTGCTGCTGACCTCGACCGCGAACGCGATCAACGCCTCGTTCGATCCCGCCTTGCCGTATGATTTCGCCAAGACCATCGCGCCGGTCGCGGGTGTCGCGCGAATTCCGCTGGTTCTGGTCGTCAACAACGATCTGCCGGCGAAGAGCGTCGCCGACTTCATCGCCTACGCCAAGGCCAATCCCGGCAAGATGTCGATCGCCTCCTCCGGCATCGGCACCTCGCTGCATCTGTCCGGCGAGCTGTTCAAGTCGCTGGCCGGCGTGCAGTTCACCCACGTACCCTATCGCGGCTCGGCGCCGGGCCTGACCGACGTGATGAGCGGCCAGATCCAGGGCATGTTCGACAACGTCACCTCGTCCTTCGAGCTGGTGCGCGCGGGCAAGCTGCGCGCGCTCGGCGTCACCACGCGCGAGCGCTCGGAGATCCTGCCTGACGTGCCGCCGATCGCCAACACGCTTGCAGGCTACGAGACGTCATCCTTCTACGGCGTCGGGGCGCCCCACGACACGCCGCGTGAGATCCTCGACCTGCTCAATCGCGAGATCGACACCGCTCTCTCCGACGCCGAGATCAAGGCCCGCATCGCCGAGCTCGGCGCCATCCCGCTGCACGGCAACGCCGGCGCGTTCGGCGGCATGCTGACGGCGGAGACCGACCGCTGGCGCAAGGTGGTGGAGCTGTCGGGGATCAGGAAAGAGTAGCGAGCGGCCAACTGCCCGCTACTCGGTCGTGAACTCGAGGGTGAACCGGATCGGATTGATGGTCGTCGTCACGAACCTGACCGTCTTGCCGCTCAAGGCCGCGTACGGGCCTGACGCGAATTTGACGAGGCCCTTGCCCGATGACTCCACGCCGACAGGCTTTCCGTCTTTCATCACGGCCTGAGCGGAGCCCTCAATGAGCTGGGTCACGACGCGTCCACCCGGAATCCGGTGCACGCCGCCGCCAAACACGATGGCCGCCTTCGGCCCGTCCCATTCCACCGCATTGGAGGCGGAGTAAACCGCACCTTTGAGCAGGCCTTCGACACCGACGCAGACGTAGTCCTGAACCACGAGATTATGGTCGGGGCGGTCGCCGATCGGCTCCTGGCTGTAGAAGCCGGCAGTGCTGCATTCGTAACGCGCGATCACGTCCGCGCGAACCGGTCGGGACACGGCGATCACACCGAGGGCCGCGCCGACGAGCGCGACAACGATACGCGTCTTCATGGATATCTCCTCGCCTCATGCGCCCGATCGAAGGGGCCGGCATGATGCCGGACTCCTGATGTCGGGCTTCAAGTGGAGAGTGTCAGAGATCGCAGCTGCGCTCTTTGATCTGGCACAACCACGAAGGCGCGAGACGACGGTGGAATTGGCGAGGCTTTAGCGGCTGTCCGGTTTGCGATAGCGACGCGGCTGCGGCACGTTCACCGGATAATACGGGTTGAGATCGCAGGTCGCGGCGCGGCCGGTCGCAGTGGCGCGGCATTGCGGCAGCGAGGTGAAGGAGCAGTCGTACCACTCCCCGCCGCCGCCGCTCGCACCGGAATAGACGTGCATGCAGACGGGATAGCGGGGATCGAAGGTCTGCGCATGCGACGGCGCGGCCATCAGCAGCGCGCCGGCAACCATCATCAGACCGAATGAGCTACGCATGACGGATGCTCCTGCCCGCCGTCGCGCGGATCAGTATTGCGGCTTCTTGTAACGCTTGCGCGGGGGCGGCGGCGGTTCGTCGAAGGCGTAATAGGGATTGAGGTCGCAGCTCGCGGAGCGGCCCGACGCCGTGGCGCGGCACTGCGGCAGCGAGGTGAATGAGCAATCATAATAGTCGCCGCCACCGCCCCAGCCGCCGGGCGTGTAGACGTGCATGCACACCGGATAGCGCGGATCATAGGTCTGGGCGCGCGCGTCCGCCGCCACGAACAGCGTGGCAATCGCGGTGAGGGTCAAAATCGGCAGGCGCATCGGACATATCCTCGAATCGGTGGCAACGGCACGCGTTATGCCATTTCGATATGGCACAACAGCGCGAAAGAAGCGATTGTTCCTGTTCATACCTCTCCCGCTTGTGACGCGCGGCGAAAACGATAAGACACAGCGCCGCAACAATGCGAAGGCCCAGGAGCGCTTCGTTTCCGGCCTGCGCAAAATGCATAACTCGCAGCAGCACACCTCCGACAAAGGTTGCAAGCACCCGGCGCAGGAATCCGTTCGCAGGCCGCAGCGAACGGACTAGTCTTTCGAGCACAACGCCGGCCCCGGACCGACGACGTTCCGGGGCAATCAACAAACAAATGGGCTGAAGGAAACGCACATTCGCGCTCGGGCTCTCCGGGCGCGGCTCCGCCTTGCGCGGAGGGAAGATGCGCTGGCCCACCGTGGTCTCAGGGCATGCAAGAGAGCTTCTCGTCTCCGTTCATCCGCTATCCGATCGGCACCTCATTGCTGATGGCGGGCATTCTGTTCATAGGCCTCGTGGCCTACCCGCTGCTGCCGGTTGCTCCGCTGCCCCAGGTCGACTTTCCGACCATCCAGGTTTCCGCGTCGCTGCCGGGCGGCAGTCCCGAAACAATGGCCTCGTCCGTGGCGCAGCCGCTCGAGCGCCAGCTCGCGCAGATACCCGGCATCACGCAGATGACATCGACCAGCTCGCTCGGCTCGGCCTCGATCACCATCCAGTTCGATCTCAACCGCCTGATCGATGCCGCCGCCAATGATGTGCAGGCCGCCATCAATGCGGCGAGCGGGCAGCTGCCGAAGAACCTGCCCTCTCCGCCGACCTATCGCAAGGTGAACCCGGCGGACTCACCGATCATGATCCTGTCGGCGACCTCCGACACATTGCCGTTGACCACCGTCAGCGATCGCACCGATGCCCAGCTCGCCCAGCAGATCAGCCAGATTCCCGGCGTCGCGCAGGTGTTCGTCGGCGGCCAGCAGAAACCCTCGGTGCGAATCCAGGTCGATCCGGCCAAGCTCGTCGCCAAGGGGCTGTCGCTGGAGGACGTGCGTGGCCAGATCGCGATCGCCACCGCGGACAGCCCGAAGGGCAATATCGACGGTCCGCGCCGCTCCTACACCATCTATGCCAACGACCAGCTGCTTGAAGCCAAGAATTGGAATGACGTCATCGTCGCCTATCGCAACGGTGCGCCCTTGCGGGTCCGCGACATCGGCGAGGCCGTGGCCGGGCCGGAAGACATGAAGACCGCGGCCTGGGCGGACGGAAAGCGCGGCGTATTCCTGGTCATCTTCAAGCAGCCCGGCGCCAACGTCATCGAGACGGTCGACCGCATCAAGGCAAAGCTGCCGCGGCTGATCGCGGCGATCCCGCCGGCGATCAAGATCAAGATCATCAGTGACCGCACCATCACCATCCGCGCCGCGGTCGACGACGTGCAGATCACGCTCATGATCACCATTGCGCTGGTGGTGATGGTGATCTTCATCTTCCTGCGCAGCTTCTGGGCGACCATCATCCCGAGTATCACCGTGCCCCTGGCCCTGTTGGGAGCCTGCTCGCTGATGTGGGTGTTCGGCTATTCGCTGGACAATCTGTCCCTGATGGCGCTGACGATCGCGGTCGGCTTCGTGGTCGACGACGCCATCGTGATGCTGGAGAACATCACGCGCTATGTCGAGCGGGGCGAGAGTCCTATCGCCGCAGCGTACAAGGGCGCGGCCGAGATCGGCTTCACCATCGTCTCGATCAGCATTTCGCTGGTCGCGGTGCTGATCCCGCTGCTGCTGATGGGCGGCATCATCGGCCGGCTGTTCCGCGAGTTCGCCGTGACGCTCTCGATGGCGATCTTCGTCTCGCTCGTGGTGTCGCTGACGCTCACTCCGATGATGGCCTCACGCTTCCTGCGCGCCGATCACGAGGCGCGGCACGGCCGCTTCTATCAATGGAGCGAGCGGATGTTCGAGCGCCTGCTCGGCGCCTACGAGCGCGGCCTGGACCTCGCGCTGAAGCACAGCTTCGTCACGCTCCTGGTTTTCTTCGGCACCGTCGCCCTCTCGGCGGTGCTGTTCATCCTGATCCCCAAGGGCTTCTTCCCGCAGCAGGACAACGGCTTCCTCACGGCGGTGTCCGAGATGCCCCAGGACATCTCCTTCACCGAGATGAAGCGCCGGCAGGAGGAACTCAACGCCATCGTGCAGGCCGATCCCGCCGTCGATTCCATCGCCATGTTCATCGGCGGCGGCGGGACGGCACTGAATTCGGGACGCATGTATGTCACGCTGAAGCCGATCGGGGAGCGCGACGCCAGCGCGCAAGCCATCATCGCGCGGCTGCGGCCGAAACTCGCCGAGGTCGAGGGCGCCCGGCTCTATATGCAGGCCTCGCAAGACGTGCGGCTCGGCGGGCGCGCCACCCGCACCCAGTTCGAGTTCACGTTGCAGGACGCCAATCTCGCCGAGCTGAACGAATGGGCGCCGAAGATCCTGGCCGGCATGAGGGAACTGCCGCAGCTCCGCGACGTCGCCACGGACCAGCAGACCGAAGGCACGACGTTGCAGCTCAGGATCAACCGCGATACCGCCGCGCGCTATGGCATCCAGCCGCAATTGATCGACGACACGCTGTACGACGCCTTCGGCCAGCGCCAGGTCGCGCAATATTTCACCCAGACCAACAGCTATCACGTGGTGCTCGAGATCACGCCGGCGCTGCAGGGCCGGCTCGAAACGCTGGAGAAGCTCTACATCAAGTCGCCGCTGACCGGAGACCAGGTGCCGCTGTCGGTGATCTGCAACTGGACCAATGAGCCGGTCCGACCGCTCGCAATCGCGCATCAGGGCCAGTTTCCCGCGGTGACGATCAGCTTCAATCTCGCCGAGGGCGTAGCGCTGGGCCAAGCCACCGAAGCCGTATTGCGCTCCGTCGGCGCGATGGGCGCACCGCCGACACTGTCGACGAGCTTTCAGGGCACCGCGCAGGCTTTCCAGCAATCACTCGGCACCGTGCCGATGCTGATACTCGCCGCGCTGGTCGTGGTCTACCTCGTGCTGGGCGTGCTCTACGAGAGCTACATCCACCCGCTGACCATCCTGTCCACGCTGCCATCGGCCGGCGTCGGCGCGATCGCGATCCTGATGATCTTCGGCTTCGATTTCAGCCTGATCGCGCTGATCGGCGTCATCCTGTTGATCGGCATCGTCAAGAAGAACGGCATCATGATGGTGGACTTCGCCATCGCCGCCGAGCGCGAGCAGCACCTGACGCCGGAGCAGTCGATCCGACAGGCCGCGCTGCTGCGCTTCCGCCCCATCATGATGACGACGATGGCGGCCTTGCTTGGCGGCGTTCCCCTGATGCTAGGCACTGGCACAGGCGCCGAAATCCGCCAGCCGCTCGGCTACGCCATGGTCGGCGGACTTCTGGTGAGCCAGGCACTGACGCTGTTCACGACTCCCGTGGTCTACCTCTACCTGGATCGCTTCTCCAACCTGCTGTCACGCTGGATGGAGAAGAAGCCGGAGATGGAAGAAGCGGTCGACAAGCAGAAGGATGCGGCGGAATAATCGTCGCGACGGGCCTCGCAATGACGCCAGGGCAAGACGTGCGTCAGCCCAGTCCCTGCAGCACCAGACGGTTCAGCCTCGCCGCGAATGCCGCCGGATCTTCCGGCAGCTCGCCGTCGAGGATTTGCGCCTGCTCGAGCAGGAGCAGGCTGAGATCGTCGACGGCGTTGGAGCCGGCCTGGGCCCTGGTGATCGCCGCCACCATCGGATGGCGCAGATTGATCTCGAGCACCGGCTTGGTGCGCATGCCGCGGTTCTGCTGCGACAGGATGCGCTCGAGCTCGCGGCTCGGGCCCTGGCTGTCGGCAACGAGGCAGGAGGCCGAGCTGGTGAGGCGCGTCGAAGCCTTGACGTCGCTGACGCGCTCGCCGAGCGCCGCCTTGATCACGGCGATGGTGGCGGCCTCGTCGGCGACGGGCTCGTCCTTCTTCGCCTCGTCCTTGTCGTCGACGCGCGGGATCAGGTCGAGATTGAGATCGCCCTGGCTCAGCGACTTCAGCGGCTTGCCCTCGAAATCCGTCGGCATCGATGTCCAGAAGGCGTCGACCGGATCGGACAGCAGCAGCACCTCGATGCCGCGCGCGGTTGCGGCTTCCAACCGCGGGTTGGACTTCAGCCGCTCGATGCTGTCGCCGACGAGATAATAGATCTCGGTCTGGTTCGGCTTGAAATCGGCGACGACCTGCTTCAGCGAACGCTTCTCGCCCGTCGTGGTGGTGAAGCGCGACAGCGTCAGCAGCTTTTCGCGGCGCTCGAAATCCTCGTAGATACCTTCCTTCAGCACCGCGCCGAAGGCGTCCCAGATCTTTGCAAAATTCTCGGCATCCTTGTCGGCGAGGCTTTCGAGCTCGGAGACGACGCGGGTCGCCACGGCCTTGCGGATCTGGGCAAGCTGCGGATTGTTCTGCAGCATCTCGCGCGAGATGTTGAGCGGAAGATCCTCGCTGTCGACCACGCCGCGGATGAAGCGCAGATAGCCCGGCAGGAGGTCGGCGTCGTCGGTGATGAAGACGCGGCGGACATAGAGCTTGACGCGGCCCTTGCGGTTCGGCTCGAACAGGTCGAACGGCTTGGCCGACGGCGCGAACAGCAGCACGGCGTAGGAGTAGCGCCCCTCGGCGCGGTAGTGCAGCGTCATCGCGGGATCGTCGAAGGCCGAGGCGATCTGCTGATAGGCCTTCTTGTAGTCCTCCGCCGTCAGCTCGGACTTCGAGCGCTGCCACAGCGCGCTCGCCGAATTGATCTGGCGCGGCTCGCCCTCTTCCGGCACGAGCTCGATGGGAAACAGGATGTTGTCGGAGTAAGCGCCGACGATGCGCTCGATCTCGTAGGTTTCGAGATATTTCTTCGCATCGTCCTTGAGGTGCAGCACGATCTCGGTACCGCGAGCGATGCGCGCGGCTTCCTCGTCGCTGGCGCGGGCGATCTCGAAGCCGGAGCCGCCGGAGGACGTCCAGGTCCAGACGTCGCTCTCGCCGGCACGGCGGCTGACGACGACGATCCTGTCGGCGACCATGAAGGCCGAATAGAAGCCGACGCCGAACTGGCCGATCAGGCCGAGACCGTCCTTGGCCTCCTTCAGCTTCGACACGAACGCCTTGGTGCCGGAGCGGGCGATGGTACCGAGATGGTCGATCAGCTCCTGCCGCTCCATGCCGATGCCGTTGTCGGCGATGGTGAGCGTTCCGGCCGTCTTGTTCGGGATGATGCGGATCTTGAGGGCGTCGCCCTCGCCCAGCAGCGCCGGATTGGCGATCGCCTCGTAGCGCAGCTTGTCGCAGGCATCCGAGGCGTTGGAGACGAGCTCGCGCAGGAAGATGTCGGTCTCCGAATAGACGGAATGCACCATGAGGTGCAGAAGCTCGGAAACCTCGGCCTGGAAGGGCTGTGTATGCACAGCCGTATCTGACGTCGTCATGCGTTTACCCGGTCAATCAAAGAGGGAAAGCCCGGATATAACGCGATGAGAGATCGGATCAAGAGGACGTGAGCCCCTGCCAGCGGCAGAGGCGGTCCCGTCCAAGGGCGATGGGCGATCAGGTCACGCAGCGACCGGGCTGAAGCAGCTTGGCGACCTCGGTCAGGGAGCTGACCATCGGCTCGCAGGCGATCGTCGGCTTGTTGCGGCCCTGCGGCTTCTTCTGGTTCTGGAGCACCAGCGGCGGCTTGGCGTTGCCGGTCTCGATTACGGCGGGGACGCGCAGCAGCACGGACGTATTGGCAAGGTCGTTCAGCCGCATCGACACGGTGCGGGTGGGAACCGCGGCCGGCTTGATGTCGGTGATCCGGTCGGCCTTGCCGGCCCGGTTGATATTGTGGGCCGGCTTGTCGGCGGCGACCGCCTGCCAGCGGTCGGCCAGATCATGACCGGAGGCCAATTGCACGGCGCCCACCTGGACGGCGCCGAGCGTCGCGGCAATCGCGACGGCACCCAAAAATACCTTTTGAATCTGTGACATGGCTGTCGACCCCTCGCCCCATGGCGATCGCGGGAACAACGCGGGCCTAGGACCGGGGGTTCTCGGGAGTCACGATCACTTAACCGTGTGCGAAACGGCGGGGCGCCCATGCAAAAAATTTCGAAACCGCCTGGAACGACTCCCGTGCCTGGGAGTCGTCTCAACAGCCGGCTATTCCCCCCTGCCCCATAAGCCGGCGACGTAGGGCGCGACTGTGGTGATGCCAGTCGCGCCTTACTTTTGTCTGCAGCTCACTTCGCCTTGCCCGCCAGCCACTCCCGCCCTTCGCCATAGAGCTTCTCGACCTCGGGCCCGGTCAGGCCCGGCATGTCGCGCTTCACCTTGTAGCCGATCAGCTCCTGCATGTAGGCGAGGTGGCGATAGCCTTCGGGCAGCGCGGCGAGCGCTTTCTGGTCGAGCTGCAGCGTCGCGGCGGGATCGACCGGGTCGATGCGGTCCTTCTCGTAGATCGGCTGGCGGCGGACGATGCCCCAGGTCCCCTGCCGCTTCTCCAGGAAGTCGTAGAAGCGCCCGGTGCAGACGACGTCGCAGAGCACGTCGTGCACCAAAGCGCGCTGCGAGATCGTCATCTTGGTCTGGGCGATGGCGCGCGCCCCCGCGAGATCAATGCTGGTGCCGCCGAGGAAATGCAGGATACGCACGCCCCTGGCAAAACCCTCCTGGCTGACACGCATGAAATCCCGCGCGGGCCCCTGAAACCAGGTGGCGGACATCCAGCCTTCTTCGTGCCAGACCGTGGCAAAGCGCTCCCAATCGCCGGCGTCGCGCCACACCGCCCAGTTCTCGACGAGGTCGCGGATGGCGAGGCGGTCGAGCAGTTGCTGGTCCATGGTACGTCTCTCCCGGCGGCTTGAGGCTGCGATGGATGTCATCGGCCCGACGTATCAACGGGGCAATGAGGTTTGCGTCAAGCGCCCGATGCTCGGCGGCCGCTTGAATTGCCCACAGCGAGAGAAGCGCGATACGAGCAGCGCGCCTTGCAATCAACCAGACCGCGATTAATATCCGCAACGATGCAGATGAAATTCCCCTTGCTGGCCGCGCTTCTCGGATTGCTGGCGGCTTTTCCCGCACATGCGCAGACAGATGCGCAAAGCGAAAGTGCCCAAGCCTGGAAGGCAAAGCTGTCGGCCCACATCGCCAGGAGCAGGGTATTTCCAGCTGAGGCAATGGGGCAAACCGGTGAGGCCAAGGTAGGCTTCGTCATCGACCGGTCCGGCAAATTGGTCTCGCGGGCATTGGCTGCGAGCACCGGCTCGCGACCGCTCGACGCTGCTGCTCTGGAAATCGTCGCCCGCGCCCAACCGTTTCCGCGGCCGCCTTTGGAGCTGAAGGAAGAGACTTTCTATTTCGTGGTGCCGATCGTCTTCAATGGCCGTCAATTCCAGGTGCCGACCAACGGGCTCGTCCTGAGCACGCCGGCTTCCGGCTTCGCAGAGTCCGAGGCTATTGCTGCATGGCGCAAGGCGGTCACCGAACATGTCAGGCGCAATATAAAATTTCCTCCGACGGCGATCGGCCAGAGAGGCGATGCCGGCGTCATTTTCGTGGTCGACCGTGCGGGAAAGCTGATCTCGAACGCATTTTTGGAAACCTCAGGCATCGCGCCGCTCGATGCAGAGGCGCTCGCCATGGTCGAGCGATCCGTGCCATTCCCGAAACCTCCCGCCGACGCGAAAGACGATCTGCAGAGAGTGATCATCCTCATAACTTTCGACGGGACGCAGCGCCCCTGGACGGGGCCGTCGCCGGAAAGCGAAAAATTTCTCAAGTCCTGGATCGAGGACCAGGCCAAGCTCAACGCGAAATCTCCAACGCCAAGCGACGCCAAGCTCAATTCCATGCTTCGCAGCATCTGCCGCGGCTGCTGAGGCAAAGCATCACTCTTCGCCACATACAAAGACGGCGCGCCTTGCGACGCGCCGTCTTGTCGTTGAATCCGGGCTTTCCTTACGCCGCCGGCACCTTCGGGGCGCGGTTGCGCGAGTTGCGCTGGAAGAACAGGGCCTGGCTCGCTACCGCCGACACCATCGCGGGCTGGAACGGCTTTGAGATCAGGAACGCCGGTTCGGGACGCTCGCCGGTGAGGAAGCGCTCCGGATAGGCAGTGATGAACACCACGGGGACCTCGAAGGTACGCAGCAATTCGTTGACGGCATCGAGCCCCGACGAGCCGTCGGCGAGCTGGATGTCGGCAAGGATCAGGCCCGGCCGCTTGTTCTTGGCCAGCGCCACGGCATCGGCATGGGTGCGGGCGACGCCGACGACATTGTGGCCGAGATTCTTCACCAGGCTCTCGAGGTCCATGGCGATGAAGGTCTCGTCCTCGATGATCAGCACGTCGGTGGCGATCTCGGCCGCCATCTCGCGTCCCGCGGCATCCGCAAGCCGCCGTGTCTCGCCGACATCGGTGCCGAGGATATAGGCGACCTCTTCCTCCGAGAATCCCTCGAGCGAGAGCAGCAGGAAAGCTTGCCGCGGCAGCGGCGTGATGTTCGACAGGCGCCGTTCGGGCGGCATCGGCAGGGTGGCCACCTCGGCGTCGTCGTTGACGGAGACCGAATTCCAGATCTGGGTGAACAGCCGGAACAGGCCCGCGCGCGGTCCGTGGCTTTCGTCGAGCACTGACGGATCGCCCAGCATGGCTTCCAGCATGGCGGCAACATAGGCGTCGCCGGAGGCCTGGCTGCCTGTCAGGGCACGTGCATACCGGCGCAACAACGGCAAATGTTCAGCAACGAGCTGTGAACGGGACATCCCCACTCCATTCATCTTCGGGCCGACCTTAGAGAACAGGTACGAGGGGCGGCCCGGGTTCCCCTGCTGGGCTGATTACGCCGCAGGACAAGAAAAGTTCCGCTCCAGGGGGAACTTTTTGTCGAACCTGGAATTGTGCCTATCCAGGGAACGGCTCCCGGTTGAGAAAACTTCTCGATTTTACAGTAACTTAACTCGGGGAAACGTGGAACAGGTCATGAAAGATCTCAAGTCTCAAGCCAGCAAAAGCACGACCCCCGGCAAGGGAGGCCTCACTCCGGAGATTCAGTCCCGGATCGGCCATCAACTGCGCGCGATGTACGACGACGTCGTGCGGCAGGGGGTTCCGGACCGGTTCGCGGAACTGATCAAGAAGCTTGATGCGCCGGGAGGCGCACCCCAAGTGCAAACTGATGGGGGCTCCAATGACAACAACAATGGGAGGGATTAATGCCTCTCACGGAATCCCTGCGTAACGACATCCTTGCGGCCGTGCCAAGTCTGCGCGCGTTCGCGATCTCGCTCAGCGGCAATGCCGACCGGGCCGACGATCTGGTTCAGGAAACGCTGTTGCGCGCGCTCGCCAACATCGATTCCTTCCAGCCCGGTTCAAACCTGCCGGCGTGGCTGTTCACGATCCTGCGCAATTTGTTCCGCTCCGACTATCGCAAGCGGCGGCGCGAGGTCGAGGACGCCGAGGGCAATTATGCGAAGACGCTGAAGACGCAGCCCTCGCAGAATGCGCATCTCGAGTTCGAGGAGTTTCGCGGCGCGCTCGAGAAGCTCCCGCAAGACCAGCGCGAGGCCTTGATTCTGGTCGGCGCCTCCGGCTTCTCTTATGAGGATGCCGCCTCGATCTGCGGCTGTGCGGTCGGCACGATCAAGAGCCGCGTCAATCGCGCGCGCTCGAAGCTCGCCGCGCTGCTCTATGTCGACGGCGCCGAAGATTTCGGCCCCGACGAGACGGTGCGCGCCGTGATCGGCGGCAGCGGCGGATAGCGACAGGGTCAACCGGACCTGAACACGACAAAGGCGGCCGTTTCCGCGGCCGCCTTTGCGTGTCTCTCGTACGTGTTTGCCGGCGCGCCTGAAGCCCGACGGGGCCAGCCTTACGTCACGCGATCAGTCCTCGGCGAATGTCACGGTGTCGGCCACGCCCGCGCGCGAGGTGCGGTAGCTGTTGACCTTGTGCGCATGGTCCGCATAGCCGAACGAGATGCCGCAGACGACGCGGCGGTCGTCGGGCAGATTGAAATGGCGGCGGATCAGGCCGGAGTGGCGCGCCAGCGCCGCCTGCGGAATCGTGCCGAGCCCGAGCGCCTGGGCGGCCAGCATGAAATTGGAGACATAGGCGCCGCAATCGATCGCGCCGTAGATGCCGAGCGGCTCGTTGGTGTGGATGACGGCAATATGCGGCGCGCCGAAGAAATTGTAATTCTCCAGCGCCTGTTTTGCATAGGCCATCTTGTCGCCGCGCGCGATGCCCAGCGTGTTGTAGAGCTGGAAACCGCTCTCGCGGCGGCGTTCGAGATAGACCCCGACATATTCGCGCGGCGGGGTGAAATCGTAGTCGTCACCGAGCCCGCCTGACGCTTCCTTGTAGATCGCCTTGCGGAAGCGCTCCTTGGCCTCGCCGCTGGCGATGATGACCTGCCAGGGCTGGCTGTTGCACCAGGACGCCGTGCGCTGCGCGGTGGTCAGCACATGCTCGATGGTGGCGCGGTCGACCTCCTTCGGGAGGAAGGCGCGGACCGAGTAGCGCTCGTTGAGCAGCTCTTCGAGCACGCCGATGCGGTCTTCGGTGGAATGGCTGGGCGATTTCGCGTCCATGATGTGCTCTCTTCGTTGTCATTCCGGGGCGCGCATCGCGCGAACCCGGAATCTCGAGGTTATCTAACTCATCTCTGGATTCTCAGGTGCGCAATTGCGCACCATAGTTCGCCGCTGCGCGGCGCCCCGGAATGACGGCTAGCTGCGCCCCTTGGTCGGGATCTTGTTGTACGGCACATCCTTGTCGACGCGGATGTCGCCGGGCAATCCCAGCACGCGCTCGGCGATGATGTTGCGCAGGATCTCGTCGGTGCCGCCGGCGATGCGCATCGAGGGCGAGGACAGCAGCATCTGCTGGAACTGGCCCTGCACCGTCTCCTCGTCATTGCCGGTGAGAACGCCGGCTGCGCCCTGCAGATCCATCGCGTAGGTCGCGATATCCTGCAGCATCATGCCGGAGACCAGCTTGCCGATCGAATTCTCCGGACCCGGCCGTTCGCCCTTCGACAGCGCCGAGATGGTGCGGTAGCTGGTGTATTTCAGCCCGCTCGATTTCGCCGCCCAGCTCGCAAGCTTCGAGCGCACGGCGGGATCGTCGATCGCGAGGCCGTCTTCCAGCATCAGATCGGAGCAGAACTCGAACATCTCGGGGACGCCGGTTGCGAGCCGCGCCCCGATCGACATACGCTCGTTCATCAGCGTCGTCAGCGACACGCTCCAGCCTTCCCCGACCGCGCCAAGCCGCTGGCTGTCGGGAATGACGACGTCGGTGAAGTAGACCTCGTTGAACTCCTGCATGCCGTTGGCCTGCCTGATCGGACGGACCTCGACACCCGGGCTCTTCATGTCCAGGAAGAACATGGTGAGGCCCTTGTGCTTGGGCACGTTCGGATCGGTGCGCGCGATCAGGAGGCCATAGTCGGAATAGTGCGCGCCCGAGGTCCAGATCTTCTGGCCGTTGACGATCCAGTTGTCGCCCTTCCTCTCCGCGCGCGTGCGCAGGCCTGCGACGTCGGAGCCGGCGGAAGGCTCGGAGAACAGCTGGCACCAGATCTCCTCGCCCGAGGCGAGCTTCGGCAAGTACCGGCGCTTTGCATCCTCGCTGCCGAAGGCCATCACGGTCGGGCCGCACATGCCCTCGCCGATCTGGAACGGCTGCGTCAGCTTGCCGTAGACACCTTCTTCCTGCTGCCAGATCACCTTCTCGATCGGCGTCGCGCCACGCCCGCCATACTCCTTCGGCCAGTGCAGGCAGGCCCAGTTGCCTTCGAACTTCTTCTTCTGCCAGGCCTTGCCGACATCGACGATGTCGTGCTTGGCAAGCCGGATGCGGCCGAGCGAGGATTTCGACAGCTCGGCGTGCAACTCCTTCGGCGCGTTGGCCTCGACCCATTGGCGCGCGGTCTGGCGGAATGCGGCTTCCTGCGGGGTGTCGTCGAAATTCATCTTCGAACTCTCCTCTCTCGTGCCCCGGACGCTGCGCAGCGCGAAGCGGTGCGCTGCAGAGCCGGGGCCTATTTGCGGCGTCTGGGTCCCGGCTCTGCGGAGCGGTACTTCGTATCGCACCGCGTCCGGGACACGAGCTCATCTTCCCTTCGTCGGGATCTTGTTGAACGGCACGTCCTTGTCGACACGGATATCGCCGGGCAGGCCCAGCACCCGCTCGGCGATGATGTTGCGCATGATCTCGTCGGTGCCGCCTTCGACGCGCGTGCCGGGCGCGCGCAGCAGCATCGCCTGGAAGCGGCCCGCGAGCTCGGCATCCTCCGGACCGCTGACGACGCCGGCGGCCCCCTGCAGATCGAGCGCGTAGGTCGCGACGTCCTGGATCATGGAGCCCGCCACCAGCTTGCCGATGGAATTTTCCGGACCCGGGCGCTCACCCCGCGACAGCGCGGAGATCGCGCGCATGCTGGTGTATTTCAGCCCGCTTGCCTTCACCGCCCAGTTGGCGAGCTTCGAGCGCACCGCGCGATCCTCGATCGCCGGACCGTCGTCGAGCATCAGGCTGGAGCAATACTCGAACAATTCCGGGAAACCGGTCGAGACGGCCGCGCCGATCGCGCTGCGCTCGTTCATCAGCGTGGTCAGCGAGACGTTCCAGCCGTCGCCGACCTCGCCGAGCCGCTGGTGGTCGGGAATGCGGACATTGGTGAAATAGACCTCGTTGAAGTCGGAGGCCCCGCTCGCCTGCTTGATCGGCCGCACCTCGACCCCAGGGCTCTTCATGTCCAGGAAGAACATGGTGAGGCCCTTGTGCTTGGGCACGGTCGGATCGGTGCGGGTGAGCAGGATGCCGTAGTCGGAATAATGCGCGCCCGAGGTCCAGATCTTCTGGCCGTTGATGATCCAGTCGTCGCCATCCTTTTCCGCACGCGTGCGCAGGCCCGCAACGTCGGAGCCGCCAGCGGGCTCGGAGAACAGCTGGCACCAGACCTTCTCGCCGGAGGCGAGCGGCGGCAGGTACGTGCGCTTATGCTCCTCGCGCGCGAACGCCATCATGGTCGGCCCGCACATGCCGTGACCGATGATGAACATGCGGGAGAGCTGGCCGAACGGCCCTTCTTCCTGCTGCCAGATCACGCGCTCGATCGGCGAGGAGCCGCGCCCGCCATACTCCTTCGGCCAGTGCAGGCAGGCCCAGCCGGCATCGGCCTTTTTCTTCTGCCAGGCCTTTGCGACCTCGAGAATGTTGGCGTTCTTGAGCACGGTGCGGCCGAGCGAGGATTTGCGCAGCTCCTCCTCGTATTGCTTGGGCGCGTTAGCGCCGATCCAGGCGCGGGCGGTGGCGCGGAATTCGGCTTCCTGCGGGGTGTCGTCGAAGTTCATCTGTTTTCTCTCGGTTCGTTCCCCGGACGCTGCGCAGCACGAAGTGATGCGCTGCAGATCCGGGGTCCATTACGGCCCTGAGTCCCGGCTCTGCGAAGCGGCACTACGCGCCGCATCGCGTCCGGGACACGCACATCGGCTTAAGCCGCGTTCTTCTTCCGCATCCGGTCGATCAGCTGGTCTTCCCAATAGGACAGGCTACCCAAGCCCAGCGCCATCGCATTGGCGCGGCGGTAGTACATGTGGCAGTCGAACTCCCAGGTGAAGCCCATGCCGCCGTGAACCTGGATGTTGTTCTTGGCGCAGTGCTGGAACGCCTGCGTCGCGCTGATGCGCGCGGCGGCGGCGGCTTCCGGCAGCTCGGCCGCGTTCGTCGAGAGCGCCCATGCGCCGTAATAGCTGTTGGAGCGCGCCAGCGTCGCCGAGACATACATGTCGGCGAGCATGTGCTTCACGGCCTGGAACGAACCGATCTGACGCCCGAAGGCGATGCGATCGAGCGCGTAATCGCGGCCCATCTCCAGCGCGCGGTCGGAGCCGCCGACCTGCTCGAAGGCGCACAGCACCGCGGCGCGGTCGAGCACCTGAGTCAAGATGCTCCAGCCTTCGCCGGCCGCACCGAGCGGCTCGGCCTTGGCATCCTTGAAGGTGATCTCGGCCTGTCCGCGGGTCGGATCGAGATTGGTGAGGCTCTTCACCTCGACGCCACCAGCCTTGAGGTCGACCAGGAACAGCGAGATGTCGCTGTCGCGCCCGCTCGATCCGGTGCGTGCCGCGACCACCGCGAAGTCGGCGACGGCACCATCTGCGACCGGCTTCTTGACGCCGTTGAGCACGCCGTTCGCAGCCGTGAGCTTGACGTTCTTCGGCGACGGATTGCCCTTGCCCTCGAACAGCGCCAGCGTGCCGATCGCATCGCCCGAGGCGATGGCCGGCAACCATTTCTTCTTCTGCGCCTCGCTGCCGGCAATCAGCAGCGCTTCGGCGGCGAGATAGACGGTCGAGGAGAACGGCACCGGCGCGTTGGCCCGGCCCATTTCCTCCGCGATCACGCAGAGCTCGAGATGACCGGCACCGGCGCCGCCGAATTCCTCGGGGATGGCAACGCCGAGAAAGCCCATCTCGGCAAGCCCCTTCCACAGCTCCTTGTCGTAAGGCGCCTTGCCGTCGAGCACGACGCGGACCGCCTTGGGCGAGCATTTTTCAGCGAGGAATTTGCGCGCCTGGTCGCGGAGCTGTTTCTGATCGTCGGAGAAATCGAAGTTCATGGCGGGCTATCCCTGCTATTGCTGTTCTGGTGGATGGGTGGAGCGAAGCGATACCCATCAATTGTCTGACTAGGGCGATGGGTTTCGCTGCGCTCTACCCATCCTACGGTGTTCATCGCAGCACGATCACATCCTGATCCGGCTTGTCGGCATAGAGCCGCTCGACCAGCGCCGCGCGACGTTCGAGGCCGGCGCGCTGGTTGATGTAGCCCTTGTCGGTGAGCTCGTTGCCGTCGATCGAGGGCGGTTCGACCATCAGCATGGCGCGCGCGATGATGCGGCTGCTGGCGCCTTCGCATTCCCGGTTATGAGCCTCCAACCCGCGCCTGAAGCAGGCGAGCACATCAGGATGCTTCACGGCGTCCTCGAAACTCAGATCGGGATTGCCGACGAGCTGGCGGCAGGCGTGCAGATTGGGCCACGCCAGCAGGCCGATGAAGGCGCGGTCCTGTCCCGCGACCAGCGCGTCATGCACGACGGGCGTTGCGGCTGCAATCGTATCGGTGCGCAGCGAGCCGACATGGACGAAGGTTCCGGTGGTCAGCTTGAAGTCCTCGACCACGCGTCCGGCAAAGATGATGCCCTTCACCGGATCGGCATCGTCGACGAAAATGCCGGCATCGCCAATGCAGTAGAAGCCCTCCTCGTCGAACATCTTCTTCGTCAGCTCCGCCTGGCCGAAATAGCCGGGCGTGACGTTGACGCCGCGCAAGCGCAGCTCGTACTTCGAGCCGCACGGCACCATCTTCAGCTCGACGCCGGGGAACGGCAGGCCGATGAGGCCGACGCGCTCGGTGTCCCAATAGGTGCCGGTCGAGGTCGGTGCGGTCTCGGTCGAACCCCAGCCGGTGTAGAACACGATGCGCTCGCCTGTGGTCTTCACCGCCAGCGCCTGCATGCGATCGTAGAGATCGTCAGGCAGTCGCGCGCCGCCATAGGCCATGATCGACAGATTCTTGAAGAACGAGCGGCACAGCGCGTCGTCCTTCTCCATCGCAGCCGCGAGCGCGGCATAGCCGGCGGGAACGTTGGCGTAATAGGTCGGCGAGATCTCGCGCAGGTTCCGCAGAGTCTCCTCGAACTGGCCCGGCATCGGCCTGCCGTCGTCGATATAGAGCGTCCCGCCGTCGACCAGGACGGGATGGAACGCGGCATTGCCGCCCATGGTGTGGTTCCACGGCATCCAGTCCAGCATCGTTGAAATGGGGCCGTCGGGCGAGCGCGGCCGCACCTGCATCATCATTGCCGCATTGGCGCACATCATTGCTTGCGTGTTGATGACGGCCTTGGGCATGCCGGTCGAGCCGGACGTGAACAGCAGCTTGCCGACGGTGTCGGGCGTGATCTTCGCGATCGATGCGTCGACGTCCTTCGTCACCGGCGTTGCCGCGAGCTCGGCGAAGCTGACGCTCTTGATACCGTCGCAGGGCCGCGCGACGTGAACCACGGTGACACCGGTGAGATCGAGCGCTTTCAGCGCCTTCTCGAAGGTCGGGCCGTCCTGCACCATCACCACGGCTGGCTTGATCAGGTCGAACAGATATTTCAGCTTGACGTGATCGTGGCTCATCAACGAGTAGGCCGGCGACACCGGTGCGGCGGGCGAGCGCGCCTGCATCGCGGCCTGCGTCATCAGCGCATGCTCGATCGAATTGCCGGAGAGGATCGTGACCGGGCGTCCGTCGAGTCCGAGATTGAGCAGGCCTTGCGTCAGCGCATCCACGGTGCGCTTGGCTTCACCATAGGAGACCTTGCGCCATTCGCGGTTTGGGCCGCCGCGCTGCGCGAGCCAGACGCGCTCGGGCGCTTCCTTCGCCCATTTCGCCAGCGACGCCGGGATGTGCGTCTCGTAGGCTTGCAGCGGAATGCGCGACTTCAGCACCACCGTCCCGTCGGCACGGCGCTCGACGTCGATGTCGCGCGCGAGCCACTCGACCTTGCGAAAGGCGGGCTTCGTCATGACTGCCGCCGCGCTCCCACTCATTTTGCGTCTCCCGGAATTTTTTGTCCTTTGCGGATCTTCGTGTTCAGCGCCTGATATAGACAGGCTTTCGCTTCTCAAGGAAGGCCCTGATGCCCTCCGAAAATTCCTCGGAGCGGCTGCACAGGACCTGGTTGCGGTCCTCCATCGCGATCGCAGCTTCCAGCGATCCGGCATCGACGCTCATGTTGAGACATTCCTTCGACAGCCGCAGCCCGACGGGAGAGGCCGTCATCATCGCATCGACATAAGGCTCGGCCGCCGCATCGAGCTTGTCTTCGTCGACGACCTCGGAGACGAGCCCGACCGCAAGCGCGCGCTCGGCATTGATGAAGCGCCCGGTGAGGATCAGTTCGGAGGCCACGGAGACGCCGACGAGGCGCGGCAGGAAATAGCTGGTGCCGATGTCGCAGCCGCCGAGGCCAAGCTTGATGAAGGCGCAGTTCATCCGCGCCGATTTCGTAGCGATGCGGATGTCCGAGGCCAGCGCCAGCGCGAAGCCGCCGCCGGCCGCGGCGCCCTGCACCAGAGACAGGATCGGTTGCGGACACCGGCGCATCAGCATCACGATGTCGGCGATGCGGCGCTGCGAGTCCAGGGACTCCGTGACGCCGGGCGGCTCTTGTTGACCCGCATGGCGCGCCATCGCGGCCTTGAGATCGAGGCCGGCGCAAAAATTCTTGCCGGCGCCCCTGAGCACCACCACGCGCGTGTCGCGGTTGCGCTGCAGGCCCTGGAAATAGACATTGAGCGCGTCGATCAGCGCGGGATCGAGCGCGTTGAGGCTGTCGGGCCGGTTGAGCGTCACCCGGTCGACGCCGTCGTTATGCTCGATCAGCAGCGGTTGGGACATGGGGCGCTCCTGAGTACCGCTGATCGCGGTGCCAATTGCTGCGCCCTCTCCCCTTGCGGGAGAGGGCATGCACATCGTTAGCCAAGAACTCGCTTGGGTGAGGGGTCTATCTCCACAGATGAGATCGCGGAGAGAACCCCTCATCCGGCGCTTCGCGCCACCTTCTCCCGCAAGGGGAGAAGAGAGCGCCTACCGCGGCGCCATGCGGATGGCGCCATCGAGACGGATGGTCTCGCCGTTGAGCATCGCGTTCTCGACGATGTGCACGGCGAGCGCGCCGTATTCCTTGGCGTCGCCGAGGCGCGAGGGATGCGGCACCTGGGCGCCAAGGCTCTTGCGGGCCTCCTCGTTCAATCCCATCAGCAGCGGCGTGAAGAACAGGCCGGGCGCGATGGTGTTGACGCGGATCTTCTGGCTGGAGAGGTCGCGCGCGGCCGGCAGGGTCAGACCGACGACGCCGCCCTTCGACGCCGAATAGGCGATCTGGCCGATCTGGCCTTCATAGGCGGCGACCGAGGCGGTGTTGATGATGACGCCGCGCTCTTCACCGACCGGCTCGATGGTGACGAGGCGCTCGGCGAACAGACGCAGGCAGTTGAAGGTGCCGATCAAATTGACATTGATGATGCGTGCGAACTTCTCGAGCGGATAGACGCCGTCGCGGCCGACGATGCGCTGCGAGCCGCCGATGCCGGCGCAGTTCATCAGCACGCGGGCCACGCCGTGCGCGGCTTCCGCCTTGGCGATCGCCGCCTTGATCTGCTCCTCGCTGGTGACGTCGGCATGCAGCGCGACGCCCTTCACCTCGGCGGCGACCTTCTCCGCGTTCTCCTTGTCCTGGTCGATCACGCCGATTTTGGCGCCCTTGGCCGCCATGGCGCGGGCGGTGGCCTCACCGAGGCCCGAACCACCACCGGTGATGAGAACGGCTACGTCTTTCAATTCCATCGCTTCGACCTTTCCTTGGGCGTTTCTTCTCTAGACTTGAGAGTGATGGCCGGATTATCCGGCCGCGATGGCTTCCCCGGCTTGCGTGAGGATGCCGCCGCAGATCAGCGTTTCCATGTGCTTAATGTATTGCCGGCAGACTTCGTCGGTGACCGGGCCGACGCCGGTCGCGCGGGACATCGCGTGCCGGCCGAAAAACAGATGATCGCAGGCGCCGATCAGGCTTGTGTAGAACAGCACCGGATCGGTCTTGCGGAATTCGCCGCGGCTGACGCCTTCCGCGAGCAGGCGGCGGTGGAAATCCAAGAGCGGCGCGACGAAGAACTTCGAGACTTCATCGGCGGAGCCGGCGCTGGTTTCGTGCAGGAGATAGTGGATCAGCCGGTTCATATAGGGGAACCGGTGATAGGCGCGGATGATGCCGGCGATGTGCAGCTTCAACTTCGCCGTCGAGGTAATCGGCTGCGCCAGCAGATATTCGAGATTGGACATCTCGGTCGCGGCATCGCGCGCGAGCAGCGCCAGCAGGAGGCCGTCCTTGTTGCCGAAATGATATTTGACCAGCGCGGCATTGGCGCCGGACTTCTGGGCGATGTCGGACAGCGAGATCTCGATCGAGGAGCGTTCGATCATCAGCTCGCTCGCGGCCACGAGCAATTTCTCTGCCGTGGAATTTTTTCCGCTGGGGAGTCTGGTCGGTACGCTGGTAGCCACGGAAATCCCTGTTTGGCCGCATGAAGCGGGGCGCAGATAAGCCCAAGCAGCGCCTCATCACAAGAGTTAATTGATCGATTGACTAAACGATATCCCACCCCTTAAATCCGCCCCGACAACTTCAGAACAATCATGGGAGAGACCGAAATGGCCGAGGCTTACATCGTCGCCGCTGCGCGTACCGCCGGCGGGCGCAAGGGGGGCCGCCTCGCCGGCTGGCATCCGGCCGATCTCGCCGCGAAGGTGCTGGACGAGCTGGTCGACCGCACCAAGGTCGATCCCGCCATGGTCGAGGACGTGATCATGGGCTGCGTGATGCAGGTCGGCGAGCAGTCGAACAACGTCGCGCGCAACGCGATCATGGCCTCGAAGCTGCCGGAGAGCGTGCCGGGAACCTCGATCGACCGTCAGTGCGGTTCCTCGCAGCAGGCGCTGCACTTCGCGGCGCAGGCCGTGATGTCCGGCGCGATGGACGTCGTGATCGCCGCAGGCGTGGAGTCGATGACGCGCGTACCGATGGGCCTGTCCTCGCAGCTCGCCGCCAAGAACGGTTTTGGCCACTACAAGAGCCCCGGCATCGAGGCGAGATATCCCAACATCGTGTTCAGCCAGTTCACCGGCGCCGAGATGATGGCCGAGAAGTACGGCCTGTCGAAGGATGATCTCGACGAATACTCTTTCAACAGCCATCAGCGCGCCATCGCTGCGACGCAGGCCGGCCACTTCAAGAAGGAGATCGTGCCGCTCGAGATCACCCGCGCCGACGGCTCCAAGGATACCCACCACATCGACGAAGGCATCCGCTTCGATGCCACGCTCGACGGCATCAAGGGCGTCAAGCTGATCGCCGAGAACGGCAAGCTCACCGCGGCCAGCGCCAGCCAGATCTGCGACGGCGCCTCCGGCGTCATGGTGGTGAACGAGAAGGGCCTCAAGCAGCTCGGCGTCAAGCCGCTGGCGCGCATCCATCACATGACCATGACGGGCGGCGATCCCGTGATCATGCTCGACGCCCCGCTGCATGCCACCAAGCGCGCGCTGGAGAAGGCGGGCATGAAGATCGACGACATCGACCTGTTCGAGGTCAACGAAGCCTTCGCTTCGGTCCCGACCGGCTGGCTCAAGACCACCGGCGCGGATCCCGCGCGTCTCAACGTCAACGGCGGCGCCATCGCGCTCGGCCATCCGCTCGGCGGCTCCGGCACCAAGCTGATGACGACGCTGGTCCACGCCCTGCACCAGCGCGGCAAGCGCTACGGCCTGCAGACCATGTGCGAAGGCGGCGGCATGGCCAACGTGACGATCGTGGAGCGGCTGTAAAGCCGAGACGTTGCCACACAAGCGGTGTCGTCCCGGACAAGCGCGCCTAAAGCGCGCGCCGATCCGGGACCCATAACCACAGGAGTCCGTGGTTATGCTGCGCCGGAGCCCCATCTCGTTTCAACAGTCGAGGCCTGTGGTTATGGATCCCGGCCTTCGCCGGGATGACACCATTTTTGTTGCGAGATCTCGACCATGACCCACCCCTCCATCTACGCCAAAACCACGCCCGACAAGATCGCCTACCGCATGGCCGGGACCGGCAAGGCCATCACCTATCGCGAGCTCGACGAGCTCTCGAACCAGGGCGCGCAGCTGTTCCGCTCGCTGGGGCTGAAGGCCGGCGACCACATCGCGTTGCTGATGGAAAACCGCCTCGCTTTCATGGAGCTCTGCTGGGCGGCACAAAGGAGCGGGCTCTATTACACCGCGATCAGCCGCTATCTGAAGCAGGACGAGATCGACTACATCATCGGCGATTGCGGCGCCAAGGTCGTGATCACGACCCCGAAATGCGCCGACCAGATCAAAACCCTGATCAAGGGCGCGCCGGGCGAGCCGATCTTCTACATGATGGACGAGCCGCTGCCCGGCTTCCGCTCCTACGACAAGGAAGCCGCCGCGCAGCCGGTAACGCCGATCGCGGACGAGGTCGCCGGCTACGACATGCTGTATTCGTCGGGTACCACCGGCCGTCCCAAGGGCATCAAGAAGGCGTTCGAAGGCAACGCCATCGACGTGCCGAACGCGTTCCTGCGCGTGCTCTGCGCCGACATGTGCGGCATGAATGCGGAGAGCACGTACCTGTCGCCGGCGCCGCTCTATCACGCCGCTCCCTTGCGCTTCAACATGATGGCGGTCGTGCTCGGCGGCACCTCTGTTATCATGGAGCATTTCGACGCCGAGGAATTTTTGAAGCTGGTCGAGACGTACAAGGTCACGCAGTCGCAGCTCGTGCCGACCATGTTCGTGCGCATGCTGAAGCTGCCGGACGAAGTCCGCACCAAATACAATGTCTCGACGCTAAAAGGCGCGATCCACGCCGCCGCGCCCTGCCCGGTCGACGTGAAGGCCAAGATGATCGAATGGTGGGGACCGATCCTGATCGAGTATTACGCGGGCTCGGAAGGCAACGGCGTCACCGTCTGCAACTCGCAGCAATGGCTGGAGCACCGCGGCAGCGTCGGCCGCGCCGTGGTCGGCAAGATCAAGATCCTGGACGAGAACGACGAGGAGCAACCGACAGGCGAGATCGGCACGGTCTACTTCGCCGACGCGCCCGCCTTCACCTATCACAACGATCCCGAGAAGACGAAGAAGGCCTACAACGCCAAAGGCTGGTCGACGCTCGGCGACGTCGGCTATCTCGACAAGGACGGCTTCCTGTTCCTCACCGACCGCAAGTCCTACATGATCATCTCCGGCGGCGTGAACATCTATCCGCAGGAGACCGAGGACGTACTGATCACGCACCCCGAGGTCGCCGACGTCGCCGTGTTCGGCGTGCCGAACGAGGAGATGGGCGAAGAGGTGAAGGCCGTGGTGCAGCCGCACGACATGAAGCGCGCCGGCAAGGAGCTGGAGGCTGATCTCATCGCCTACTGCAAGACGCGTCTCTCGGCGATCAAGTGCCCGCGCTCGATCGATTTCGAAGCCGAGCTGCCGCGCACGCCCACGGGCAAGCTGGTGAAGCGGCATCTGCGCGACAAATATTGGCCGAAGGTGGCGGCGAAGATCTAGGGGAAGTCTCGTGTCCCGGACGCGGTGCAGATCCGTAGGATGGGTAGAGCGAAAGCGAAACCCATCGTCTCCCCTCATTGCGGAAGCATGATGGGTTTCGCTGCGCTCTACCCATCCTACAATTTCTGCGTCCGGGGCACGAGACCTTGAACCTCAATCAAACAGACTCGGCGTGTGGTTCACCAGCGCGCCTTCGATCTCGAGCATCTTCAGCTTCGTCACTACGCCGCCATTGGCCGAGAAGCCGCCGGGCTTGTTGCCGGCCGCCAGCACGCGGTGGCAGGGCACGACGATCGGGCACGGGTTGCGGCCGAGCGCCTGGCCGACGTCGCGCGAGAGCTGGACGCCGCCAAGCTGCTTGGCGATGTCGCCATAGGTGACGGTCCTGCCGGGCGGAATGGCGCGGGCGATCGCGTAGACGCCGCGGTTGAACTCGGGCACGCCGTCGAGATCGAGCTCGATATCGGTGAGGTCGTCAGGCTCGCCCGCAAGCAGCTTTGTCATGCGGTCGATCGCCTGCTGCACCTCAGCAGTCGGCTCGGCTTCGGTGGCCTCGGCATGGCGCTGGGTGATGCGGGTACGGATCTTCTGCTCGCCGCCCATCGGCAGTTGCGTGCCGTTGATGCCGCGCGGGCCCCAGGCGATGGCGCAGAGGCCGATCCTGGTGTCGAACAGGGCAAAATGCTGGTCGGTCATGGCTTGGTTCCTGGCTTGCTTCTCGTGCAGGCCCCCATTGTGTTCTCGGCCTAAATCTAGGCTTGGAAATAGTTGCGATCCACCCGGTTTCCGGGAATCTTGCACAGGAGTTCCGCCCCTTGCCTGCGAGCCCAGAATGCAAAGCCTCCACGTCAACGGATACGACATGCCCTATCTCGACGTGGGCGAAGACAACGGGCGCCCGCCGCTGGTCTGCGTGCATGGATCGCTGAACGACTTCCGCGTCTGGGGCTGCGTGCTCGGCCCGCTGACGCAGCGGCACCGCCTGATTGCGGTCAGCCTGCGGCACTTTTTCCCGGAGCAATGGGACGGCGTCGGTGACACCTATTCGATCGCCCAGCATGTCGACGACGTCATCGCCTTCGTCGAGAAGCTCGACCTCGGCCCGGTCGATTTGATGGGTCATTCCCGCGGCGGGCACATCTGCTTCCGCGTGGGGCAGCGGCGGCCCGACCTGCTTCGGCGGCTGATCCTGGCCGAGCCCGGCGGCGAACTCGATGCCAGTCTCGACCCTGACTATGTCGGCGGCCCCTCGCCGCTGCTGGCGCGGTTCACGGCTTCGGCCGAGAAGATCGCGGCCGGCGATGTCGATGGCGGCCTCGCCGTCTTCGTCGACACGCTGGAAGGCGCCGGCACCTGGCCGCGGCTGCCGGCGCTGGTCAAGCAGAATCTTCGCGACAATGCCTATACCCTGATCGGACAGGTCCGCGACAACCGCCCGCCCTTCTCCAAGGCCGATGCGGAATCCATCAAGATGCCGACATTGTTCATCCTGGGCGCGCGGACCAAGGGCCTGCTGCCAAAGGTGCTGCACGCGCTGGCCGCGCATGTGCCCTATTCCAAGACGGCGATCATCCCGAACGCGACCCATCCGATGTTCGAGCAGGCGCCGCAAAAATACTCCGAACTGGTTCTCGACTTTCTGGCGAGCTGATCATGCAGAGCTTTCACGTCAACGGTTACGACATGGCTTATCTCGAAGTCGGCGAGGGCCATCCGCTGGTCTGCGTGCACGGCACGCTCGGGGATTTCCGCACCTGGTATTCGGTGCTCGGCCCGCTCTCGAAGAACCATCGCGTGATCTCGGTCAGCCTGCGGCATTTCTTTCCCGAGCATTGGGACGCCGTCGGCGACGACTACAAGATGGCGCAGCACGTCGCCGACACGATTGCCTTCATCGAGCAGGTCCAGCCCGGACCGGTCGACCTGATGGGTCATTCGCGCGGCGGGCATATCGCATTCCGCGTCGCGCAGGCGCGGCCCGATCTCCTGCGCAAGCTGGTGCTCGCTGAGCCCGGCGGCGATCTCGATGCCAGCCTACCGCTGCCGGAAGGCACACCCGCGCATCCGCCGCTCGCCGCGAAGACGATACGCTCGGTCGAGATGCTCCGCGCCGGCGACCTCGAAGGCGCGCTGCAGAATTTTTACGAGGGCATCGAAGGCGACGGCTCCTGGCGGCGCGTGCCGGCCGCGGCCAAGCAACAGCTGCGCGACAACGCACTCACATTCCTGGGCCAAATCAACGAGCAGCGCCGGCCTTTCACGCTCGGCGACACGCAGGCGATCAGGACCCCGACGCTGCTGATCGGCGGCGGCGCCACCACCGGCAGCCTGTCGGTGATGTGGCGCGTGCTGGCCGCGCATATCGCGGGAGCCGAGACGGCTGTGATCGCGAATGCCGGACACTGGATGTTCGAGCAGGCGCCACTGGAATACGGCGAGGTGGTGAGCAGGTTTCTGGCGGAGTAGGTCTCCTCCTTCTCCCCTTGCGGGAGAAGGAGGCGCGAAGCGCCGGATGAGGGGTTCTATCCGCGATCATATCTGCAAATGAATTTGCGGAGAAATACCCCTCACCCAAGTGAGTTCGTATCTACCAGCGGTGCTGCCCTCTCCCGCAAGGGGAGAGGGCACAGAAACTCACACCTTCCACACGCCCACTGGCATCTTGATAGTCGCGTTCAGCCGGTTCCACACGTTGATCACTGCGATCGAGAGGATCAGCGTTGCCAGCTCGCGCTCGTCGAAATGCTTGTCGGCCTCGTTCCAGATCGCGTCCGGCACCGGGTCCTCGCGATCGGCGAGGCGCGTGACGGCTTCGGTCAGCGCCAGCGCGGCGCGCTCGGCGTCCGTGAAATAGGGCGCATCGCGCCAGGCCGACACGGCGAACAGGCGCTCGTCGGTCTCGCCGAGCTTGCGGGCGATCTTGGGATGCATGTCGACACAGACGCTGCAGCCATTGATCTGGCTGGCGCGCAGGTGCACCAGTTCCAGGAGCTTTTCCGACAGGCCCTGCTTGGTCAGGCTGCCGAGAGACTGCAGGACATTCATGGCCTCGGGCAGGACCATGACAGGGTGATTCATGCGGGCGTGCATTTTTTCGTCTCCATCGTTCGAATCTCGAAGGTTCCGGTCACATCGGCCGGATTGGCTTCGTCATGGGCATGACGGATCGCGATGAGGGAATGTGACCGATGACCGAAGAAAATCTTGACGAGAATTTTCTCAGCCGCCAGTTCGAGGCCAGCAGGGACCATCTGCGTGCGGTCGCCTATCGGATGCTGGGGTCGGGCGCCGAGGTGGACGATGCCGTGCAGGAGGCCTGGCTGCGGGTCAGCCGCTACGACATGTCCGACGTCGCGAATCTACGCGGCTGGCTGACCACCGTGGTCGCGCGCATCTGCCTCGACATGCTGCGCGCGCGGAAATCGCGCCGCGAGGACCCGATGGGCCCGCACGTGCCCGAGCCGGTCGACGAGACGCGCGAGCGCGAGGCGGAGATGGCCGATTCCGTCGGCGCGGCGCTGCTGGTCGTGCTGGAGACCCTGCAGCCGGCCGAGCGGCTCGCCTTCGTGCTGCACGACATGTTCGCTGTGCCATTCGAGGAGATCGCGCCGATCGTGGGACGCTCGGTCGATGCTTCGCGCCAGCTGGCCAGCCGTGCGCGGCGGCGCGTGCAGGGCGCCCCGGTGCCCGACGCAAACCTGTCGCACCAGCGCAAGATCGTCGATGCGTTCCTCAGGGCTTCGCGCGAGGGCGATTTCGAGGGCCTGCTCGCCCTGCTCGATCCCGACGTCGTATTCCGCGCCGACGACGCCGCGGTGCGGCTCGGCACGCTGCCGGAGATCCGCGGCGCCGATTCGGTCGCGCAGCTCTACAAGGGCCGCGCCCAGGCCGCGCGCACGGCAATGGTGGATGGCGAGATGGGCGTTGCCGTCATCCTCGGCGGACAGTTGCGGATCGCGCTGCGCGTCGCTTTCAACGGCGACCGGATCGCGGCAATCGAGGCGGTGGCCGATATGGAGGCGATCGCCGCGATGGAGGTGGCGGTGCTGGAGCGCTAGGCCGGCGTGGTATCGCGCCGTTCCGGGTGCTAGGCTTTCCGCACAATCGCGCGGTGCCGCCGCTCAAGACGCGAAAGGACATTTCGATGAAAACCCGCTTCATTCCCCTGCTCGCCGTGCTCGCTCTCGTTGCCGGCAGCACCCATGCGCTCGCGGCCGCCGACGAGAAGCTGAAGGCCGCGGCCGAGCAGGAGAAGGCGCCGCTGATCGAGACCTTGCGCGACATGGTGATGATCGAGAGCGGCAGCAGCGACGTCGAGGGCCTGAAGAAGATGGCCGACTTCACCGAAGGACGCCTGAAGGCGCTCGGCGCGGCCACGGAGCGGCGCAAGACCACGGCCGGCGTCGGCGCCGACATGGTGATCGCGACGTTCAAGGGCTCGGGCACGCGCAAGCTGATGCTGATCGCGCATATGGACACGGTCTATCAGCGCGGCATCCTCGCCAGCGAGCCGTATCATGTCGATGGCACCAAGATTTTCGGACCCGGCGTCGCCGACGACAAGGGCGGCATCGCCGTGGTGCTGCACGCACTCAAGATCCTCAAGGACGCCGGCTGGAAGGACTACGCCACGCTCACCGTGTCGCTCAATCCGGACGAGGAGGTCGGCTCGATCGGCTCGGGCGAGATCATCGCCGAACTCGCCGACCAGCACGACGTCGTGCTCTCCTGCGAGCCGACGGCGGCCTCGCCTCCGGCCAAAAACGACTCGCTGCTCTTGGGGGCCAGCGGTACCGCGACGGGCATCATGAAGGTGAAGGGCCGCGCGTCGCATGCCGGCGCGGCCCCCGATCGCGGCCGCAACGCGCTGATCGAGCTCTCGCATCAACTGCTCCAGACGCAGGACGTCGCCAAGTCGATCCCGGGCACCCAGCTCAATTGGACGACGGCGAAGGCCGGCACGGTGCGCAATCAGATTCCGGAAGATGCCGAGGCCGGCGCCGACATCCGTCTCACCATCCCTGATGGCATCGCCAAGCTGCAGGCGGCAATCGACGCGAAGCTGAAGACCAGGCTCGTGCCCGACACCGAGACGACCGTGAATATCGTGGCGGGACGACCGCCCTTCGTCGCGAGCGATCGCGGCCGCGCGCTGGCGCAGGAGGGACAGGCGATCTATGCCGAGATCGACCGCAAGCTCGACATCGTCGAGATGACCGGCGGCGCCACCGACGCCGGCTATGCCAATCGCAGCGGCAAGGCGATCGTGGTCGAAAGCTTCGGCCTTGCCGGCTTCGGCTATCACGCCCGCGACGAGTTCATCGACACCAACTCGATCGTGCCCCGGCTTTACCTGATGAGCCGGATGCTGATCGAGCAGGGCAAGAAGAAGTAGCGCCGGGGCGAGCCGGGACCTTTGCTCGAAAACAACCCCATGCACAGTAGACCGCCCCTAACGATATCAATAACTTAGTTTTGCGGAACCGGGACGGCTGGCGCGGCCTCGGGCCGTGCTTGACGCCCTGCCCCTACCGCAGTAGTTTCGAATACGGAATTCCGTATTCCCTCTTCGGAGCTGCCGGCGTGATACCCCTCGACCCGCTTCCGAACCTGATCGACCAGGTCTATGCGCGCATCCTGGAGGCGATCTCCGATCGCACGCTGCAGCCCGGCCAGCGCATCCGGCAGAACGAGCTTGCCGACAAGCTCGGCGTGTCGCGCCAGCCGGTGTCGCATGCACTGCATCTGCTGCACCGGCAGGGCCTTGTTGCCGAGAGCGGCAAGCGCGGCTTCGAGGTGACCCAGCTCGATCCCTCGCGCATCCGCCAGCTCTACGAGGTGCGCGGCGCGATCGATGCGCTCGCGGCACAGCTCGCCGCCATGCGCGCCGGCAAGGACGCGGCGGGACGCGCGCGGCTGGAGGCGGCGCTCGCCGCCGGATGCGGCATCGACCGCAAGACGTCGCTTGCCGAACTCATCGCGCTCGACGTCGAATTCCACCGCGCGATCTACCATCTCGCCGGCAATCCCGTGATCGAGGAAACGATCTCGCCGCAATGGCCGCATATGCGCCGCTCGATGGCGACCGTGTTGTCGGAGCTCGACTATCGCGATAGCGCCTGGGCCGAGCATGCCGACATTGCCGGACACATTCTCAGCGGTGACGCGAAGGCGGCCGAGCGCGCGGCGCTGGCGCATGCGCAGACGGCGGGACGGATGACCGAGGAGAGATTGAGGGCGAGCGACGAGGCGGCGGCGTAGCGATTTGCGCGCACACCGTCATGCCCGGGCATGGACGTTCGAGGAGCGGCGTCGCTTCCGCTAGCCTATGCCCGGGCATCCACGTCCTTCACGCGTGGAGCAAAGACGTGGATGGCCGGGTCAAGCCCGGCCATGACGGCCGAGAAAAACGACAAAACAACAGGAGGACGACCCATGAAACTGTCTCAGGAGCAATTGGAGTTCTTCCACCGCGAGGGTTGGCTGTTCCTGCCCGAGCTGTTCAGCCAGGAGGAGGTCGATTTGCTCGCGCGCGAGGCGGTCGGCATCTACGACGCCAACCGGCCGGAGGTATGGCGCGAGAAGAGCGGCGCGCCGCGCACGGCCTTTGCCGCGCATCTCTACAATGAGGCGTTCGGTATTCTCGGCGCGCATCCGCGCATGATCGACCCGGTCGAGCAATTGTTCGGCGAGCCGGTCTACATGCACCAGTTCAAGATCAACGCGAAATCGGCCTTCACCGGCGACGTCTGGCAGTGGCACCAGGATTACGGCACCTGGAAGCGCGACGACGGCATGCCGGAGCCGCGGGCAATGAACATCGCGATCTTCCTCGACGAGGTGATGCCGATCAACGGCCCCCTGATGCTGGTGCCGCGCAGCCAGAATGCCGGCGATCTCGAAGCCTCGCATGACCTCGCCACCACCTCCTATCCGCTGTGGACGCTGGACGAGGACACGGTGACGCGCCTCGTCAAGCAGGGCGGCATCGTCGCGCCCACCGGCAAGCCCGGCGGCATGCTGATGTTCCACGGCAATCTCGTCCATGGCTCGGCCGGCAACATCACGCCCTTCCCGCGCAAGATCGTGTACCTGACGCTGAACGCGGTCTCGAACTACATCCGCACCCCGACACGGCCGGACTACATCGCGCATCGCGATTTCGCGCCGATCAAGACGGTGGACGACGATGCGCTGGTGCGGCTGGCACGGGCACCGCGGCAGGCGGCGGAGTAAACAGGTCTCGTGCCCCGGACGCAGCGCAGCGTCCCTTCGACGATGCGCTGCAGAGCCGGGGCCCATGCGATACGGATAATTTTCTTTCTGGGTCCCGGCTCTGCGAAGCAGCGTTGCACGCTGCATCGCGTCCGGGACACGATCATTACCAGGACAATCCCCCATGAATCTCTTCCGCCTCCTCCAGGCCCGCGCGTCCGCCGGCAAACCCGTTCGCGTGGCACTGATCGGCGCGGGCAAATTCGGCTCGATGTTCCTCGCACAGGTGCCTCACACGCCGGGGCTGCAGGTGCCCATCATCGTCGACATCGACCGCGCGCGCGCGCGCGAGGCCTGCCGGACCGTCGGCTGGAGCGCCGAGCAGATCGCCAAAACCGTGTTCACCGACGACGGGGCGCGCGCCATCGCCGGCGGCGCCATGGACGTGGTGGTGGAGGCGACCGGCAATCCCGCCGTCGGCATCCGCCATGCGCGCGCCGCGATCGCGGCGGGCAAGCATGTCGTGATGGTCAATGTCGAGGCCGACGTGCTGGCGGGCCCGCTGCTCGCCGAGGAGGCGCGCAAAGCCGGCGTGGTCTATTCGCTCGCCTATGGCGACCAGCCGGCATTGACCGCGGAAATGGTCGACTGGGCCCGCGCCACCGGTTTCCGCGTGGTTGCCGCCGGCAAGGGCACCAAATACCTGCCGGCCTATCACGACGTGACGCCCGACGGCGTCTGGCAGCATTACGGCCTGACCGCGGGCGAAGCGCAGTCGGCCGGCATGAACCCGCAGATGTTCAACTCCTTCCTCGACGGCACCAAATCGGCGATCGAGATGGCCGCGATCGCCAACGCCTGCGGGCTCGACGTGCCCGCGGAAGGCCTGCTGTTTCCGCCCTGCGGCGTCGACGATCTGCCGCACATCATGCGCCCGCGTTCGCGCGGCGGCGTGCTGGAGCGGTCCGGCGTGGTGGAAGTGGTCTCCTCGCTGGAGCGCGACGGACGGCCGGTGTTCCGCGATCTCCGCTGGGGCGTCTATGTCGTGCTGGAGGCGCCGAACGACTACGCCGCCGACTGCTTCAGGCAATACGGCCTGAAGACCGACGCGAGCGGACGCTTCGCCGCGATGTACAAGCCCTATCATCTGATCGGGCTGGAGCTGAACATCTCGATCCTGTCGGCCGCGCTGCGCGGCGAGCCGACCGGCCAGCCCTACGGCTTCCGCGGCGACGTCGCCGCCGTTGCCAAGCGCAACCTTCGCGCCGGCGAGATGCTCGACGGCGAAGGCGGCTACACCGTGTGGGGCAAGCTGGTGCCGGCGGCCGCGAGCCTGAAAGCGAGCGCGCTGCCGATCGGCCTCGCGCACCACCTCAAGCTGAAGCACGACGTCGCCCATGGCGAGATCGTGCGCTGGAGCGACGTCGAGTTCGACGCCAACAACGAGACGATCAAAACAAGGAAGGCGATGGAGGCAGCGTTCGCGAAGGAAGGGTAGGTGAACCCACGATCAAGGTGGATGATCCAACCGGAGTGTGCCCCGGGGTCTGGATTATCTCGCGGGTAGCCGCCGGCGCCCCAATTTGTCACTTTCGTTTCGCCATTGGCTTTGCGAGCTCACGGGCGCTGTCAATGACGAGCTGCACCACCGGGCTGATGGCGCGGTCCTTGACGGTGACCATCCCGTTTGGTCGGCGCGCCGCCGGCAGGTCGACCGGCAAGACCTTGAGCGCCGCCCCCCTGGCGAGGAATTTCAGCGCGGAAGCCGGGAAAACCGTGATGAACCTGCCCGTCTCCAGCAGGCTGACCCGCATATGGGGGGAATCAGTCACCACCGTCGCGCTTGGATAGTCGAATCCGCTGGCGCGAAAGGCCTGCGTGATGATTGATCCAATCACGCTCTCCCGTGGTGGAAGTATCCAACGCTCCTCCGCCAGATCGGAAAGGTGGATGTTGCGCCTCCGAGCCCATGGATTGTTCGCGCCCGCCGCGACCACATAGCTATCTTCAAAGAGAAATTCGAAATGCAGCCGCTCGTCAGCCGGCATGCCGCCACCATTGCGCACGATCAAAAGATCGACTTTGCGCTCACTGAGGTCGCGGTGCAGTGTCTCCAGGTAGCCGGTCACGAGCTGAAATCTGATCCGCGGATGACGCCGGGAGAGCCGATCTATGAGGGCGGAAACAAAGCTCGCCGCCAGAAAAGCCGTGCTTCCGATCCGGACTTCTCCAGCGGTGGGGTCGGCCAGAAATTCAATGCTCTTCACGCCCTGGCGCAGCTCGTCGAAAACCGCAGTGCCGCAATCGAGCAAGGCGCGGCCGCACTCGGTCGGCTCAATTCCGCGCCGGTGGCGATCCAACAGGCGGACACCGAAGGCATGCTCGAGCTCCGCGATCGACCTGGAAATGTTGGGCTGGGTGGTATTGAGCAGGAGCGCCGCCTTGCCCATGCTGCCGGCCTGCACCACCGCCATGAGCACATGCAGATCCTGAAGCTTCATTCGCTTACCGATGCGATCACTCATCTGCATGAAGGCACCCATTTCCGTTCTGAGATGGTACCATCAGATAATAGCCTTATGCGCTGATGGCAGCATCAACTATCCTTCGCGTTGAAGAGAGCCGGCGCGCGTGCAGGCTCGACGGAGCAGAGCCTATGACTCCCTCCCGACGCCAGTTTCTGCACCTTGCGATCGGAGTAGCCGCGCCACCTCTGCTCTCGCGCCTGGCTCGTGCGGCGACTTACCCGTCGCGGCCGGTCCGGATCATGGTCGGCTTTGCCGCCGGCGGCCCGAACGACATCCTTGCGCGCCTTGTCGGACAATGGTGCTCGGAGCGGTTCGGCCAGCAATTCATGGTCGAGAACCGGCCCGGAGCAGGAAGCAATATCGCGACCGATGTGGTCGTGCGTGCGCCTCCGGACGGCTACACCCTCCTGCTGGTTGGTTCTCCCAACGCGATCAATGCGACGCTTTATGAGAAGCTCGACTTCAACTTCCTGCGGGATATTGCGCCGGTCGCGAGTCTGGCCCGCGGCACCCTGGTGATGCTGGTCCATCCCTCGGTCCCCGCCCGCACGATTCCAGAGTTCATCGCCCATGCCAGGGCCAATCCGGGGAAAATCTCCTATGGTTCGGGCGGCGTAGGCGGGATCACACATATCGCCGGGGAATTGTTCAAACAGGAAGCCGGCGGGCTCGATCTCCAGCATGTGCCCTATCGGGGCGTGGGGCCGGCGATTACTGATCTGCTCGGCGGGCAGGTGCAGGTCGTCTTTGCCAACCTCGCGCCCTCGATCGGGTACATCGGCAGCGGCAAGCTGCGCGCGCTCGGGATAACGGCGCCAGTCCGATCCGAAGCGCTGCCCGACGTGCCGGCCATTTGCGAATTCGTTCCCGGATACGAGGCGAGTTCAGTGTTTGGCATCGGTGCGCCGAAAGACACGCCGATCGAGATCATCGGCAGACTCAATCAAGAGTTCAACGCCGCACTGGCCGATCCAGCGTTCAAGATGCGCCTCCATGGCCTCGATGCGACCGGATTTGGCGGCTCGCCGGCGGATTTCGGCAAGGTCATGGCCGATGAAACCGAGAAGTGGGCCAAGGTGATACGGCTCGCGAAAATTCGGCTGGAGTAGTGCTGCGAGGGCCTTGGGGCCTCAGCTTCCATGCCGCGCATGCCCCAAACCAATCAGACGTTGGCCACACTCTCTCAAACACTGGATTCGAGATGTTGGGGAAGTTTGACAGGATTTGCGCGAAAGGCGGGGGCGCGTTCGATTGCTACCTTGTCACCTCCGAACCTGAAAAGCCGGTTGCTGCCATTGTGCTGGCTTCCGCCATTCATGGCGTCGATACCGACATGCTCGCCATCGCCGACGCACTTGCGGCCTGCGGCTCTATTGTCGCGGTGCCGGATCTGTTCTGGCGTTCGATTGCCGGCCCGCTTCCTCGGAATGACCCACGCGCGGCCCGACGCGCCCAACCGCGTCTCGAACGCATCAGAACCGGCGAAGACGACATGACCGACACGTTGAGACATCTCCGCACGCTCCCGCACTTCAACGGCCGGGCGGCGGTCATGGGGTTTTGCTACGGCGGTCCGTATGCAATACTCGGCCCGAAGCGGCTCGGTTATGCCGCTGGTATCTGCTGCCATGGATCCCAGATGCCGGATTATCTTCACGAGCTTGACGGCGTCGGTGAGCAGGTCTGTCTCATGTGGGGGGACCAGGACAATCACGCGCCGGCCGACGTGCTGGACGCGTACCGCGATTTGGCGGCGCGCATGGAAAACCTCGAAATGCACGTCTTTCCCGGGGTGCAGCACGGTTACATGATGCGGGGAAGCCCATCCTTCGATCGCGCGGCACATGATTTTTCAATGAAGCGCGCCGGGGATATTCTTCAAAGTCTGGCGTCAGCGGTCCGTTGAAAGGGCATTTGGTCTCATCGCCTCACGCTGAAGCACGGCGTCGCCCATGGCGAGATCATGCGTCAGGCGTCGCCCCAAGCCGGCTGAGGGCCAATAGGTAACACTAAGCTCGGGGCCGAGAGACGCTGTCCGTTCCTCTCAGGCTGGAAACGGCGGCAGTAAAGTAGAGCGCCGGAATAGCAAATGGCCCGATCACCGCCGCAAGATATACCCAGCGACGCTGACTGCGCCCTCGCTCGTACGCGAGATATCCGGCGGCCGGCATTGACGCTAGTGACACGATGACAAACAACGCGTCCATTCCTGCGCGTGTCAGATGCTCGAAAAAGCACACCGAAAAAGCCAACGTCAAAATAGCCAAAACGAGATCTTCCATGCCGACCTCCGCTTTCGGTTGAAGCTACCACGGCCGCGCGACTTCCGTTGAAAGCAAGGATCACACCTCCGTGTCTGCAATGGGTCATAAGTGGACCTCGGCGAGTATCGTCGTGAAGGTCAGCTATGGGCCATTTTCTGCCTTAAACAGGCGCGGCAAAACATGCCAGCGCATGCTCCGGCGAATGCCGTCGGTCCACGCCTGGCGGGGTCAACGCTGCGCCGGTGAACCAGAAAGTCCCTGACGCGACAGAACACCATGGATTCGGAAGACCTTTGATTGATAAATGGACGGAGCCGACCCGTGAAATTCTTGCTGAGAATTGTGCTTGCAACCGCCCTCGTGAACCTTGCTCCGGCCGTCGCCGCGGCGCCGAAGGACGCCGTCGCTTCTCCTGCCTTGAAAAAGGAATTCGATGGCTTCATCGAGAAGTTTCGCGCGGCGCTGAAAGCAAACGATTCCGCCGCCGTCGCCGGTATGACACGATTGCCGTTCATGAACGACAGCGCAATTCGCGACGCCGCGCAATTTCACGCCAAGACCTATGCGAGCTCGTTCACGGCGAAAAATCGCGCGTGTATCCAGCGCGGCAAGGCCATCTACGATCGCGATCCGTACAAGAATGAATCTTACTCCGTCTTCTGCGGCGAGATGATCTTCGTCTTTACCAAGACGCCGGCCGGATTCCTTTTTACGGATATCAGCGTGAACGACTGATCAGGCGCCGGATGTATGATCGGTCGCCGCGCTCCGGCAAGTGACCGCTTTGGGTTACAAGCCGCCGTCGTGCAATCAACCAGCATAGATCTGCTTCGGAGCATGTACAGATGTGCCTCTGCCACCGCAGGTGCACTCCCTACGGCAGCAGCCGCTCCTCCCTCGCCTGGCGGAACCATTTCCGGAACATGTCTTCGGTGTCCATCATCTCGGTGAAGCCCGCGCGGTTGATCTTCACGGTCGAGACGATCGAGGGCGGGCCGGACTCGGTCTGGCCGTAGCGCATGCTGTAGTCGGCGTACTGGAACGACAGGCCGACGAAGTCGGCAAGGCCGGGCGACGCAAGGTTATGCTTGCGCCTGAGCGCGTCCCAGGGCGCGACCCAGTGCGGGAATTCCTTGGCCAGCGAGAGCGGGACGTGCTTGCCGGGCTTCATCGCCAGCGCGTCCGCGACCGCCGGCCAGATGTTCTCCCAGGTGAAGACGTCGCCATTGGTGACGTTGAACGCCTCGTTCCGCGCGGCCTTCGCCTCGCCCGACCAGGCGATCGCACGTGCCAGGAGATCGACATCGACGGCCTGTGCGACACGCGCGGCGCCGCCGGGAAAATCCAGCGGCCTGCCCTGCTCGCGCAGCATCGCGGCATAGACGCCGAGCGGCGGGATTAGGTCCATGGCGCCGCCCATGGCGAGTCCCACGATCAGCACCGGGCGCAGGATGCTCCAATGCCAGGCCTTGCCCTTCTGCAGCTCGCGCAGGAAGTTCTCCTGCGCCCAGTAAAAGTTGGGCTGCTCGTACATTTCGGAGCGGCCCTCGCGCGCCGGCACGGTCAGGGGACGCACATGGACGCCGTAGGCCTTGGTGCCTTGCAGCAGGGCGACATGCTTCAGGTCTGGCGCCACCGGCTCGAGCGCCCCCATCAAATTGCGCAGCATGATGTCGTTGGTCTTGATCTGCTGCGGGTCGCGCCAGCCGTCGACGAGTTGCGGCGCCTCGTAGAGCGCGGCGTAAATCAGGTGGGTCGCGCCCTTGAGCTCGACCGCAGCGCGACGGCAATCGGCTTCGCTGGTGAGGTCGATCGGGACGTGACGGGCGCCGTAGAGATCGCGCGGCTTGCGCCGCGACAGCGCCACGACGTCCGAAGGCTCCGATGTGCCGAAGTGCCGCAACGCGGCGTTACCGACGAGACCGGTTGCTCCCGCGACCACCACCTTCTTGCCCGTCATGTGCGAGCCTCCCTTTTGTTGTTGCCCAATCCAGTAGCAGACCGCAGGTCAACGCGACTTGCGTCTGGCTCCGCATTCGCACCTGCGAGGGAGCAGAAGGCTTGATTATCCGGATGCGACAGGTCATCCTTGCTGACGGAACCGCATTGATCGGAATTCCAACAAAAAGAGCCCATCAGGGCCATTCGGAAACGCCTCTTAAGTCTCAAACAAAACAACGTCGATCTCGACGGCAAGACGACACCAAAGATCGTTCCCTGACGTCGAAGCATCGGCATATCGGAGGGAAGTGCATGGAACGTCGTAAATTTCTGAAGGCAGGCGGATTGGGCCTGGCCGCGAGTGCTGTTGCTGCGCCCGCGATCGCGCAGGGCTCGCCCGAGATCAGGTGGCGTTACGCCACGAGCTGGCCGAAGTCGCTCGACACGCTCTACGGCGGCTGCGAATATTTCACCAAGAAAGTCGCCGAGATCACCGACAACAAATTCCAGATTCAGCCGTTCGCGGCGGGCGAAATCGTCCCGGGCCTGCAGGTGCTGGATGCGGTGTCGAACGGCACCGTCGAGATGGGTAACACCGCACTCTATTACTACTGGGGCAAGAATCCCGCCTTCACCTTCGCCACCGCGCTGCCGTTCGGTCTCAACACGCGCCAGCAGATCTCCTGGCTGCTGTGGGGCGGCGGACAGGAGCTCGTCAACGACCTCCTGAAGGAGCACAACGTCTATGGCATCCCGACCGGCTCGACCGGCGCCCAGATGGGCGGCTGGTTCCGGAAGGAGATCAAGTCGATAGACGACGTCAAAGGCCTCAAGATGCGCATCGGCGGATTTGCCGGCACGATCATGGCCAAGCTCGGCGCGGTGCCGCAGCAGATCGCCGGCGGCGACATCTATCCCGCGCTCGAAAAGGGCACGATCGATGCGGCCGAATGGGTCGGCCCCTACGACGACGAGAAGCTCGGCTTCGTCAAGGTCGCGAAGTACTACTACTACCCCGGCTGGTGGGAAGGCACGAGCCAGGGCCACAACATCATGAACCTCGACAAGTGGAATGCGCTGCCCAAGCACTACCAGGCCGCGATCGATTCCGCCTCGCGCGACACGTTCACCTGGATCACCGGCAAGTACGACGCGTTGAACGCGCCGGCGCTGAAGCGGCTGCTGGTGTCGGGCGCGATCCTGAAGGCGTTCCCGCAGGAGGTACTGGAGGCCTGCTACGGCGCGGCCAACGAGATCTACGCCGATCTCTCCAAGACCAACCCGCATTTCGGCAAGATGTATGCGAGCATGACCGCCTATCGCGGCGAGGCCCTGCCCTGGTTCCAGGTCGCAGAGCTGAGCTTCGACAGCTTCATGATGCGGATGCGGACCAAGACGTGAGGCGCTGAACGGCGCACACGACTAAAGAATGAGAAGCCCCGGAGATGGCGACGTCTCCGGGGCTTTTGCGTCGGACATGGCTATCGTAGGGTGGGCAAAGCGAAGCGTGCCCACGGCGTCCATCCGCCGCCAAGAGATCGTGGGCACGGCGCTATGGCGCCTTTGCCCACCCTACGGCGGCGGAGTTCGGAGCGACGGGCTTGCTCCTCTCGTCAGACCTCGTCTTCGCAACTGCGAGCGTCCCAACGGCGCTTGATTATCGCAAGGCGACCGGTCATCCTCGCGCCCGAACCGCGATGCGCGGACACCACAAGAGCCCTGAAGGGCCTTCGGAAACCCCAAAAATCGTCACAACACCACGTCGGTTACCGGCGAAGCCAAGACGACATCAAGATCGTTCCCTGAGTCGAGGACATCGGCGCAATGGAGGGATACGCATGAAACGTCGTGAATTCCTGAAAGTGACTGGCACTGGGCTGGCAGCGAGCACCGCGGTTGCGGCACCGGCGATTGCGCAAGGCTCGCCGGAAGTAAGATGGCGGCTCGCCGCGAGCTGGCCCAAGGCGCTCGATACGCTCTATGGCGGCTGCGAATATTTCTGCAAGCGCGTCGCCGAGGTCACCGACAACAAATTCCAGATCCAGCCGTTCGCATCCGGCGAGATCGTGCCGGGCCTGCAGGTGCTGGATGCCGTGTCGAACGGCACCGTCGAGATGGGCAACACCGCGCTCTACTATTACTGGGGCAAGAATCCGGCCTTCACCTTCGGCACGTCGCTGCCGTTCGGGCTGAACACGCGCGCGCATATTTCCTGGCTGCTGTTCGGCGGCGGACAGGAGATGCTCAACGACCTGCTGAAGGAATACAACTCGGTCGGCATTCCGACCGGCTCCACTGGAGCCCAGATGGGCGGCTGGTTCCGGAAGGAGATCAAGTCGATGGAGGATTTCAGGGGACTGAAATTCCGCGTCGGCGGTTTCGCCGGCACGATCATCGCCAAGGTCGGCGGCGTGCCGCAGCAGATCGCGGGCGGCGACATCTATCCGGCGCTGGAGAAGGGCACGATCGACGCAGCCGAATGGGTCGGCCCCTATGACGACGAGAAGCTCGGCTTCGTGAAGGTGGCGAAGTACTACTACTATCCGGGCTGGTGGGAAGGCACCGGCCAGGGCCACAACATCATGAACCTCGACAAGTGGAACGCGCTGCCCAAGCACTACCAAGCGGCGATCGAGAGCGCCTCGCGCGACACCTTCACCTGGGTCACCGGCAAATACGACTACGTCAACCCGCCGGCGCTGAAGCGCCTGCTGGTGGCCGGCGCCATCCTGAGGCCGTTCCCGCAGGAGGTGCTCGAGGCCTGCTACAACGCCGCCAACGAGATCTACGCCGATCTCAACAAGACCAACCCGCACTTCAACAAGATGTACACCAGCCTGTCGGCATTCCGGAACGAGTCGCTGGCCTGGATGCAGGTCGCCGAGCTCAGCTACGACAGCTTCATGATGCGGATGCGCACGCGGACCTGAGGCAGACGCCAAGGGTGTCATCGCCCGGCTTGACAGCGGTGGTGAACGGGCAAGCTCAAACGACGAAAGCCCCGGAGATGTCTCCGGGGCTTTCGATTTTGAACGTCCGATGCGTCGATGCGACGTGGCGGCTAGATCAGCCCGCCGGCATCGGCGACGCGGCGCTGGTGGTAATCGGTGTCACCAAAGGTGTTCTCGATCATGGTGAGGCGCTTGAAGTAGTGGCCGATCTTCGCCTCCATGGTCATGCCGATGCCGCCGTGGAGCTGGATCGACTGCTGGCCGACGAATTTCAGCGACTTGCCGATCTGCACCTTCGCCGCGGCGATGGCGTTGGCGCGCTCCTTGGCGTTCTCGAAATCGCTCGCCATGGTGGCGAACATCGACATCGAGCGCGCCTGCTCGGCCGCGACGAACATGTCGGAGGCGCGGTGCTGGAGCGACTGGAACGAGCCGATCGCGACGCCGAACTGCTTTCGGGTCTTGATGTACTCGACCGTGGTCTTGAGCGATTCGTCCATCAGTCCGACCGCCTCGGCACAGAGCGCGACGCGGGCTTCGTCCACCACGCGCTCGATCAGCCCGAGCGAATCCTCGGGGTTGCCGATCGCCGCATCGGCGCCGACCTCGACACCGGTGAGGGTGATGTCCGCGGCGTGCAGGCCATCCTGGGTCGGATAGGATTTCTTCGTGACGCCCTTGGCATTCGCCGGGACCAGGAACACGCCGACGCCGGTCTTGTCGCGGCGGTCGCCCTTGGTGCGCGCGGTCACGATCAGCGTGTCGGCGTTCTCGCCGTTGAGCACGACGAACTTCTCGCCGTCGATGACCCAGCCGTCGCCCTTCTTCTTCGCCGTCGTCGCGACGTCGAAGAGATCGTAGCGCGAGTTCTTCTCGATCTGGGCGAAGGCGAGCGTCTTGCTGCCGTCGATGATGCCAGGCACGTGCGCGGCCTTCTGCGCATCGCTGCCGGCATGACGCAGGAAGCCGCCGCCGATCACGACCGTCGCGAGATACGGCTCGAGCACCAGTGCCTTGCCGAGCGCCTCCATCACGATCATGGTCTCGACGCCGCCGCCGCCGAAGCCGCCATCGGCCTCGCTGAAGGGCAGACCGAGCAGGCCCTGCTCGGCGAGCTTGCCCCAGACGGCTTTGCTCCAGCCGCCCTTCTCCTTCATGTATTTCTTGCGCTGCTCGAAATCGTAGGAATCGGTCAGCAGGCCGTCGATGCTTTCCTTGAGAAGCCGCTGCTCCTCGTTCAGGTCAAAATCCATGTTTCTCTACTCTCCCGGTATTGAGGTCGTCATGCCCGGCCTTGTGCCGGGCATCCACGTTCTTCGTGCCGTTAGGCGTGGATGGCCGGGTCATTCCTGCGAAGACGCGCTTCGCGCTTTTGCCCCGGCCATGACGGCGAGTGCGTTGCGACGAATGGCAATCAGAGCCCCAGCACCGCCTTGGCGATGATGTTGCGCTGGATTTCGTTGGAGCCGCCGTAGATCGAGACCTTGCGGTTGTTGAAGTAGCTCGGCGCGATCTGGGCGGTCCAGTCCATGGCTTCGTTCGAGCCGTCGTCGCCGTGCACGTCGTAGGGCGCGGCGAACGGGCCGATCACTTCCATCAAGAGCTCGGTGGTGGTCTGCTGGATCTCGGAGCCCTTGATCTTCAGCACCGAGGACGCCGGATTGGGCTTGCCCTTGCCGTGCTTGCCCTCATCCGCAACGACGCGCAGCTGCGTCAGCTCGAGCGCCTTCAGCTCGATCTCGCAGGCCGCGAGCTTCTCGCGGAACGCCGCGTCCTGGATGATCGGCTTGCCGCCGGATTCGACCTTGGAGGCGAGATCCTTGATGCGGCGGATGCGCTCCTTGGAGACGCCGACGCGGGCGATGCCGGTGCGCTCATTGCCGAGCAGGAATTTTGCGTAATCCCAGCCCTTGTTCTCCTCGCCGATCAGGTTCTCGATCGGGACTTCGACGTCGTCGAAGAAGACCTCGTTGACCTCGACGCCGCCGTCGATGGTCTGGATCGGGCGCACGGTGACGCCCTTCGACTTCATCGAGAACACGATGAAGGAGATGCCCATCTGCTTCTTGGCATTGTTGTCGGTGCGGCAGAGGCAGAAGATCATGTCGGCGTGCTGGGCGAGCGTGGTCCAGGTCTTCTGGCCGTTGATGATCCACTTGTCGCCACGGCGCTCGGCCTTGGTCTTGAGCGAGGCGAGGTCGGAGCCCGAGCCCGGCTCGGAGAAGCCCTGGCACCACCAATCGTCGACATTGGCGATGCGCGGCAAATACTGCTTCTTCTGCTCTTCGTTGCCGAAGGTGTAGATAACCGGGCCGACCATGCTGACGCCGAAGGCGAGCGGCTGCGGCGCCGGGTAGGACTGCAGTTCCTCGTTGAAGATGTAGTGCTGCACCGAGGTCCAGCCCGTGCCGCCGAACTGCTTGGGCCAGTGGCTGACGCCCCAGCCCTTCTTGTTGAGGATGCGCCACCACGTCACCATCTCGTCCTTCGAGAGGTGGCGGCCCTCGACCAGCTTGCGCCGCGTATCCGGCGGCACGTTGTCGCGGAAGAACGACCGCACTTCCTCGCGAAACGCCTGCTCTTCTTTCGTGAATGCGAGATCCATTGGATCCTCCTGTTTCCTCGTCGTCGTATTCTGTGGTCGTCCCGGCCTAGTGCACAATTGCGCACTAGGCCGGGACAACGCTTACTGCAACACCTCGAACAAACCGGCCGCGCCCATGCCGCCGCCGACGCACATGGTGACGACCGCGTATTTCGCCTTGCGGCGGCGGCCCTCGATCAGAGCGTGGCCGGTGAGGCGCGCGCCCGACATGCCGTAGGGGTGGCCGACCGAGATCGCGCCGCCGTTGACGTTGATCTTCTCGGGATCGATGCCGAGCTTGTCGCGGCAATACAGCACCTGCACCGCGAAGGCTTCGTTGAGCTCCCACAGGCCGATGTCGTCGACGGTGAGGCCGTGGCGCTTGAGCAGGCGCGGCACGGCGAAGACCGGGCCGATGCCCATCTCGTCCGGCTCGCAGCCGGCCGAGACGAAGCCGCGGAAGATGCCGAGCGGCGCAAGGCCGCGCTTGGCGGCTTCCTTGTCGCTCATGATCACCGAGGCGCTGGCGCCGTCGGAGAGCTGGCTGGCATTGCCGGCGGTGATCGAAAAGCCCTCGCCGCGCACGGCCTTGAGGCCGGCAAGGCCTTCAATCGTGGTCTCGGGGCGCGGGCCCTCGTCCTGCGACAGCGTGACGTCCTTCATCGACACCGCGCCGGTCGCCTTGTCGGTGACCGCCATCTGCGTCGTGATCGGGGCGAGCTCGTCCTTGAACTTGCCGCCCTGCTGCGCGGCCGCGGTGCGGCGCTGGCTCTCGAGCGAATACTCGTCCTGCTTCTCGCGCGAGATGCCGTAGCGCTTGGCGACGATCTCGGCGGTATCGATCATGGGCATGTAGACCTCGCCCTTGATCTTGAGCAGGGCCGGGTCCTGGGCGTGAAAGCCGTTCATCTTGTCGTTCTGCACGAGCGAGATCGACTCGCCGCCGCCGCCGACCGCGATCTCGACGCCGTCGAAGATCACCGAACGCGCGGCGAGCGCGATCGCCTGCAGGCCCGAGGCGCACTGGCGGTCGATGGTGGTGCCGGCCACGGTGACCGGGAGACCGGCACGGAGCAGCGCCTTGCGCGCGATGTTGCCGCCGGTCGCGCCCTGCTGGAGCGCCGCGCCCATCACGACGTCCTCGATCTCCTTCGGATCGACCTTTGCGCGCGCGACGGCTTCGCCGATGGCGTGGCCGAGCAGCGTGGCGCCCTCGGTGGCATTGAGCGCGCCGCGATAGGCCTTGCCGATCGGGGTGCGGGCGGTGGAAACGATGACGGCGTCGGTCAAGAACGACCTCCTGATGCGAGGGGACTGGATTGTGACGGTTTCTGCTGCTGGCGCAATTCGTGGCGCGACAATTTTCCGACCGGCGTGCGCGGCAGATCGTCGACGAAAGCGACCTCGGCCGGCAGCTCGTGCTTGCCGAGCTTCCCGGTGAGCTGGGTGCGCAGCTCGTCGAGCGTGAACGGCCTTGCGTCCGGCTTGAGCTTGATGAAGGCTTTTGCGGCCTCGCCCCGGTACTGGTCGGGGATGCCGAGCACGATCACCTCGTGCACGCCCGGGATGGTGTAGATCGCCTGCTCGATCATCTGCGGATAGACGTTGAAGCCGCCGGAGATGATCATGTCCTTCTTGCGGTCGACCAGGAAGAAATAGCCGTCGGTATCGACATAGCCGATGTCGCCGGTGAGGAAGCGGCCGTCGACGAAGGCGTCCGCCGACCCCTCCGGCTTATTCCAGTATCCCCTGGTGACGTTCGGGCCCTTGATGCGGATCTCGCCGACTTCGCCCGGCGGCAGCACGCGCCTGGGATCGTCGAGCGCAACGACGTCGAGCTCGATGCCGGGCAGCATCAGGCCGATCGAGCCGGGCTTTTCCGGGCCCGTCGGCGGATGACCGGTGCCGGGCGAGCAGGTCTCGGTCATGCCCCAGCCGCTGCGCAGCTTCTTGCCGACCTTGCGCTCGAAGAAATTCGCGATCTCCACCGGCAGCGGCGCGCCGCCGGAACCGATGGTCGCGAGCGAGGAGAAGTCGCGCTTGTCGAGGTCAGGGAGCGCGGCGATCGCGATCCACATCGTCGGCACGCCCGGGAAATAGGTCGCGCGCTTGACCTCGATGTCGCGCATCACCGCCTCGACGTCGAAGCGCTGATGGATCGAGATCAGATTGCCGCGGCTGAGCGAGGACAGCAGCACGACGGTGAGCGCGTAGATGTGGAACAGCGGCAGCACGCAGATCACGCGCTCGACCACATCGCCGCGCGCGGCCCGGGAAGGCTTGCCCCAGACGTCGTAGATCGACACCGCCGAGGTGAGATTGCCGTGGGTCAGCATCGCGCCCTTGGGCAAGCCGGTGGTGCCGCCGGTATATTGCAGCAGCGCGACGTCGTCGGCCGTCACGGACGGCCACTGCGCCGGCGCGGCCGCGCCCTCGACGAACGCCCTGAAGGTGACGATGCGGGGATCATCGGGGATCGCCGCCTGCGGCGTGCCGACCTTGCCCCAATTGTCGTCCTCGCAGACGACGAGGCGGTCGATCAGGCCCTTCTCCAGGAATTTCAGCGCGGTCGGCAGCAGGGCCTGGAGGTTCGACGTGACGAGCAGGCGCGAGCCGGAGTCGGAGACCTTGTGCGTCAGCGCGATCTCGCCGTCGAGCGGCGACAGATGCGCGACGCGGGCGCCGGCCTTCAGCGCACCGAAGAAATTGACGGGATGATCCGGCGTGTTGCCGAGGAACAGCGCGACGGAGCTGGTCTTGCCGATGCCCGCGCGCAGGAACGCCGCCGCCGCGCGCTCGGCCATGGCGGCGAGCTCGGTGTAGGTGATCGCCCGCTCCCGGAATTCCAACGCGGTGCGCCGGCCGTAATCGGCGGCAGCTTTCGACAGCAGGTCAGGGAGCGAGCCCTGGACGATGGTGTCGTCCCAACGCACGCCCTCGGGATAAAACTGTTCGCCGGGATGGGTCATGGATTCCTTAAACCACACTAGCCGTCATTCCGGGGCGCCCGGAGGGCGAACCCGGAATCTCGAGATTCCGGGTTCGATGCTTACGCATCGCCCCGGAATGACGAGTGGAGACCATCAAGCCGCCTTCGACGCAGCCGCGAGCGAGGCGAACGTCTTGCCTTCCGCCGCAAGCTTCTTCAGCAGCGGGGCGGGCTCGAGGCTCGGGTCGTTGGTCTCCTTGGCGTAGAAGGCGAGGCGATCGGCGATGTGCTTGAGACCGACGGTGTCGGCCCAGAACATCGGGCCGCCACGATAGATCGGCCAGCCATAGCCGTAGAGCCAGACCACGTCGATGTCGGACGGACGCGCCGCGATGCCCTCTTCGAGGATCTTCGCTCCCTCGTTGATCATCGGGTACATCATGCGCTCGAGGATCTCCTCGTCGCTGACGACGCGCTTCTTGCGGCCGAGGCGCAACAGCGTCTCGTCGATCAGCTTCTCGACCTCGGGATCAGGCAGCGCCGCGCGGGAGCCGGGCTCGTACTTGTAGTAGCCCTTGCCGGTCTTCTGGCCGAAGCGGCCGGCTTCGCACAGCGCGTCCGCGATCTCCGACTTGATGCCGCGGTCCTTGCGCGAGCGCCAGCCGATGTCGAGGCCCGCGAGGTCGCCCATCGCGAACGGCCCCATCGGCATGCCGAATTTTGTCACGACGGCATCGACCTGCTGCGGCAGCGCGCCTTCGAACAGGAGCTTCTCCGACTGCTTGCCGCGCTGGGCGAGCATGCGGTTGCCGACGAAGCCGTCGCAGACGCCGACCACGGCCGGCACCTTCGCGATTTTGCGCGCAATCGTCACCGCGGTCACCAGCGCATCCGGCGCGGTCTTGTCGGCGCGCACGATCTCGCACAGCTTCATGACGTTGGCCGGCGAGAAGAAGTGCATGCCAAGCACGTCCTGCGGACGCTTGGTCGCCTTCGCGATCTCGTCGATGTTCAGATACGAGGTGTTGGAGGCGAGCACGGCACCCGGCTTGACGTATTGGTCGAGCTTGCCGAACACTTCCTGCTTCACCGCCATGGTCTCGAACACGGCCTCGATGACGAGATCGGCATCGCCGACGTTCTCGATGCCGACGACGCCGTTGATCAGCGCCATGCGCTTCGCCGGTGCATCCGCGGGAATGCCACCACGCGCGGCGGTCGCCTCCCAGTTCTTCTGCATGATGCCCATGCCGCGCTTGAGCTGCTCTTCGCCGGTTTCGATCAGGGTGACGGGAATGCCGGCATTGGCAAAGGACATCGCGATGCCGCCGCCCATGGTGCCGGCGCCGAGAATGGCAACACGGTTGACCGGACGCGACTTGGTGCCTTCAGGGACGCCCGCGATCTTGTTGGCCTCGCGCTCGGCGAAGAAGGCATAGCGCTGCGCCTTGGACTGGTCGCTGGCGACGAGCTTGAGGAAGCCCTCGCGCTCCTTCTTCAGACCTTCGTCGAACGGCAGGTCGATCGCGGCACCGACGGCATCGGCCGCCGCGAACGGGGCTTCCAGGCCGCGCGACTTCTTGGTCATGGCGGCGACCGCGTTGGTGAAGATCGAGCGGTCGGCCTTGGCGGCGGCGATCTTGGAATCGTCGTCGCGCAGGCGGCGCAGCGGGCGCTTCTCGGCGATCAGCTTGCGGACGAAGGCCTCGCCGCCGGAGGCCGGGCCCTCGACGATCTCCTCGATCAGGCCATTCTTGAGCGCTTCCGCGGCGCCGATCGGGTCACCACCGACGATCATCTTGACGGCGAGCTCGGGGCCGACCGCGCGCGGCAGGCGCTGGGTCCCGCCGGCACCGGGCAACAGGCCGAGCTTCACTTCGGGCAGGCCGAGCTTGGCTTCCTTCACCGCGACGCGGTAGTGGCATGCCAGCGCGACCTCGAGGCCACCACCGAGCGCCGTGCCGTGGATCGCGGCCACGATCGGCTTCGGCGAATTTTCCATCTCGGCCAGAACCTCGTTCAGGCCCGGCGGCTTCGGCGGCTTGCCGAATTCGGTGATGTCGGCCCCGGCGATGAAGGTGCGGCCGGCGCAGGTCAGCACGATGCCCTTGATGGCGGGATCAGCGATCGCGGCCTTGATGCATTCCAGGATGCCGCCGCGCACTGCGGCACTCAGCGCATTGACCGGAGGACTATTGACCGTGACGATCCCGACTTCGTCATGACGCTCAAGCTTGACCACTTCGCTCACGGTTTCCCTCCTTGGTGGGGATTTACTTTTGTTCGATTTCGCGGTGCGGAATTTAATTCCGCATCTTGACGGCAGGGTTATTTTGAAGCACGTGGCTTGTCAACGACTCCGCGCAAGAAGCAGATCAGGGATGAAGCGTACAGGAAAGAAGACTGCGACCGATCGGAATTTCGTCGTCGCGCTTTCCCGCGGACTGGACGTATTGCGCGCATTCCACCCCAATGACGGTCTGCTCGGCAATCAGGAGATTGCGGCCCGCACCAATCTGCCGAAGCCGACCGTGTCGCGGCTGACCTATACGCTGACCAAGCTCGGCTATCTGACGCCGGTTCCCCGTTTCGAGAAATACCAGCTCGCGCCCGCCGCGATGTCGCTCGGCTATGCCGCGCTGGCCAATCTCGGTGTTCGGCATTTGTCCGAGCCGTTTCGCGAAGAAGTCATGCGCGCGACCGGCGGCGCCGTCGCCGTCGGCGGCCGCGACCGTCACAGCATGATCTATTTCGGACAGAGCCGCGGCAGCGAGACGGTCGGCGTTCAACTTGACGTCGGCGCGCGCGTGCCGATTGCAACCAGTGCGATGGGCCGGGCCTATTTCTGGGCACTCGACGAGGACAATCGCACCGAATTGTCGCGCATCCTGCGCGAACATTACGGCAGCCGCTGGCCGAAGATGCGCGATGGCCTCGAACGTTCCGGCGAGACTGTCGCGAAGTACGGCTTTGCGATTTCCGTCGGCGATTGGCACGACGACATCGGCGCCGCCGGCGTCGCGCTCAAGCTCAACGATGGAACCGGGCCTTACGCATTCAATTGCGGTGCGCCCGCATTCCGCTTCACGGAAGAGCGTTTGATCAACGACATTGGACCGCGTCTGCTTGCGATGGTAAGGAACATCGAAGCGGCGCTCGGGGGTCTGATGCCGCATTCCAAAAAAGAAGTCAGCAAAAAGCTGAAATCAGGAGGAAAAGTTGCGCGTGTGGCCGAGGGGATCAGATAGCCTTGCTCATCATCGGGAGCGGTTCGCATCGCCCCGCCGCACACTGAACAGTGTGGGCGAGACGAGATGACGCAGGCACAGCTCGCGCAGGGTACATCGCCCCTGCTCGCGGTTCGCGACGTCAGCGTCGTGTTCGGCGGCATCATCGCGCTCAACGGCGTGACCTTTGACATGCACAAGGGCCAGATCCTCGGATTGATCGGCCCCAACGGTGCCGGCAAGACCACGCTCTTCAACTGTCTCTCGCGGCTCTACCAGCCGTCGTCCGGCGACATCCTGATGGAAGGCGCGAGCATCCTGACGCGCCCGCCGCACCGGATCGCCGAGATCGGCATCGGCCGCACCTTCCAGAACGTGGCGCTGTTTCCGAACCTGTCGGTGATGGACAACGTCCGCGTCGGCGCGCATTCGAAGACCTCGAGCGACATCATCAGCGACTCGCTGCGGCTGGCATGGGTCCGGCGCAGCGAGGCCGACATCAACAAGAAGGTGCACGAGATCCTCTCCTATCTCGATCTCGATGACGTCGCCCACACCGTCGTCTCCGGGCTGCCCTTCGGCACGCAGAAGCGCGTCGAGCTGGCGCGTGCGCTCGCCGCCGACCCGAAGATCCTGCTGCTCGACGAGCCCGCCGGCGGCCTCAATCACGAGGAAGTCTATGTGCTCGGCGACCTCATCCGCAAAATCCGCGACGAGCGCCACATGACGGTGCTGCTGGTCGAACATCACATGGGTCTCGTGATGTCGATCGCCGACCACGTCGTCGCGCTGAATTTCGGCAAGAAGCTCGCGGAAGGCACGCCGGCCCAGGTGCAGGCGGACCCCGACGTCATCAAGGCCTATCTCGGGAGCAAGGACCAATGACTGTTCTGCTCAACGTCAAGGACCTGCGCGCCTATTACGGCCAGGTCCAGGCGCTCCACGGGCTGTCCTTCTCGCTCAACGAGGGCTCGCTGACGACGCTGCTGGGCGCCAACGGCGCCGGCAAGACCACGACGCTGCGCGCGATCTGCAACATGGTGCGTTCGACCGGCGGCATCGAGTTCGACGGCAAGCCGCTGAACAACCGCTCGACCGAAAGCATCGTGCGGTTCGGCATCGCCCATGTGCCGCAGGGCCGCGGCACCTTCACCACCATGACGGTTGAAGAAAATCTTCAGCTCGGCGCCATCACCCGCAAGGACAGCGCCGGCATCGTCTCCGACATCGAGCGCATGTATGCGCACTTCCCGGTGCTGAAGCAGCGCCACACGCAGCAGGCCGGCACGCTCTCCGGCGGCGAGCAGCAGATGCTCGCGGTCGCACGCGCCCTGATGCTGCGGCCGCGCCTGATGCTGCTCGACGAGCCCTCCTTCGGCCTCGCGCCGCTGGTGGTGCGCGACCTGTTCGGCATCCTCGGCAAGATCAACCGCGAGGACAAGGTGTCGATCCTGGTGGTCGAGCAGAACGCCCAGCTCGCGCTCGAGCTCGCCGACCAGGCCTATGTGATCGAGACCGGACGCATCGTGATGTCGGGCAATGCCAAGGACATCGCGAACAACGAAGAAATCCGCAAATCCTATCTGGGTTACTGAGGAGCCGGCACGATGGAGCTGTTCACCAACCAAGTGCTGGCCGGCATCGCCACGGGCGCGATCTACGCCTGCATGGCGCTCGCCGTGGTCATGATCTACCAGGCCATCGACCATCTCAACTTCGCGCAGGGCGAGATGGCGATGTTCTCGACCTTCATCTCCTGGCAGCTGATGCAGTGGGGCCTGTCCTATTGGGCGGCGTTCGTGGTCACGCTGGCATTCTCCTTCGTCGCCGGCATCGCGATCGAGCGCATCCTGTTCAAGCCGCTCGCGAAGGCGCCGGTGCTGACCAACGTCGCCGGCTTCATCGCGCTGTTCGCGATCATCAACTCCTCGGCCGGCCTGATCTGGGACTTCACCATCAAGCAGTATCCGACCCCGTTCGGCTCCGCGCCGTTCCTGGGCAGCCAGCTGATCTCGACCCACCAGGCCGGCATGATCGGCGTCACCGTGCTGCTGCTGCTCGGCCTGTACTTCTTCTTCCAGTACACGCGGATCGGCCTTGCGATGCGTGCGGCCGCCTCGGTGCCTGAATCGGCCCGGCTCGTCGGCATCAACACGAGCTGGATGATCGCGCTCGGCTGGGGCATGGCGACCGCGATCGGCTCGATCGCCGGCATGCTGATCGCCCCGGTCGTGTTCCTCGAGCCCAACATGATGGGCGGCGTGCTGATCTACGGCTTTGCCGCGGCGGTGCTCGGCGGCCTCACCAGCCCGTTCGGCGCCGTGGTCGGCGGCTTCCTCGTCGGCATCTTCGAGAACCTCGCCGGCACCTACATTCCCGGCGTCGGCAACGAGCTGAAACTCCCGATCGCGCTCGCGCTGATCATCTCCGTCCTGGTCGTCAAACCCGCTGGCCTGTTCGGCCGGCACATCGTCAAGCGAGTTTGATCATGAGCGCTGCAGAAGAAGTCGTTGCAGAAGGCCAGGCGGTCGAGGCCGTTCCGAAGCGGGCCATGACGCTGGGCACCGGCACCTCGCTGGTGGTGCTGGCGGCACTCCTGATCGTGCCGGTGTTCGTCAAGAACTTCATCATCTTCCAGATGACGATGCTCCTGATCTACGGGCTTGCCGTGCTGGCGCTCAACATCCTGACCGGCGGTTCGGGACAGTTCTCGCTCGGCCAGAGCGCCTTCTACGCCGTCGGCGCCTATACGTCGGCGGTGCTGATGGAGCACGCCAACATCAACTACGCGCTGACCATTCCGGTTTCCGCCGTGGTCTGCTTCGGGTTCGGCTACCTGTTCGGCAAACCGGCCCTGCGGCTGTCGGGCGTCTATCTCGCGCTTGCGACCTTCGCACTCGCCACCGCGATGCCGCAGCTTCTGAAGCTAAATTTCCTGGAACACTGGACCGGCGGCGTGCAGGGCCTCGTCGTCACCAAGCCGGACGCGCCGTTCGGCCTGCCGATGTCGCAGGACATGTGGCTGTACTACTTCACGCTCATCGTGACGCTCGCGATCTACATCTTCTCCGTGAACCTGTTGCGCTCGAGGTCCGGCCGCGCCTTCATGGCGATCCGGGACAACGAGATCGCCGCCTCCTCGATGGGTGTCAACGTCGCGCTCTACAAGACGCTGGCCTTCGGCGTGTCGGCGGCGATCACCGGCGTCGCCGGCTCGCTCGGCGCCATCGCGGTGCAGTTCGTGGCGCCCGACAGCTACACCATCACGCTCGCGATCTCGCTGTTCCTCGGCATGGTGGTCGGCGGCGTCGGCTGGCTGCCCGGCTCGTTCGTCGGCGCGGCCTTCATCATCTTCGTGCCGAACATGGCGGAGAGCATCTCCAAGGGCCTCTCCGGCGCCGTGTTCGGCGTGCTGTTGTTCCTCGTCATCTACCTCGTGCCGCATGGCGCAAGGCAGATCGCGATCATGGGCCAGCAACTCGCAGGCAGGCTCAAGAAGAACTGAAATCCATTCATCGCACAAAGGAGACCCGAATTGACTTTTGGAAGAACACTGCGAGCCGCCGCGCTGGTCACGGCAACGGCGGCCCTCACTTTCAACTCCGGCACGGCATTTGCTCAAAAGAAATACGATACCGGCGCTTCCGATACCGAGATCAAGATCGGCAACATCATGCCGTACAGCGGTCCCGCGTCGGCCTATGGCATCATCGGCAAGACCGAAGAAGCCTATTTCAAGATGATCAACGACAAAGGCGGCATCAACGGCCGCAAGATCACCTTCGTCACCTATGACGACGCCTATTCGCCGCCCAAGGCGGTCGAGCAGGTCCGCAAGCTCGTCGAGAGCGACGAGGTGCTGACCGTGTTCAACCCGCTCGGCACGCCCTCGAACACGGCGATCCAGAAGTACCTCAACGCCAAGAAGATCCCGCAGCTGTTCGTCGCGACCGGCGCCACCAAGTGGAACGATCCGAAGAACTTCCCCTGGACGATGGGCTGGCAGCCCTCCTACCAGAGCGAAGCGCAGATCTACGCGAAATGGCTGATGAAGGAGAAGCCGAACGCCAAGATCGCGATCCTCTACCAGAACGACGATTTCGGCAAAGACTACCTCAAGGGCACCAAGGACGGCCTCGGCGCCAAGGCCTCGTCCATGATCATCATGGAAGAGAGCTATGAGGTCTCCGAGCCGTCGATCGACGGCCACATCGTCAAGATCAAGGCCGCCAATCCCGACGTGCTGCTGATCTACGCGACCCCGAAGTTCGCGGCGCAGACCATCAAGAAGACCGCCGAGCTCACCTGGAAGCCGCTCCAGATCCTGACCAACGTCTCGATCTCGGTCGGCAGCGTGATGAAGCCGGCCGGCTTCGAGGCCTCGCAGGAGGTGCTGTCGGCGGCCTACGCCAAGGACTCCACGGATCCGCAGTGGAACAACGACCCCGGCATGAAGAAGTGGAACGAGTTCGTCGACAAGTACCTGCCCGGCGCCGACAAGACCGACACCGGCATGGTCTACGGCTACGGCGCGGCGTCGACGCTGGCCAAGGTGCTGGAGATGTGCGGCGACGACCTCACCCGCGCCAACCTGATGAAGCAGGCGGCCTCGCTGAAGGACTTTACGCCGGACACGTTGCTGCCGGGCGTCAAGATCAACACCAGCGCCACCGACTTCGCACCGATCGCCCAGCTGCAGATGCAGCGCTTCAAGGGCGAGAAGTGGGAACTCTTCGGCGAGATCATCAGCGGCGACGTTGCCTCCGAGTGACACGCTGACGTCATAGTCCAGGTCATCGACAGGCCCCCGCGAGCGATCGCGGGGGCTTTTTGTTGACGCCGCCCGTCAATCTTGTTCAATGCGGCCGATCAAGCCCGGGGTAGGAGAACAATGGCTGCCGTTCGTTTTCAGGTTGTGGCCGTATCGGCCGCGCTCGCATTGTGCACCGCGATGACGGGTCCGGTGCTGGCGCAAAAGAAATACGACAGCGGCGCTTCCGATACCGAGATCAAGATCGGCAACATCATGCCGTACAGCGGTCCCGCGTCGGCCTATGCCGCGATCGGCAAGACCGAGGAAGCCTATTTCAACAAGGTCAACGCCGAGGGCGGCATCAACGGCCGCAAGATCAAGTTCATCTCCTATGACGACGGCTATTCGGCGCCGAAGACGGTGGAGCAGGCGCGCAGGCTGGTCGAGAGCGACAACGTGCTGCTGATCTTCGGCTCGCTCGGCACCTCCACCAACGGCGCGATCCGCAAATACATGAACGAGAAGAAGGTGCCGCAATTGTTCGTGGCGAGCGGCGCCTCGAAGTGGAACGACCCCAAGCAATATCCCTGGACCATGGGCTGGCAGCCGAGCTACGCGAGCGAGGCGCGGATCTATGCCAAGTACATCATGAAGGAGAAGCCGGACGCGAAGATCGGCGTGCTCTACCAGAACGACGATTTCGGCAAGGACTATCTGAAGGGACTGAAGGAGGGCCTCGGGCCCAAGGCCCCGATGATCGTGATGGAGGATGCCTACGACACCTCGGAGCCCGCGATCGACGAGCACGTCGTGAAGCTGAAGGCTTCGGGCGCCGACGTCTTCATCAGCATCACCACCCCGAAATTCGCGGCACAGGCGATCAAGAAGGCGGCCGAGATCAACTGGCACCCGGTCCACATCATCTCCAACGTCTCCGCCTCCGTCGGCGGCGTGCTGGAGCCGGCGGGCCTCGAGATCTCGCAAGGCATCCTCTCGGCCACCTACACCAAGGACGGCTCCGACCCGCAATGGAATGCCGATGACGGCATGAAGAAGTTCTACAATTTCCTGGCGCAGTACGAGCCCAAGGCCAACAAGCTCGATGCCGGCGTGGTGTTCGGCTATGCCGCCGCCCAGACCATGGTGAAGGTGCTGCAGATGTGCGGCGACGACCTCACCCGCGAGAACGTCATGAAGCAGGCCGCCAGCATCAAGGATTTCGCGCCCGACACGCTGCTGCCCGGCATCAAGATCAACACCGCACCTGATAATTTCGCACCGATCGAGCAGCTCCAGATGATGCGCTTCAAGGGCAAGAAATGGGAGCTGTTCGGCGACGTCATCTCGAGCGAGGTGAGCCACTGAGGCCATTCAACTCAAAATCAATCTGACGGGCCAAAACAACTCAAGACAGCCGCGTCTTCTTGCAGCGCACACGGGCTTGTTGCCCGGCCCTGACTACTAAAGGAGCAGCCCCTGCGACGCCGTCGCGGGGGCTTTCTGTTGAAGGCACCTGCCAAATCGTATTGAATTGCGGCCACGTCACCAAGAACAAGCAACACAAGAAAAGGGACGTACACACACCAAGAAAATAGGGAGATAGGAATGCCCGCTGTCACCGGCAAACTTGCGGCCGCGTCACTGGCGCTCGCGCTCATTGCGGCTTCGGCCTCCACTGCATCGGCCCAGAAGAAATACGATACCGGCGCGACCGATACCGAGATCAAGATCGGCAACATCATGCCCTACAGCGGACCGGCTTCCGCCTACGGCATCATCGGGCGGACCGAAGCCGCCTATTTCAAGAAGATCAACGACGAGGGCGGCATCAACGGCCGCAAGATCAACTACATCAGCTATGACGACGCGTACTCGCCGCCCAAGACGGTGGAGCAGGCGCGCAAGCTGGTCGAGAGCGACGAAGTGCTGTTCATCTTCAACTCGCTCGGCACGCCGCCGAACTCGGCGATCCAGAAATACATGAACTCGAAGAAGGTGCCGCAGCTGTTCGTCGCCACCGGCGCCACCAAGTGGAACGATCCGCAGAACTTCCCGTGGACCATGGGCTGGCAGCCGAACTACCAGAGCGAGACGCAGATCTACGCAAAGTGGCTGCTCAAGAACAAGCCTGACGCCAAGATCGCCGTGCTCTATCAGAACGACGATTACGGCAAGGACTATCTCAAGGGCCTGAAGGACGGCCTGGGATCGAAGGCCGCCTCGATGATCGTGATCGAGGAGAGCTATGAAACCTCCGAGCCGACCATCGACAACCACATCGTCAAGCTGAAGTCGACCGGCGCCGACGTCTTCATGAACATCACGACGCCGAAATTCGCGGCGCAGGCGATCAAGAAGAACGCGGAGATCGGCTGGAAGCCGCTGCACTTCCTCAACAACGTCTCGGCCTCGGTCGGCAGCGTGATGAAGCCCGCCGGCTTCGAGAACGGCCAGGACATCATCTCGGCCGATTACCTCAAGGACGTGTCGGATCCGGAGTGGAATAACGATCCCGGCATGAAGGAATTCCTCGCCTTCATGACCAAGTACTTCCCCGAAGGCGACAAGCTCGACAAGGGCACCATCGTCGGCTACGCGGTGGCGCAGACGCTGGTCCAGGTGCTGAAGCAGTGCGGTGACAATCTCACCCGCGAGAACATCATGAAGCAGGCCGCGAGCCTGAAGGACTTCCGCACCGAGGCACTGCTGCCGGGCATCCAGATCAACACCGGCCCGAACGATTTCGCCCCGATCAGCCAGCTCCGCCTCGAGAAGTTCAAGGGCGAGCGCTGGGAACTGTTCGGCGACGTGATCAGCGCCGACGTCGGCGGCTAGCAAGGCACAAATGCGACGATAACAAGCCCCCTGCGAAATGATCGCAGGGGGCTTTGCTTTCGCCGATTATGATCACGCGATTGCACAATCGAATGATGGTAAAGCCTGCTTACGCTTTGGCGCATGATGCGCTAGGCATGTGACTGGCGGCCTCGCCGCCCCTGCTTCCGTCCGCTCAAGGCTTTTCGTCATGACCGACCGACGTCCCCTGCTCCGCGCGCTCTACGACGCCGCCGTTGCCGCCGCCCATCCGAACACGATCCTGGCGCCTCATTTGCGCCCCGCACCCAAAGGACGCGTGATCTGTCTCGCGGCGGGCAAGGGCGCGGGCGCGATGGCCGCGGCCGCGGAGCGGCATTATCTCGACACGCTCAAGCTCGCGCCGGAGCGCCTCGTCGGCATTGCCACCACGCGTCACGGCTATGGCGTGCCGACGCGCCGCATCCGCGTGGTCGAAGCCGGTCATCCCGTGCCTGACGAGGCCGGCCTCAAGGGCGCGGCCGACACGCTCGCGCTCGCGGGCGAGGCCGGCCCCGACGATCTCCTGCTGGTGCTGCTCACCGGCGGCGGTTCGGCGAACTGGATCGCGCCCGTGGACGGCATCAGCTTTGCGCAGAAGCAGGCGGTCAACAAGGCGCTGCTGCGCTCGGGCGCGCCGATCGGCGAGATGAACGTCGTGCGCAAGCATCTTTCGCGGATCAAGGGCGGCCGTCTTGCGCGCGCCGGCAAAAATGCCGCCGAGATCGTCACGCTCGCAATCTCCGACGTGCCGCATGACGATCCCTCCGCGATTGCCTCCGGCCCCACCGTCCCCGATCCGACCACGCTGGCCGACGCCCGGGCGATCGTCGCGAAGTACAAGCTCGCGATCGACGACGCCGTGCGCCGCGCGCTCGACGATCCCACCAATGAAAGCGCCAAGCCCGGCGATGCCGCCTTCGCGCGCGCCTCGTTCGAGCTGATCGCGCGGCCCAAGCAATCGCTGGACGCGGCGGTGAAGCTCGCGAAGGAGGCGGGCTACGAGACCATCGACCTCGGCGCCGATCTCGAGGGCGAAGCGCGCGAGGTCGCGGCCGAACATGCCAAGCTGGCGTTGCAAGCCCGCGCGCAAGGCAAGCGCATCGCGATCCTCTCCGGCGGCGAGCTCACGGTCACCGTGCGCGGCAATGGCCGCGGCGGCCCCAACCAGGAATACGCGCTGGCGCTGGCCGCGCTGCTCAAGGACACGCCCGACATCTCGGCGCTCGCCGGCGACACCGACGGCGCCGACGGCGGCGCCGGCCACCCGACCGACCCCGCCGGCGCGCTGATCGACGCTGCGACGTTCGCGAAGATGAAGGCGCAGGGGCTGCAGCCGCAGGCTTATCTGGACAACAACGACGCGACGACGTTCTTCGAGGCGACGGGGGATCTGCTGCAGCCGGGCCCGACGCTGACCAACGTGAATGATATTCGCGTCATCCTCGTGGATTGAGCCCCAGACGTCTCCTTCGTCATGGCCGGGCGTGACCCGGCCATCCACGCGCCGCCGCACGCTGGGACGAACGTGGATGCCCGGGACAAGCCCGGGCATGGCGGCGGATAGAGGGCGAACCCGCTGACGATGTCATTCCCCGCGCAGGCGGGGAATCCAGTATGCCGCGGCTTCTCGGCTCCTGCCGCACCGTCTCTGGAATACTGGATCGCGCGGTCGAGCCGGGCGATCACAGTGGGGCTCAAAACTCGTTGGCGATCTTCGAGAGCATCTCGATCAGGGCCTCGCGGTTGGCCTGGCCGAGCAGGTCGTTGAGCCGCGCCTCGTGCTTGGTGGCGACGAGCTTTTTCGCCCGCGCCAGCACGGCCTTGCCCTTGTCGGTCAGGACCAGGATGTGCGAGCGGCGATCGTTGGTGGAACGGATTCGCGCGCAAAGGTCGCGGCTTTCGAGATTGTCGAGCATGGCCACGAAATTCGGCCTGAGGATGCCGAGCGTCGAGGCGATCTCGGTCTGGTTACGGCCGGGATTCTTCTCGACCAGCAGCAGCACCGAGAACTGCGCCGGCGTCAGCTGCAGCGAGGCCATGCAGCGCAGGAAGTTCTCGAACACCTTGAGCTGCGCACGTTTCAGGACATAGCCGAGCTGTTCGGACAGCTCCCCGAGCTGGAGGGCTTCGGCAGACCCCTGACCCTGGGGCTCGCCCGAATCCTTGCGGCCCTTGGCCGCGTCGGCGGGCTTTTCGGAGGACTTCTCAGCGGTCTTTTCCGCGCTCTTGGAAACGGTCATCGCCTCGTGCTCGTAATCCCGCTAAATTCGGGACGGGTCGTTCCCCACCCTTGATGTTATATTTGATAATTGTTATGGACCATATCAAATATCGTCAGCGTATTTCAATGGCTGTGAGGGGACCATCCACCGCAATTGCGGCGGCCGGTCCCTTATCTTGAGGGGGAGCGTCCGGTCTTGAACACCACCATCATGCTGTTCCTGGTGCAGGACGGCATCACCAATGGCGCGATTTACGCGCTGCTCGGGCTGGCGCTGGTGCTGGTGTTCGCCGTCACCCGCGTCATCCTCATCCCCCAGGGCGAATTCGTCACCTACGGCGCGCTGACCTATGCCTCGCTGGCGGCCGGCCAGATGCCGGGCACCGCCAAGCTCGCGCTGGCGCTGGGCATCGGCGCCTTCGCCTTCGACCTGTTCGTGGCGCGCAAGGCGCTGCATGGGCGGCTGGTCGTCCGCAGCTTCGTCACCAACATCGTGCTGCCGGCGATCGTGCTGGCACTGACCATCTACTTCGCCGCGCAGAAGCCGCCGGTCGCGATCAGCATCGCGCTGTCGCTGGTGATCGTCGCGATGATCGGCGTGTATCTCTACCGCATCGCCTTCCAGCCGCTGGCGCACACCTCCGTGCTGGTGCTGCTGATCGCATCCGTCGGCGTCCACCTCGCGCTGCAGGGACTTGGCCTGCTGTTCTTCGGCGCCGAAGGTCAGCGCGGACCTGCCGTGCTGTCCGGCGCGTTCACCGCCGGCGCACTGCGCTTCACCGGCCAGAGCATCACCGTCTACGCCATCACCATCGCCTTCATCGTCGGGCTCTGGCTGTTCTTCGGCCTGACGCTGTACGGCAAGGCGCTGCGCGCCACCGCCGTGAACCGGCTGGGCGCGCGGCTCGCCGGCATCCGCACCACGCTGTCGGGGCAGATCGCCTTCCTGCTGGCCTCGGTCATCGGCGCGCTCTCGGGCATCATGATCGTGCCGATCACGACGCTCTATTACGACTCCGGCTTCCTGATCGGCCTGAAGGGCTTCGTCGCCGCGATCATCGGCGGGCTCGTCAGCTATCCCCTCACCGCCGTCGCGGCGCTGGTCGTCGGCATCGTCGAGGCGTTCTCGTCCTTCTATGCCTCCAACTACAAGGAAGTGATCGTCTTCATGCTGCTGATCCCCGTGCTGCTGCTGCGCTCGCTCGCCGCGCCCGCGGTCGAGGAAGAGAAGGACTGAGCGCATGCAGAGCCGGCTTCCCATCCTCGTCTTCGCGCTGGTCATGGCGGCGATCCCGTTCGTGCCGGGCATGCCGCCGTTCTGGATCGTGCTGCTCGACAATATCGGCCTTGCGGCCCTCGTGGCGATGGGCCTCGTGCTGCTGACCGGCGTCGGCGGCCTGACCTCGTTCGGTCAGGCAGCGTTCGTCGGCTTCGGCGCCTACACCACGGCCGTGCTCACGACGGCCTATGGCCTGTCGCCCTGGCTGACGCTGCCGCTGTCGCTCGTGGTCAGCGGATCGCTGGCGGTGCTGCTCGGGCTGATCACGGTCCGCCTCTCCGGCCATTATCTGCCACTCGGCACGCTCGCCTGGGGCCTCGGCCTGTTCTACCTGTTCAGCAAGCTGGAATTCCTCGGGCGCAACGACGGCATCTCGGCAATCCCGCCGCTGTCGATCGGCACGTTCAAGATGCTCTCGCCCGGCTCGATCTATTACGCGATCTGGGTCGCGGTGATCCTCTCGGCGTTGCTGACCATGAACCTCCTGGACTCCCGCACCGGCCGCGCCATCCGCGCGCTGCGCCGCGGCCATGTCGCGGCCGAGGCCTTCGGGGTGCATACGCCACGGGCAAAATTGCTGGTGTTCATCCATGCCGCCGTGCTCGCCGGACTTTCGGGCTGGCTCTACGCCCATCTGCAGCGCGCGGTGAACCCGACGCCGTTCGGCGCGCAGGCCGGCATCGAATATCTCTTCATCGCCGTGGTCGGCGGCGCCGGCTATGTCTGGGGCGGCGTCCTGGGCGCGGCGATCGTCGTGGTGCTGAAAGAGGTGCTGCAGAGCTATTTGCCGCTGATCCTGCCGGGCTCCGGCCAGGTCGAGACCATCGTGTTCGGCATCATGCTGGTGGCGCTGCTGCAGCTTGCGCCCGGCGGCCTCTGGCCCTGGCTGATGTCGTTCCTGCCCGAGCGGACCAGCGGCAGGAAGCCGGATACCTCGCTGAAGCTCGAACAGCGCAGCCGCGCGCCCGCCGAGGCCGGCGTGCTGCTCCAGGTCGAGAAAGCGCGAAAGCAATTCGGCGGCGTGGTTGCGGTCAACAACGTTTCCTTCGACGTCCAGGCCCGCGAGATCGTCGCCCTGATCGGGCCGAACGGCGCCGGCAAGAGCACCACCTTCAACCTGATCACCGGCGTGCTGTCGGCGACATCAGGCTCGATCTCGGTGCTCGGCAGGAAGGTCGACAAGGCGCCGCCGCAGGAGATCGTCAAGCTCGGCATTTCCCGCACGTTCCAGCACGTCAAGCTGGTCCCCGACATGACCGTGCTGGAGAACGTCGCGATCGGCGCGCATCTGCGCGGCCATTCCGGCCCGATCGCCTCGATGCTGCGTCTCGATCGCGCCGACGAGGCCAAGCTGCTGGCGGAAGCCGCCCGCCAGATCGAACGCGTCGGCCTTGCCGACCAGATGCACCAGCTCGCAGGTTCGCTCTCGCTCGGCCAGCAGCGCATCGTCGAGATCGCGCGCGCGCTGTGCGTCGATCCGATGCTGCTGCTGCTCGACGAGCCGGCCGCGGGCCTGCGCCACATGGAGAAGCAGCGGCTTGCCGCGCTGCTGCGCGAATTGCGCGACGGCGGCATGTCCGTGCTTCTGGTCGAGCACGACATGGGCTTCGTGATGAACCTTGCCGACCGCATCGTGGTGCTCGATTTCGGCACCAAGATCGCCGAGGGCACGCCCGCCACGATCAAGACCAATCCCGAAGTGATCAAGGCCTATCTCGGAGTGGCGGCATGAGCGCGCTGTTGTCCGTCACCGACGCCCATGTCGCCTATGGCAAGGTCGAGGCCGTGCGCTCGGTCTCGCTTGAGGTCGGCCAAAACCAGATCGTCACCATCGTCGGCGCCAACGGCGCCGGCAAGACCACGCTGCTCTCGGCCATCATGGGCATCCTGCCGCTGAAGGGCCGCGTCGCCTTCGCCGGTCAGGATCTCGCCCGACTCGACATCGAGGACCGCGTCGCGATGGGGCTCGGGCTCGTGCCGGAGCACCGCGAATTGTTCGTGACCATGAATGTCGAGGACAATCTCGAGTTAGGGGCCTTCCGCATCGAGCGGAGCAAGGCGAAAGCCTCGATGGAGCGGGTCTACACGCTGTTTCCGCGGCTGAAGGAGCGGCGCAAGCAGCTCGCCGGCACGCTCTCCGGCGGCGAGCAGCAGATGCTGGCGATGGGCCGCGCGCTGATGGGCGAGCCGAAGCTCCTGATGCTGGACGAGCCGAGCCTCGGCCTCGCCCCGATCATCGTCGCCGACATCTTCCGCATCGTCACCGAGCTGCGCGCGGCCGGCGTCTCGGTGCTGCTGGTCGAGCAGAACGCGCAGGCCGCGCTGAAGATCGCGGACCAGGCCTATGTGATGGAGCTCGGCGAGTTCGTGCTCAGCGGCAAGGCGAGCGACATCGCCGCGAACGAGCGCGTGGCGGCGAGCTATCTCGGCTTCCAGCACGAAGGCGCGAGCGTGTTGTAGTCTTGCACGCTCGGACGGCGTGACAGGCACCGTCCGAGCGCGCGCGGCTCAATAGTTCTGGTAGGGGTACTGACCCGGACAGACCCAATTGCCGTAGGTGTCGTAGGTACAATTGCTGTTGTTGTAGGAACCGTAGGCGCCATAGGCAGCAGCGGCTCCTACGGCGGCGGCGCCGTAGCCCCAGCCCGGGCGATAGCCGCCACCATAGCCCGGATAGCCTGCGACCGGCCGGCCCGGACGGCCGGCAATCGGACGACCCGGATACCCCGGTCGTCCCGCGATGGGATGCGAAGGCCGAGGCCCTCCGGCCACGCGATGGCCGCGTCCAGCGTAGCCGCCACCGCGATGGATGCCGCCGGCATGCATCCCGCCGTGGAAGCCGCCGGCGCGCATGCCGCCTCCGCCGCCGCGGACCCCGCCACCGCCGCCGCCACGTCGGGCGAATGCGTCATCCGGAATGAGACTGACCGTGAGCAAAACGAGTGCTGCCAATGCAACCAGGATATATCGAAGCATGATGTGCCTCCATGGAGCGCGCCACTAGTCGTCGTCGTCTTCCGCTTCGCTATGATGCTCGATCGCATCCCGCGCGCCGCGCATGGCGACATAGGAGACGAACGCCATCCTTCTCTTCTGATCTGGAGTCAGTGTTTTGTAGAGAGGATCCCAGGCGTCGGCGAGCTTCTTGAGGTCCGCCCCGCGTTGAACCAGCAGATCGGCCCTGCGTTGCATCAGCTCGACCGGATTCCGCTCATTGAGAGCATCCATCGGGCCGTTGTCGTGCAACTGAGCAATTCGCTCCAGCCTTGCCTGCCGATTCTTCGCTCTCGCGCGAATCGCTTCCTCGACCGCTGGCCAGTATTTCTCCTGTTCGGCTGTCATCTGCAGGGCGGCCTTGACGATGCCGACACGCATATCCGTCAAGCTATTCATGTCAGCGGCGCTGGGTTGCCGCATTCCGACGGTGACAGACGTCTCCGCTGCATAGGCAAGAGGCGACGTCGTCAGAAGAATTGCAATCGCCGCAACGGCTGCTTTCTTCGTCATCGCGATCTCCATTATCTTGCTTTGCCCCACGGCAAAATATCGCGCGTGTCGATCGCGGATTGATCTAGGTCAAGCATGAATCGTTCAATATGAACGTGGTCCTGACCATTGCCGACCATTCTCGCGTGTGAGAGATGGTCGCGCAGGCCGCGCTGAAGATCGCGGACCAGGCCAATGTGATGGAACTCGGCGAGTTCGTGCTCAGCGGCAAGACCAGCGACATCGCGGCAAATGAGCGGGTAGCGGCGAGCTATCTCGGCTTCCAGCGAAGGCACGAGCGTGATCTGATTCCGCTTGCGTTCCTCTTCCGGGGAGGCAAGCGAGCATGCGTTTCATTCCCGGGGAAGTCCCGCCTTGCGCAGGCCCTCGGCGATCCTCTCCCGCTGGATCAGGCACGTTGGATGATCCGTCGGCGAACTCTGGTGAAATCGAGCCACGCTGAAATTCGGATCGAGGGCAAGCCCTGCCCGCACGGACGCCCGCGCCTCCTCGATGCGCCCGAGATGGGCGAGCGCCGCAGCGAGAAAGAAGTGGACGAACGGTGCAATATTCCGATTGGTCTCGACTGATCGCCGGAACCATTGAACCGCGGCTTCGTCCGCTCCGAGATATGACTGCGCGACGCCTGCTGTATTCAACCAGGACGAGGCCTTTTGGTCGCGGGGGGAGAGACGAAACGCTTCCGCGATGTGGGCTTCGGTCTCTTCGGCGCGACCGAGATTGCACTTGCCAAGTCCGATCCAGGCATGGGCGGTGGCCAGGTTCCGATCCAGCGCCAGGGCTCGCTCACATTCGGCGATGCCCTCGACGGCGCGCTTTGTGAAGATCTGGACCACGCCCATCAGGCAATGGGCCCTCGCATGACTGGGCGTACGGGCAATGATTCCGGCCAGCGATGTCTCGACCGCCCGCAGAGGTTCTCGGCGGTCGATCAGCATGGACGTCGCTCGCATGGTATCGACGTCGGCCATGCCCACCATGGCCTCGATGTTCGCGGCATCCAGGCGAAGAGCCTGCTCGAAATACGGGCGCGCCTGCGACAGGCTCGCCGGATCCGTTCCGCGATTGAGGTAGCCCATGCCCTGGAAGTACAAGTCCATCGAATCCGGATGCGGTGCCCGGGCGGCGCGCCGCGCCTCCGCCGTGACGAGCTCCGTTCCGAGTTGGTTGGCGAGACGGGCGCCAATCTCGTCCTGCATGTCGAAGAGGTCGGCAACCTGCTTGTCGAAACGTTCTGCCCATAAATGACTGCCGGTTTCGGCGTCGATGAGCTGGGCGTTGATACGCATCCGTGCCCCCACCCGCTGCACCGAGCCTTCGAGCACATAGCGAACGCCGAGCTCGCGCCCGACCTGCTTCAGATCGACGTGCCGTTCCCTGTAAGCGAAGGCGGTATTGCGGCCGATCACGAAGACGCCCGCCAGCCGAGAGAGATCGGTGGTCAGGCTCTCGGTCACGCCGTCGACGAAATAATCTTGCGCGGGATCGGGGCTCAGATTGGCAAAGGGCAGAACAACGAGCGATGGCTTGCGCGCCGCGGAACCGGTCGTGCCGGCGACAATGACCGCCGTCGGCGCTTCGCGCACCGCCGCGACGAACCGAACACCCTTGCGCGGAAATGTCTTGATGAGGCGCTGCTTGTCTCCGGAATCGCCGATCGCTTTCCGCGCCGCGTTGAGGCACGTGGTCAGGGCGACGTCCGAGATGGCGCGGCCCTGCCAGATGGCGTCGACGAGGTTGTCCTTGGTGACGACGCGATCGCGATTGCAGACCAGATAGGCAATCAGGTCGAACACCTGCGGCGCGATGGAAATGCCCGACGTTCCGCGGCAAAGCTCGCGTCGCTCCGTGTCGAGTGAACAATCGTCAAAGAGATAGCGCAAATCACTTCCCCGCACGTGCGGTCGATCGCTGAAATCCGCCGAACAGAGAATAAGCCGACGCTAAGGAAAAAGTAAGCCGGCGACCAAGCCGGCAGGTCCCCACCATGATAAAACCGAAGGTAGAACCCGCGTGGAAACGCCGGATCGCTCGAGGAGACAGGTGATGATCACACGCCGCGACATATTGACCGCGTCGGCTGGTTTCGCGATCTCCGCCACTTATGGCGCGACGCCGGCGCTTGCGCAGCCAAGAACCTTGCATATCCTGACAACCAGCACGCCGGGGCTGCTCGACGCGATGGCGCGGCTGCTGGCCGACCAGATGGGCGGCTATGCGGCGACCATCGTGGTCGAGAGCCGGCCCGGCGCAGCCGGACGCATCGCAGTGGAGGCGGTAAAGACCGCCGAGCCCGACGGGTCCGTCATGTTGTTCGCACCGCTCGGCTTCATGATGTTGTTTCCGCACATCTACAAGGCGCTGAGATACCAGCCGCGCGATTTCACGCCGGTGTCGACGGTAGGCTCGGCGCCCGCCTTTCTGACCGTGGGGCCGAAAGTGCCCACCGACGTCAGGACGGTTGCAGACTTTGTCGCCTGGTGCCGGGCCAATCCGCAACTCGCCACCTACGGCACGCCGGGCGTCGGAACCACGCTGCATTTTCTCGGCATGATGCTCGGCCGCAGCGCCGGCTTCGAATTTCTTCACGTGCCCTATCAGGGTGTCGGGGCGATTTACGATCTAGCCAAGGGTGTGATCGCGGCAGCCCTGATGCCGATCGGTAGCTCGCTTGGACTGGTCCAATCCGGCGATCTACGCGCGCTGGCAACGACGGGGCCGCGCCGCAGCCAGTTCGCTCCGGCGGTGCCGACGGTGAGGGAAGTCGGATACCCGGCGCTCGAGGATCTCACATGGTTCGGCTTCTTCGTTCCAGCGAAGACGGCGCCCTCGATCGTTGCAAAGCTCAATGCCGCGATCCAGGCGGCCTTGTCCACCAACGAGGTCAGGGCTGGCATGGAAAAGCTCGCCGTCGATCCCCAGACGATCGCCATGGGGGATTTCGTCCAACTGATCGCATCCGAATCCGACCGGTGGAAGGCGATCGTGCAAGAAACGGGGTTCGTTCCAGCCGATTGAATTCGGCACAGACAGAGGGAAACACATGAGCTGGCAAGCATCCGTGCATGATCTCGTGCAATCCCATCGCATCACCGCTGTGATCTATGCGGCCGCGAAGCTCGATCTCGCGGAGGCTATCGGCGATAGCGAGAAATCGGTGGCCGAACTCGCTCGGCTCGTGTCCGCCGACGAGGGAGCGCTGCGCAGACTGCTTGTCGGCCTGACAACGCTCGGCCTCTGCAAGCAGCTTGGAGGGGACCGGTTCGCCATGACCGATCTCGGTCGTCAACTCGACGCGGCAGCAGAGCCATCCTTTAAAGACTGGGTTCTTTTCGAGGGCGAGATGCTCGCGCAATCCTGGAGCGGATTGGTCGAATCGGTTCGCACCGGAAGAACCGCAACGCAGCTTCGCGGTGACGGTGACGACCGCTATGCCGCGACAGGCCAGGCGACGGAATGGACGCGCCGGTTCAACGCTGCAATGGTCAACCTCACGCGGACCATCGTTCCAAGGATCGTTGCAGCCCATGATTTCGCGGCTTCGCGTGTCGTGATGGATGTCGGCGGCGGCACCGGGGAGTTGATCGGCGGCGTGCTCCAGCGCATCCCTCATGTCAAGGGCATCGCCTTCGATCTCGCGCGCTGCGAGGCGGACGCGCACGCACATTTCGACCGGCTTGGCATCACCGACCGTTGCAGGTTCGTCGCCGGCAGTTTCTTCGAGAAGATCCCTGATGGCGCCGACACCATCATGATGAAGAGCATCATTCACAATTGGAATGACGACCGCTGTGCCGTCATTCTGCGCAATTGCCGGGACGCGCTGCCGCCCGGCGGGACGCTGATCGTCATCGAGCGGATCATGCCGGAGCACGCCACGATGGACCCCCAGGACCGTTCCTGCGTGATGAGCGACCTCAACATGCTTCGTGGACCCGGGGGTCGAGAGCGTACCGAAGATGAGTATCGCAGGCTCGTCATCCCGGCAGGCTTCGCGTTCACGGGAACCACCAGCATCGGCCCGTTCAGTCTGATCAAGTTCGAGCGAGCGAGTGGCTGATGCTTTCCGCCATGTTCGCGACGCGCTGACCCACCGATTGTCCCGCCGGCAGGTGCTTCACCGCCGACGGCAAGCCACCCTCTGCCAGAAAGCAGATTGCATCAGACGCGCGGACTCAAAGTCAGCCCGCCGTCTTCTCATTCTTCAACGCCGCGACCTCCGCTTCCAGTTCCGCGATCCGCTGGTCCCGCGCCGCCAGCGCGGCGGCCACATCAGGCGCGTCGAACTTCTGCGGGATGTGCTGCGGGCAATTGGTGTCCCAGGCCGCGATCTTGAACAGGATCACCTGCTCGGGCCGGGCGCGGTAACCCTTCGGCATCAGCGAGGTCGTCAGCGCCTCGTCGTCCTCGACCACGCGCGCCTCGCCCCAGATCTTCACCCGGCGGCGGTGGGCGTAGTCCATGACGAAGATGTAGGCCTTGGGGTTCTCCGACAGGTTTCCTTGCGTGATGTATTGCCTGTTGCCGGCGTAGTCGGTGAAGGCCAGCGTCTGCTTGTCCAACACCTTGAGAAAACCCTTCGGGCCGCCGCGGTGCTGGATGTAGGGCTGGCCGTCGGCCGAGGCCGTCGCAAAGTAGAAGCTGTTGGCGTCGGCCAGGAACGCGGCGAGGTTCTCGTCGACCTCGGTGCGCCATCCCCGCTGCTCGGCCTGGGCATAGCCTTCACGCGATCCCTTTCGGGTCTGGATCGATTTCACCGCCGGCGAGAAGGCGACGTCGCTGGCGTAGGTGTGGGTTGCCGTCATCGGAACATCTCCTGGATTCCGGCGCATTGCTGCGTCTTTCGACCCCTAATCTGGACCTTTCCGCTGCTAAAACAATCGAGCGGCTTGACACTTCATCGTTGCAATATATGCAATAATGGCCATGGATCGCCTGGACGCCATGCACGTCTTCATCACCGTCGCCGATCTGCGCGGCTTTGCGCCGGCAGCGCGAAAGCTGCGCCTGTCACCCTCGGCGGTGACGCGGATGATCGCGGCGCTGGAGGAGCATCTCGGCGCCCGGCTGCTGCAGCGGACCACGCGGCAGGTGGCGCTCACCGACGTCGGCACGCGCTATCTGGAGCGCGCGCGGCGCATCCTCGCCGATGTCGAGGAGGCCGACGGCTCCGCCCGCGAGGAGCGCAACCGGCCGAGCGGGCGGCTGGTCGTGTCGGCGCCGCTCGGCTTCGGCCGCCTGCATGTCGCGCCGGTCATGACGGCGTATTTGAAGCGCTATCCCGAGGTTACCGCCGAGCTCAGGCTGTCGGACAACCTCGTCAATCTCGTGGAAGACGCCGTCGATGCCGCTGTGCGGATCGGCCATCTCGCCGATTCCTCGCTGGTGGCGCGCCAGATCGGCGAGATGCGGCGGATCGTTGTCGCCACGCCCGGTTATCTGAAACGCCATGGCGAGCCGAAGACGCCGGAGGACTTGCTCGCGCATCAGACCATCGCGTTCGGCCCCTCCACGATCTGGCGCTTCGTGCAGGACGGCCGTGACATCGAGGTGACGCCGAACCCGCGCTTCGCCAGCAACAGCGCCGACGCCGCCCTGCAATATGCCGAGGCTGGCGGCGGCGTGACCCGCGTGCTGGCCTATCAGGCCGCCGAGGGGCTGAAGCGCGGGCGCCTGAAGATCGTGCTCGCAAAATACGAGCAGCCGGCGCTGCCGATCCACATCGTCTACCCGACTTCGCGCCTGCTGTCGGCGAAGGTGCGCGCGTTCATCGATCTGGTGGTGGAGACGGCGGAGTGGCGGTTTGGGTAGGTCTCGTGCCCCGGACGCATCGCAGCACGCAGTGATGCGATGCAGAGCCGGGGCCTAGAGGCGACACAGCATCCTGTCGAGACATGGGTCCCGGCTCTGTGCGCCAGCGTTGCACGCTGCAGCGCGTCCGGGACACGGAGAGAGCGCGCGAGGCTACCCCTTCTTCGGCACCACCCGGAACGTTCCGCTGGCCCGCGCGATCACGGCGTCGTCGGCTTTCACCAGGCACTGCGCGAAGCAGATCGTCTTGCCGGTCTTGATCACGTCGCTCTCGATCGAGCACCACTGGCCGATCTCGGCGGAGCCGGCGAAATCGACCGTGAGCGAGACCGTCACGAACGACGTCGTCCAATCCGTCGCCTGCGCGCAGCTATAGCCCATGGCATTGTCGGCGAGCGCCGCGATGAGGCCGCCATGGATCAGGCCCCGGCCATTGGTGTGCGGCTTGGCCAATCGCAAGCCGATGACGACGGCCTTCTCGGTCTTCTTTGCGTAGAGCGGCTCCCAGGGCTCGGTGAGCGGGCTCTTGCGGAACAGCGGCTCGAAGCCGTCGGGGATGTCGGTGCCGGTCATGATGATCTCGCGTTGCCGTGTTGGCAGCATTGAACGCGATGTGGATGACAGTTTCACCGCCTACAAAGTTTTAAACGGGATTTGCGCGGGTGTTTGAAATGGGTGGGGCTGTCGCCGCACGACAACTGTCATGCCCCGCGAAGGCGGGGCATCCAGTACTCCGAGACGGCGCGGCTGGAATCGAGCCGCTGCGGCGTACTGGATCACCCGCCTTCGCGGGTGATGACAGCCTGCCCCACACTACGGCACCAACTTCGTCGCCCTAGAACGGCAAGCCCACGTAATTCTCCGACAGCGACGTCATCGCGGCTTGCGACTGCGTGACGTAGTCGAGCTCGGCGAGCTGGATGCGCGCGCCGATGGTGCCGGTGTCGGGGAATTTGTGCAGCATCGAGGTCATCCACCAGGAGAAGCGCACGGCTTTCCAGACCCGCGCCAGCGCCTTGGCCGAGTAAGCATCGATCCCGGCACTCGACTTCTCATCGTAGAATTCGCGCAGCGCGCTCGACAGATAATGCGCGTCGCTGGCGGCGAGGTTCAGGCCCTTGGCGCCGGTCGGCGGCACGATGTGGGCGGCATCGCCGCACAGGAACAGTTTGCCGAAGCGCATCGGCTCGGCGACGAAGCTGCGCAGCGGCGCGATGCTCTTCTCGATCGAGGGGCCCGTGACGAGGCTGTCGGCGGCCTCCTGGTCGAGCCGGCTTTTCAGCTCGTCCCAGAAGCGGTCGTCCGGCCACTGGTCGACATGGTCGTCGAGCGAACACTGCACATAGTAGCGGCTGCGCTTCATCGAGCGCATGGTGCAGAGCGCAAAGCCTCTCGCGTGGTTGGAATAGATCAGCTCGTGGCTGACCGGCGGCGTCTCGGAGAGAATGCCGAGCCAGCCGAACGGATAGACCCGCTCGAACTCCTCGATGGCCGTGGCCGGAACGCTGGCGCGGCTGACACCGTGAAAGCCGTCGCAGCCGGCGATGAAATCGCAATCGAGCGTATGGGTGACGCCGTCCTTCACATAGGTTACGCGCGGGTGACTGCCGTCGAAGTCCAGCGGCTGCACGTCCTTGGCTTCGTAGACCGACACGAGGCCTGCGGCCTTGCGCGCATTCATCAGGTCGAGCGTGACCTCGGTCTGGCCGTAGATCGTCACCGTCTTGCCGGTGGCGGCCTTCATGTCGATGCGATGGCGGCGGCCGGAAAAGGCAAGCTCGATGCCCTCATGCACCAGGCCTTCGGCATGCGCCCGCGCGCCGGCGCCGATCTGGTCCAGCAGCGCGACGGTTCCTTCCTCGAGCAGGCCGGCGCGGATGCGGCCGAGCACGTAATCCGGGCTCTGCCGCTCCAGGATCACGTTGTCGATGCCATAGGCGTGCAGCAGTTGCCCAAGCAACAATCCGGCCGGACCGGCCCCGATGATTGCGACTTTTGTCCGCAATACTTGCTCCTCCCGATTTTGTAGAGTGCGGCGCGGTCGCGCTTGTCGCGTCGATCCGCAGACGATAATTATATCATATAATCGTTGGGCAAAAGGGGAGGCTGGCCGCCCTGGCGGCGACAAATCCATGCAACACGGCTGACGTAGATGTCGCGCCAGTTCCGGCTTGAACGCGCCGGCCAATTATATAACATGTTAAATAATGAGGCCAGGCCATCGAAGCCGGCTTTGAAAAGAGGGAGAGACGCGTGATGAGAAAGGCCTGTCTGGCTTTGCTGCTGGCAGCAAGCGTGAGCCCTGCGTTGGCGCAGGACAAGACCGTCGACCTGAAGGTGTCGCACTGGGTGCCGGCCTCGCACCCGCTGCAGAAGTCCCTGGAGGACTGGGTCGCCGCGGTGAACAAGGATTCCGGCGGCACCATCACGGGCAAGGTGTTTCCGGCCCAGCAGCTCGGCAAGGCGTTCGATCACTATGATATGGCGCGCGACGGCATCGCCGACGTCACCTACGTCAATCCCGGCTACCAGCCCGGCCGTTTCCCGATCATCGGCGCCGGCGAATTGCCCTTCCTGATCTCGGATGCCAAGGGCGGCTCGATGGGGCTGGACGCCTGGTACCGCAAATATGCCGAGAAGGAGATGAAGGACGTCAAGTACTGCCTCGCCTTCGTCCACTCGCCCTCCTCCTTCCACTCCAAGACCAAGAAGATCGTGACGCCCGAGGACGTGAAGGGCCTGAAGATCCGCCCGGCGCACGCCACCATGGCGAACTTCGTCACCTCGCTCGGCGGCACCAACGTGCAGTCGTCCGCGCCTGAAGTGCGCGACATCATCGAGCGCGGCGTCGCCGACGGCGTCACCTTCCCCTGGGGCTCGCTGGTGCTGTTCGGCATCGACAAGGTGACCAAGTACGACATGGAGGCGCCGCTCTACACCACGACCTTCGTGTTCGTGATCAACAAGGACAAGTACAACGCGATGTCCGACAAGCAGAAGGCCGCGATCGACAAGAACTGCTCGGTCGAGATGGCGGGCGTGGTGGGCGAGCACTGGGGCAAGTTCGAGGACGCCGGCATCGACAAGGTGAAGGCGGAAACCAGTCACGAGGTCTACAAGCTGACGCCCGAGCAGACCGCAGCCTGGAAGAAGGCCGCCGAGCCGCTGGTGAAGACCTGGGGCGATGGCGCCAAGAAGGCCGGCGCCGATCCGGACGCCGCGCTGGCGGACCTCAAGGCGTCGCTGAAGAAGTACAACGCGCTGGCGGAGTAAGGCCGCGACGCGATCGGTCCTTCCTCCTCCTTCTCCCCGTCCTTACGGGGCGAGGGTTGGGGTGAGGGGCTGCTTCCGCAAAGATGGTGACTAATGGACTCGCGGAGAGTCCCCCCTCACCCGCATCGCCTCTTCGATGCGATGCGACCTCTCCCCGCGCGCGGGGAGAGGCGAGCCGCCGCCGGAATCGAGATCGAATGATGACAGCACACGACGCGACACCTCCCATGAAGCGCGGCTGGATGGACCGCTTTATCGATGCCATCGAATGGATCGCGGCCGGCTTCGTCGGCATCGTCGCGCTCGACATCTTCCTGTCGGTGCTGCTGCGCAACACGCTGAACTATTCGATCCCCGACAGCTTCGACATCGGCCGCATGCTGCTCGGCATCCTGATCTTCTGGGGCATCGCGGCGACCTCCTATCGCGGCACCCACATCACGGTCGACCTCGTCTGGGGCAATGTCGGACCGCGCTACCAGCGCTGGATCGACGTGTTCGCGACGCTGGTGCTGCTGTTCGTCGTGACGGTGCAGACCTGGACCCTGTTCGACAAGGTGCGCGGCACCTACAACGACAACGTCCAGACCTTCGACATGCACATGCCGACCTGGCCGTTCTTCGCGATCGCCTGGATCGGCGACGTCTCGGCCGTGCTGCTGATCGCGATCCGGACCTACCGATTGATCTTCCATCCTGAAGAAATGCACGACCCCAAGCTGAAGGCGACGGAGTAGTCATGAGCACCGATGCCGTCGCCGTTATCGGCTTCATTTCCCTCTTCGCCCTGATGCTGCTGCGCGTGCCCGTCGGCATGGCCATGGGCCTCGTCGGCGTGTCCGGTTTCGCCTATCTCGTCAACGGGACGGCCGCGCTGAAGCTGGTCGGCCAGACCTCGATGCGCACGGTCACCGACTACACCTTCGGCGTGATCCCGATGTTCCTGCTGATGGGATCGTTCGTGTCCAATTCCGGCATGAGCCGCGAGCTGTTCCGCGCGGCCAACGGCTTCGTCGGGCATTTGCGCGGCGGGCTCGGCATCGCCACCGTCGGCGCCTGCGGCGGCTTCGCCGCGATCTGCGGCTCGTCGGTCGCGACCGCTGCGACCTTCTCCGCCGTCGCCTATCCCGAGATGCGCCGCTTCGGCTATCCGCAGTCGTTCGCCACCGGCGTGATCGCGGCGGGCGGCACGCTCGGCGCGATGCTGCCGCCCTCCACGGTGCTCGCGGTCTACGGCATCATCACCGAGCAGGACATCGGCAAGCTCTTCATCGCCGGCATCATCCCGGGCCTGCTGGCGATGACCATGTACATGATCACCATCGGCCTGATCGGCTATTTCCGCCCTGATTTTCTGCCCAAGGGCAAGGTGCTGCCGTGGCGCGAGCGCTTTGCGGGCCTGAAAGAGATCTGGGCCCCGGTGCTGCTGTTCGTGTTCGTGATCGGCGGCCTTTACGGCCTGCCCTTCCTGCCGCGCTTCACGCCGACCGAAGCCGGCGGCGTCGGCGCCACCGGCGCCTTCATCATCGGCGTGGTCACGGGACGGCTCGACCGCGAGAAGATTCTGGCCTCGCTGCTGCAGGCGACCCGCACCGCGGCCGCCGTCTTCACCGTGCTGATCGGCGCGCTGATCTTCGGCTACTTTCTCACGGTGACGCAGACGCCGCAGAAGGTGACGGAATTTTTGACCGGCCTCGGCCTCGGGCCCTACGGCGTGCTGGCGCTGATCATGGTGATGTATCTCGTGCTCGGCTGCCTGATGGACGCCATGGCGATGATCATCCTGACCGTGCCGATCATCTTCCCCGTGATCATGCATCTCGGCTTCGACCCGATCTGGTTCGGCGTCATCATCGTCATGACGGTCGAGCTCGGCCTGATCCATCCGCCTGTCGGCATGAACGTCTTTGTCATCAAAAGTGTGGTGAAGGATGTTTCCTTCTCCACGATCTTCAAGGGCGTGATCCCGTTCGTGGCGACGGACCTGGTGCGCTTGGTGATCCTGATCGCCTTCCCGCTGCTGGCGACCTGGCTGCCGACGCGGATGATGGCGCATTAGAGGTGAAGCGATGACCACACCGACGCTCGAAACCAAATACGCCTTCACCATCACTGCGCGCATCGGCGACGTCGTCACCGCCGGCGAGACCGGCATCGGGATCCGCCGCATCATTCCGATCGTCGGCGGCGAGGTGACGGGCGCGATATCGGGCAAGGTGCTGCCGTTCGGCGCCGACTTCCAGACCATCCGCCCCAACGAGCTGATCGACCTCGAAGCGAAGTACGCCTTCGAGACCGACGACGGCGCAATCGTCTATGTCGAGAACAAGGGCATGCGTTTCGGCCCGGTCGAGCTACTGCAGAAGCTCAAGCGCGGCGAGCCGGTCGATCCCAAGCTGATCTACTTCCGCACCGTGCCGAAGTTCGAGACGGGGCATGAGAAGTACCGCTGGCTGATGGAGCACATCTTTGTCGGCTCGGCCGCGCGGCATGCCGACCGCGTGGTGATCGACGTGCATCAGGTGGTGTGAAGCACTACCTCCGCCGTCGTCCCGGCGGAGGCCGGGACCCATACCGCGTGATCGATCGATTGATGGGCGGTCGGAGTACCGAACCATGAGTCTTCGCCGAACTGCTCCCTGGGGTATGGGTCCCGGCCTTCGCCGGGACGACGCCCTCTTTGGAGCCCCCCTCCCGCCCAACTGTCTCGGCATCCACCTTGACTCCCCCAAAATTCGTTATACAACATAACTATTCTGATAAGGACGCAAATGACACAGGGAAACGCCGAGACCGCTGACGCGGGCGCCTCCGGGCTACTCCGGATCGAGAGGGCGGACCGGGTTCTGACCGTGGGTCTGAACCGGCCGGCCAAGCGCAATGCGCTCAATGACGGCATCATCCTGGAAATCGGCGAGTGCTTCGCCAACCTGCCTGAAGACATCGGCGCGGTCGTCATCCACGGCATCGGCGACCATTTTTCCAGCGGCCTCGACCTCTCCGAGCTGACCGATCATGACGCCACCGGCGGCCTGCTGCATTCGCAGATGTGGCATCGCGTGTTCGACCGTATCCAGTACAGCCGCGTGCCCGTGATCGCCGCGCTCAGGGGCGCCGTGATCGGCGGCGGGCTGGAGCTCGCCTGTGCCGCGCATATCCGCGTCGCCGAACCCTCGACCTATTTCGCGCTGCCGGAGGGGCAGCGCGGCATCTTCGTCGGCGGCGGCGGCTCGGTGCGGCTGCCGCGGCTGATCGGCGTTGCGCGGATGATGGACATGATGCTGACGGGGCGCGTCTACAGCGCGACCGAAGGCGCCTCCTACGGCTTCGCGCAATATGTCACGGAGGCCGGCAACGGGCTCGGCAAGGCGCTGGAGCTCGCGACCAAGGTCGCCTCCAACGCGCCGCTGACGAATTTCGCCGTGCTCCAGGCGCTGCCGATGATCGCGGAAGCCAACCCCCAGGCGGGTCTGCTGATGGAATCACTGATGGCGACCGTCGCGCAGAGCGACAAAGAGGCCAAGCGCCGGATCCGCGAATTCCTCGAACACAAGACCGCGAAGGTGAAGCCCAAGTCATGAGCGCGCAGCCGTCCTCTTCCAGCATGGAGCGCGGCGCGAGCACTTTCCCGCTGCGGCCCATTTCGTTCGGCGATCCCGTCGTCAACATCGAGCGCCGCGACGACGGCACGATCTATTTGCGGCCGAAACAGCCGCTCGGCGACTATCCCGTCCGCATCACCGACCGCCTGCATCACTGGGCGACGACGACGCCGGACCGAATCTTCATGGCCGAGCGCGAAGGCGGCCGCGGCTGGCGCAAGATCACCTATGCCGAGCTGCTCACCGCGAGCCGGCACATCGCATCGAGCCTGATCGCGCGCGGCCTGTCGGCAGAGCGGCCGGTCGTGATCCTCTCCGGCAATTCGATCGACCACGCGCTGCTGGCGTTCGGTGCGTTCTATGCCGGCGTTCCGTTCTGCCCGGTGTCGCCGGCCTATTCGCTGGTGTCGAAGGATTACGGCAAGCTCTCCTACCTGATGAAGCTGCTGACGCCGGGGCTCGTCTTCGCCGAGGACGCCGACAAGTTCGCCGACGCGCTCGCGGCCAACGTCTCGCTCGGCACCGAGATCGCCGCGTCCTACGGCAGCGTGCCGGGCCGCGACGTCACCCTGCTCGCCGACCTCATGGCGGCGCCGATCCGCGACGATCTCGACGCGGTGCATGGCAAGATCGGCCCCGACACCATCGCGAAATTCCTGCTGACCTCGGGCTCGACCGGCAATCCCAAGGCGGTCATCAACACCCAGCGCATGATCTGCGCCAACCAGGTCATGCTGCGCGAGACGCTCGCCTTCCTCAAGGACGAGCCGCCCGTCATCATCGACTGGCTGCCGTGGAATCACACCTTCGGCGGCAACCACAATATCGGCCTGACGCTCTACAACGGCGGCTCGATGTATCTGGACGCGGGCAAGCCAGTGCCCGGCGGCATCGAGGAGACCGTGCGCAATCTCCAGGAGATTTCGCCAACGGTCTATTTCAACGTGCCGAAGGGCTATGAATCGCTGCTGCCATATTTGCGCGACGACCAGGGCCTGCGCGCAAAGTTCTTCGACCGGCTGCATGCGATGTTCTTCTCGGGCGCGGCGCTGTCGCCGTTCGTCTGGGACAGCCTCGACGAGCTCGCGGTGAAGGAAAAAGGCTATCGCGTGCCGATGCTGACCGGCCTCGGCGCGACCGAGACCGCGCCGTTCTTCATGTCGGTCAATCCGCGCACCAGCCGGTCCGGCCATGTCGGCCTGCCCGTCTCCGGCAACGACGCCAAGCTCGTTCCGAACAACGGCAAGCTGGAAGTGCGCGCCAAGGGGCCGAACGTGATGCCCGGCTACTGGCGCCAGGCGGACATCACCGCAAAATCCTTCGACGAGGAAGGATTCTACAAGATGGGCGACGCGCTGAAGCCGTCCGACCCCGACGATTTCAACGCCGGCTTCGATTTCGACGGCCGCGTCAGCGAGGACTTCAAGCTCGCCAGCGGCACCTGGGTCAGCGTCGGCCCGCTGCGCGCGCGCCTCACCGCGGCCTGCGCGCCGCTGGTGCGCGACGTCGTCATCGCCGGCATCAACCGCGACGAGGTCTCGGCGCTGGTCGTGCTCGACCTCGACGGCTGCCGCCTCATCAACCCGACGCTGCCGGCGGACGATCTCGTCGTCGCCACGCGCGACCGGCTGGTGCGCGAGGCTTTCCGCGAGCGCCTGACCCGCTTCCTCGGCCAGGCCACGGGCTCCTCGACCCGGATCACGCGCGCGATCCTGATGGATACGCCGCTGTCGATCGACAAGGGCGAGGTCACCGACAAGGGCTCGATCAACCAGCGCGCGGTGCTGGAACATCGCACCGCATTGATCGACGAGCTCTACGCTGCCAATCCGTCGGACCGTGTGATATCGGTCGGCTAAGAAATCATCGCCAAAGGAGAACGCCATGTTGTTGAAGGATCAGGCAGCCATCGTCACCGGCGGCGCATCGGGACTGGGCGCGGCCACTGCACGGAAACTGGCGGCGCAGGGCGCCAAGGTCGCGGTCTGCGACCTCAACGCCAAGCTTGCGGAAACCGTTGCCGCCGAGATCAAGGGCGTGGCCGTGACCTGCGACGTCTCCGACGCGGCCTCGGCTGAAGCCGCGATCGCGCAGGCGACCAAGGCCCATGGCCCGGCGCGCGTGCTGGTCAACTGCGCCGGCATCGGCGTTGCGAAGCGCGTCGTCGGCCGCGACGGCCCGATGGCGCTCGCCGATTTCGACAAGGTGATCAAGGTCAACCTGATCGGCACGTTCAACGTGCTGCGCCTTGCCGCGACCGAGATGTCCAAGCTCGAGCCGCAGGCGACCGGCGAGCGCGGCGTCATCATCAACACGGCATCAGTCGCCGCCTATGACGGCCAGATCGGCCAGTCCGCCTATTCGGCCTCCAAGGGCGGCATCGTCGGCATGACGCTGCCGATCGCGCGCGAGCTCGCCCAGTTCGGCGTCCGCGTGCTGACGATTGCGCCCGGCCTGTTCCTGACGCCGCTGCTGGCGAACCTGCCGCAGGAAGCGCAGGACTCGCTTGCCGCCGCGATCCCCTTCCCGCGCCGGCTGGGCCAGGCCGACGAGTTCGCATCGCTCGCGCTGCACATGGTCGAGAACGCCTATCTGAACGGCGAAGTCGTGCGTCTCGACGGCTCGCTCCGCATGGCGCCGAAATAAGGACGCGCGACACATGTTCGTGAACCGGCGCGAGGTCCAGATCCAGTGGGGCGACTGCGACCCCGCCAACATCGTCTACTACCCGCGCTATTTCGCGATGTTCGACGATTCGACCTCGACGCTGTTCGAGGTCGCCGGCTTCTCCAAGCAGGACCTGGTCCGCAAATACGGACTGGTCGGCATCCCCATGGTCGACACGCGGTCCAAGTTCTACATCCCCTCGACCTATGGCGACTGGATCACCATCGAGACGAAGATCGAAAGCATCAAGCGTTCGAGCTTCGAGGTGAAGCACAACGTCTACAAGGGCGAGGCGTTGGCCATCGAGGGGTTCGAGACCCGCGTCCTGGTCGGCCGCGATCCCGCCAACCCCGACAAGCTGAAATCGGCACCGTTTCCTGCGGAAATGGTCGCCAAATTCACGGGAAGCTAAATCGCCGCATCACCAAAAGAGGGGGCTGAATTACCCCCCGATTTCTGCTTTCAAGGAAACACGTCAAGGGAGGAATAATAGATGAAACGCTTTTACCTGACCGCCGCCATTGCCGCGGCGACGCTCGCCCTGCCGGCGCTGCCCGCGCTGGCCCAGACCAGCGAAATCACCATCGGCATCACCACCACCACGACCGGCCCGGGCGCGGCCCTCGGCATTCCCGAGCGCAACGCGCTGGAATTCGTGCCGAAGGAGATCGGCGGCGTGCCGCTGAAGGTGATCGTGCTCGACGACGGCGGCGATCCCACCACCGCGACCACCAACGCCCGCCGCTTCGTGACGGAATCCAAGGCCGACATCATCATGGGCTCGGCGCTGACGCCGCCGACCATCGCGGTCTCCAACGTCGCCAACGAAGCCGGCATCCCGCATTTCGGCCTCGCCCCCTTCCCGATCACGCCGGAGCGCATGAAGTGGTCGGTGGCGATGCCGCAGCCGATCCCGATCGTCGGCAAGGTGCTGTACGATCACATGAAGTCCAAGGGCGTGAAGACCCTCGGCTATATCGGCTATTCCGACTCCTACGGCGACCTCTGGTTCAACGACCTCAAGGCGCAGGCCGTGCCGATGGGCATGACCATCGTCGACGAGGAGCGTTTCGCCCGTCCCGACACCTCGGTGACCGGTCAGGTGCTCAAGCTCGTCGCCGCCAATCCCGACGCGATCCTGGTCGGCGCCTCCGGCACCGCGGCCGCGCTGCCGCAGACCGAGTTGCGCGAGCGCGGCTATCAGGGCCTGATCTACCAGACCCACGGCGCCGCCAGCATGGACTTCATCCGCATCGCCGGCAAAGCGGCGGAAGGCGTGCTGATGGCTTCCGGCCCCGTCATGGATCCCGAGGACCAGCCGGACGAAGCCGCCACCAAGAAGCCGGGCCTCGCGCTGAACTCGGCCTATGAAGCCAAGTACGGCCCGAACAGCCGCAGCCAGTTCGCCGGTCACTCCTACGACGCCTTCGAGATCCTCAAGCGCATCATCCCGACCGCGCTGAAGACGGCCAAGCCGGGCACGCCGGAATTCCGCGAAGCGATCCGCCAGGCGTTGCTGTCCGAGAAGGAGCTGGCCGCGAGCCAGGGCGTCTACAACTTCACCGAAAAGGACCGCTACGGCCTCGACGAGCGCTCGCGCATCCTGCTCACCGTGAAGAACGGCAAGTACACGCTGGTGAAGTAAGGCGCGACAAAAGCTTTGAGACGACGAGAGCGCCGGCCCGATGGGCCGGCTCTTTTGTTTTTGCTGACAGAGTGCAGCCGGCTCCGGCGTCGCTATGCTCCCTCTCCCGCTTGCGGGAGAGGGTTGGGGAGAGGGTGTCTCCGCGCTGGGACTCGCCGAAGCAGCCCCCCAGAGGAGAAAACCCTCACCCGGCGCTTCGCGCCGACCTCTCCCGCAAGCGGGAGAGGTTGCACCGAGCCCGCGGATGCGACGGCGTTAAGCCGCCTGCCGCAGCGGGGTCCAGGCGAACTCCGGATAGTAATTGTCCATCATGCGATCGACATAGGCCGTGAGGTTCGGAAATCCCTCGGCGCGCTGCCGCAGTCCTGACTCGAAGAACGGCGTCAGGATCCCCGCAAGCGCGCCGAAGGCGGTGGCATCGACGCCGCTCGGCTTGTTGCCCATCAAATAGGCCTTGTCGCCGAGCTGCACCGAGAGCGCGAACAGCGAGCGGACCGCGAGATCGACGTCGTCATCGGGGGCATGGCGGCCGAGGCCGGAGAGCAGATAGTTCTCGGCGACACGGAATTGCGCATCCTCGCGCAGCTTCTCGCGGTTATGCTCCGGCGCGCCGTCGAAGAAATGCGCGGGGCCCTTGGCGAAATTGACCGGATCGACCCAGCGCGCGCCGACCAGCGCCCAATAGACGTGATGCTCGATCATGCGCTCGAACGCCCAGGCCTGCGCCCGCTCAGCCAAGGAGAGGCCGGCGTCGAAATCGAATCCATAGCGGCGCTCGATATGGGCGCGGATGAAGGTGGAATCGGCCACCGCCTCGCCGCCATCGTCGATGAAGGGCAACTGGCCCTTCGGGGATGCGGGCGGCATCGCGCGCTCCTTCCGGTAGGGCAGCCCGGCCATCTTGAGCTGCACCTCCGTCTTGGTGACGAAGGGGCTGATTTCCGGCAGGCCGAAGCCGGTGCCAAAGCCGTAAAGCGTGATCATGCGAGCTCTCCTGAACCTGCGGGTTGACGGAACCTAGTGACGGGCTGCTGCCACCATGGTGGCAGCAGCCGTGATATCTTCTGCGAAACGGGCCCCCCGCCAGGCGCGGCCCATGACGTGACGGACCAGCGCGTCCGCAGCCTGGGTCAGCGAGCGTGCAACCACGCTTGCGAGGGCAAATCGGAGGTCGACGGCCATGAGATCGAGCGAAACGAGGCGACAGAACGCCAGACCTTGCAAGATTTGGGCGGACCACACCTGCGCCCGCAACACCGGAATTGCCGGGCCGAAATGGGTGGGAATGATCATGGACAAATCCTCTTCAGTCGATGTGTTGTCCCGGTATAGAACCCCCCTGCTGCCAACATCCTGTCAGCAGCCGCGCGCCGTTTCCTGAAACGCCCCCGATAAGAGAATTGTCATGAGACGCGCCGACCGGCTGTTTCAGATCATCCAGGTGCTCCGGCGCACGCGTAAGCCGCTGACGGCGGACGCGATCGCGGCCGAGCTCGAGACCTCGAAGCGCACGATCTATCGCGACATCGCGACGCTGATCGGCCAGCGCGTGCCGATCCGCGGCGAGGCCGGCATGGGCTACATCCTGGAAAAGGGTTTCGACCTGCCGCCTTTGATGCTGACGCCCGACGAGATCGAGGCGGCGGTGCTGGGCGCGCAATGGGTTGCGGGCCACGCCGATTCGGCGCTGGCGCGCGCGGCCGAGGACCTGATGGCCAAGATCGCCGACACCGTGCCCGAGCGCCTGCGCCCCTTCGTGCTGGAGCCGGCGAGCCGGGCGCGGCCGAGCTGGAACAGGGAGCCTGACCGCCTCGACATGGTGCGCACGCGCACCCAGATCCACGAAGGCAAGAAGATCATGCTGCGCTATCGCGACGAACAGGGCCGCGCCAGCGAGCGCATGATCTGGCCGATCTCGGTCGGCTATCTCGAAGCGGTGCGCCTGCTCGCGGCCTGGTGCGAGCTGCGCAGCGACTTCCGCAGCTTCCGCACCGACCGCGTGGTCGAAGCGAGCTATCTCGACGAACGATATCCGGAGCGCCGCGACGTGCTGCGCGCAAGATGGCGGCAGAGCCTGGTCTGGGGCCCGCCCAAGGACACGTGAAAGGACACGTGGCGACGATGGACGAGACATCCACCACCGACCTGTCGAGCTGCTGCCAGAGTTGCGGCGCGTGCTGCGGCTATTCGGAGAACTGGCCGCGCTTCTCGATCGAGAGCGACGAGGAGCTTGCGGCGATCCCCGAAGCGCTCGTCAACGCGCGACAGTCCGGCATGCGCTGCGAGGGCGATCGCTGCGCGGCGCTGCAGGGAGAGATCGGAAAGATGACCGCCTGCGGCATCTATGAGGTGCGGCCGGAGGTGTGCCGCACATGCATGCCGGGCGATGCCGAATGCGCGATGGCACGGCGGAAGTTTGGACTGCCGGTGATCGAGGCCGCTTAGGCGGGAACGGCTTCGCCGATCTCGTCGTCGAGCTCGTCATCGAGCGGAGCCAGCACCGAGAGCGGCTTGGTCGACAGCGTGATCGGCTTGCGGCCTCCCGACGCCGACGGCGACGATTTGGTCGAGCTCTCGCGCGACAGCGCGTAGAGCGTCGAGCCCACACGGCCGCCGTTCTCGATCAGGTCGCGCTCGCTGCAGCTCGCCGCGATCGCGACCGCCAGCGAATGCAGATGGCTGCGGCGATAGCAGAACAACGCCAGGCGGGCGCGCGCCTCAGGGGAAACACTCTCAACCAACCTCGGCAGTCCGCTCTCGCTGGCGCGATACATCTCGCCAAGGAGCTCGTCACGAACCGGGCAGAAATCGCTTTCAAAAGCGTCACGGCTTGAAAACATTGCAGTTCTCCCTCGTGTGCGGAAGATGCAGCGCAATTCTCTAACGAAAGGTTAACCACGCTGCCCGGTAGTCACCCGGGGTCCTTGCCCGTGGGCGGCGAATCAGAGGGCGGCAGGTGGGGTTGAAAACGGGGATTGGCAGGTGCCGTTGCGGCCCTCTTTCGCGACGCCGGCCTTTGGCGGGCTCCCCAGGATGAGGTCTGGTTCTGCTGAAAGCTGCCTAGCCGGATGGAGCACAGCGTAATCCGGGAAGGTCACAGTGCGCGCCACGACCCCGGATTGCGCTGCGCTCCATCCGGCTACGAAATCTGCCGCCGCCTGCCAGCCTCAGTTCGCCGCCATGAAGATGGAGAGGCCGAAGCCGGTCAGGTGATGCAGCGCCTGGTCGACGCCGATGAGGGTCCAGAACCAGGGATGCGCGAGGTCGATGCCGAAATTGGCGGAGACGAATCCCTTGGCCCGATCGATCGTGATGTGGATCACGAAATCGATGAACGCCACGAACCAGAATTTCGGCGCGACGATCACGATCAGCGGCAGCGCGACCGCAAGGTGAACCAGGCAATGCACCAGCAGCGGCAGAGCCCAGCCGTGCTTCTGGTCCTTGCCATGCGCCATCCAGGCGGTCTGCAGGACGAAATCCGCGATGATGTGCTTGAAGGTGAGCAGCAGCATCCAGCCAATGAGCGCTTCAACCGGAACCGCCGATGACATGGGTGGAAACGACAAAGCTGACGCCCTCATTGACGTGACAAGAAAGATTGGAGCGTTCAGCGCAACTTCTTCTTGGACCGGTCAAATCGCCGGGACGCCTAATTTATGACATCTCCCGCGACGGAATGCAGCCGGGGGGAACCGGAAAATCGCCAAGTGTGGCTAACTGGTGATAGGATGACCAATCGCCGCGCAGCACCGAGTAAGGTTACCTCCGGCTCGAAATTTGCATTCCAATGCCGGCGCGCTATCATCGTCGGCAGAGAATATCGTTCTTTTTTCAGGCGTTTACGAATTACAGGGCGTTTGCCGCGATCGCACCAGCGAGCGGCCCGCCACCCAAGAATAAGGCCAAGAGTGCTGCCATGAGTGCCGAGGGCCCCAATTCATCGCAGGCCGAGCCGCCGCCGCGGCGGCCCAAGGTGATCAAGACAAACCAGCAACAGGTCCTGCTGTACGTCGTGCTGACCCTGCTGCTGTCGCTTGCCACCGTCTGGGGCGGCCGCGCCATGCTGCACAATTCGGAGACGCTGACCTTCGCCGTCGGCGCTCCCAACAGCGACGAGGCGCTGTTCGCGGCCAAGCTCGCCGCGCTGCTGAAGAGCAACGCCTCGCGCTTCCGGATCAAGATCGTCAACAACGGCGACAATGCCAAGGCGCTCGCACTGTTCGACCGCCGGCAGGCCGACCTCGCCGTGCTGCGCACCGACGCCAAGGTGCCGCTGCGCGCGCGCACGCTCGCGATCCTCGAGCACGATCTCGTGCTGCTGCTCGGTCCCGGCAACAAGAAGATCAAGTCGCTCGCCGAGCTGAAGAAGAAGAAGGTCGCCGTGCTCGCCGAGAGCGATTCCTCGCTGGCTTTCGTCCGCGGCATCCTCGACATTCCCGACGGTCCCGACGCCGCGAAGATCCAGATGGCGCCGCAGGGCGTAATGCTCGACAAGCTGTTTGCGCCGGCCAACGGCTTCGCTGCCGTGATCGCCGTCGTCCACGCCTCGAAAGCGATTCGGGACAAGGGCTATGAGCAGGCCGCCAGGCGCGGCGGCTTCACGCTCAACGCCATCGACGAGGTCAAGGCGCTGGCCCGCAAATTCCCCGGCATTTCCGACGAGACGCTGACGGCAGGAACGCTGGCGGCCTCGCCTCAAATTCCCGACGATGATCTCGAGACGATCGGGCTCGAATGGCTGCTCGTCGCGCAATCCAGGATGTCGTTGACCACGGCGGGAGAGCTGGCGCGCACAATCTACGAGAACAAGTCCGCCCTCGGGCTCGACAGCGGCTTCGCCAGCCGAATCGAGCCGGCTTCCGTCGAGAAGGACGCCTTCGTGATGGCGCATCAGGGCGCGGCCGACTACATCAACGACGACACCAAGTCGTTCATGGATAAGTACAGCGACATGATGTACCTGGGCGCCGCCGCGCTCAGCGTCATCGGCTCGATCTTCGCCGCCATCTACGCCAAGATCACCCGCATCGCGCCGGAGAAGGCCAGCGAGCTCTCCACCGCGATCCTCGACATCGGCGAGCGCATCGAGCACGCCCATTCGCTCGACCAGCTGGAGTGCCTGCAGGACGAGCTGGAGGGCATCCTGCGGGGCGCCGTCATCGGCCTCAGGGACGGCACGATCAGTACCGACGGGCTCGACACCTTCAAGCTCGGCTACGAATTCGTCCGTGACGAGATCGGCATGCGCCGCGATTATTTGAAGCGCCACGCCGGCGAAGCCGAGAAGGCCGCCCGCGACGCCACCGCACCGCAGCACGACGACAGCAATGTCGTGGTGGTGAAAACCGCGCAGAGCGCTTGAGCGCGCCGCCCCTCGCGTGGCCGGGAGCATTTTCCTTGCCGCCATCCTTGAGACGCCCGCCTTTGGCGGGCCCTCAGGATGAGGCCGGAGTGCGTGGCTGCAATTTGCGGACCCCCGGTGTCGCTTAGCCTATCCTGGGGAGACTGCAGGAAGCGGTCGTCTCGAAGGACGAGGCGTGCGCGAAGCTCGCCGCCAGGAGGGCACAAACCATAGCCCTGCGGCGAGGCCGGGGGGCCGGCGGGTGTTTCTCGCCCCGCCAATGGCCGGTCCCGCTGGAACCGGTCCGACCCGCAACCGTTGGCTTCCCGATACAACCGGAGAACGCGCCCATGCGTACACTCCTCGTGATCTTCCTCCTGGGAATGCTGGCAGCAGTGGGCTATTTCGCTTATTCCGCGATGACGGTCGAAGGCGAGCCGATCCCGACGGAAGGCTATGTGGCCCTCGCGCTTGGGGCCGCTTTCTCCGTCGTTGTCGGGATCGGGCTGATGGTCCTGCTGTTCTTCAGCAGCCGCCGCGGCTACGACGAGCCGCCGCATTTCCGATAGCGGCCCAGCCCACCGATTTGACGATGCTGCAGTGCGCGCGGCCGTCGTTGACGGCCCCGGCGCGGGCAGGCACTTTGGCGCCGCGTTCCCAGCCGGGACCGCAACAGCCAAGACCGAGCCGCCTTCCCGCATGTCCACGCCGCTGATCTCCGCTCTGGCCCAGTTCGTGGCCGCCACGGCCGGCCGCAACATGACCAAGGCGGCCTATGTAGCGGTCGGCGTCGGCGTGGTCAGCATGGTGCTGCTGACGGTGAACCCGGCCTATGAGGATACGCATCGCTGGGTCGATGTCCTGCTGTGGGCCTGCCTCGTCTATTTCGTGTTCGAATGGCTGGTCCGGCTGCGCCACATGGCGCGAACGGGGCGCCTTGCGCTCTACGTGACGTCTTCCGCCGGCATCGTCGACGCGATCGGGGCATTGGCCGTGCCGGTCGCGCTGATCCTCGGCGTCGAGCCGAAGACGGCCTGGCTGCTCAGCGTGCTCTGGGTCCTGAAGGTGGTGCCGGGCATTCCGGGCCTGCGGCAGCTTCGCCGCGTGCTGGTACTGGAATCGGGCCCGCTGGTCAGCGTGCTCGTGATCTTCCTGATGGTGGTCTTCCTCGCCTCCGTCGCCGAATATTTCCTGGAGCGGGACGTGCAGCCGCAGACCTTCGGCAGCGTCCCCGCCGCGCTGTGGTGGGCGGTGGTGACGCTGACGACAACAGGCTATGGCGACGTCGTGCCTGTTACTCCGCTGGGGCGGATGGTGGCGGCGCTGGTGATGATCTCCGGCCTCGGCGTATTCGGCCTCTGGACCGGTATTCTGGCGACGGGCTTTGCAGCGGAGACGCGGCGCGACAATTTCCTCAGGACCTGGGAAGCCGTCAGCAAGGTGCCGTTCTTCGCGGCGCTCGGACCCGCCGCCATCGCCGATGTCACTCACATGCTGCGCACCATGGAGCTGCCGGCGCGCACCATGATCATCCGCAAGGGTGCGCAGGGCGACTGCATGTATTTCATTGCCGCCGGCGAGGTCGAGGTCGACCTGCCCGGCAAGAAGGTGCAACTCGGCGAAGGCGCCTTCTTCGGCGAGATGGCGCTGCTCGGCAACAACAAGCGCGGCGCCAACGTCTCGACCACCAAGGTGTCACGCCTGCTGGTGCTCGATCTCGTCGATTTCCGCGTGCTGATGGCGCGGCATCCCGACCTTGCCGAAACCATCGATGCGGAAGCCAGGCGCCGCACGCTCGAAAACAAGTAAAAGGAGACAAGAATGTCGGAGACAGCCGACGCGGCCACCGGCCCCCTGCTCGAAATCACGGGCGCTCGCGCCACCATCCGCCTCAACCGGCCGAAGCATCTCAACCGGCTCCAGGCCGAGGATCTCGGCGAGCTCCTGAGACTGTTCGACGCCGTCGAGGCCGATCCCGCCATCCGCGTGCTGGTGCTGACCGGCACCGGCCGCGCTTTCTCCGCCGGCTACGATCTCAATTCGGTCGCCGAGCGCGCGGTGAGCGCCAACGAGCAGCAGAGCGCGGGCTCGGCCTTCGAGGTGGTCGTCAATCGCCTCGAGGATCTGGGCGTGCCGACGATCTGCCGGCTCAACGGCGGCGTCTATGGCGGCTCGACCGATCTCGCGCTCGCCTGTGATTTCCGCATCGGCATCGACACCGCCGAGATGTTCATGCCGGCGGCGCGGCTCGGGCTGCATTACTACCGGAGCGGCATCAAGCGCTACGTGACGCGGCTCGGCCTCGACAATGCGAAACGGCTGTTCCTGACGGCGCAGAAGATCAGCGCGCCGGAGATGCTGCGGATCGGCTACCTCACCGCCATGGTGCCGGAAGAGACGCTCGACGAGGAGGTCGACAGGCTCGCAACCATCCTCGCCGGCAACGCGCCGCAGGCCATGCGCGGCATGAAGCGCGCGATCAACGAATTCGCACGCGGCGAGCTCGACGAGCAAGCCGCCGACCAGCGCCACCGCGACAGCATGCGCGGCGACGAGATCAAGGAAGGCATCAAGGCGTTCGCGGAGAAACGGGCGCCAAAATTCTGATCACGCCCGCTTCGACCGCATCGCGCGCACCTGCGTGAGCTTGGGATCGCGGACGAGCGCCTCGTAGCGCTTGCTGTCGACGGCGTAGATCGCGATCCGGCCCTCGCCGTCGGCATGAACGCCCCAGCCGAAGCGCTTGCCCAGGCTCGACGCCCTCATGCACGCCTGCCCCCGCGAGAAGAACGCCTCGCGGGCCGCACGCTTCGCGGTTTTCGTCGCCTTCACATCGAGCTCGCGTCCCGGCGCAGAGGTCGCGAAGATCACGTCGTCGGACGTGTATTTGTAGGGTGCCTTGGCGATCATCCCGTATTGCAGGCACGCGACCGTGGGCTTTCCCCCGCGCAGCGGCGGCTCCTCGCCGGTACGCGCGGGACAGTCTTCGGCAACCCGGATGAAGGTGTTGAAGCAATTGGTCGTGTGCATCGGCTTCGTCATCTGCACCCCCGGATCATTCAACCACCCGCAGCCTTGGCATGCTGCGCCGCCATCTCATCGTCGGCAGCATTGATGCGCTGGAACGCCGGGCGCGCGGTCATGCGCTCGGCGTAGCGGACGAAGACGTCCGTTTTCGGCACGATGCCGAACATCATGGTCCAGCTGAAGGCGACGCCCCACAGCACGTCCGCGGCGGTCATGCGCTCGCCGAGCAGGTAGGGGCCCTTCGCCAATTGCGCTTCCAGCGCACCTAGCATCGTATCGTAATCCGCATAGGGCGATTGCGTGATCGGCGCCGGCTCGCGCTGCATGAACTTGTCGATCATGGCCGGCTCGAACGAGGCGCCGTAATAGGCGATCCAGCGCAAATAAGGGCCGCGCAGCGGATCGGTCAGCGCGGGCGTCAGCCCGGCCTGCGGAAACAGGTCGGCGAGGTAAATGGTGATCGCGACCTGCTCGGTCACGAGCTCGCCGCGATGGTGGATCGCCGGCACCTTGCCGAGCGGATTGACGGCGAGATAGGCGGCCTGGCGCTGCTCGCCGGCCTTCATGTTGAGAACGTGGAGATCGTAAGGCGCCCCCAGCTCCTCCAGCAGCACCCGCGTGCCGGTGGCGCGGCTTTGCGGCGAATAATACAGGGTGATGCGGTTCGGATCGGTCATGGCGGGTCTCCATCTGGCCAACTGGCGATGGCGCTTGTAGCGGACCATACCTGACATCCTGTGTCAGGTATGGTTTAAGGGATCATGCGCGCGAGCCGGATGCTGTCGATCCTCACCACCCTCCAGGCCAGGGGGCAAGTCACCGCGCCCGAACTCGCGGAAGCCTGCGAGGTCTCGGTGCGCACGATCTATCGCGACATCGATGCGCTCGCGGCCTCGGGCGTCCCTGTTTATGCCGATCGCGGCGCGGAAGGCGGCTATCGCCTGCTCGACGGCTATCGCGTCCGGCTCAACGGCCTGTCGCAGAGCGAAGCCGGCGCGCTGTTCCTCGCGGGGCTCCCGGGCCCGGCGGCGGCGCTCGGGCTGGATGCGGCGATGATCGCCGCGCAGAACAAGCTGATGGCCGCGCTCCCTGCGAATCTGCGCGAGGATGCCGGCCGCATGCAGGAGCGTTTTCACCTGGACGCACCGGGCTGGTTCGGCGAGGCGGAGGAGCCGGTGCATCTGCGCGCCATCGCCGGCGCGGCCCTGCGCGGGACGCTGATCAAGATCCGCTATCAGAGCTGGCGCTCGGAGAAGCAGCGCCGCGTCGCCCCGCTCGGTCTCGTGCTGAAAGGCGGCAGCTGGTACCTCGCCGGACAAGTCGACGGCAGCGTGCGCACCTATCGCGTCGCGCGCGTGCTCGACTGTACCGCGCTCGATGATCGCTTCGATCGTCCCGCCGCTTTCGATCTCGCCGCCTATTGGCAGGCCGCGACGCTTCGCCTCGAAGCAGAGATGCATCCCAATGTCGCGGTCGTGCGGCTGTCGCCGTTCGGCGTCAAGCTGCTCGGCGCACTGAGCCAGCCTTACGTCAAGGCGCGCACCGAGATCGAAGAGACCGCCGATGCCGACGGCTGGCGCATCGCGCGCGTGCCGACCGGCAAGACATCATGGCACGCCGCGGCCGAATTGCTGCGGCTCGGCCCCGAGGCGGAAGTGCTGGAGCCCGCCGATCTCCGCGAGAAGATGGCCGAGATGACGCAGGCGATGGCCGCGCGCTATGGCGCGGCGCAGAAAGCCTGACGGCGACGCACCTCGCCGCAGCCGACGAAACAATCCTGAAACACGATTCTCGGTCAGCGCCATGAACGCATTCGCGTCTCGTGCCGACGGAGATGCAGGGACACAACAACGGCCTCGCGCCAACTGGAGAATGAAAATGTTTCGTAAGCTTGCTCTTGGTCTGATCGCTGCCGGCTCGCTCGGCGCTGCCGCTCTCGCGCCCACCGCCGCTTCGGCCCACGGCTTCCATCACTGGGGTCATGGCTGGGGCCCGGGCTATGGCTTTGGCGGCATCTACGTCAACACCGGCGTCAGCAACTGCTACCAGGAGCGCGTCGTCCAGACCCGCCACGGCCTGCGCGTCCGCGTCGTGAATGTCTGCGCCTACGGGATCTACTGATACCTCGCTATCACGACAAAGCTCCGGTCGCATCGCGGCCGGAGTTTTGCGTTTGGCTAGCTCCCCTGCCGCTGCCGGCGAAACCAAGCCCAGGTCTCGCGCGTCGTCCTGATATAGCCGCGGCCGCGATAGACGATCTCGCCGTCGACGATCGCGTTCAGCTTCGGCAGCGCGTGAAACGGAATCGACGGATAGGCGTGGTGCTCGACATGGAAGGGCATGTTCCACGCAAACCATTTCACGACGGCGCCGGTATAGGTGGTGCGGGTGTTCTCGAAGGCGCTGCGGGTGCGGTCGCAACCGGTGTGCTCGGCATAGAGATACGGCCGCAGGAAGAATTGCCCGATCGCCAGCGGCACGATCCAGACCCAGAGCAGCAGCGCTGAGGAGAACCACAGCGAGAGCGCGAGCAGCAGCGCGTAGAGCGCGACATAGGCGCGCGCCTCGGCCACGATGGTGCCGCGCTTGCCCTCGGGAATCCAGGGCACGACGACCTTGCCGGTGACGGCATGGCCGAGCATCAGCCGCAGACGCCCGGCGACCTGGAGCAGGCCGCTATAGGCCATCGCGAGCTGGGTATCGGAGGCCGGCTTCACGCCGACGATCAGCTCCGGGTCCTTCTCGGGATCCTGGGTGTAGCGGTGATGGTCCCAGTGGAACAGGCAGTAATATTCGTAGGGCAATCCGATGATGAAGGCCGAGAGATAGCCGACGGCGAGATTGAGGCCGCGGCTTCTGAACGCAGTCTTGTGCGCGGTCTCGTGCACCGCCATGAACAGGAAGGCGACGAGATAACCCTGCACCGCCATCAGCGGCAGCGCCCACAGCATGCCATGACGCGACGTCACCGTCCAGATCAATGCGCCAACCAGGACGATCATGCCGTAGTGACCGAGGCTCTGCACCGCGCCGCGCAAATTCGAGCGCACCGACAATTCGCGCAGCATCGCCGGGCTCAGCGGTTTCAGGCGATGGCCGGGCTCTGAAACGGTCGCGTCAGTCATGATCGGACACCTGCATTACTTGGCAAGAAGCGCCGCGACCTCGGCCCTGAGAAAGGCCTGGTCGCGCGGATTGTTGACGGGGTTGCCGGCACGATGGCCGTGTTGCGACGGGATCGGGTGCAGCACGGCGGATTTTGCGTTGACCAGCCTGGGGAGCTCGTCCTCGTTGTCGCGGACGTCGAAATAACGATCGGTCGCGCCAGGCATCAGCAGCATATGCGCCGTGATCGCCGCGAGAGCGCGGTCGAGATCGCCGCCGAAGGCCGCGCAGGCGCTGATATTGCCACGCTGCCAGATGCCGGCCTGTGCCAGCAGATCGTTGGCATCGCGGCGGGCGAAGGTCGTGTCCCAGTTACGGACGAGATAGTCCTCGAGCGAGGTAAATCCGGCCTCGCGCCAGAGCTCGTCGCGGTAGAAGCCGTGCGACATCGCCCAGCCCGCATAGACGCGCCCCATGGCGCGGTAACCGGCCGTGGGCTTCTCGACGAAGCGCCCGTTGCGAAAGGCGGGATCGCCCGACAGCGCGGCCTTCACGCTTTCGAGAAACACATGATTGTAGGGCGCGCAGCGGGCGCTGCCGCAGACCACCGCGGCACGCGCGACCATGTCGGGGTGCAGCGCCGCCCAGTGATAGGTCTGCATGCCGCCCATCGACCAGCCATAGACCAGCGCCAGCTTGGTGATGCCGAAGCGCTCGGTCAGCAGACGGTGCTGGACCGCGATCGCGTCGTGATAGCTGACGAGCGGGAACGGCCCGTCGCCGGAATTCGAGGGCGAGGAGGACAGGCCGTTGCCGAACAGGTTCGGAATGACGATGAAATGGCGCGTGGGGTCGAGCACGCCGTCGGGGCCGATCAGCCATTCCGTGTCGAAATGCTGCGCGCTGAACGAGGTCGGATAGAGGATGACGTTGTCCTTGGCCGCGCTCAGCGTGCCATAGGTCTTGTAGGCGAGTTTCATCGCGGGGAAGACGGCGCCCGACTGAAGCGTCACGTCGCCCGCCTCGAAGATCTCGTAGTCGCGCTGCCCGGTCATGCGTCCAACTCCCGCTCACGCGGCCGCAAAATGCGTCCGCCGCAACAACGATGCATCGTTCATGCCGGACCGGCAACGCATCGTTGCGCCGCCACCAATAACTGTACTTATAGTACAGTTATTGAGCTGAAGCAACGGGATTCTTTCCGCGTCAGGCGATGGCCGCGATATATCGTTGCACCGACGCTGCGAATGCGGCCTTGGCGCCGCCGGCGACGTTGCGTCCCCACCAGGCACCATAGATGCGATCGAAGGCGAGCGGCTCGACGGCGGCCGCGATCCGCCGCACCGCGGCTGCGTTGAGCGGCATGTAGTTCGGATAGGAGTACATGAAGCTGACGAAGCGGCGGTCCATCGTCACCTGCGCGATGTCGCCGGTGAGCAGCGCGCCCTTTCGTTCCGCACCACCTGCCCAGTGCAGCATGGTGGCGCCGGCGAAATGACCACCGGTGCGCAGCAGCAGCACATCATCGGAGATGCGGTGCTGATCACCGCTCCAGTGCACGATCGACGCATGCGGCCGCGTCACCCACTGGCGGTCGTCCACGTGCAGATAGACCGGCACACCGCCGAACGCCTCGCTCCAGTCGGCCAGCGCGCCATAATAATGCGGATGCGAGATCGCGATCGCCTTGAGGCCACCGAGCGCGCGGACATGCGCGATCGCCTCCGGCGTCGCCAGTGGAATGCAGTCCCACATCACGCATCCCCCGCCGGCAGGGACCAGCAGCGCGCGCTGCGCGATGGCAAAGCTCGGCTCGAGCGCGATGCCGGTGAGGCCGAGATCGTCGCGGCAAACGAGGCGATGGCCTTCGGCCAGCGCCTCACGTGTGAGGAAGGTCTGCCCCTTCCAGTTCACGAACTGCCGTTCATCCTCACAGATCGGACACGCGGCAGGCGGTTTTCCGCTGTCCGGGAATTGCGCGCCGCAGGTTTCGCAGGTCCAGAGGGGCATGGCAGTGATCCGGAAGGGAGGGTGGGACACAGATGAGGTGACATCGCAGCCCTCCAACCGCAAGGACGGAGGAACCAAGGCGATGAGCACAAGTTACTTTCCGGTCCGCTCCGGCACCAGTAGCCGGTCATGTCAGCCCGTCTTGTCAGCCCTGCTTGTGCAAGACCACTTCTGCCGGCAGTCGCTCAGCGTCTCGATGACATCGCGCTCCCCTTCCCGCATCTGGCCCCTCTACGCCGTCAACTTCTTCATGGCCGACATGCAGTCGGGAATCGGGCCGTTCGTCGGCGTGTTCCTGCAGGAACGCGGCTGGGCCACCGGATTGATCGGCACCGCGCTGACGATCGGAAATGTCGCGGGCATGCTGGTGACCACGCCGATCGGCGGCTTCATCGATTCCAGCCGCAACAAGCGGCTGTGGGTCGTCATCCCCGGCATCTGCGTGGTGCTTGCATCCGCGATCATCCTGATCTCGCAGAATTTCTGGGCGGTAACGTTCTCGCAAGTGGCGCAATCGCTGGCGAGCGCCGCCATCGTGCCGGCGGTCACAGGCATCACGCTCGGCATCGCGAAGCAGAAGGGCTTCAACGCGCTGAACGGGCGCAACCAGGCCTTCAACCATGCCGGCAACATGGTTGGTGCGGCGTTGTCGGGCTATCTCGGCTACAAGTTCGGCTACGTCGCCGTGTTCGTGTTGGCGGCCGTGTTCGGCGCCATCGCGATCGCCTGCGTCATGATGATCCCCGCCAATTCCATCGACGATCGTCAAGCCCGCGGCAGCAAGGAGGACGAGAGCAACAATCCACCGGATGCCATGACCGTCTTGCTCAAGCACAAGCCGCTCCTGGTGCTGGCGCTTGCTCTTGCCATCTTCCATCTCGGCAATGCGGCGATCGTACCGCTCTATGGGCTCGCGGCCGTTGCGGAGGGGCAAGCCAATGGACCAAGCTTCGTCGCCACCACCGTCGTCATTGCTCAGGGCGTCATGGTGGTGACCTCGCTGATCGCGATGAAGGCCGCGAGCAAGCGCAATTACTGGCCGGTGATCCTGGTCTCCTTCATGTTCCTGCCCATTCGCGGCGTGCTCGCCTTCTTCGTCACGGGATGGTGGGGCGTCGTGCCCATGCAGGTGCTCGACGGCATCGGCACGGGACTGCAGACGGTCGCCGTGCCCGGCATGGTTGCGCGGTCGCTCGACGGCAGCGGCCGCATCAATCTCGGCCAGGGCGCCGTGATCACGGTGCAGGGCGTCGGCGCGAGCCTCAGTCCCGCGCTCGGCGGCTGGATCGCGCAATGGATCGGCTACGGCCCGACCTTCCTGCTGCTCGGCAGCTTCGGCCTCGCGTCGATCGCGCTGTGGATGGCCTTCGGAGCGACGGTGAAGAAGTATTGAGCTTCACCGCCACCGCCGTTGTCACGGCGCAAATTGCCGGTTCAGACCGATCCTGAAGGTATGAAGCTCGATGTCGCTGGCCGGCATGCTGGTCGCGGGGATCGACAGAGAGAGCTGGCGGCCGAGGTTGAGGTAGAGATACTCCGCCTTGAGCGACCAGCGCGGCGCGAATGACCATTCGCCGCCGCCACCGACCGCATAGCCGATATTGTAACCGCTTGCCGAGGCATGACCGTTCAGTGCGCCGGGAAAACCGGGTATCGGAAAATTGTTGGTCAATCTGAGATGAGTGCTGTCGATGCTTGCCTTGACATGCGCCCAGGCGAGACCACCCGTCGCGTAGAGCAGCCAATTGTTGCTGGCATAGCCCAGGCGGCCGCGCAGCGTGCCGAGATAGTGGATATCCTGCGTCACTGTCACGGTGCCGGTGTAATTGTCGAAATCGCCGACCAGGAAAACGGGACGGAATGCATAAGAGCCTGACGCCCGCCCGCCGATCCCGGCGGCGCTGACGTCGGCTTCGACACCTGCGACCACATTTCCGGCCTGCCAGTTGTAGCCGGCCTGCAATCCGCCCAGCCAGCCGGACTGATCGACACCAAGCGTGAACGGCGCCGACGCGGTCGAGGTCAGGTTGTTCACGCCGGGAAGCAGCGCCGGCAATGCACCAGGATCGACCCGCGCCGAATTGCCGTCGCCGGTGGCGTAACCGGCGTGAATGCCGGCATAGAAGCCAGTCCAGCTGAACACGGGCAGCGGCGCAGGCGGCGCCTTCAGCGCGATGTCGGCGGCGGTTGCCTCGGTGGCGCACAACGCAGTCAGGCCAAGCGCCAGAGCAGCCGGCAGCAGATCGCTCGCACGAGATGTCATCGAATCTTTCCCTTCCAATCGTCCGTCATTGCGCTGGCGACGATAGGCGGGTCGCGATCCCTGTTCGTGGAGAGGCGCGAAGCAGCGCATGGACTGAGATGAAAGTCAGCGACAACGGCGCCGCGTGTTGCGGTCAGGGCACACCGGCTGCGGCACCTGGTCGCGGTCTCGGAGCGTCATCGCGAGTGGCTTATCACGCAATTTCGCGCTTTTGCCATTGCAGTGTACTGGTCTGACGATACAACCTGCCGCAAATCGCCAACAAACTTGCGCTTCCCGATCGATGATCCAGCCTCAACTCTCATTCGATGGCGACCCGAACGGTCCGGCCTACGAACGATGGCGCGAGCAGTTCTGCCGTCAGGTGGCGAACGTTGACTTCGTGCCGGTCGGTGATGGGCGTGTTCACCGGACCATCGCGCCGGCCATTCTGCCCCGCCTCAGACTCTCGGCCTCGTTCGGCACGCCGATGTCTTTCGTGTCGCTGGGGACGAACGACGAATTGGTGATTACGATGTCGCCGAATTCCGCACTCAGCGGGACCATGGGAAAGCGACCGCTCGAGGTCGCCGCCGGCGACGTGACGATCGGCGATCCCTCGATCAAGGGCGCCTACATCACCCAGACGGGGCATGGCAATTTCCAGACCGCGCTGCTGCCGCGCAAGGCGTTGCTGCGCGCCTGCCCGAATGCGGAAGATTTGATTGCGCGGTCGATTCCCGGCGTCAATCCGATCACGTCGATGTTCCTGCGGTATTACGACCTCGCGCATGCGCATGCCGACAAGCTCGCACCCGCGGAGCTAGATGCGGTCTCGCAGCATTTGTTCGACCTCTCGGTGCTGATGATCGGCGCACGCGGCGATGTCGCCGAGGAGGCGCGGATGCGCGGCCTTGCCGCAGCGCGTTTCGAAGCCATCAAGGCCGACATTCTGGCGCAGCTCGACAGCGCCGCATTATCGCTGCCGGAGCTTGCAGCAGCGCATCGCATCAGCCCGCGCACGATCCAGCTGCTGTTCGAGAAGGCCGGCATCACCTATAGCGGCTTCGTGCTCGAGCAACGCCTGCTGCGCGCCGAGCGGCTGCTTCGTAATCCGAGCCTGCGCTCACGCAAGATCATCGAGATCGCGCACCTCGCCGGATTCCACGACGTCTCCTACTTCCATCGCGCGTTCCGCCGCCGCTTCGGAGCGACGCCCGACGATATCAGGAGAATGGCCGGCGAGGCCGGCTAGGGAAACTCGACGACGATCTTGCCGAAATGGCCGCCCTGCTGCATCAGCCTCAGCGCATCGGGCACGGCGTCGAAGCCGAACACGCGGTCGATCACCGGCCTCATCGCATTGCGGCCGATCGCGGCCGTCATGCCCTCGAACATGCGGCGGCTGCCGACGGAGAGGCCGATGACGTGCAGATTCTTGGCGAACAGGCTCGGGATCGCGATCTGCTGCGAGAAGCCTGTGAGCACGCCGATTACCAGGATGGTGCCGCCCACCCGGGCGGCCTCGAGCGATTGCGCGAACGTGTCCTTGCCGCCGACCTCGACGACGTGGTCGACGCCGCCGCCGGTCCACTCGGCTGCCGCCTTGCCCCATTCCGGCACGGAACGATAGTTGATGGTGTGGTCGGCGCCGAGCGCCCTGGCGCGTTCGAGCTTGTCGTCGCTCGACGACGTCACGATCACGCTGGCGCCGGCAAGCTTGGCGAATTGCAGCGCGAAGATCGACACGCCGCCGGTGCCCTGCACCAGCACGGTGTCGCCGGGCTGAACTTTTGCTTCCTCGAACAGCGCGCGCCAGGCGGTGAGCCCGGCGCAGGGCAGCGTCGCAGCTTCAGGGAATGACAAATGCGAGGGAATGCGGCTGACGCCCTCGGCGTCGAGCACCATCACCTGCTGCAGCACGCCGGCTCGTGTGCCGCCGAGCGAATAGCGCCGGCTGGCCGCCGAAACCTTCCCGTCAATCCATGACTGGAAGAACATCGGACAGACGCGGTCGCCGACAGCAACGCGGCTCACGCCCTCGCCGACCGCGATCACCTCGCCGGCGCCGTCCGAGAACGGGATCAGCGGCAATCGGGTGACGCCGCCCTTGCCCTGGATCGTGAGCAGGTCGCGATAGTTGAGCGATGCCGCCTTCATCCGCACCGCGACCTGGCCCGGGCCGGGCGCCGGCTCGGGCAGCTCGACCAGCTCCATCCCCTCGATCGACCAGTCGCGCGCAACCTGCCAGGCTTTCATGGGACGCGCTCCGCCTCAGGTGCCAAAACTCTTCTGGACCGCCTTGTCGAGCGTCTCGCCGCCGACGAAGCGCTGGCGCAGTTCGCGCTTGAGCAGCTTGCCGCTCGGATTCTTCGGCAAGGCATCCACGAAGATCACGCGCTTGGGCACCTTGAAATGCGCCATCTGGCCGGCGCAGTGCTTGATAACGGCGTCCTCGTCGAGCGTCTCGCCGGTCTTGACCACGACGATCGCGGTGACCGCCTCGATCCAGCGCGGATCGGGCAGGCCGACGACGGCAACCTCGGAGACCGCGGGGATGCGGTAGACCATCTCTTCGACCTCGCGGCTCGCAACGTTCTCGCCGCCGGTCTTGATCATGTCCTTGACGCGGTCGACCACGGTGATGTGGCCCTCTGCATCGACGGTGGCGAGATCGCCGGAGTGAAACCAGCCGCCGCTGAACGCCGCCGCGGTCTTGACGGGGTCGTTGTAATAGCCGGAGAGCAGATGCGGCGAGCGGTGCACGATCTCGCCGACTTCGCCGACCCTGACGTCCTCCATCGCGGTGTTGACGACGCGCGTCTCGACATTGAGCACCGGCTTGCCGGCCGAACCGGCCTTGCGAAGCTGATCCTCGGGTCGCAGCACGGTCGCAAGCGGCGCGATCTCGGTCTGGCCGTAGAAATTCCAGAACTTTACATTCGGCAATCGGCGTTGGAGTTCGAGCAGGACTTCCACCGGCATGATCGAGGCGCCGTAATAGCCCTTCTGCAGGGTCGACAGGTCGGTCTTGTCGAAGTTCGGCGAGCGCAGCATCGCGATCCAGATCGTCGGCGGCGCGAAGAAGGACGTGATCTTGTGCGCCTGGATCAGCGCCAGGATATTGTCGGCGGTCGGCTTGCCCGTGATCACGCCAGAGGCCCCGAGGTAAACTTGCGGCCCCAGGAACACATCGAGCTGGGCGCAGTGGTAGAGCGGCAGCGCGTGCAGGAATTTGTCCTCGACGCTCATGCCGCCGTCGATGATGCAGCTGACATACTGCCACATCACGGCTTCATGGGTCAGCATCGCGCCCTTGGGCAGCGATTCCGTGCCGCTGGTGTAGACGATCTGCGCGAGATCGCGGCTATCGACGGAGGCCTCCAGGAACGAGCCGTCTGCATGAAGCAGATCGTCGAACGTGGTGAGGCCCGCGGGCGCGGAGGCCGGATCCTCGCCCGGCAGCCAGATCATCTTCTCGACCGCGCAATCCCTGGAGCCTGCGGCCTTTGCCGGCTCCACGAAGTCGGGCCCGGTCGCGAGCAGCTTGGCGCCGGAGCTCTTGAGGATGAAGTTGATCTCGTCCGGATTGAGCATGAAGTTGATCGGCACCAGCACGGCGCCGATCCGCGCCAGTGCGAAGCGCAGCGCTGCGAAGGCATGCGAGTTGCGCGAGAGTACTGCAACGCGATCGCCCTTCTTCACGACGAGGCCGAGCAGGCCGCGGCCGAGCCGATTGCAGATCGCGTCCATCTCGGCGAAGGTCCAGCTCACGCTGCCGCAGCTCACCGCAAGCTTGGCCGGCTCGCGCCCTGCGGAGCGGCGCAGGAGATCGCCGATCGAATGCTCGCGCGCTTTCGAGATGGTGGCTGCGATGTCCCCGGTCATGTGTCCCTCCGTATGATGTCTTTATTGGTTGGATTTCCGGTCTGAAATCTTGCGTCTTCTTTTGCGCGCTATCTGCGCCGGGCCGCCTGCGCGTGCTCCATGTACATGTGCTCGACCGACCGATCGAGCGAGGCGATCTTCTCGAAGCCGCGCCGCCAGTCCTGCAAGTGCCGGCGGGTCCACAGCACGCCGGCCTCGCGGTCGCGGCGGCGGATCGCATCGATGAGATGGCGGTGCGCGGCGACGAGGCGCGGGCCGCCTTCGGCGACGCCCGTCACGATCATCTCGGTGGTCGGATAGAACAGCTGCGCCGCCGGCTCGCGCGCGAGCTGGAGCACGCGGTTCTGCGAGGCCTTGGCGACAAGCACGTGGAATTCGGCGTCGCATTCGGCAAGCGCGGCGGGATCGCCGACCACGGCTTCGCTGCGTGCGAGATTGTCGGCGAGTTCGGCGACGTTCTCCTCGCTCGCCCGCTCCACCGCGCCCTCGATGCTGGCGACTTCCAATGTCATCGAAGCCTCGTAGAGCTCGCGGAAGGTCACCTCGTGCAGCACCAGGGCGCGGCTGAGGCGGCTCGCGAGCTTGCTGTAGCGCGGCAGGCAGGCGTGCAGGCGGCGGGAGGAATCGCGGCGGATCAGCCCGCCCTCCTCCAGCACGCGGATGCCTTCGCGAATGGTCGAGCGATTGACGCCGAACTGGCGCACCAGATCGTGCTCGGTGCCGATGGGGTCTCCCGGCTTGATGCGGCCATTGACGATCTCGCGTTCGATGGCGTCGGCGACCTTCTGATAGGCCGGCGCGATATCGATCGGGCGGAAGAGCGGCGCAAGGGGCAAATTCTGGCTCCGATGGCGATTGTCCGACAAACTATAGGACCGAACCGGAAAGCGCGTCAAACTGCAGCATTCTCGCCGCATCTGCCGCAAATTGACTCCGCCGGAACCCCGCTCTAACTTTGTCGGACAAAGGGACAGAATAGTCCCGAACAAGAGGAAACGTATCCATGAGACCTATCGCAGCACTCGTGTCTGCGGCCGGCTTGCTGTCGGCTGCCTTGATCGTCCCCGCCTCCGCCCAGCAGACCCCGCTCAAGATCGGCGTGCTCTCCGACTTCTCTTCGGTCTATTCCGATATCGGCGGCCAGGGGAATGTCGAGGCCACCAGGATGGCCATCGACGATTTCGGCGGCCGGATGTTCGGCGAACCGATCAGCATGGTCTCGGCCGACGTGCTCAACAAGCCCGACGTCGCCTCGACCATCGCCCGCAAATGGTGGGAGACCGAGGGCGTCGACATGATCATCGACCTGCCGACCTCGGCCACCGCGCTCGCGGTGATGGAGTTGTCGAAGCAGTACGAGAAGATCATGATCGTGACGGACGCGGCGAGCTCCGACATCACCGGAAAATCCTGCTCGCCCTACACCGCGCACTGGACCTACGACACCTATTCCAACGCTCACACCGTCGGCAGCGCCATCGTCAAGAACGGCGGCGACACCTGGTTTTTCCTCACCGCGGATTATGTGTTCGGCCATTCGATCGAGCGTGACACCGGCGATGTCGTGAAGGCAGCGGGCGGCAAGGTGCTCGGCAGCGTCAAGCATCCGCTCAACACGGCGGACTTCTCGTCATTCCTGCTGCAGGCGCAGGCTTCCAAGGCCAAGATCATCGGGCTCGCCAATGGCGGCGGCGACACCATCAACGCGATCAAGCAGGCCGGCGAATTCGGCATCGTCGCCGGCGGCCAGAACCTCGCCGCGATCGTGATGTTCATCTCCGACGTGCACAGCCTGGGGCTGAAGCTCGCGCAGGGGCTGATCATCACCGAGGCCTATTACTGGGACCTCAACGACAAGACCCGCGCCTTCGGCAAGCGTTTCATGGAGCGCGTCAGGCGCATGCCGACGATGAACCAGGCCGCGACCTACAGCGCGACGCTGCATTACCTAAAGGCGGTGCAGGCGGCCGGCACCAAGGACACCAAGACGGTGATGGCCAAGATGCGCGAGCTGCCGGTGAAGGACGCCTTCACCGACAACGGCATCCTGCGCGAGGACGGCCGCATGGTGCACAGCATGTATCTGTTCCAGGTGAAGAAGCCCGAGGAATCGAAGGGGCCGTGGGATTACTACAAGCTGCTCGCCGAGGTCCCGGCCGACCAGGCGTTCCGTCCGCTGAAGGACGGCGGCTGCCCGCTGGTGAAGTGAAGCGGCAGGCGCGCGAGGCATTTGCCCGCGCGCCTGATGGGGGCGCGCCTCAGAGCTTGTGCCCCTTCTGGCGCAGCGCCTCGAGCAGGCGCTGCTTCAAATCGTCGGCCGCCTTCTGGCTGACGTCCTGGCCGATCTGCGCGCTCGCCTGCGCCAGCGCATCCGACTTCTCCAGGAATTTGCGGCCCGCCGGCTGGGCATAGAAGGCTTCGATCTGGCGCAGCTCGTCCACCGTGAAGGTCTGGGCGTAGAGGGCGGCGATCTGGTCGATCATGCCGTTGAGAAACGGCGTGTAGATCTCGGCGCCGGGCGCCGTCATCGCATCGTAGTCGCGCTCGATCTCCGGCCTGTCCTGCGCGACCACGGGGCGGAGCTTGAGCAGGAGCTGCGGCAGCAATGCGCGGTACTGGTCCGCGATCTTCAAGGTGACGACGAGCTTGCGCGCTGCGCTCATCGCCTCCGGCGACGGAGCCTGCGCCGATGCGCCGCAGACCAGGAACAGGAGAGTGCCGGCGATCGTCAGCAAACGTCTGGACATGAATCTCTCCGTTGGACCTCTCCGGGACGATGCAGGGCCGGTGATCTTCAATGCCCCGCCGGGGCGGCGTTGGCGGTCGCGGCCGGCGCGCGTTCCAGGGCGGGATCGGCCTCCTCGACCTCCGTCACCTTCACGAACAGGTTCGGCACGCGCTCGGCCCGCCCGAGCAGCCAGGCGGCGCCGATCATGATCGCGATGCCGACGAGGGAGACGGCGAGCTGCTCCCAGAAGCCCTTGCTGTACTGCGTCAGGATCCAGTGCGCCGAGAACGACAGGAATACGCCGAGGCAGAAGATCGGCAGCGAATGCTGGCCGCAGACGATCACCGGGCGCAGCCAGGCCGCATGCAGCGCCCGCCATTTGCGCGAGATGAAATACGTCACCCAGATCGCCAGCGCCATGAAATGCGTGAAGCGCAGCATGTCGAGATCGGTCTTGTCGATCGGGTAGATCGCCTTGATCATCCATTTCGGGATCATCGCCTCGAGCGCCGGGACGTGCCAGGTCATCACGATCAGCAGCGCGAACGCCAGCCACGCCGCCGCGAGCGTCATAACCGTCCGCGACCACACCCATTTCGCGATCGTCTCGATCTGGCCGATGCCGCACCAGGCCGCGAACACGAACATCAGCTGCCAGCAGAACGGGTTGAAGTACCAGTGGGTGCCAGGCGGATAGGACGCCACGTTCCAGTCGAACCAGCGCGACAGCATGTAGAGCACGACGGAGCCGGCGAGCGTCAGGTTCGGCCGGCGCACCAGGCACCACACGATGAAGGGCGATGCGAACACCAGCGTGATGTAGAGCGGCAGCACGTCGAGATTGACCGGCTTGTACTTCAACACGATCGCCTGCCCGATCAGCTCGTCCGGATGCGACAGGAAGTTGAACACGTTGAACTCGTGCTCGTACATCGGATTGTCGAAGCGGCGCGCGGTGCGCGCGATCTGCGCGGTGAACAGCAGGAACAGCATGATGTGGGCGACGTACATCTCGGCCGCCCGCCGCCACAGCCGCTTGAGCGCGGCGAGAAACCATCCGCCCGCGACGATCGGCCCGTAGATCCAGCCGACGAGGTAGCCGGAGATGAAGACGAAGAACTCGGCGGCGTCGCTGAAGCCGTAGTTGCGCAGCGTCAGCCAGGCCACGACGTCGTGCGGGATGTGGTCGAGGAAGATCATCCACAGCCCGATGCCACGGAAGAGATCGAGCCGCAGGTCGCGCTCGACCGGTGCCAGGAGTGCCGACTGGTCTCGTGTGATCATGGCCCCCGCCTCATCGGGTGGGCGTCGCGCCATGGCGGCGCCGGTAAAATGGAATGCTAAAAAATAGAGATCAAAAGTCACCTGGCCCCATGGCCAGCTGCCCACCGAAGGTAGCCGACCTTCATACCCGCGCAAGGGCCTTCGTGTTTGCAGCAGCACCGACCGCCGCTGCGCCGCGCCGAAACGAGGCCGCTGCAACACAACTGCGAAAACAAGCCCATGCACAGTAGAAGCGAAAAACTAAGCCATTGTTTTATCTAGCAAATCAAAAAGGGCCGTCGGGCGAAAAAACGCCGCGGCGTATCTCATCTGCGGGACGCGGCGATCGATCGGCAAGGGTCGGCAAGGGTCGGCAAGGGGCAGGAAGTTACGGTCAGGTCAGTTGATCGCCCTTCGCCAGTCCCTCGTTCAGCATCGCCGCGGCCTTGTGCTGGAGCGGCAGTGCGCCGCTGTCGGAGGCGATCGCGATGCTGGCGCGCAGGGCGGCGAGGATCGCGGCCTTGTTCTCCTCGCCCGAAGCCGGCGTCGCCACGGCTTCGCCGAACAGCGCCTCGGCCTCGAGACCTGAAAACCCCTGCTGCCGCGCCGTGTTGCGGGCCTCGCGCAGCATGTTCTGCGCGGCCTGGACATCGCCGAGGCGGTGGGTTGCGAGCGCAAGATAGATCGAGCTGCGCAGCACCGCCGAGGTATAGCCGACCGCCTTGGCCTCCTCGCGCGCCTCGGTCAGCATGCCGCGCGCCCGCTCGAACAGCCCCTGCTCGAGATAGGCGATGCCGAGATGGCAGGCCAGCACCGGCACGAACAGCCGGATGCCGTGCTTCTGCGCCAGGACGAAGCCGTCTTCGAGGATGGCGGCGGCCGCCGCCGGATCGTTGCGGCCGAGCTTGAGCCAGCCGCCGCTATAGGCCGCGGCGACGCGGTCATAGGGACGGCCGGTCTCTTCCGCGATCGCGGCGGCCTGCTGCTGGAGACGTTCGGCGAGATCGAGCTCGCCCGTGACGGTAAGGGCGATGCTGTTCATCATGCAGCACAGCAGGAGCAGCGATCGCGGCGTCGTGCCGATCGGGGCACTTGGCGCCGAGCCCGCGAGATGGGCGCGGGCCGCGGCCAGCATCTTCTCGGCCTCCCGGTAGCGGCCGGCCAGAAAATACGCCTGCCCAAGTCCATATTGCGCGAGATTGCGCCAGCCGGGATTGCCCGAGCTTTCCGCCAGATGCACGACGTCTTCGCCGATCGCGACGGCTTCGAGCGGCGTTCCATAGAAGTTCTGCGCACCCGCCCGCACCGTCATGGCCGCGATCTTGCGTCCGATGTCGTTGATCGCATCGGCCCGCCGTTCGGCCTCGCTGCCGAGATCCATGGCTTCGGCGACGCGCCCCGAGCCGGAGAAAGCCAGGCGCGCTTCCATCCGGACGTCAATGGCGGCCGCCTCCCGCGCGGGCGTCATCGGGGTCTTGTCGAGAGCGCCCATCGCGATCTCGAAATAATCGACCGCGTCGGCATAGGCCGAGCTCAGCAGGCATTTTCGCGCAGCGCTCCGGCCATGGTCGAATGCCTTTTGCCAATCCTTGGCCCGCGTCGCGTGATAGCACAGCGTGTCGGGACCGTCGGCCCATGCTTCGTCGGTCTCGAGAGCAGCGAGAATGCTGGCATGGATGCCTTCGCGCACCTTTTCGACCATCGAATCGTAGGTCACCTGCCGGACCATCTCGTGCCGGAACTCGAGCGAGTCCTCCAACTCGCTGTCGATCCTGACCAGCAGCTCGGCCCGGTCGAGCGCGGTGAGGCACTCCTGCAGAACGTCTTCCGGCAAGGCCGCGACCTTCCGCAACATGGCCTGGTTTGCCCGGGGCCCGAGCGCCGCGGCGATCTGGAGCAGCGATCGTTCCTGTCGCGGCACGCGATCCAGCCGCGCCGCGATCACACCCTGGATGCTGCTGGGGATGCCGAGCTCGTCGACGGGACGCGCGAGGGACAGGTCGCCCCACTGGCCGAGAAGCATGCCGCTGTCCTTCAGGCTGCGGCAGACTTCCTCGATGAACAGCGGCACGTTGGCGGTGTGAGAGATGATCCGGTTCTTCAGGTCCGTGTTGGCGGTGTCGGGGCCGAGCATCTCCGTCAGCATGGCCAGCCCCGAATCGTCGTCGAGAGGCCGCATCGCCACGATTTCCGCCTGACAGCGCGCGATCCACACCGGCATTCCGCTGGGCCTCGTCGTCAGCAACACCAGCAAATCAGGACATTGCAGCGCCGACAGGGTGGCGACCACCGTATCGCTGGCGCGGTCGATCCAGTGCACGTCCTCGACCAGAAGGATGGTGCGCTGGCGACGGGCGACACTCTCGACGATGGCGCAGCTCGCATCCGAGATTGCGCGGCGGCGGGCGTGCGGCTCCAGCTCGTCCCATTGCGGATCGGAGATCGGCAGGTCCAGCACCGCGTCGACCGCCCGCTGCTGCACCACCGGCAATGAATTTCTGGGATCGTCCGTCCCGGCCGGATCGCGCGCGGTGCCACCGAGCACCGAGAGCAGCAGACGCTTCAGCGCGCTGTACGGTGCGCCCTGCAGATTCGGGCTGCACTCGGCGTCGATCAGCCGCCAGCCCCCGGCCCGGAGGTCCTGCGCGAATTCATGCGCCAGGCGCGACTTGCCGATCCCGGCGTCCCCCATCAGCAGGACCGTCCGCCGGCCGGCGGCGACCCGCTCCGTCGTACGCCATAGCAGCGCCCGCTCCGTCGTGCGGTCGACGAATCGGGACACGCTGCGGGCGCGCCTGACCCGCCAGCTCGAGAGATCGCTTGCGCCCATGACGCGGTACACCGGCAGCGGCTCGCCGAAGCCGCGCAGCGTCCTGCGGCCGAGGGATTCAAAACGGACATGCCCGTCCGCGAGCTCCTGGCAGGCTTGGGAGACGTAGATCTGGTTCGCCTCGGCCGCCGCCTCCAGCCGCGCGGCCAGATGCTGAGCGGCGCCGCCGATCTCGTAGACCTTGGAAAATTCGCTGGCGACCATGTAGGCCACCACATGGCCGGAGTGCAGGCCGACCCGGACCTGAAGTCCGGGATCGCCCAGGCTGCCGACGCGCCGGACCAGCTCGATGGCGGCGTGGCAGGCCAGCGGCGCGTGGTTGTCGTCGGCGATCGGCGCGCCGAATACGGCGGCCAGGCCATCGCCCAATTCCTTGCTGACGATGCCGCCGAACTGGCGCACCGCGCCCCGCATCGCGGCAAGCGCGGGTTCAAGGCGCGAGACCGCCGCCTCGGGCTCCAATTCGGCGACCAGTCCCGTGGAATCGACGACGTCGGCCCGCAGTATCGTCACGAACCGCCGTTCGCTGTCGGGCTCAACGCGCTCGCGGACCGCCGCCCCGCATTTGGAGCACCAGCTGTCGCCTGGACCAATCGCCGACTGACACGCGAAGCAATGCATTCCAGTGCCTTCAACGAACTGCCCTCGGCAGTCCCGCTCCAACGCCCGCGAGGCGTTTGGCGTACATTACCCATAGGGGAATGCATGGCAATTCGGCTTGCGGGATACGCGATGTTACCGGATGGTGGATCGCTGGACGAAGTGCAGTCCTGGGTGGTAGCGTGACTGCACACAACAAATTGTGTGATCGGTCGCGGCGTGCTGCACATTTCGGCAGCCAGCGTCAGGTTTTGACAAACAGACATATCGGGGAAGAGGCGATGGCCGGACTTGTATATAGCGGCAAGGCATTTCGAGACTTGATGAACGCCAATTACTATCCCTTGGCGAACATGAAAAAGAGCGTCGCCAAGCTCAAGGCATCTGACGACATCGACCTGCCGACCCTGGAATACGGCCAGTACCATTTGATCCTGAACCCGCCTTCGACATGGCCGCAGGGCAGCGCCAAGTACTGGCACAAGGAGAAGGGCCGGGCCCGCGTCGATCTCAGCACCCAACCGAACACGGTCCCGCTGTCCAAAGACGAGCCCGGTGTCATCCCGCTGACCCGGTGCGACCTGCTCGATGCCTGCGTCCGGAAATGCTTCAACTCCGAGCCGCCGATCCCGATGAAGACGAAAATCATCACCCACGCAGCGAGCGATGCCCTGGCCTACCGGCACGAGATCCGGCTGGAATGGGAGTACAAGAAGGGCTCGGACAAGCCGACGCTGCTCAATCTGACGATGGTCTGCCCGCATCGGTCCTGATTAGAAGCATTCTGCTTCGTTGAACGAATCATCGACGCCCGCGCGCTCCTGCCGCGCGGGCGTTTTGTCTGCGCCGGCCGCTAGCTTGTCGCTTCCGTCCCACCTCCCGTCACGGGCCTGTCGCACGAAGATGGTCCGCTGCCTTTCCGTGTGCGCGCGAGCTGCCTCATTGGATGGCGGCCGCCGCGCCCGTTGGACAGGAGCGGCCGATGCCCGTGGGACTGCTGGAGGTCGAAGGCACCATCGATGTCGGCCAGTTCTGGCCGGCGGGGCGGTCGGACGCCGACACCACGAAGGTGGTGGTGACTGTCGCGCCCGACGCGATCCGCTTCCGCAAGAACGACACCGCGCCGTTCCATCCGACCCGCGTCTTCGACAACGCCAGGGTGAAGGGCCGCACCTCGACGCCCCCGATCAAGAACGGCAAGCTCACCGTCCGGCTGCAGGGCATCGACGCGCCGGAGCTGCACTACATGCCGTCGCCGCTGTCGGCCGCCGAGAAGAAGGGGCTGACCGATGCGAAGAAGCAGGCCTATCACGAGGTCACGCATTCCTATCGGCAATTCCTCGGCGCCACCGCGACCAAGGCGCTGCATGATTTCCTCGGCAGCAGCGGAGCCACGCTGGCGTGCCGGGTGTTCACCCATGTCGATGCGCCGAACGAGGTGTTCGACACCTATGGGCGGCTGGTCGGCGATATCGAGGTCACGGCCGGCGGCGAGAAGGTCGACATCAACCACTGGCTGGTCGCGCAGGGCCTTGCCTATCCGACGTTCTACTCCTCCATGAACGATGACGAGATCACGGCTTTCCTCGCCTTGACCAAGACCGCGCGCACGAAGAAGCTGCTGGTGTGGAAGCACCTCGCCAAGACGATTCCGCCCTTCGACTTCGACCTGCGCGAGCCCAAGGTCGGTGAGACCAGCGTGCTCGCGACCGATAAGGGGCCGGTGATCATGCCGAAACTGTTCCGCCGCTACACCAACTGGTCGGCGCGCAAGAAGGCCAAGGTGACGAGCCAGAACTTCCAGAAGTACTTGAGCGAAGGCTCCGGCGGCAAACCCGACACCTGCTACGAGATCGACGACTTCCTGGCCAACGGCGTGCACTCGGCGACGCCGAGGAATTTTGCGGAGTTCGTCGAGGGCGGCAAGACGATCAAGTTTCAGCCGGAGGGGCTGGTGTTCGGCGAAGCACCGTCGACACTGGTCGGAGCGGACGGGAAGGTGATTAGGGAGTTTTGAGGGGTCAGACTGCGATTGCCTGTCCACGCGACTTGGGACGTGCGCATGGGGCGAGCCCCGGCAACCGTGCGTTTGCGCAATGGACGCTCCATCCCGGAATACGCTCGACGACGCGCTGATACGTTGGCGTTTATTTTCGGGCCGGACGCGCTGCAGGCCCCAAAATCGGGAGAGGTCGATGACATCGCAAACCGGCGCGACCGCGCAGTCCACGCGTATGGCCGACATTCCCTACGGTGAGCAGACGAAGATCACCATCGAGCGCAAGGGCCAGATTGTCCTGATCGGCATCAACAGGCCCTACATCGACAACCGGCTGGATCCGGACGCGACAGAGAGCCTGGCGAGAGCATATTACGACTACGATCGAGATCCCTCGCTCCGTGCGGCGGTCCTGTTCGGCCATGGCGACCGCTTCTCCAGAGGTGTCGACGTCGATGCCTACAAGGCGTTCGCTCAATCGGGAAAGACGCTGATGGATGGGCCCGGCTTCATCGACCCTCTCGGGCGGAGCCAGCCGGCGCTCACGAAGCCCTTGGTCATCGCGGTGCATGGCGATACCTGGAATATGGCGCACGAGCTTTTCCTTGTCGCGGACATCCGCATAGCGTCGGAGGACACGGAGTTCGGCCAGGACGAGAACACGCACGGTCGCTTTCCCGGAGGCGGCTCAACGGTTCGTTTCCCCCGAGAGGCCGGATGGGGAAATGCCATGCGTTTCATTCTGACGGGCGACCATTGGGGTGCGAGAGAAGCGCTCCGGATGGGAACGGTTCAGGACGTGGCCCCAAACCGCGATGCAGCTCTCGCAAAGGCCGTCGAGATCGCCAATAAGATCGCCGCATGCGCCCCGCTCGGAATCAAGACGTCGCTGGCCTCCTCCCATATCGCGCTTGACGATTCGAAGGCGGCGCTGGCCAAGCTCGACGACCAATATCGCGCGCTGTATGCGACCAGGGATTTCCAGGAAGGGCGTGATGCCCAGGCCCAAAAGCGTCGCCCCGTTTACGAGGGGCGGTGAGATCAGGCTCGCCGACGGTCGTTCGTATCCCTTGCGAGACTGTCGGCACACAGCGCACAAAACAAAAACGGCCCGCTTGATGCGAGCCGTTTTCATATCGGATCCGGTAAAATCCGAATTTGGTTGCGGGGACCCGCAGCAGACGCCCCCTAGACTTCTGCCGGCTGTAATTTCCCTGAGCTTGTAATGGCTTGGGCCCGGCCTGCTCTACACTCAATAGCTGACCTCGGGTTCAGCTTGGCGCGAGGTCACTTAGGCTACCTTGCAAAGACGTATCCTAGCGCCGGCGTCTATTCGATAGTGTTCTTCTTAGGCTGCGCGTCGCTGCATGATCGCGGCGCCTAACAACTCACAACCGCGCCGGCAGCGTCATCGGTACCGCACCTACGAGCACTTCGATCGCAGATATCTGTACGCGGAAATCATTCTGTCCGGATAAGTCTCGGGGAGTTCCCACACAATCATCGGATTGTAGTCCTTGGGACACTTATAATCTTTTCTACAAGCTTCGCCTCGCGGATACGGCGCTCCTCCGCAACTGCTGCCACTGACATCGTCTTGAGTGCAATAGAACTCGTCAACAGAGCCTTTAAGTATAATCGCCGTGCCTAAACCACGATAACCGTTCCCCTTTTCGGCTGCCACCATCTTGCTTATGTCGACAGTCATCGTTGTCTTTTTCTGGTCCGTCGTGGACGTCATCGAATACTTGCAACTAGCCGTCTTCGTTACACTCAGCTTCTCAAAATGAGGTTTTCCGTCCGACCATTCACCGTGAAGCTCTGCAGTTGGTCCAGAGCTCGTCCAACGGCTATGAAACGCCGGATCTGTGACCCCTGCATCAGCTTGGCGAAGCAAAAAAAGAACTGCTGCCTCCTCTGATCCCCAGACCTTTGGTGCCGAAAGATCGCTGTCCGGGAAGGTCGTCCGGATGAAGTTCTGAAAGATGATCCCTGCGGCAACAACGATAGCAACGCAACCACCGACAATTGGCGCATACCGCTTGAACATTGCGCGTTGCCGAAGGCTCTGTTCGCGCTCTCGCTCAAGAAGCGCTGCATGCTCGCGCGCTTGTTCCTGCTTGGCAGCTTCGTCACGCAGTTGATCGTCCTTCGCCGCACGGACGATACTGTCGACGATAGCTGGCAGGTAAGACTTGTCGTCAACCGACAGGTACTTGTAAGCGAGTTGCTCGACGTAGCGGGGGCCGAGCTTACCCACTTCATCAGCGGCTTCCCTGATTTCAGGATCTACCTCTAAGAGCGTCGACCATTTGGCACGGTTGAAGTCTTGCCCCGACGCGGCGGCCACTTGTTCGCTGGCATTCCGAGACTCTTGTCCGGCTAGCGCGGACACTGCCGAAGAGGTGAGTTTGACGCCGGTCACCGCCGTCTTTGTCATCCCCCTTATGCCAATGAACAATCCAGCAACAAACAGGATAGGCCCAATAAAAAATGGAGGCACCAGTGTCAGAATTACCCCCGCGGCAAGCATGATGCCGCCAATCACCATTCCCAGCATTTTCCCCCCGTCGGACTACAACGATGTGGTCGACGCCCCGCGAGCTGGTGATTGTGCAGAAAATGGAACCGCCTTCAAGATTGCACGGCGCGAAAGTCCCCCGATAAGTTGCATGGATGCGGCTACAGCCGGACGATGGGAATTTGCGCGAAGCACATCCCGCGCAGACCGGAGCGCGAATTGAAGCGGAGCAGTTGAATTTAGAGAAGTCTGCTTTGCAGCGAAGAACCGCCGGAGGAAAGCTGAGTCTGTCGGTATGATTGAGACCCGCAACAGACACTCCTACAGACTTCCCCCGCTCGTGGTTTCAGTTTGTTCAGCATCGTCTCGCCCGAGGCGTGGCGCCCAGAGGCGGGGTCAGGAACGGTGAGATAGAGCAACAGGTTGGGAGGGTGCGCAGGCGTATTCTATGGCTTTAAGCCCCATCGAATTTTTGCCCCCCGCATCTATCCCCCGGGGCTACTCGGCGTTTTTGCTAAGCTTGCGGGCCTCGGCCAGGTCGATTCTGTACTTTCGTCCGTGCTTTTGGGGCAAAGGGGGCGCCCCTCCCAAAACAAAAACGGCCCGCATCAAGCGGGCCGTTTTCGTATCGGATCCGGTGAAACCCGAATTTGGTTGCGGGGATAGGATTTGAACCTATGACCTTCAGGTTATGAGCCTGACGAGCTACCGGGCTGCTCCACCCCGCGTTAAACCGTTGCGCGCCTTCGTCGAAATGCCGGGGACGGTGGATGGTGGGCCGGCGCTGTTCGCGTGGCTTTCCTCTTCCGTCCCAAAGGCTTCCTTGGAAGGCAACCCCGGGCCAAAGCCCGTCGGGTGCGGGGCGTATGTATCAAGGCAGGCTGCCTTTGGAAAGGGCCGCGGGGACGTTTTTTTCGACTTTATGACAGGCAGATGGACCGGATTCCGGTCGATTTGCCGTAGACTTGCCAGAAGTTCCACAAAGCGCCAGCCTGGGGCAACAAACAGAGGCGAAACGCCGTTTCGGGGAGTAACGCCATGGACCGAGCTCTGGACCAAACCTTGGACCGGTCCCTGACGAGCGCCCCGATTCGGGCGTTGGAGGATGGCTTCCGCGCCATGGTCGCGCGGTCGCGGACCGATCCGGCGCCTGATTGCACCGAACGGCTCGACCGGCTGGCGCGCTTACGCGCCGTCGTCGCCGACAACGAGGAACGCTTCCGGCAGGCGATCTCGGCCGATTTCGGCCACCGCTCGGCGGTCGAGACCACCATCGCCGAAGCGATGATGGTCTACAGCGAGATCCGGCACGCGACAAAATACCTGAAGGGCTGGATGGCGCCCCAGCGCATCGGCACCGCGCTGCAATTCCTGCCCGCGCGCAACCGGCTGATGCCGCAGCCGCTCGGCGTCGTCGGCATCATCGCGCCCTGGAATTATCCGCTCCAGCTGACGCTCGCGCCCGCGATCGGTGCGATCGCCGCCGGCAACCGCGTCATCATCAAGCCGAGCGAGCTGTCGCCGCACTTCTCCGCGCTGCTGAAGGAGACGATTGCCGCGCGGTTCGATGCGACCGAGATGCTGGTCACCGGCACCGAAGAGGACGTTGCAAAAGCCTTCGCGCACCTCTCCTTCGATCATCTCGTGTTCACCGGCTCGACCCGGGTCGGGCGGCTGGTCGCGGAGGCCGCGGGACGCAATCTGACGCCCGTCACGCTCGAGCTCGGCGGCAAGTCGCCGGCGATCGTCGATGCATCCGCCGATCTCGAAGAAGCCGCCGAGCGCATCGCCTACGGCAAGCTGCTCAATGCCGGGCAGACCTGCATCGCGCCGGATTACGTGCTGGTGCCGGAAAACGCGCTGCAGTCCTTCGCCGAGAAGGTGCGCGCGCAGATGCGGCGCATGTTCGGCGCTGATCCTTCCAACAAGGACTACACCTCCATCATCTCCGACCGGCATTATGCGCGGCTGGAAGGCCTCGTCGCGGATGCCGCCCAGCGCGGCGCAAAGATCCTGCAGCCGGCGAAGGCGGACGATCCGAACTGGAAGGCGCACCGCAAGTTTCCGCCGACGCTCATCCTCGGTGCGACCGAAGCGATGGCGGCGATGCAGGAGGAGATCTTCGGCCCCGTGCTGCCGGTGCTGGGCTATCGCGAGCCGGCGGAGGCGATCGCCTTCGTCAACGCCCGCGACCGGCCGCTCGCGCTGTACTGGTTCGGCAAGGACCGCACCGCGCGCGACGAGGTGCTGGCGCGCACGATCTCCGGCGGCGTCACCGTCAACGACTGCCTGTTCCACTTCGCGCAAATCAACCAGCCGATGGGCGGCGTCGGCGCGTCCGGCACCGGCGTCTATCACGGCGAATGGGGCTTTCGCACGTTCAGCAAGTTGAAGCCGGTGTTCTATCGCTCGAAGTTCAACCGCCTCGCCGATCTCTATCCGCCCTATGGCGGCAAGATCGCGCGGCTGGAGAAGATGATGCGGTTCATGTCGTAGGGGGCAGTCGTTCCGGGGCGCGAAGCGAACCCGGAACCCCGAGATTCCGGGTTCGCTTCGCGCCCCGGAATGACGACCAACAAAAAGACTTTCGGAAGGGGGAAACAATCGTGACTGACACGTTCGATTTCGTCGTCGTGGGCGCGGGCTCCGGCGGCTGCACCGTCGCGGGCCGGCTGTCGGAGGATGCGGCGACATCCGTGGCGCTGCTCGATGCGGGCGGACGGAACGACAATTGGCGGATCACCACGCCGTTCGGGCTCGCCTTGCCGTACAGCGCGGCCAACTGGGCCTTCGACACCGTGCCGCAGAAGGGATTGAACGGCCGCATCGGCTATCAGCCGCGCGGCAAGGGCCTCGGCGGTTCCTCGGCGATCAACGCCATGGTCTACATCCGCGGCAACAAATGGGACTACGACCACTGGGCCACGCTCGGCAATGCCGGCTGGTCGTATGGGGACGTGCTGCCCTATTTCAAGCGCTCGGAGAACAACACCGATTTCGACGGCGCATATCACGGCAAGGGCGGGCCGCTGCATGTCAACCGGCTGCGCTCGGACAATCCGATCCATGACGTCTTCCATCAGGCCGCGCGCGAGGCGCAGTTCCGCATCCGCGAGGATTTCAACGAGGAGGACCACGAGGGGCTCGGCAGCTACCAGGTGACGCAGCACAAGGGCGAGCGCTGGAGCGCGGCACGGGCCTTTGTGCATCCCCACATCGACAAGCGCGCCAATTTGCGCGTCGAGACCGGCGCGCACGCCACGAAGATCCTGTTCGAGGGCGGGCGCGCGGTCGGCGTCGAATATATGCAGGGCAAGCAGACGAAGCAGCTTCGCGCGCGCCGCGAGGTGATCCTTGCCGGCGGCGCCTTCCAGTCACCACAGCTTTTGATGCTTTCGGGCATCGGCGATGGCGATGCCCTTGGCAAGCACGGCATCGGCGTCACGCATCATTTGCCGGGCGTCGGGCGCAATCTGCAGGACCATCCGGATTTCGTGTTCGTCTACGCCTCCGACTATCCGCACTTCGTTCACGCATCGCTCGGCCGGCTGCCGTCCCTGCTCCGCGCCATCCAGCGCTATCGGAAGGAGCGGCGCGGCCTGATGACGACCAATTTCGCCGAATGCGGCGGCTTCCTGAAAACCAGGCCCGACCTCGACGTGCCCGACATCCAGCTCCACTTCATCATCGCGATGCTCGACGACCACGGCCGCAAGAAGCACAAGGAGGCGGGTTTCTCATGCCATGTCTGCCTGCTCAGGCCGAAGAGCCGAGGCAGCGTCTGGCTGAAAAGCGCCGATCCGCTCGCCGCTCCCATGATCGATCCGAACTTCCTGGGCGAGGCGGAAGATCTCGAGACGATGGTCGCGGGCTTCAAGACCACGCGTAGGCTGATGGAGACGCCTGCGATGCGCGCGCTGCAGAAGAAGGACATGTTCACGGCGAACGTGAAGACCGACGACGACATCCGCAACATTCTGCGCAATCGGGTCGACACGGTCTATCACCCCGTCGGCACCTGCAAGATGGGCACGGATGAAATGGCGGTGGTCGATCCGAAGCTGAAGGTTCACGGCGTGGAGGGATTGCGGATCGTCGACGCCTCGATCATGCCGACGCTGATCGGCGGCAACACCAATGCGCCGACGATCATGATCGGGGAGAAGGCCGCGGATATGATCAAGGGGGAGATGCGGGGGAGTTAGCGTGGCGCGAGTGCGTCATCCTCCGCTGTCGTCCCGGCGAAGGCCGGGACCCATAACCACAGGGAGAAGTCGTCGGGCGAGATGATCACTCCAAGTCTTCGCAAAACTACTCCCTGGGGTTATGGGTCCCGGATCTGCGCTGCGCTTGTCCGGGACGACGGCAGAGTGAGCCGCGCTTGTTCGGCTCTACAGTGACGGTTAGTTCAGCAAGAACCCACCATCCACCGTCACCACACTCCCCGTCATGTACCTTGACGCCTGCGACGCCAGCAGCAGGATCGCGCCGTCGAGATCGGACTCGGCGCCGACGCGGCGCTGGGGGATGCGCTTGGCGAGGCGCTCGCCTGCCGGCGTCGACCAGAAGGCGTGGTTCATCTCGGTGTCGATATAGCCAGGCGCGAGCGCGTTGATGCGGATGTTCTGCCCGGCGAGCTCCAGCGCCATCGCCCTGGTGGCCTGGATGATGCCGGCCTTGGAGATCGCGTAGGGCGACACCGCCTTCAGCACCCCGGTGCCGAGCACGGAGGCGATGTTGACGATGTTGCCCGGCTGCTTGCGCGCGATCATGCGGCGGGCGATTTCGGTCGCGAGGAAATAGGCGCCCTTGAGATTGGCGCCGATCACCGCATCCCAATCGGCCTCGGTCTGCTCGGTCGCGAGCTTCTCGATGGCGATGCCGGCATTGTTGATCAGCACCGTGACGGGACCGAGCGCGGCTTCCGCGGCATCGACCGCCCTCGCGATCGAGGCGGTGTCGGTGACGTCGAGCGCGACGGCGGCGGCGCGGCCGCCTTTGCCGCGAATTTCTTCTTCGAGGCTCTTCAGCTTCTCGGTCTGCCGCGCGGCGAGCGCGACGGCCGCGCCATGCGCCGCCAGCACCCGGGCAAATTGCCGCCCCAGCCCCTGGCTTGCGCCCGTCACAAGGATGGTTTCTTTACTGACGTCGAATAGGTCTGACATGGCGATGTCCTTGGCGATGTTCTTGGCGCGGAACCCTGCTCTTTGCAGCCATCAATACAGACGATTTTAACGACCTGAAACCGGAATGATCGGTTCGGCGTTCATTCGTTCCATCGAGGCAGGCTTTCGCTCATGAACAGTTTCGATCTCGCCGTCTATGCCGCGCTCGCCATCGCGGTCTGGCTGGGTTTCAGGACCGGACTGCTGCGCAGCGCGATGACCATCCTCGCCTATCTCCTCGCGGCCCCCATCGCCGTTGCGTTGATGCCGCTGATCGCGCCGCAGCTCGCCAGCAACCCGAACTCGCCGCTGTTGCAGAACTGGATCTGGTTCTTCGCCATCTTCGTCGTCGTCGGCATGCTGTTCGGCCATATCGGCCGCATCGCGCTGAACGACACCATCGGCGAAGCCGGGATCGGCGACCGGCTCGGCGGCGCCGCGCTCGGCGCCTTCAGGGTCGGCCTCGTCGCGACCACGCTGGTGCTGGTGTTCGACCGGATCGTGCCCGCGAACCACCAGCCGCCCTTCCTGGCCGGTTCGCATCTGCGGCCGCTGTTCTCCACAGTCGGCCAGATGGGCTTCAAGTCGCTACCGCCGGAGGCCGCGTCCGTGATCGACCGTCTCAAGCAGGAGCGGCGCATCTGAGGCGCGAAGAAACGCGCCTGCCTTTTTGGCGTGACTCTTTCGGAAAACCGCTACGCACATTATCTGGATCATGCCTGCACATTTGCATCGCAACGCCGTCGCGCATGCATTTTGGTGCGAGCCCGTCCCTTATCAGCGGCGTCACTCTTGGCTAAGGTGGCCGCCGTCCAAAAACCTGCCTGCTATTTTCGGGAGTGAAACAGTGGATCTTGGGATCAAAGGTCGCCGCGCCATCGTCTGCGCATCCAGCAAGGGCCTCGGCCGCGCTTGCGCCATCTCGCTGGCCGAAGCCGGCGTCGACGTCACGCTGACGGCGCGCGGCGCCGAAGCGCTGAAGAAGACCGCCGACGAAATCCGCAAAGCCTATCCGGGCGTCAAGGTCACCGAGATCGTCGGCGACATCACGACGCCGGCAGGGCGCGAGGCCGTGCTGAAGGCCTGCCCCGAGCCCGACATCCTGATCAACAATGCCGGCGGCCCGCCGCCCGGCGATTTCCGCAACTGGACCCGCGACGACTGGATCAAGGCGATCGACGCCAACATGCTCACCCCGATCGAGCTGATCAAGGCGACCGTGGACGGCATGATGGCGCGCAAGTTCGGCCGCATCGTCAACATCACCTCGGCCGCGGTGAAGGCGCCGATCGACATTCTCGGCCTTTCCAACGGCGCACGCGCCGGCCTCACCGGCTTCATCGCCGGCCTGTCGCGCAAGACCGTGATCAACAACGTCACCATCAACGGCCTTTTGCCGGGCCCGTTCGAGACCGACCGCCTGACAGGCACGGCGAAGGCCGAGGCCGACAAGCGCGGCACAACGCCCGAGCAGATCCTGGCCGAGCGCGCCAAGCTGAACCCTGCGGGGCGCTTCGGCCAGCCCGACGAGTTCGGCTATGCCTGCGCCTTCCTGTGCGGCGCCAAGGCCGGCTTCATCACCGGCCAGAACATCCTGCTCGACGGCGGCGCCTTCCCCGGCACGTTGTGAGGGCGGTCTGGTACGAGCAGACGGGACCGGCGGCGGACGTCCTCACCTATGGTGAGATGGCGACGCCGGTCGCGGGCCCGGGCGAAGTTCGCATTCGCCTGGAGGCCTCCGGCGTCAATCCGGCCGATGTCGGCCGGCGCGGCGGCTCCTACCGCGCGATGGAGTTTGCGCGCGTCATTCCAAACAGCGATGGCGCGGGCTTCGTCGACCAGGTCGGCGACGGCGTGACGCGCTTCAAGGTCGGCGACCGCGTCTGGCTGTTCAACGGCCAGCGCAACGGCCGCGCCTTCGGCACCGCGGCGGAATATATCGCGCTCGCCGAGCAGCTGGTGACGCCGCTGCCGGACCATCTCTCCTTCGCGCAAGGCGCAACGCTCGGCATCCCCGCGATGACCGCCTGGTGCGCGCTGTTCGCGGACGGGCCGATCGTTGGCAAGACCGTGCTCGTCACGGGCGGTGCCGGCGCCGTCGGCCACTACGCCGTGCAGCTGGCGAAATGGGGCGGCGCGCAGGTGATCGCGACCATCAGCTCGGCGATGAAGGGCGAGCAGGCGCGGCAGGCCGGCGCCGATCTCGTGATCAATTACAAGGACGAAGACGTCGTCGCCAGGGCGATGGCCTTCACCGGCGGGCGCGGCGTGGACCACGTCGTCGATGTCGATTTCGGCGGCAACATTGCGACGACGCTGAAGCTGATGGCGTTCAATTCCACCATCGCGGTCTACGCCACCAACGGCAACCGCACTCCCGAAGTCCCGATGCGCGAGCTGATGGAGAAATGCATCAACCTGCGGACCCTGGTGCTGTTCGCGCTGCCGCCCGCGCTGCTTGCGGCAGCACAGACCGACATCACGAAATGGCTGGCGGCCGGGCCGCGCATCCACAATGTCGCAGCGCAGTTCGCGCTGTCCGACACCGCGCAGGCCCATCTCGCCGTCGAGAAGGGCGACAAGCTCGGCACCGTGATCGTCGACTGCGCGCGGTGAAGGGCTAAGAAACCGGCGTGGTCCGCTCGTCGGACCAGTCGATGCCGAGCTCGTCCATGCCGTCGGCGAGCAGATCGCCGAGCATCGGCTCGCCCAGCAGATATTGCACCGCCTCGCGCCGCGGCGCCTTGTATTCGGCGCGGGCCTCGGCCGCGCGGGCGCGCAGATCGTCCCACTCCTCCACCTCGCCGTCGCCGCGGCCGAGCCACATCAGCGTGACCAGGTCGAGCTGCTCGTCTTCATTCAGCGCATGGATGAAGCCGGCAAGCTCGGCCGCGACCGGATCGGACGAAGTGTCTTGCAGCACGTCGATCTCGTCATCGTCGGCCGCATTGGAGCCGGAATCCGGATCCGAGGCGCCTTCCTTGACGTCGAATTCGCGCGCCTTCTCGATGATGAAGGCGACCTTGTCGGCGGAAATGGCAAGCTCTGGCATGACTCCCTCTCGGACTTTTCCGGGTTCCCCCGATAACGCGGCACTGCACCAGATGATCCATTGCGTTCCCAAGCGGAAGGCCGCATCTTTCGTGAAAGCAAGAAAATCTGGGGCGCGCCGCATGCAGTGGACGATCGGGAAGGTCAGGATCACCAAGGTCGTGGAATTGGAGACGGTCGGCTCGACCCGCTTCATCCTGCCGCTGGCGGGCAACGAGGAAATCCGCAAGCTGCCCTGGCTGATCCCGCATTTCGCGACCGAAGAAGGCCGGCTGAAAATGTCGATCCATTCGCTGGTGGTGGAGACGCCGGACCACCGCATCGTGGTCGACACCGGCCTCGGCAACGACAAGCAGGGCCGCAACGTCCCGACCTGGAATAACCGCACCACGCCGTTCCTGGAGACCTTGACCGCGGCGGGCTTTGCCCCCGACAGCATCGACACGGTGCTGTGCACGCATCTCCATGTCGACCATGTCGGCTGGAATACGCGGCTGGCCGGCGGCAAATGGGTGCCGACCTTTCCGAACGCGCGTTACGTCTTCGGCCGCACCGAATACGAGCACTGGCGCGACCATTCCACCGAACCGGACAAGGCCGCCGTGTTCGGCGATTCCGTGCAGCCGATCGTCGATGCCGGCAGGGCCGATCTGATCCCTAGCGATCACCGCCTGTCCGACGAGATCAGCATGATCCCGACCCCGGGCCACAGCCCCGGCCATATGAGCATCCTGATCACATCCGACGGCGAACAGGGCCTGCTCACCGGGGACGTCGCCCACCACCCCTGCCAAATGGCGCATCTGAACTGGTCCTCGACCGCGGATTCGGACCAGACCCAGTCGGCGGCGACGCGGGCCGAGCTGTTCGGCCGCTTTGCCGACACACCGACGCTGGTGATCGGCGGGCATTTCTCAGCCGGGCACATCAGGCGCGACGGGGATGCGTTCCGGTTTGTGGCGCTGGGCTGATCGCCGTGTCCCGGACGCGGTGCAGCGTGCAACGCTGCTCCGCAGAGCCGGGACCCAGAATGCGGCAAAATGGGCCCCGGCTCTGCAGCGCATCACTTCGTGCTGCGCAGCGTCCGGGGCACGAGACCTAGCCCCACCCGCCGAATTTCGAGGGCTGCAATGCACCCCGTTTTGAGCGGTTGAATTTCCCGCCGCCCTGTTCCATGAAGCTATTTAACCGATCGGTCCATCTTTCAGGGAGAAACGAGAATGAAGCTTGTTCGTTATGGCGAAAAGGGTGCGGAAAAGCCCGGCCTGATCGACAAATCCGGCCAGTTGCGCGACCTGTCGGCGCATCTGAAGGACCTCACGGGCGAAGCCTATTCGCCGGAATCCCTGAAGAAGCTGGCCGCCATCGACCCGGCCTCGCTGCCCGCCGTCTCCGGCAAGCCGCGCTTCGGCGCGCCCGTCACCGGCATCTCGAAATTCGTCGCCATCGGCCTCAACTACAGCGACCACGCCAAGGAAACCGGCGCTGCGATCCCGACCGAGCCGATCATCTTCATGAAGGCCAACACTTCGCTGTCCGGCCCGAACGATGCGGTCGAGAAGCCGCGCGGCTCGACCAAGCTCGACTGGGAAGTCGAGATCGCCGCGATCATCGGCACCCGCGCCAAATACGTCTCGGAAGCGGATGCGCTGAACTACGTCGCCGGCTATTGCGTCTGCAACGACGTCTCCGAGCGCAACTTCCAGACCGAGCGCCTGGGTCAGTGGACCAAGGGCAAGTCGCATGACACGTTCGGCCCGGTCGGACCGTGGCTCGCCACCAAGGACGAGATCAAGGACGTGCAGAACCTGTCGATGTGGCTCGACGTCAACGGCCAGCGCCGCCAGACCGGCTCGACCAAGACCATGATCTTCTCGATGGCCAAGTGCATCTCCTACGTCTCGCAGTTCATGACGCTGCTGCCGGGTGACATCATCACCACGGGCACCCCGCCCGGCGTCGGCCTCGGCATGAAGCCGCCGACCTTCCTCAATGTCGGCGACGTCGTGACGCTCGGCATCGAGGGTCTCGGCGAGCAGCGCCAGGAGATCATCGCGGCGTAAGCTGCGATCCCCACACCACGTCATGCCCGGGCAAAAGCGCGGAGCGCGTCTTCGCTCAAGATGTCCCGGGCATCCACGTCTCACAGTCTGACCGCGTGGAAACGCGTGGATGGCCGGGTCAAGCCCGGCCATGACGAAGGAGACACCGTTCGCTCAAGATCGACCGCAGGGAATAGCCCCATGAAGCTCACCTTCTCCCCCGCCTCGCCCTTCGCCCGCAAGGTGCGCATCGCCGCGATCGAGCTCGGGCTGATCGACAAGATCGAGCTGACGCCGGCGACCGTCGCGCCGGGCACGGTCAACGAGGACTATTCGAAGATCACGCCGCTGAAGAAGCTGCCGGTGCTGATCACCAATGACGGCGACGTGATCCTGGATTCCTACGTCATCGTCGAATATCTCAACGAGCTGGCCGGCGGCAGCCTGATCCCGGCTTACGGTCCGCGACGCTGGAAGGCCAAGACCAACCACTCGCTGATCAACGGCATGCTCGATTCCATGCTGCTGTGCCGCTACGAGAAGATGGTGCGGCCGCAGGGCCTGCAATGGCAGGCCTGGTCGGACGACCACTGGAACCGGGCTTGGACCGGCATGGCGCGCTTCGAGAACATGCCCGAGGTGCTGAACGGCCCGTTCGACATCTCGCAGATCGGCCTCGTCTGCGTGCTCGGCTATGCCGACTTCCGCTTCGCAGATTGCGGCTGGCGCAAGGCCTATCCGAAACTCGACGCCTTCCATCAGAAGATGCTGGAGCGGCCCTCCGTGAAGATCTCGGTGCCGCCGGCGGCATAACCGCAGGAGCTACCATGAGCCTGAAATACGCGGTCGGCGATCTCACCATCCATCGCGTCATCGAGCAGGAAACATCGTTCGTCCCGGCGCTCGAGATGCTGCCGGGACTGACCCCGGACGTGTTGGCCGAGAACCGGGCCTGGATGCGGCAGGCACGCGCGCTGGACGAGCAGGACGTCCTGATGCTGTGCTTCCAGTCCTATGTGGTGAAGACACCGCACCACACCATTTTGATCGACAGCTGCATCGGCAACGACAAGCCGCGCCCCAATCGGCCGAAATGGAACATGAAGACTGACGACACCTATCTGCGCGCGCTGAACGCCGCGGGGTTTGGGGTCGGTGACATCGACTTCGTGATGTGCACGCATCTGCATGTCGATCACGTCGGCTGGAACACGCGGCTGGAGAACGGCCGCTGGGTGCCGACCTTCCCCAAGGCGCGCTACGTCTTCGCCAAGCAGGAATACGACCATTGGTTCGCCGAGAATGCGAAGACGGAGATTCCGCCCTTCGCCGACAGCGTATTGCCGGTGGTCGAGGCCAAGCGCCACGAGCTCGTCGGCAATGACCATCAGATCGGCGATCACGTCCGCATCCTGCCGACGCCGGGTCACACGCCCGGCCACGTCGCCTTCACGATGGGCCGCGGCAAGGACGACGCGGTGTTCTCCGGCGACCTCATGCATTCGCCGTTGCAGACGCTCTATCCGGAGCTGTCGATCAAGTTCGACGTCGATCCCGCAGCCGCCGCGAAAACGCGCCGCGGCTTTCTCGAACGCTATTGCGACACGGACACGCTGTGCTGCACGGCGCATTTCCCCTCGCCCTCGGTCGGCACGATCAAGCGCAAGGGCAACGCGTTCGTGTGTGAGTCGGTGTGACCAAGGCACCGCACCCGTAGGGTGGGCAAAGCGAAGCTTACCCACGTTACCGGGCCGTTGCGAAGATTCGTGGGCACGGCGCTTCGCGCCTTTGCCCACCCTACGGTGATTGCTCATCGTCATGGCCGGGCTTGTCCCGGGCATCCACGTTCTTACAATCGAGCAGCCAACAAGAACATGGATGGCCGGGACAAGCCCCGCCATGACGAGGAAGCAAAATGGCCCATCTCCCCGACATCCCCCTGCCCGCCGGAATCCGCTCGCGCTATGTCGACGGCATCAACGGCTTGCGCATGCATGTGCTGGAGGCCGGGTTCGAGACGCAGGGGCGCCCCTGCATCCTCCTGCTGCACGGCTTTCCCGAGCTGGCCTTCTCCTGGCGCAAGGTGATGCCCACGCTCGCCGCGGCGGGCTACCACGTGATCGCACCGGACCAGCGCGGCTATGGCCGCACCACGGGATGGACCGCCGACTATGACGGCGACCTCTCGCCGTTCTCGCTCCTCAACCTCGTGCGCGATGCGCTCGCTCTGGTCTCGGCGTTCGGCTACAGGCAGGTCGATCTCGCCGGACACGATTTCGGCAGCCCGGTCGCGGCGTGGTGTGCGCTGATCCGGCCCGACGTGTTCCGTTCGGTGACGCTGATGAGCGCGCCGTTCGGCGGCGCGCCGCCGCTGCCCTTCAACACGGTCGACGCGCCCGCAAAGCCTGCGGGCGAGGACCCCGTTCATCGCGAGCTCGCCGCGCTGCCGCGTCCGCGCAAGCACTATCAATGGTACTACGCGACGCGTCCGGCCAACGCGGACATGCAGCATGCGCCGCAGGGCGTGCACGATTTCCTGCGCGCCTATTATCATCACAAGAGCGCGGACTGGGCCGACAACAAGCCGTATCCGCTGAAGTCGTGGTCCGCGGGCGAGCTGGCGAAGCTGCCGACCTATTATGTGATGGACGCCGGCGAGACCATGGCCGAGACGGTGGCGAAGGAGATGCCCTCGCCCACCGCGATCGCCGCCAACCAATGGCTGCCGGACAGCGACCTCGCCTATTACAGCGCCGAATATGGCCGCACCGGATTCCAGGGCGGCCTGCAATGGTATCGCTACGGCACGTCGGGCGCGCTCAACAGCGAGATGCAGCTGTTCTCGGGGCGCAGCATCGACGTGCCCTCGTGCTTCATCTCCGGCAGGCAGGATTGGGGCACCTATCAGCGGCCCGGCGTGTTCGAGGCGATGCAGGGGCGCGGGTGCACGAAGATGCTCGGCTGCCATCTCGTCGACGGCGCCGGCCATTGGGTGCAGCAGGAGCAGCCGGCCGAGGTGAGCCGGTTGCTGCTCGACTTTCTCCAGAAGGCACGCAACGCCTGATTTGACCCGGGAACCCCGGCGCCCTATATAGTTTAGAATCATTCTAAACTAACGCAACAGGGCTGCTGTGAAGACTTTTGCCGAACTGACCGAGCGCGAGGTGCTGGCGGTCGCGATCTCCTCCGAGGAGGAGGACAGCCGCATCTACATGACTTTCGCGGAAGACCTCCGCGAGCGTTATCCGGATACGGCAAAGATATTCGAGGAGATGGCCGAGGAAGAGCGCGGCCACCGGCATCGGCTGCTGAAGCTCTACGAGGAGCGTTTCGGCCAGCATCTGCCGCCGATCCGCCGCGAGGACGTCAAAGGCTTCCTGCGCCGCCGTCCGATCTGGCTGACCAAGAACCTGCCGCTCGACACCATCCGCAAAGAAGTCGAGACCATGGAGCTCGAGGCCGAGCGTTTTTACGCGCGCGCGGCCGAACAGGCTCAGGATATCGGCGTGCGCCGCCTGCTCGGCGATCTCGCCGAGGAGGAGAAGCATCACGAAAACCGCGCCGCCGCGCTCACCGACGAGATCCTGAAGCCCGACGTGCGCGCCGAGGAAGACCGCACGCGGCGGCGGATGTTCGTGCTGCAATATGTGCAGCCGGGCCTCGCCGGCCTGATGGACGGCTCGGTCTCGACGCTGGCCCCGCTGTTCGCGGCGGCGTTCGCCACGCATCAGAACTGGCAGACCTTTCTCGTCGGCCTCGCCGCCTCGATCGGCGCCGGCATCAGCATGGGCTTTGCGGAGGCGCTGTCGGACGACGGCTCGCTGACGGGACGCGGCTCGCCCTGGCTGCGCGGCGTCACCTGCGGCGCGATGACGACGCTCGGCGGGCTCGGCCACACCGCGCCCTATCTCGTGCCCGACAGCTGGCCCAATGCGTTCTGGATCGCGACCGCAATCGCCTGCGTCGTCGTGTTCTTCGAATTGTGGGCGATCGCCTTCATCCGCTCGCGCTACATGGACACGCCGTTCCTCCAGGCCGTGTTCCAGATCGTGCTCGGCGGCGCCATCGTGCTGGCGGTGGGGATTGTTATCGGGGCGGCGTAGGCCGCGTCGCGTTCCGCTGTCGTCAGGGCCTCACCCTCGCTGTCATTCCCCGCGAAGGCGGGGAATCCAGTACGCCGCGGCCCATCGGCTCCATCACTGCTGTCACGGAGTACTGGATCGTCCGGTCAAGCCGGGCGATGACACTGACTTCTTGACTCCGTCCGCTCCACCTCACCGGCATATCAATCGCCATCAAACGCCGGTTGCGGCATTGTGCCAAACTGCGCATCATCCCTGGACAAGAAGAAACAGGAGAAGCGCGGTGGCCAAATCGGAATGGAGTTTCAAGAGCGCGGTCGAGCTGTCGGCCGCGCTGGCGGCGAAGAAGGTCTCGTCGGTCGAGCTCACGCAGGACGCAATCGACCGCATCGAACGGCACGACGGCAAGGTCAACGCGATCTGCGTGCGGGACTTTGACCGCGCGCTCGGCGCTGCGCGCGCGGCAGACGCGGCCCTGGCCCGCGGCGAACGCAAGCCGCTGCTCGGCCTGCCCATGACGGTGAAGGAATCCTACAACATCGCCGGCCTGCCGACGACCTGGGGCATTCCCGCGCAGAAGGATTTTGTCGCCAAGGAAGACGCGCTGCCGGTCACGCGCGTCAAGGACGCCGGCACCGTCATCGTCGGCAAGACCAACGTGCCGCTCGGGCTCGGCGACTGGCAGAGCTACAACGACATCTACGGCACCACCAACAACCCCTACGATCTCGGCCGCACGCCCGGCGGTTCCTCCGGCGGCTCGTCCGCGGCGCTCGCCGCGGGCTACGGCCCGCTGTCGATCGGCTCGGACATCGGCGGCTCGCTACGGGTGCCGGCGTTCCATTGCGGCATCTATGCGCACAAGCCGACCTTCAACCTCGTCGCCATGCGCGGCCACACGCCGCCGCCACTGCCGCCCTTGCCGTTCGAGCGAGATCTCTCGGTGATCGGCCCGATGGCACGCAGCGCCGCCGACCTGTCGCTGGTGCTCGACGTGATGGCCGGCCCCGATCCGATCGACGCGGGGCTGGCCTACCGGCTCGAACTGCCGGCGGCGCGCCACACAGCGCTGAAGGATTTTCGCGTGCTGGTCATCGACACCGATCCGGTGCTGCCGACCGACAAGGTCGTGCGCGGCACCATCAACTCGCTCGCCGACAATCTCGCCAGATCGGGCGTGACGATCGCGCGCAGCTCTCCGCTGCTGCCGGATTTCGCGGCGTCCTCGCGGCTCTACATGCGCATGCTGATGTCGTTCCTCGGTGCGACCTTCGCGCCGGACCTCTACGCGGGCGCGAAGAAGGCGGCCGAAGCGCTGCCCGAGGGCGACAACAGCCTCGCCGCGGAACGGCTGCGCGGCATCGCGCTCAGCCATCGCGACTGGCAGGCGGCGAACCACGGGCGCACCCGCCTGCGGGCGCAATGGCGCGAGCTGTTCAAGTCGTTCGACGCGGTGATCTGCCCCGTTATGCCGACGCCGGCCTATCCGCACGACCATGCGCCGGATCAGGAGAAGCGGCGGATCAGCATCGACGGCAAGGCGCACGTCTATACCGATCAGCTCGCCTGGCCCGGCATCGCGACGCTGCCCGGCCTGCCCTCGACCGCGATCCCGACCGGCTTCGCGCCGGACGAGCTCCCCGTGGGCGTCCAGATCGTCGGCCCGTGGCTGGAGGACCGCACACCGTTGAAGCTGGCCGAGCTGATCGAGCGGGAGTACGGCGGGTTCGTGCCGCCCAGGATGTTCGACGATTAGGTCTCGTACCCCGGATGGAGCGTAGCGAAATCCGGGACAGTCCATCCGCAGCAAAGACCCCGGATTGCGCTTCGCTCCATCCGGGCTACGGACTCTTCGCAATGACGGAGTAAGATAGCGTCGGGATTCCGGGTTCGCGCTTCGCGCGCCCCGGAATGACAGGGAGGAAGCAACATGAGCCGGGACCTCGAACAGCTCACCGCACTCAATCACGACTATGTCGCTTCGGTGCAGAACTGCGACGTCAAGCGCTTCGACGAGATCCTGGCGCCGGAGTTCTACTGCTCCAACCCCGACAAGACGCTGGTCGACCGCGCCGCCTTCCTGGAGCAGACGGCCCGGCCGATCGCGATCCGCAACCTGCACGCCTACGACGTCATCATCCGCATCATCGGCGACGTCGCCATCATCCACGCGGCGACGAGCTACACCACAGCGGACGGCCAGCAGGCGACCGGGCGGTACACCGATTGCTGGGCGAAGCAGAACGGCAAATGGCTAGCGGTGTCCGCCCACGTGTCGCGGTGAGGATTCTCCTGTAGCCCGGATGGAGCGCAGCGAAATCCGGGTCCGTCTATCCGCGGCAAAGGTCCCGGATTGCGCTGCGCTCCATCCGGGCTACGAACTGTCATCGCCGGCCGAGCCGGGCGATGACACCTTTGTTGTGGCTCAGCTGTCGAACACGATCACGCTGCGCAGCGTCTTGCCGGCTTTCATGTTGGCAAAACCCTCGTTGATCTCGGAGAGCTTCAGCTTGGCCGAGATCCAGTCTTCGAGATGCAGCCGGCCGCGCAGATAGAAATCGACGAGCCGCGGCATGTCCACGCGAAAGTGGTTGGAGCCCATCGATGAGCCCTGGATCCGGCGCTCCCTGAGGAAGTCGAAGCCGTGCAGCTCGATCTTCTGGCCGAACGGGATCATGCCGACGATGGTGGCGGTGCCGCCGGAGGTGAGCATGCCGAACGCCTGCTCGGCGGTCTCCTTGCGGCCGAGCACCTCGAAGGAATGATGCACGCCGCCATTGGTGAGATCGCGCACCTGCTTCACGACGTCGCCGTCGGCGGGATTGATGATGTCGGTGGCCCCCAGCTTGGTCGCGAGCTGGAGCTTGGCCGGATTGGTGTCGATGGCGATGATGCGGCCGGCACCCGCGATCTGCGCGCCGTTGATCGCGGCCATGCCGACGCCGCCGCAGCCGATCACCGCGACCGTCTCGCCCGCCGTCACCTTCGCCGTGTTCACCACCGCACCGTAGCCGGTGATGACGCCGCAGCCGATCAGCGCGGCGAGATCGAGCGGCATCTCCTTCCTGATTTTGACGATGGCGTTCTCGTGCACCAGCATCTGCTCGGCGAAGGAGGAGAGGTTGAGGAACTGGTGCAGCTTCTCCGACCTGTTCCACTGCATCCGGTTGGAGACGCCCGGCATCATTTTGACTGTCGTGTCGGTGCAGAGCACGGTGCGGCCCGTGGTGCAATTGTCGCAGGTGCCGCAGAACACCGACAGGCAGGTGACGACGTGATCGCCCGGCTTCACATAGGTGACGTCGGAGCCGACCTGCTCGACGACGCCGGCGGATTCATGCCCGAGCACCGCGGGAAGCGGATGCGGATAGAGGCCTTCCATGAAGTGCAAATCGGAGTGGCAGAGGCCGGCAACCGCGGTGCGGATCAGCACTTCGCGCGGGCCGGGCTTCGGCAGGCTGACATCCTCGATGACCAGCGGTTTGTTGACTTCATGGAGGACGGCGGCCTTCATCGAGCACTCCCTATCGCTTTTCTTTGGTTGGTGGCGGGCAGCCTACGCTGCCAGAACCAGTTCGCCAACCTCGCTCATGGAGGCATCGCGCTCACCGAGCAGCAGCGCCGCGATCTTCGCCTGAGTCGCATTTTCCGTCAGCCGGAACGGATCGCTCGGCGACACCCGGTGGTCGATCACGAGGCGCGACAGCAGCAGCCGGCGCGCATCGCCGCGCATCTCGTGGATGCGATGCGCTTCCCAGGCGAGCGCGACCGCGCTTGCGACGTGATAGAGCAGGCTGGTGGCGCGGCGCGCATCGGCCTCGTGCTCGGACTTGCCCGCGACCTCGCGCGCAAAGCCGACTGAGCGATCGACAAGGCCGCGCAGATGGTCGCGCCAAGCCTGCGGCACCGAGGCGCTGTCGTCGAGCCGGGCATGCAGGTCGGCAGCGAGCGCGGATTCGGCACCGTGGCGGCCGACCGCACGCCGGAGCGCATCGATCGCGACGATGTTGCCGGTGCCTTCCCAGACCGAGCCGAGATGCGCATCGCGCAGCAGGCGCGGCGTGGCGAATTCCTCGATATATCCGATGCCGCCGCGCATCTCGAGCGCGTCGCCGCAGACCTTGCGCGCATCGCGCGTCGCGCGGAATTTCAGGGTCGGCGTCAGGATGCGCAGCAGCGCCGCCGCATCCTGGCTGCCGGCTTCCGCACGATCGAGCGCGTCGGCGGTGAGGAAACTCATCGACAGCGCCTGTTCGACCGGCAGCATGATCTTGAGCATCTGCCGACGGCCGAGCGGGAGATCGATGATGCGCTGGCCGAACACCACGCGGTTCTTCGCCACCGTCATGGCGTCGTGATAGGCCCGCCGCATCAGCGCGGTGGATTTTACGCCGTTCGACAGCCGCGACGAGTTCACCATCTCGGCCATCTGCACGAAACCGCGATCGAGCTTGCCGACGGCATAGGCGATCGCACCCTCGAGCTTGATCTCGCCTGAGGCCATCGAGCGGGTGCCGAGCTTGTCCTTGAGGCGCACGATCCGGTAGTGGTTCTGCGAGCCGTCGTCGAGGAAGCGCGGCATCAGGAACAGGCCGACGCCGCGGGTGCCCGGCCCCGCGCCCTCGGGCCGCGCCAGCAGCATCACGACCTTGGCATCGGCATTCGAGCAGAACCATTTCTCGCCATAAAGGCGCCAATGGTCGCCCTCCTGCACGGCGCGCGTGGTCAGCGTGCCGACGTCGGAGCCGCCCTCCTTCTCGGTCATGAACTGGCCGCCTTGCGTCAGCTTGCTCATGTCGGTCGAGGTCAGGCCGTCGAGATATTTCGCCTTCAGCGCCTCGTCGCCGAAATTCGCCAGCAGCTTGGCGCATCCGTCGGTGACGTTGATCGGGCAGCCCATGCCGAATTCGGTCTGGTTGAAAAGAAACGTGAAGGCGTGCTTGGCCGTGACGGGATATTTGTCCGGCCAACCCATGATGCCCTTGCGGATCGAGAGCGCGTGGATGCCGAACCGGCCGAACGCGGCGTTCTCCAGCTCGCGATAGGCGGGATGATATTCGATCCATTGCACGTCGCGGCCGAACTTGTCGCGCTGGTGCAGCACCGGCGTGTGCCGGTCGGCCAGCCGCGCGCATTCGTCGAGCGCGCCGCCGGCCATCTCGCCGAGCCGATCGAGATGCGGCTCGATGTGGCGGAACAGATTGTCCGGCAGATGGATGCGGAGCAGATCCGTCAGCGCCGGATCGGCGCGGTAGAAATTCATGCCGGACGTATCCGGTGCCAGCAGGCCCGATTGCCCGGCCGCCACATTCTTCGGCTGCGCTGTGACCGGCTTGTGCATGATCGTCCTCTTCGTTTCCGCCCGACGGCAATTCTTACCGCTTGCCGCGTTGAATGATGTCGATCATGCTCCAGCTGCGGGGACCGATAAAGCCGCAAATTGTCAGGGAGGCATGATCGCCGCGAAGGAGCAATTCGCCCTGCGGAATTGTGATCGACCCGGGTGGTCGTCCGCGTGATCCATGCTTAGATCAGCCGCACCCTGTCCCAAGAGATCGCGCCATGGAACATCCGAAATACAAGATCGCCCTTATCGTCGGTGCCGGTGAAGGCCTGAGCGCCTCGCTGGCGCGGCTATTGACCGCACAAGGCATCCGCGTCGCGCTGGCCGCGCGCAAGATCGAGAAGCTCGGGGCGCTCTGCACCGAGACCGGCGCGAAGGCCTATGCCTGCAACGCCACCGACCCGGAGGAGGTCGAGCGGCTGTTCGGCCTGGTCGAGCGCGAGATCGGCACGCCCGACGTCGTCGTCTACAACGCCAGCGGCCGCACCCGCGGGCCGTTCGTCGACCAGGTGCCGGCCGACGTCGCGAACGCCATCGCGATCAGTGCCTATGGCGGCTTCCTGGTGGCGCAGCAGGCGGCAAAACGCATGCTGCCGAACAAGCACGGCGCGATCCTGTTCACGGGCGCTTCGGCCAGCGTCAAGGGCTATGCACAGTCGGCCTCGTTCGCGATGGGCAAGTTCGCGTTGCGCGGCCTTGCGCAGAGCCTGGCCCGCGAGCTGTCGCCGCAGGGCGTCCATATCGCGCATTTCGTCATCGACGGCGGCATTCGAAGCGCCGCGCGCACCGAGCCGGAGGACAAGCCGGAATCGATGCTCGATCCCGATGCCATCGCGGAGAGCTATTGGAACGTGCTGCAGCAGCCGCGCAGCGCCTGGAGCTGGGAACTGGAGCTGCGGCCCTGGGTGGAGAAGTTTTGAGACACGACTGCCGCAGGGTGGGTTAGCCGAAGGCGTAACCCACCTCTCTAATCTCCGCGGCGGCAGAAGTGGTGGGTTACGCCGAGCAGATGCGCTTCGCACATCTGTTCGGCTAACCCACCCTACAAGAGACAACAAAAGCAGGGAGGATCAATGACCACGGAAACCACCGTCGATACCGGCACCAACGAGCTCCTCTGCGTCATCCGCGACCGCGTCGCCATCATCACGCTGAACCGGCCGGAGGCGCGCAATTCGCTATCGGACGAATTGACGCCGGCGCTGCGCACCATGATCCGGACCTGCGCCGAGGATCCGAATGTCGGCGCGCTCCTGCTCACCGGCGCGGGCGAGGCGTTCTGCGCCGGCGGCAACGTCAAGGGCATGGGCGCGCATCGCGATCCCAACAAGATGGCGATGTCGCTGCAGGACCGGATCGCCGACCTGCAGGAGCGGCAGCGTCTGCTGACCGGCGCGCTGGTGTCGGTACGCAAGCCCACCATCGCCGCCCTCCCCGGTCCCGCGGTCGGCGCCGGGCTCGCCATCGCCATGGCCTGCGACATCCGCATCGCCGCGCAATCCGCTTTCGTCGCCACCGGCTATGCGCGCATCGCGCTCAGCGGCGATTACGGCATCGCCTGGCTGCTGACGCGGCTGGTCGGCACCGCGCAGGCGCGCGAACTGATGTTCACCGGCGACCGCGTCGATGCCGCGCGCGCCGAGACCATCGGCCTCGTCAACCGCGTCGTGCCCGGCGACAAATTGCAGGCCGAAGCGTTCGCGCTGGCAAAGTCCCTCGCCGAAGGCCCGCGCCTCGCGCTGCGCTACATGAAGGACAATCTCGACGAAGCCGTGCTGTTCGATTTCGAGACCGCGCGGGATCACGAGGCCGAGCGGCTGGTTCGCCTCACGACCACTGCCGATCACAAGGAGGCGGTGCAGGCGTTCATCGAGAAGCGCAAGGCGGTGTTCACGGGGAAGTAGCGGCATTCGAGACTCTCCGACCGTCACCCCCCGCGCAACGGCGGAGCCGTTGTCGCTCGGGGTGGCCGCTCCTTCAGCGGCCCTCGAAGGGCGACGGCCCGAGTGTCGCGGCGAGGAACCGAGCGCAGAAACACCGGGGCCGTACATCCTTCGAGGCTCCCATGGGACGCGTGGCGTCCCATGCCTCGCACCTCGGGATGACGGGGAACCAGTCGCTGCATCCAGGCTACGCTGTCCCGACCACTCGATCATTCCATATAGTAGGAGCCCTTTTTCGGGAGAGCTGAATGGATTGGTCTGAGGTGGTCCGGAAGGCCGTCATTCTGGCCGAGAAGTCCGGCTACGTTACTTTCCGTGAGCTGAACGAATTGATGCCATCCGCCGAGGCGAAGCCGGAAGATATCGAAGCAGTGCTCACAGCTCTAAGCGACCGGGATATTCGGATCGAGGAGGACTAGCCTTCGTAGCCTGAATGGAGCGAAGCGAAACCCGGGGCAGTCTGTGCATGCGGCACGAATCCCGGATTACGCTTGCGCTCCATCCGGGCTACTTCGCGGGCGCCCGCGCAAAATCCACGAACGCGCGCAGCGCGGCCGGCAATTGGCGGCGGCTGGGGTAGTACAGGAAGAAGCCGGGATAGGCCGGGCACCAGTCGGCGAGCACGCGCACCAGCTTGCGTTTGGCGAGCAGCGTTTCGACCTGCTGCTCGAAGACGTAGGCGAGGCCGACACCGTCGAGCGCCGCATCGACCATCAGATCCTGGTCGTTCATGGTCAGCGGGCCCGTGACATCGATGGCGAGCTCGATGCCGCCGCGCTCGAACTCCCAGTGATAGAGCGCGCCTGAGGTGAAGCGGTAGCGGATGCAGGGCAGGCCATTCAGGTCGTGCGGCGTGGCGGGCGGCTTGTGCGTCTTGAAGAATGCAGGCGAGCCGACCACGGCAAACCGGTGCCGCGGGCCGATCGGCACCGCGATCATGTCGGCGGCAATGGTCTCGCCGAAGCGCACGCCGGCGTCGAACCCGGCCGCGACCATGTCGATCAGGGAATCGTTGATCACGATCTCGACGCCGACGTCGGGGAATTGCTTCAGGAAACGCGTTACGATCGGCAGCAGCACGAGCTGCGCCGACTGGCGCGCGGCGGTGAAGCGCAGCGTCCCGGCGGGCTTGCCGCGAAAATTATTGAGGTCCTCGAGCGCGTCGCCGATGTCGCGGAAGGCCGGCGTGATGCGGGCGAACAGGCGCTCGCCGGCTTCGGTGAGCGCGACGCTGCGGGTGGTGCGGTTGACGAGGCGCAGGCCGAGCCGCTCCTCGATATTCCGCAAGGCATGGGACAGCGCCGAGGGCGTCACGCCAAGCTCGGTCGCCGCGGCGCGAAAACTGCGGTGGCGGGCAATGGCGAGGAAGGTCGCGAGGTCGGACGGGTCGATCCGCATTGATGAATTTTGCTCAGTATCCTACCGAATATATAGCGGATTATCTCAGTTATGGCGAGCCGCTACACCTTGCCCATCGGCTTCGGCACATCGCCGGGCCCAAATGGAAAGGACAACACCATGCGTGTCTGGTTCATCACAGGAGCTTCGCGCGGATTTGGTGCGTTGATCGCCGAGGCAGCTCTCAAGGCCGGCGACGCCGTGGTCGCCACCGCGCGCGATCCGTCCACCGTCACTGCGCGGCTCGGCGCTCACGAGCGGCTGCTGGCCACACGGCTGGACGTCACCAGCGAGGCCGAGGCGCACGAGGCCGCCGGCCAGGCCGTGAAGGCGTTCGGCCGCATCGACATCCTCGTCAACAATGCCGGCTACGGCCTGCTGGGTGCGATCGAGGAGGCCAGCCAGGCCGAAACGCAAAAGTTGTTCGGCACGAACGTGTTCGGCCTGCTCGGTGTCACCCGCGCCGTGCTGCCCCATATGCGCCGCCAGCGCTCGGGCCACATCATCAACATCTCGTCGGTCGGCGGCTACACCGGCTATCCCGGCTGGGGCGTCTATGGCGCGACGAAGTTTGCGGTGGAAGGCCTGAGCGAAGCGCTGGCCGGCGAGGTCGCGCCGCTCGGCATCAAGGTCACCGTGGTCGAGCCGGGCTTCTTCCGCACCGACTTCCTCGACGAAAGCTCGCTGTCGCGCACGGCCATGCAGATCGACGACTATCGCGACAGCGTCGGCAAGACCCGCGCGCATGCGGCCGACGTCAATGGCGGCCAGCGCGGCGATCCGCGCAAGCTGGCGCAGGCCTTCCTGAAGCTCGCCGATGCCAGGACCCCGCCGATGCGGCTGCCGCTCGGCAGCGACACGGTGGAACGGATCGAAGCGAAGAACGCCTTCGTGGCGAAGGAGCTGGCCGAGTGGCGCACGGTCGCGACCTCGACCGACTTCACCAGCGACAGCGCTTGAGGGAAGGCAAAAAAATGCCCGGCTCTGGCTTGGCCAGGGCCGGGCTTGGAGTGGTGTCAGGCCGAGGCTGAGGGGCTGTCGGCCTGACGGGAAAGGGCGGCGAGGCGCCAGCTCGCGCAGGGAATGTCCTTCGGCGCGACGCTGATCTCCTTGTCGAAGCGCACCAGCTTCCAGTCGTCGGGGTGGTTGACGAAGATGAAGCCGGATTTGCGCGCGAGGGAAATCATGGTCTCGTTGGAGCGCAGCGTGTCGCCGAACATGTGCTCGGCGCCGAGCGCGGCGGCGCGGCATTCGAGATTCTTCATCAGTGCGGTCGCGATGCCATGGCCCTGCCAGCGGTCATCAACCGACAGGCCGAATTCGAGCGTCGACGTCTCGGCATGAAGGGCATAGCGCGCTTCGGCAACGATGGTCTCGAAACCATCGACCATCTTGGTCGCCACGACGGTGAAACGATCGCGCTCGCCGACCTCGAGGAAATCGTGCAGCAGGCCCTTCGGCAATTCACTGATCGCGCCAAAGAAGCGGCTGTAGCGGGAGCGGGTCGAGAGCGAACGGAAATAGTGCTGAAGCTCCTCGGTGTCGCGCGGCTCGACGAAGCGAACGTTCAGCCGCTCACCCTGCCGGGTCTGCAGCGTGTCCGAATACTGCTTGAGATCTTCGAGGCGAAGGCTGCTCATGACACATGCCCCCAAGGGAACCAGAGGAAGACGGAACAAGGAAAAAGGGACCGCCGGCGCCCCTGTGATCAGGCGGCGCCGGCCTGGCGGCCAATCAGGCCCGCCAGAAGGGTTTGTCGGCCTCGTAGGCAATGTCGGACCAGGACAGCCCGACGTCGTGGAGATCACGCGCGGTCCAGTTGGTGAGCTCGCGCCTTGTGCGGTAACGCTCGTGCCACACATGCAGGGTCTCGCCGATCTGCTGGATCAGCCCGGGCGCATGATGATTTGTCATCGAATTGTGGGTCAAAGTAGACATTTTCAGCTCCTTGAGCTAACTTGACCGCTAATATCTGCCTCCCAGTGCGCTGCGACAAACGACAATTTGTACCCTTTCGCATGAAATAACGTCATGCATCCTGCTGCCAGATGACTGCCAGATTGCCTTCCCTGAACGGATTGCGGGCGTTCGAGGCCGCCGCGCGCCATCTCAGCTTCACACTGGCGGCCAGCGAGCTGAACGTGACCCAGACCGCGATCAGCCATCAGATCCGGCGGCTCGAGGAAGAGCTCGGCATCCGCCTGTTCGTCCGGCAGAACCGCGCGCTGGCGCTGACGCCGGAGGCGCGCGACTACCTCCCGGGCGTCCGCGCCGCCTTCAACGATCTCCGCCTCGCCACCGACCGTCTGCTCCGCAAGGACGACGACAAGGTGCTGACGGTGTCGACACTGGCCTCGCTCGCGGCGAAATGGCTGCTGCCGCGGCTGACTGATTTCCAGGAACAGCATCCCGGCATCGACGTCCGCATCACCACCTCGACGAGCCTCGTCGACTTCCAGCGCGACAACGTCGATGCCGCGATCCGCTACGGCCGCGGCCAGTGGGCGGGCCTGCGCGCCGACTGGCTGATGGCGGACGAGCTGTTTCCGGTGTGCAGCCCTTCGCTGCTGCGCGGGGACAAGCCGCTGCGACAGCCGGAGGATCTGAAGGGCTACCCGCTGCTGCACACCTCCAACGCCAACAGCGACGACTGGCGGCTCTGGCTGACGGCGGCGGGCCTGCCGGCCGATATCGCGCGGCAGCCCGGCATCACCTTCGACATGATCTTCATGACCATCCAGGCCGCGATCGACGGCATCGGCGTGGCGATGGGGCGAACCTCCTACGTGCAGGACGACATCGCCAAGGGCCGGCTGGTGGTGCCCTTCAAGATCGCGCTGCCGGCCGATGCCGGCTTCTACCTGGTCGCGCCGGAGGGCCGCCGCGAGGCGCCGAAGCTTGCCGCGTTCCGCCAATGGATCGTCGCTGCAACGCAAAATAAGGCCTGAAAAATCATCAGTTTCCTCCCGAAAACCGATTGACTCCCCCCGCCCCGCGCGGGAAGGGGTAGGACAGATTGTCGCAGCTTAATCTGTCGCCTTGCCGTGAAATGAGTTCCGGTCCGGCCACGCCTTTCCAAGGGGAGCAACGTCATGGCTGGACCAGCCGCCTCAACCAATCCGCCCGAGATCAAGTCGCGCATCGGCGCGATCCTGCGCGCCACCAGCGGCAATTTCCTCGAGCAGTTCGATTTCTTCCTGTTCGGCTTCTACGCCGCCGCGATCGGCAAGGCGTTCTTCCCCTCGACCAACGAGACGGCGTCGCTGCTCAACACGTTCGGCGTGTTCTGGCTCGGCGCCTTGATGCGCCCCGTCGGCGCCATCGTGCTCGGGGCCTATATCGACCGCATCGGCCGCCGCCAAGGCCTGATCGTCACGCTCGGCATCATGGCGATCGGCACCGTCGTCATCGCGTTCTGCCCGAGCTATGCGACCATCGGCATCGCGGCGCCCGTCATCGTGCTGATCGGCCGCCTGCTGCAGGGCTTTTCCGCCGGCGTCGAGCTCGGCGGCGTGTCGGTGTATCTCGCGGAGATCTCGACACCCGGCAATCGCGGCTTCTACACCTCGTTCCAGTCGTCGAGCCAGCAGGTCGCGATCTTCGTGGCCTCGATCCTCGGCTATCTCCTCTCCGAGGTGATGCCGGCCGACACGGTCGCCGCCTGGGGCTGGCGCATTCCCTTCTTCGTCGGCTGCCTGATCATTCCCCTGATCTTCTTCCTGCGCCGTACGCTGGAGGAAACCCCGGCCTTCCTCGCCATGAAGAAGCATCCGACCGCGCGCGAAGTGTTCGCCTCCGCGCTCGCCAACTGGCGCATCGTCATCCTCGGCATGATGATCGCGATCCTGACCACGACGACATTCTACTTCGTCACCGTCTACACGCCGACCTTCGGCAAGACGGTGCTGAAGCTGTCGACGCAGGATGCGCTGCTGGTCACACTGCTGGTGGCGGTGACCAACTTCATCTGGAACCCGGTCGGCGGCGCGCTGTCCGACCGCATCGGCCGCAAGCCGGTGCTGATCGCGATCGCCTCGCTCTCGCTCCTCACCGCCTACCCCGCGCTGTCCTGGCTGGTGGCCGCGCCGACCTTCGGCAAGCTGCTCGCGGTCGAGATGATGTTCTCGTTCTATTTCGGCATGTACAGCGGCACCATGCTCGGCGCGCTGGTCGAGATCGTGCCGGCGCATGTGCGCACCACCTGCTTCTCGCTCGCCTTTGCGCTCGCCGCCGCGCTGTTCGGCACCTTCACGCCGTTCGCCTCGACCTGGCTGATCGAATACACCGGCAACAAGGCTGCGCCCGGCGCCTGGCTGATGTTCGCCGCGCTGCTCGGCATCATCGCGGCTTCGATTGTGTATCGCGGCGGCGGCAAGGCGGTGCCGACCTATGATACGGCGGCCGAGCCGGTTGCGGGGCATTGAGGAGGTCTTCACCTCTCCCCGCTTGCGGGGAGAGGTCGGATTGCATCGCAGATGCAATCCGGGTGAGGGGGTACAGGTCTCTCGACGACCGCTCGTGTGGAGAGAGGCCCCTCACCCCAACCCTCTCCCCGTAAGAACGGGAGCGCACTGCCGGCGCGGCAAAGACCTAAAGCTCCACCACCACGTAATCGCTCTCGATCCTGACCGGGATCGTCTCGGCGACATACGGCCCCTTCACCACGCTCGCGCCCGGTTCGACATGCGCCGGATAGGCTTTCACGCGGAAGCGGCGGGGGTCGCAGTAGGACTGGCCGGTGCGGATGTCGAACTCCCAGCCGTGCCAGGGGCAGCGGATGATCTCGCCGAGCTTGGTGTATTCGATCTCGCCGGGATTGCTCGACTGCGCGAGGCCGATCAACGGCCCCTCGCACAGGGCGGCGCCCTGATGCGGGCAGCGGTTCATCAGGCCGAAATATTCGCCCTTGATGTTGAAGACCGCGATCGGCCGTCCCTCGATCTCCAGGAATTTTCGCGTGCCGGGCGGAAGCTCGTCGACCGCGGCAATGACGTGTCTTGCCATCAGGAAGTTCTTGCCATCAGGAAATGCCGTACAGCTTCTTCGCGTTGCCGAGATAGAACGCCTCGCGATTGGCTTCGCTGACGCCCGCCGGCAGCACCCGCGACGGCTCGTCATAATCCCAATGCGGATAGTCGGTCGCGAACAGCAGGCGGTCCCAGCCGATCCATTTGATGACGTCGAACAGATCTTCGCGCCTCTCAGGATCTTCCATCGGCTGCGTCGTCCACCAAACCTGCTCGCGGATATACTCCGACGGCGGCCGTTTGACATGCGGCACTTCACTCCTGAGCCGCTGCCAGGCCTTGTCCAGCCGCCACGCCAGTGACGGCGCCCAGCCGAAGCCGGCCTCGATCATCACCATCTTCAGTTTCGGGAAGCGCTCGAACACGCCTTCCAGCACCAGGCTCGCCAGCGCCGATTGCTGGCACTGCGAATGGCCGACCATCTCCTCGATGTAATAGGACGGCCAGCCCGACGGCGTGATCGGATTGCCGCCGAAGCCGAAGGCGTGGACGCCGACGGGCAGGCCCGCCTCTTCCGCGGCCTGGTAGATCGGCCAGTAGCGGCGCTGGCCGAGCGGCTCGACATTGCGGCTGAGCAGCAGCACCTGCACGAAATTCTTGTCGCCGGCGCGCTCGCGGATTTCGGCGGCGGCGGACAGGCCGTCCTCATTGCCGACGACGATGGACGCTTTCAGCCGCTTGTCCTTGCTGGTCCATTTGTCGATCTGCCAGTCGTTGATGGCCGAGCACAGCGCGGCGGAGAGCTCGTGATTGCGGATGCCCTGCCCGGTGTTGAGCGGATTGAGCACGCCCAGCTGCACATTGTTGGGATCGAGCAATTGCTGCTGCATGAAGGAGAGCGAGGAGCCCTGCGGGCCGCCTTCCGGCGGATAGGCGTCGCGGCGCGATGCGTTGGGCTGGGCCTTCGGATAGGGCGGGCCTTCCATCATGCCCTGATAGGCATGGACGCCGTAGACTTCGAGATGATGCTGCCAGCGTTTGGCGAGGTAGGGATAGAGCTCGGTGCGGGTGGTACGTGCCGGGTGGATGTCGCAGTCCGCGATGGCGGTTTTGGCGGTCAGCGGGGAAGCGGCTTCTTGGTTCTCGCGGAACTGGATATTCATCGCCTTGCCTCCTTTGGCAGCGGGCTCATTTCAGGCGGGGATAGGTTGCATGCGGATTGTCGATCATGATCTTGCGCACGAGATCGGGGGACAGACCTTCGGGCAGCGCGTCCAGGCCGTCGAACTGCCAGTGCGGATAGTCCGTGGAGAATAAGACCAATTCGTCCGACTGCATATGCTCAAACAGGCGAATTAATGTCTCCGGCTGCGGCGGTGCATCAAATGGCTGTAACGAAAAGCGGATGTTGCTGCGCACAAGTTCCAGCGGCGCGCGATCGACCCACGGCGTCTCCATCCGCACGCCGCGCCAGAACTTGTGCAGCCGCCAGAGATAGGGGGAGATCCAGGAGACGCCGGATTCCAGCATCACCATTTTGAGACGCGGATATTTGGCGAACACGCCCTCGACGATCAGGCTGGTGAGCTGGGTCTGGAACGCCTGGGCCTGACCGACATAATCCTCGATGTGATAGGAGCCCCACCCCACCGCAGTCGGCGGATTGTGATAGGCGGAACCGGCGTGAACGCCGATCGGAAAATCGAGCCGTTGCGCGGCCTCATAGATGGGCCACAGCGCGCGCTTGCCGAGCGGCGTGTCGCCCATCACCAGCATCAAGACCTGCACGAAGCGGCGATCCGGCGCGCAGCGCTCGATCTCTGCGACGGCCTTCTCGATGTTTTGCGTCGGGATCACGATCGAGCCGCGCAATCGTGAATCGTGATCGAGCCATTCCTTTACGAGCCAGTCGTTCAGCGCGCGGCAGAAGGCGGCCTGCATGTCCTCGGAAAACACCATCTGCACGCCATAGAGCGGATTGCAGATGGCGTAGCTGAGCTGGAAGGGATCGAGCACGTGGCGCTGCATGTCGGGCAGGCTCTCGCCGGGCTTGCCCTTCTCCGGGCGCCAGTCGGGCCGTGCCGTGATCGGCGAATTCTGCGGATAGGATTGCGAGACGAGATCGACCATGCCGCGCGTCGTCACCTGATCGCGCCAATAATCGTTCAGGTACGGCAGCAGGCTGGTCAGATGCGGCACGGCCGGATGCACGTCGCAATCGATGCCGCCGGCGATCAGGGACGCCATGACGTCTCCTTCACGTTTCCTCGCACGTTTCCTCGTCTTGTTGCGAGCGGCGCCTGGCCGCTCTTTCTTTCCGCCATTGAAGCAGGCCTGCCCGTCGCCCGCAACTCGGCCAAGCCTGCTGTCATATGCTAGGAAGGCTGGGCTCAGTTGCGAAGGAATAAGGAGTTACGGAATGAAAGAGCTCGTTGCCATCGCGGAACAGGTCGCAGCCCGGCTGATCGCGCGCAAACAGACCGTTGCGGTCGCCGAATCATCGGCCGGCGGCCTGATTTCGGCCAGCCTCCTCGCGGTGCCCGGCGCATCCGCATATTTCCTCGGCGGCGCCGTGGTCTACACGCGCGAGGCACGGCGCGCGCTGATGGATATTTCGGATGAAGGAATGAAGGGCTTCCGTTCGTCATCCGAGCCCTACGCGCAATTGCTGGCCGAGCGGATGCGCAACCGCTTCGGCAGCGACTGGGGCCTGTCCGAGACCGGCGCCGCCGGCCCCACCGGCAACCGCTACGGCGACGCCGCCGGCCACAGCTGCATGGCGATCACCGGGCCTGCGTCGGAGGTGATGACGCTGGAGACGGGAAGCAATGACCGGTTCGCGAACATGGAAGTGTTTGCGGCGACGGCGATGCGGTTGCTGTTGAGGAAGCTGGAGGGGTGACTCGTTGATTGGAGCAGCCACGCTATCTGACCCGTCATCCTGAGGTGCTCGCGTAGCGAGCCTCGAAGGATGTACGGCCCCGACGCAGCCGGGCCGTCGCCCTTCGAGGGCCGCTGAAGAAGCGGCCACCTCAGGGGGACGGTGAGGGACGAGTGCCCGCGGCGACGACCGACGTCACCGCCCCAAATGCCGCATGAAGATCCGCACCACGTATCCCTGTACCCGCGGCGCCTCGTCGTAGAGATCCGACGCAATCCGCTCGATGGTTTCGCGCAAGGACAGGAACTGCGCCTGCCGCGCGCTGCTTTCCGTACCTTGCATGCCTGCGAGCTCGTCCATCGCGGCGTCGCTGATCTGACAGTCGACGACCTCGCCATCGTTCAGCATGGTGAAGCGAAATGCCAGACGTTCGAGGTCGTGGCCGATAATCCTGTCGCGCGTCAGCGGCATCCAATTGTCCCGTTCGCACCCCCGAACGGGACAATGCTGAAAATCTGCCGCGTTGTCACCACCCGCGCCAGGGGACATCACGGTCATCCGACGCTCTTCAACGGAGCGCTCGTCAGTCGGCCACGCTCCGAGCTCAGTAGACGAGCGCCGTTCCGGTCGGCTTGTCCAGTGCCGCGGCCAGCGATCGATATTCCTCGCAGTCCGTGCCGCAGATGGATGCGATCCGGCCGAGGTGATAGAGCGCTTGCTCGCGGTTGCCCCGTTCGAGCTGCCACAGTCCATAATATTGCCATGTCAGCACGTGGTTCGGATCGGCCTGCAACGCGCGCTCGTACCAGACCTTCGACTGCTCGTAGTCGCCGAGCTTGCGGTAGGAGTAGCCGATGAGGTTGGCGACGTTCGGATGATCGTCATGGCCGAGCGACTTCAGCTGCGCGATCGCGGCCGCATAGTCGTTGCGCTCGTAGATGGTGTCATAGGCGGCCCGGTAACCGGCGGCGAAAGCGGGATCGCCGATACTGGACTGGTTGCCCGGCTTCTTGCCCTTCTGGGTTGCCTTCGTGCCCGGCCGCTTCGGATAGGTTGGCTGCGGTTTCTGATCCGAATAGGCGCCGGCATAAGGATCGGTGGAGCTGATGCTGCCACCGCCTCCTCCTCCACCGCCGCCTCCGCCCGCGGCAAGCGCCGGCGAGCTCAACAAGGCTGCCGCAAAAGTGCCGAGTGCGACGAGCCTGATCATCCCACTGAACATCTTCGTCTCCTGTCCTGCTTCATGCAGCCCCGGACGAATCGATAACCCTGCCTCGGCAGCAATATTCCGGGACACTGCGCTCACGGAGACGTCAGCGTTCGTAAGACAGTTCCATTGTCCTTTACTGGAACGCGACCTCGGCAAAGCTCCTCAGCTTTCGCGAATGCAGCCGCTCGGATTCCTGCTCTTTCAGCCGCTCCAGTGCCTTGAGGCCGATCTCGAGATGCTGGCCGACGCGGCGGCGGTAAAATTCGCTGGCCATGCCGGCGAGCTTGATCTCGCCGTGCAGCGGCTTGTCGGAGACGCAGAGCAGCGTGCCGTAGGGAACGCGGAAGCGGTAGCCGTTGGCGGCGATCGCGGCCGATTCCATGTCGAGCGCCACGGCGCGCGATTGCGACATGCGGCGGATCACCTCCGGCCCCGAGATCTCCCAATTGCGGTTGTCGACGCTCGCGACGGTGCCGGTGCGCATCAGGCGCTTGAGCTCGAATCCTTCGAGGCCGGTGACGTCCTCGACGGCTTCTTCGAGCGCGACCTGCATCTCGGCAAGCGCCGGGATCGGCACCCACAGCGGCAGCTCGCGGTCGAGCACATGGTCCTCGCGCACATAGCCGTGGGCCAGCACGTAGTCGCCGAGCCGCTGCGTGTTGCGCAGGCCCGCGCAATGGCCGAGCATCAGCCAGGCATGCGGCCGCAGCACCGCGACATGGTCGGTGACGTTGCGCGCGTTGGAGGGGCCGGTGCCGATGTTGATCAGCGTGATGCCGCGATAGCCTGATGTGACCAGATGATAGGCCGGCATCTGCGGGGTGCGTGCCGGCGCATCGCCGCTGACGGCACCACCGCTGCGCGTGATCACATTGCCGGGCGCGACGAAGGCCTCGAGGCCGGGCTCGCCGGACTGGAGCCGCTGCTGGCAGAGCTGCGCGAAGGCGTCGACATAGAACTGGTAGTTGGTGAAGATCACGAAGTTCTGGAAATGCTCGGGATCGGTGCCGGTGTAATGGTAGAGCCGGCGCAGCGAGTAATCGACACGCGCGGCGCGAAACAGCGACAGCGGCTCGGGTGCGCCCGCCTGCAGCTGGAACGTGCCGTCGGCGATGGAATCGTCCATGGTGGCGAGATCAGGCACGTCGAACGCGTCGCGCAGCGAGCGCGTGACCGGCGAGTTCTCGCTGGTGGTGATGGCGGCTTCGATGTTGATGTCGCGGCGATAGGCGAAGTGGATCGGGATCGGCTCGGCCGATTCGCCGATCTCCACGGGCACGCCGTGGTTCTGGATCAGCAGGCCGATCTGCTCGGTGAGGTAGCTGCGGAACAGATCCGGCCGCGTGACGCTGGTCTCGTGCACGCCGGGCCCGGCGACGAAACCGTAAGCGAGCCGCGAATCCAGCCGCGCATGCGTCGCGGTGGTGAGACGGACGAAGGGATAATAGGCCCGTACCCGCGTGGTGACGGCCTCGCCGCCGACATAGGCCTCGAACCGGTCGCGCAGGAACTTGGTGTTGCGCTCGTAGATCTCTTCGAGGCGGGCGACGGCTGCGGCTGCGTCGGAGAAGGATTTGGTGGCGATGGACGGAGGGGATTGCATTGTTCGACCGCCGGGTTGCTTGGGCTTCGAGTCGAACTATAGCAAAGAAGGAGGCGCCGTAGGGTGGGTTAGCGCAGCGTAACCCACCACTTCCGCTTCCGCGGATCGAGACGTAGTGGGTTACGGCTTCGCCTAACCCACCCTACGAGATCGAGTATCACAACACACCACTGTCAGGCCCCGACCTGACCGGGGCATCTACCGTGATGTTCGTCAAGAGGTCGATCAGGGGCAAGAGTGCGGCATCGTGCTCGCCGGTCAAGGCGA